>NZ_JBHMET010000259.1:44666-102981 GCF_042430365.1 Bradyrhizobium erythrophlei
ACACGTCTTGCGAGGAGACACCTGCCACTGGGGCGTCAGGACCACACGACTTCACCGTCCGCATCATGCGCACTCGTCAGTTGCGCATTCCGCGTCCACCGCATCCCACACCACGTTCGTGACGATCGCGAGCCGCCCCTCGTGTTGGGTGGGACGGGGGAGTCGTAATGCTGAGTTGGGGTGCGGGTCAAGTAAAATTGCGAAAAGCAGAAATATATCTTCCGGGTATAGGCAGGTCTGCCCGGGGGCCGCACGAGTGCCCGTCTCGTTCATACAAAAGGCCCGCCATCTGCATGGCGGGCTCTGTTGCTCGGAGCGCCGGCCGGTATTCGCTGCCGACCTCGCCGGTGATGATATCGCCGAACAGCTTCCAGCTTTCGCCTTCGAAGCGCATCAACTGCTCCTGCTCGATCGGGCGGAAGTCGGCCGCGCCGGTGTTGATCTTGATGCCGGGCAGGATCATCTTTGGCGCGAAGTTCTTCAGGCTGGCGGCCTGCTTCATGACATTCTCGCGGGTCAGATCGTCGCCGCATTGCCGGAGCGCCTGCGCCAGCGTTTGCGCCACCGCGTAGCCATAGACGTGATTGCCGTTGGTCTTGTCGCTGTCGGGCATGTACTTGTCCATGAAGGCGCGCCATTCCTTGGTCTCGGCATCGTCGTTCCAGGCCGCATCGGTCGGGTCCTTCAGATAGGACACCGAGATGATGCCCTGCGAATGTTCGATGCCGGCGGCGCGCATCACCGAGGCAACCGACGTCGCCGTAGAGGTCAGGAAGAAGGCCGGCTTCCAGCCGAGCTCGGCGACCTTCTTGATGGTCTGCGCCGCGCCCTTCGGTGCCGCCCAGGTGAACAGGATGTCGGCGCCCGAGGCGCGCAGCGCCACGATCTGCGAGTCGAGCGTCGGATCGGTCACCTCGTAGGACTTGTCGGCGACGATCATGCTGCTCGCCTTGTCGCCGAGGCCGTCGCGCAGTCCCTTCAGCGCATCCTTGCCGGCATCGTCGTTCTGCCAGAGCACCGCGATCTTGCCGTCCGGGAACTTGTCGAGGATGTACTTGGCGTAGATGCGGCCCTCGCTCTGGTAGTTCGGCTGCCATCCCATCGTCCAAGGAAAATTCTTCGGGTCGCCGAAGCGCGTTGCGCCCGATGCGATGAAGAGGTGAGGGACCTTCTTGGTGTTGAGGTATTTCTGGATCGCGACGTTGGGCGCGGTGCCGAGCGGCTGGAACACCAAAAGCACCTCGTCGCCTTCGACGAGCTTGCGCGCCTGTTCGACCGATTTCGGCGGCGAGAAGCCGTCGTCATAGGAGATGAAGTTGATCTTGCGTCCGTTGATGCCGCCCTGGTCGTTGATCATGGCGAAGTAGGCCGCCTCGGTCTTGCCGATCGCGCCATAGGCGGAGGCGGGGCCGCTATAGGGCATGATGTTGCCGATCTTGATCTCGGTGTCCGAGACCCCCGGACCATAATTCTTCTGCGCGAGCGCCGGCGACAGCGCGCCGATCATCGCGGCGGCCGCCACACTCCACACGCGAAGACAAAAGCCGTTCAACATCCCTGATCCACTCCCTGCTGTCCGCCTTGAACCGCCGCCCGGCCCGCATGAGGGCCGAGGCGTTGACGGCCGGCGAAGATTATCGTAAGCGCTTCCGGTCTGGAAACGTTTCCAGAATGGCGCGTATTCCAGCGCATGGCAATATTCCTGCGACCCGGAGAGATCTGATCATGACGAAGCTGGAGCAGGCGAAGGCAGCCGATCGGCAGTACGGCCCAAGGCCATCAGTCATGGCCGACTATGATGCTGTCGTGGTCGGCGCCGGCTTCGGCGGGCTCTATGCGATCCATCGCCTGCGCCAGCTCGGCCTGAAGGTGATCGGCCTCGAAGCGGGGGCAGATGTCGGCGGCACCTGGTACTGGAATCGCTATCCGGGCGCGCGCTGCGACGTGCCGAGCCTGTTCTACTCCTACACCTGGTCGCCGGAGTTGCGGCAGGAATGGCGCTGGACCGAGAAATATGCCGCGCAGCCGGAGATCCTACGCTACGCGCAGCATGTCGCCGACCGCTTCGACCTGCGTTCCCTGATCCGGTTCGAGACGCGCGTAACGAGCGCCTGGTGGGACGAGGCGCGCCAGCGCTGGACCGTGCGCACCGACCGCGACGACTGCATCACCGCGTCATACTGCGTGATGGCGACCGGCAACCTCTCGGTCCCCAACAAGCCGAAATTGCCGGGCCTCGACTGCTTCCGCGGCGCGATCTATCACACCGGCCAGTGGCCGCATGACGAGGTCAGTTTTTCGCGGCTGCGGGTCGCGGTCATCGGCACCGGCTCCTCCGGCGTGCAGGCGATCCCGCTGATTGCGAAAGCGGCGAGCCGACTGACCGTGTTTCAGCGCACGCCGAACTACTCGGTCCCGGCGCGCAATGCGCCGCTCTCGGATGCCGACGTCGCGGCGGCGGAGCCGGTGATCGCCAAGTATCGCGAGAGCCTCGAGACGCCGGAATTCGGGCGGGTGCCGTCGAACGCGTTCGAGGCGCCGGTACCGGACAAGCACGTGCAATGGGCACGCTATCAGCAGCTCTGGGATCAGGGCGGCGGCGGCATCCTGACCGCATTCCCGAACATCCTGACCAGCGATGCCGTCAATCACGTCGCCTGCGAGTTCGTGCGCGACAAGATCCGCGGCATCGTCAAGGACAGCAAGACCGCGGAGGCGTTGTCGCCGAAGGATTATCCGCTCGGAGTCAAGCGCATCTGCATCGATACCGATTATTTCGCGACCTACAATCTGCCGCATGTCGAGCTGGTCGATCTTCGCGAGGAGCCGCTCAGGACGGTGACGGAGACCGGCGTCGAGACCGCGACGCGCACCTTCGCGCTGGATGCGCTGGTGCTCGCGACCGGGTATGACGCGATGACCGGCGCGCTCGCCGCCATGGATATTCGCGGCCGCGATGGCACGCGCCTGAAGGACGCCTGGGTGGACGGGCCGAGCACCTATCTCGGCCTGATGGTGTCGGGCTTCCCCAATTTGTTCGTGGTGACCGGGCCTGGCAGCCCGTCCGTGATCGGCAACGTGATCCACGCCTGCGAGAACCATGTCGAGTGGATCACGACCTGCCTTGATGCCATGCGCGCGAAGGGGCTGACCCGCATCGAGCCCGAGCGCAATGCCGAGCGCGCCTGGATGGCGCATGTCGCCGACGCGGCCAGCCGCACGCTCTATCCCAAGGCCAATTCCTGGTACCAGGGCGCCAACATCGCGGGCAAGCCGCGGGTCTTCATGCCCTATGTCGGCCAGGGCTACCGGCACCGCATCGCACAGATCGCGCAGCGCGATTACGAAGGGTTTGTGATGCAGTGAGCCGGCGGTCGGCGGCAATCTGGAACCGTTTCCAGATCTATGGTCAAGCAGAAGGACGACAGATGGAAATCACGCGTTCGGGATCGATCGCGAGCCGGCGCGGCGGCGCCGATTGGTTCAGCGGCACGGTATGGGCCGATGCGATCGTCAACGCGCCGGCGCCGGCGCACGTGCAGGCGGCGCGCGTCACCTTCGAGCCGGGCGCGCGCACCGCATGGCATACGCATCCGCTCGGGCAGACGCTCTATGTCACCGCAGGCGTGGGCTACGTCCAGAGCTGGGGCGGGCCGATCCGCGTGATCCGCCCCGGCGACGTGGTGTGGATTCCGCCGGGCGAGAAGCACTGGCATGGTGCGGCGCCGAAAACCGGCATGAGCCACATCGCGATCCACGAGACGCTCGACGGCGACTATGCGACTTGGATGGAGCACGTCTCCGACGCGCAATACGCGGCGGGACCGCAGGCGGATTGGGAGGGGCATTAGCTCGTCATGCCCGGCCTTGGGCCGGGCATCCACGACTTTCGTCACCGCTTGCAAGCAAGACGTGGATGGCCGGGACAAGCCCGGCCATGACGGATGCAGAGGAGCCAAGCAAAAGACGCTATTTCCGCCCGCGAGCCGGCGGCGCGGCGCAGGAGTGGCGCAGGATGAAGCGCGTCGGCAGATAGATCGGTTCGGCGGGCTTCGCCTTGTCGCCGTCGCGGATCTGCTCCAGCAGCAGCCGCGCGGCGGTGCGGCCGACTTCGTTCATGTCCCAGCTCAGCGCCGAGATCGCAGGCGTCGCATGGCGCGCGAGATCGGTGTCGCCGCTACAAACGATCGAGATGTCCTGCGGATAGCGCAGGCCGTTGCTCGTGATCGCCTCCAGCACCTCCGCCAGCATGCTGGTGCCGAGCGAGATGATCGCGGTCGGCGGCTTTGCCGACTGCAACAACTGGCATACTGAGCTGAACGCGGTGTTGGCGCCCTGCATGTGCGGGCGGATCAAATGCGGATCGACCTCGATCCTCGCTTCCTGATGCGCCTGGCGGTAGCCGGCGAGCCGCTCCGAGCTTGGCAGCACCGCGGCGCTTCCGGTCAAGAGCGCGATGCGGCGGTGGCCGAGGCCGATCAGATAGCGCGTCACCTCCAGCGCACCGCCGCGATGATCGACGCGAACCGAGGCGCTATTGGGCACCTCGCGGTCGACGGCGACGCAGGGCAGGTCGAGCGTCGCCAGGCCCTTCATGAAATCCTTGTGGGAATTGTCGCCGGCGAACAGCAGCAATCCATCCATCTGCCGGCGCCGCACCGCGGACAGGAAGGCCGCCTCGCGTGCCGGCTCGTGCTTGGTCGCGGCCAGCATCAGCAGGAAGCCGGCGCGCTGGAATTCCTCCTCCGCCGCGCTCACCATGCCGGTGTAATGCGGGTTGGAGAAATCGGCCACCATGCATCCGATCGTGTTGGAGGCCCGCGAGCGCAGCGCCTGCGCCGCCGAATCCGGCTCGAAGCCGAGACGCTTGACCGCGCGCATGATGCGGGCGTGCAGCTCGGCACTGGTATAGATGCCGCCATTGAGCGTCCGGCTGACGCTGCTCACCGACACGCCGGCCTCGGCCGCGACGTCACGAATCGTCGGTCGTGTCCGTCGCGTTCGTGTCATTCGTGGTCGGGCCCTGTCGCTCATGTTGCAGCCTCGCTAGACCTAATCAGGCTCTGCTGCGAATCTCAATGATTCTCGCGTGAGGTGTGGCTGATGGCGCCATCAGTCCCGTCACCCGGCGGACCGGAAATGCCGTGGCGAATGCCTGGTGTCGCGCCGGATCAACCGGCGCAGCGTCGACGGCTCGGCATAGCCGACCTCGCGCGCGATCTGCTCGACCGACAGTCGCGTGGTCTCCAGCAGAGACCGTGCCGTCTCGATCCTGATCTGCTGCACGAACTGAATAGGCGAGACGCCGCAGACCGCCTCGAGTCGTCTGGCGAAGGTTCGCGGCGCCAGCGCGGCGGCATCGGCGACGTCCTTGATCGTGAAGTCCCGGCTGATGTTGTTGCGCACCCATTTCTCGGCCTTGGCGACCGTGGCGTCCTGGCCTGCAAGATAGGCGATGGCCATGAACGGCGCCTGGGAGCGCCGTTCATCCAGCAGCAGGTAGTTGGCGCAGCCCTTCGCCACATCCGGGCCGGCGAAGCGCGCGACCACCGCGAGCATCAGGTCCATTTGCGCCATGGCCGCGCCGGCGGTAGCGATCGGCCAGTCGGCGACGACCATCCGCTCGGTCATCAGCTCGACCTTTGGATAGCGTTGCCGAAACAGCGGCGCAAACCACCATGTCGTGGTCGCGCGTTTGCCGTCGAGCAGGCCGGTCTCGGCCAGCAGGAAGCTGCTTGCGCAGGAGGCGGCGAGCGCGGCGCCGTCCGCGAATGCGGCAGCCAGCGCGTCGCGCGCGCGTTGGCAGGCGGGGGTCGCAAGCTTGCGCTCCAGCATCTCGGCCGATGCCGATCCGAGCCCGGGCACGATCACGAGATCGGCGCCGCGGAGACGACCGCCGCGCCGCCGCGGGCCGTAACGCAATGTCGTCACCTCGAAGCGCGTCCGCTTCGTCGCGCCGAGCCGGTTGGCGGTGGCCAGCACGTCGTAGGTGATGGCCGCACTCGACGCCAGGCAGCCGTCGATCTCGACAACGGCAATCTTGGGCATGGCATAAAATCCGCGATTAATGTCATTTTTGACACTAGCAGCCTGGCTGGAAATCGCAATGATCGCGACCAATACGCCGCCCGTTGCTCAGGCTCGGGAGTGTTCACGCGCGCGGGCGTCACGGTCTGCGTGCGGATCGCGCCCGAGCGCCATCCTCGACAAGGAGTACCGCCAATGCCGAACCGCTCGATGACGCAGGACGATCCGCTCGAGGATTTTGGACGCCGTGACATCACGCTCGATGGTGCGAGCAAGCTCGTCTATGTCGGAGGGAGCGGCCCTGCCGTCATCGTGATGACGGAGATGCCAGGCATCAGCCCGCATGTCGCGCGCTTCGCGCGCTGGGTTCGCGATGCCGGCTTCACCGTCTACATGCCGTCGTTGTTCGGCCGGGACGGCGCCGTTGCCAGCGCAGAGGAGGGCGCCGCGGTGTTTCAGCGCGCCTGCGTCAGCGCGGAGTTTCGCGCGATGGCCGCAAACCAGTCCAGTCCCGTGACGCAATGGCTGCGTTCGCTCGCGCGGTTGGCCCACGGCGAATGCGGCGGCCCCGGCGTCGGTGCCATCGGGATGTGTTTCACCGGCAATTTCGCGCTGACGATGATGCTGGAGCCATCGATGCTGGCGCCGGTGCTGTCGCAACCGTCATTGCCGCTGAACGATCCGGCGGGCATCGAGATCGCGCCCGAGGACGTGAAGGCCGTTCGCGAGCGGCTGGAGCGCGAAGACCTCACCGTGCTGGCCTACCGCTTCGCGGGCGACAAGTTCTGCATGGCACAGCGCTTCGCGGCCTATGCCGAGGCGCTGGGCGATCGCTTCGTCGGACGGGTTCTGCCTGACAGCGCGGCGAACCGAAGTGATCTCTCTCCCTTCTTCCAGAACTTTGTGACGACACCGCACAGCGTCGTCACCGCGCATCTGATCGACGGGGCCGGCCAGCCGACGATCGCGGCCCGCGACGAGATCCTCGCCTTCTTCAAACAGCGGTTGTCGACCGCCAGGGGTTGAGCCGCGCGTCAGCCGGTCTTGTCGACGTTCCAGAACAGCGGCACCGGGGCGCGAACGATGTCCTTCAGCGCCTTCCGCGTTCCGGCCGGCTGGTTGTACTGACCGGTCGGAACGTGGGTGACGACGTCATAGGCGCGGCCCTGGATCTTGTCGGCAAGCGCCTTCTGGTCCGCCGGTGCCGCGGCCCTTGCAAAGGTGTCGCGCAACTTTTCGAGCTCGGCGTCCTCGACCCAGCCGAAGAAGCCGCCATTCTTGCCCTTGCCGTTGACGCAGGCATTGCCGATCGGATTGACCAGGTCGGCGCTGGCCCAGGTCGAGTGATAGATCGACCAGCCGCCTTCGGCCGGCGGCGACTGCTTGGCGCGCCGCGCGACCACCGATCCCCAGTCCATGGCCACGAGGTTGACGTTCATGCCGATGCCGCGCAGCGCCTCGGCGGTGACGGTGCCGAGCGCGGTGATGATCGGTGCGTCGGTGGCGTGCAGGATCGTGATCGGCTCGCCCTTGTAGCCGCCCTGCTTCAGGAGCTCCCTGGCCTTTGCCGTGTCCGCCTTGGTCGACCAGCCATTCGTGCTCTCGAACGGCGTGCCGGCGATGAAGATCGCGGGCGTGACTTTATAATAGTCGGGATTGCCGATCTGGGTGTCGAGCCAGTCCTTCTGGTTCACCGCGTGCAGCACGGCCTGGCGGATCTCCGGCCGGTCGAACGGCGGGTAGAGCCAGTTCATCCGGCACATGCCGGAGAAGCCGAGCGTGTTGTAGTCGGTCAGCTCGACATTCTTGGCGCGCGCGAGCATCGGATGATGGTCGTGCGGCGGCACCTCGAAATAGTCGATCTCGTCGTTGATCAGCGCATTGGTTGCGGTCTGGAAGTCCGGCATGCTGAGCCATTCATAGCGGCCGATCTTCACGACCTTGCCGCCGCCGGTGCCGTCGGACGGCTCGTCGCGGGAGACGTAATCCGGGTTCTTCTCATAGGCCGCCTTGGCGCCGGGCTGGAATTCCGAGGTGATGAAGCGGAACGGGCCGGAGCCGAGGTGATCGGTGATGGCCTGGTCGGGCGGCATCGCCGCGATCCGCGCCGGCACGATGAACGGCACGTTGGCGGTCGGCTTGCCGAGCGCTGACAGCACGAATCCGCAAGGCTCCTTCAGCACCATGCGGAAGGTGCGTTCGTCGACCGCCTTCAGCTCGGCGACGAAGTCGAACAGCTTCTGTCCCATCGTGTCGCGCTTGGACCAGCGCTGCAGCGACGGGATCACGTCCGCCGACGTCACCGGAGAGCCGTCGTGGAATTTGAGGCCGGGCCGCAGGCGGAACGAGTAGGTCAGGTTGTCGGACGAGACCTCCCAGGCCTCGACCATCTGCGGCTTGATCTCGAACTTCGAGTTGGTCGAGAACAGCGTGTCGTAGATCATGTGGCCGTGGTTGCGCGCGGTCCACGCCGTCGTCATGATCGGGTCGGTGGCGCGCAGCGGCGCGTGCATCACCGAGATGATCGTCTTTGACGATTGCGCCCGCGCGATGCGCGGCATCGCGAGCCCCAGCGTCGCTCCGGCGCCGATCTTCAGGAGATTGCGCCGATCGATCGAATGCCCCATGACCATGTCTCCTTGTCGCGATGATTCCTGGTTGCTTCACCTCTCCCGCTTGCGGGGGAGGTCGCCGCGCGACGAGCGACGCGAAGCGTCGTCCGGAGCGCGGCGGGTGGGGGCTCTCTCCACAGTACGACTCGCTGTGATACCCCCACCCCAACCCTCCCCCGCAAGCGGGAGAGGGAGCACACCGTCTTTCCGGTCGCCAATTCGACCTAATCTCACCATGCTCTAGTCGCGATCGGCAGCCCGCTTCAGGACTTGCCGCCCAGCCTGTGTGCGATCGCGCGGTAGCCGCGCAGCCACATGTGATCGAGATCGAGGTCCATCGGCAGCGGCTGCGAGGAGACGCGGGTGATGACGGTCTCGTTCGCCGGATCGATGTAGATCCACTGGCCGTGGATGCCGACCGCCGCAAACGGCGTCTCGCCGCGATCGATCGTGTACCATTTGTTGCGGTAATTGCCCTTCGGAAACACTTTCGTCAGCTCGCCGCGCGTCCACGCCTCGGCGTTGCCGTTGTGCCTGATGTCGTCGATCCACCAGGTCGGCACCACCTGCCGGCCGTTGCTGACGCCGTGATTGCGCATCATCTCGCCGAAGCGGGCGAGATCGCGCAAGCTGGCGCAGATGCCGCCGGCGACACGCGCCGCGCCCTGCGAGTCGACCGTGATGTAGGCGTCGTGCGCGGCGCCCATCGGCTGCCAGAGATAGTGCGACAGGATTTTTGCGTAGGACATGCCGCAGGCGCGTTCATAGACCCAGCCCAGCACGTCGGTGTTGGTCGATACATAGTGGAAGGTCTGACCGTGCGGCGTGCCGTCCGGGCGCAGCGTCCTCAGATACTTCCGCAGATGGGTCGGCGGCACGCTTGCATCTACCGGCTCCCAACCCGTGGAGCGGCGATAGTTCATGACGTCGCCGTCGGGCGACATGTAGTCTTCCTCGAAGTGGATGCCGACGCTCATGTCGAGCAAATGACGCACCGTGCAGCGGCCGCCATAGACCGATCCCTCCATCTCCGGGATGTAGCGCGTGACCAGCGCCTCCGGATCGAGCTTGCCGCTGTCAGCAAGGATGCCACCGAGCGTGCCGGCGATCGACTTGCTGACCGAGAAGATCAAATGCGGGGCGTCCGGCGCAAGACCGTGCGTGTACCACTCGTAGACGATCTGGCCGCGATGCGACACCACGATGCCGTCGGTATGGCTGGTGCGCAGTGCGGTGTCGACGCCGACGGTCTCGCCGCGCGGGTTCGCGAAGCAGACATCATCGAGATAGCGTTGCGCGAAGGACAGCGGCGCCGGCGCCGCCGCGCGCGCGATGTTCGCGGTGGGCAACAATTCGCGCACGTTGCGGAAGGCCCATTCGTTGAACGGATGCTGCCGCCAGTTGGCGAGCGTGACTTGTGCCTCTGCGGCCGGCGGGAACGCGGCCATGATGTGTCGTGAATCCATTCCTCTGTCCGATAATCACCTCGTGAGCTGCTACAGATTTTCGCGCCGGTCGCATGGCCGGCAATCCACCGGATGGTGGAGGTTCCACCGCTGGTTACTCCTGCGTAACCGCAGCAAAACTCCTCCAGAACAATTGCTTGGCCCGCAATTTGCTTGACTAAGCGGCGCGTCTGTCCCAGCGTGTTCAGCTGTGAGGCGCGCAGACGTCCGCGATTGGGAAACGTCCACCATCGGAAATCGATCGGGAATCTTGGGAGGGTAGGTCATGATTGCGCTATTGGGCCGACCGGATCCGGCAACCACGCAAGCCATCCAGTTCGCGCGGGGGATTCTCGAGGGCTCCGCGACCGCTTTCTATGAGGTCGACAGCAACCTCAATCTCAACCGCTTTGTGCTCTCCACCGGTGTCCCGGCCGGCTTTCATGATCAGTATCTGGCCGGAATGAACCGGCTCGATCCGCTGCATCCGCGCTCGGCGACCAATCAGCCGATCGCCCGGCTGAGCACAGCCCTCAATCAATGCGCCACTCGCGATGCGGCGACCTACCGCAGCTTCGCCGACCAATGCGGCGTCGCCGACATGATCGAGTTCTTCTTCCGCCGCAACGACCGGATCGTTGCCGGGATGAGCGTGCTGTGGGCGCCGGGCTGCAAGATTCCCGACGGCAGCATGAACATCGCCGAGAAGATCCACGACTATCTCGAGTTCAACCTGACCAGCCGCCTGTCCGGCAGCGACGAGGCTTCGCGCTATGGCTTGACCGCGCGCGAGCTCGAGGTCGTCGAGCTGCTGTGCTGCGGCCGGACCAACCGTGAGATCAGCGAGTGCCTCAACATCGGCCTCGCCACCGTGAAGACGCACCTGATCCACATCTTCGAGAAGCTCGGCGTCGAGACGCGCTCCGCCGTCGTCGCGCTGATGTCGCGGCCGCATTAGGGCTCGCGGCATCACGCATCTGACCCATCCACCGTTCGGTTGATTGCTGCGGCGCACGCGGCGGGTCGAGATTTCAGCTATCGGCGTCGTTTCCGACTGCGTTGGCGAGCGGCTCCCGCTCTGGTCCACAACGCTCGAGGAAACGGCATGCGTGATTTCATGGCCATCGGCCGCTCGGTGGCGGTTGCGGAAAAAGGCATGGCCGCGACCTCGCATCCACAGGCGACGCTCGCCGCGGTCGAGATGCTGAAGGCCGGCGGCAACGCGGTCGACGCCGCGATCGCGGCGGTCGCGGTGCAGGGCGTCGTCGAGCCGCAGATGACCGGGATCGGCGGCGACTGCTTTGCGCTCTATTCGCCAAAGGCCGGCGCGCCGATTGCACTCAACGGCTCGGGACGGACACCCGCCGGCACCGATGTCGGCAAATATGCCGAAAGCGCGCAGCGCGACATTCCGCCGACCGCGCCGGAGGCGGTCACGGTGCCCGGCGCGATCGACGCCTGGTGCCGGCTCGCCGCCGATCACGGCAGCAAATCGCTCGAGGAGATCTTCCAGCCGGCGATCGCGGCGGCCGAGCAGGGTTTTTGCATCACGCCGCGCGTCGCCGAGGATTGGCGACGGTTCCGCGCGCGGATCGAGATCGATCCCAACGCGGCCGCGCAGTTTCTTCCCGGCGGCAAGGCGCCCGAGGTCGGCGACGTCCGCGCGCAGCCGGCGCTCGGCGCGACGCTGCGCAGGATCGCGCGCGAAGGCCGCGCCGCCTTTTATGTCGGCGAGGCGGCCAGCGAGATGGTCGCGATCCTCCGCGCATTGGGCGGCGCCCACACCTCGGATGATTTCGCGGCGCAGACCTCCGACTATGTGACCCCGATCTCCGCGCGGTTCCACGATCACGACGTGGTCGAGTGCCCGCCGAACGGGCAGGGGTTGGCCGCGCTAATGATCCTGCGCACGCTCGCGGGCTTCGACGTTGGTGCGCTCGCGCAGGCCGACCGCATCCATCTGCTGGCCGAGGCGACGAAGGCGGCCTACCGCGCGCGCGATGCGTTCTTCTGCGATCCCGCAACCGGCGCGATCGATCCGGCATCCTTCCTCACCGAGGACTACATCGGCAGGATCCGCGTGCGGATCGACATGGCGCGCGCATCCGACGCCATGACCTGGGACGATATCGAGCATCGCGACACCGTTTACGTGACCGTCGTCGACCGCGACCTCAACGCGATCTCGCTGATCAACTCGTTGTTCTATCCGTTCGGCAGCGGCATCTACGCGCCAAAATCGGGAATCCTCCTGCACAATCGCGGCTGGAGCTTCCGCGCGAGGCCCGGCCATCCCAACTCGCTCGAGCCGTGCAAGCGCCCGATGCACACGATCATTCCGGGCATGCTGCGCAAGGACGGCAAGACCGTGATGCCGTTCGGCGTGATGGGCGGACATTATCAGGCAGCCGGCCACGCCAATTTGCTGTCCAACATCTTCGACATGAAGATGAACATCCAGGCCGCCGCCGAGGCGCCGCGCTCCTTTGCCTTCGACGGCGTGCTGTCGCTGGAGACGACGATCGCGCCTGCGATCCGCGACGATCTTCGCGCACGCGGCCATGATGCGCGGTTCTCGCAAGAGCCGATCGGCGGCTGCCAGGCGATCCGCATCGATCATGCGCGCGGCGTCCTGCTCGGCGCCTCCGATCATCGCAAGGATGGTTTGGCGCTCGGTTTCTAAGGACAAACCAGGTTACCTCGACGCTATCGTTCCAACGGTTGATTGCTACCGCCTTGCCCGCTCGCCAAGCTCGATGCCGGGGAGCGCTTCATGGGGGGCAGACGCGGCGCGGTCGAAAGGACCGGCGTGTCGATCGTCGAGTCGGTCGATGCGAACGAGTATGCCGGCTGCCTGCGCGGCTGGAACATGCGGATGGACCAGGTGTCGTCGGGCCCCT
Organism: Bradyrhizobium erythrophlei; assembly: GCF_042430365.1. Taxonomy (GTDB): domain Bacteria; phylum Pseudomonadota; class Alphaproteobacteria; order Rhizobiales; family Xanthobacteraceae; genus Bradyrhizobium; species Bradyrhizobium erythrophlei. Next base: position 57,651 of record NZ_JBHMET010000259.1, read on the forward strand.
TTGCCGGACGCCTGGTGATGATCAGGCTCGGCGGCCTTGAGATCGTCCGCGAGACGACGACGCAGGCCCTGCTCAAGCAAGGCTCGGCCTGGTCCGATGCGCTCGTCTTCAGCCTGCCGCTCGCGGTCTCCAATCCCGGATATTACAACGGCCGTCCGCTGGCGTTTCCACATCTCCTGCTCAGCGACGGCGCAAACCTGCTGCCGCTACTGACATCCACGCGGGTCGATGTGGTGTCGATTGCGGTCTCTCGTGATCGGCTGTCGTCATGCCTCGAAACGCTCGGCGAGCCGCGCGCGGCCGACTTCATCGCCGGCCTTCGCGATCAGCAGCACGCCTTCAGCGGATTGCATCACGGGCTGACCGGCCTTCAGCACGGCCTCCGCCAGATCTGCGACTATGGCCAGCGATTGGGACCGGCGCTCGCATTCGAACACGTGCGCCGTTCGCTTCAGGACACGGTCGTCGATGCGCTGGCCGGAATCCTGTCGGAGCACGCCTGGACCGACATCCGCGGCTGCACGGCGCAAACGGTCGATCGCATCCGCGAATATGTGTTCGAGCGGGTCGAGGACCCGCCGCGAATCGCCGAGCTCTGCCGTCATGTCGGCGTCAGCCGCCGGACGCTGCAGGATTGCTTCCAGGATGCGCTCGGGCTGACGCCGCTGCAGTATCTGCGCATGCTTCGGCTGAACGCGGTGCGCCGTGAGCTCGGCGCGCTTGCCGCGACGGGACAACCGGTCTCGATCGGCGACGTTGCGGCACGGTGGGGCTTCTGGCACTGGAGTCGCTTCGCCGAAAATTATCGGCAACTGTTTGGCGAGCTGCCCTCGCGCACCGTGCAGCGTGTGGCATCTGCCTCACGCTAGGATTTTTCACAGCGCGAATTGCACTTTTGCCGATTCCGGATAACGCCGGCTGAATACCCCTTTCTAGATTTCGCCCGCTCTGCACGACGCCGCACGCGATCGATCGTCGATCGACCGCGGCGCGATGCAGCGATCCTGGGGACAAGGGGGCTACATGACGATCAATCGAACAATTGCCGTTGCCGCGCTGGTGGTGGCGAGTGCGGGCGCAACATCGGCCAATGCCTACGAGTTTGGGTCTCCCGGCTGGGCACAGAAGCCGGGCATCACTCTGGGCGGAGGCACGGCCGGCACGCCGCCGCCGGGGCTTTACAGCTTCAACCAGGTCTTCACCTATCAAGCCAACATCGTCGGTCCGGGCGCGCCGAATGTCGGCGGCAGGGCAACACCGGTGCACGCCGCCGTCGAAGCATCGGGTCTCTTGTGGGTGCCGGGCTGGACCTTCCTCGGCGCGACCTACAACGCGGTCATCGTGCAGCCCTGGATCATGGCCGATGTCGGCGGGCCGATTAACGTCCAGCAGGCCGGCATGCACAACACCTTCATCGTGCCGGCGGAGTTGAGCTGGAAGCTCGGCGACAGCGGTTTCTTCGTCAAGACAGGCCTCGGCATGTATGTGCCGAACGGGTCGATCAGCGGACCGGCCGGATTGAACAATGTCGGCAATCCCTGGTGGACCTTGCAGCCTGAACTGGTCGTGTCCTACCTGAAGGACGGCTGGAATCTCACGGCCAATCTGTATCATGAGATGAACACCAAGAACTCGATCACGGGCTATCGATCGGGCGACGTCTTCCACGCCGAGTTCACCGCGGCCAAGACGATCGGCAATTGGACCTTCGGGCCGATCGCCTATTACGTCGGCCAGGTGACCGGCGACACCTCGAGCGCGTTCTATAACGGCGCGATCAACGTCAACCGCCACAACATCTGGGCCGGTGGCGGCCTGGTCGGCTACAATTTCGGACCGGCCGCACTGACGGTCTGGGCGACGCATGAGTTCTCCTCGAACGCCTCCGGTGGCACTGCCGGCCCGCCCGGGATCGACACCGCCTCCATCACCAAGGGCTACTCGGTGTTCGCCAATCTGAGTTTCCGGCTGTGGGCGCCGGACGAGCCGGCGACGCCGCCCAAGCGTCCGATGTTCCACAAGTAGCGGGGGCTACGGCGCAAGCCGCCGCTCGGCCGGTGCAGGGGAATCGCGACGACGTCGCGGTTCCCTGACGCGCGCCTGCCTGCCGGGTCGCGGCGGTGTGACACTGCATCCACCGGATGGTGGATTGTTCCCAAACGCGACATGCCGAACGTTTTGGCCAAGATGCCGACCTGTCTGTTCGCGGATGTGCGGCGTCCGTTGCGTGCCGATCGGCGGGAGACGCCCGTCCCGTCGACACGCTTTCAACCGGGAAGTTAGATGCCTATGGACAAGACCTACGCCGACGCGGTGTTTCGCAACGGCCGGATCTACACGTCGAACCGGCGGCAGCCATGGGCTGCGAGCGCCGCCGTCAAGGCGGGCCGCTTCATCGCCGTCGGCGAGGAGCGTGACATCGCGCCGCTGATCGGCGACGGCACCGTCGCAATCGATCTCGGCGGACGGATGGCGATGCCGGGGATCGTCGACATCCACAATCATATCATGATGGGCGGGCAGGCCGATCTCTACGAGCTGCGCTTCGCATCCAGCGACAGCATTCCGAAGATCGCCGAGACCCTGCACAAGGCCGCGTCGGCAGCGGCGCCCGGCGCCTGGATCGTCGGCGGTCAGTTCGGCAACAACCTGCTCAACGAGCTCAACACCGCCGAGTCCTGCGCGCTGCTCGATGCCGCGAGCCTCGGCCATCCCGTCGTGCTGCGCGACGACACCTATCATAACCGCTGGGCCAGTTCGGCGGCACTGCGGCTCGCCGGCGTGAACGCCGATTCGCCCAACCCGACCGACGGCGAGATCGGCCGCGACCTCAAGACCGGCACGCTCACCGGCGTGATGATCGAGGCGGCATCGGGGCTCGTCGAACGGGCGCTTGCGGCCTCCGGCCACTACACCGCGGAGATGGATCGCGCCGCCGTTGCGCGCTCGATCTCGGTCTTGAACGCCTATGGCGTCACCGCCTTCATCGACGCTGCCAGCATGGAGCCGATCATGGCGGCGCTGAAGGGGCTCGACGATCGCGGCGAGCTCACCGCCTGGGCGGTCTGCGCGATGCCGGTGGTCGAGCCGGGCTTCATGTTCGGCAAGGCGGGCGAGGAGCTGTTTGCGCTGCGCGAGCACTATCGCGGCGCCCATGTGAAGCCCGATTACGTCAAGGTGTTCCTCGATGGTGTGCCCGGCGCGAAGACCGCGGCATTCCATGAGCCCTACCTTGCCGATGCCGTGCGCGGCTGCTGCTTCCGCGGCTCGACCATGCTGACCGTGCCGGAATTGATCCGCTGGCTCGGCCGCTGCGAGAAGCTCGGGCTCGCCGCCAAGATCCATTGCGCCGGCGACGCCGCGGTGACGCAGGCGCTCGATGCGATCGACGTCGTGCGCAGCTTCAACGGTCCGACCAACCTGGTCCACCAGATCGCGCATGCGAGCTACATCACGCCGGACGACGTTCCACGCTTCGCCGAGCTCGGTGTCGCGGCGGATCTGTCGCCGATCATCTGGTACCCGACCATCTTCCTCGAGGCGCACAAGGCCGCAATGGGCGACGAGCGCGCCCAGCGCTTCTGGCCGAACAAGGACCTGAAGGCCGCGGGCGCGCTGATGGCCGGCGGCTCGGACTGGCCTGTCATCCCGATCCCCGATCCCTGGCAGGGCATCGAGGGCATGGTGACGCGGCAAAATCCGACCGGCGATTTCCCCGGCAAGTCGCTGTGGGCCGAGCAGGCGCTCGACCTCTCGACCGTGATCGACATCTACACGATCGACGCCGCGCACGCCGCCGGGCTCGAGCAGACCACCGGCTCGATCGAGGTCGGCAAATCGGCCGACCTGATCGTGCTCGACCAGATGATCTTCGATATTCCCACCGACCAGCTTGCCGACACGCGGGTCGAGATGACCTACTTCGCCGGCCGCAAGGTGTACGAGCGGGGATGACGATGGGCGCGGTGGCGGACCATATCCCGGTCACGGTTCTCACCGGCTTCCTCGGCAGCGGGAAGACCACGGTGCTGAACCATCTGCTGCGCCAGCCTGCGCTTGGCGGCGTCGTCGCCATCATCAATGAATTCGGCGAGGTGGCATTGGATCATCTCCTCGTCGAGAGCAGCGAGGATCGGCTGGCGCTGCTCGACAATGGCTGCATCTGCTGCTCGGTGCGCGAGGATCTGATCGAGACGTTGACCGATCTCGCCGCGCGCCGCGCCACGGGCACGATCCCGCCGTTCCACCGCGTGCTGGTCGAGACCACCGGCCTCGCCGATCCGGTTCCGGTGCTGCATACGCTGATTACCGCGCCCGATATCGTCGGCCGCTACCGGATCGACGGCGTGGTTGCGACCGTTGATGCGGTCAACGGCGCGCATACGCTTGATGTGCATCCGGAGGCCGCGAGGCAAATCGCCGTCGCCGACCGGCTGCTGGTGACCAAGACTGACCTTGCTGACGATGATGCGCTGGCGCGGCTCGAGGCGCGGCTTGCCGCGATCAACCCGGTTGCGGCGAGGTGCCAGGTCCGCAACGGCGTGGTCGATCCGGCCGGGATGCTGGACGCCGGACTGTTCGATCCGGCGGCAAGGTCGACTGACGTCGTGCGCTGGTTCGAAATGGCCTCGCAAGCCGCGAATGACCATCACGCCCATCATCATTGCGACGGGGAGGCGTGCGGGCATCACAGCCACCATGCGCATGATGAGGGCGTCTCGTCCTACAGCCTTGTTATCGACGAGCCGATCCGCCGCGACGCGTTTGCGCGCTGGCTCGACTATGTGGCGGCGCTGAAGGGCGAGGACCTGCTGCGCTTCAAGGCCATCGTGAATGTCGCCGAACAGCCTGATGTGCCGGTCGTGGTGCACGGCGTGCAGCACGTCTTCCATCCGCCGATTACGCTCGACGGCTGGCCGTCGGCGGACCGCCGCTCACGGCTCGTCTTCATCGTGCGCGGCATCCCGCGCGACATCATCGAAAACACATTGTGCAAGTTCGCAGCCGTCAGCCGCACGGCAATCCAGCGATCCGCAGCATAAGCGGCGATTTTCATCAAGGTCAGGGAGAGGGACATGACTGATAAGACAAACTCGAAATCGCCATCCACAGGCCGGCTCAACCGGCGTACGCTTCTGAAAGCTGCCGGCGCCTCCGGTCTTGCCGCCGCGACGAATTTTCCGCTGGTGAACATCGCGAGCGCGGCCAGCAACACCATCAAGATCGGCTGGGTCGGCTGCCTGTCCGGGGTCCGTGCGCCGTTCGCCGAGCCGGACACCTGGATCCACGAGCGGATCAAGGCCCGCCTGAAGGATGGGCTGAAGATCGGCGGCAAGACCTACCAGGTCGAGTTCGTCTTCAAGGACAACCAGTCCGATCCGAACCGCTCGTCGGTGGTCGCCAGCGAGCTGGTGCTGCGCGAAAAGTGCGACCTGATCCTGATCGAGGACGGCGACGCGCAGGCCCCGGTGCAGGAGCTCTCCGACGCCCGCGGCATTCCCTCGATCTCGACAATGGTGCCGTGGCAGGGCTGGATGTTCCCGCGCAAGGGCACGCCGGACAAGGGCTTCCCCTACAGCTTTCATTTCTTCTGGGGCGCTGACGACGTCGTGAAGAATTTCATGGGCATGTGGCAGTCGGTCGACACCAACAAGAAGGTCGGCACCCTCTATATCGACAACCCCGCGGGTCAGGCCTTCTCCGATCCGAAGGTCGGCCTGCCCGGCGGCATCACGCAGGCCGGCTACAAGGAGTTCTCGGCAGGCAAGTTCCAGATCGCGACCGACGACTTCACCAATCAGGTCTCCGCGTTCAAGAACAACGGTGTCGATATCGTCTCCGGCTTCACCTACGGCAATCACTGGGTGACGCTCTGGAACCAGGCGGCGCAGGCCGGCTTCCGGCCGCAGATCTGTACTGTGGCGGCGGCCTTCCTGTTCCCGAGTGCGGTGAACGCGCTCGGCGATCGCGGCGACGGCATGTCGACCGAGGTGTGGTGGACGCCGGCCTATCCGTTCAAGTCGTCGTTGACCGGCCAGAGCGCCGGCGAGCTCGCTGCCGAATGGGAGAAGACCACCAGCAAGCAGTGGACCCAGCCGATCGGCTACGCCCACGCCTTGTGGGAGGTTGCGCTCGCGGCGCTGCAGAAGAGCGATCCGAAGGACAAGAACTCGCTGCGCGATGCGATCGCGGGTCTCGACATGGAGACGGTGGTCGGGCAGGTCAAGTTCAAGGACAGCCCGATCAAGAGCGTTGCCGTGACCTCGCTGGCGGGCGGACAGTGGCGCAAGACCAAGAGCGGCAAGTCGAAATACGAGCTCCTGATCGTGCATAACGGCACCGCGCCGTTCATTCCGAAGCAGGCCGATCTCCAGTTGCTCTCCAAGCTGAGCTGAGATGGCACCGCTTCTGCGCGTCAATGGCTTGCGCAAGCGCTTCGGCGAAATCGTCGTCGCCGACGACGTCAGCTTCGAGCTAGCGCGCGGAGAGTGCCTCGGCGTGATCGGCCCCAACGGGGCCGGCAAGAGCTCGCTGCTCAACCTGATCGTCGGCCTTCTCACGGCCGACGACGGGTCGATCATGCTCGACGGCGAGGAGATCACCGGCTTGCCGCCGTATCGCCGCGCGCGCAAGGGCCTTGGCCGAGCGTTCCAGATTCCGCAGCCGTTCCCGCATCTGTCGGTTTATGAGAATGCGCTCGTTGCCGCGTCCTACGGCGCCGGGCTGCATGGCGACGCCGCGTCAAGCTGGACGATGGAGGTGTTGCAGCGCACCGGGCTCGAGGCCAAGGCGGACAAGCTGGCGGGCGCGTTGCCGCTGATCGACCGCAAGCGGCTGGAATTCGCCAAGGCGCTGGCCTCCAAGCCGGCGCTGATCCTGCTCGATGAAATCGCCGCCGGCCTCACCGAGCCGGAGGTCGAGCGCCTCGTCGCGATCATCCAGTCGGTCAAGGCCGATCATGCGATGATCTGGATCGAGCATATTGCGCACGCGCTGCGCGCGGTGTCCGATCGCATCCTGGTGCTCGACTTCGGCCGCAAGGTCCTGGAAGGGCCGCCGGCCGAGGTCATGGACAGCGCCGTGGTGCGCGAAATCTACATGGGGCTGAAGGCCGATGGCGTTGCTTGACGTAAGTGGCCTGCAGATCTTCTACGGCGATCTCCAGGCCGTGTTCGACATGAACTTCACGGTCGGAGACGGCGAGGCGGTGGCGCTGGTCGGCGCCAACGGCGCCGGCAAGTCGACCTTCCTTAAGGCGCTCGTCGGGCTGAACGAGGAGCGGTCGGGAGCGATCCATTTCGACGGCGCCGACATCTCGCGCATGCCGGCGGAGCAGGTGTCGCGGCTCGGGCTGATCATGATCCCCGAGGGACGGTTACTATTCGACTCGCTGACCGTCGAGGAGAATCTCTTGATGGGCACGGTCAACCGGCGTTCCGGAAGCTGGACGCTGCGGCGGGTGTTCGACCTGTTCCCGATCCTTGCAGAACGGCGGCGGATGAATCCCGGGCAGCTCTCCGGCGGCCAGCAGCAGATGGCTGCGATCGGCCGCGCGCTGATGTCGAACCCCAGGCTTCTGCTTTGCGACGAGATCTCGCTCGGGCTCGCGCCCGTCATGGTCGAGCAGATCTATCGCTCATTTGCCGACATCCGCGGCGAGGGGACCGCTGTCGTGCTGGTGGAACAGGACGTCAAGCGCGCGCTCGCGGCATCCGAGCGCATCTATTGCCTCTTGAAGGGGCGGGTGTCGTTGACCGGGTCGGCGCGCGACATGCAGCCGGAAGCACTCACGCATGCCTATTTCGGCAACTGAAGCATGATGATTTATGTTTGAATCGAGCTGGCCGCAGACTTGTTCCACCTCTCCCGCGTGCGGGGGAGGTCGCATCGCATCAAAGATGCGATGCGGGTGGGGGCTCTCTCCACGATGTGACTCGCGGAGTGAGCCCCCACCCCAACCCTCGCCCGCACGCGGGAGAGGGGGCGCAATTCCTTCGCGGCCGCAATTCGACTCGATTTCATCAAGCCATAACATCTGCAATCGGACCTTTGGATATGATCTGGGTTGAGACGTTGATCAACGGGGCCCTGCTGGGTGGGCTCTACGGCCTGCTCGGCATCGGCCTTGCGCTGGTGTTCGGCGTGATGCGGGTCGTCAACATCGCGCATGGCGAGTTCATGGTGCTGAGCGCGTTCTTCGCGGTGCTGCTTGCCGCGCTTTTTCCGTCGGTGCCGCCGCTGTTGATGCTGATCCCGGTGATCGCCGTGTCCTTCCTCGTCGGATGGGTCTACCAGGCGGTGATCGTCAACCGCGTCGCCAAGTCGCCCGATCCGCTGGCGCCGTTGCTGCTGACCTTCGGCGTCTCAGTGATCCTGCGCAATGTGATGGTCGAGGTGTTCGGCGCCGACGTGCGCAGCCTTCAGGTCGGCGAATTGTCGCGCGCAAGCCTCGAGGTCGCCGGCATCAACATTGGCATCATGCCGCTGCTCACGCTGGTGCTCGCCGTCGTGCTGTTCGTGGCGCTGCAACTCATCCTGCAGCGCACCGAGTTCGGCCGCATCGTGCGCGCGACGGCCGACCGCCGCGATATCGTCCGGCTGTCCGGCGTCAAGCCGGACCGTGTCTACAATTATGTCATGGGGTTGTCGCTCGCGCTCGGCGCGATCGCCGGCGTGCTGCTGGCGGTGCGCTCGAGCTTCACGCCGTTCTCGGGCGCCGAGCGGCTCCTGATCGCCTTCGAGGTGGTTGTGCTCGGCGGGCTCGGCTCGTTCTGGGGCGCGCTGCTCGGCGGCATCGCGCTCGGCATGGCACAGCTGATCGGGCTGAAGATCGATCCCAATGCCGGGCTGCTTTATGCGCACCTGTTGTTCTTCATCATGTTGCTGATCAGGCCGTCAGGTCTCGTCTCGAGCAAGGCATAACCCGATGCCGACACGGACAATTCTGATAGCCTGTGCCGTCGTCCTGGTCGCGGCCATCACTGGCGCGCCCTTTGTGCTCAACGAGGGCTTCCTGCGGCTCGCGACCGAGTGCCTGCTGCTGCTCACGATGGCGCAGATGTGGAACCTGCTGGCGGGCTATGCCGGGCTGGTGTCGCTCGGTCACCAGGTCTTCATCGCCTTCGGCGCCTATGCGCTGTTCCTGACGTCGGGCTGGCTCGAGGTCACCCCGTTCTGGGTGCTGCCGGTGGCGCCGCTGGTCGCAGCGGCCGTCGCCGCCATCATCGCCTTTCCGCTGTTCCGGCTGCGTGATGCCTATTTCTCGATCGCGATGTGGGTGTTCGCGGAGATCATCGGTGCGTTCGCAATGAAATCGCAAGCCGTCGGCGGCACCTCGGGGATGCCGCTGGCGACCAGCAAACTGATCGATTTCGACTGGTTCGAGCCGACCATGTTCTGGCTCGCGGGCGCGCTGACGCTCGGGACCATCGCGGCGCTGTACAAGCTGATGACCTCGAGCTTCGGCCTCGGGCTGATGAGTGTGCGCGACAACGACCTGGCCGCGATGAGCGTCGGCGTCGACGTCCGGCACAACCGCTTCGTCGCCTTCGTGCTCTCGGCTGCGGGATGTGGGCTGGCGGGCGCACTCAGCTTCCTGGGCAATCTCTTCATCGCGCCGCTCGCGGCCTTCGACGTCAACTGGTCCGTCTACATGATGTTCATCGTGATCATCGGCGGTATCGGAACACTGGAAGGCCCGATCCTCGGTGTCATCATCTTCTTCGGCCTGCGCGAGCTGATGACGGGACCCCTGGATCTCTCCGGCGGCTGGTACCTGGTCGGGCTCGGGGTCATCGCAGTCGTCGTGATGATGGTGGCTCCGCGGGGGATCTGGCCGGTGCTGCGCGACCGCATCGGCGTCCGCCTGCTCGACGTGCACCGCGCCGCGCCGCGCCCGGCCGACGAGGTCGTCGTGCCGAAGATAACGGAGCGGACCGCAGGGTGAGCAGGGGCTTCATGCCGCCGCCTTTGCGAGTATGCTCTGCGACAGCAGCTTTGAAGAGGAGAGCGGAATGGCAACGATATCGCTGACATCCTGGGGCCGTGGACGGGCGCTGACCGGTCTGGCCGCAGCAATGGTCGCCATCGCCTCGCCGACGCATGCCGAGACCCGGGTCGCGCCGCAGGCGACCGCGACGCATCCGATGGATGCGCTGACGGCGGACGAAATCCGCACCGTCATGGACGTGCTTCGCAGTGCCGGCAAGGTCGACACAGCCGCGCGGATCGTTTCGATCACGCTCGATGAGAATGCCAAGGACGAGGTGCGTGCCTGGCGGGCCGGGCAGCCATTCGCACGGCGGGCGGCCGCGACGATCCTTTCCAACAGCAATCTCTATGAAGCAAAAATCGACCTCGGCGGCCGCAGTCTTGCCGGCTGGGATGAGATCAAGGACCGACAATCGGCGCTGATCATCGACGAGCTGATGTCTGCCGGCGAGCTGCCGAAGCAGGATCAGCGGTGGGTGGCCGCGATGAACAAGCGCGGCATCACCGATTTTGCCAACGTCATGTGCCTTCCGCTGACCGTCGGCCCGGTCGCGGACCCCGCGCTCAAGGGCCACCGTCTGCTCAACGTTCCCTGCGTCGACACCACCGGCGCCGGCAACAATCTATGGGGCAGGCCGATCGAGAACCTGATGGCGCAGGTCGACCTCACCGCCAGGACGGTACTGTCGGTCACCGATCTCGGCGTGGTGCCGCCGCCCGCGCCGACGCCGTCGCATGCCTATGCCGATTCCGGAAAATATCGCGCCGCGCCGAAGCCGGTCGAGATCGGCGCGCCGCAGGGCTCCAACGTGGCGGTGGAGGGCGGGCAGGTCCGCTGGGACAACTGGTCGTTCCACGTCCGGCTCGAGCCGCGCGTCGGCGCGGTGTTGTCGCTGATCCGCTACGACGACCACGGCACCGCGCGCGACATCGCCTACCAGCTCTCGGCGAGCGAGATGTTCGTGCCTTACATGGACCCTGCTCAGACCTGGCAGTTCCGCGCCTACATGGACATCGGCGAATACGGCTTCGGCGTGCTGTCGAGCGAGCTGCGTCCCGGCGAGGATTGTCCCGCCAGCGCGCATTTCCTTGATCTCACGATCTCGGACACCAAGGGCGGGCCAATCGTCTCCAAGGGCGCGGTGTGCATCTTCGAGCGGCCGACCGGCGATCCGATCTGGCGCCACAGCGAGCTGATCAACAACACCGCCGAGGTGCGACCGAACAACGAGCTCGTCGTGCGCATGGCGCCCGTCGTCGGCAATTACGACTATCTCGTCGACTATGTGTTCGATCGCGCCGGGAATATCGATGTCCGGCTCGGCGCCTACGGCATCGACGCCACCAAGGGTGTTGCGAGCCGCAGCCTGAGCGACCCGACCGCGGCGGACGATACCGCCTACGGCACGCTGATCAGTGAGCGGCTGCTCGCGGTCAATCACGATCACTACATGACCTTCCGGATCGACATGGATGTCGACGGCACCGGAAACCGGTTGGTCGAGGATCGCTTCAGCGTTCGCAAATTGACCGGCGAAGGGCAGCGCAAGAGCCTCTGGCAGGTCGAGACAAAGCCGGTTGCGACCGAGGGGCCGGTTACGACGCCCTTGAATGCCGCCCAGTTCAGGATCGAGAGCACCGGCAAGACCAACAAGCAGGGGTATCGTACCAGCTATCAATTGATGCCCGGCCATTCCGACGTGTCGCTGCTCGCCAAGGACGATCCGATCCAGCTCCGCGCCGGCTTTGCCGCCTACACGCTGTGGGCCTCGGCCTATGCCAAGGACGAGAGATACGCCGCCGGCCTCTATCCCAACGAAAACCCTGACGTCGACGGCCTGCCGAAATGGACGGCCGCCAAGCGCGCAATCGAGGATCGCGATCTCGTCGTCTGGTACACGGTCGGCTTCCGCCATGTGCCGCGCGCCGAGGATTGGCCTGTGATGCCCGGCCTCTGGCATGGCTTCCGCCTGCGCCCGTTCAATTTCTTCGATCGCAATCCGGCGCTCGACGTGCCGCCGGCGGTCGATGCCAGGGCCGGGAAATGATCCGCCGCCGGCATCGCCTGGGCGCGGCCGCCGTTGCGCTGCTGTCGTTGCTGGCCGCACAGCTGACCCGCGGTACTGCGGCGTCGCGTGATGTCACAGGCGACGATACGTCCTTGCTCTATCTGAGCCCGGCGGATTGGGAGCAGCAGCCTCCGCCGCGCAAGGTTGCGCTGGCGGCCGATTTCATGCGGATCTTCTGCACGGACCAGACGATGTCGCCGGCGACGCTGGCCGACTGCCTCGACAAGGACAAGGCCAATGGCGCGCTGTTCGAGCGCGCCATTGCCTGTGCGAGTGGGCGATGATTTTCTGCGTGTAGCCCTATCCCCGTCATTGCGAGCGAAGCGAAGCAATCCATAGTGCGGCAGGTGCAGCTATGGATTGCTTCGTCGCTATCGCTCCTCGCAATGACGAGGATGCTGCATAACGTCTCAGCCGGCCGCTGACAGGCCGGCGCCGATGCCTTCGGCGATCCTGGCCACGTCGGCCGTAGTCAGGATCAGCGGCGGCGACAGGATGATGTTGTTGCCGGAGACGCGGAGCATCACGCCGGCCTCATAGGCGGCGTCGGCGACCTTTGCCATGGTCTTCTTGTCCGCGGGCTTCTTGCTGTCGCGATCGGCGACGAGCTCGAGCGCGGCCATCAGGCCCTGGCTCCTGACGTCGCCGACCAGCGAATGGCGCGCCTTGAGCGCTGCGAGCGCATCGGCAAGTTCCTTGCCGCGGGCGGCCGCGTTCTCGTCGAGCCTGAGGCGCCGGGTCTCGGCCAATGCTGCGAGGCCCGCCGCGCAGCCGACCGGATGCCCCGAATAGGTGTAGCCATGGCCGATCGAGCCGAACGAGGTCGTGTCGGCCTCGAACGCCGTCGTGACCGCCTCGCCGATCAGCGTGGCGCCAAGCGGGAAATAGCCCGACGTGATCGCCTTCGCGATCGTCATCATGTCGGGCTTCACGCTCCACAGCCGCGAGCCCGACCATGCGCCGGTGCGGCCGAATCCGGTGACCACCTCGTCGGCGATCATTAATATGCCGTGGCGGTCGCAGATCTCGCGCGCGAGCTTCATGAAGGTCTCGTGCGGCACGATCACGCCGCCGGCGCCCAGCACCGGCTCCATGATGAAGGCGGCGATGGTGTCGGCGCCCTGGAACGCGATCTCGTCCTCCATCGCGGCGGCGCAGAGCTGCGCGAGCTTGGCCGGGTCGGTCTCGTTGAAGGGATTGCGGTAGGTCGACGGCGCCGGGATGTGGAACACGCCGGGCAACAGCGGCTCGTAGTTGCGGCGGAAATTGGCGTTGCCGTTGACCGAGGCGCCGCCGAAATGCGTGCCGTGATAGCCCTTCTTCAGCGCCAGGAACTTGGTGCGGTCGGCTTGGCCCTTGATCTTCCAGTACTGCCGGGCGAGCCGCAGCGCGGTCTCGACCGAATCCGATCCACCCGAGGTGAAGAAGGCGCGGACCATGCCCTCCGGCTTGAACCACTCCGTCAGTTCAAAGGCGAGCTCGATCGACGGCGCGGTCGAGGTGCCGCGGAAGCTCGAGTAATAGGGCAGCGCGCCGAGCTGGTCGGCGATCGCCTTCTTGATGGGATCGCAGCTATAGCCGAGGTTGACGTTCCACAGGCCGCCGACGGCATCGATCACCGTCTTGCCGTCGATATCGGTAACGTGAACGCCTTCGCCCTGCATCACGATCCGCGGCGGCTGCGCCCGCAGCTCGGCGGGATGCGCCATCGGGTGCCAGATCGGCTTGGCGTTGTTCTCGAGGAGGAAGTTCCTGTCGCGCATGATCGCTCTCTGTCCGGCTCAGTCGAATTCCAGCCCGAAATGCCGCAGCGCCTCGCTGTATGACGCGGCGGGATTGCGCACATCGAATAGCACGGTGCGCATGTTGCACGCGGCCGCGCCGACAATGTTGCGGCGTTGGTCGTCGACGAAGACGCAATCTTCCGCCTCCAGTGCCAGTTCGTCCAGCACGCTTTGGTAGGCGCGCGGGTCGGGCTTCAGGATCTTGGTGTGGGTCGCGTCCACGATGGTATCAAAGCGCGCCAGGACGGGCAGGCGGGCGCGGAAATCGGCGCCGTAGAACAGGTCGAGCTCGTTGGAGAGGATGGCGAGCTTGAAGCCGGCATCGGCCGCGATCCGGATCGCCGCCTCCGCCTCGGGACGGATCACGGTTGCCGGATCGGCGCCGCGCGCCCGCTTCACGAAGGTCTCCATGTCCAGCCAGTCTTCGCCGAGCATGCGCCCGACCTCGCGGCTGCGCGTCAGCCAGTAGTCGCGCTCGGAAATCTCGCCGCGCTGCATCGAGGTCCAGAGCGGATCGCTCTCGGGCGCGAACGGGCCCAGCCATTTCAGCGTGCATGGCTCAAGCCCGAGCGCCTGCTCGGTCATGTCGTGGGTCTCGAACAGCGTCTTCGAGATCACCCCGCCGAAATCGAGCACCAGCGCCTGGGCGAGCGGCCGGGTCACGCGGCAACCGTCGTCTGGCCGGGGCGAACGATACCGGCCTCGACCCAGCGGTCGAAGATGCCGAGCACCGTGTCGTTGAACACCGTGCTGTTGATGTGGTCCTTGATCTCGTGCAGCTCGACCGGCGGCTCGATTGCGGAGCGCATCGCGTCGATGAAGGCGGACAGGCCGTCAGGATCGTGCAGCGCTTCGCCCTCGCGGTCCCATTGCTGGACGCCACCGGCGGGCAGCACGAAGGCGACCGGTGCCTTGGCCTGCGCCAGCTTGTCGGCGATCGCCATCGCGATCCGACGGCGATCGATCGGCCGCGATGTCGCCGATGCGAGCAGGCGATTATGCGCGTGGAAGGGACGGTCGGTGAGGTCGCGCGGGATCGACAGCCATGCCGGAAAATCGACCATGTCGATGGCGCCGGGCGCGACGATCTGGGGAATTCCCGCGCGTCCCGCGTTCTCCAGCCGGTCCGCGCCCGAATTCACCACCGAGCCGGTGAGCTGGTTGGCGACTTCCTGCAGGCTCAAATCCAGCACCGCGGCGAAGCCGCCTTGCGCTGCGATCGATTCCATCGCGCGGCCGCCCATGCCGGTGGTGTGGAAGATCACGACCTCGTAGCCGCGCTTCTCGAGCTCCGGCTTCAGCCCGACCATGTAGCGCAGGCAGCTCTTGCCAAGCGATGTGATGGCGACGACCGGCCGTTCCTTGCGGGGCCGGATCGCGCTCTTCGCCGCGCCGACGATCGCGCCGCAGGCCTGCGACAGCACCGCCGTGCAGGTGCCGTTCAGGCCGTAGAGGCCGCCGGCCCACAGGATCATCATCAAATCGGCCGCGACGCGCTCGGGCGGGATCAGATGCGAGAATGCGACCGTCGAAACGATCATTTTCGGCAGGCCGAGCGGCAGCGCCTGCGCGACGTCGAGCGCAAGGTCGGTGCCCATGGTGCCGCCGATCGCGATCACCGCGTCGATGGCGTCCTGCTCGGCAAGCTCGCGCACCAAATTGACCGCGCCGACCGCCATCAGCGACATCGCCGAGTTTTCGTCGCCGCTGGATGCGATCGCCTCGATCGTCGTGTTGGCCGCCGCCGCCACCGCGTGCTTGTCGTGCGCGGGCCGGTAGGGTGGGTCGCCGAGCACGCTGATGTCCATCATGATGGTCTCGCCGCCGGCCTTGGCGATGCAATCGCTCATGAACAGGAGCTCGTCGGCCTTGGTGTCGCCGGTTCCAATCAGGAGGATTCGGGGCTGTGTGGGTATCGTCTTGGGCATCGCGTGTCAGTGCTCGCCGGTGGGCTCGAAGGATGTGGACGACGTGATGGCACCGCGGGCAGGGCGTTCGGCCGTCGAGGTTGATGTCACGCTATGGGGCCAAGGTCCGGGATGACATCAACCTATCGGTTGATTGCTGCCAAGGCCTTGAATTGGCGAGGATTACCGACGTCAGCGTCCCCCGCCGGGGATCGCTTTGCCATCGCCACAATTGGATCAAATGCAGCAAGCCCAGATCGATCGGTTGAGGACGGCCGCCATTCCGGCCCAGCAGTTTTTTGTCGGTGGCCGGACGATCGCCGCAAGCGGCGACGCACGGCTCGACGTGGTATCGCCGATCGACGGCCAAGTGCTCACCACGATCGCCGATGGCGACGCCGCCGATATTGACGTCGCCGTCAAGCGCGCGCGGCAGGCGTTCGCGCAAGGAAGCTGGTCGCGCGCGGCGCCGGCGCAGCGCAAGAAGATCCTGCTTTGCTTTGCCGACCTGATCGAACAGCACGCGCTCGAAATCGCGGTGCTCGGCGTCCGCGACAACGGCACCGAGATCGGCATGGCCTACAAGGCCGAGCCGCTGTCGGCCGCCGGCACCATTCGCTACTACGCGGAGGCGATCGACAAGGTCTATGGCGAGATCGCCCCGACGGCGGGCGATGTGCTCGGGCTCGTCCATCGCGAGCCGCTCGGCGTCGTCGGCGTGATCGTGCCGTGGAATTTCCCGGTGATGATCGGGGCGTGGAAGATCGGTCCGGCGCTCGCGGCCGGAAACTCCGTCGTTGTGAAGCCGCCGGAAATCGCCTCCCTCACATTGCTGCGGCTTGCGGAATTGGCGAGCGAGGCGGGACTGCCCGACGGCGTCCTCAATGTCGTCACCGGCCGCGGCGCGTCGGCCGGCGAGGCGCTGGCGCTGCACATGGATGTCGACGCGCTCGCCTTCACCGGCTCCGGCGCGGTCGGCCGCCGGTTGCTCGAATGCTCGGCGCGCTCGAACTTGAAGCGCGTCCATCTCGAGCTCGGCGGCAAGTCGCCCAACATCGTCTTTGCCGACGTGCCCGACATCAAGCAGGCGGCGAAGGTGTCGGCAAACGGCATCTTCCGCAACTCCGGCCAGGTCTGCGTCGCCGGTTCGCGGCTGCTCGTGCAGTCGCAGGTCTATGATCGCTTCATGGACGAGTTGCTCGAGGCGACCACGAAGCTCAGGGTGGGCGACCCGCTCGACCTCACGTCGGACATCGGCGCGATATCGAGCCGGGCGCAGTTGCGCAAGAACCTTGACGCGGTCGCCCGCGCCGAGGAGCAGGGCGCGAAGCGGCTGGCCGGCGGCGAACAGATTCGTGCCGAGAGCGGCGGCAACTACATGTCGCCGGCGATCCTTGCCGAGGTCACGCCGGCAATGGAGCTGTGGCGCGAAGAGGTGTTCGGGCCGGTGCTCGCGGTCACCCGCTTTGAGAGCGAGGACGATGCGATCGCGCTCGCGAATGCGACGCCCTACGGGCTTGCGTCCGCGGTGTGGACCGGCCGCCTGTCGACGGCGCACCGGATGGTACGCGCGATCCATGCCGGCGTCGTGCACGTCAACACCTATGGCGGCGCCGATATCACCGTGCCGCTCGGTGGCTTCAAGCAATCCGGATTCGGGCGGGACAAATCGCTCCACGCGCTCGACGCCTACACCGACCTCAAGACAGCCTGGATCGCCCTATGACAACAGCAACCGCCGAGCGTGCCGGCATCCTGAACCGATTGCTCGATGCCGAGCAGGACCGCTTCCGCACGACGCATCCGCGCGCTGCGGAAGCCTGGCAGGAGGGCAAGCGCAACTTCCTCTATGGCGGGCCGTCGCACTGGATGCGGCGCTGGGCCGGCGGCTTCCCGATCTATGTCGATGAGGCCAGCGGCGCGCATATTCGCGATATCGACGGGCGCGACTATATCGACTTCTGCCTCGGCGATACCGGCGGCATGTGCGGCCACGCCCCCGAGGCGGTCACCGAAGCCGCAATGCGCCAGCTCAAGCGCGGCGCGACGATGATGCTGCCGACCGAGGACAGTCTCTGGGTCGGCGCCGAGCTCTCGCGCCGCTTCGGCCCGCGATACTGGACGCTGACGACGTCGGCGACCGACGCCAACCGCGCCGCGATCCGCATCGCGCGCATGATCACCGGCCGCCGGAAGGTGCTGGTGTTCTCCGGCTGCTATCATGGCGGCGTCGAGGAGGCGCATGTCGAGATCCGCAACGGCCGCGTCGGCCTGCGCAACATGATCCATCCGAACGGCATCGATCATGACGCGGTGAGCAGGGTCGTCGAGTTCAACGATGTGGCGGCGCTGGAGGCGGCTCTGACGCATGGCGACGTCGCCTGCGTGCTGGCCGAACCACTGATGACGAACTTCGGGATGATCCCGGTCGATGCAGGCTATCACCGCACGCTGCGCGAGCTGACCCGGCGCGCCGGTGCCGTGCTCATCATTGACGAGACGCACACGCTCTCGTCAGGGCCGGGCGGCTTCACGCAGGCGCACGGCCTCGAACCCGACATCTTCGTCGCCGGCAAGACGATCGCGGGCGGCATTCCCGCCGGCATCTTCGGTCTCAGCCCGGAGATCGCCGAACGGCTCTGGGCGCTCGTTCCGCACGTCAATCCACGCGAACGGCAGTCCGCCCATCTCGGCTTCGGCGGCACGCTTGCCGGCAATGCGCTGACGGTCGCGACCATGCGCGCCGTGCTGGAGAAGGTGCTGACGCCGGAAAACTACGAGCACATGATCGCCACCGCGACGCGGCTGGCGAACGAGGCCCGCGGACTGATCGCGGACAACCGCTTGCCCTGGCATGTCACGCAGATCGGCGCTCGCGCCGAGATCATGTTCATGCCCGAGCCGCCGCGCAGCGGTGCCGACGTGATTGCCGGCCGGCAGCCCGACCTCGAGACGCTGTTGCATGCGTTCTACATGAACGAAGGAATCCTGGTGACGCCGTTCCACACCATGCTGCTGATGTGCCCCGCGACGTCGGCGCAGGACGTGGAGCGGCACACCGCCGTGTTCGGCCGGTTCATCGAATTGCTGCGCAAGTCCGGGGTGATGTGATGGCAAAGCATCCGTTCGATCTCTCCGGGCGGGTCGCCATCGTCACCGGCGGGGGCAGGGGCATCGGGGCGGCCATCGTCACGCGGCTTGCGCAAGCCGGCGCCGTCGTCGTGATTGCCAACCGGACGCAAGACGTTGCCGAAGCCCTGGCGCGCGACCTGGCGGCGGAGGGGGGCACCGCGCATTGCGTGCCGTTCGACAATCTTGATCGCGACAGCCTGCGTGCCATGGTCGATGGCGTTGCCCGGCAGCACGGCCGGCTCGACATCGTCGTGCACAATGCCGGCGGCTGCCCATGGTCGTCACTGGAGGACCTCGACGAGGCCAAGCTCGAGGAGACGCTGACCTTGAACCTCAGCGCCAGCGTCTGGCTCGCGCAGGCCGCGATCCCGCATATGCGCGCCAACCGCCTCGGACGAATCCTCGTGACGTCGTCGGTGTCGGCGCGGGTCGCGATGGGCGGCGGCGCGCATTACTCCGCGGCGAAGGCCGGCGTCAACGCATTCATCCGTGGCGCCGCGTTCGAACTGGCGCGCGACGGCATCACGGTCAACGGCGTCGAAGCCGGCTTCATCGCCAAGCCGGGCCGCGGCACCATGAGCCAGCCGGAGAACCGCGCGAAGCTCGAGCGCTTCATCCCGGTCGGACATATGGGCGAGGCCGACGACATCGGCTGCGCGATGCTCTATCTCGCCTCCGTCGAGGCCAAATATGTCACCGGGCAGACCATCGTCGTCGACGGCGGCTCGACGCTGCCGGAGACTGGATTTGCCGTCGAGCGACAGTGGGGGCTTTAGATGTCGCGGCTTGCAGGCAAGACGGCGCTCGTTACGGGAGCGGCAACAGGCATTGGCCGGGCCACGGCGTTGCTGTTCGCCCAGAACGGTGCGCGCGTCGTGCTGTTCGGCCTTGGTGATGTGGAGCTCGACGCGGCCGCGCGTGAAACGGGTGGGCAAGCGGTGCGCGGCGACGTCACGCAATCGGCCGACATCGCACGAGCGATCGCGGCGTGCGGCGCTGAGCTCGACATCCTCGTCAACGCGGCCGGCCTGATCATTCCCGATCAGCCGCTCGGCGTGTCCGATGAGGTCTGGGCCAGGACGCTCGACGTCAACCTGACCGGCACGATGCGGGTGTGCCGCGCCGCCTTGCCGCTCCTCAAGCAGCGCGGCGGCGCCGTCGTCAACATCGCATCGGTTGCCGCGTTCAACGCGAGCCCTGATAGCGCGAGCTATGCCACTAGCAAGGCGGGTGTCGTTGCCTACACGCGTTCGCTCGCCTATGCGCACGGAACGGATGGCATTCGCGCCAATGCCATTGCGCCGGGCTGGGTGCGGACGCCGATGAGCGCGTATGAGATGCAGCTGCTCGCGGACCAGAACGGCACGACTGCGGACGCCGAGTTCCGCGCCGTCGAGCGGCGGATTGCACTCGGACGAATGGCCGAGCCCGCGGAGATCGCCGCGTGCTGCCTGTTCCTGGCGTCGGACGAAGCGTCCTTTGTCACCGGTGCAGTGCTCGTTGCCGATGGCGGCGGCCGCGCACCGACCCAGAACCGCGCGGTCTAGTTACGCACGTCATCCTGCAAAGGACCGCACCGCGCGATGATCTCGACGACACCGCGCATGGTCCTTCGCGCGCGCAAATGACGATCCGAAGATTTGCGGGCTTTTCAATTCCAACAAATCGAGACTAAGCTGTCGCACGGCCGGGGGATCCAATCGACGGCAGCGGAGTGATTTGATCTATTATGGCAGTGATGGAGGACCATGGCGGCGCCTGGCGCGTCGGTGTTCTGTTTTCGCAGACCGGCGTGACGTCGGCGATCGAGCGGACCCAACTGAATGCCACGTTGCTGGCGATCGAGGAGATCAACGCGGCGGGCGGCGTGCTCGGCCGGCCGGTCGAGCCGGTGATGTACGATCCGGGGTCGGACCCGAAGAAGTTCCGCTCCTTCGCCGAGCGACTGTTTCAGGTCGACAAGATCAAGCTGCTGTTCGCCTGCTACATGTCATCGACGCGCAAGGCGGTGCTGCCGGTCGCCGAGGCGCATCGCGGCCTGCTGTTCTATCCGACCCTCTATGAGGGGTTCGAGTATTCGCGCCACTGCGTCTACACAGGCGCGGCGCCGAACCAGAACTCGCTGCAGCTCGCGAAATTCCTGTTCTCGGCCTATGGCAACCGCTTCCTGTTCGTCGGCTCGAACTACATCTATCCCTATGAATCCAATCGCGTGATGGGCGATTTCGTCAGCCAGGGCAAAGGCAAGATCCTTGACGAGATCTATGTCCCGCTCTACCCCGATCCAAAGGACTTTGAGCGGGTCATCAGCCGCATCAGGAAGACCTCGCCCGACGTGATCTTCTCCACCGTCGTGGGCAGCGGCACCGCCGAACTCTACAGCGCCTATCGCGCGGCCGGCTTCGACCCGACGCGGATGCCGATCGCGAGCCTCACCACCAGCGAGGCCGAGGTCGCCGAGATGGGCGCGGAGGCCGCCGAAGGCCACATCACCGCGGCGCCGTTCTTCGAGACGTTGTCGTCGCCGGCGGCGCGGCGTTTCGTCAGCAGTTTCAAGGAGAAGTACGGAGCGAACGCGCCGGTGACGGCCGGTGCGGAGGCATCCTATTTCCAGCTTCATCTGGCGATGCGCGCGGTCGCGAAATGCGGCACCGACGACCCGGAGCAGGTGCTTGCCAATCTGCGTGACGCCGAGTTCGACGCGCCGCAGGGGCGGGTAAGGATCGATCCGGAGAACAACCACACCTACCTCTGGCCGCGCATCGCGCGCCTCGACCGCAACGGCCGCTTCCAGGCGGTGTGGAATCCGGGCGTGCGCGTCAAGCCAGACCCGTACTGCGTCGTGCAGAGCCTGGACGACTGGTCGGTCGACGAACTGCCGCTGCTCCACTCATGAGCACCCCGTAACGGAGAACTGGACGTGGCTATCCAAATTCTTCGTGATCTGCGGGGGTTGCGGGTCCACGTCGTGCACCCGCCGGACACCGAGCGGACAAGGCTCATCGAGCATCTGCGCCGCATCGGCTGCATGGTGGAGACGCAGTGGCCGGTGCCGGACTGCTGGGCCGACGGCGCCGACATCGTGCTGCTGGCGATCGAGCACGACGTGCGCGAGGAGATCCAGCGCCTGCTCAAAACCGACACCGCGCATCGGCCGACGATCATCGCGATCGTCAGCTACGAAGATCCATCCACGTTGCAGCTCGTGCTCGAAGCCGGTGCGGTCGCGGTGATCGAGCGGCCGATCCGTCCGTTCGGCCTGCTCACCAATCTTACGATCGCGCGCAGCCTGTGGCTCGAGCGTCGCGACGCCGAGAAGCGCGTGCGCAAATTGGAGCGCAAACTTGCTGGCATCCAGCGGATTCAAAAGGCGAAAGTGATTCTGATGGATGGTCAGGGACTGAACGAAGCTGAAGCCTATGAAAGCATTCGGCGTCAGGCGATGTCGAAGCGTTTGTCGATGGACGACATGGCGGCCGCGATCATCCACGCAAATGAACTATTGCAATACCGCGTGAAAGGTGATTAGCTTTTTACCCGTCGCCAGAGAAAAAATCTCTCGCGACATTTTGCTGGACCATCGAGGATGCTGGTCCGGCTCCGGCTAGGTAGCCCGAGGGATCCGCAAGGATCTGTCGGGCTTTTTTGTTTTTCGGATCGTGTTTGACCGCCGACGCACCAAGCGTTTTCGGGGCTCGATCTGATCGTGGACTTTTCTGGCTTCGAAACAACGCGCTTCGGCGCGAACGGCTTGGTGTTGCCTGAACACAGGGGGAATCGAGTGATGGCGATCGATAGGCGCAAGTTTCTCAGGAATGGTTTGCTCGCTTCGGGTACGTTGATCACGTCGCCATGGGTCTTCCAGACCGGCGCGCGTGCGGCGGGTGAGGTCAAGGTCGGTGTGTTGTTCTCGCTGACGGGAACGACCGCGATCATCGAGGAGTCGCTCAACAAGGCGACGCTGCTGGCGATCGAGGAGATCAACGCGGCCGGCGGCATCAAGGGCAACAAGATCGTTCCCATTGTCGAGGATCCGGCGTCCGATCCGGCCACCTTCTCCGAAAAGGCGCGCAAGCTCGTCGTCGGCGACAAATGCGTCAGCGTGTTCGGCTCCTACACCTCGGCGAGCCGCAAGGCGGTGTTGCCGGTCTTCGAGCGCCAGAACAATCTCTACTGGTATCCGACCCTCTATGAGGGCCGCGAATGCTCCAAGAACGTGATCTATACCGGCGCGGTGCCGAACCAGCAGCAGGACGAGTTCGTGCCATGGCTGATCAAGAAGTTCGGCAAGAAGTTCTATCTGATCGGCTCCAATTACATCTATCCGAAGGAAGAGAACAACTACTGCAAGAAGCTGCTGGAGAAATACGGCGGCGAAGTCGTCGCGGAAGAGTACGTGCCGCTCGGCCATTCCGAGTTCTCGTCCGTCATCAACAAGATCCGCTCGACGCAGCCGAACGTGATCTTCTCCACCGTGGTCGGCGATTCCGTGGTCGCATTGCATCGCCAGTACCGCGCCGCCGGCCTCGATCCGGAAAAGATGCCAATGGCGAGCCTCACCACTTCGGAGAATGAGGTTGCGGCGATGGGCGGCGAGGCGGCTGCCGGTCACTTCACCTCGGCGCCGTACTTCATGGTGCATAAGTCGCCGGAGAACGAGAAGTTCGTCGAGGCCTACAAGAAGCGCTGGGGCGCCGACAAGGTCACGCACTTCGTCTCGGAAGCCTGTTACTTCCAGGCCTACCTGTTCAAGCAGGCGGTCGAAAAGCTCGCGACCAGCGATCTGACGCCGAACAACATCCGCGACGCGGTCAAAGGGCAGGAGATGATTGCGCCGCAGGGCAAGGTTCGTCTCGAGTCAGAGAACCTGCACACCTGGCTGTGGCCCAAGATCGCGCAGGCCAAGTCGAACGGCCAGTTCGAAATCCTGGTCGAGGCCAAGGAATGGCTGAAGCCGGTGCCTTACGCGGCATACCCCGGGCAGACATGCACCGAAAAGGGCCTGGTCGAAAAGAGCTAGCGTTCTCCCGAGGCTGACTGCGGCCGCCGTCCTTCGGGCCGGCGGCCGCCTTTCGGGACATCTCGCGAGCGGGGAGGCTGGCGTGGACCAATTCATCGAGCAGATCATCACCGGCCTCAGCATCGGGTCGATCCTGTTGCTGGTGGCGATGGGCCTGTCGATCATCTACGGCTCGATGGGCATCATCAATCTCGCCCATGGCGAGTTCGTGATGCTCGGCGCCTATGCCGCCTGGGTGTTTCACACCTATCTCGGGCTTGGCCTGCTGGCGAGCCTGGTTCCGATCTTCCTGGTGGTCGCCGCGTTCGGCTGGATCATCGAGCGTTACGTGTTGAGCCTGCTGAACAACCGGCCGCTCGATACTATCCTCGCGACCTGGGGTGTCGGCATCATGCTGCAACAGGGGGTGCGGCTGATGGTCGGCAGCGAGCTGCGCTATGTGCAGCTGCCGCAGTCGCTGTCGGGCAGCATGGAGTTGCTCGGCCAATCCGTGTCGTCCTACCGCGTCTTCCTGTTCATCGTTGCGATCGCGCTGTTCACCGCGACCTGGCTGCTGATGAACCGGACCATGGTCGGCATGAAGCTGCGCGCCATCATCCAGGACCGCTCGGTCGCGGCGTCGTTCGGCATCAATGCCAAGCGCGTCTATGCCTTGACGTTTGCCTATGGCGCCGGGCTTGCAGGCCTTGCCGGCGCGCTGGTGTCGCCGCTCAAGAGCGTCTCGCCCGACATGGGCACCGGCTACGTGGTCGATGCCTTCATGGTGGTCGTGCTCGGCGGCGTGCAGAGCCTCGCCGGCACGGTCGCCTCTGCGTTCATCCTGGGTGAGCTCTCCGGCGCCATCGCCTTCCTGCAGAACGACACCGTGGCCAAGGCCATCGTGCTGCTTGCGATCGTGGTGCTCATCCGTTTCCGCCCCGAGGGACTATTCACCGCGCGCGTGCGCGCCTGAGGTGAGAATCGAAAACTCCATGTCATCGAAGGCTTCACCCAAGAATGGACTGCAGCGACTGACGGCGCAGATCGCGCCGCTGGTCATCGTCTGCGTGCTGATCTTCGCGCTGCCGCTGATCCTCAACAACGACTTCCTGCTCAACAAGACCGCGCGCTATCTGGTGCTCGGCATCCTGACGCTGTCGCTGGCGCTGTCATGGGGATTTGGCGGGATCCTCAATCTCGGCCAGGCCATGAGCTTCGGTCTCGGTTCCTACGCGATGGCGATGGCGCTGAAGCTGAAGACCATCCCGGTTCACACCGGCTCGAGCGGCCTTCCGGACTTCATGGTCTGGAACAACGTCCAGCAACTGCCGTGGTTCTGGGCGCCGTTCCGCTCGCTGACCTTCGCGATCGCCGCCGGCATCATCGTTCCGGCGCTGGTTGCGGCGGCGCTGGGCTGGTTCATGTTCCGCGGCCGCGTCACCGGCGTCTACATCTCGATCATCACGCTCGCCACCATGGTGGTGCTCAACCTCGTGATCATCGACCAGCAGAGCTACACCGGCGGCTTCAACGGCATCACCGACCTCGCGCAGCTCGAGATATTCGGCATCGCCTTCGATGCCTATGGCCGCGCCACCTACTATCTGGTCGCCGGCTGCGTCACGCTCTGCCTCCTGGTCGCGTTCGCATTCACCCGCACCAAAGCGGGGCTGATCGTTCAGGCGATCCGCGATCACGAAAGCCGGGTGCGCTATTTCGGCTACGACGTCGCGCTGTACCAGATCTTCGTGTTCGCGCTCTCGGCCGCGATCGCGGGCCTCGCCGGCATGCTCTACACGGTGGTGATGGAGTTCGCCTCGCCGACATTCCTCGGCGTGCAGCTCTCGCTGTCGGTCGTGGTGTGGTGCGCGGTCGGCGGCCGGCAGAGCCTGGTCGGCGCCTTCCTCGGCGCGGTGCTGGTCGCCGGCGTGCAGGGCGCGCTGTCGGAATCGGCGGCGTTCCTCGAGACCTGGACGCTGGTGATGGGCGCGCTGTTCGTCCTGGTCGTGCTGTTCCTGCCCAAGGGGCTTGGCGGCCTCGCGCAGGGGGCCTGGCGCTGGGTCGTCCAGCGGCGGCACGCCGGCAACCATGTCGCGCAGGGCGTCAGCCAGACAGAGGGCAGCGCATGAACTCCCATCTCGAGCTCCGTGACATCTCTGTCAGCTTCAACGGCTTCAAGGCGCTCAACGAGCTCAACATGAGCGTGCGCAAGGGCGAGCTGCGCTGCCTGATCGGCCCGAACGGGGCGGGAAAGACCACCGCGCTCGACACCATCTGCGGCAAGGTCAAGCCGAGCGCCGGCACGGTCACCTTTGCCGGCAGCGCGTTGCAGGATCTCGAAGAGCACGAGATCGCCCGGGCCGGCGTGGGCCGCAAATTCCAGGTGCCGAGCGTGTTCCGCGACCTCACGGTCAGCGAAAACCTCGAGGTGGCGCGGGCGCGCCGCACGAGCGTGTTCGCCAATCTGCGCTGGGATCAGCGCAGCGCGGGGCGCGAGGATATCGAGCGGCTCGCCGAACTGATCGGTCTCACCGAGCAGCTCGACCGGCCGGCCGCCTATTTGTCGCACGGCCAGACGCAGTGGCTGGAAATCGGCATGCTGGTCGCGCAGGACGCCGAGTTGATCCTGATGGACGAGCCGACCGCCGGCATGACCACGCAGGAGACGCGCAAGACCGCCGAGCTGTTCGCGCGGCTGAAGGGCAAGCACACCCTGATCGTGGTCGAGCACGACATGGGCTTCGTGAAGGCGATCGGCGACATCATCTCGGTCATGCATATGGGCCAGATGCTGGCCGAAGGCACCGCGGCGGAGGTCGAAGCGCATCCGGACGTGCGGCGGGCCTATCTCGGATCGGGGGGCATCACCAATGCTTGAGCTCGCCGACGTCGATGCATTCTACGGCAACAGCCACGCCCTGCAGAGCATTAACCTCAAGGTCGCGCCCGGTGAATTCCTCTCGGTGCTCGGCCGCAATGGGGTCGGCAAGACGACGCTGATGCGCAGCATTCTCGGCCTGATGGACCGCGTCACCGGACAGCTCTCGCTCGATGGCGCCGACATCTCTGCCTTGCGTACCTACCAGCGCGCCAAGGCAGGTATCGCCTATGTGCCGCAGGGGCGGGGCATCCTGCCGCGCTTCACCGTGCGCGAGAACCTCGTGCTCGGCACGTTTGCCGCCAAACAGGCCAACGGCATCGAGGAGTGGGTGATCGAGCTGTTCCCGGTGCTCAAGGACTTCCTCAACCGTTACGGCGGCAATCTCTCCGGCGGCCAGCAGCAGCAGCTTGCGATCGCGCGCGCCCTGCTGGCGCAGCCCAAGGTCATCCTGCTCGACGAGCCCACCGAGGGCATCCAGCCCAACCTCGTCGAAGAAATCGAAAACGTCATCATCAGGCTCAACCGCGACGTCGGGCTGACGGTCGTCCTGGTCGAGCAGAATGTTTCGTTCGTTCGCCGTGCAGCTCATCGCTTCGCCATGATGGAGAAGGGACGCGTCGTGGCAGCGGGCGATATCGGCGAGCTCAGCGACGCGCTGGTTCACCGCCACATGGCGGTGTGACCGGAGGCGCCGGTGGGCAGGGAGTAGCGGTGCATGAAGGAGCGGCACCGGAAGTCTGTGACCAGAAAACTGCAAGGAGAGCGATAATGCTGCACGGTGATATTTCTTCCAGCAACGACACGGTGGGCGTCGCCGTTGTGAACTACAAGATGCCGCGCCTTCACTCCAAGGCGGAGGTGCTCGACAACGCCCGCAAGATCGCCGACATGATCGTCGGCATGAAGACCGGCCTTCCCGGCATGGATCTCGTGATCTTCCCGGAATACTCCACGCACGGCATCATGTACGACTCCAAGGAGATGTACGAGACCGCCTCGGTGGTGCCGGGCGAAGAGACCGAGATCTTCGCCGAAGCCTGCCGCAAGGCCAAGGTGTGGGGCGTGTTCTCGCTGACCGGCGAGCGGCATGAGGAGCATCCGAAGAAGGCGCCCTACAACACGCTGATCCTGATGAACGACAAGGGCGAAATCGTGCAGAAGTATCGCAAGATCATGCCCTGGGTGCCGATCGAGGGCTGGTATCCCGGCAACTGCACCTACGTATCTGAAGGTCCGAAAGGGCTGAAGGTCTCGCTGATCATCTGTGACGACGGCAACTATCCCGAAATCTGGCGCGACTGCGCCATGAAGGGCGCCGAGCTGATCGTGCGCTGCCAAGGCTACATGTATCCGGCCAAGGACCAGCAGGTGATCATGGCCAAGGCGATGGCTTGGGCCAACAACACCTATGTCGCGGTCGCCAACGCGGCCGGCTTCGACGGCGTCTATTCTTACTTCGGCCATTCGGCGATCATCGGCTTCGACGGCCGGACGCTCGGCGAATGCGGCGAGGAGGACTACGGCGTGCAATATGCCCAGCTCTCGAAGTCGTTGATCCGCGACGCCCGCCGTACCGGCCAGTCGCAGAACCACCTCTTCAAGCTGGTGCATCGCGGCTACACCGGCATGATCAACTCCGGCGACGGCGATCGCGGCGTCGCGGCCTGTCCCTACGAGTTCTACGCCAAGTGGATCGCCGACCCCGAAGGCACCCGCGAGATGGTTGAGTCCTTCACGCGGAGCACGGTCGGCACCGAGGAATGTCCGATCGAGGGCATTCCGGCTAAGAAGGTCGCGCATCGCTAGGCATGATGCGGGACATGGCGCCGGCGGATCGGTCCGCCGGCGCACACGAGCGGGGAGGGCATTCGCACGCACGGCCGGCCCGCCTGACTCCGGATCGCGCCGCGCAGGGCGAAGTCTGATCCAGCAACACCAGACCCTGCCGACGCCGTCGCGCTCGCCAACGGCGAACGAGACCCCATGCGCGAATTGAACCTTACCCATCGAAGGATGTTGCAACCATGACCAGCAGTGCCACCAAACCGGCCTCCGTCGCCGATGGCCTCCATGTCGCCGAAGACCAGGTCGATCACCTCCTAGGCAACGAATATGAGCACGAACCCGTGCCGATGGATGCGCGCCGCAGCGCGTTCTCGGTCACCCTCGTTTGGCTCGGCTTTCCCATGATCATCACCGGCGCCATGACCGGCTCGCTGCTGGTGCTCGGCATGGGCTTCTCGAACGCACTGGTTGCTATGATCATCGGCAACCTGATCATGTTCTGCTATGTCGGGCTGCTCGGCCTGATCGGCACCAAGCGCGGCATGAACTTCGCGCTGATCGCCAGCATCGTATTCGGCCGGAAGGGCTATGTGTTCGCCTCCGGCCTGCTGTCGACATTGCTGCTCGGCTGGTACGCGGTGCAGACCGGCATCACCGGCGCGCTGATCTCCTCGACCTACGGGCTCAACTATGTCGCGATGAGCATCGTCGCCGGGCTGCTCTACATCGCCATCACCTTCGTCGGCGTGAAGGGGTTGCACTATATCGGCCTGGTCTCGGTGCCGCTGTTCGTCGTGCTCGGGCTTGGCGTAGCCGCCGATGCGGTGGCGACGCATTCGGTGTCCGCGATCTTCAGCTATCCCGGCAACAACGGCGTCGCCACCATGTCGATGGGCGTCGGGCTGACGGTCGTGATCGCGCTGTTCATTGACGCCGGTACCGTGACCGCGGACTTCAACCGCTGGGCCCGGACGCCAACCGCGTCGCTCGTCGCGACCTTCAGCGCGTTTCCGTTCGCCAATCTGATCGCGATGCTGGTCGGCGGCGTGACGACGGCGGCGCTCGCCGTGCCGAACGCCAATCCGTTCGGCGCCGACAACATGTTCGGCTACATGAACGGCAAGCAGCTGGTTTGGCTGAGCGTGCTGGCGTTCCTGTTCCTTTACATCAATCTCGGCTCGGTCTGCTCGCACTGCCTCTACAACGCCGCCACCGGCTGGTCGCGCATCCTCGGCACGCATATGCGGCTGATGGCGGTGATCCTGGGCGCGATCGGCATCATCGTTGCCGCCGGCAACGTCTGGGCGTTCTTCATCCAGTGGCTGTCGCTGCTCGGCATCCTGGTGCCGCCGATCGGCGCCATCATCCTGATCGATCAGTATCTGTTCCGCCCGAATTCGCAGGTCGACTGGCGGCCAGGTGCCTTCGCTGCCTGGGCGATCGGATCGGTCTGCGCGTTCGTGGTGGAGGAGTGGCTGCCCTATCTGTCGACGGCGATTTCAGCTGCCGTCGTCGCCAGCATCGCCTATTACGTCATCGCCAAGTCCACGCGCACCAGCGTGGCGCTGGCCAAGACGTGACGGCGGAGGACCGGCGCCTGCGCCAGGCGGCGGTTCTGCTCTCGCGAGCAAGCACAATAAGAAGGGAGATCAAGATGAGCCTCGATTATGAAATCTACAATCTCGGCGACCACAGGCTGCAGCGCGGCGCGACCATTCGCGACTGCAAGCTGGCGTACAAGACGTTCGGCACGCTGAACGCCGCCAAGGACAATGTGATCGTTTACCCAACCTGGTATTCCGGCCAGCACTACGACAATGAGTGGCTGGTCGGCGAGGGGCGCGCGCTCGATCCGAAAATACTTCATCATCATCCCGAACATGCTGGGCAATGGGTTGTCGTCGTCGCCGAGCAACACGCCGGAGCCCTACAACGGGCCGCGCTTCCCGCTTGTCACGGCCTACGACAATGTCCGTGCGCAGCATCGCCTCGTCACCGAGAAGTTCGGCATCAAGCACATCCGCCTCGTCACCGGCTGGTCGATGGGCGCGCTGCAGACTTTCCACTGGGGCGCGCTCTACCCCGACATGATAGACCTGATCGCGCCGTTCTGTGGCTCGGCCAAATGCTCGCGGCACAATTTCGTGTTCCTCGAGGGCGTCAAGGCGGCGCTGACGGCGGATGCAGCCTGGAAGGAAGGCTGGTACAGCGAGAAGCCGGCACGCGGACTGCGCGCCGCGGCCCGCGTCTATGCCGGCTGGGGGTTCTCGCAGGCGTTCTATCGCGAGAAGCTCGATCTCCAGGCGATGGGCCATTCCTCGCTGGAGGATTTCCTGGTCGCATTCTGGGAAGGTTTCTTTCTGCCCAAGGATGCGAACAACCTGCTGACGATGCTGTGGACCTGGCAGAACGGCGACATCAGCGACAACGAGCTCTATCACGGCGACTTCAAGAAGGCGCTCGGCGCGATCAAGGCCAAGGCCTATGTGATGCCCGGCCAGACCGACCTCTACTTCCCGCCCGAGGACAGCCAGTTCGAGGTCGCGCACATGCCGAACGCTGAGTTCATCCCGGTGCCCTCGATCTGGGGACATTTCGCGGGCGGACCCGGCACCAATCCAAAGGATGTCGACTTCATCGACGCCAAGCTGAAACAGCTTTTGGCCGGATGAAGCGCCATGGCGGCGGGGCCCGGCCGCCCGGGCCCTGCCGTCCCTTGCAGGACGTACGACGATGCTGCGTATTGCTCACATCATCGGAAGCCGGCTAGAGCCGGCCTTCTCGGAGAGGCTGCAGCTTCTGGCGCACCGTAACGCGGTCGACGAGATCGAGCTTGCGCCGGAGCATCTTGATCAGCAGGAGCTCTCGGCCACGACGCGGGGCGGGCGGGAGCTCGTGATCTCCTTGCCGCGCCATCAACGACTGTTCGACGGCGCCGTGCTGATGCTCGACGACAACAGCGCCATCGTGGCGCGCGCCGCGGGCCAGCGCTGGCTCAGGCTCGAGCCGCGGTCGATCGGCGATGCCATCGAACTCGGCTATCACGTCGGCCATCTGGGCTGGCGCGTGCGCTTCGAAGGTGAGGTGCTGCTGGTTGCGATCGAAACGCGGCCGGAGCACTACATGGTGCGGCTCGGCGAGCTGTTCTGGTCGCGCCGGGTCGGCATGAGCGTGCTCGACGAGGAGGAAGATCAGCGCCGCGCCAGCCTGAAATAGAGCTCGGACAGCCGCCCCGGCAAATCCTCGATGCGATGCACCATCATGGTGTTACCGCGCCCGAAGATGCGGGAGGCCGCCTGTGCACCGGCCTGCCCGAGCACGACGCCATAGGCGTCGATCCCTGCGCTCTTCAGGCCCACTGCTGCACGCCGCGCGTCCTCGACGAGGTCGACGGGATCGGAGACGTCGATGTCGGACGGCTCGCCATCGGTCAGCACGATCACGAGCTTGCGGCCGGAATTGGTTTTGCCGATGACATGGCCGGCATGACGCAGCGCGGTGCCGAGCCGTGTCGACAGGCCTGACGTCAGCCCGGCGAGGCGCGCGGCGCAGCCGCGGTCATAGCCGTCCGCGAAGGATTTGATCGTGGTCATCCGCACGTCCTCGCGCCCGTCGGAGGCGAAGGCGAGCAGGCTGAAGGGATCGCCGAGCCGGTCCATGGCCTCCGCAAGCACGGCAACCGCGAGCCGCTCGACGTCGAGGATGGTGGCGCCGGAGGCGAGGCGGTCGCGGGTCGATTCGGAGATGTCGATCAAGAGCAGTGCAGCGAGATCGCGGTGCATCGAGGTCGACGAGCGGAACACGCGTGGATCGGGCTCCTGGCCGGTGCGCAACGCGATGCCGGCGTCGAGCACCGCATCGAGGTCGAGATCGTGACCCTCGTGCTGGCGGTTGAGGCGGATGGTGCGCCCGATCCGCACGCCGCGCACCAGCTGCCCGATCCGGTTGCGGAGCGCATCCGCGGCATTGAGCGCCTCTTCAATCAGGCGCGGATCGCGCGGGCGTACAGCAACCTCGCGCACGATGGTCCATTCCGGCCGCTCGATGCCGTGCACGCGATCCCATTCCGGATATGTCGCGATCACAACGCCGCGCTCGTCGGGCGCGACGGGCCGGCCGCGGCCGAGTGCGCTGCCAGTCTCATCGGGCTCGCTGTTGTTGCCGCCCTCCTGTGTCTCCTGCCGTTCCATCCTGACGGCGTCGACCGGCAGCTCCATCACCTCGCCTGACGGCGGTGCATTCTCGCCAAAGTCCCACAGGCCGAGACCGTCGTCGCGATAGACCGGCTCGACGACATAGGTCTTAACGTTGAACTGCACGCGCATCTGGCCGAGGTCGTTGCCGAGCAGCATGCCGATCTCGCGGCTGATCGCAGGATCGTCGAGTCGCGGCAGCCGCGCTTCGAACATGGCGCGGCCCTTGGCGACGAAACTGTCATCATCCACGTGGGACGGGTCGAACAGCGCGCGCGCTAATCGCGCGAGCAGGGTCGGGGCGGCGACGACGCCCGACGGGCTCGCGACGTGATAGGGCGCCCACAGCCGGCGCAAGCCGGGCAGTTGCCGCATCGCGAGCGTCTCAATCCGCGCATCCTCGATCAGGTTGACGAGCGCGATCTGCAGCGGTTTCAGCGTGCCGACCGGAAACAGGCCCTGGCCGAGCACGAGGTGGGCCTGCGCATGCGCGGCCGCGGCGCGGAACAGGGCGCGTGCGGCGTCACCCCGCACACCGCGGAACGTTTCGGGCAGCCGGATCAGGGGACCGGCGATCGAGGAGCGCCGTTGCGGCGCCTGGCTGTTATCGGCGGCAAAGCTGCGCAACAGTGGCGTCTTGCCCCACAGTGCGGTGATGAAGGCCTTCAGCTCGACCTCGGTCTCCAGGAAGGTGACGCTGCCGAGATCGCGGGCAATCATGCGGCGCGCAAGGTCATCCTCGAGGCCGAAGAAGGCGAGCCGACGCGCCTTGTTGCCGGAGGCGAATTTCAGTCCCGCCGCGACAAAGTTCTCGAAGGCGTCGATCGTGCCGGGGGTGAGAATCTCGCCGATGTTGCTCGCGACCGGCGTCAGCGATTCCGGCGCCTGCCGCGCCAACAGCTCCATCGTCCGCCACCATCGTGCCAGCGCCGGGCCAGAGCCGAGCACGCGGCTAGCGACAGGCACGGCGCGCAGCGCTGTGGTTGCTGCCTGCGCGCCGGCGTGGCGGCAGATGTCGGCGGCCGTCTGGCCCGCCGCGATCAGCGGCGCGATCTCCGGCCGCTCGGCCGCGATCCTGCTCGCGTCCCAATAGGCGATCAGGCAGGCGGGACCTGCGTTGACATTTGCGAGCGTCAGCACGGCGCTGGCCCAGGCTTCGAGCTCCGTGGCGTCGAACTGATGCGACAGCTCATCCCAGGCAGCGCGGAACATTGGCCGCAAGCTCTCGCGCTGAAGCATCAAGCGATGGATGCGATGCGTCGCGCTGTCCTCCTGGTCGGGAGGCACCAGATGCAATGAGACCGATTTCAGCGCGTTCACGGCAGGCACGCCTGGATCGCGTCGCTCAGCGCCGCGCGGATATCGGGATTATCGGTGATCGGCAGTACGATCGACGACTGCACCGCGGCCTCCAGCGGCAGGCCGGCGCGCACCATCCGTCCGGCATGGATCAGCATCCGGGTCGAGGCGCCTTCGTCGAGCCCATGGCCCTGCAAGTTGCGCGAGCGCTGCGCAATCGCGACCAGGATGCCGGCGAGATTGTCGTCGGTGCCGCTCTCGCGGACGACGATCGAAGCCTCGGTCGCCGGCGGCGGGTAGGCGAAATCGATCGCGACGAAGCGCTGCTTGGTGGATTCCTTCAGGTCCTTCACCGCGCTCTGGTAGCCCGGGTTGTAGGAGATCGTGAGCTGGAAATCGCCATGCGCCGGCACGATCTCGTTGTGCTTCTCCAAGGGCAGGATACGCCGCGCATCGGTCAGGGGGTGGATGACCACGGTGGTGTCCTGGCGCGCCTCGACGATCTCATCGAGGTAGCAGATCGCACCAAAGCGGACGGCAAGCGTCAGCGGGCCGTCGTGCCAGACCGTGCCCTGCGGCTCGAGCAAATAGCGGCCGGCGAGGTCCGCCGCGGTCATGTCCTCATGGGCCGCGACCGTGATCAGCGGCTTGCCGAGCCGCCAGGCCATGTGCTCGATGAAGCGGGTCTTGCCGCAGCCGGTCGGGCCCTTCAGCATCACCGGCAGCCGCTCGGCATAGGCGGCTTGAAAAATCGCGACCTCGTCGCCAAGCGGCTGATAATAAGGCTCGGCTGCGATCCGGTAGGGGGCGAGATCCATGAAAATCCTCCGTGCGCGACGAAGGATCGATGGTCAAAAGGCCAAACGCCGCCGACCCCTCGTGGAATGGGTGTGGCAGCCTTTGCCGGGGGACACGCTGCGGCCTCGAAGCGTGCAAGCAGGCGATCAAACGCCTCGAGCCGATTAGACCCCGAAAAGCAGGCCCAGCACAAGCGGAATGAGGCGGCAGTATCCGCGGCCGCGGCGCTCAATCAATTCAACAGCCCGGCCCAATCTCGACCGGATCAAATCGAGTTTGTCGGCTGACGTGACCAGGCCGATTTGATCTCGACCTTCGGCTGATTACCTCGCGGTAACCGGCAAGATCATCGAGACAGGCTCGACGAACTGAGCTCGTCGCGGCGGCAAATGCTGCCGCACAACACCCTCGCGCACACCGTGCGTCCAAGTCCTAACGGTGCTTGCGCCGGAGTCCAAGACAGGCTCCGGCCGCTCGGCTTATCTCACGGCAAGATCAACGTCATGGCTTGCCGGCTCCTCGCGAGGAGTGTGCAGGCGTAGCAGAGCAGTCGAACAAACACATGAGATTTTCAGGACGAACAGCACTGGTGACCGGTGGTGGGACCGGCATCGGCGCGGCGGTTGCGCGACGCCTCGCTGCGGAGGGCGCCAAGGTCGCGGTCATGGGCCGGCGGCGGGAACCGCTGCGTGCGCTTGCCGATGAGACCGGTTGCCTCGTGGTGCAGGCCGATGCCGCCGATGGCGAGGCCGTGCGCGCGGCGCTCGGTGAGATCCACGGCAAGTTCGGCAAGGTCGACATCCTGATCGCCAACGCCGGCGGCCACGGCGTCGGTCCCACCATCTCGATGACGGACGAGACCTGGGCGCTTGCGACCCGGCTCAATCTCGACACCGCATTCGTTTGCGCGCGCGAGAGCCTGCCTGATCTGATCGACCGCAAGGGCAATGTGGTGATCGTCGCCTCGATCGCCGGCCTGTTCGCCGGCCCGCAGGCCGCGGGCTACGTGACGATGAAGCATGCCTGCATCGGGTTCGGAAAGTCGCTGGCGCGCGACTACGGCCGCAAGGGCGTGCGGACCAATATCGTTTGCCCCGGCTGGGTCGCAACCGCGATGGCCGACGAGCAGATGCAGGTGATTGTCGAGAAGCACGGGCTCTCCTCGATCGAGGAAGCCTACCGGTTGGTCACGAAGGACGTGCCGCTGGGCCGCCCGGCAACCTCGGAGGAGGTTGCGAACGTAATCTGCTTCCTCGCCTCCGACGAAGCATCGGCGATGAACGGCTCGATCCTGACCGTCGACGGAGGCGCGACCGTGGTCGACCTGCCGACGCTCGCCTTTGTCGACTGAACCGGAGGTGCATGATGCAGGGAAGTGACAGGCCGGCCGACTGGAAGAACTTTGATGACTTCGCCGCCGGCATTGCAACCAACCGGCTGCCGACCACCAACGCGCTGTCGGGCCGGACGCTGAACATCACGCTGAAGGACGGCCGCACGATCGATCTTGCCTTCGCCACCGACAGGATCGAGTGGCGCGAGGGCGGCGACACCGGCGCCGACTGGTACGAGGCGATCAACGTCGCGCGTGATGTCTTCTTCATCAACATGACGTTCGCGGCCCGGCCCGACGAGGACGAGGCCTTCATCATCAATACCAAGACCCGGCGGGTGTTGTCGGTGCGCGAGCGCGTGCGTCCGGCGGGCGAAGCGCCCGGGGAGCCGCGCGTTGCGCAGGTCTACACATCAGGCGCTCTCGGCGATCCCGCCGTCCCGCCCACGGGTTTCGAGCCGGCGCCGTCGCGCGATCTCGTCGGCATGACCGCGCATTATGAATACAGCCCGCAGCATCTCTACGAGCACGTCTATCTCAGCTCGCAGCGCTACGCCTGGCAGAACCTCGTCGGCGTGCAACGCGGCCATGGCGACGTCGATCTGACGACGACCTACAAGTTCGACCACAACCAGTATGTCTTCGGCTTCCGCGAGTTCATCATCCCGGTCGCGTCGATTTTCTTCTACGACTGGGATGCCATGCGCTCCACGGGGAAGTTCCTGGGCGTGACCAGCCAGGGTCGGATCGAGAACAAGCCGGCAGGCGCATTCATCAAGATCAAGTCCAGAACCAGCTACGACGCCGGCAAGGAGCCGCTGTGACCAGAGGGCGGTGACGTGAACCGGAATTACGAGGCCATCAAGGCGCACTACGCAGGATCAGATCGCAAGGATCTCGGAGCCATGATGGCGCCGATCACCAGCGAAACCAGATGGACTGAGATGGCGGGCTTTCCCTATGCGGGAACCTATGTCGGGGCGGATGCCATCATTGCCGGTGTTTTCAAGCGCATTGGCGAGGAGTGGGACAACTACACCTTCTCCCTCGAGCGGCTGATCGACGGCGGGACGACGATCATCGGGATCGGGACCTACGCCGGACGTTACAAGGCGACCGGAAAGGCGATGCGCGCGCGCGTCGTGCATGTCTGGGACGTCGACGACGGCCGGGTCGTGAGCTTCGAGCAATTCACCGATACCAGACTGGTTGCAGAGGCGACGACGCGGTGAGGTGCTGATATTCGCGACTGGAGTGCATGCTTCTCGTAGCGCTCGTGCGCTGCTCGTTTGTGTCCTAGGCGCGGCTGCGCCCGAGTCCAAGACGCCTGCGATCGAGCCTGCCTACTATCGGCGAGGTCCGGGTCATCAGCCGAAGAAGGATCGCGTCGCTTTTGCAAGCGCACAGCGGTCACGAAGTGACGCCGAAAAGATCAAGCCAACAACAGAGCTTGGGTATGGAGGGGAAACGCATGAAGTGCAGAAACACGATCTTGACGGCCGCGATAGCAATGCTTGCGGTGAGCTTCGGCAGCGCGGCCTACGCGGCCGATCCGAAATGCGGAGCCAACACCGGCAAGGCGGCCTCTGGGGAGCCGATCGTCTTCGGCGGCATCGTCAGCGTCACCGGCCCTGACAATTTCAGCTCGTCCGGCCAGGCGGCCGCGGCATATTTCAAGTGCCTGAACGCCAATGGCGGCGTGAACGGACGCCCAGTCAAGTATCTGCTCGAGGATGACGCCTGGA
This sequence comes from Bradyrhizobium erythrophlei, assembly GCF_042430365.1. GTDB lineage: Bacteria > Pseudomonadota > Alphaproteobacteria > Rhizobiales > Xanthobacteraceae > Bradyrhizobium > Bradyrhizobium erythrophlei. Next base: position 95,566 of record NZ_JBHMET010000259.1, read on the forward strand.
ATCCCGAGCAGTCCTCGCAGGTCGCAGCCAAGCTGATCCGCGACCAGAAGGCGGTCGCGCTGGTCGGAAATATGAGCTTCGTGGATTGCGGCGCCAACCAGGGGATCTACGAGAAGGAAGACATCATGGTGATCGCCGGCGTCGGCGTGCCCCGCGATTGCTTCTTCCAGAAGAACTATGCGCCGACCAATGCCGGCCCGCGGGTCAGCAACACCAAGGCCGTGATGGACGTCGCACAGACCTATCCCGGCAAGGTCAAGCGCGTCGTCTGCATCGCGCCGAACATCCCGAATGTCGGCGAATGGTCCTGCACCGGCGCGGTCGCCTGGATCAAGAAGCAGGGCGGCGACGGCAAGATCATCACCTTCGATCCGGGCTCGCTGGACGCGACCTCGATCGTGCTCGAGGCGATGGCGTTCAAGCCCGATGTCATCAGCGTCGGCACGCCCAAGGGTCTAGCGGTTCCGATCTTCGCCGCGGCGGAGGAGCAGGGCCTTGCCGACAAGGTGCATTTCACCGGTCCGGCCTCGCTCTATAACCTCGATTTCCCGCGTGCGATCGGGAAGTACTGGGACGGCAAGGTCACCGTCGACATGGAGCTGAAGGCGGCCGACGCCGGAACGCCCGACATGCAGAACTGGCTCGCGGTCATGGACAAGTACGGCCAGTCGTCCGACCCGCGCGACACCTTCTCGCAGGCCGGCTACCTCGCCGCGCGCGTCACGGCGGAGACCCTGCTCAAGATGGATGCCGCGAAGATCGACCGGGCATCGGTGACGGCGGCGCTGCGCAACGTGAACCGGTTCGAGAGCGACATGTTCTGCTCGCCCTGGTACATCGGCTCCGCGCCGCGCCACAATGCCAACCATGCCGGGCCGGTGTCGGCGGTCAAGGGCGGCAAGTTGCAGCCGAAGCCGGTCTGCATCGAGTCCGAGGATCCCGAGCTCGACGACGTCCATGCGTTCGAGAAAACTATCGACATTGCGAAGTAGATAGCGATGCCGGATTTCACGCCCTTTCTCGTCTCGGGTCTCGCGACCGCAGCGACCTACGTGCTTTCGGGGGTCGGCATCGTGGTGCTGTATCGGGCGTCGGGCGTGGTCAACTTTGCCCAGGGCGCCGTCGGCGCCCTGGCAGCTTTTATTTCCTGGTCGATCGTCGAGCGCGGCGGGTCGGCCGGCTGGTCGTGGATCGCCGGTGTCGTTGCCGCGGCCGCGGTGTCGTACTTCTATGGCCGCATCATCGCGCCGTGGCTCGCCTACAGCGATCCGATCATGCGCGCGGTCGCGACCTTGAGCTTCGCGCTGATCCTGATGGGGTTCATGGGCTATGTCTGGGGCGAGGCGCCGCGGCGGCTTCGCCTGCCGACGGATACGATGAGCTTCGAATTGCTGGACGTCCGCATCACCATGACGCGCGCGGTGGCATTCGGCCTCGGCGTGCTGGCGACAGCCGCGGTGATGGTGTTTCTCGCCTATAGCCGCGTCGGCCTGCAGATGCGCGCGCTGGCGAGCAGCCGCGATCTCAGCGCAATGCTCGGCGTTCAGGTGTTTCGTGTCGATGGCTGGGCCTGGGTGATCTCGGGCGTGCTGGCGGGCGTGAGCGGCGTGCTGCTCGCTGACCTGCAGCGGCTGAGCGGACACGCGCTGACATTTGCCGTCATTCCGGCGATCGCGGCTGCGGTGGTTGGGCGGTTCGCGTCGCTTCCGGCGACCGTCGCGGGCGGGCTTGCGATCGGCGTGTGCGAGGCGCTTTTGACGCCGGTGCCGGTGGTCGGACCGTTCCGCACCGCGGTGCCGTTCCTGTTCGCGGTCGGAGCGATGCTGTGGATGCAGCGCAAAGTCGTCTTCGTCTACAGGTGAGCTGACGTGACCGATCAAAGCCTTGAGGGAACCTCGCCCATTCGCGCTGCCAATTTGCCGCTTCGCGCGGCAGCCATGTGCGCTGTCGCGCTGGTCGGCCTCTATGTCATGCCGGATGTGCTGAGCAATTACTGGCTGCGGACGCTGATTTCGGCCGCGGCGCTGACGATCGCGAGCCTCAGCGTCAGCCTGCTGTTCGCGCAGGTCGGCATGGTGTCGTTGGCGCAGTTCGGCCTGCTCGGTGTCGGCGGCTGGTTCGCGCTGCGGATCTCCCATGGCCTCGGTGTGCCCTTTGAAATTGCGCTTCTGAGCGGAGGCGTCACCGCGGCGCTGGTCGGTCTCCTCGTCGGGTTGCCTGCGCTGCGCATGCGCGGGCTCTATCTCGCCATCATCACGCTGATGATGGCCGGCGCGATCCAGGTTTTGATCAGCGCCTTTGGTTTCCCGGATGGCGGTCCTGGCGTGCTCGGCAAGAGCACCGGCGCGCGGCTGATGATGGCGCGGCCGTTCATTGCGCAAAGCGATGAAGCCTATCTGCGCTATGCCATCGTCGTCACCGCGCTGTGCTATCTTCTCGTGTTCGCGCATGTTCGCGGGCGGCCCGGCCGCGCCTGCGCGATGATCCGCCGCAGCGAAGTCTGCGCGCTCGCTGGCGGAGTGCACATCGTCGCCTACAAGGTCTGGGCCTTTGCGCTCGCCGGCTTCCTGGCCGGCGTCGCTGGCGGCGTGCTCGCCGGCGGGGTGGGGCAGCTCGACGGCAGCGCGTTCCCGGCGAGCCAGTCGATCATGCTGTTCGCGCTGACGATCGTCGGCGGCGCCTATTCCTGGTCCGGACCTGTTATTGCCGGGCTGATGCTGCGGGCCTTTCCGGCGCTGCTGAATGATTTTCGCGTCGACGGCAACATCGCCACCATGGTGTTTGGCATCGGGCTGTTGCATGCGCTGATCACGGCGCCGCACGGCATCGCCGGCCAATTGTCCGGCCTCGTGGAGACGGTTCGCCGCGCCTTCAACGGCAGACCAAAGGCTGGCCCATGATCGAGATCGACGATCTGACGGTGCAGTTCGGCGGCGTGCGCGGCCTGAGCGCGCTGACCGCGCGCCTGCCGGAGCCGGTCACCGGACTGGTCGGGCCGAACGGCGCGGGCAAGACGACGCTGATCAACGTGCTGTCGGGATTTGTGCGGCCGACGACGGGACAGGTCCGCATCGCAGGCCAGGACCTGAAGGCGATTGCGATCCACAAGCGCGCCGCGTTCGGGATACGGCGTACGTTCCAGAACGAGCAGGTCGTGGAAAATCTGACCGCGGCCGATAACATCGCCGCCGTGCTCGACAACGTGCCGACCGGTGGCCAGCCGCGGGCGGCGCTGATCGCGCGGGCGCTGGAGTTCGTCGGCCTCTCCGCCAGGCGCGATGCGCTCGGCCGCGACCTTAATGCCTATCAGCGGCGCATGCTCGAGATCGCCCGCGCGACCGTCGGGCGCCCGCGGCTGATCATGATGGATGAACCTGGGGCAGGCCTTGCGCAGCACGAGAGCGAGCACCTGCGTGATGTGATCAGGCAGATCGGCGGCTATTGCGGCGCGCAGGTGCTGCTGGTCGATCATGACGTCGATCTGATCTCCGCGACCTGCGCGGCAACGCTGGTGCTCGATTTCGGCTCGGCGATCGCCTATGGGCCGACCGCGGGCGTGCTCGCGGATCCCAAGGTCAGGGCCGCCTATCTCGGTGTTCTGGAGGATGCGACGTGAACGCTGGACTGGTGGTGGAGGGCCTCAACGTCGCCCGCAACGGCAAGGCCGTTCTGCATGGCATCGATGTCGTGATTGCGCCGGGCAAGATCACGGCGCTGCTTGGCGCGAACGGCGCCGGCAAGAGCAGCCTCGTTCTTGCGATCGCGGGAGCGTTGCCTGTGAACTCAGGCATGGTCACGTTGGACGGCCGATCCATCATGGGGCTGCGGCCGGAGGCCATTCGCGCCGGCGGGCTTGCCGCCGTGCCCGAAGGGCATCAGGTGCTGAACGAGCTCAGCGTCGAGGACAATCTCCGGGTGGCGGGCAGTCATCTCGCGCGCGCCGAACTCAAATCGGCCGTCGATGTCGCGCTCGGAACGTTTCCGGAGCTGCGCGAACGCCTGCAGGCGAGGTCGGGCAATTTGTCGGGCGGGCAGCAGCAGATGGTCGCGCTCGCGCAGGCGATCGTCGCACGACCGCGCTATCTGTTGGCCGACGAGCTGTCCTTTGGCCTCGCTCCGGTCGTGGTCGCGCGCCTTGTTCCCGTGCTGCAAGACCTCGCCGCGCAAGGCGTCGGCGTCCTGCTGATCGAGCAGTTCACCGACATCGCGCTGAAGGTCGCGGACGCCGCCTATGTCATGGAACGCGGAAAGATCTGCTTCGCCGGTGCGCCGCAGGAACTGATCAATAATCCGGAAATCCTGCACAGCGCCTATCTGGCGTAGGTTCCGCGCATTTCGACGCGCCGGCTGCGACGCCGGGCCAATGCGCTTGCCCTGAATATCCGTTGACACGGCAGGGGAGGTGCTTAACATGTTATGAAAAGTGCCGCCCGACGGTCTTTCGAGGGGAGGAGCCGCGTGCAGCTCCAGGAGTTTAGCAGCTGGACTCCCGAGGTCTGGGGTCAGGCTCCGTTGGAGGAGTGGAGGGACAAGCTCCGGTCCGTCTGCGGACGGTTCACTCCGTTCAGTTGGGAAGAGCGCAACCTCGTTCATGGCGGGGTCGTGTTGCGCGACGGCGCCGGGATGGAGATCGTCCAGGTCGCCACCGATGTCGAGGTCGTACGGCGCGTCGAGCGCGACATTCGCCAGGACTATGGCGAGCACTTCTTCCTCCTGGTTCAGCTTCAGGGCGTGTGCGGGGTCGAGCAGCAGGGCCATCAGAGCATCATCTCGCCGGGGGACTGCATCTTGGTCGATTCCTCCCTGCCGTCGAACTTCTTCTTCAACGGCCAGTTCAGCAATCATTTGTCGGTGCACCTGCCGCGGCAATTGCTGCTGTCGGAGAAGCCGAACGATTTCGAGGTCTCGCGGCGGCTTGGCGCCGAGGATCCGATGCCGACGATGCTGCGGGCGCTGGTCGCCAAGATGTTGCAGATGCCGTCCGGTCACAAGCGATCGGGCGAATTGCGGCAATTGCTGCTGCAGGCAACGCGACAGGCTTTCGCCGCCGACGGGCCGGAGGTGCCGCTGTGCCCGAAGGAGCGCGCGTCGGGCCGCCTTGAATTCGCGCAGGCGCTGGTCGACCGCCACCTCACCGCCGAATGGCTGACGCCGCAATGGCTCGCCAATCGCCTCGGCGTCTCGATGCGCACGCTGCAGGAGGATTTCAGCGCGGTGGGGACGACGGTGACGAGCTTCATCCGCGATCGCCGCCTGCATCTCGCCAAGGACCGCCTGGTCGAGAAGCAGCGCGGTTTGGACGGCGGCACCATCGCCGAGATCGCCTATTCCTCCGGCTTCAACGACATCTCCTATTTCAACCGCTGCTTCAAGAAGGCGTTCGCCTGCTCGCCGACCGACGTCGTGCGCAGATAGTCGCGCTTCTGTCCAATTGAGGCCGCGCTCGTTTCCAAGACAGACGACGGGCAATCGTCTTTGCTGAACCGCACCGGTTGCGGTTAGGAGACGTTTGCATGCAGCGCTGGACCCTGCTTATCGGCGGTCGCAAGATCGAGACCGAGGGCTTTCAGAACGTGATCAATCCCTCGACCGGAGGCGTCGTCGGCGCGATGCCGCTGGCCACGGCGAAGCATCTCGATGCCGCGGTGGCGGCCGCCGCCAAAGCCTTCGTGACATGGACGGACGTGTCCGATTCCGATCGGGCCGATGCCTGCCGTACGACCGGCGATACGATCGAGGCGCATGCCGAGGAACTGGCGCGGCTGTTGACGCTCGAACAGGGCAAGCCGCTGAACGGCCTCGGCTCGCGGTTCGAGATCGGCGGCGCCGTCGCCTGGACGCGCTACACCAGCGGGCTGTCGCTTCCGGTCGAGGTCCTGCAGGACGGCGCCGAGGGACGCGTCGAGCTGCATCGCAAGCCGATCGGGGTGGTCGGTTCGATCACGCCGTGGAACTGGCCGGTGATGATCGCATGCTGGCACATCATTCCGGCAATCCGCGCCGGCAACACGGTGGTGATCAAGCCTTCGCCGTTGACCCCGCTCAGCACGATCCGTCTTGTCGAGCTGCTCAATGAAAAACTGCCGCCGGGGGTCGTGAATGTCGTCACCGGCGAGAACGAGATCGGCAGTCTGATGTCGGCGCATCCCGGCATTGGCAAGGTCACCTTCACGGGTTCGACCGCGACCGGCCGCAAGATCATGCAGAACGCCGCCGGCACCTTGAAGCGCCTGACGCTCGAGCTTGGCGGCAATGACGCCGGAATTGTCCTGCCCGACGCCGAGCCGAAGAAGATCGTCGAGGGGCTGTTCTGGGGCGCCTTCATCAATGGCGGCCAGACCTGCGCCGCGCTGAAGCGGCTCTATGTCCATGACAGCCGTTATGATGAGGTCTGTCGCGAGCTCACGGCCTATGCGAAGCAGGTCGTCGTCGGTGACGGCCTGTCGGAGACCTCGACGCTCGGCCCGGTGCAGAACCGCCGGCAGCTCGACATCGTCTCAACCTTTGTCCAGGAAGCGCGCGACAAGGGCGGGCGCGTCTTGATCGGCGGCACGCCTGCCGATGGCCCCGGCTACTTCTACCCCGTGACGCTTGTCGCCGACGTCGATCACGGTTGCAGGCTGGTGGATGAGGAGCAGTTCGGCCCGGCGCTGCCGATCATCCGCTACACCGATGTCGAGGACGCCATCGCCAAGGCCAATGCAAGCTCGATGGGCCTCGGCGGCTCGGTTTGGGGCTCAGATCTCGGACGCGCGCGATCGGTCGCGCAGCGCATCGAGGCCGGCTCGGTGTGGATCAACAAGCATGGTGCCATCCAACCCAACGCGCCGTTTGGCGGCGTCAAGCAGTCGGGCTTCGGCGTCGAGTTCGGCGTCGACGGGCTGAAGGAATTCACGACCGTCCAGACCGTGTTTGTCTGAGCAAGCGACGAGATCGCGACGGTCGTGCGCGCCTCGCGGGAGGGGACATGCAGGAATACGACTACATCGTCGCCGGCGGCGGCTCGGCGGGCTGCGTCCTCGCCTCGCGGCTGTCGGAAGATCCGAACCATCGCGTTCTGCTCGTCGAGAGCGGGCAGCGCGACACCGACAAGTACATCCACATCCCGGCGACGTTCTTCAAGGTGCTCGAGAAGGGACGCGACGCGCTGGTCTACGCCTCCGAGCCTGAAAAGGGCCTGAACGGACGCCCGTCGATCGTGCCCCAGGGGCATGTGCTCGGCGGCGGCAGCTCTGTGAATGCGATGGTCTACATCCGCGGCTCGCGGCAGGACTACGATACGTGGGCGCAGATGGGATGCCGCGGCTGGAGCTACGAGAAGGTGCTTCCGGTGTTCCGCGACCTCGAGAGCAACCAGCGGCTAGAGCAGATTCTGATCAGACGCGATCATAACCGGCAGCGGCGAAGAAGTTCAGG
>NZ_JBHMET010000260.1:0-1935 GCF_042430365.1 Bradyrhizobium erythrophlei
GGGCCAGAAGCTGACTTATGCACCGCAGCAAATTAACCGCTCTTCCATCACCTCATCGCAGTTGGAGAGCTACTCGGGCAACCCCGCTTTCCGAAGCCCCTCGATCAACAGCTTCGCGTTTGATTGCCCGCCCCGCGCGATGAACGCTGATATTGTAAAGGCGGGATCGAACTCAAGCAGACGCGCCACCGCCTCACGGGCCTCAGCCTCGCGCCCGATATGGGCGAAAGCGGACGCGAGACCGCAGTAAGCTGGCCAATAGGAGGATTTCTGGCGTTGGGCTTTCTTGCCTGCGACGATGGCCTCGTCAAAGCGACGAAGCTCGATCAAGGCTATGCCCATCCCGACAAACGACGGATGTAGCAGCGGGTCTATCGGGTTCATGCGAATGGCACGTTCGAAGCTCTGGACCGCTTCCTGCGGTAGCCCCGCAGCTCTACAGACCCAGCCTCTGGCGGACCATGCGCCAAATGAATTGGGATTGAGCGCGACCGCCCGGTCTGCCATTTCGGGCGCACTTTCAATATCGCCGACCATGAACGCCGAGATTACAGCAGCCGCTGCTAACGTGTCTGGATCACTATCGTCGAGGCTCAATGCCAAGCGAGAAAGCCGAACGGCTTCCCTGCGGTCGAATTGGGGATCGTCAGCATAGTTGAAAAGGACGTTTCGCATGTGACAGAGACCTGCCAGAGTCGCGGCACCGCCGAACCGAGGGTGCAGTTCCAAGGCGCGGTGAGCCAACCTGATCGCCTCGGCCAACCCTTCGCGGGTCGCCAGGTAAGACTGCGGCAGAGCGCGGAGATAATAATCATACGCAGTGAGGTTCTCCGGTCGCCGCGCCGCCAATGCGATTTCTGTTTGAATAATCTTTGGCTGAATGGCCGAGACGACGGCGACCGTCACTTCGTCCTGAAGCGCGAAAACGTCTGTCAAGTCGCGCTCGAACTGATCCGCCCAGATGTGCGCCCCTGTAATCGCGTCGATCAACTGCCCTGCAATGCGAACTTTCCCTGAGGCCTTGCGCACAGACCCCTCAAGGACATAGCGGACGCCAAGCTCGCGTCCGACCTGCTTCACGTTCACCGCCTTGCCCCTGTAGGTAAAGCTGGAATTGCGGGCGATCACGAACAACCACTTGAACCGCGAAAGCGCCGTAGTGATCTCCTCAACCATCCCGTCCGCAAAATACTCCTGCTCGGGATCGCCGGACATGTTCTCAAACGGAAGTACGGCGATTGAGGGCCTGTCCGGGAGTGGCGGGGCCGCACTTAGCCTATCGATCAGCGTGCCATGCGCTCCCGCGCGTACAGCAAATGCGCGGACCGGCTTGGAGATGTTCTTGAGCTGCTGGTCGCCCCGGTCCTCGAAGCCAACTTCCAGCTTGCCCTCGACCTCGCTGTACACCTTCTCGGACATCAGGATGCCGCCGGGATCGGCGACCCCCTCCAGCCGGACCGCGATGTTGATCCCATCGCCGAATAGATCGCCGTCAGCCCCGACGATAACCTCGCCGAGATTGACCCCAATGCGCAGCTTAAGGGAGCTTCGACCTGATGCGATGCTTTCCTGTATCTCCACCGCGCATCGCACCGCAGCCGACGGACTTGCGAACTCGGCCAACGCGCCGTCACCCGTGGTCTTGATCAGTCGCCCGTCGTGGCGGGAGAGGCCAGGCTCGATTACTTCCCGCTTCAGCCGCTCGAACTCGGCGTAGGTGGCCTCCTCAGCGCGTTGCATCAACGCAGAGTAACCAACCACGTCGGCAGCCAAGATCGCCGCCAGTCGCCTTTGAACCTGTTGCTCGGTCACAACGCTCTCCGAACGGCCAGACTTGCCACGGCGGTAGACAGGGAAAAGTCTAGCACTTTGCAGAGGACCCGTGAGCGACAATTGCGGGAGCGAATGAGCGTGCGTCACCTTGGAGGTCCGCTA
>NZ_JBHMET010000261.1:0-986 GCF_042430365.1 Bradyrhizobium erythrophlei
TAGGCTTTGCCGCGGCCGTCATCGCAGACGGCAGACTTCAACGCGCTTGCAAGGCGCAACGCTCATCGAACCGGACAGGCAGATTTCCCGCATCCGGCTCTCGGACAAGACTTCAAGCCTTCGCCCACGGCATGTCGCGCCCAAGCGCGGTTAGGCGTACGAGCCCGAAGTACCCGTAGAGGTGCGAGAGTGGATAGGTCCCGCCCCTGCGTCGCCTGACCTTGTGCTTGAAGCGCAACCACCGGCGCAACCGCGCAGCCGCGTAGTTGTCGAGCGCCCGATACGCTTTGGTGACGGTGCCTACTTTGAAGTAGTTCGCCCATCCGCGCAACGTGCGGTTCAACTGGCCTACGAGCTCCGTGGTCCCTTGCCAAGTTCCTGATCGGGCGGTGAGCGCGTGAATGCTTTCGATCACGCGTTTGATGCTCTTGCGCGATGGCCGGTACCCCAGGCGCGCCTGGCCGGTTTTCGCTGAGTACATCCGCCCGAACGTGTAACCCAGGAAGTCGAACTCTCCTTCCGGTACCCTGCAGATTCGTGTCTTCTCCTCGTTGACCATCAGCTTCAGCCTTCCCATGATCCTGCGCAGTTGTCGCAAGGCCTCTTCAGCTTTGCCCCGCCTGCACAGGATTACGAGATCGTCGGCATAGGTCACGATGCGAGAGCCGAGGCTTCGCTCTAGCCCGAGCATCTTCCATCCCAGCACAAACCGGCGCATGTACAGGTTTGCCAGCAGCGGTGAGATCGGTGAGCCTTGCGGGATACCTCGCCGCTTGTCCCGTGCCTCGGTCGTCCGTTTCTTCCTTCCTCGATCGTCGGTTTCTTCCACGGGACACTCCAGCCACATCTTGATCAGATGCAGCACGCGCCGATCAACAACTCGGCGCGCTACCGATTTCAATAGCTCGGCATGTGGAATGCTCCCGAAGTAGTCCGCGAGGTCGGCGTCAACGACTTCCGGGTGGCCGCGGAACAGCTGCGCTTCC
>NZ_JBHMET010000262.1:0-13507 GCF_042430365.1 Bradyrhizobium erythrophlei
CGTTGCAACATCGAGGGTGAGTCGCCTCATTTTGTGGAGGGGACATACAGTCTAGCGGACTTCACAAAATTGGATCCGCTGTAGAAAAATGTCGCTGGCCTTCGTCTATGAAGGCCGCGCGGCCATTGCTGCATCTCTCCCGACAAGCTCACTCCGAGTTCCCGATTCAAATGACGCCGAAGGGCTCTGGCAGCAACCGCGGCGATTAAGCGCGACCAATTTGACCCCACGTGCCCGAATCGATATAGAGATTTAGAATCGTTCTAAATTACTTTCGGGAAGTCCTCATGAAGAATTTTGCCGATTTGACCGAGCGCCAGGTGCTGGCGGTCGCGATATCCGCGGAGGAGGAAGACAGCCGCATCTACATGACCTTCGCCGAAGACCTGAAGGAACGCTACCCGGATTCCGCAAAACTCTTCGAGGAGATGGCCGAGGAAGAGCGCGGCCATCGGCACAAGCTGCTTGAGTTGTACCAACAACGTTTCGGCCCAAATTTGCCGCCGATCCGGCGTGAGGACGTCAAGGGATTTTTACGCCGCCGTCCGGTCTGGCTGACCAAGAACCTGCCGCTCGACACCATCCGCAAGGAGGCCGAGACGATGGAGTTCGAGGCCGAGCGGTTCTACATCAAGGCGGCCGAGCAGGCGCAGGATGTCGCGGTGCGCCGCCTGCTCGGCGATCTTGCGGAAGCCGAAAAAGGCCACGAAAAGACCGCGGTCAAATTGACCGACGAGATTCTCAGTCCGGACGTCCGCAAAGCCGAAGACCGCACGCGCAGGCGCGTGTTCATCCTGCAATATGTGCAGCCGGGACTCGCCGGATTGATGGACGGATCGGTGTCGACACTGGCGCCGCTGTTCGCCGCGGCGTTTGCCACGCATCACAACTGGCAGACTTTTCTGGTGGGACTTGCCGCTTCCATCGGCGCCGGCATCAGCATGGGTTTTGCGGAAGCCTTGTCCGACGACGGTTCGCTGACCGGGCGCGGTTCGCCCTGGCTGCGCGGCTTGACCTGCGGGCTGATGACCACGATCGGCGGTCTCGGCCACACCATGCCCTATCTCGTTCCGGATGCTTGGCCCGACGCATTCTGGATCGCGACCGTAATCGCCTGCGCCGTGGTGTTCTTCGAACTGTGGGCAATCGCCTATATCCGCGCCCGCTACATGGATACGCCGTTCCTGCAGGCGGTCTTCCAGATCGTGCTCGGCGGTGCCATCGTGCTCGGGATCGGCATTTTGATCGGGGCGGCTTAGCGTGGCTGCGCCGATGACGACAGATCGCAATAGCCTGTCATGGCGCATCGTCTTTTGCAGCGCGGCACTGTCGCTCGCGCTGGCAGGCCGGGCGAAGGCAACCGACGAGATCCAAGTCTACAACGCTGGCATCGCCGAAGTCGGCCAGTTCACCATTCAGCAACATCTCAATTACATCCCGCTCGGGGTAAAGGATCCACCGTTTCCCGGCGGGCTGATCTCCCAGAACAGCCTCAACGGCACGCCCGAATTTGCTTATGGCCTCACCGACTGGTGGGAGATCGGGCTCTATCTGCCGTTTGCGGTGAGAGACGAAAAATTCTACTCCAACGCATTCAAGCTCAGAACGCTGTTCGTTTCTCCGCACGCCGAGCAGCGCGACTTCTTTTACGGCGTCAATTTCGAATTCTCAAACCAGACGCCGCCCTTTGCGCAGACGCGCTTTGCCATGGAAATCCGCCCCATCATCGGCGCGCGCAATTCCGAGTACGAACTCATCGTCAACCCGATCGTAGATATCGGCTTCGGACGATTCGGCGAGACGCATTTCGCGCCGGCCGCGCGCGTGGCGCGAAAGCTCGGCCCCGATCTCGACGTGGGTTTCGAATATTATTCCGATTGGGGCAAGATCGGCGACTTCAAGGCGTTTGCCGAACAGGAGCATACGCTGTTTGCCGTGACAGATTTCAAGCTCGGCGTGATCGATGTGAATTTCGGCGTCGGCTACGGACTGACGCCCGCCTCCGACCGCTGGGTCATCAAGACCATTTTGGGCTATGCGTTTCCGGTACCGGGCAGCAAGGCGGGGGGCGAAGATCGCGCCGCCGCAGGTCCCGTCAACCCGATGTCGCGTGCGATGCAGCGAACATGGTAGCGCTCTTGGACGCCACTTACGCACCGATTGTCGATTACGGTCAGATATTCGGCCGCGATCTGCCAGCCTAATAGGGTCTGTCACTCGCCCCCCACTTCCGTTGCTGGCCCCTTCGCGTCGAACCTCGGTGCTGACTTTACCGTCGGCTCCCCGAGCTAAACCGGACGTGGCCACAGCCCTACCCAATCGACGCGAATGACCCGGAGCTGACTTCGAACGACTCTCGTCGATGCCCTGCGGCCTATGTCTTTTGGGCGACGGCCCTCGCACTGATTTCGCGCCGTTCCCTCTCATCGGCTGAAGCAAGCATTGTGCTCGGCTCGTTGCTTGACCGGAAAGTAAACAGGCCGCTTCCGGATCTGATCAAGGTTTACCGAAACGGCGCCGAAGGCGAAGGTCAGCCCCGAGCCATGGGCCGGCATGCACGCGCCGTTAACCGGGCGCAATCACGATCACGACGTGCGATCTTCACCGGATCCGACGCATGCACACGTTCGCCGTTATCGTGGCATATGGCCTATACTTGCTGCTGATGATCGGAGCCGTCGGGCTTGCGATCGTCGCCGTGTTTTGGCTGCCGGACCGTCTTCTGGGATTCAAGAGAGTCGAGGCGATCGTTTTCGTACCCGCCGCCACCATCGCTATCTGGCTTCTGCTGTCCTACCTGGCGATGCCCGTACCTGGTATCCTGATCATCAGTCCGCATAAACTGCTGGCCGGCCTGGCGCTCACTTGCGGGCTAGTCTGGTGCTTTATCGAAGACAACTGGTTATGATTACTTCGGCGACCAAGGGCAGTCGCGGTTTAAGGGCGCGAGCTTCAGATGCACAGCTGCTCGGGGAATGTCGCCTTCTGGCCCGTAGCGACGAAAATCCGTGTCCGGCTATGCGTCCGCGATTGGGGTAAGAGCGGACCTGTTGTGCTCAGCGTGAGTGTTTCGCATTTTGACCCCGAGCCGACATCCCACAAACGAAGATGGCCGCGGATTCCGTCCTGGCATACGGACCTCTCTGGGGGGACGCCGATCCATGAGTTGGAGCGGTACATGCGCTGCAAGGACCGCTCGGAAGTGCGGGGCTATCCCTACAAGCGCAGCCGCCTTTGTCGCGCTTCTGTGTACAAAGATTTCGGCAAGCGATCCGCCATCGACATGGTGGCCGGGCGAGCGATGAATTGCTTCGCCGCTACTCCCCGACAATGGACGCTGGCGGGCGCGCTGAGGTTATCGGATCGGCATGACGAAGGACGATCCTCCACGCTTCCTCCTCTCGCCGGAATATGGTGGTGACCCGAAGCGCAATCGGCACCAGTTTGTCGTCACCACCGACCTTGGATCGGAACCGCTCCACCTCGATGATGTACCCCAAGTCCGCCGTCGCGTACTCGGAGATGCGCTCAAAGCCAGTGGCCTCGCCCTCCCGGTAGTTGGTGGCGGCCCGCTCCATGGTCTCGGCTGCCTGTCTCCACCCCTTCGCCGGCGGTCCGAACGGATTGGCGATAATGACGTCATCCCGACGCGAGTAGAGGCTTTTCAAAGGCTCAGGATCACCCTTCACGAAGGCATCCAAAGCCAGATGATCCTGCTCGATAAATTTCGTTAGATCGGTGGCTAACATCTCAATGTCCTCTGATGATCAGAGAGAGAACTCTCTCTAAAAACTCATTAGGCGGTGGTGCGAACCGAAAAAAGCGTCGGCCTCTTAAGAGAGCGTGCCTGCCGATGGCATCAGTTACTGCTCGTTCGCCCCGGACGGCGATTTCGGCTGTCCCGTTTCAAGGGCAACTAGATTATACGCGACCTGACACGCCTGAGAAACAGCATCAAAAATGCACCATGTCTCAGATTGGTTAGAGCCTGAAGGCTGAAGACCGGACCCGGTGTCGGCAGACTCACTCCGGCCGACTGATATAGCAAGTCAGCGTGACTGACCGGCCCCGCGACTCGGCAGTACGCCGCCACGACCCGATTGGCGTCCCATCCGGAGGCGACGACTGTGGCTCCCAGGATGTCCGGAGTTGGCCCACAGCGGGTATGCTCGCAAACAGCTGTCATGTCTGCTTCTGGGGACAGGACCGACATGTGTCTGGCGTGGGCATCTGCGACTAATAGGCCGCTGACCGACGTCTTCCATAATTTCTCATTTGCGAATCCGCTCGTGGATGTGAAGCGGACATTTGATCAGCTTACGAGGGTAGCAATGGGTCAGGACCAGGCGCTTCCAACCGTGGTCGGTCTTGCACGTTCACGTATGACATGACCGAGCCGTGAGCGTGACCGAGAGGGGAATCATTGGAACGAGGGAATTGAAGGCGTAACTGACAGATACCTGACTGCCGCAGCTTGGGTTTGTCACAGTGAAAGATGAGACGGGAACGATCAACCCCAACGCGCGGCCCGCGGCATAACTCTGAGTGGTAGTGCTGCTGCAGACATTGGTGTTAACCGCAGCGCAACGGGGGCTGCATCCTCGACGGCGAACTGCTTCCGGCGGACGATGCCGGGGCCTGCGTTCAGGCGGGAAAGCAGGCCAGTGCCGTCAACGTGAGCGGCGCCAGATTGAGGATCGGGGGAAACTGGAACTGATAGCTCGCGCTCACCTGATTGCCGCAGGCCGGAGCGGCGTAGCTGAACGTCGAGAACGGCAAGTTCAGACCGAACGCCTGCTGACTGGCGTAGGTGGTGATCGCGTTCGGGTTGCTCGTCGGACAAAGCGTGGCGTTCACCGTGGCGCAGCGCGCGGCGAGCTCGACGCCGTGCTGCATGCCCGCCTGGGTCCACAGCAACATGCCGACCTCGATGATGCCGAACAGAAATGCGAAGAACAGCGGTGCGATCAGGCCGAATTCGAGCGCGGAGGCCCCGCGGCGATCGCGCCATAATGCCGCGAGCTTCACTGCAACCTCACCGTCGATTGGGTGCTGTACCCATAGCTGGTCGGAACCACCTGATAGTTGATGATGGTCCAGTAGGTTGCCTGCGCGGATACGGTGGTATACGTCCCCGCCGATCCGCCGCCCGGGCACGTCGCGCCGCAGGTCATGCTGCTCACTCCGGATGTTGTCGCGCAGCCGCAATACTTGACCGGCGCGGGTGACGCGCTGATCGCGTTTGAATTCGTCGCGCTGACCACGGCAGCCGAGATCGCATTGGTGTCGAAGCCGTGCGCGATGGCATATTCGACACCCGCCTGGGCGGCGTTCTCCACCTGCATCTTGCGATAGATCGCAAGGCCGATGTCGGTCACCGACACCACCATCAGCGCCAGGACCGGCACCAGGACGCCGAATTCGATCGCCGCGGCACCGCGCGCGTCACGCCGGAATTTCCCGAACACACCGCCCGAAAGGCCATACATCCGCGGACGGCATCGACCCCTTGCATCGCCCCGTTTCATCTTGCTCCCCCGACTTATTCGACAAGTTGCGCTGTCAGCGTGCCGATGGCGTTACCGCCCATGGCAGCGCAATTGACCTGGACATTCGAACTTCCGGTGATCGCGACCGTGTCGGCGATGATTTGCGTACACGTCGCGCTCGTGCCATTGCCGCCGCTGAAGCTCAACGCACCCTTCGGCAGGTAGACCGCACCCTGCAGGTTCTGCGTGCCGCCGCCCGTCAAATTGAAGGCCGTGCCCCCCGGCATCTTCCGGTCGCCGTAGATCGCGATACCTGCGGTCGGTCCGGTCGTTGGCGCGGTGAGGCTGACATTGGCGTTGCTTCCGATATTCGCCGAACCCCAGTTGCTGCCGGAGCCGGTAAACACCAGCGTGACGCCATTTCCCGTGATGGTGGAGTTGCCGGCCACCGACAGATTGGCGCCGTTGAAATAATAGATCCCGGGATTGAGCGTTAGGGTGGCGCCTCCGGTCACCGATATGTCCCCGCAATAGCTGCCAGGACTGAGGGTGGTCGACGACGTCACGTTGAACTTCCTCGAATAGTCGCACCACGTGGGCATTGTGGGCGTCACGTTGGCATAGGGATCGGCGATCGCCCTGATGCCGGTTCGAATGCCGTTGGTCGCTGTGATGCTGCTGGCGCCCGAAACGCCGCCGACGACGCCAACCATGTTCGCAGATATCGTGGCCCCCCCGCTCACGTTGAGCGCCGAACTGCCGGTGGAGTTGTCATAAAGATTGCAATTGATCAGGTTGAGCTGGGTGTTGCCCGACACTGTCACGGCTGGATTGGCGGTCGGGTCGAGTGCCAGCACGCAGCCCCTTCCCATATTAGGCAGTGCGACGGCACGGACCGTGACGGGCACCGTTCCTGTGCCGAACAACGCCGACATGAGTCGCGGTTGCGGCTGGGTGATGATGACTTCGACGGCCTGAGAGCTCGAGGTGAAGCTTCCCTTGGTCGGCGGCTGGTTCACCGTGACGGTGACGTTATTGACCCCGTTGGCGTAGCCGTAGAACGTCGTGATGGCATTGGCCTCGGTCGTGAGGTTGGTGCCGGCGGTGGCGGCGCTCACGGCCGCCGAGTCGGCGGCGCTCAGCATGTTCTTGTGCTTGTAGAACCACCACGCGACCTCGGTGCCGAGGCCCGCGGTCCCGACCAGGACCGGCATCACGACGGCGATGACGATGGCGTAGCTGCCGGTCTCGTCGCCCGCAAAGCGTCGCAGAAGGTCAGCTCGGAGTGCCCGCTTTGCAGTCGCCGCCAACCTCATTCGCGAGGGTATTCCAACTTCTGCCTGCCAGGCGGTAGAGGTTGTCATATTTGCCCCCAAACCCTCAGTAGCCAAACTCCCCGATCAATATAGCGCGGTGATTTTAAAGCGCGCTATGCGCGACCGTCGAAAATCGGGCATGGCGCTTAACGCTTCTTTTGCCAATCCCAATCATCAATCATTAAGGATCGGAATGGTGCTCGAACTAGACGCTCCCCAAGACGCCTATGCCCCGTCGGGAACATGCCGGCCAAAGAGTCTGTCGTCGAACGTAAAGGTTGGGTCCTCAAGGCCGTCGCGTAGTCCTTGCAGGATGTCCGCGGGCAGGCTGCCGCCGTGCATCGGATGGACCCTGGCCAGCGCAAGCCCGTCGACACGACCAACAACACGCAGAACGGGGGGCGGCGCCGCCAAAACAGGCCAGCCGCTCGATACCATCCGCGCATGCACGGCCGCTCCGCCTCGAACACTGGAGCGCGGCGGGAATGAATCGGCAATTTGCGGGCGCAAATCGCGCGGTCACCTCCAGATCTTGTTATTCCAGTTGAATGCGGACGCCTTTGGCGCCTTTAAGCAGCCGCTTCAGGTGGAAGCTGGCGAGCGCATCATCGGCCTGCGCGCCGACCACCACCGCGAGAGCGGGCATCGCCGCGGCGTCGCCGGCCTCGAGCTGGCGGCGGCGCTCCTCGCTCGGCGCGTCGCTCAAGGCGCAAAGTGGTTTTTCCGGCCCAGCTCAACAACGGACGACCAGGCTAAGCCGGGATCATCCTCACAGGCCAAAGCAACGCGAGCCAACATCCGTGCGGGGTCAAAAGCGGAGCTCATCAACAGGCCTGCTTATGGAGTGAAGCGGAATTTAGATTGGTTCTTTGCTGTTTCCGTATGCGCCTCAGCCAGACCGCCGCTGGGCCTCCGGCCGATCCTTCCATAACATCTGATTGGCGAACAGAAGCCCGCAGGCCATGGCCGCCACCCGAGCCGAAGTCGGCCTTTCGCACCAAATGCACGCTAGATTTGTGCGATAGGGCAGTTCCGAGTGCGACCCTCAGCCTACATTGATGCTCCGGCAAGAGCCCGCTTCGCGCCATCAGCGGCAGCCCGATGATTGGCCTTATCTTCACGGATCAGTCCATTAACCACCTGTTTACCAAAGCGCACTCTAATTTTCGAATCTCAACGCTTTTTTTAGGAGGTGCGAAATGGCACTCCCTCACTGGCTCAGAGAATGCATCCAAATCACGGAGGAAAATCAGGAACCCCAAGATAGCGGGAACGTCCTGAATTTCCCGCAAGGACAGACCTCCGCACGAGCGAACGATGGTGGTCACTCGGCGCTGGATCTTGTTTACCAAGCCGCCGAGGTTGTCGGTAATCTGCAAGATCAAGCGCGCCAAACGGAAACCCGCGCCCAGAGTCTTTGTCGGAACGCAGCTGAAAGACTTCGCCAGGCCGAAAAACGCATGGAAGCTGCCGAAAGCGCGTTGTATCTCGCTGAATCGCGTATCTCTTCCGCCGAAGCCAAGTTGTCTGCTGCGGAGTTGCGTGCGAAGAACGCGGAGAGCAGGGCCCGCGAATTGGATCACGCCCTCTCGCTCATCGAGGAAGCTATCCGCACCAGATTGCTCGGAGAGAACCAGAGCGCTTATTGTCATCGACGAGCAGCGACGGCCTAATCGCTCTGCTCGCCGTGCACAAATCGGCAGGGTGGTCAGACCGCGCTACGCTTCCAACGGCATGTTTAAGAAAGATAGGGACGTACGATCAGAGGGGCGACGACGAGGAACACTATCGGGCGATTGGCTCACATTTGAAGAAGAGCAGAAGCCTCTAAGTCTTCCTCAATCCTCGGTATCGCGAGTTGGAGCGCGTAGTGCGAACAGACATTCCCTTGCCGGCCCACGTAGGGCGGAGCGCGCGGCAACCGGAGCCGCTTGGTAATCGAGCGAGCGGCCTCTGGTGAGATTTTTAGGCGGGCGCGAGCGTGCCGATCGGCTGATGGGTGAGTAGCTGCTGGCAACTAACGAGACCGTGGCCACCAGCCGCGACGGCAATAGTGGAAGCAGACCGCTAGGGTTGTAGGTAGAAATCCGTGTCGTCCCATGCCGCAGCTTGTCAGAGCAATCGAGAGGCAAACCGGAGCAATCGTGAGGCAAAGATGACCAGCATCACCGATATTCGCGAGATGAAAGCGCGCATTGTAGTGTTTGGGGTCGGTGGCGCCGGCGGCAATGCCGTCAACAACATGATCGCGGCCGGCCTGCAAGGCGTCGACTTCATCGTCGCGAATACCGACGCACAGGCGCTCACCATGTCGATGGCCAAGCGTGTCGTCCAGATGGGCGCCCAGGTGACTAAAGGCCTTGGCGCCGGCTCGCAACCCGAATTAGGCCGCGCTGCCGCCGAAGAGGCAATCGATGCAATTCGCGATCATTTGACCGGTGCACACATGGTGTTCGTTACTGCCGGTATGGGCGGCGGTACGGGTACCGGGGCGGCGCCTGTTATAGCCAAGATTGCGCGTGAGCTTGGCATTCTTACTATTGGTGTAGTCACCAAGCCATTCCAGTTCGAGGGCCAGCGCCGCATGCGCTTTGCCGAAGCAGGCATTGCGGAACTGCTGAAGGCGGTTGACACCCTGCTGATCATCCCAAACCAGAACCTGTTCCGGGTAGCCAACGAGAAGACGACGTTCGCTGATGCCTTCGCCCTGGCCGATCAAGTGCTTTATTCGGGTGTGGCGTGCATCAGCGACCTCATAGTCAAGGAAGGTCTGATCAATCTCGATTTTGCCGACGTCCTTTCCGTAATGCGCGAGAAGGGTAAAGCCATGATGGGCAGGGGCGAGGCCTCTGGCGAGAAGCGCGTGCTCACCGCCGCGGTGGCCGCGATTTCCAATCCATTGATCGAGGATCCCTCGATCAAGCGCGCCAGTGGTCTCATAATCTCCATCACCGGCGGCAAGGATCTGACGCTGTTCGAGGTCGATGAAGCTGCTACCCGCATTCGCGAAGAGGCCGACCAGGATGCCAACATCATCGTCGGCGCCACTTTTGATGAGCGCCTGGAAGGTACCGTTCGCGTCTCGGTGGTGGCGACCGGTATCGATAATCTTGGCCCGGCGCGCCAACCGCAACCCTTTTTCGCCGAACTCGCCGGCAGGCTGCGCGACGACAGTCGTCGCATCGCCGACCGGATTGAGCGTAGTGCACCGCTGACGCGACTAGAGAATTCGCCGCTCCGCCCGATGACCCGTCACCCCGAATGACGACCGTCCAAGCCGATTTCGGAACATGCGCGCCATGCGGCTCCGCAGGGCCTCGATCCGCACGGCCGCTCCTCTGCTGTGCGCAATTCGATCGAGGAAAACAGCCTCGATATCCCGGGCCTTCCTGTGCCGCAAGGCCGACTAAGTCGTCATAAGAACCACAGCAAATCGTTTCAAAAGTGTGGCTCGCTCCGAGGCAACTTCGAGCGGTCCACCGTCAAAGCTGCGCGCGGACGCAACTCGGCTCTCCGGTTTGGTCTGCCCCCTTCTTCATCACCGAAGAGCGGAAAAACTTCTGCACGCGAGTACTGATCAGACTCCTCCACCATATTGGAAAACGAAGTAGGCGAGGATTATCATCCTTTGGTAGCTCGGTCGGCGCCTCATTGGCTAAACACGGGCGATCTGGGGCAGGGTGGGCGGCGCGTACCGCGTCGGCGCGTTGGTCCAGTTCGCGCAATAGCGGATCGATTACGGTATCGACTTCGGTCGCTACCGATAATAGAAAGCTATTGAGCTCGCGAGCTTCGGGCACGACTGCCGCCGCCATCTCGGTCGCCTCGCAGAGTTCATTGATGACGGGCGTGAGCGCGCTGGCAGTTTGTTTGATTCGCTCTTTTATCGCTTCGATTTGGCCTAAAACGTGATCACGTTCCCGCCGGCTTCTTTCTTCAGAAAGGCGGGCTTCGATTTCGGCGATATGAGCCGTCAGTGTCGTGACATCGGACGCAAGTGCGTCGCGTTTTCCTCGCGCGCGATCGAGATTGCGGCTGAGATTGTCCACTGAATCGTGCCTTCCGAACATCGTTTGCTCCGCGTAGGACAGTCGCAACGCGAACCGCCAGCCCGGCAAACGAACGAAAAGTAAGATGGGCCTAAAGAGGCATCGCCTTCGGTCGCGTCACGTGGGTCGACATGGTGAATCGAATTCTGATTCCCATTAGGCGACCGTAGGGTTAACGAGTGATTAATGTTCAGCGGCTGATGCGGGAGTGTCCCGCCCGACTGCCTCAAATAGCCCAACCGATAATCGGCGCGCTTACGGGTCCGATTCGCTCGGCCAATTCCATAACATCGGATCTGCGAACACCGCAGCCCCGGCGGCGATCACAGATAGATCGTCTCCCGCTGGCCGATTAATCCGCGCTCCGTTCAGTGACAGCACCGTTCGGCCGAGGCCGGGCGCCATCTCTCAGGGTTTCCGCTTGTGTGCGGCTTCGTCGCTCGCCGCCGCCTCGCGAGCCAATCGCTCCGCCTTCAATCGCTCACGGTTCGCATGAAATGCGGTTTGAGCGCGTTCGTATTCTGATATCGCGGCCTTGGCGTCCGCTTCCCGAAACGCCTTTTGGGCCTCGCGCTGAGCCTGAGTGGGGCTCCTCGACTCATGAGTGTAAGCCATTTCCTTCCTCCTTACCCCCGGGGCAGTTTGCCTTCCAAATGAGCCTCTTGGCGATGCGCGTGCCGAACATGGGAATCGACTCTTGGCTAACCCCATAGTTCCTTTTGCATCGCAGCGAAGAGGCTTGTGTGCACTTTTTGACATGCGTTAGGGGTCGGATTGGATGTAGCTTCACTTAAATCACCGCCCTTCCTCTGGCATCTACCGGTGACTGACAGCGTTGTACTCCCGCTTTCGTGATGAAAGCGGAGGTCCCGGTGTCACTGCCAAGCGCTCATTGGCCATCTTCCGGATAGCTCAAACCTGACATTCGGCCGGGCGCCTGCATCTCAGAAGCGCACCAGCAAGGATTCACTTGATCATTTGCTGTCTTGGCGCGATCGACGCGAGCTGATCGAAACTCATCTGGACCTTCAAGCTAGCGACGCTTGCGATCAGCCCGATCAACCCGGCTGGCGGAATTGTCCGATACTTCATCCATCGCTTTGACGGCCAGATCGCGGCCACGTCGGTCGGCAGCACGGCTGGCCGTTGCATCCCTTCGCGCCATCTTGGTGATGTCATGGTTGACATCGGACTGGCTGCATCGCCGATGGTGCTCGTCCGAAAGGCGTTCTTGAAGAGACTGGGATTCTCGATAAGGGCGCAGCGTCATGTTGCTCACACTCCCTCCATTGGGCGCTAGCGCAAATTGCGTCAGCCCTGGATCGGTAAGCTGCAGACCTCCGACAACGAAAGCTGCTATCGACGAGGTTTTGCAAGAAGAGAAAAAGGTCCCAACGATCCCGGGACTTTGATGCTTTGGCTAGCGGCGTTGCAGTTCGCCCTGATCAAGGCTGCCCCCGACCTTGACCGGGATGCTTCTGGTTTCCATTTTTGCCTCGATGGCCGCCTTGATTGCCGTCCTTCGCTGCGCCATCAGTGATACAACTCACGGAGGCAACAGCGTCACGACGAGAACGTTCCTCGCCTTCGGGCCTTCTCCACCTCAATTGGACCCCGCCGCTGTCGAACGACGGCGGCCGCCAAAGTCACAAGGTCCTATGAATCACTCCTAACCGCCCGTGCGCTGCTGGTGGCGGGCAATGTCGGTTTGCGCACCGGAAGCTCTCTCTTCGGCGGCGCCGGGATCAAGCCTTCTCTTATGGCCTGCTTCCGAGCGAGCTTGCGGGCTCGACGCACGGCCTCGGACTTTTCGCGAGCCCTTTTTTCCGATGGCTTTTCGTAGGAACGTCGCCGCTTCATTTCTCTAAAGACGCCCTCGCGTTGCATCTTCTTTTTTAGCACGCGCAGCGCCTGGTCGATGTTGTTGTCGCGGACAAGTACTTGCAATGTGTTGCTCCAATCGGTGGATACAGGCCCGAGCCAAAGCGCGGCACCGTTCGATGCCTGCTTGGTAGTACCTCGCATCGCTCACCCACAACTGAGTGTCGGTTGCGAGCGCGCAATAGCCCGCTCAATCCGAGGACGGAGCGGGCCGCATCACCGTTCCAGTACATCCGTGAAACGGCAAAAGCTGACTGAGTATCTAGGCCAGCGAAAGTTGCTCGGCCGAGATCGTGCCCCGCCTCGGGTCGGTCTTGATCTCAAAGCTCACCCGCTGGCCTTCTGCCAGGCGGTGGAGGCCTTACGATGCCTGTAGACATTTTTTCTGTTCTCCAAAGCGCAAGCGCTTCCATCGCGCGAAAGCACGCCTGCATTCTCTTCAATCCGACGATGTCTTTGGAAAAGGGTCTCTGCGACCGATCTACCAGGCTCAAGGCCAATCGAATTGCATCAGGCTATACACTTATTTCGGATATACAAGGTGTGTTCGATGACCGGACGATATATCTGCAGTCCAACTCAGTTTAGGGCCTACGCGAGTTCGGTTTGAACCAAGCAAAGACCTGGGAGTTGGTAGGCATCATCGGCAGCGGTTCCACAGGCGTCGGTGACTGAGAGATGTTGCACTCCCGCCTGTTGATCGTGAGCCGTTATGACGCGCTACTATTTCGACATTCGAAGCGGACAAGACCTTTACCCTGATGAAGAGGGG
>NZ_JBHMET010000262.1:13517-22360 GCF_042430365.1 Bradyrhizobium erythrophlei
TGACCTGCCCGATCAGAGGGCGGCCGAGATCGAAGCCGCGAAGTCGCTGATCGGCCTAGCTAAGGATCTTCCGCCCCTCGACGAGCGAGAGGATGTCGCAATTGAGGTTCGTACAGAAACTGAAGCGCTTTTCAGAGCCGCATTCATTTTTGAACCTACTCGATTGAAACATTAAAGGCATCACGGACCTTACCGGGCGGCGCTGGGCCAATAGGAGATCACCAGCGGCCCGCCCTGCGCGCGACGTTGGCGATGTCGGTCTTCTCCTGTTTCTCGAGACGATCGAATTCGTCGGGTAACAGGACCTGCCCGCGTGGGGTGCAGATCCTCACATCCGTGTAGCCTTGTTGCAGAAGCTGCCTCGCCTTCCTTAGCGCGGCCGCTGCCGTGATGCGGGCGAGATTTTCGCGAGATCCTTCGTAGCTGCCGCCGACCAAGTATTTCAGTTGTATCCGCTTGGAGCCGGCGCGCCGTCTTTGCTTTGCCGCGTTTTCCTTGCGCGAACCCGTATCCACTTCGCTGGAAAGTGCTTTAGGCATGGAAGATGGCCGCAGCGAGTACCAGGATAAGAAGTAACAGTGGGACGATGACGGGGGGCACGATCCACTCGGCCAGGCGAAATTGCCGCAAGGAATGCTCCTGCTTCTTTGCGGCGGGCGCGCGCGGGCGCTCAGTCACCGGTGAATGCCGTGGGGATTGCGGCGATCCCCGACCGTACGCCGATAATCCGACGATAGCGAGCGCTAAAGCGCCTGGCGCCGGCCGCGGCAGAAGCACGCAGCACGCGACAAGGAACCGCTTCCATTCGCCGCTCGGCAAGAAAGCGATAGCTATTGCGGCTGAACGGGCGCATGCTGCCCTCTAGGCAGCGCCAGCGCAGGCATTCGTGAAAGGCAGGCGCGCATGACCGTCCGTTCCCGACGCGAAGTCGTTACCTTCAAGCACCCCTTCCGGATCAGAGGCATCGATCGCCTGTTGCCCGCCGGCGAGTACGACGTCATCACCGACGAGGAGACGATCGAGGGACTCTCATTCGAGGTGTTTCGGCGCATCGCCACCATGATCATCGTTCCAGCAAAGGGTTCGCGCGGGCTTGTGACCGAGATGGTCTCGATCGGCTCGGTCGATCTCGCCGATGCGCAACGCATTGATGCAAGCGCCTCCAATGTCTGACGACCCGCTCGACCTCGATAGTCACCGCGGCATGGCGGCGCAGAAGGCCACCGACCTCCGTCGTGCCCTGGCCGAGGTCGAGACCCATGCGAGGGAGCTGCGGGAGCGTCGAGCCGAGATCGAACATCACCTGCTGTCGTCCCCCGCCGCGTCGTGGCCGGAGGCGGCCACCAAGGCGCGCTACGTCCTGAAACTGTACGCCGCAGGACTGGCGCCGGAAGACACAAGGCATCGCGATCTCGTCGCGGCCATCCTTGAGGATTTTACCCGGCTCACCGAGCCGGGCTGAGACGTTGGTCGCTGCGTCACGTGCAAGGAGTAGGAGACATGACGCTGACGCCCGGTCACTTCATCGGCTATGAATACGACAGGATGGTCGTCCTGTTCTCGATGCTCGACGGCGAGAGGGAGATTCCTTGCGCGGTCTCAACCTCCGCCATGGATGAGCTGGATGGTGTCGTCCGAGCGAAAGAGAGCCAGCGCGAAGCGCAGTTCATACGGCTGCGCGAGCGTATCGAAGCCTGCGCCGACGACAAATACCGAGCGACCGAGCTCGAGGGCACGCCGCCGGGCATCATCCTGCGCAGCATTGACTTCCGGAAACAGAGATAGCAGCTTCATCTGTGCACTCTTTGACGCACGCCAATGCGTCTTGGGTGTAAGGCGATTGGGCATCGCCGCTCAGTCACTGGCATCCATCGGTGAGTGGAGTGTTGAGCTCCCGCCACAAACAGGGAGTGTCGCATGTCCGACGCGCAACTCACGAACAAACTCTCGGCGCGCGAAACTGTACGGCCGCGGTGTCCGTTGTGCCAAGGCACCATGGAAGTGCTGCATGTTGTGACAGGAAGACCCGGCTTCGAGCATTGGACATTAAGATGCAGGAAATGCGGGCTTGTTCATCAAGCGCAGACCGCCGCAGATCCGCTCAATGCCGAAGTGTTGGCCTGGTGTGATGGCGAGCTGAAGCCGCCCCGATAAGGCGAATCTGATCGATTTCCCTCGCTATTGCCAGCGAATGAGCGCAGCATTCGCCGCGGGTTCTCGACCAAGGAGGACGCGCGTGAAACACGACATATACAACAGTAAGGGGGTCCACGTCGGCCTTGTGATCGGTCCAGCTATTTTCGACCTCACGGGCAAGTTGCTGTACGAGCTCAAGGGAACCAAAATCTACCGCGCATCGGGTGAATTGATGGGGCATCTATATGGCGCGAGCGCATCCGAAGGGCTGCGGCTCGACAAGGCGGCTGACCGGCTGTTCTTGTAGATCAGAAGCTGGGCGGCTGAGTGGCGAGCGTGTTGCGGTCCGTTCAGGACCAAGCACTCCTGCAAGCGTCGGAAGAAGTAGATTTTCCTCACGTCGGACTTGAGGACGATTTTGCTGAATGCGGTACGACAAGTTCAGTGCCGGGTATCGAATGTCTCGTAGAGTATGTTGCTCAGCACAGGTCAGCTGGATCGTTCTTCCGCGCGCCTCCCGCCTGCATTGGGAGAGCTGCATGACTCACTCGCGCTACTACCCTGACATCAGAGAAGTCGACGCCTCTACCCGATGAAGGGAGCATGGAGTTCGATGATCAAAGATTGCCTAGGATCCAGGCTACAACATCGTGGGCTGGTAAGGCGGCGGATCGCTCTCCGCTAGATAATCATCGTCACATGGCTAGCGAAGTTTTCACAAATGCCGAACTTGTTTCTTCAGGCGGCACTCATGTTTGATCCACTCGGCCAAGGCATTAGCGTTCGTTCGTGAGCCCCGCGGCCGATCCGTTCCGCTGTTCAGATCTCGATGCTGTTCATTGGCGACGGGGCCATGGTCCCGTTGACTTCCAATGGTCGAGCGTGCACTCCGAGCCGATCGGATAGTCTTGCTTCGGAGAAGCTCACATGACCAAGGGTATTCGGATTACGCCCCAATCCGAAGCTGGCAGGGGACAAAGCGTCGACTTTTCTCTAGCGATCGGGTCGACCAGGCAAATGTGCCGGCTGAGAACGACATTTAGCACTAAAAATCAGGCCCTCAGCTATCTGCAAAAGCACCGGGCCGAGTTCGAGTTGGCGGCTCGCATGTTGCTCGCACGCGGTGAGACGGAAGATGGCATTGTTCAGTTGGAGATGTTTTAGGTGCGATCAATCGTGGGCGCAGCAATGCTGCATGCGCATCGATATCGCGGTGCGCTCTCGCGCAAGGCCCGTGCGCGTTTATTCGGCAGTCCGGAAGCCAAGGACCGTGTCGACGTGGCTGACATCTGTGAATCTTCAACCCCAAAAGGGTCAATCCTTCCACGGATCTCGCTATGCCCGAATATCGGGCTTTCATCTGTGAGGGGGTATGACGTTTTCTGACGAAATCCTAGATTTTATGAGGCGGAAGCGCAAACTAAAGCTAACCGCAACCGATATCGCGGAAATCCTGCACTGGGAGGACAAGTTCAGCCAACGACGCGTCAAGGCGTGTTGTTTGGAGCTGTATGAACAGGGCAAGCTTCTTCGCTGTGGCACCGGCGTTCCCGGTGATCCCCATAGGTACAGTATGCCTCCGCGCGAAGGGCGCTCCGTCTAAGACAGCGCTCCACGAATAGCTGGGAGGCCAAACATTCCATAACTGCCAATATGCGATTCACTTCTGTAGAACCCCGTTTAAAGGGTCACACCTCTCCTCATTAGACATGTCACTTTTTCCCAGGCGCGGTGCCTTGGGAGTTTGGTGTGATGACGGTGCTGTCGATGAGCCGAACGGAGATCGACCGGGTTCACGTGTTGCGGGATGTGGTTGCGGAGCGGATTACGGCGCGAGAGGCCGCGCAGCTGAGCCGCCTGAGGGCAGGGCGCTCAGAGGCCGGCTCAGCGTCTGCCGAACTTGAACGCGTTCCTCGGCACTCCTGCCATTGATGGAGCGTTCGATCTCGAACAGCGCATCGATCCGTCGCACGACCTCGACCGCGATGGGCGAGAGCGGGATCTCCTTCTTGCCGGTGGCCTTGTAACGCGCATTCTCTTCGATATCGGCCATGGCGAAGAACGGGCGCCGCGCATGGACCCAACACGCCGCTTCCCGGATCGGTCCAGGGTGGCGTCCCGCCAGATAGAGCTGATTGTAAACGGAGCATTAAAAGTGGTAGTACCAAAGAGATACTAGGGAAAGCACGACTTCTACCTGCCGAGCCGTGGGCCAAACGGACGTTTGGCCGCTCCGTCCGTGAGCGTATGCTGGTCCGCTTCCAACCAGGACGAAAAGCCCAGAGAGAGGGCTGCGAGTAATTCACATGAATCTCGATTGGGTCATCTTGGCTGTCGGCGCTCTCGGGGTCCTTCTCGTTCATGAGCTTGGCCACCTCTTGACGGCACGCAGTTTCGGATTCGGCGTGATGGCCTTGAGCGTTGGTCTTGGACCCGAGATCGTCGGCTATACGGATCGGTCCGGAACACGGTGGAAGCTCGGGGTCCTGCCGATCGGGGGCAGTTGTTCGCTCTTCGATAGTCTCCACTCATTGCCTTCGGAGGGCGGCGCTCGTCGCTCGTTCTCGACCTCCTCGGTGTTGGAGCGAGCATTGATCTATGCTGCCGGACCATTCCTCAATCTGATCGTTGCGGGCATCGTTCTTGGGGCGATCATTTGTCCGAATGGGTGGTCTGCCCTTGCCTCGCTGGACACGAGGTTGGCGCTACTGATTGGAGGGTTTTCTCTTTTTGTTGGCTTGTTCAACCTCCTTCCTGTCTTGCCTTTGGATGGAGGTCGCCTCCTTCTCATAGCATTTGAGGCTCTCCGTGGCAGACGAGTAGAAGAGAGGGAAGAGAAGTACCTCTTCCAAATCAGTTTGTCAGTCCTTGCAAGCGCGACCGTCGTTTCGGTCTTTTGTCTGCTCAAGGTGATTGTCTGATCCATCCTGCGTGCGCCACTCCCAAATTCAGAAACCGCGTCGAATAACCGACATTCGAAGTACCGCGGACAATACGCATTTTCACCTGATCGCTTGCGATGTCACCATCGGGCTGAGACGATGGGAGGACAGCAATGCACCGGTGTATCTCGATGGGGGCGAGGCTCGCGGTGGCGGCGGCCATCACGTGGGGCAACATCGCGCGCGCTGCGGTGCCTGGCCCAAAAAGGAGCTCAGCAAACCTACGCCAAGGAGAATGCAGCGTCCGTCGACCTCGAGCTGGAAATCGCGGTCGACCTCTCCTATTCCATGGACCTGGATGAGCTTGCCGTTCAACGCGAGGGGTACGCGCAAGCGATCGCCGCGAAGGAATTCCTTGAGGCGATCAAGGTTCGACCGAACAGCAAGGTCGTCGTGACTTATTTCGAAGGGTCGGCATCGAACGATCAGCGGATCATTATTCCCTGCCCCGCGAGCGTTTTTCCTTCCGGCTGCTGCGCGATCAGGATGCTTCGGGGTCGACCAGCGCGCAGGCAACGACGAGTGTCAGTTTGATCCGGTCATGCGGCTTTCATTAGCCGCAATTGCCCTGCGATTCTATCGCCTCGGCTGGCAATATGTCAGCTGCACGGATACTGCACGACGGAGGAAACGCGTGGAAACAGGTAATAGCTCTCGCCGATCGGGACCGTCCCGCTGATCGCATAGCCAAGGTTGGGCGTGTATTGGTACGTGACCTCGCCGAGTATCAACGATACGTTGGCCGGCGAGGGATTGCCGAGGGCCGATGGCAAAGTTATCGTCTGATTGACTGGCCGCGGGGATCCGTTGAGCGCCTTGCTCCAGGTCACGGTTGCCTTGCCATTGGCGTCCGTAGATACTTCAGACACCGTTACCGTCGCGTTCGCGGCGGAATAGGGAGCGATCGTCGCCGACGACGCGCCAAGCATGGTGCTCAGCGCTGAGTCGGTGACGCATGCGTTTCGTGATACCAGGTCGGCGACCGTGTGGGCGGTCTCGCTGACCTTGACGCTGATCGCCAGCCCGTTCCCGAGTTCGACGCCGCCCACATAGAGCAGCAGCATGAACGGCACCACGATGGCGAATTCCACCGCGGCCACGGCGCGATTGTCGACCCAAAAATTCCGCACGCGATGAAGGTTCCGGATCATGAGTTGATAAAAGTCTCGTTCTTGAAAGCCGTGGACGCCATGATCAGGCGGTTGCCGTTCGAGAGGTTCGACAGATTGAAGCCGAGCGGACCGAGGAGGACCGGCCATTGATACATGACTCGCACGACAACGATGTCGCCGGGACTGCCAGGGTTGTATTGCCAGCTGTTCGTCACGTTTCCGCTGGCATCGAAGGTCAGGGATGGCGTGCCCGTGTTCGCGGAAGTCCATGAGCCGGCAACCTGGACATCGATCATCAGCTTGTTGCAGTTGAACAAGGTCACAACGTTGGAGCAGACCACGTTGGCAAACTGGGCCTGGGTCAAGCTCTGGCCCTGCGCCTGCCCGGTCAGGATCATTCGGCTTGATTGGATCACCACCGTTTCCAGGAGCTGCTGGGCAAAGAAAACCAGGAAGGTCTGTATGAGCGCGACCAGCAAAGCGATGAACGGCGTGCCGATCAGTGCGAACTCGACCGCGGTTACGCCCTTTCGGTCGGCAAGGAACGCGCGCCAGCGGCTGCGTTTGGTTATGGGCCCGGCGTGCGTGGCGGTCATGACTGCTTTCTCTACTGAGTCAGGCGGGGGTCGGACGCGACCTTGAGGAATAGAGCCTGGAGTGCGCCCGTGATGTCGCCTCCAGTCTGAACCTCCGTGTACAGTCCCGGCGAGGCGCAGGATCGCAGATTTGTCTCGATCTGGCTGGACGTGCCGTTGTAGGGGTGGACCCATGAATCGTACCAGGCGTTGCTGTTATGGAGCGCCGAGTCGTCATATTGGGTGTAGAGCACCGCGATGCGGATATTCCTGTTCTTGATGGTGGTGCAGATCGTGGGGTCGAGCGGCTGCTGGCAGCGCTTGCCCGTGAGAGTCTTGTTGCAGGAGTTCGTGTACGGGTCGGTCGAAATGTTCACATCCTCAACGCCGTCGGTAACGAGGAAGACCACTTCCTGTGGCGTATCGTTAGCGACGTTGGTGCCATTGCCCTGATTCGGCATGATCTTGTTGAGAGCGCTCAACGCACCCGCGATGCTGGTGTCGGCGTCGCTATTGTTGTTCGACGATGTTAGCCAGTTGTTTTTGTACACGGGCATGAGCTGAATATTGGCGGCTGCATTCTGGATGGTCTGTACCGTGTAGCTAGTCGTCGAGGCGGGCGTCACCGGAGTTCGCACCACCCCGGGTTTTCCGGAAGGCGCGAAGATCGGCGAGCTGCTGTTCAACTGATAATCGAACGTATAGATCGCAATCCCATAGGTATTTCTATTGATGTTCGATATCTGGTAGGCGGTATTCATCAGTGATTGGACTGCCTGCGTGACCAGATCGATGCGCAGCGTGAGGTTGAGGCTGCGGGCGAGAGCGTAGTTGTCTTGATTGGCGCCGCCCGGATTACCAAGATTATCCGCGGCAGGATTGGTTTCGTGGCATGCGAATCCGCACCCTTTGGTGCCGGATGAGTCGACCTGCTTTTGCGTGTTGGCGATCAGCGTGTTGATGTCGCTCGACGTCGCGCCGATGGCCATGGATGGCGAGTCGTCGAGCAAGAGATAGAAATTGATGTTGGGTGCGCTCTGGTTGCGTGCCGCTGACTGGCCTGTGAACGACCAGCTCGCCTTGCTGAGCACGCCCGGGAAGGCATTGGTTGCGGCAGCGTTGTAGCAAACCTGGACGCTGCGAACGACTTGGTTGTTCGAGTTGACAGCGTCAGTATAGACTGAATCCGCGCCGGGGCAGGGGGCGTAAGTACAATAGCCTGTCGTGGGGTCGGGATTGCTGCAATTGACCGCGACCGTAAAAGTCGGCTGTCCCGCCAGGTTGTTGTTGTTGACCAGAGTATTCGCGGTGATGTTGAAAACGTTCTTCGCGGTGGCCTGGGCCACCTGCGGGCTCTGCTGCATCATCGCCGAGGTCACCGTGGCGACCGCGGCAGCATCGGTGGCGGCATCGAGGTTGACCTTCATGTGCTGCGCATGCGTGTAATCCAGCGCCATGCCCAGCAGAAAGATGGTCGGAACCATCGCGAGCGCAAATGTAACCGCGACGTTCGCCGTGCGATCTCTGACGAAATGATAAAGCCAAGCGCGGAGCATGAATTCCCATCCTGGTCGCCGTCAGTCCCGGCAAAGGCACAAGGATCGAGGACGGGAGAAGGCGATCGAAAAGCCTCCGCCGATCTCTCGACGGGGCGGAACTCTGAAGGTGGCTTGTTAAGTAATGCTTACGCGCATTGCGTGACCATGGACGGCTGAAAATCGGCCGGTATCTGATCGAAGCGACCTAATTAACCGACCGTAAAGACGACCGCGACAATTCGAATCAACTGTATTGAGCAGGGGTCGGGACCCGCAGGTGTGCCCGCTCATCGCACGAGACGTCAATCGAAAGTTAATGAGTGCTACCGAGGAGGCCAAAAAAGGCCGAGATCGCCTCGCGCTCAAAGCGCGCCGCCGAAGGCCCGCGGCAGGAATAAAACACACATAGTGTTGTGCTACGACCAACGCGCGCACCGGCGGTTCACGGGAACTCGGACTGGCTTAGGAGAACAGGCATGGATGCGGATTCCGCTCGATGTCGCCCAGCATTCCGAGATGATCTCGCCCACCATTCCGATT
>NZ_JBHMET010000263.1:0-19032 GCF_042430365.1 Bradyrhizobium erythrophlei
CCGCTCGATCGTAGACGAGCCCGGCTGGTAGGGGCAGCCGCAGTTCGCCCCGCGCCGCCTAACGCCCAGCGAACGAAAGTACTGCTTTGGCGAAACCGGCCAAGAACTTATTTGATCCCAAGTCTTTCCTCGCCGAGGTCGGGGTCGGAAAATCGATCTCTAAATTGAGCAAAGGTCAGAACGTGTTCGCGCAGGGAGACGTTGCGGACGCGGTATTCTACATTCAAGAGGGAAAGATCAAGCTCACGGTCGTTTCTGACCAAGGTAAGGAAGCCGTCGTCGGGATTTTGGAGCCGGGGCAATTCTTTGGCGAAGGCTGCCTCAACGGACATCCATTGCGTATTGCCACTACTACGGCAATGGAGGACTCCACTATCACAAGAATATCGAAGAAGGCGATGATTGCAGCGCTCGAAAGCAAGCCGAAATTCTCTCACTTATTCATGGCGTACCTGCTCGCGCGCAATAGCCGGATCGAAGAAGACCTGATCGACCAACTGTTCAATTCGAGTGAGAAACGCTTGGCTCGGCTGTTACTTCTGCTGGCAAATTTCGGCAAGGAAGGCAGTCCGCAGCCCATTGGCGTCAATATCAGTCAGGAAACGCTGGCCGACATGATTGGCGCGACCCGATCACGGGTTAGCTTCTTCATGAATAAGTTCCGCAAGCTCGGCTTCATCAGCTA
This sequence comes from Bradyrhizobium erythrophlei, assembly GCF_042430365.1. Lineage (GTDB taxonomy): Bacteria > Pseudomonadota > Alphaproteobacteria > Rhizobiales > Xanthobacteraceae > Bradyrhizobium > Bradyrhizobium erythrophlei. The sequence continues at coordinate 686 of NZ_JBHMET010000263.1, forward strand.
CAATGGAAAGATCGAGGTTCATAGCTCGCTTCTGAACGCGGTTCTGCGCGACAAGTCCGAGATAGACCGGGAGGATTGACCACCGCGCGCCCAAATCGTTCCAGCGCACAGATATCAGGAATAGCGGATCAGAGCGGACCGGAGCCGGCGTCAGTTTGCCCTTGCTGATCCCAGCAAATGACGGACCAGGCTCTTTCGTGAAGATAGTGGAGGGTCATTTTGGTGATCGCTTCAGCGCCGGCGATCGAGCCCGCAACCTTGACGCTACCGGTGAAGATGAAACTCAGCACGAAGGTGTCGATACTACCGGTGACCCTCCAGCTGACAGCCTAGGCAATGGAACGGAAATAGGAATCTCGTACCCGAATGAACATCCGTCCGTCCCGCCCCCTCTGCGCTCGATCATGTCGACAAACCTCCCCAAAGGCAGAGGAGACTAGTTGAACTCGCTGCAGCTGAACCTCCGCGGGAGCGGGGCGTCGAAACCGTCGTCGCACTCTCCTCAAGGGCTTGGCGACCACGACCGAGCCTGTTCGGCGGCGTTTTTCTCTCAGCATCCCGTTGTGCAGATATCAAGTCAGCCTACGAAATGCCGGCGGCAAAGCGTCTCGCACGAGCTCACTTAGATCTAAAGCCTCGCCGCTTTCCGTAATGTCCGAGAACAGAACCTCGATAAACGGATGTTGCCGATTGAACGCAGCGCCTCGCTGGTATTTGGCGCTCACGATCCGCTCAATCGCTGCAAGGTTCAGCTTGCCAAGTGCGTTGTATTGATCCCGGTACAGACTTTGTCGTCCTCCACGGTGCTCGACAGCCTCGGCCCAGACGTCCATCACCTTGCGGCTTACGAACGCCTCGACCTGATCGGTTCCATCCCGGGCAAAAATCCGTAGGCCATCCATGTTATGGGGGCCGTCATCGATGCCAAATTGGGTAAGTGACATGGGGAATCCTCCTGTTGTCCGCGCTTACTCACATCGTCAGTCCGTCACGGACTGCGCCTCCCTCGTTATCCCACCGCGACAGAGCCGCAGCGCACCATTTCGCATCGCTGGGCGTGCCACGACCGGCTTCTATGTGCTTGTGCAGAAATCGGGCAATCCGCCCTCGGAGCGCCGCTGTCTCCACTAGCATTCCGACCGATCCCGCGGTGTCGAAGAGCTCCCGTTGCAGCGTCGTCGGCAAGGCCATCCATTTCATGATAAGGGCGACGCCGAGACACCGCAGAACGTGCTCATCGTCAGCCGCAGGGGCTGCCCCGCGGCGTCGGTCCTGCTCCGCGATGTGCACAGGATCGTCGCAATCCGCGACGAAGCCTCGCCCGAAGCCGTCCCTCCAAGTCTTGAATTTACGACTTTCCTCAGCGCTGGTCGAACCCTTGAGGAGTTCGCCGCGCTCGGTGGCCCTTGCGCGATACTGCTGAGATTTGAACATGCAGAGCCCTTTCGCTGAAGTCTCCGCGCCTCCGGCCAATCTCGATGGTCGACCAGGATAAACGTAGATATGGGGGTCGACGGTTCGAATAACGAGCCCCAGGGTACGAATAAGATGGCACGAAAAGAGACAACGCAATGCATCGCTTGGCGTCTAACTGGCATGTCCCTCAATCGAGGTTGCGAGCGATAGCGCCGCCAGCAATCTGAAGCGAGGAACCAACCGCCCAGCAGCACGCGATCATAACTATCAAACCCTGTGGGATGGTCTGATCGAGGACAATGACGCTGACAGATAGAAATGCCGCAATCGCGGCAACGAATGTTCCAGACGCACCGAAGATCTCAGCCGCATCGGTGTCGCGCTTCGACTCTTCCCTCAAAATCGACCTCTGAGCAGGACGACCGGCAGATCAATGCCGATGTAGAAGCCAAAAGATCCGTAGAGCATCATCAACAAGATGAACCATTCGCTTCGAAACGGTTCGTGTCCCAGGCGCGTCCATACCGCGGCCACGTACAGGCCGCACGAATCTCCAACCGCGGCGAGCGCGATCCGTTTAGGCTGTCGCGCTTGGTTTTCTCCGAATGGAGAAATTCGGAAACGGCGGTGACCAACTGACCTGCCGCGAACGGCTTCATCAGCAAAAGCACTGAGGAATACGTTCGACAGGTTGAAGGATGGCGAAGCCACCACGCGCTTCACCGACAACCGCTTTCTCTCGGGTGTCGCAGAAGCCAAAGCGCTTTCTGCCTAGAAGCGAGAGACGATTTGGACTGGTCAATGAGCTATCCATTCGCAAGCGGCTCCTGGCTCCTCCGGAGTGCCTTGACCATCTAGAGAAAAAGATAGCTATCCGAGCGTAATGAGCGCACCGTCCTGCCGGGTCCGATTGTGGCGCTGGCCTGGAGCCGCAGGTTATCAGGATGAAGCGCCGAAAAGAGAATTAACACTACTGCGTCTTCTACGCCGCTCGGAAGCCAATCCAATTTGCAATCGAACGCTTCGACCTGAGTGCGCGCGGGCGCGTGCGCCCGCGAGATTCCTCCGGGTCAGCGGCTATCCACTACGACGGCGCCGCGTGGCAGGCTTCGAGAAAGATCGACCATGACGACGATCCGATCGCGACAGGAAACGGTGGTGTTCAGCCACGTCTGCGCGAAGGCTGGAGCGGTGTGATCAGCCGTACGCTGCAGTGAAGCTGGGGCATTTATGTCGCATTTCTGCTGCTCACGCTTGCTTGCACCATCATGGTTTACTTCGCAGATAGCAGCCGGATTGCCGAGGAGACCAACACGCGGATTCTGTTGGAACATCCGGGCGCGACGCTCGCCCATGCGGCGATCCTGCAATACCGTCCCGTCAACACCGACATCTTGCCGCTCTTTGTGGTTTATCACCTCTTGTTCGCGCCGCTGCTGTGGCTGCTATTGCGAGCACCGAGCCTGACGCTCGGCGCTTCCTTGTTGCTTTATACGCTGGTGCACGTGTTCGGTTGGACCGTCCCGGCATGGCCGAGCAACGTCTGGCCCTTCAATCCGCTGGCGTGGCAGCTGCTGGTTGTGCTTGGCGCGTGGTGGGTGACGGAGGGCAACCGGATCTTGCCGTGGTTGAGCTCACGCACGGCGCTCGGACTTGCCGTTGTCTATCTGGTTTTTAGTCTGACGATCGCACTCAGTTGGGCCATCAAACTACCCGAAGCCATGATCCCACAAATGCTGGTGAGCCTCAACAAATCGGATCTCGATCCATTGCGATTGCTGCATTTTTTTGCCCTTGCGATTTTGACGGTATGGCTCGTGCCTCGCAATTGGCGAGGGCTGACGACGCCGGTGATGCGAGGGGCGATTCTCTGTGGTGAGAACTCCCTGGCGATCTATTGTCTCGGCGTTCTGCTCGCGCTTGCCAGCCACATCGCGCTGCTCAGCATCTCCAATGAGATTGCGATGCAGGTCGCGCTCAGCCTTGCTGGCATTCTCGTCATGATCGCAGCTGCGTCACTGCTGAATTCGATCGAGATCAAGCCGAGGCGGCGACCAGGCGGCCATGAAGGCCACGACGTGCTGTGTGGCAAGTGATCCTTCATACGGAGAGATGGTCCAAACTGGATCAGCGAGGTATGACTGTGGGAAAGTTCAAGATAAGGGTCGCACGCATCGAGGCGATTTCGCCGAACGAACGAGGCGAGGACATTCGCTTGATGTTTCAATTCGAAGGCCATCAGATCAATTTTGCGTTGCCGATCTTCCTGAACTCTTGCGAATTCGACGACACCGAAATCGTCAAGGTCGCTCGAAGCAGGTTACATGACGTTTTCCGGCAGCTTTGCAGTCAGTGCGAGGATTGGCAGTTGTCGGACGACGAGCGTCGCGAGCTCGCAAGGATCAACGTGCGGCCCGGCGTCAATTGCGCGTGAGTCGGTCGGCAACGCGGTTCAAGAAAGCCAGCTGCTGTCGCCGAATTAGATGTATGCCCCTTCGAAATCCTCCGGCGACGCCCTGCCCGCCACCCGTTCGACGAATGGCCACGGACCGCACCAGTTTCGCACCAGAAACGACCTCGCCAAGACGCAATGAACGCGATCGTAATCAAACGAAAACGCAGAGAAATCAACGAATCCGATCGATTTTCTGCCGCTCATAACGGTCTGGCTGCAGGTTCGATTCAGGCCGAACTGGCCACGGAATCAATAGCTGGTCAGAGTCTGTTGGTGACGGTGCCGCAGTCTCGCCCCAAATATGGGCGCCAGAGCTACCGCTTGCTAGCGGCAAGCACTTCGGCGGGCGAAGCTGTCCCAGGCTCCTTCCCTTTTTTCTTCGCCGCGGCATCCAATTGCACGACGAGCTTATAGCGGCCGTTCCGCTTAGGCATTGCCCGAGCATGATGCTCGGGATGATCACCACCGTCCACATTGTGTGGATTGGCGCCAGCGCAGGTGCGTGCACCTCGTTAAGTTGCGCGATGACCTAGAGGTTCGATCGTGCGGGACGCGCATCGCAAATTGTCCTTGCAGACGAATCCAGACAAGGCGATCCTACGTCTCGCGCGGGTACTTGCTCGTCTGGCCGCGAGGGAAGATCATGAAAAAGAGGTCGCCAATCGAAGAGACAAGGAAGAGAGCGACGATCTATGCTCAGTTCTCAACCGATCTTCAGAATGAGCGTTCGATTGAAGATCAGCTTTCACTTTGTCAAAGCTATGCCGAGCGCGAAGGCTTAACCGTTATCAGCACCTATGAAGATCAGGCCCGCTCAGGCGGCTCGGTCATGGGTCGCGAAGGCCTTCTGCGGATGTTGGACCAAGCGCGGGAGAGATCCTTTGACGTAGTGATCGTCGAAGCGCTGGATCGCCTGTCTCGCGACATGGGAAGATCTCGCAGGCATCCATAAGCGGTTATCTTTTCCCGGGATCGAAATCCGGGCGGTTCACGAAGGCGTCGTCAACACCGTGCTGGTCGGCCTTCGCGGCCTGGTCGGACAACTCTATCGTGAGGACAACGCTCACAAGGTTCGTCGTGGCCAAGCAGGGCGGGTCAAGCAAGGTTTGGCTGGAGGTGGCCTGACATACGGATACGCCGCGGTCGCCGGAAAGAGCGGCGAACGGGTCGTCGTCGAGGCCGAGGCCCACGTGATCCGGCGCATCTTTCAGGAATACGTGGACGGTCGAACGCCTCGCGAAATCGCGCACGACCTCAACAAGGAGAGGGTATCACCTCCGCGAGGCCGGGCATGGAATGCCTCAACTATTAATGGCAATCTTGAGAGGGGTGCCGGCATTCTGCAGAACGAGCTTTATGTAGGCCGCCTCGTCTGGAACAAGGTCAGGATGGTGAAAGATCCCGACTCGGGAAAGCGCCTGTCACGACCAAATCCGAAGAGTGACTGGCAGGTTGCTGAAGTGTTGCATCTTGCAATTGTCAGTTCAGAGCTGTTCACAGCTGCTCAGAAGCGCAAAGAGGAGCGCGGTCGCGCCCACCCTAGCCATCAACGTCGGCCTCGTCGGATGCTATCTGGCCTGCTCCGTTGCGGTTCATGCGGCTCGGGCATGGCAACCAATGGGCGGGACAAATCGGGGCGCGTTCGCATTCGCTGCTCGGCGGCGACGGAGAGCGGCATGTGTCCTGACGCCAAGACCTTCTATTTAGACACGGTCGAGTGTGCAGTCCTCAGCGGGCTAAAGGCCGAATTGCGCGCGCCGAAGGTTATTTCAGAGTACGTACGCACGTATCTCGAGGACCGGAAGCGCCTCGCAGCTACATCAAATGCAAAACGGCAGCGCCTTGAGCAGCAGCTTGGGCAATTGAACCGGGAAATCGAACGACTGGTGGATGCCATCGCAAAAGGACATGGCGATCCGTCCGTTCTCGGACCACGATCGACCTCCTTAGATGCCGAACGAAAGCGGATATCTGAGGAGTTGCAGAGTGAACCGCCCGCCCCGAAGGAAGTCGCGCTGCATCCGGCCGTCCTCAAACGATACGAGGAGCAACTCGGTAGACTTGAGGAAGCACTCGCGAAAGGTGTCAGTGCGGGCGACGGAGAGGCCGCAGAAGCCATCAGAGACCTGGTCGAGACGGTCACTGTGTTCCGCGATCCAGGGCGCACAGGTGGCGTCGCCGTGGAGATAGCAGGCAGGCTAAATGCCCTGCTCGGGGAAAAGGCCTATCCAAACCACGTCAAAGGAGTGTGGGGAAAGGTGGTAGCGGGGGAGGGACTCGCAACCACCGATACCGACATTCGCTCGTCGTGGCCGTCTGAAGTGGACCGTCCCTGCGCTCCGAACGCAGTGAATATCTTCTCAACGCAGGATACGCGATTGGGCCTTTGTGACGCTGTGCCTCGCCGGAGCGATTTTAGCGGCCGTCGGGAGTATCAAGGTCGCAATGGACCATCGAGCCCATCGTGGCGCATCGGAACTTCAGCAATTCGCAGCGGCCCCGCTAACCCCCTGTACATGGCGCGGCCTACCCGCTCTCGGGGCGTTTCGGGGTTGGTTCCCTTCCACGCCTTCGTTATTTTGTGGCATGTCCCGGATTTAGGGCGCACAATCACTACATCACCGCCCGGTACCGTGGCAAACATCGGTGATGAGAACGCCGGTCGCGCTCCCGCCAATCCCCGAAGGGATGGAGCAGCGCATGCAGAAGCATCGCGGTATTCAACAAACTAAAACGCGTCAAAATAGACTGACACAAGCGGCTGTTCGTTTGCGCCAACAAGCGACGGGCACTCTGCCGCGCATCGAACGCGAGCGCCTTATCCGCAGAGCCCAACAAGCCGACATGGCTTCTCAGGTGAACGAGTGGCTTTCCTCGCCCGGGGCTACGCACACCAGCTTCAAGCGGGCCGCCGCGATGCCTGCCTAGAACGAAAAGCCCGGCCACGAGGGCCTGGCTGATCGGAAATAAGATGGACAATCCATAGAGCAAACGCGTATCGACCCTGCAGTCGATGCAAAAAGCGACAGTAAACGTCCGTAACACTACGGTGGCCTTAGCAGGCGTGACCAGCGAGTGCTCCCGCCGCCGCCACGACATCGCCGGTGCCGAGAATGTTGACGATGGTTATAGCCCACGAGCGCTTCGGTCTTAATCCTTGACCAAGCGACGCAGGTGGAAAGGAACTGCCATGCATCGCAACCTCGATGTTTTCAAGGACGCCTTGTTTTGGGGTGCAATGGCCTTCGGCGTGTCGCCAATCGTCTTGGGTGGAGCGCTTCTGGTGTGGCTGCATTGACAGCCTCCGAATTGGACAGCGCAAGGCGGCTTGGCTGCTGGCGATGTTCTCGCCGCGTGAACACCTTTGCCGCGACATTGGCCATGTGGATCTGAACGCGGTAGCCGTCGAACTTGACTTCGTGAATCCATTGTTTGCCGGAGAGCACGCGGTCGATCGAGGGCGCCGGCGCCGGCGCGGCGAATCCGAGGAAGGGGGCTCGGCGGCTTGGAAGCGGAAGCTATGCCGCTTTGGTTCCATGGGACCCTAAGTCCCGATTCCCAGTGTCCAAGGAAACGGCCTCAGAGCGGGTGGCATCTGAGGCCGCTTGAAACCTTCCGCCGGGCATTGAGCAAAATGTCGACCGGTCAGTGGGCTGGCTCTCGGAGATAAGATCACCGATTGCTGAGGACCAAGAACTCCCAAGATCATTCGTTCCGTCCTAATCTGAAATATTTGAGTGTCCCCGACCTAGCCTCCCCAACTGGGGCGCGCTCGCGCCTCGCAGCCGCTCGACAAATCAGAACGCCCAGATCATGAAAAAGGAGAGGAGGAAAATTCCTCCACACGCAAGGAACGTCGCCGCAAAATCTGTAGCTATGACATCCTCTCAGGAGGTTGATCGCTTGCAGTCTCGATTCGGATCTAACGCAGGGCTGGAGCGCGGCTGCCACAATGTCTTAGAACCGGCGTTGCTCCGTCGTTTCGGACCGTTCGCCAATCAGGACCGAGGCTCCGCCAGAGATACTCGCTCAAAAATTTGCGGCGATCAGATCGTAAGAACCCCTGCTTCCGCCAACGTAGACCTTGGCGGCGGCGGCACATATCCGATCACGGTTGGAATCGAACGCGTTCAGAAGACCCGACTCATCAGGACGTGCATCTGGTTGGATGCGCCTCAACGCGCCTTCGTCTATGAAAAACGATGCCTCTATTGCGCTATCATGTCCCCAAAATCGCACGGCATCCCGCGTTCGATCATATGAACGGCTGTGATTTGGAAATTCAATCATGTGGCTGTGACCGATCAAGTTGTCGGTGTACAAGGCGCCGTGCCCGCTTGTAGACCCGCACCGAGGCATATTCGACGGCCATCGATATCGCTGACAAGATCTGGCGTGGCGAAAGCTCGCGCAACGGGAAGAGTGTTGAAGCGATCCGGTTGCGCTCAAGCGTAAATACGCCGGAATCGGATTACAACCCTGCTCGATCCACGACAAATAAGTTGCAACCAGCCTCGCTATTCGGCGAAGCGTCACTATATCTTCCATATCACCGCGCGCTTCCCCGGCTGCCATCGCTGACTGAGAGCATTGCGCTCCCGCCGCGACCAAACGCGGCCGATATGTCCAATCTCTACAAATTGAGTGTTCGCGAGTGGCTCGTACCGCCGGTATTGCTGCCGTTCCTTCCCGATCTCCGTTCACCGATCGTAATTGGCCCGGGTATTCAGGAAAAGAGCGCCCTGACATGGATCAAATGGGCGCCGAGATGCTTGTCCCGGGTCGACCGCCCGTCCGAGTCGATAGCCGGTCCCGTGGACGCCCGTCCGATGGTGCTCGATCTTTCATGCGTTCCAGCCGTCGTTCTCATCGTCGAGGACGAGATGATGCTCCGCATGCGCGCAGTCGACATGGTGGTAGACGCCGGCTACACGCCGATTGAAGCCCTGGATGCCGACGAAGCCGTCGCGATCCTAGAATCCAGATCCGACATCGCGCTGATGTGTACCGTCATCCAGACGTCCGGCAGCATGGACGGCCTGGGACTTGCGCTCGCCGTCCACAAACGTTGGCCATCGATCAAGATCATCTTGGTGTCGGGGCAATTGAACCCGCCGAGCAGCGATCTTCCCCCCTGCAGCAGGTTCTTCGGCAAGCCACTCGAAGCTGGGGTAATGATCGCCGAGATGCGCAGCATGATCGGCCACACCTGACGCTGGCGTTTTCACGCCGGATACCGCCAAAGCCGCCCGGCTGCGGCAGGAACATCCGCGAAGACAAGTGCGGAACACGACTTATGGTGATAGGGTTGGAGGATGATTGAAGTCGATCTCCGTACAGACCGGCGCGCCGGGAGCGGCGCAGAACCGCACCAGAAGTTTCTGGCGGCGGAGAATGTCAGTTTGCGGCTTCTCCTCGCCCAGGCCGAGATCAATACCCGCAGTCTGCTTGCCAACGCCGGCATCAACGCCCGGGAGCGCGAGGCGTCCGACAAGCTGCAGAGGCTGATCCTTGAAGAGCTGCACCACCGCATCAAGAATACGCTCGCGACCGTGGGGGCCATCGTCTCCCAGAGCCTGCGCAATTTGCAGGGAGCTGAGCACGCGCAGCACGCGATCGAAGGCCGGCTGCTGGCGCTTGGACGGGCGCACGATCTCCTTCTACAGGCGAGATGGACCAGCGCGGATCTTGGCACCGTCGTCCGCAGCGCCACCGAGGCCTTCGACAATCCGGATGAGCCGAAATTCTCGATTTCGGGACCAGATATCCGGATGGCGTCGGGTACTGTCATCGCCGTCGCGATGATGCTTAACGAGCTTTGCACGAACACCACGAAGTTTGGCGCCCTGTCGGTCCCGGAGGGACGCGTCGACATCTCCTGGGCGCTGGATCCGCAGACACAGCGCTTGCAACTTGCATGGACCGAGAAAAACGGTCCCCCCGTCCACCCTCCGGAAAAGCGCAGCTTCGGGACACGATTGATCGAGACGCTGGGCAAGCAGCTCAAGGGCGACGTGCGACTAACCTATGAGCCGACCGGCTTTGTGTACGCATTCGACGCGCCGATCGCTTCTCTGACTTCGCCGGCGGCGTAATCGGTATTCGATCGATCGACGGAGCCAATGGTATCCAGATAGACAACTGCTTCAGCACCGGGGAAGAACTGGGCCGTCATTCATCGGATACCAGGGGACGGCATCCGGTCACTTCTTACCGCGTAACACTGGTTGCGGCTTCTATTTGAGAGCAGCGGGCGCGAGCGTGAACCTCTGCACGGTCTGTGCAGACAGATGGCTACCGGGGATTGCAATTTCCGGGTCTGGCACAACGCCGCCAGACATTATTCGGCCTGGCGGCGTTGTGCGTTCTGAAGCGTCCGCCATCCTGGCCAACGGTAGCTGTGCCCCAAATCAGGATGGCCGCCCAAGCAATCAAGCTCAGTCGAAGGCCGATGGCAGCTCGCCCTGCCGGAAAATGACGGTCGGCTCGTCGTCATAGTCACCCATTTCAGGGTCGCCCGTGGATGAGAAGGCAATGACGCCCACTTTGCTCAAAGCCAGTCTCTCGGCCGTGCGGAGCGCGCCGGCTTCCGTGTTGCAGGCGATCGGAGCATCTGCTTTGAGGCTTCCTCCCCGGCCGGCATTGAATGCCTGGACGAAGTAGCTTGTTTCGCGAGCCATGGGGTTGTCCTTTGAGCACGCGCCAAGCGACTCCGGGTCAGGACATTGCCTGCATCAGCGCAGAAATCTGCATTGTCGCAAAGTTGGAAAAAGTGTCTGACACTGCGTACGGCAAGATGATCTGATCATTGTGCCGCATCGCGCCGCACGTATAGACCACGTTCGGAACGTATCCTTCGCGTTCGGACGGTTCGGGCCGCAATAGCGGTTCGCTCGAACGCGCCAGCACCCGTGAAGGGTCGCGCTTGTCGAGCAGCACCGCACCGATCGAATACTTTCGGACCGGGCCGACGCCATGCGTCAGCAAGAGCCAGCCCTCTTCCAATTCGATCGGCGATCCGCAGTTGCCGATCTGCACAAACTCCCAGGGAAATTGCGGCTTCAGGATCGCCTGGCCGCCTTCCCATCTGTAGAGATCGTCCGAGTAGACCAGATAAAGATTCTCGTTGTCCTGGCGCGCAATCATGGCGTACTTGCCGTCGATCCGGCGCGGAAACAGCGCCATGCCCTTGTTGCGCCCGGCGGCGCCGTGCAGCGGCGACATTCGAAACGAGAGGAAGTCGCCGGTCTCGATCAATTCCGACCGGATCGCAGTGCCCTTGTAGGCGGTATAGGTCGCGTAATAGGTCGTCCGCCCGCCATCGCTGAATTCGACAAAACGGGCGTCTTCTATGCCGTTCGACTGCGATTCCGTCACCGGAAAGATCACGCGTTCGCTGATGTCCAAGTCTGGATTGAAGATGACCTCGACTTTGTCACCGATCGGTCCGGACACGCGATACCCAATCCGGGGACTGGAAGCGAGCCGGGCGGTCGGATCGACGGCAATACTGCCGTCGGCTGCGACAGTTCCGGCGCGAAACGTCAGCGACGACACATGTCCTTCGCCGACGGCGCGGAGGCTGAGAATGAAGCGCAGGCTGCCCGTCGGCGTCCCCGACTGGGCAGGGTGCGGTACGATGCTCGGATTGAACAGTGCCGATGCCTCGAACGAATACTCGTGCATGAAATAGGCGCCGATGAGCTGGCGCTGGACTTCGGAAAAAGTGCAGTGCGCCGTAAGCGCCTCTTCCATTTCGTCGGCACGGAGCTCAAACGTCTCCAGGAGGTTGCGGTGCCGGCCCTGGAAGTTTTCCAGCACGTCCGCCAGTTGGCTCGCTGCCGCCTTCGCGTCGAGCGCGAGAACGCGCTCGACGATATGATTCGCGCGCGTCTTGTCGGTCGGGTTGAGATCGCGCGGTTCGGTCGCCGGCTTGAACGGGCGCACGATCACACGGGCGGGGTCGGGACGCAGATAGAGAGCCTGCCGATTGAGAAAAGTGGCCTGCAACGAGGTATCCTCTGTTCGCCTGGAGCGCCGGATCAAGCGCCGATGGCGCGAAGCGCCACGGGATTTGTCGGGTTGACGTTGACGCGCGCGAGCTGACGGATCTCAGCCAACGCCAGCAAATACGAGACTACCGATTCGCCCCCGCAATTCTCATTAGCACGATCGGGGTGCAATCCATCGCGGCAACTGCCGGTCTCGGGATCGACGAGCGCAACCGACAGGTCGTTGCTGCCGAGAAACCAGGAGAAGGCCCTGGTTGCGATCGTCTTCCATTCGGCATCGTCGTCCGCGCGCCACGCGGCCAAACAGGCCGCAATTGTCGCGGTGGCTTCCAGAGGCTGTTGATCAAAGGCGCGAGGAGGCTTCCGCAGTTCGCCAAAACCGGCCGTGCCGACGGGACGGAAATGGCCGGTCGATGTCGTTTGTTGTGTCATCAGCCAGCGCAGGGATCTCAGCCCGGCGTCGACATAGACAGGTGTGTGCGTCGCCATGCCTGTGACGATCAAGGCCTGCGGCAAGCGCGCATTATCGTAGGCGAGGCCTTCCTCGAACCACTGCCAGTCCGGCGTTTCGACCGATGCCAGGCCGGACAGAAGTCCTTCGGCAAGGACACGACGGATATCCTGGGCGCGGCGATCATCGGCAACCACGGTGCAGTAGGCGTCGAGACCCAGCAGCGTGAAGGCCGATGCACGGGGGGAACGAAAGCTCTCCACGGCCGGTAGCGCCTGGGCGAACAAGGTGCGCGCCCATCGACGCCGCGACGGGCTGGCATCTGTCCGCGTGCACTCGCCTAGCGCCCACAACGTTCGGCCGTGACTGTCTGCGGAGCCGGTGTGTTCAAGCCAGGTCCGGTTAAAACCCATGAAGTTGCGAAATCTTCCTGTATCGGGATTCCACGCGTGCTGCACAAAAGCGGCAAAGCGCGCCGTCAGCACATCGGAAATGGGCCGCTCGCCCGGTTCATTGAGCGCGCAAGCCAACAGCAAGGCGCGGGCATTGTCATCCACGCAATAGCCGTGCGCGCGATCCGGCACCGAATGCACGGCGTGCTGGAACAGGCCGGTATCGTCGCACATCGACAGAAAATGCCCTAATCGCATGTCGGGCGCCGCAGCGGGGCTGAGCGGCGCGATCGCGTCAGGCACGGCGCGCGCGATCAGCTTCAGCCGGTGGCCCTGCCCCGCATGCTCGAATACGATCATGTAACGCGCGGCGGTACGCTCCCATGTCATGGACCGGCTGGCGGCATAGGCCCGCTCGCGCATCGCCTGCCGGCGGGGGTCGTCGGTGAGCAATTCCGCGATTTCGTGGCCGATCCCCGCCGCGTCGCCAAAGGAAACGAGAACGCCGCGCCCATCGGCCAACAACTCGCGCGCATGCCAATAGGGCGTCGAGACGACCGGTTTTCCGAGGCCGAAGCTGTAGGCCAACGTACCGGACGTCATTTGCGCTTCGTTGAGATAGGGCGTGACGTAGACGTCGCACATTGAAATGAACTCGAGCAGCGTGGCCTGATCAACGAACTGGTCGAGAAAGACGACATGATCTTCGACGCCGAGTCCGCGCACGCGTGCCGTCAGGCTCTCGCGATAGGCTTCGCCCTGATCGCGAACCAGATGGGGATGCGTCGCGCCGAGCACGACATACACCGCATCCGGTCGTCGTTTCAGGATCGAAGGCATGGCGTCGATCATGACCTCGATGCCCTTGCTGGGCGACAACAGCCCGAATGTCAGAATGACGGAGCGGCCGCCGAATCCTAATCTTGCTTTGACCGTGTCCGGCTCGACAAATGGAAAGTCGGGGATGCCATGGGCGATGACCTCGATCTTCTCGTGCGGCACCCGATAAACGCTGTGCAGCAGCTCACGGCCCTTGTCGGCCATCACGACGACCTTCGCGGACGCCTCGACGATACGCTCCGTTACCGTGCGCTGGACCGCGCTGGGGCTTGCCAGCACCGTGTGCAGTGTCGTGACGACCGGCATGGTCAGGCGCGTCAGCAATTCGAGGATGTGGGCACCGGCGTCGCCGCCGAAAATCCCGAATTCGTGCTGTAGGGAGACGACGTCAAATCGACCAGCGTTCAGGGAAGCTGCGGCGCGCGCATACTCCTGAAGGTTGTCGTCCCTGATCTGCAGGACGACCGACGCAGGATAGTCATAGGTCTGATCGTGGTCAGTCATCGCCACGACGCAGGTTTGCAGGTTCGGTCCTGAATTCGAGATTGCGCGTTGCAGGTCGGTCGTGAATGTTGCGATGCCGCAGCGGCGCGGCAATGAATTGCCGATCAGCGCAATCCTGCGGGGCGGCGTCACGTCCGCGCCTCGGCCAGGGCGGTCCATTTCGGATCATCGGGCGCGGCCGGTTGAACGGGTTGGGTCGATGGCTCGCACAGTCTCTGCAAAAGCGAATCAATTGGCCGGGCCGCCGGATACGCAATCAGGACGGTCAAGCCATTGGTGCCAACCTCGATGCTGCTACGACCACCGCCAACGAATATCGCCTGCCCGATCGATACCGTGGCCAATCCGATCGCCGCATGGCCGTCGAGAACAAGAACCCAGGTCTCCGGTTCCGCAACGAGCGCCCAGCTCGAAGCCGCCGGCAGGTCAACGCGCTCGAGCACGAAATGCCGGCTCGCGACGAGAATCGTCCGTTCATCCGTGAGGCGGGCCGGATTGGCTGGGGATCGAAGCGGCCACGCGTCGGCAACGGCTACGCCATTGTCGATGTGCAATTCACGGTGTCTGTCATAGTCGAATAGACGGAACGTGGTGTCGCTGCGCTGCTGAATTTCGGCCAGCACGATGCCGGCGCCGAGAGCGTGGATTGTGCCGGCCGGGATGAAGATGACATCGCCTTTCGCAACTGGACGCCATTGAACCAGTTCAACGATAGAGCCGTTCGCGATCGACGCCCGCAATTCCTGCGGCGTTACCCGGCGCTTCAAGCCAATGCCGATCTGCGCGCCCAGTTTCGCCGAGATGATGTACCATGCTTCGCTCTTGCCGTTCGGCATCCCCATCGCGCGCGAGAAGGTGTCGTCCGGATGGACCTGGATGGACAATGGCCCGCTTGTGAACAACAGCTTGAGCAGCAGCGCAGGGACAGGAGCGTTCTTGTCGGCCCGCTCGAACCACAGCTCTCCCACGGCGTCACGCGTGCCGTCGATGTCGCTCCATGGCTGGAGATCGCTGACGCCCCAGGGCTTGTGCAGGGCCCGCACGGACGCGTGTTCGATGGCCATAGTTTGTCCTGACGCGTGACGCGCACGCCGGAGCGACGTGCCGTTGCTCGATATCGTCGACTACGATTTGCGTGGCTAAGGTTGTGCGGCTAAGGCGTCGCGTCTCCGGAAACGCCTTCTTGCAGAAAACCGGTTACGCTGTTGGTTATATGGATGCGCCGGCACCCAATAGCAACCTCTTCGCAGCGGGCCCGGTCGATATAGTGGAAACAGCACTTAGAGCCCGGTCTAGGCGGTTGAGATCCCGGTCCCGCATCGCGTTGCTATCGAGACTGACGGACGCGTCATGACCGCTGACCTTTGCCTTCGCTGGCCGTCGCTTCGGGATTTCCCTCGACATCGTGAAAGAAAGAGCGTCTGCTGTACCTATCACCGCCCATCCTTGGCAACTATCGGTGACTGAGAGTTTTGTGCTCCCGCCACAAGACGGGCGGTTAGCGTGTCCACCATCCAAAACTTCAATCTGCGAGAGTGGCTGGTACCTCCAATTTTGCTGCCAGTTCTTTTTGGTCTCCTGATCACTGGAGCGGTTATTGTCCAGTGGTAACGCCGCAGTGACGGACGACGCGCGTCGCGATGCGATATTGGGCACCGCGGCTTCGTGGCGGTGAGACAAGGGAAAGGCGCAGTCCGCGAGGGACTGCCGATGTGAACGATCGCCCACAACAGGAGGACTCCCCATGTCGCTTGCACAATTCAGCGTCGATGACGGACCGCATAGCATGGATGGGCTACGACTTTACGCCCAGGATGGAACTGAACGGGTCGAGGCATTCATAGGTCGCAAGGTGATGGACGTCTGGGCCGACTCTGTCGAGCACCGTGGAGGACGACAAAGTCTGTTCCGTGATCAATACAATGCGCTTGGCAAGCTGAACCTTGCAGCGATTGAGCGGATTGTGAGCGCGAAATACCAGCGGGGCGCCACGTTCAACCGCCAGCATCCCTTTGTCGAGGTTCTCGTCTCGGACATCACGGAAAGCGGGGAGGTTCTAAATCTAAGTGAACTCGTGCGCGAGCCTTTGCCGCCGGCATTTCATAGGCTGGCTTGAGATCTGAACCGCGAACAGATGGCGGATGTTTCGTAAGAAGAAGTCTCGTGACATGGCGCTCACGCGAGGAGGATTTCGGCACTACGACTATGACCGGATGGTCGTTCTCTTTACGATGACGAATGCTGCGACCGAAGAGGCAGGATCGATCGCCTGGAACAAAACCGGGCCAACGGGCCGGACTCGTGACCGTAAGCGTATCAACCACGAAGAAGCCTATTCGATGGACGACGCTTGCACCCATTGGGCAGAGGATTTTTTTCGCGTATGCGCAGCGCGGAGATTGGCATCCATCACCACATTGCCTTGCGTACCTTTTGCGGTACGCTCAAGAGAGGTCTTGGAGAGGGGACAACGGCCGTCTGTCGAACGGTGAGCAAGTCAACCGCCTCGCAGCTTTGTCTTTTGAAGCGTGGCAAGTCAGTTGATTTTGGTGGCTATTGGCAGCGGCGCTTGAAAGATGTTCATGCCTAAGCAAAAGCTTCACACCCGCGAAGAAGTCTTTAAAGATCATGTCTCCGGTCAGTATGACGAAACCATATTTCGTTTCAGAGTGCCGGGTGGCTGGATTTATACGCACACTGTTATCCGGTTTGGTTCGGTCGATAAAAACTATGTAGCAGATACTTTCGTTCCTGACTCTACAGTGGACATGGATCTTCCAATTCATCCCACGGATGATCCGAGACGCGATCTATGACTTGGTCGCGCGCAACCGCCATCGCTGGTTTGGCCGTCGCGACGCTTGCACCCTGCCGAATTGGGGTCGTTCGTGGCCATCGTGAACCGCCCCGAGGCTGCGGGACGATGGCGCCTGGCGCGGGTTGGCTGCGGCCGGCATGACGAAGGAAGCAGCGTTGCTGCAATTCAACTCAGTCCCTGTCACCGTAAGCACAATCTGCCGGATCAGCTTCGTGTGCGCCCAAGCTCGGATCGAACCGGAATAGCGTAGAGCAATAGGGGCAGACGATCTCACCGGCGTCGCCCATCTTGAGGTAGATGTGTGGGTGATCTTGCGGTGGTTTATCCCCAATGCACATGAACTCGCGGCAGCCGATGCGCACGGTCGGCACCCCGACTTCATTGTGAAACTTCGGATAACTTTCCATCTGCAGCGCGCGGCTTAGGCGCCCGATCGATGACGCAAAGTGCCGTGCATGGATCGTCGAGCGAGGGCTCGATCAGCATCCGGTGAGCGGCGCCTCTCTCGCGTCGTTCGGTTGCCGTAAAGCGTACCCGGAGCGACACGTCCATCGTCAGTTTCTCTCACCACGGGAGAGGGTTGGAAGCTAACGCACCTGCAGAGGCGCCGGGGTCGCCATCGACACGACGCTCTGAATCATTGCGTTCTGCACCTTCTCAAAGGCGCTCACCTCGATCTGGCGCACGCGCTCCCGCGAGACGCCGTACTCCTCGGCCAGCTCCACGAGGGTGTTCTGTCCCTCGGCGAGCCGGCGCGTCTCGAAGATGCGCCGCTCGCGCTTGTTGAGCACGGTGAGCGCATCGGACAGTGTCTTGTGGCGGTTATTGAACTCCTCGCTCGCGGCGAGCGTCGTCTCCTGGTCTGGGGATTCGTCCACCAGCCAGTCCTGCCACTCGCCGGAATCGCCGTCCTCGCGGATCGCGGCATTGAGCGAGGTGTCGCCGCCAAGCCGCCGGTTCATGTAAATCACGTCCGTTTCGGTGACGCCGATCCGCCGGGCGATGATCTTCACCTGGTCCAGCCGCATATCGCCGTCGTCGAGGATGGAGATTTTGCTCTGGGCCTTGCGCAGGTTGAAGAACACCTTCTTCTGGTTGGCCGTGGTGCCCATCTTCACCAGCGACCGCGACCGCAGGATGTATTCTTGGATCGCCGCCTTGATCCACCACACGGCGTAGGTAGCGAACCGGAAGCCCTTCTCCGGCTCGAAGCGCTCGACCGCCTGCATCAGGCCGACATTGCCCTCGGAGATCGCCTCAGAGATCGGCAGGCCGTAGCCGCGATAGTCCCTGGCGATCTTGGTCACGAGCCGCAGATGGCTGGTGACCAGCTTGTGCGCCGCGTCGCGATCACCGTGCTCGCGCCAGCGCTTGGCAAGTAGGTATTCTTCCTGGCGCTCTGAGCTGGTCCCGATTGTCTGAACAGAATCTCCGCGTCGATAAGTGGAGCGTCTGCCGG
>NZ_JBHMET010000264.1:0-514 GCF_042430365.1 Bradyrhizobium erythrophlei
GGACTTCGAATATCTGATCGTCGATTCCACCATCGTCCGGGCGCATCAGCACGCCGCCGGGGCGAAAAAAGGGGGTCTGAAGATCAGGCGATCGGCCGCTCGCGCGGCGGCCTGAGCACCAAGATCCACATGGCCGTTCGAGGCTTGGGGTGTCCCGTGCGGTTCACGCTTACCGCAGGTCAAAAGGGCGATGCACCACAAGCCGCGGGTTTGATCGAGGGGTTACCTGCCGAGATCGTCATGGCCGATACAGCCTATGACGCGGATCACTTGCGCCAAGCCATTGCTGTCAAGGGCGCACTCGCCGTCATTCCCAACAATCCGTCACGTGCGCTCAAATACCCGCTCGACAAGCATCTTTACGCCCAGCGTCATCTCGTGGAATGCTGCTTCAGCAAACTCAAGCAGTTCCGCCGCGTCGCGACCCGCTTCGAAAAGACCGCCCGAAATTACCTGGCCGTCGTCACCCTCGCTGCAATTGCCTTATGGCTGCGCTAAGTGTCCACACCACCTA
>NZ_JBHMET010000265.1:0-1180 GCF_042430365.1 Bradyrhizobium erythrophlei
GGGGGGCGCATGCGCGGCGCATTTGTGGATCAGGGCGGGCTGTTTTCGTACATTGCGCCGGAAGCGCGGGTGCCATCGAACCACCCGCTGAGGAGGATTCGGACGCTCGTCCGGGAAGTTCTGAGCGAGTTGAACCGTAGCTTTGGGAAGCTCTATTCGAGCGAAGGACGCCCCTCGATCCCTCCGGAGCAATTGCTGAGCGCGTTGCTGCTGCAGGTGTTCTACGGCATTCGGTCGGAACGACAGCTCATGGAGCAATTGGACTACAATCTTTTGTACCGCTGGTTCGTGGGGCTGTCGCCGGACGATCCGGTCTGGGACCCGACCAGCTTCACGAAGAACCGGGAGCGGCTGCAGAACGGCGATATATTTACGAAGTTCATGACCAAGCTTTTGAACCATCCTCAGGTCAAGCCGCTATTGTCGGACGAGCATTTTTCGGTGGACGGGACGTTGATTGAGGCTTGGGCTTCACAGAAGAGCTTCCGCCCCAAGGACGGCAGCGATGACGACGACGGCGCGAACTTCCACGGCCAGAAGCGCAAGAACGACACGCATGCGAGTACGAGTGATCCCGACAGTCGGCTATACCGCAAGGCCGCCGGACGGGAGGCGAAGCTCTGCTATATGGGCCACGCCACCATGGAGAACCGGCATGGGCTGGCCGTGGCCGGCATGGTCACGCTCGCCAGCGGCACCGCCGAGCGTCGCGCCTCGGAGAAGATGCTCAAAACCAAAGCCAAGGAGGCCGGCCATCGTATCACCGCCGGTGAGGACAAGGCCTATGACACGGCCGATCATGTGGCCAATCTTCGCGCCATCAACGTCACACCGCACGTGACGCAGAACAACGGCATCACCAAAACCGGCAAGAGTCGCCGAAGTGCCATCGACGAACGGACCACGCGCCACCGGGGCTATGGCATGTCGCAATCGCGCCGAGCGATGACCGAATGCATCTTCGGCTGGGGCAAGCAGCACGGTACGATGCGCAAGACAAAACATCGCGGCATCGGTCGCGTCGCCGCCGATTTCATGCTTAACCTGATCGCCTACAATCTGATCCGCGTTCCCAAACTGGCCACGGCATAGGCAAGTAGCCGTTCAGGAGCGCCACATACACTCGAACACCTCACCAGAACCACCTGCCCAAACACACAGCAATGCTTCAATTTCTGGG
>NZ_JBHMET010000266.1:0-1065 GCF_042430365.1 Bradyrhizobium erythrophlei
CATTCTCGGTATCCGTCGGCATGGCTCAAAGGTGCCAATAAGAGACTCATGCGCCGCTCTATTCGATTATCTCGTCGGCGACGGCAAGAAGGCTCAGCGGCAATTCCAGATTGAGCGCACGGGCGGTTTTCAAGTTCACCAGCATCTGGAAACGGGTCGGCTGCTCGACTGGCAGCTCCGAGGGGCTGGCGCCCTTCAGGATCTTGTCGACGTAGTCGGCTGCGCGAGGGTATTGCACATCGATGTTGGTGCCGTAGGACATCAGACCCCCGCACCAAGTCCGAAACCCCCGTGCCGTATAGCGCCGGCAACCGCCGTCGCGCCGCAAAGGCGATCACGGCCTTCCGGTCGTTGAAGATCAAGGGATCGACCCCAACCAGCAGCGCTTCCGGCTGCGACTGCTCGGGCGAAGGCCGGTTCGAAGTCTTGCGGCGCGACGACATCAACCACCAAATTTTCAGAAACAATCCTGCAACAGATCCACCACAGGCGCTACAGTGTGTTTTTCGAGGTTAGAGCTGACCTTGCATGGGTCGCCCGCTCTATGTCTGGCGGCGGATGTTGTAGTCCTGCCATTGCACACCAGACACCGACATAGGCAGCATGCAACGACCTATCTTCAACACTATCCTTGAAGTTCGGGTAATCGATATGGTCGATCATTGCGGCCAAGGCCTGTTTCACCACATCGCGTGGCAGAACCGCCCGATACAGATAATCACGGTTGGTGGTCCGGGTTACCTTGGCATCTGGGAATACCTTCTCGATATCCCCGGCACGCCGAGCCCTGACCAGCAATTCAGCCGGGCCACAATCCTTGCTTACGATGGACAGGTAGCTGTTGTTCGTCATTATCCACATTTGCTTTCTCCCATTTCAGCGGCCTGCAACATGAGCACGCCTATCCGTCGCTTGCGGCCGGGCTCCTGCGCGCGCGGGGCGAGCGGCCGAGTGACCGTGCCGCCAAGAAGTGTGATGAACTCGCGCCGCCTCATTGCCACCCCCGAGGCTCGGGACAGAGCATCGTATTGGCTCAAACTAGCACACTGGAAGGGGCTGGGCTTG
>NZ_JBHMET010000267.1:0-86740 GCF_042430365.1 Bradyrhizobium erythrophlei
TCATCAGAGAATCAGTCTTCGCCGATCTTCGCAACAAAGATGTGTGCATTAGATAGCCGGTGAGACCGGGCTTGTTTGTCACCGTCCTCGCAAAGACGCGTTCGCGTCTTGCGAGGAGACACCAGCCACTGGGGCGTCAGGACCACACGACTTCGCCGTCCGCTATCCACGCGCACTCGTCAGTTGCGCGCTCAGCGTCCACCGCATCTCGACCCAACACTCGTGACGATCGCGAAGCGCCCCTCAAGCGGGTGAGACGGGCGGATTCATACACCGATTTCTGATTCCGAAAAACCGAAAAATTTTTGCCGCGACGGCTTGCGCGGTCGGGCAAATCAGTGGCAGGGGCCCGCCAGGCCGTAGGGTGGGCAAAGGCGCGTCAGCGCCGTGCCCACCATCAGCCGCTCTGCTTGTAATGGTGGGCACGCTGCGCTTTGCCCACCCTCCGGCGTCCTGCGCCTCACCACGCGTCGATGCACGGGCGCTTGCGGGTCGTGCGCGGCTCCGCCTTCGGCACCGAGCGCAGGCCCGCCATGATCCAGTGGCGGGTGTCGGCGGGGTCGATCACCTCGTCGATCTCGAGCACGGAGGCGATCGAGACCGCCTTGCCGTTGGCGTAGAGCTCGGCGACCTTGGTCTGGAAATATTTCTCGCGTTCGACCGGATCCTCGATCGCCTCCATCTCCTTGCGGAAGCCGAGCCGGACATAGCCTTCCAGCCCCATGCCGCCGAACTCGCCGGTCGGCCACGCCACCGTGAAGAACGAGGCGTGGAAGCCGCCGCCGATCATCGACTGCGCGCCGAGGCCATAGCCCTTGCGCAAGACGATGGCGAACAGCGGCACGGTGAGGCTCGCGCCGGTCACGAACATGCGCGCGACGTGGCGGACGATCGCGGTCTTCTCCGCTTCGGGGCCGACCATGAAGCCCGGCGTATCGCACAGCGACACGATCGGGATGTCGAAGGCGTCGCAGAGCTGCATGAAGCGCGCGGCCTTGTCGCCGGCCGGCGCGTCGATCGCGCCGCCAAGGTGCCGCGGATTGTTCGCGATCAGGCCGAACGGCTTGCCCTCGATGCGGATGAAGGCGGTGATCATGCCGACGCCGAAGTCGCGGCGGATCTCCAGCACCGAGCCCTCGTCGGCAATGAGATCGATGACGTTGCGGATGTCGTAGACCCGCAGGCGATTCTCCGGGATCGCGCGACGCAGCAGCCGCTGGTCCGGTGCTTTCCAGTCGGCGACGGCGCCCTGGAAATAGGACAGATATTTCTGCGCCACAGTCGTCGCCTCGGCCTCGTCCTCGACCAGGATGTCGATCACGCCGTTCGGCGACTGGAACGACACCGGCCCGACCTCGGCCGGATGATAGACGCCAAGCCCGCCGCCCTCGATCATCGCTGGGCCGCCCATGCCGATCGAGGCGTTCTTGGTCGCGATGATGACGTCGCAGACACCGAGCATCGCGGCGTTGCCGGCGAAGCAATAGCCGGAAACGATGCCGACCACGGGCACGAGGCCGGAGAGCTTTGCGAACTGTACGAAGGACGGCCCGTCGAGGCCGGTCATGCCGAGCCGATCGGTATCGCCGGGGCGGCCGCCGCCGCCTTCGGCGTAGAACACCAGCGGAAGGCGCCATTGCTCGGTCAGCGAGAGCATGCGGTCGATCTTCTTGTGGTTCATGTGGCCCTGCGTGCCGGCGAGCACGGTGTAGTCATAGGCGATCACCATGCAGCGCGCGCCTTCGGGGCCGAAATCCTTCGCATTGACGGTGGCGACACCGGTGATCAGACCGTCGGCCGGCGTGTTCCTGATGAGGTCATCGACCTTGCGGCGGCGGCGCTGGGCCGCGATCGCCAGCGAGCCGTATTCGACGAAGGAGCCCTCGTCGACGAGATGGGCGACATTCTCGCGCGCGGTGCGCTGGTTGGTCTTGCGCCTGCGCTCGACCGAGGCCGGGCGGTTCTCGTCCAGCGTGATGGCGTGGCGCTCGATCACCTCGGCGAGATCGGGCCGGATGTGATCGAGATCGACCTCGTCTTCCTCCGCGACGTGATGGCCGTCGACCTCGGCCGGCTCGATGAACAGGATGGCCTCGCCATGCATCAGCGTGACGCCGGGCGCGCCCGCAATCTTCGTCACCCGGCCGCCCTGCGCGGCGGTGACGAGGTGCTCCATCTTCATGGACTCCAGCACCGCGATCTGCTGGCCCGGGCGGACGAGATCGCCTTCACCGACGTCGATCGCAACGATGGTGCCTTGCAGCGGCGCCTGCACCGCGACCGAGCCGGCGGGCGCCGCGGCGTCCGCCGCCGGCTTCGCCGCGTCGGTCGCGCCGTTCACATCGAACAGCAGCGGCTCGTCGGCTTCCTTCGCGGCTGCCACCAGCGAACCGGCATGCGCATCGATGAACTTCGTGCTGATGCGATTGGCGACGAAATCGGGGTGCGCGAGCACCGCCGACAGGAACGGGATATTGGTGGCCACGCCGCCGATACGGAATTCGCGTAAACCGCGCAAGCCCTTCTGCACCACGTCGCCCCAGTTCGGGCTCGGCGAATGCACGATGACTTTCGCGAGCAGCGAGTCGAAAGCCGCGCTGGTCCGGTATCCGGTATAGCCGAACGTATCGACGCGGACGCCGGGGCCGGACGGCAAATCGAACACCGACAAGGTGCCGCCGGTCGGCTTGGTCTCGCCGTTCTCGTCCATCACCTCCATATTGACGCGAAGCTGCATGGCATAGCCCCGCGGCGACGGAACGGCGGCTTGCGCGAGCCCGAGCGAGGCCAGCGTCGCGCCGGCGGCGACCGCAAGCTGCGACCGCACCAGATCGACGCCGAGCGCCTCCTCGGTCACGGTGTGCTCGACCTGCAGCCGCGGATTGGCCTCGATGAAGGCGAACGCGCCCTGCTCCGACGTCGCCTCGTCATCAACCAGGAATTCGAAGGTGCCGAGATTGTCGTAGCGCGCGGCGGTCGCGAGCTGCCTCGCCGCCTCGATGATGCGGGAACGCAAGGCCTCGCTGAGCGAGGGGCTCGGCGCGACTTCGATGAGCTTCTGGTTGCGGCGCTGGATGGTGCATTCGCGCTCCCACAGATGGCTGACCGCGCCATGGCGGTCGCCGATGATCTGCACCTCGATATGGCGCGCTTTGCGGATCAGCCGCTCGACATAGACGCCGTCGCTGCCGAAGGCGGCCTTCGCCTCCGACTGGCAGCGCGCATAGGCCTCCTCGAGCTTGCCGGCATCATCGACGACGCGCATGCCGCGGCCGCCGCCGCCGGCGATCGCCTTGATCATGACGGCCGCACCGGCGCCGAGCGAGGCGAAGAACGCCTTTGTCTCCTCGAGCGTGGTCGCGCCGGAGGTGCCGGTAATGATCGGCACGCCGCATTGTTTCGCCAGCGCCTTTGCCTTCGCCTTGTCGCCGAACAGGTCCAGTGCCTCCGGCGACGGGCCGACGAAGGTGATGTTCTCCGCGGCGCAGCGCCGCGCAAGCGCCGTGTTCTCGCTGAGGAAGCCGTAACCCGGATGCAGCGCGTCGCACTCGGCCGCCTTCGCCGCCGCGATCACCGCCTCGATGTCGAGATAGGCCCGTGCGCCGCGACCCGGGATTTCGCGGCTCTCGTCGGCGGCGCGGACGTGCAGCGAGGCGGCATCGTCGGCCGGGTAGATCGCAACGGTGGCAAGGCCGGCCTCGCCGGCGGCACGCGCGATGCGGATGGCGATTTCACCACGATTGGCAATCAGCAATTTCTTGAACGACATGACTATCCCACCAAAGTTTTAGCGATCCTTCATGGTCGGATCGAGCACGATACGCAAGGATTCTCCGAGCGCGTTGAACGCCAGGGAGACGACGAGGATGGCAAGCCCAGGCGCGTACATCTGCTCCGGGGCGATTTCCATGTACTGGTAGGCGCGCGCCAGCATCGCGCCCCAGCTCGGGTTCGGCGGCTGGATGCCGAGGCCGAGGAAAGACAGGCTGGCTTCCGCCAGGAGCGCCGCGGCAAGCAGCAGCGTCACCTGCACGATGACCGGTTGCAGCGTGTTCGGCAGCACGTGGCGCAGCAGGATATGCCAGGTCGGCGCGCCAAAGCCCTTCGCGGCATCGACATAGAGCTCCTGCCGCACGATCAGCGTGCGGGCGCGGACGATGCGCGCCAGCGCCGGGAACATCACGATGCCGATCGCGATCATGCCGTTGGTCAGCCCGATGCCGAGCGCGCCGGTGACGGCGATCGCAAGCACGATCGCGGGGAATGACAGGAAGGTGTCGATGACGCGGCTGATGATGTCGTCGATCCAGCCGCCGAAATAGCCGGCGACGAGGCCGACCGGCAGCCCGATGGCAACAGCGACGGTGACCGCCAACACACTGGCATAGACGGTTGCCGGCGCGCCGTAGATCAGGCGGGAGAAGATATCGCGGCCGAGATCATCGGTGCCGAGCAGGTGCCCCGGGCCCGGCGGCACCAGCATGTTGTTGACGTCCTGCGCGGTCGGCGCGTATGGCGCGATCCACGGCGCGCCGATCGCGACGACGACGAGGACCAGCAGCACGAGGATCGACAGCGCGGCACGGAAGTCGCCGGCGAGCCAGCGCAGGAAGCGGCGCAACCGGGTCGGCTTGGCTGGGGATCTAAGCTGGGCGAGCGCGGTGTCGGTCATTGCTCGATCCTTGGATCGACGGCGGCGCAGAGCAAGTCGGTGACCAAATTCACCACGATGACGACGATGACCATGGTAAAGATGACGCCCTGCACAATCGGGAAATCGCGCTGGATCGCGCCGCGCACGATCAGGCTGCCGAGGCCGGGAATGGCGAACACGGCCTCGATCACGACGGTGGCCGCAAGCATGCGGTTGACCAGCAGGCTGATGATCGTGAGCAGGTTGACGCCGACATTCTTCAGGCCGTGCTGCCAGAGGATCCGCGACATCGAGAGGCCCTTGGCGTGCAAGGTGCGGACATATTGCGACGACAGCACCTCGAGCAGCGCGCCCCGGAGCTGGCGCGCGACCTCGGCCATGCCGTAGGCCGCGATCGCAATTCCCGGCAACAGCGCGTGCCGGATCGCCTCGACCGGCGAGACGCTGAAGGCCTTGGCCCCGGTCGCCGGCAGCCAGTTCAGCTTCAGCGAGATCTCGGCGACCAGGATCATGGCCAGCCAGAAGCCGGGAATGGCGACGCCAAGCGACGCGATCAGGCTGACCAGCCGGTCGATCCAGCCGTTCGGCTTGACCGCCGCGATCACGCCCATCGGAATTCCCGTGACGAGCGCCAGCACCAGCGCGATGATCACGATCAAGAGCGTGTTCGGGAACGCACGCCCGATCGAGTCCGCGACCTTCTCGCCGGTCAGAAGCGACTGCGAGAGGTCCCCCTGCGCCACCTTGCCGAGCCAGGCGCCGTATTGCACCAGGAACGGACGGTCGAGGCCGTAGAGTCTCCTGATCTCCTCGATGCGGGTGTCGGTGGCGTTGTCGCCCGCCAGGGTCACAGCGATGTCGCCGGGCACGAGCTTGAGCAGCGCAAACACCATGAAGGTCGCGAGCAGGATCACGGGCACCGCCTGCAACAGGCGGCTGCCGATGACCTTGACCGGGGACCGTCGCGCCATTGCTTCAGCTCTCCAGCCAGACGTCGTCGTATTTCGGCTTGCCGAGCAGGTTAGGCCTGTAGCCCTGCACCTTCTTGTTCATGGCGACCAGCTCGAACTGGAACGCCAGCGGTGCGACGAAGGCGTTCTCCATCACCAGCCGCTGCACGGTGGCGAAGGCCTTGCGCCTGACCTCGATATCCTCCGACGCGCGCGACTCCTTGATCGCGGCCTCGAGCTCCGGCGGCACCGGCGCGCGGCCGCCATTGTAATAGGCGTCCTTGGTGAACATCAGAGAATAGGTCAGGCTCGGATCGGGCCGTCCGGTCCAGGCCGCGAGGATGCCGGAGCCGCGCTTCTCGGCGCCGAAGAAGGCCGCGGAGGCTTCCGCGATCGGCGCGTTGGCGAAGCGCACGTTCATGCCGGCCTTGCGGAACTGCTCGATCAGGATCTCCTGGCGCTGCACCGAATCCTGGTCGGGATAACCGACGAGATCGATCTGCGTGCCCTCCTTGAAGCCGGCCTCGGCCAGCAGCTTGCGCGCCTTGTCGGGATTATACGGATAGAGCTTGGCGACCTCGGCGTCATAGGCCCAGTGCGCCTTCGGCAGGTTCATGTAGGCCGGTTCGGCAAGGCCGGCGAGCGCGGCCTTGACGAAGGTCTCTCGGTCGATCGCGTAATTGAAGGCCTGGCGCACCTTAGGATTGTCGAACGGCGGCTTCGCCCAGTTGAGGAAGATCTGGAACACATAGAGCGTCGGGCCGTGCACCACCTTGACGCTGGAGGCGCGCTCGAGGATCGCCTTCTGCCGCGGCGGCAATTGGTAGATCAAATCGTTCTGGCCCGCGGTGACCGAACGTGCGCCGGTGGTGAGCTCGGGGATGATCGCAAACTCGATGCCATCGGGATACGGCCGCTCCGGCTTCCAGTATTTCTCGTTGCGCTTGACCACGATCTTCTCGCCATCGGCCCAGCTCACGAACGCATAAGCACCGGCGCCGACCGGCTTGCGCGCGACATTGCCGCTCTCCGCGGCCTTCAGCGCCGTCGGCGACACCATCATGCCGGCGCGATCGGAGAGGATGCCGGGCAGCGCAGTGTCCGGCGTCGTCAGCTTCAGCGTCACCTGAAGCGGGCCCGAGACCTCGACCGACGCGACCGAAAGAAGGTCGGCCTTGATGTTGGACTTCGGATCGCTGCGGTTGCGCTCAAGATTGAACTTCACTGCCTCGGCATCGAGCGGCGTGCCGTCGTGGAAGGTGACGCCGGAGCGGATGTTGAGCACCAGCGTCGTGGGATCGGTGAACTTCCAGCTTTCGGCGAGCCCGGGCTTCGGCTTCAGCGTCTCGAACTCCCATTCGGTCAGCGTGTCGTACATCGTGAACAGGAAGGCATGGTCGGAGCCGGCGCCGCCGGTCGCGGGATCAAGGCTCGACGGATTGGCGGGGGCGGAGATCCGCAAGATACCGCCCTTCTTCGGGGCGCCTTGCGCGAACGCGCCGCCGCCGAACGTTGCGCCCGCCAGCGCGCCGGACAGCAGCGCCATGGCCTCGCGTCGCGTTGTAAGAGTCATGGCATGTCCTCCAGTACTTTTGAGCGGGATGAGGTCAGGTTGAATCAGTCCGGCAGCAGACTGGCTGCACCTCTCCCGCTTGCGGGGGAGGTCGCATCGCATCGCGATGCGGGTGGGGGCTCTCTCCACACGATGACTCGCGGCGAGACCTCCACCCCAGCCCTCCCCCGCAAGCGGGAGAGGGAGCGCGGTTCCTTCGCGGTTGTTGTTCGACCTAATCTCATCATGCTCTAGTTCGGTGAAAAGTTCGGGCGGTCAGCAAAATGGCACGCCACCCAGTGATCGGGCTTCAGCTCGCGCCAGTCCGGCGCCTTGTCGGCGCAGAGCGGCTGCGCATGCGGGCAGCGGGTGCGGAAGCGGCAGCCGGACGGCGGATCGATCGGGCTCGGCACTTCGCCCTGCAGCACGATGCGCTGCTCCTGCCGCATCGACGACGGCAGCGGCCGCGGCTCGGCCGAGAGCAGCGCCTGCGTATAGGGATGCAGCGGCCGCTCGGAAACCTCCTCGGTCGGACCGAGCTCGACGAACTGACCGAGATACATCACCGCGACGCGCTCGCTGATATGCGAGACCACGGCGAGATCGTGGGTGATGAAGACGTAAGTGAGGCCGAGATCGCGCTGCAAATCGGCAAACAAATTGAGCACGTCGCCGCGGTTCGACATGTCGAGCGCGGCCACCACCTCGTCGCAGACGATCAGCTTCGGCTTCAAGGTCAGCGCCCGCGCGATCACCACACGCTGCTTCTGGCCGCCGGAGAGCTGGTGCGGATAGCGCTCACCGATCTCGGCGGGCAGGCCGACGCGCTCCAGCGCTTCGCTTGCCTGCTGCTCGCGCGTGGCGCGGGTGCCGACGCCGGCGAGCTCCAGCGGCTCCAGCACCGAGGCCAGGATCGTCATGCGCGGGTTCAGCGCGGCGTTCGGATCCTGGAAGATGATCTGGTAGTCGCGGCGGTGATTTTGGAACTGCTTCCGCGGCAGCTCCAGCGGATCGATGCCGTCATGCAGGATGGCGCCGGCGCTGGGCTTGAGCAGGAACACCAGCGCGCGGCCGATCGTGGTCTTGCCCGATCCGGATTCCCCGATGATGCCGAACGTCTCGCCGCGGCGGACGTCGAAATTGACGCCATCAACCGCCTTCACGGTGGCGCGGCGGTCCGTGGTCTGGAAGCGGACCTGGAGGTCGCGCACCGAGACGATGGTCTCGCGGGTGAGCTCGGTCGATGCCGTCATGACGTCGCCGCCTTCGCTACGGTGGGCGCGGCTGGCGGATGCAGCGCGCCGGGCAGATTGAGCTCGGCGAAGCGCCAGCAGCGCACCTTGCGGCCGCCGCCGGCATCCTGCAGCTTCTGCTCCGTCTCACAGCCCTTGGCGGCATGCGCGCAGCGCGCGCGGAAGCGGCAACCGTTCGGCATCTCAGCGATCGACGGCACCCGGCCCGGGATCGACGGCAGCCGGCCGTGGCGCGGGCTCAGATGCGGCAGCGAGCGCAACAGGCCCGACGTGTAGGGATGCAGCGGACGCACCAGCGCTTCGTCGACCGAGGCATCCTCGATCACCTCGCCGGCATACATCGTGATCATCCGCGTGCAGGTCTCAGCGACGACGCCGAGATCGTGGGTGATCAGCATCAGCGCGGTGTGCGAGGTCTCGCTGAGGTCGCGTAGCAATTCGAGGATCTGCGCCTGCACGGTGACGTCGAGCGCCGTCGTCGGCTCGTCCGCGATCAAAAGCTGCGGCCCGCAAATCAACGCGGCCGCGATCATCACGCGCTGGCGCATGCCGCCGGAGAGCTGGTGCGGATAGTCGTCGATGCGCCGCTCCGGCGAGGCGATGCCGACGCGGCGGAGCATCTCCAGCGTCTTCGTCCGCGCTTCGTCTGCTCCGATGTCGCTGTGGACGCGCAGCGTCTCGGCGATCTGGTGGCCGACGGTGAAGACCGGATCGAGCGCGCTCATCGGCTCCTGGAAGATCATCGCGATGCGCTTGCCCCTGATGGCGCGCATCTGCCGCGCGCTGCACGAGGCGAGATCGATGCCGTCGAACAGGATCTTGCCGTCGAGGCCTGCGAAATTGCCCGGCAGCAGCCGCAGGATCGACAGCCCGGTGATGGTCTTGCCGCAGCCGCTTTCGCCGACGATGCCGACGCGCTCGCCGGTCGCGATGTCGAAATCGATTTTGCGCGTCGCCTGCCAGATGCCCTGTGCGGTCTTGAAGCGGATGCCGAGCCCGCGCACCTGTAACAGCGGCCGCGCGTCATCGCGCGCGACGTCCGGGCTACGCTCTGCCGGCTGGACTGGCATCAACCCGCCGCCCGCTTCTTCTCTTTCACGAGCTGTTCCTCCATCAGCATCTCGGTGCCGATGATGCCGTCGCGCGCGAGCGCGTCAATCTCGGCGTCGGACAGCCCGAGCTGGCCTCCGAGGATCTCGCGATTGTGCTCGCCGAGCGTCGGCGGCGCGCGGCGGATCGCAAACGGCGCCGTGCCCTCGCGGAACGGCATCGACGGCTGCGGATGCCTGCCGATGAAGGCGCGATCGACCTCCTGGATGAAGCCGCGGGCGTGGAGCTGTGGATCCTTCAGGAGATCGATCGGCAACCGCGCGACGCCAGAGGCGACACCAGCCGCTTGCAGCAAGGCCATCGCGGCGTCCGGATCGCGCGCCGAGGTCCAGGCGGTGATCGCCGCCTCGATCTCGGCCTCGATCGCGCGGCGGCCGGCGGCCGATTTCAGCTTCGCATCGGTGGCCCAATCCTCACGGCCGAGCAGCCGCGCAAGCTTCGGCCACATCGCATCACCCGATACCGCGACGACAATCCAGTTGTCCTCTCCGGCGCAGCGGAAGCAGCCATGCGGCACGAAATCCGGATGGCGGTTGCCGTACTTCACAGGCGTCTTGCCGTCGATCGAATGCGCCACGATCCAGGGTGCGGCGAACGGCATCATGCATTCGATCTGCGCGAGATCGATGAACTGGCCCTGCCCGGTGAGCCTGGCGTGGATCAGCGCGGTCAGCACCGCGGCGCAGCCATTCAACCCGCCGACGGCATCGCCAAAGGCGGTGTGGCTCATCACCGGCGGACCGTTCGCATCGCCAACGACACTCGGCAGGCCCGAGCCTTGCTCCAGCGTCGAGCCATAGGCGCGGCAGTCGCGGTTGACGCTGCCGGCGCCGAACGCCGACATCGACATCATCACGAGCTTCGGGTTGATCTTGCTGAGCACATCGTAGCCGAGGCCGAGCTTCGGCAGCACCTCGACGGAATAATTGTCGACGACGAGGTCGGCATCCGCGAGCAGCCGCTTGGCGAGTTCGAGCCCCTTCGGCCGGGTGAGGTCGAGCGTGATGCCGCGCTTGTTGCGGTTCATGATGCAGTAGCGTACCGACTTTTCGTACATCTGCTCCAGCACATAGGCCGGGCGGCGGTCGACGCCGCGCCACCAGTCCGGATACTGGATCGCCTCGATCTTGATGACGTCGGCGCCGAGATCGGCGAGCGAGCGGGTGCAGATCGGCCCGGCCCAGCCCATCGAGAAATCGACCACGCGGATACCTTCGAGCGGCAGGCGATGGCCCGCGGCAGGCTTTGACGCCGCAACGCGCGGCGCGATGTCGTCCCGCGCCTGCTGCTCGCCGACATCAGGCACCCTGCCGCCGCGGCGCGGCGGCGTTCCCGTGAGCCGTTGCATCGACCCCGCACTGAAGCCTGTTTCGCCGCCAACCGTAACCGGCACGATAGCGCCACGGGCCCGCTTCTCCTCATCCGCGATCAAGTCGGCGATCTCGGGCACCGGCACGATCGGGATCTTGCGCTTGAGCCCTTCCGCAAACCATTCCTGCGCGGTGCGCTGCCTGAGCCGCGGCAGGATCTTGCGCTCGATCTCGCCGACGTGCTGCAGCCGGTCGACACCGAGGAACAGCGTCGGATCGTCGCGCAGGTCGATGAGATCGAGCATCTCGCAAAAGGCGCGCCACTGCGCCGGCGTCACCGTGGTGACGCCGAGCCATCCCTGCTTCGTCTCGTAGATGCCTACCGGAAAGGTCGGCCAGAAGCGGTTGACGCCGATCCGGCGCATGATGTCGCCGCGCGAAAACGCCTCGAACATGATGTATTCGGTGACGGCGATGCTGGCCTCGAACAGGCTGAGGTGGCGGGTGCGCCCGCGCCCGTCCTGCAGGCGGCCGAGCACCGAGGAACTCGCCGCGATGAAGCCCCAGAGCCCGCCCAAAACACCGGTCTGGAAATCCGGCGCGTGCATCGGCGGCCCCTGTTCCGGGCCGACCATCTTCACCAGACCGGTCAGCGCACGGATCGTGGAGTCGGTCGCGGCGAAGTTCGCGTAAGGGCCGCGATCGCCGAACCAGGAGAGGTCGAGATGGATCAGGCCGGGATGCGCCCGCTTGAGCGCGTCGAGATCGATGTCGGGACAACCGGCCGCATCGATGCCGCGGCCGTCGAGCAGGATGTCGCTCTCCGCGATCATTTCGCTCAGGCGCGACGCGGAGCCGGGATCATTGCTGTCGAGCGCGACGCTCGATTTATTGAAATTCAGAAACGCAAACCACGCGCTCTGCCCTTTCGGCGTCAGCGGCGCGGCACGGCGCAACGGGTCGCCCTCTGGCGGCTCGATCTTCTGGACATCGGCGCCGAAATCGGCGAACAGCCGCGCGCAATAGCTCGTTGCGGCAGCACTTCCGATCTCGACAATCCGCAGATGCGACAACGCGCCGCCCATCACGCTTCCCCGCGAGCAATCGATCAGCAATCAACGATCGCTGATTCAGTTTCTTGTTGTCTTGAACTTGAAGCCTCGCAGGCGCGCCGATGCAAGTGGAAAATTTTCTTCCGCTTGACGGAATTCACAAGTTGCCGCTTGCAGTTAGCTGCAGGTGAGTTGCGTCTCGAACCAGTTCTGCAACGATGGCGAAAGCTGCGGCCATGCATGCAGGAAGTGCGCGTAGTTGTGCGCGCTGGTGCGATAGATCCCGCGCAGTTCCTGCTCGATCGCAGGCAGGTCAACACCAAGGCACCGGCCATTGCTGGCGATCGCGCGTCCGTCCACGACGACATCCTTGATTAGCGACGCATTGCCACGCGCGAACAGCAGATCGAGCGGATCGACCGGCATGATCTGGTCGCGCTCGAGGCGATCGAGATCGATGCTGACGAAATCCGCCGGTGCACCGCGCGCGAGCTCGCCGGTTCAAGCGAAGCTCGCTCTAAGGTCGTATCGCATCGAAGATGCGATACGGGTGGGGGCTGTCTCCACATACGACTCGCGGCGAGACCCCCACCCCACCCCTCCCCTCCCCGCAAGCGGGAGAGGGAGCGGACTTCCGACGCGGCCGCAGTTCGGCCTCATCCAACGTCAGTTCGCAGTGTACACCAACTCCCGTTCCCCGCGAGGCGGCAGAAATTCGCGGGAGAATATTTCCGCAGGCGTCGGCGCCCGCGCGAGCTGGTAGCCTTCGACGATGATGCCGATGGCGCGGGCCATGCGGTCGTCCTTGACGTCGCCGATGCCGATCTCCTTCATCTCAGGCGAGACGATCAGCTTCTCGAAGGAATATTGCAGGCGGCGCTTCTCGACGTCGACATTGATCAGATTGTCGTAGTTCAGCGCGGCCTTCATGCCGGCGTTCTGGTCCTTGGCGACCGCGATCGCCCCCTTGTTGATAGCGCGCACGAGACCGGCGACCGCCTTCGGGTTGGATGCGACGAGCTTGCGCGACACCATCACGCCGTTGGAATAGAGATCGAGCCCGTAATCGGCGAACGAGAACCATTTGAAGTCCTTGTCCGGATCCTGACGGTTCAGCACCAGGTTGAAATAGCTCGTGATGTTGAAGACCAGCGCGCCGTCGATATCGCCCTTGATCAGCATCGGCTCCTGCAGGTTCGGCGCCATGTTGGAGATCTTGATCTTCTCGCCGTCGAGCCCGTTCTTGTGCACGAATACCGGCAACAGCCGCGTGGTCGGCGTGCCCTGCGCGCCGCCGAGCGTGTGGCCCTCGAAATCCTTGATCGACTTGATGCCGCTGGAGTTCTTGGCGACGATCGCGAACGGCGGCTGGTTCCACATCATGTAGACCATCACAGGCGCATCCTGCGGCTTGGTTGCCGCGTTCTGGATGATGGCGTTGACGTCGCCGAAGCCCGCGTCATAGGCGCCCGACATGATGCGTGTCACGGTGGCGCCGGAGCCCTCGCCCTGGTCGATCACGACGTTGAGGCCTTCCTCTTTGAAGTAGCCGTTGTCCTTGGCGTAGAAAAACGCGGCGTCGCTGCCTTGGGTCTTCCAGCCCAGCGTGAACTTGATGGTGGTGTCCTCGGCACTGGCTGATCCTGCGAACAGGGCCAATCCCAACAGTGCGGCGCTCATTGTCTTCAGCATGACGACCTCCGTAAGCTTCGTTGCATGGCGGTTTTTAAGAACTCAGGTGGCGATGACATTGTCCTTGCGCGTCGCCCATCCCGTCACCTGGCCCTCGATCAGCGAGAACACGACGTAGAGCGCGACACCGAGGCCGGCGAGCACGAACAGCCCGGCGAACACCAGCGGCACGTTGAAATTGGAGGACGCGGTCATCATCACGTTGCCGATGCCGCGGTTCGACGCCACGGTCTCCGACAGCACCGCGCCGACAAAGGCGTAAGAGATCGCGACCTTCAGCGAAGCGAAGAAGAACGGCATCGTTCGGGGCAGGCCGACATTCCAGAGGATGTCAAACTTGCTGGCACCGAGCGCCTTCAAGACGTCCTCGAGCTCGGGCTCTGTGGTGGCAAGGCCCGTCGCAATATTGACGACGATCGGGAAGAAGCAGATCGACAGCGAGGTCAGCACCGCCGGCACCGTGCCGGAGCCGAACCACAAGACGAAGATCGGCACCACCGCGACCTTCGGGATCGAGGAGAAGCCGACCAAGAGCGGATAGCAGGTGTCGTAAGCCGTTTTCGATACGCCGATGACCGCGCCGAGCACGACGCCAAGCCCCACGCCGAGCACGAAGCCGACCATGGTCGTCGCCAGGGTCTGCAAAATGTGCGGCCACAGGATCGGGAACTTCTCGATCAGTGTCACGAGAATCTGCGACGGCCGCGGCAGCACGAGGTCCGACATGCCCGTCATCAGACAGAATAGCTCCCAGGCGACGAAAAACAGCACGATCAGTCCGGCGGACCACGCCTTCTGCCTGATATCGAGCTCGGGCATGCTCACCCCTCCTCTCGTGCAGTCGTGCGCGCATCGACGATGAAGGCACGGAGTTTCTGGTTGAGCGCGACGAACTCCGGCTCGAAGGTCATCGCCACGGTGCGCGGACGGGCGAAATCGACACGGCTGTCGTCGAGGATGCGACCGGGCCGCGCGCTCATCACGCAGATGCGGCTTGCGAGGAACCCGGCCTCGCGCAGATCGTGGGTGACGAGCAGCACCGTCGGCTTGTGGGTGATCCAGAGCCCCTGCAGGATCGACCACAATTCCTCGCGGGTGAACTGGTCGAGCGCGCCGAAGGGCTCGTCGAGCAGGAGCATGCGCGGCTCATGGATCAGCGCGCGGCACAGATTGGCGCGCTGGAGCATGCCGCCCGAGAGCTGCCAGGGATAGCGGCCGCCAAAACCCTTCAGCCCGACCTGCTCGAGCAGCGCATTGGCCTTGTCGCGGAATTCGGTCTTGCGCAGCTTGCGGAATTGCGAGCGGAATGGCTCGACGATCTTCAGCGGCAGCATGATGTTCTTTTCGATCGTCATCCACGGCAGCATGGTCGGGTTCTGGAACGCCATGCCGACCAGCATCGCGCGGGCCGCAACCTCGCGGCCGCCGACGATGACGACGCCGGTGGTCGGCCGCACCAGGCCCGAGACCAGCCGCAGGATAGTCGACTTGCCGCAGCCTGACGGCCCGACCAGGGCGACGAACTCGCCGTCGGCGATCCGGAGCGTGGTTTTCGACAAAGCCGGCACGGCGCGGGCGCCGCGGCCGAAAGTCACGGAGGCCTCCGACAGCTCGATCGCCGTCGGGGCAGATCCGGCGGGAACAGCCTCGCCGGCGAAATCGGAGTTTGGTTGCATGCGCATCACGAGCAAAGTGCATGCA
Organism: Bradyrhizobium erythrophlei; assembly: GCF_042430365.1. Taxonomy (GTDB): domain Bacteria; phylum Pseudomonadota; class Alphaproteobacteria; order Rhizobiales; family Xanthobacteraceae; genus Bradyrhizobium; species Bradyrhizobium erythrophlei. The sequence goes on from NZ_JBHMET010000267.1 coordinate 15,275, forward strand.
AGCTGGATGCCAGCGGCGAGATCGTTGAAAATCAAGGAGATCGCGAAACCAGCGTCGAAAAGAGCTGACGTCTTTTAGGCAGTCCGGCCCTCAAACTGCATGCAATAGAGGCGCCCGATTGGTCGCAACTGTGATAAACAGGCTGTCGCAAGGCACTTCAGGGGATTCGCCGATGGCTGCGCAGGCCGGCAGCAAGACTGCTGAATCTTTAGACAAGGTCGGCGTGATCTGCCGCGCATTGCGGCGCGCGATCATCGAGCAGGCGCTGGAGCCCGGCGCCAAGCTGCCGGAGGACTCGCTCGGCGAACGCTTCGGCGTCAGCCGCACCATCGCGCGCCACGCGCTCGGACAGCTCGCCGCGGAAGGCCTGGTCGAGCTGCGCCGCAACCGCATCGCGGTCGTGGCCACGCCGAGCTGGCAGGAAGCGCGCGACGCCTTCGACATCCGCATCGAGCTCGAACGGCTGGTGGTGCGCCAGCTCGCGGGCAAGCTGACCAAGGCGCAGGTCGCGGAGCTCACCGCCCATGTCGACGCCGAGGATCGCGCCCGCGACGGCACCGACGCGGTCTCGATCCGGCTCGCCACCGAATTCCACATCCTGCTCGCCCATATGACGAACAGCCCGATCCTGGTGCGCTATGTCAGCGAGGTCGCCTATCGCTGCTGCCTGACGCTGTCGCTCTACAGCCGCCCGCATTCATCGGAATGCGCGATCAACGAGCACCGCGCGATCATCGCGGCGCTGGTGAAGGGCGATGTGGCCAAGGTGATGGACCTGATGCACAGCCACCTCGATTCGGTGGCGAGCCGCGCCCTGGTCGCGCCCACGCCGCAGCGCGGCCGGGATTTGCTGGATATTCTGGCGCCGTATGCGGAGGATACAGCGAGCGATCGGGTGGTGAAATTGCCGAAGACCGTGCGGGGACGGTGACTTTCTTACCTCGCCCCGCTTGCGGGGAGAGGTCGGATCGCATCACAGATGCGATCCGGGTGAGGGGCCCTCCGCGAGTCGACTGCGTGGAGAGAGGCCCCTCACCCCGCCCCTCTCCCCGCAAGAGCGGGGCGAGGGAGAACTGGCACCGCCCGCTGCGCCCTAAGCCTCGATCCCCCGCTGCACCAGAATCCGCTCGGCGCTGTCGTTCCAGACGTCCATCTTCACGATCTGCCCGTCCCTCACCACGAAGCGATCGACGTAGCGGTTGCCCTCGAACGGGGTGCCGTCGATCCATTCGCCATAGAGCGTGCCGACGCTGTAGACGACGGTTTCGCCGATCCCTGGGCAGACGTCGAAGCGGTCCATTTTCTTCTTCACCCAGCGATAGCGCTTGGCGTTGAAGCCAGTCGGGCCGCGTGGGTGGTCGAACTCGCGCCCGCCGGTGAAGGTGATCACCGTGCCCGGCTTCATGTAGGCTGCGGCCGCATCGGGATCGGGGATCATCGAGGCCGTGAGATAGGCTTCCACGATCTCGGCGTCGGACAGCTGGCGGGTATCGGCTTTGGCTGATGCGGACATGGCATGATCTCCAGGATAGGCAGAATATTACAATCTGACGGCCAGATTGTATGCACAATTTTTGTACAATTGTTGTGCGAAATTGCATACACTTTGGTGCTGGCGGATTCCCGCCATTGCGCTAGGCTCCGCCAACCCGAAGACCGCCCATGACCGCAAAACCCGCCTTCGATCTCTTGTTCCGCAACGCCGCAACCCGCGCCGCGGCCTCCCCGGTCGATATCGGCATCTCGGACGGGCGGATCGCCGCGATCGCGCCCCGCCTCGCCTGCGAGACGGTCGAGATCGACCTCGGCGGCAGGCTGGCGCTGCCGGGCTTCGTCGACACCCATATCCATCTCGACAAGGCCTTCCTGCTCGGCCGCTGCGGCCACGACCACAAGAGCCTGGGCGACGCCATCCGCGCCGTGTCGGCGATGAAGCGGGATTTCACCGTCGAGGACGTCTACGCCCGCGGCGCCAGAGTGATCGAACGTGCCATCGTGGCCGGCACGACGCGGATGCGCACCCATGTCGAGATCGACCCGCGGATCGGGCTGCGCGGATTCGCCGCGGTGAAGGCCCTGAAGCGCGACTATGCCTGGGCGCTCGATCTCTCGCTCTGCGTCTTCCCGCAGGAAGGCCTCAACAACGATCCCGGCGCCGAGGAGCTGCTGATCGCGGCGATGCGCGACGGCGGCGAGGTGATCGGCGGCTGCCCTTATGCCGACACCGACCCCAACGCGCATATCGCGCGGATCTTCGACCTCGCGCAGGAGTTCGACGTCGATGTCGACCTCCATCTCGATTTCGATCTCGATCCCTCCTGGTGGCACCTGGAGGAGGTCTGCCGGCAGACCGAGCGGCGCAATTATCACGGACGCGTCGCGATCGGGCATGCGACAAAGCTCTCCGCGCTGCCGCCGGAGCGGCTGAAGGCCGCGACCGCGCGGCTCGCCGCATCCGGCGTCGCGGTGACCGTGCTGCCCGCGACCGACCTCTATCTGATGGGCCGCGACGCCACCCATAACGCGCCGCGCGGATTGACGGCGGCGCACCGGCTCGTCGCCGACGGCGTGCTGTGTTCGGTTGCCACCAACAATGTGCAAAATCCGTTCACGCCGTTCGGCGATGCCTCGCTGGTGCGGATGGCGAACCTCTACGCCAACGCCGCGCATGCGGGGATCAACGAGTTCGACGCCTGCCTCGACCTCGTCACCGACTTGCCGGCGCGGCTGATGAACCTCAGGGATTATGGCATCGCCGTCGGCAACCCCGCCGATATCGTCGTGCTCGACACCGACAGCGGGCCGAATGCGATCGCCGAATTGCCCGACGTGCTGATGGGCTTCAAGCGCGGCCGCAAAGTGTTCGAACGGCAGCGGCCGACGCTGTTCAGGCCTTAGATTCCTCCTCCGTCATTGCGAAGAGCGAAAGCGACGAAGCAATCCATCGTTCCGTTCTGCCGAGCTATGGATTGTTTCGCTTCGCTCGCAATGGCGTGGATAGGGTTGTGCGTCCCCGCCATCCCGCCGTTGTGCGGGGGTGACGGATTACGGTTGAGCGCTACGCAGATTCTGCCTTGCCGATCTGCGTTGATGCCCTGCGCCGTCCGCAGATTGACGCTCCCCTCGATCCGTTGTTGTTATCCCCCAACACCAACAACAACCGGGCAGGAAACCATGACCAAAGCGACATCAGTCCAAAGCGTCGAGACGCTCGCCTGCGATGCCGGCTGGCGGAATTATCACTTCGTCAAGATCACGACGGAGGACGGGCTGGTCGGCTGGAGCGAGTACGACGAGGGTTTTGGCGCGCCCGGCGTCACAGCGGCGATCGAGCGGCTGTCGGCGCGAGTGGTCGGCAAGAATGCATTCCAGCATGAGCGGATCTATGCCGAACTGTTCGCCGCAACGCGTCCCGCCGCCGGCGGCGTGGTCGCGCTGGCGCTCGGCGCCATCGAGAACGCGCTGCTCGACGTCAAGGCCAAGGCGCTCGGCGTGCCCTGCTACGACCTGCTCGGCGGCAAGATCCGCGACCGCGTGCGGGTCTACTGGTCGCATTGCGCGACCTGGCGCATCAATCATCCGGACTGGTACAAGCCCGCGATCACCAATCTCGACGGCGTGAAGGCGATCGGCGCCGAGGTGCGCGAGAAGAAGTTTTCGGCGCTGAAGACCAACATCTTCGTCTACAACGACGGCAAACCACAGGGCTGGCGGCCCGGCTTCGGCTCGCCGTTCGAGCCGGAGATCAATGTCGACCGCAATGTGCTGCGCAATCTCTGCATGCATCTCGAGGCGATCCGCGACGGCGCGGGGCCGGATGTCGATCTCTTGCTCGACCTCAACTTCAACGCCAAGACCGAAGGTTATCTGAAGATCCTGCGCGCCATCGAGAAGATGGACATGTTCTGGGTCGAGATCGACACCTTCAACCCGCAGGCGCTCGGCTATATCCGCCGCCAGAGCCCGCACCCGATCTCATCCTGCGAGACGCTGCTGGGCCTGCGCGAATTCCTGCCCTACTTCACCGAGCAGGCGATGGACGTCGCGATCATCGACACGCCCTGGAACGGGGTCTGGCAGTCGATGAAGATCGCGAGTGCCGCCGAGCATTTCGAGGTCAACGTCGCGCCACATAACTTCTACGGCCACCTCTGCACCATGATGAACGCGCATTTCTGCGCCGCGGTGCCGAACCTGCGGATCATGGAAACCGACATCGACCGCCTGGCCTGGGACCACGAGCTGTTCACGCACGTGCCCGACTATGTCGACGGCCATCTCGTGATCCCGGATCGCCCGGGCTGGGGCACCGAGCCCAATGAAGAGGGCCTGCGCGCGCATCCGCCGAAGAACAAGGGCGGGCTGTTGAACTACGGGCTGAAGAAGTAGGCGCTTGGTGAGCTGGGCCTTCCACATCGTCGTCCCGGCGAAGGCCGGGACCCATAACCCCAACTGAGTGCTGCTGCACTCCGCTGGGGCCTCAGTCCACTCACAACTTGCGAAGGTGGTAATGGGTCCCGGCCTTTCGCCAGGACGACAAAAGCTAATTGTCATCCCGCACGGTGGCGAACGCGCTCTCGATCACGTCGCCGATCGGCTGCCACGCGGTGCCGTCGAACTGCACCAGCCGCATCTGCTCGATCGGGCGGAAGTCGGAAGGGCCGGTATTGATCGCAATTCCGGGAAGCACGATCGAGCTCTGGTAGTTCCTCAAGGATTCTGCCTGTAGCATGATGTTCTCGCGCGACAGGTTGTCGCCGCATTGGGTCAACACCTGAGCCAGGGTTTCAGCAGCCGCATAACCGAAGATGGCGTAGCCATCATCCTTGTCGCCGTCGGGATAATATCTGTCCATGAAGGCAAGCCAGTCCTTGATGGCCGGATCTTCCTTCCAGGTGGCGTCGTTGGCGTCCTTCAGGAACGAGGTGGAGACCACACCGACGGCATTCTGAAGTCCGGCCGGTCGCAGCGCGTTGGCGATCGAGGCCGCCGCGTTGACCAGCAACAACACCGGATGCCAACCCAGTTCGGCCGCCCTGCGGATGGCGCGCGCCGAGATCGGCGGTGCGCAATTGAGCACGAGCACCTCGGCACCGGAGCTCTTGAGGATGTCGACCTGGGTATCGATCGACATGTCCGCCTCGATGGCGATATCCGCAACGATCATGTTGGCGGTGACGCCGAGCCCCTCCTGCAATCCCCGGAACAGATCGCGGCCGAACTGGTCGTTCTGCCAGAGCACGGCGATCTTGCGGTCGGGATAGGAGGCCTGGATATAGTTGGCGTAGATCCGACCCTCCGCGCGAAACGTCGGCTGCCAGCCCATCGTCCACGGAAACTGCTTCGGATGCGCCCACTCCTCGTCGCCGGAGGCGACAAAGAGCTGCGGGATCTGCCGCTCATTGAGATAGGCCCGCGTCGCCAGATTGCCCGGCGTGCCGAACGATCCGAACATCAGGTGCACGCGCTCCTGCTCGACCAGTTCACGGGTGTGCTCGACCGCCGTCCTTGGATTGGAGCTGTCGTCGCGGGAGATGAACCTGATCTTGCGCCCATTGATGCCGCCGCGCTCGTTGATCATGTCGAAATAGGCGGCCTCCGCCCTTCCGATCGACGCAAACGCGGCCAGCGGCCCGGTATACGGCATGATGTTGCCGATGCGAATTTCTGTGTCCGTCACACCGGCGGCCTGGGCCGGCTGCCTAGCCGCTGAAACCGACGCGAATAATGCGGCGGCGAGAAAAGTTGCGATAAGCCTGGCTTCTCTTGTTCTTTGCATCGACGCGGCCTCGAAACACCAAGCCAGCACTAGCTTGCGACGCCTACCCAGCGGCCACGATGATAGCGCCGGAAACGAGGCCGTTGAAATCAAAATGTTGCAGCCGCGCAAGCGGGAGAGGGAGTGCAGTTCCCGCGCGGCCGTCAGCGCAATGTTATATCGAGCCAACCGAGCGCGTTGACCGCGACACGGTCGCCGGTGTCGACGAGTACCGTTGTGGTCTCGGCCTCGATGATCGCGGGGCCGGCGAGTGAGTGACCGGGCTTGAGATCATCGAGCGCATAGACCGGCACGTCGCGCCAGGCGCCGAGCCAGGCCTGCCGCTTCGAGCGCGGCACACACGGCGCGGCGGATGACACCGCGACAGCATCACCGCCGCGCTGCGCGACCTTGCCGACGGCGGCGACGCGGGCGTTGACGAACACCACCTCCTGCCCGCGCGAGGCGTAGGTGTAGAGCTCCTCGTGGCGACGGTGAAAACGCTCCTCGATCTGCGCGACCAGATCGGCAGCGCCGAGGTCGAGATCGCCGAGCGGCACGTCGATCTCGAACACCTGCTCGCCATAGCGCATCTCGGCGGAGCGCTCGATTGCGATGTCGCCCTTGAACCAGGAGCGCAGCCGTCCCGCCGCCTGCTCTTCGAGCCCGGCGAACAGCGCGCGCACCTCGCCAGCGGAAATCCTGCCGGTGCCGTAATGGGTGCGGCTGACCTCGTAGCGGAGATCGCTGGTCAGCATGCCCCAGGCGGACAGCACGGAAGCGACCGTCGGCACGATGATGCGCTTGATCTCGAGCTCGCGCGCGACTTCCGCCGCATGCATGCCGGCCGCGCCGCCGAAGCTCAACAGCGCGAACTTTCGCGGGTCGACGCCGCGGCGCAAGGTCATCAGGCGGATACCGTCCGCCATCTTGAGGTTGATCATCTTGTAGATGCCGGCGGCGGCTTCAATCCGCGACAGCTCCAGCGCCGCGGCGATGCGATCGACCGCGGCTTCCGAAGCCGCACGATCGAGCGGCCGCGCGCCGCCCATGAAGGCCGCGGCATCGAGGTAGCCGAGCACGACATTGGCATCGGTGACGGTCGCAGCCAGGCCGCCATTGCCATAGCACGCCGGCCCCGGCACCGAGCCGGCGCTCTCGGGCCCGACCCGAAGCGTGCGGCTGCCGTCGACACCAGCGATCGAGCCGCCGCCGGCCGCGATGCTCGCGATGTCGAGGCTGCGCAGCGCAATGCGCTGGCCGGCGAGCATGCCGTCGGCGGAGAGCGAGGCCCGCCCGTGTGCGATCAGGGAAATGTCCGTCGAGGTGCCGCCCATGTCGAACGGCACGAGATCGGGAATTCCCAGAAGATCCGCGCAGCGCCGGCTGCCGGAAATGCCACCGGCCGGGCCCGACAGCACTGTGCCCGCGGCGAGCCGCGAGGCCTCCTCGACCGGCGCCATGCCGCCATGCGACAGCACGACGAACAGCGAGCCGGCGAAGCCGGCCTCGGTCAGGCGCTGCTCCAGGTTGGTGAGATAGCGCCGCACCGCCGGCGCGACATAGGCGTTCACGATCGTGGTCGAGACGCGCTCATATTCCTTGATCTGCGGCAGCACGTCGCTCGAGCGCGACACGCTGACATCGGGCAATTCCTGCGCGAGGCGCTCGACCGCGGCGAGCTCATGCGCGGGATTGAGATAGGCATGCAGGAAGCAGACCGCGACCGAGGTCGCGCCCGATCGCTTCACCGCGGCGATTGCCTCACCAAGCGCTGTGGCATCGAGCGGGATAGCCGCGCTGCCGTCGGCCTTCAGCCGCTCGTGCACGCCGAAGCGGCGCTCGCGCGGCACCAGCGGCTCCGGCGGCGGCGTGCGGAGATCATAGCGGTCGGGCTTCAGCCCCTCGCGCATCTCGACGACGTCGCGATGGCCCTCCGTGGTCAGCAGCGCAACTTTTGCGCCCTTGCGTTCGAGCAGCGCGTTGGTCGCGACCGTCGTGCCATGCACGAGGCGGTCGGTGGCGGCCAGCATCGCCGCGCGCGTGACACCGAGACGGCGCGCCAGCTCTTCGAGGCCAGCCATGACGCCGATCGACTGGTCGGCCGGCGTGGAGGGCGATTTCGCGAAGACGGTGCGCCCGGTTTCATCCGTGGCGACCAGGTCGGTGTAGGTGCCGCCGACGTCAACTCCGATCGTGAACATGCTTACCTACACCGCCTTCGAAACCAGGCCCTGCGCGACGTCGCGCGCGCGGGCTTCCGCCGATCGTTTTTCTGGCGGCCCCCAGCCGCCGCCGCCCGACGATCGCACTTCGAGGCAATCGCCGGGGCGAAGCTCGATGCCGACCTCCTTGGTTTTGAGCACACGCGGCTCGCGGCCTTCCGACAGCAGGCGATAATGATGCGGTTCGCCGTCCTTGCCGCCGAGCATGCCGCAGGGGCCGTGGCGCGCGCCGTCGCCGGCGGTGTTGCCCTTGGCGGGCTTGGCCGTTTCCAGGATCATGTCGAGCGCGACGCCGAGGCCGCCGCGATGCTGGCCGTCGCCGCCGGAATCGGGGCGGAATTCGTGCTGACGGAAATACAAGGGAAAGCGTACCTCAGCGACCTCGATGCTGCCGAATTTCAGGCCGCCGACCGTGTGCCACTCGCCGATCGACGAATAGCCGTCGCCGCCGATCGAGGCGCCGCCGCCCGGCCGCGCCTGGAACATGTGCCAGATGAAGTTGCGCCCGTTGCGCGGGTCCTCGCCCTGGATCGCGATGCGGAAACGGCGGCCCCAACCACCCATCACGCGGTCCGGACAGGACGCCGACATCGCCTTGACGATCGCCTCGACGATCTCGTTCGACGGATGGCTGGTGCACAGGGTGACGGGGCGGCCGGGATCCGCCCACACGATGGTGCCCTGTTTCGCCACCACCTTCAGCGGCCGCAGCGCGCCGCTGTTCTTCGGGATATCGGCGCCGATCAGGTAGGCAAAGGCCATCGCGACGGCGGCCTGCATGTTGGCATGCGAGGAGTTGACGAAACTGGTCGACTGCGGATCGGAGCCGGTGAGGTCGACCTCGATGTCGCTGCCCTTTTTCGTCACCTTCGCAGCGATCTTGATGTCGGTACGGCCATGGCCGTCGTCGTCGAGGAAGGCCTCACCGTGGAACACACCGTCCTTCCAGGTCGAGACCACGGCACGGGTCTGCTGCTCGGTCGCGTCCAGAATAGCCTCGATCGCGGCCTCGACGACCTCCGCCCCGAACTCGCTGAACAATTTTGACACCCGCCGCTCGCCGAGATGCGCGGCCCCCAGCATCGCCGCGAGGTCGCCGCGGAATTCCCGGGGGTTGCGGATGTTGAGCGCCAGCAGGTCGAGCAGGTCCTCGCGCGGCTTGCCGGCCTCGTAGAGCTTGATCGGCGGGATGCGGATGCCTTCCTGATAGATCTCGGTGGCGCCGGGATTGTAGGCGCCGTGGGTGGCGCCGCCGATATCGCTCTGATGCGCGCGCACGATGGTCCAGAGTAGGCGCTTGTCCCCGTCGAACACCGGCACGAAGGCGGTGACGTCGGGCAGATGGCTGCCGCCCTGATAGGGATCGTTGAGCAGGATCACGTCGCCGGGTGCGACATCCTTGAAGCGCTCCTCGACCGCGAGCGTCGCCCAGGGCAGCGCGCCGACATGGACCGGGATGTGATCGGCCTGCGCGATCAGCCGGCCCCGCGTGTCGCAGATCGCCAGCGAGAAGTCGCGGCTGGAATTGAGGATCTGCGAATAGGAGGTGCGAAGCATGGCTTCGCCCATTTCCTTCACGATCGACGACAGACGGTGCTGGACGACGGAACGGGTGATCGGATCGATCTTGGCGGACATCTTTGCCTTGTTGGCGCATGGCGCGCGAATGAGGTCGAGGAACCGGCCGATCGGAACCGGAATCCTCCCCTTATACCCAGAGGTTTCCGGATCGCAAACCGGCGCCTCTGGCGCGGACGATTTATTCCATCATTCAGCAAGTCGTGATCGGCAGGAATCTTCGTCCCTCCGACGGAATAGAACACGCCACGCCGCGTCCCACCCATGCAAGCCAATTGCTTCAGGGCAGCTCGCGCGGACCGGCCGGTGCCGGTTCGCCCGCGCTCCCTCCCCGCCAACCTTCAGGGTGACCCGTGATGTATTTGCGATTCTTCAGACCCGGCATCGGCACCGCGCTGCTCGGCGCGCGTGTCCTGTTTGCCCTTGCGGCTTCTCCGGCGGCGCTGGCGCACGAAGCGCATCGCCCCGCCCAGAATGCGCCGATGGCCGAGGAAAGTGCGTTCCTCGCCGAGAACGATGCCGCGATGACCAAGATGATGAACGACATGGCCGCCAAGCCGAGCGGCGACATCGACCGCGATTTTGTCGCGATGATGACGCCGCATCATCAGGGCGCGATCGACATGGCCGTGATCGAGCTCCGCTACGGCAAGAACGAGCAACTCCGACGCATCGCGCAGGAGATCATCGTCGAGCAGATGCAGGAGATCGCGGCCATGAAGCTCGCGATCGGCGAACAAGTCACGGCATCCGCGCCCGCACCGACGCAAGCCAGTCCGCCGGCGGCTGCTCACGATCACATGAACATGTCCCACGAAATGAAGAAGTAGGAGCCCGCGTGATGAACCGCCAATTCCTGACGAGCCTGCTGGCCACGACCGTGGTTGCGATGTCGACCTCCGCCTTCGCCGGGCAGGCACCGGGGGCTGCGTCCTCGCCCGATGTCCCGCTCAGCCATCACGACCGCGTCTACGCCGCCGAGCAGTTCTCGAACACCGTCTCCGTCACGGATCCCGTCGACAACAAGCTGCTCGGCGTCATCCGGCTGGGCGATCCGCAGCCGGGCAATTTCAGCCCGCTGTACAAGGGGCAGGTGCTGGTCCACGGCATGGGCTACTCGCCCGACCATCGGACGCTTGCCGTCGTCTCGATCGGCTCGAACTCGGTGACCTTCATCGACACGGCCACAAACACGGTCAAGCACGTCACCTATGTCGGACGTTCACCTCATGAGGCCTTCTTTACGCCCGACGGCAAGGAGGTCTGGGTCACCGTGCGTGGCGAGAACTACATCTCGGTGATGGACGCAAAGACCTTCAAGGAAACCGCGCGCATCGAGGTGCCGCCCGGGCCCGGCATGCAAATCTTCTCTCCCGACGGCAAATACGGCTACATCTGCTCCTCGTTCAATCCGGAGACCGACGTGGTCTCGGTCGCCGACCATCAGATCGTTGCGCGCGTGAAGCAGGAGAGCCCGTTCTGCCCGAACATCGCGGCCACGCCCGATGGCGAGCAGGTCTGGTTCACGCTGAAGGATGTCGGAAGGACGCAGGTCTTCAACGCCAAACCGCCGTTCAATCCGATCAAGACAATCGATACCGGACCGATCACCAACCACGTCAACTTCGCCAAGACCGCCAAGGGGACGTTCGCCTATGTCACCATCGGCGGCACCAACGAGGTCAAGGTGTATCGAACCGACGACTTCTCAGAGGTCGCGACCATTCCCGTGGGCAATCTGCCGCATGGTATTTGGCCATCCGGCGACGGCACACGGATCTATGTCGGCCTGGAGAATGCCGACGCGCTCGCCGCGATTGACACCGCGACCAACAAGGTGATCGCCAACATCCCGATCGGCCAGGCGCCGCAGGCGATCGTCTACGTGCCGGAAGCCGCGCCCAATCCGGACGACCGCCAGAACCTGCAGGCCCTCGGCGTCGCCGGTCAGGTCGCGCATCTCACGCTCGCATCGAAAACCGCGGCAAAGGGCGACAAGCCGCCGACCAGCGTGTCCCTGTTCGATCAGGGATTGATCCAGGTCTTACAGGCCTCCGTCACCGGCCTCGAGCCGAAGCAGCGCTATGTGCTGGCGCTGGCCGAGCAGGCCGACGGCAGCGGCATGGTGCAACCGCTGGCGGCCTTCATGACGAACCCTGCGGGGTCTGCGATCGTCAACGCCGCTGGCCCAATCCGACAGATCGTGCAAAGCTCGGCGAAGGCCGAACGGCGTTACCTCGTCATCGCCCCCGGCGAGCCGTCGAAATTCGGGACGGTCGTGCAGGTGCAAACGCCATGAGCGACATGCTGCACCAGATCGAGCCGGTGATTCCAGCGCTGCGCCGCTATGCGCGGGCGCTGGTCCGCAACCATGCGGCCGCCGACGATCTGGTGCAGGACTGCCTGGAGCGCGCCGTCAGCCACTGGCATCAACGGCGCGAAAGCGGCAATCCCCGGCCATGGCTGTTCGCGATCCTGCACAACCTTGCCATCAGCCAGTTCCGCCGCGCGGCGACGCGCGGCCAACACGTCACTATCGACGAGGCGCACGAGCATGAGATCGGACAGAACGCCGTGCAGGAACAGAAACTGATGTATCGGGATGTGATTGAGAAGCTCGCCAGGCTTCCCGACGAACAACGCGCCGTGCTGCTGCTCGTCGCCGTCGAGGACCTGACCTACGCGGAGGCCGCCAAGGTGCTCAACATTCCGGTCGGCACCGTGATGTCGCGCCTGTCGCGGGCGCGCGAGCGGTTGCAGCAGGAAATCGAAGGGACCGCCACCAACTCGTCAAGGAACGTCGTGCAGTTGCGGAGCAACCCATGAGCAATCGCCCCATCACGGAAGATGATCTGCACGCCTATGTCGACCGTGTCCTCGAGCCCGAACGAGAAACCGAGGTCGCCGCCTATCTCGAGAATCATCCTGATGTGGCCAAGCGCGTCGCCGCCTTCTCCGGTCAGCGCAGCCTGTTGCGCGCGGCCCTTGCACCGATTGCGGAGGAGCCGCTGCCGCCGCAACTCAATTTGTCCAGGATCATCGAGAGCCGGCGGCGGCGCCCTGCGTCGTTCCGCTGGGCGATCGCGGCGATGCTGCTGCTCTCGATCGGCGGTCTCGGCGGATGGGTGATCCGTGGCGCGACACTGGCGTCGGCGGGCGGACTTGCCGCGCTCGGCCAGGAAGCAAGCGATTCCTACAAGGTCTATGCCTCCGATCGAACCCGGCCGGTCGAGCTGCGTGACAGCGCCGAACTCGTGCAATGGGTCTCCAGCCGGCTGCGTCAGCCGGTCAAGCTGCCGGACCTCGCGAAATCGGGATATCGTTTCATGGGCGGACGCGTGGTGCCGACTGCGCACGGTCCCGCGGCCATGTTCATGTACGACGATGATCGGGGCGATCGGCTTGTCGTCCTGACGCGTCCGATGACGTCAGATCAGAACGCGCCGATGACCCTGCATTCGGGCGACGACGTCGCCGGCTTCTCCTGGGCTGACGGTGGAATGGGCTATAGCCTCGTTGGACCGGGTGCGCCCGAGTCCTTGAGGCCGCTTGCCAACGAGGTTCGCAAGCAGGCGCGGACGATCTAGGCCTTCGTATAGATCAGAAACAACGTGGTCCCGATCAGCAGCGCCCCGGCCAGGAACAGCAGCACCGCGGGCAATCCGAACAGCGCCGCGACACCGGCGGTGGTCGACTGCAGCAGCGCTGCGCCGAGGAAGAAGGCGAGGTTGACCGCCGACAACGCCTTGCCGGTGTTCTGAGTGTCGACGAGCTGCCGCGTCATGCCGTAGATCAGCGGCTGCGCCGAGGTCGCAAACCCGATCAGGATCAATAGCACAAGATCATATCGCGACGGCATCACGGCGACGCCGAACAGGTTCGAGATCGGAAAGTGCGGCGCGCCCGCGGCCATCAGCACGAGCAACAGCGCCGCGATCAAATGGCTTGCGGCAACTGTCGTGCGGCGGTGCCCGAATCTGCGGTCGAACATGCCGATGCAGATCGGACCAAAGATCTGCGCCAGCGTGAACGCGCCGAGCACGTTACCGGTTTCGATGCGGCTCAGCGCCTTGACGTCCATCAGCCACGGGCCGCCCCAAAGCGCCCGCAACACCAGCGACGCGCCGAGCGAGACCAGCGACAGCGCGATCAACCCCCGCAGACCGCGCGACAATCCAAGCCGCAGCACTTCGGTCATCTGCGCGAGCGGCGAGGAGTCGTCGGCATGCGCCGCGGGCTGCCGCGGCACCAGCGCGAAAACGGCGACCAGCACGGCCATGCCAAACCCGGCCGAGAGCCAGAAGCCGGCACGCCAACCGAGCTGGTCGACGACAAAGGCGAGCGGGCTCGACGACAGCAGCATGCCGATGTTGCCGATCGACAGGATCATGCCGGACCACAACCCGAACTTCGCCGCCGACATCTGCTTGGCCGCCAGCGTCATCGGGCACATCAGCATGCCTGACGTGGCGACGCCGAGCATGAGCTGTCCGAGCAGGAACGTTGCTGGCCCAACGGCGAGCGCGGACACCAGCGCCCCGATCACGGTTCCACCGAGCAGTCCGAGCGCCACCGGACGGACGCCGAAACGATCCATCGCGGCGCCGACGGGCACCTGCGAGGCCGCAAAGGAGAAATGGTAGATCGAGGTGAGGCTCGCGAGCGCCTGCGGCGAGGTGCCGAAATCGGCCGCCATCAGGTCGAGGCTGATCGCCGGAATGGTGCGCAGCAGGGTCGACAGCATGTGGCCGCAGGCCAACGCCAGCAGCGCAAAAATCAGTGCGCGGAAACCAATTCCCGCGTGTCCAGTCGCCGCAGCGTCCACGAATCGCCTCTTTCCCGCGCGTGTTGTGGACGGCGTAACACTATTGTGCGGCGGGTGCCAACCTGTTGGGGACAGCCCATGCGGGTCGCAGATGGCGCTAGCGAGGGGCACGCTGAAGTTTCCACATCGTCACGGCCGGGCTCGTCCCGGCCATCCACGTCTTTCTCTCGCGCCGAAACCGAGACGTGGATGCCCGGCCCAAGGCCGGGCATGACGAAGGTCGGGCGTGTCTACGCTTTGTGGAACACCAACGTCCGGAGCTCGATGCTCTCGCGCGGCGGCGCGTCGGGTGGCGTGGTCGGATCGACGAACGCGGTGTGCGGCCCGAACCGCGTGCGGCCGTCAGTTGCCGAGTCGTAGCACTTCAGCAGGATCGCCTCGTCCGGCGTCATCTCGGGAATGTAGAACCAGCGATGGTTCGGATTGTATTTCACCGAGTAGGTCTCGCCCTGCCGGTTCGGATAGATCAAATCCGAGGGCACGAGATCGCCGGGTTCAACCGTCGTCCCGTCGACCATCGCAAGCGGCGAGTCGCGCAAGGGACCACGGATCGGCCGCCACAGGTTGATTACCTGCACGCGGCCCTTCACGAGCTCCTCGGCCTCATCGGGCAAATGCTCGAAGACGCGGTTGCGGCCGGAGAGATCGGTCTGGTCGACATGGACCCGGGTCGCCGGCTGGCGCGGCCCTGCGCCGCGGATGTCGGCTGCTCCTTCGACGCGCTTGCGCACGGTGTGATCGAAGATGAAGACGCGGTCAGCCTTGAGCGTCGCCTTCAGGAAGGCTTCGACCGCGGGATAGTAGACGCTGCGGATTTCCTTGTCGTCGTAGAAATCCTTTACGACGGTTGGATGCCTGACGAGCGTAAATCCCTCGCGGTCGAGCGAGAAACTGTCGGCGACCAGGCGCCCGTCGAAGATCGGAACGGTATGAGGCTCTGGCAGCGCGGTGGATTTCGGTTCGCCGGGCGGCGGCTCCAGCGCGTAGGTCCGAGGTTTTCCCGGCGTCGGCGCGAGGTAGTTGAGTTCGGCGGTAACGAACGGCAGCGACTCGATGCGAGTTTGTTGAAGGCCCACGGTGATCTCCCGGACTCGATTGTTCGTTCTGATCCATTTTGGTGGGAGCACCCGCACCGGCAAGGCCGCCACGAAAATAGCAATGTTGTCGTTTTGGCTGGCGAGAAACGGGGAAAATCCTTTCGGCGTCCCGCCCGCCGCGTGGATGGTTATTCCGGGATCACGGATTCGTTAGTGCGGGCGTTGGCGCTGAGGTTTCCGCATCGTCATGGCCGGGCTTGTCCCGGGCATGACGAGCTCTTGGAACGACCGGCCATATCAGGCACACAAGGCGGTTCACTCCGCCGCGACCCCGCGCTGCGCGTCGCGCGCGGCAATCAGCTGGCGGGTCAGCGGGATCAGCTCGCGGCCGTAGTCGATGGCATCAACCAGCGGATCGAAGCCGCGGATCAGGAAGTGGCTGATGCCGAGGTCGTAGTAGTCGCCGAACACCTCGGCGACCTGCTCGGGCGTGCCGACCAGCGCCGTCGTGTTGCTGTTGGCGCCAGTAAGTTTTGCGATTTCGGTCCACAGCCGCTTGTCGATGCGGGTGCCCTGGTCGGCCAGCGCCAAGAGGCGCTTGGCGCCGTCGGTTGCGTAATTGGGCCGACGATAGCCGGTCTTGTCCTGCAGCGAGGTGGCGCGCTCGAGGATCGCGTCGGCCTTCTTCCAGGCCTTCTCCTCGGTGTCGGCAAGGATCGGCCGCACCGACAGGCTAAAGCGCGGCGCCGGCCGGCCGTATTTGGCGGCTGCAGCCCGCACCCGCGCGGTGACGTCGCGCACCTGCGCATAGGATTCGCCCCACAGCGCGAAGGTGTCGGCATGCTTGCCGGCGACCTCGATCGCAGCGTCCGAGCCGCCGCCGACGAAGGTGTAGATGCCGCCCTTCTGCAACGGCTTCACCTGCGAAAAACCGTTCTCGACGTTGTAATACTTGCCGCTGTAGTTGAACGGCTTCTCGCTAGTCCATTCCAGCCGCACGACATCGAGGAACTCGTTGGTGCGTGCGTAGCGCTCGTCCTTGTCGTCGAGCGTGTTGCCGTCCTGGCGCAGCTCAATGGCGTTGCCTCCGGTAATCACGTGCAGCGACACGCGGCCGCCATAGAACTGGTCGAGTGTCGCGAGTTGCCGCGCCAGAAGCGTCGGTGCAGTAAAGCCCGGGCGCTGCGCGATCATCACCTTCAGCGATTTCGTGATCGTCAGCACATGCTGCGCAACCTGCAGCGCATCCGGAGTGGTCGAATGGAACGCCAAGAGCGCGCGGTCAAAGCCTGCCAGCTCATGCGCCTTGGCGACCGTCTCGATATAGGGCGGATCGAGCACCGGCCCCGATCGGACAACCGTCTCGGACGAATAGTTGTTGGTGATGAAGCCGATGAACTCGACCGACATTGGCAAGGCTCCGGATTTCGCTTGTTGTTATTCAGACGCCCAGCGCGAGGCGTCCGGCGGAGATACGGGTGGTGTCGTCCTGCGGGGTGTGGACGCGGCCGCACAGCACATCGCGATAGTGCCGTTCCAGCGAGTTGGTTCGCGACAGACCGTGATTGCTGGCGAGCTGCAAGGCATCCTCCACCGCTTTGACGGCATTGTTGGTCACCGTCAGCTTGACGATGTTAGACTCGATCGGACTGAGCTGGAAGCCGTTATCGAAATCGGCGGCGAAGCTGTCGATCAGGCGCGCATTGACCGCAAGCCGCGCCTCGATCCCGCCGAGCACCTCCTGGGCGCGCGGCAGCGTCGCGAGCGGCGCGCCGAGATTGGCAGGCAGCCGCTCCTTCAGGAATGTGACCAGCCAGTCGCGCGCGGCGCGGGCGATGCCGTCATAGATCGCGGCAACAAAGATGGTATGGACGGTCGCCTGCGTTGGATCCGGAGCCTTCCAGTCGTCGGGATTGCGAACGTCGACCTCGTAGTCGAGCGGAAACACGACGTCGTCGAAGATCACGGTATGGCTGCCGCTGGCGCGCAAGCCAAGATGATCCCATGTCTCGACGATCTGCGTTCCCGGCAATCCGGCCGGAACCAGGAAGATTCCAACGCGCGTCTCGGCTTCGTCGGTCTTCGCCCATACAGCGTACCACTTCAGGATCGGCGCACCGGTCGAATAGATTTTCTGACCCGTCAGCCGCCAGCCGGTTGCGGTGCGCCGCGCAATGGTTGCCGGCAGGCCACCGCGCGCGGGCGAGCCGAGTGCGGGCTCGACACGCAGCGCGTTGATCAGGGCCATGCCCTCGACCGTCTCCTTAGCGAGCTTACGCGACAGCCGGGCCGGCCAGCGCGGTCGACGGGCAGGCCTTGCCGATGATGCCAAGCACGCGCGCCGTGTCGCGGGCGCCCGCCCCCGCCCCGCCGAGCACCGCCGGCACGGTCAGCGCCAGCAGGCCGGCGCGCGCGAGATCGGAGAAATTCTCGAACGGGAAGCTCGCGTCACGATCGTGCAGAGGCGCGCGCGCCGCGAAGGTCTCGGCGAGCCGCGTGGCACGCGCGATAGTGTCGGGCTCGCTCGCCTGCGCCAGTTCCTGTGCAGCTGTGGTCACCATGTCGCTTCCAGGCCAAGCAAGCCGAGGATTTGCCTGCGCAGGTCGGCGAGGTAGGGATCGCCGCGGTGGCGCGGATAGGGCTGTTGGACGGCAATGTCGGCCTTGATCCGCGCCGGGCGGTCAGAGAGCACGATGACGCGGTTGGCGAGCACCAGCGCTTCCTCCGCGTCATGGGTGACCAGCAGCGTCGTAAAACCCTTGCGCTGCCACAGCGACACGAGCTCGGATTGCATGGTGATCCGCGTCAGCGAATCGAGCTTGCCGAGCGGCTCATCGAGCACGAGCACCTTGGGATCATTGACCAGCGCCCGCGCCAGCGCGACGCGCTGCGCCATGCCACCGGACAATTGATGCGGATAGGCGTTGCGGAACGCCGACAGGCCGACCAGATCGAGCGCGGCATCGACCCGCTGCCGCTCGCGCTTCAGGATGCCCTGCGCTTCCAGCCCCAGCGCGACATTGTCCCAGACCGTGCGCCAGGGAAACAGTGTCGGGTCCTGGAACACGACTACGCGTGAAGGGTGCGGGCCGGTGATGCGGCGCTCATCCTCCCGCAGCGCGCCGGCGCGCGGCTTCTCGAGACCGGCGACCAGCCGCAGCAAGGTCGACTTGCCGCAGCCGGACGGACCGAGCAGCGCGACGAACTCGCCGGGCGCGATCGCCAGGTTGATATTGTCGAGCACCGGCAGCTCCGCGCCATCAATGTCGAAGGCGTGGCTGACGCCCTCGATGTCAAGCGCCGCACCGACCGCAGGATAGGTGACCGCCTCGGCTATGGCCTGCGCTACCATTTGACCACGCCCTTCTGCCAGACCAGCAGGCGGTCGCGGGTGCGGAACAACAGCGTAATCGCGCCGGAGCAGAGCAGCGACATCACGATCAGCGCCGCATACATATTGGCATAGGCCGCCCAGCCCTGCGCCCATTGCAGGTACCAGCCGAGGCCGGCCTTGACGCCGATCATCTCGGCGACGACGAGCACGGCAAAGGACGAGCCGAGCCCCATGAACAGGCCAACGAACACGTGCGGCAGCGCTGCGGGGATCGCGACCTTCAGCACCAGAAACGACGGCTTGGCGCCGAGCGTGCGCGCGACATCATAATAGGCGCTGCTGACGCTGGCGACGCCCGACCAGGTCAAGACCGTCACCGGAAAGCCGGTGGCAAGTGCGATCAGGAAAGTCGAGGCGCTCAAGCTCGACGGGAAGGTGAAGAAGGCGATCGGCAGCCAGGCCGTCGCCGGCAACGGACCGATGAAGCGCAGGATTGGATGCACCCAGTAGCCGACCTTTTGCGACCAGCCGATCGAGACGCCGGTGAGGAAGCCGATGGTCGCGCCGATGACGTAGCCGCCGAGCTGCAGCTTGATCGAGGCGAATACGCTGTCGAGCAGCTTTGGCAGATCGTCGGTATAGACCTCGAGGATCGCCTGCGGCGGCGGGAAGAACGGCAGCGGCAGCCACGCGAACTTGGCGGTCGCGACCTCCCACAGCGTCACGAAGGCGCCGAACGCGACGAGCCAGGGCGCGCGCTTGCGCAAGGCCTGCCCCGCACTGCCGAGATAGTCTGCGCCGAGCGTACCGAACAGCACGAAGGCGGCAATGATAAAGGCGCCGATGCCGAGCGACTCGGTCCGCGACCAATCGCCGACATCGGGCCAGAACAGGCAGGAGACCCCGAACGCAATCCACGCGAGGCTGGCCGCGAGCCCGACACCGTAGCCACCGTGGAGATGGATCGGCGTCGCAGCGGCGCGTTGCGCCGCCGCGCCCGGTGCGTCAGACACTGAATAGGTCGACATAGATCCGCTCCGCAAATTTGGCCGTGTCCGTGCTCGGCTTGAACACCGAGACCGATTTCAGGTCGTCGGCATAGCCTTTCAGCTCGCGCTTCAGCACGTCGCCCGTGGGATGATGGTGATGGGTGTGGTAGCGCGCCATCGCCTCGAGGTCGGCAAGGCTCGCCGCCTTCGGCGCGTAGGGCTGGAACGACTTCGCCGCCTTGTCGGGATTCTGCGAGGTGAACATCGCGGCATCGAGCAGCGCCTGCGTGATGGCACGCGCCACCTGCGGCTCCTCGCGCACCAGGCTGCCGCGCAGCCCGACGATGCAGCAGCTCTTGTCGCGGTATTCGCCGTCGAGATTGGAGGCCACTTCTTTGTACTGTGGATCCTTCAGCCAGAGATAGGCAAGCGGGTCGGACGACAGGAAGGCCTGCACCTCGCCCTTCTCCACCGCGACGTTGAGGAGGTTGCCGGGATAAGCGCGCCAGTCGACGTCCTTGACCGGATCGATGCCGAGCTTGGACAGCTGGATCGAGAAGAAGTTCTTGTCGGGGCCGGCGAGATCGCCGACCGCTATGATCTTGCCCTTGAGATCGGCGAGCTTGTCGACGCCCGAATTGGCGCGGGTCAGGACGCGCATGCAGCCGCCATGGGTGCCGGCCGCGATCTTGACGTCAAAGCCCTGCTCGAGCGGCTTCAGCCAGCGCAGCGCCATGCCGAGCCCGGCGTCGCTCTTGCCGGTGGCGATCGCCTCCAGTAACTGGTCGGTCGAGCCGGAATAATTGACGAGCTCGACGTCGAGGTTCTGCTTCTGGAAGAAGCCGTAGTCGATCGCGACCGGCAGCGGCGCGAGGCAGACGGCGCCGGCGTTCCACGACAGCTTTAGCTTGCGCGGGCTGCCTGCGAGCGGCGCCGCGTCGGATGCCGTCTTGCAGATCGGAAACTCGGAGAAGTCGATCGCCGGCACCACCGCGCGCGGCGAAAAGGCCTGCGCACCATAGGCACTGATCGGCGCGGCAAGGGCTGCGGCCGCCCCACCGCGCAGCAGCGTGCGGCGATCCATCACCGCCTTCTTGTTGTCGGTCGACATATTCACTCCTGCATTCCGGCAAGGCTCCGCAGTGCACGCAACCGTCTCCGTTTGCGCGTCCTTCGTTCGGAGCCCTTGTTGTAAAAAAGCGGATTTCTCCGGCGCGATTGCAATCAAAGCAACGCACAAATGATGCGGCGCGATAGCGTCATCGTCAATGAAATGGAATTTCGAATGTTGCGCGCACGAAAGGTGTTATCTCCCCGATCGCATCGCGCGACGATGAAACGATTTCCGGCGCACTCGAGCTGCGAACGCGCGATAGATCGACATCGGATGCACGGTATTTGAGCGGCTTTCGCTCGCATGCGCGACGTCTTCTACGAATACATCGTTTGACGAGCGAGTCTTTGCCATCAGCCTCGCGAATTCAGTTTTCCGTTTCGTTGACGGCGAACACGGCGCTCATAGACTTGATCAAACGCTGGTGCGCTTCCCATGCCTTCAGCGAATGAATCAGAAAGAAATGGCTATGCGCAAACTCACCCGCTCGGGCTCTCCCTACTCTCTCACCCGCCGCACGGCACCCGCGCTGATCGCGGCCGCGATCACGC
Organism: Bradyrhizobium erythrophlei; assembly: GCF_042430365.1. Classification (GTDB taxonomy): domain Bacteria; phylum Pseudomonadota; class Alphaproteobacteria; order Rhizobiales; family Xanthobacteraceae; genus Bradyrhizobium; species Bradyrhizobium erythrophlei. The sequence goes on from NZ_JBHMET010000267.1 coordinate 36,686, forward strand.
TGTCGACGTCATTTGCCGCCTTGGCGGATGAGACGATCGTGCTTCGCGTCGGCGACCAGAAAGGCGGCAACCGCTCGCTGCTCGAATTCTCCGGCCTCGCCAAGGACCTGCCGTACAGGATCGAGTGGGCCGAGTTTCCGGCCGCCGCGCCGATCCTGGAGGCGATCAACGCCGGCGCGCTCGACGTCGGCTATACCGGCGATCTCTCCTTCCTCACGGTGTACGCCTCAGGCGCGCCGATCAAAGCGATCGGCGGCACGCGGTCCGACGCACGCACGCAGGCGATCCTGGTGCGCGGGGATTCGCCGATCAAGACCGCCGCCGATCTGAAAGGCAAGCGGCTCGCCGGCACGCGCGGCGGCTGGGGGCAATTCCTGATCGACGCGACGCTGGAGAAGACGGGCTACAAAATCGACGAAGCCACCTTCGCGCCGCTCGGCCCGGTTGACGCAAAGATCGCGCTGCTCGCCGGTTCGATCGACGCCTGGGCGGTGTGGGAGCCCTACATCTCCTATGCGACGCTGAAGGACAAAGCGCGCGTGGTGGCCGACGGCGAGGGCCTGACGCCGACCATCACCTTCATCGTCGCCTCCGACAACGCGATCGCGACCAAGCGCGCCGCGGTGCAGGACCTGGTGCAGCGGCTCAACAAGGCGCGGCTGTGGTCGCTCGATCACCTCGCCGAGTATGCCAAGAACACCGCCGAATTGACAAAGCTGCCGGAGGACGTGCTGCTCGCCGCCTACACCGCGCAGAAGACCTCGCCGATCGCGATCGACGAGGCCGTCGTGAAGGAGGTGCAGGCGGCGTCCGACCGGGCCACGCGTTACGGCATCCTGTCGAAGACGCTGGATGTCGGAAAGGCGGTCGACCGCAGCTTCACAGCCGCCGCGAACTCGAACTAGCCGTAGACCTCACCTTCCCTTGCAAAGGGGAGGTCGGTTTCCGCGCAAGCGCAAACCGGGTGGGGATCCTGCCTCCACAAACGCCAGCGCTCGTGGAGAGCAACCCCCCACCCCTCCCTCCCCCTTTCAGGGGGAGGGAGCCAGACGGCGGTGCTCACCTCACCACAAAATCCGGAGACGTCCGATGTACGGCCCGCTCCATCTCGCGCTTATCGTCATGGCGCATCTGACCTGCATGGCCTTGTTGGTGATGCTCTCGCTTTGATACGTTTCTCCCAGGTCAGACCCAGGGAGAACAACAATGAACCTGACAATGAAAGACCGCGTCGCGGTGGTGACCGGCGGCAGCAAGGGGATCGGGATCGCGGTCGCGCGCCGGTTCGCCGAGTCCGGCGCGAAGGTTGCCATCCTCGCGCGTGGCGCCGCCGACCTGACGGCCGCGCGCGAGGCGCTGGCCAAGGATGGACTTGCAGTCCGCGACTATGTCTGCGACGTCTCGAAGGTTGCCGATATCACCAGGGCCCATGACAGGATCGTCGCCGATTTCGGCAAGATCGACGTGCTGGTCAACAACGCCGGGACGGCGCGCACGCTGGCGTTCGAGAACATCAGCGACGAGGCCTGGCAGGAAGACCTTGATCTGAAACTGTTCGCGGCGATCCGATTCAGCCGGCTAGTCTGGGACGGCATGAAGCAGCGCAAATGGGGCCGCATCATCAACGTGCTCAACACCTTCGCCAAGGCACCCGCCGGCCATTCCGCCCCGACCTCGGTGTCCCGCGCCGCCGGCATGGCGCTGACCAAGGTGATGGCCAATGAAGGCGGCGAGCACAACATCCTGGTGAATGCGCTGCTGGTCGGCCTGATCATGAGCGACCAGTGGGTCAAGCGCCACGCCGCCCAAGCGCCGAACATGGATTTCAGCGAATTCGCCAAGGGACTGGCCAAGGGCACGCCGCTCGGCCGCATCGGCACGGCGGAGGAGTTCGCCAACCTCGCCTGCTTCCTCGCCTCCGAGCAGGGCTCCTACATCACCGGCACCGCCATCAATGTCGATGGCGGCCGATCGCCGGTGGTTTAGCAATCCACCACTAAGGCAGGCTCAAAAGCAAAAGGCCTCCGTCACCGGAGGCCTTTCTTTCTTAAACCGCGTCCTTGGCGGCCTTGACCGGCCGTGCGCGGACGATCTTCCTGGCCGGCTTGGCCTTGAACATCATCTCTTCGCCCGTGAAGGGGTTGGTGCCCTTGCGCGCCTTGGTCGCAGGCTTCTTGACCACGACGAACTTGGCGAAGCCGGGGACGAGGAACACCCCGTTCTTCTTCAGCTCCTTGTGGCCGACATCGACGAGCGTGTCCAACACGTTCTTGACGTCGCGCTTGGAAAGTTCGGTGGTGGTCGCGATCTTCTCGATCACTTGCGACTTCGACAATTGGGTAGCCATGGTTGCTCCATTGATTCTGGAGTGGGCACGATATGGCGGAAAATGCCGAAAAAGACAGGGTTTTCTGCACTCTTCACAGCAATATCGCTGTGGACAGCACCCGAATCAGCGATTTTTCCGGGGTTTTTTCAAGTCAAGGTGCTTCCGACCCCTAAAATAACAGGGTTTGCGCGCTTCCAAACGGCGGCGGGACGGGCGTCGGCGAGAATCACGGCCTGCCCTTCAGACCCGCCAAGACGCGACGCACGCAGGCCGGACTCAAGTTGTCGACCGGCACGGCATGCCACTTCAGGTTTCGGAAACGATCTTCCGAAAGGCCAAGACATTAGAAAATGACTTAAGTTCGCTTTCCATCGTAACATTGGTCAAACCCCGCCATGAGCCCATGGCGGGGCAAAAGATGTGAGCCTTGAGTGACCCTTGGAGACCCGCGTATGGACTTGACCCGCCTTGAGATCAACCGCCGCACGGCACTTCTGACCTCGGCCGCGATTGCGGCCAATGTCATCAACCCGATGCGGGCTTTTGCGCAGGAGACCCCGCGCAAGGGCGGCGTGTTCAACGTCCACTACGGCGCCGAGCAGCGCCAACTCAACCCGAGCATCCAGGCCTCGACCGGCGTCTACATCATCGGCGGCAAGATCCAGGAGAATCTGGTCGACCTCGACGCCAACGGCCAGCCGGTCGGCGTGCTCGCCGAGAGCTGGGAGGCGACGCCTGACGGCAAGACCATCACCTTCAAGCTACGCAAGGGCGTCACCTGGCACGACGGCAAGCCGTTCACCTCAGAAGACGTCGCATTCACCGCGATGAACATGTGGAAGAAGATCCTCAATTATGGGTCGACGCTGCAGCTCTTCCTGACCGCGGTCGATACGCCGGACCCGCAGACCGCGATCTTCCGGTACGAGCGGCCGATGCCGCTCAACCTCTTGCTGCGGGCCCTGCCCGACCTCGGCTACGTCTCCGCCAAGCACCTCTACGAGAGCGGCGATATCAGGCAGAACCCGACCAACCTGGCGCCGGTCGGCACCGGCCCATTCAAATTCGTCAAATATGAACGCGGGCAATACATCATCGCCGACCGCAACCCGGACTACTGGCGGCCGAACGCCCCCTATCTCGACCGCATCGTCTGGAAGGTGATCACCGACCGCGCCGCCGCGGCCGCGCAGATGGAGGCCGGCGAGCTGCACTACAGCCCGTTCTCGGGCCTGACCATCTCCGACATGGCGCGGCTCGGCAAGGACAAGCGCTTCATCGTCTCGACCAAGGGCAATGAAGGCAACGCCCGCACCAACACCATCGAGTTCAATTTCCGCCGCAAGGAGCTGTCCGACATCCGCGTTCGCCGCGCTGTCGCGCATGCGATCAACGTGCCGTTCTTTATCGACAACTTCCTCGGCGATTTTGCAAAACTCGGCACCGGGCCGATCCCCTCGACCTCGACCGACTTCTATCCGGGTGCCGGCACGCCGCAATACCCTTACGACAAGGCCAAGGCGATCGCGCTGCTCGACGAGGCCGGCTTCAAGGCGAGCGGCGGCAGCCGCTTCTCGCTCAAGCTCCTGCCGGCGCCATGGGGCGAGGACATCTCGCTGTGGTCGACCTTCATCCAGCAGTCGCTGTCGGAGGTCGGCATCCAGGTCGACATCGTGCGCAATGACGGCGGCGGCTTCCTCAAGCAGGTCTATGACGACCACGCCTTCGATCTCGCCACCGGCTGGCACCAGTACCGCAACGACCCGGCGGTCTCGACCACGGTCTGGTATCGCTCCGGCCAGCCCAAGGGCGCGCCCTGGACCAACCAGTGGGGCTGGGAGGACAAGACCGTCGACGCCACCATCGACAATGCCCTGACCGAGCTCGATCCGGCCAAGCGCAAGGCGCTCTATGCCGAGTTCGTCAAGGAGGTGAACACCGAGTTGCCGGTCTGGATGCCGATCGAGCAGATCTTCGTCACCGTGATCACCGCCAAGGCGCGCAACCACTCCAACACCCCGCGCTGGGGCTCGGCGAGCTGGCACGATCTTTGGCTTTCGGCCTGACCTCATATCCGTCAGAATGAAAGCATGCGTATCCTGAGCCTTGCGGGGCGGCGGCTCGTCGCCTCGATCCCGACCCTTGTCCTGATCCTGATCGGCGTGTTCCTGCTCTTGCAGCTCGCGCCGGGCGACACCGTCGATGGGCTGATGGCGCAGATGGGCGGCGGCGACGCCGCGACCGCCCGGGAGCTGCGCAAATTCTACGGGCTCGACCTCTCGATTCCCGCGCAGCTTGCCAACTACCTGTGGCGGCTGGTGCGGCTCGATCTCGGCTTCTCCTCGATCTACGGCAAGCCGGTCGCGACCGTGATCCTGGAGAGGCTGCCGCCAACCATTCTTCTGATGACCGCGTCGCTGTCGTTTGCGTTCTTCTTCGGCCTCGTGTTCGGGGTGATCGCCGCGCGCGGCGTCAACCGCTGGCCGGATACGCTGATCTCCACCCTCGGCCTGATCTTCTACGCCACGCCCTCGTTCTGGTTCGGGCTGATGGCGATCGTGGTGTTCTCGGTCTACCTGCAATGGCTGCCGCCGGGCGGCTTCGAGGACATCGGCACGGTGCAGACCGGTGTCTGGCGCATGCTCGACATCGCCTCGCACCTGGTGCTGCCGACCTTGACGCTCGGGCTGATCTTCCTTGCGGTGTATTTGCGGATCATGCGCGCCTCGATGCTGGAGGTCTTGAACCTCGATTTCGTGCGCACGGCGCGCGCCAAGGGGCTGGACGAGACCCATGTCGTCACCCGCCACGTGCTGCGCAACGCGCTGTTACCGATGGTGACGCTGATCGGCCTGCAGGCCGGCACCATGCTCGGCGGCTCTGTCGTGGTCGAGAGCGTGTTCTCGCTGCCCGGCCTCGGGCGCCTCGCCTATGAATCGGTCGTGCAGCGCGACCTCAACACGCTGCTCGGCATCGTGTTCGTCTCCGCGCTGCTGGTTATCGTCGTGAACTTCATCGTCGACCTGCTCTACGCGCGGCTCGACCCGCGCATCGCGGCGGAGGGCTGACCATGGACGCGGTAAAACGCTACTTCCGCAGCCCCGCCGCCGTGATCGGCCTGATCCTGTTGCTGTTGGTTATCGCGATGGCGATCAGCGCGGGCTTCCTCTATCCGCGCGACCCGTTGGCGCTCGCCGGCCGGCCGCTAGTCTGGCCGTTCTCCAACCCGCGCTTCCTGCTCGGCACCGACAATTCGGGGCGCGACATCGCCGCCCAGATCTTCTACGGCGCGCGGATTTCGCTCCTGATCGGTGGCGTCGCCACCGTCATTGCGATCCTGATCGGTATCCTGGTCGGTGCCTTTGCCGGCTACTACGGCGGCTGGGTCGACAATGTGCTGATGCGGATCACGGAGGCGTTCCAGACCCTGCCGAATTTCGTGCTGCTCCTGGTGCTGGTCGCGGTGTTCGGCTCGACGCTCACCACCGTGACGATCGCGGTCGGCGTGGTGTCGTGGCCCGCGCCGGCGCGGCTGACCCGCGCTGAATTCCTGTCGCTGCGCAACCGCGAGTTCGTGCAGGCCGGCAAGACCCTCGGCATGAAGGATATCCAGCTCATCCTCGGCGAGATCCTGCCGAACGCGCTGCCGCCGGTCATCGTCTATGCCAGCGTGGTGATGGCGGTCGCGATCCTGCTCGAAAGCGCACTCGCTTTCTTGCGGCTCTCCGACCCCAACGTCGCCTCCTGGGGCAATCTGATCGGGCTTGGCCGCGACGTGCTGCGGGTGCAGTGGTACGTCTCGGCGATCCCGGGGATTGCGATCCTCGTCACCGTGCTCGCGGTGTCGCTGGTCGGCCAGGGCCTCAACGACGCGCTCAATCCGAGGCTGAAGAGCCGATGAGCGAGGCGGTCCTTTCCCTCGACGGGGTGACGGTCACCCTGCCCAAAGGCGCGGACCGACCGAACGCGCTGTCCGACGTCTCGCTGTCGATCGCGTCGAACGAGATCCTCTGCGTGGTCGGCGAGTCCGGCTCCGGCAAGTCGATGATGGCCAATGCCATCATGCGGCTGTTGCCGAACGAGGTCGGAATCGAGCAGGGACGGATGATGTTCGACGGCCGCGACCTCTGCGCCGCCGACCCAGCCGAGATGCGCGAGGTGCGCGGTGCCGGGATCGCGATGATCTTCCAGGAGCCGATGACCGCGCTCAATCCGCTCCGCACCATCGGCGACCAGATCGCCGAGATGTTCTCGATCCACACCACATTGTCGAAAGCCGACATCACCGCGCGGGTGCTGGCATTGCTCGAGGACGTCCGGATTCCCGATCCGAAGGCAGCGGCAAAGGCCTACCCGCACGAGCTCTCCGGCGGACAGCGCCAGCGTGCCATGATCGCGATGGCGCTGGCGCTCGACCCCAAGCTTTTGATCGCGGATGAACCGACCACCGCGCTCGACGTCACGACGCAAGCGCAGATCCTGAAGCTGATCCGCGACCTGCAGCAGCGCAAGAAGACCGCGGTGCTGTTCATCACCCATGATTTCGGCGTCGTCGCCGAGATCGCCGACCACGTGGTGGTGATGCAGCACGGCGTGATCGTCGAGCACGGCGCCGCCGACAAGGTGCTGAACACCCCGCAGCACGCCTACACCAAGAAGTTGATCGCCGCCGTGCCGCCGCTGAAGGCGCCGCCGCCGCGAATCCTGTCCGGCAAGGATGTCCTGACCATCAACAACGTCTCCAAGACCTACCGCACCGGCGGCTTCCTCGGCCGCGGCGCACGGGTCACGGAAGCCGTGAAGAATGTTTCGCTCAGCCTGCCGCGCGGCGCGACGCTCGGCATCGTCGGCGAATCCGGCTCGGGCAAATCGACGCTCGCCCGCTGCATCGTGCGCCTGATCGATCCGGCTGCGGGATCAATCCTGCTCGACGGCAAGGATTGGGCGAAGCTTCCGCGCGATGACGTCAGGCGCGAAACGCGTCACATCCAGATGGTGTTCCAGGATCCCTTCGCCTCGCTCAATCCGCGGCGCAAGGCGGCCGAGCTGGTGGCACAGGGACCGATCGTGCACGGCGCGGATCGCGCCACCGCGATCGAGGAGGCGAAGAAGCTATTCGCGCTCGTCGGCCTCGACCCGTCCGCCGGCGACCGCTTTCCGCACGAATTCTCCGGCGGCCAGCGCCAGCGCATCGGCCTTGCGCGCGCGCTCGCACTGAGGCCGGACGTGCTGGTCGCCGACGAGCCGGTCTCGGCGCTCGACGTCTCGGTGCAGGCGCAGGTGCTGAAGCTGTTGGCCGAGCTACGCCAGCAGCTTGGGCTCTCCATTATCTTCATCACCCACGATCTGCGCGTGGCCGCGCAAATCTCCGACCTCGTCGCCGTGATGAAGGATGGCGCCGTGGTCGAGCACGGGCTGACCGCCGACGTGTTCGGCAACCCGCAGGATCCCTACACCCAGGCGCTGCTTGCCGCGATCCCCGGAGGCCAGTTCGCGCGCGAGCACGACACGGCGGCCGTGTAGCCGGGCACGCGCGGTACGCCGCGCTCCCTACTCCGCCGCCTCCGGCCTGCGCTCCTCGCGCAGCCGAAAGCGCTTCAGCAGTGCGGATACCGTATCGCGGAAGCCACCATACTCCAGCTCGGAATAGGGCAGCATCGCGGCGCCGGACCAGCCTTGGCTGCGCATCTCGATTGCCTTGCGCTGGGCGCGCTGGCGGACCTCGTCCCAGGCCGGGTTGTCGAAGAAATCGGTATACGACTCCGCGAATTTTCCGTCCCTGTCGATCGAGAAGCCGACGCAAGAGACGATCGGCAAGCAATACATGCCTGTCACCGGTGTGTTGAGCGGCACAGGCATGAGCGGCATCACGTGCGAGCCGCGTGCATCGCCACCGACGAAATGCGCCTTGGCGAACGGCGAGATGATCTCTTCAGGCGCGGGGAAAATCCCCTGGTTCCTGACGATTGCGACCGGATCATCCTTGCCGGTGTACTTGCCGGCGATCGAGTGAAGACGCTGCGCCGAGACGGCGACGGCGACCTCGCCATAGGTTTGGGAAATGATACGATCGATGCCAAAGCGTTCGTTGTCGCGGAGCAGCGCGGCAATGTGGTAGCCGTCTGCGGGCGCATCGAGCTCGATCACGCTGTCGCCGGCCGTGTTATCCATGTCGATGACGTGGAAACGGAATCCCTTGATCATCGGGGGCAGCATCAGCCCTGCGCAATACATGGGATCGGCAAAAGCGAGATAGATCGGCAAGTTGTAGGCGCCGGGGCCGCATTTGTCGGCGGCGAACACCAGGAAGGACTCCGCGGGTCTCGCGCCCGAGAGATTGTGGTCGAAACTGAGCTCGGCGACGGCCGGGCCTGCGCCGCGAACGTTTCCGGAAGGAGCGTCGACGAGAAGGTCCTGGCCGGCGCCGTAGAGCCCGGCGGTCTTCGCAACCGCAGTGGCCGCGAGAAACGTCTTCCAGGCGAATTGATGAACTTCGGCGCTCCCTTCGCCCCGCGTGTGCGTCATGATGATCGCAATGTCGTCGCCGGTATGGCGGACGAAACCGTCGATCAAGAGGCGATCGTCGATCGCTTTCGCGACCGCCTGTTCGACAGTCGCCATCATGCGTGCAGATGGTTTCGTATGGCCGCCAACAGAGCCAATGTCAGCTTTGATGACTGAAATGGTGAGTCTCATGAGCATCCCTCCGACCGCAGCTCAGCGCCTTCGCCTCGGCGCTCGCTGCGCCGGGGGCGACGGCGCTGCTCATTCGAGAAAATAACCTATGGTGTTAAGATAAGTTCCACGTCGGATTATGGCCTCTCTCTGGAACCGGTGTCGATACGCGCCAACGGCGCACCCGGATTAGCCAATATGCGCGATTGGATTACCACCCGCCGCCCTATGAAGCGCGGTTGAGAAAAATCGGCAGCCCCCGCTTGTTGGAATAGAGAGGACGGTAGCGCTCCGTGTTGTACGCGCTGGCGACGTCCAATTTGCACGGCCTAAGCCTGGCATCAGGGATGAGAAGCTGCGCGTTCGATTCCGCTCATCGAGGCGGGTTGCGAATTCGAATCGAAACCGCGCCATAGGTGCAAACAGCATATGGCACGAAGTAAGTCAGAATGACCTTGAACCAATTGATCGGCATTGCGCCGAACAGTGCGTCACCCTGATTGATGAGGTTCAACACCGTCCCCACGACAACGGCAACAAGGAACGACCGGCGCGGCACGCCATCGGAGAACGCGTAACGACATCCGAGCCTAAACGTCGACATCTGTCTCCCGAACCGGCGTCACATGCTAAGAGCCGCACCGACCAAGAGGCTGGCGCCTACAAGACGGATTGGAGCCCATCAGCTCGCGCACCTCAATTTGGATACTGCCTTTCTTCAGGCAAAACAACGCAGCCTGCCTCGAGCCCATTCACTCTTGCCTGACCGAAGGTTACGCCGATGTAGCTAGATTCAATAGTGGCATCACTCTCGTCTTTGGCGGATCGGATTGAGCCGCGTCTTTTCCGGTTCAGGCGAGCGGGCATCGCGGCTTGCTCCAATTAGCTTCCGGTCGGTCAGAAGTTCCGCCCCACGTCAATGTCCCGTTGCAGGCTTCGATACGCCTGCACGCCTCTGTTTGCTGTTGCGGCCTTGCACCGCGAGCCGTCGAGAGAGCGCTAATACGCTCTCGCTGCCGGGCTCGGCAGCGAGAGCTCGTTAGGATTGATGTCGCATCATGCACTTGGACCGATACCGACGTCGATCATGACCCGTGCCTGGGTCGGGCTGCGCGCGTGGCGTGCCGCCCGATCTGTGCGTGTGCGGCATAAGCCTGGCTCTTGCCGAATGAACCAGATACCCTCGCGCTCAGGACATTTGCATTGGGGTAGGTACTCGCGAACGCCGCCGGCTCCTGCTGAGCAAAACTGTCTGCGAACACCGGCGTTGCCGCAATCATCGACAGAACCGCCGCCGCACTGACAATTCCGAGTTTGGTCATGGCTGTCTCCTCTATGTATCAACAAATGACGAGACGTCGCAACTCATCGAACCAGCACAGGTACAGATGTCCGACCGTTGAAGAGGCGAGGGCTCTCGTGCCCTGTTCCTCGACGCTCAAGTAGGGCTGGCTAGGACAGTTGAGAATCTCAAACGCTTGAAGCGCGTTGATGTGCGCCTCCACTCAACAGTTCGTAGCCACCCCTGTGGCAGTTACTCGCTCACGGCAACGTGAAATCGCGCCAACCATTTCTTACCCGCGCAACAGCCGCACCTCGTAAGCCGCGTGGCTGAAGCCAAGGACAAGCTCGTTCCATACTGAGAAAGCGTCGCGCAGGTTGCGGGCCGATCGTAGCCGAAGGCGCTGGCTTCCCCGGAGTCACGCGGCACTGCACGAATCGTCTCATTGGCCAGCCACCCGGTCTTCGGAATTGGGGAGTCCCCGTCCCGATTCCGGCCGCGTAACTTTTCTATCCCCCGCGACGAATTTTTGTAGACAGGCCGGTTCATTCGGCTGGTGGTACCGGAAGGTTGGACGGACTTTCATCTGCCGAGGGCTGCTCTTGCGTTGGCCATGATCGCCCTTGGCCATGGAGGCTGCCCTCGACCATTGGCTTGAAGAGCTGCCACAGCCTCGGAAGCAGGGAGGCGCCTGATGACGGCATTCGATGCGAGGCTTGCCGCTATGGGTATGCGTGCCCCAGCCGTCAATGGAGCTTTCGCCAATGGCGCATGACCCACGCGGCAGCGGACCGGCGCTGAAGCTCGTCGTGAAGGACGGGGGCAGCGGCGTGCAAGGATCGGCATCGGCTACCAGGGACGTCGATTGGTCCATCCTCATGGCCCGCGCTCAAGAGGGCGACCGAACCGCTTATCATCGGCTTCTGTTGGAGATCACGCCGTATTTGCGCTCGCTTGGCGCACGGCGGCTCTGGAACCCCAGCGATGTCGAGGACGCGGTCCAGGACGTCCTGCTGACGGTCCATTCAATTCGGCAGACCTACGATCCGGCCCGGCCGTTTGCACCATGGCTGGTCGCTATCGCCACACGACGCTTCGTTGATCGGCTGCGCCGTCAAGGCCGCGCCAGAGGCCGGGAAATACCTTTGACCGGCGAGCATGAAACCTTTTGGGAGCCCCCAGCGAACTTAGAGGAGAGCACGGACCGGCATAAACTGGAGGAGGCAGTCAACAATCTCCCCCCTGCGCAGCGACGTGCCCTCCGGCTACTCAAGCTTAAGGAGATGTCATTGAAAGAGGCCAACATGGCGAGCGGCATGTCCGTCACCTCGCTCAAGGTCAATGTTCACCGTGCGCTGAAGAGCCTTCGGAAAATGCTCGTCGATCCGAGTGAACCGTCATGAAAACGCCCGATCTCATTGCGTCGCTTGCGGCGAACGTCACGCCGGTGCGGCGGCTGCGGCCGCCCGTGGTCCGGGCAGCCTGCTGGCTCCTGCTGGCGGCCGTCGTCTTGACGCTGCTGGCGATCAATCAGGGAATTCGCCCCGACTTCATTCAGCGGCTGCGCGAGCCGGCCTTTGCGGTCAGCATGGCAACCTCGCTTTTGACCGGGGTGCTGGCAGCCACTGCGGCGTTCCTGGTCAGCCTCCCTGACCGATCTCGCCTCTGGCTTCTTCTGCCAGGGCCGGCGCTGGTCGTGTGGCTCTCGAATGCTGGCTACCAGTGCCTGGTTCAGTGGGTCGCGATTGGTCCTGACGGTATCAGCCTGGGAGAGTCGGCACGCTGCTTTGCGACCCTGGTGCTGACCAGCTTACCGTTGTCGCTCGCGATGCTTGTGATGCTGCGCTATGCCGCTCCGCTCCGCCCGACTGCCGCAACCTTCACGGGCAGCTTGGCTGTGGCTGCGATCACAGCGACAGCGTTGTCGCTGTTCCACACCATCGACGCGACCTTGATGATCCTGATGTGGAACCTCGGAACAGCGGTTCTGTTTGTGGGCCTTGCGAGCGTGTTCGGCCGGAGAATGTTTCGATGGGTCGCACCACGAACATTCTATGCGGAATACTGAGCCTCAACATCGCAGGAGCAGCAACCCCAACCGGTTGTCGGCAACAGGCCCAATAAGCCGCCTCCCCCAAGGAGAGCATCAAGCGAAGACGTCAGTCCGGATACGAGTCTCAAAGCCCAATTCTGATCGATGAAAAATGCTGAAAGGATGACACACATGACCGATCTCGTACCGCTGTTTCCACGGCAGCCCGTCCCGCCGCTCAAAGTCAACCTCGCCGGCGGCGGCTTGTTTGATCTTAGAAGCGAGAAGCCAGAGCATTTCACGCTTGTCGTGTTTTATCGCGGCCTGCACTGCCCCATCTGCAAGAGCCAGCTCAGAGACCTGGAATCGAAGCTCGACGAGTTCGATAGACGCGGCGTTGCAGTGGTCGCCATATCGTCCGACTCGGAGCAACGAGCAAAGCAGACCAGGGAAACCTGGGAATTGTCCCGACTACGCATCGGCTATGGCCTCGACCTCGCCGCCGCGCAGAGCTGGGGATTGTTCATCTCGTCGGGTCGCGGAATGACGTCCGCAGGAGTGGAAGAACCAGCGCGCTTCTCCGAGCCGGCGCTGTATCTAATACGGCCGGACGGCACGCTCTACTTTGGCAGCGTCCAGACGATGCCGTTCGCACGCCCGCATTTCTCCGACATTCTTACGGCGATCGACTTTGTCTTGAAAAACAACTATCCGGCACGCGGCGAAGTGAGAGACCTGTAACACGCCGATCCGCGCAACATGCGTAATGCACGCGCTTGCCACTATGATGCGCGGTTGAGAAAAATCGGCAGCCCCCGCTTGTTGGAATAGAGAGGGCGGTAGCGCTCTGTGTTGTACGCGCTGGCGACGTCCAATTTGCGCGGCCCAAGCTTGGCGTCAGGGATGGGCACGAGGTCGTAGCGGCCCTCGACCAGCGCCGACATGAGGCCGGTCCTGCCTTCCAGGATGGCATCGTAGGCCATGTTGCCGAAAGTCAGGGCGACAAGCTTGTCGATGAAGTCGGGATCGCCCGATCGCAGATCGTAAGTCAAGTCGGAGACGATGGTCTCCTCGCCGGCGCGCCGCTTGATCTCGTCGGCAAGCGCTTCGGCCACGCTGGCCTTCTTGCGGTGACCATAGGCGTCGGGCTCGCCGTATTCCTGCACCTTGTAGCCTTCCCACTCGGCGCCCTCGCTGAGCACGATCAGCGCGTAGTTGCTTGGGTTGCCGTGCTTGTCTTGGAGGAGAAGCTGGATCAGCTTGTCGAGGTTGACCTTGTACTCCGGTATGGCGCATCGGATCGAGGTCGCGTATGCGGTGTAGAGCGCCGTGAATCCGGCATCACGGCCAAAGACCCGGAAAATGCCAATGCGTTCGTGCGAGCCGACGGTGGTGCGCTGCCGCTGGATGGCGTCGCTGGCGCGGGTAATCGCAGTCGAGAAGCCGATGCAGTACTCGGTGTTGCGGACGTCGTTGTCCATCGTCTTGGGGATCGCGATGATCTTGACGCCGAGCCCATTGAGCTTGTCCGCATAGCTGAGCGTATCGTCGCCGCCGATGGCGATCAGATGTTCGATGCCGAGCCCCGCGAGGTTCGCCATCACCTGGCCGGTGAGGTCCCACGTCGTGGTTGCGATGCCTCCTTTTGTGCTTTGGGAAACTGGAAAGTCGTGGCCCGCGAGATGATTGGGCAGCTTTTTCATTTTGGAGGGATTGGTGCGGCTCGAGTGCAGCACGGTGCCGCCGCGCCGGTCGATGACGCGCGTGTTTTCGCGGTTCAGCGGGATCACGTAGTGCGACTTGCTGGCCGGGTCGTCGAGGTTCAGGTGCGTGAGAGCCTCCCAACCGCGGCGGAGACCGACGACCTCGATGTCGTCCTCGCTTCCGCGATAAGTCACGCTCTTGATCACCGCGTTGAGGCCGGGGACGTCACCGCCGCCCGTGAGAATACCAATGCGCTTCCTTGCCATGCCCACCTCCCAGGATCGGTATGTGGCAATAACGCCGGCGTCGCGTCGGGGTTTCCACAACGCCATCCGCCGGCGGCGGAATCCTCGTGAACACGGCGCTCCGCCGGACCTGATTGGCTGCCATTCTTCGGAGCGCGACGTTGCCTGACCAGCCCCCACCTCGCGCGGCTGGCCCCTCCATGCGCTATATCTCCCGCGCGTCGCGGCGGCGATAGACCAGCAGCATCAACGGCGCGAGCTTGCGCAGCAGGCCGTGCGCCGGGATCGTGACCGGCTCGGTGAAGGGCAGCGCCAGCTCATTATCCGGCGCGCCACGGACAGCCTTCGCGAGCTCGCGGCCAAGCGGCATGGTCAGCGCCACCGCGCGGCCGTTGCAGCCGGTCCAGCCATAGGCATTGGGCCCGAGCTTGTGGATGCGCGGCAGGAAATCGGTGGTCATGCCGACATAGCCGTTCCAGACATAGTCGAAGGAGACGTCACCGATCTGCGGCCACAGCCGCTGCAGCCGCTCGGTCACCCGCGCCTTCAGCCGCTCGGCCTTGTTGCCCGGACCGATCACGGCGCCGCCGGTGACGAGGCGGTTGCGGGCGTCGTAACGCGCGAAATAGAGCTCACCATGGGTATCCGACATCGCCTGTCGGCCGGGGATGATGGTCTTGCGGACGTTGTCGGACAGTGGCTGCGTCGCCATCTGCCAGGACAAGACCGGCATCACCTCATTGGCGATGTCGGGCGCCAGCGATTTCGAGAACTCGCCGCTATAGGCATTGGTTGCGACCACCAGCGCGCGGCCCGAGATCTCGCCCTTTTCGGTCTTCACCACCCATCTGTCGCCGCGGCGCTCGAAACTTACCGCCGGCGAACGCGCGTAGATGCGTGCGCCGAGGCCGAGCACGACGCGCGCCAGTCCCCGCGCAAGCGCCAGCGGATTGACGTGGCCGCCCGTCCTGTTCCAGAACCCGCCGTGCCATGCCTCCGAGCCGAGCATGTCCCTGACCTGCTCACGCGACAGCAGTTCGACCGGCGCGCCGAATTTCGACCATTGCCGCACGCGCCGCTCCGCGATCTTGATGCGGCCCGGCGAGTGCACCGGCTGCACCCAGCCGGCCTGCTCGTGCTCGGCCTCGATCTTGTAACGATTGACGATGTCGAACAGCGTCGACGCACTGTCGCGCAACATCGCAACGAAGCGTTCGCCGGCCGCGCCATGCCTGGCGACGATGTCCTCGGGATCGGGACGCGACAGCGTCGGGATCACCTGCCCGTTGTTGCGGCCCGAAGCGCCCCAGCCGGGCTCGGCCGCCTCGACGATCGCGACGTTGATATTGGCCTCGCGCAGATGCAGGGCCGTCGACAGCCCGGTAAAGCCGCCGCCGATGATGACGACGTCGGCCTCTTGCGCGCCGGTCAATTCGGGACAATCAGGGCCGGCCGGCGTTGCCGAGGCCCAGAGCGAATTGGGCCAACGGACTGCATTGCTGTTCATCGTGATCCTTTCTTGCGGGCGCCTGATCGTTCTGGTTAGCTTTAGTACCTCATTCCAGCCCGGGAAAGACAAGAAGTGGCACTCAAAAACGTCATCGGAATCGATCACGCCGTGGTCATGGTGAAGGACCTCGACCAGGCCGCCGCGAACTACAAGCGGCTCGGCTTCACCGTGTCGCCGCGCGGCACCCACAGCGCGCACATGGGATCGGGCAACTACACCATCATGTTCGACCCCGACTACATGGAATTGCTCGGCGTGCTGACGCCGACCGAACACAATGCACCGGCCCGCGCCTTCCTCGAGAAGCGCGGCGAAGGCATCGAACGCATCGCCTTCACGGCGGTGGATTCGGCTGCCGGCGCCGAAGAGATCCGTGCGCGCGGCTATGCGCCCATAGGCCCCACCGATTTTGAGCGCCCGGTGACGATGCCCAACGGCACGATCTCGTCCGCGAAATTCCGTACCTTCCAGTGGCCGACCGCGGAAGCGCCCGGCGGCGTGCGCATCTTCGCCTGCCAGCACAAGACGCGCGAGACGGTGTGGATTCCCGAGTTGATGACGCACGCCAACGGGGCAAAATGTCTCAAGCAGGTGTTGATCGTCTCGCCCGAACCCGCGGCCGATGCGGCGCATCTTTCCAGGATGATCGACATCGCGGCGAGGAACGACGCGGACGGCGCCGTTGCGGTGCCCTCGGGCGGCGATCGCGCAGACTTCGTATTCCTGACGAGAGACCAGCTCGGCAAGCGTTACCCCGGCGTCTCGCTCGACGGTCTGCCCGAGCGCGGCGGCGCCGGTCTCGCGATCGCGGCCGATCTCGCGGCGACCGAGACGGCGCTTGGTGCCACCGCGGTGCGCAGCGGCGGCAGCATCTGCGTGCCGCCGGCTGCTGCCAACGGCACCCTGCTCGCTTTCGTCAAGGCATAAGTACGTCCCAATGGCGCGGCATCACGGTGCCGCGCACATTAGGGCTAGGCATTCAATCCGCGCGCGCTAGTATCTCCCAAAATCAAGACGAACAATCGGGAGAGAAACATGACAAGTCACCTGATCTCGCGGCGCGCCATGCTCGCCGGCACGGCGGCCGCAGGCGCGCTCGCCCTGACCGGCTTGCCCGCCCGCGCCGAGGTCAACTGGAAGAAATATGCCGGCACCAAGCTCGAGGTCATCCTCGCCAAGGGTCCGCGCGGCGACAACCTGCAAAAGTACATCAAGGAATTCACCGAGCTCACCGGCATCCAGGTCGAGTCGGAGCAGATCCCCGAGCAGCAGCAGCGCCAGAAGGCCGTGATCGAGCTCGCCTCGGGCAGACCGAGCTTCGACGTCATCCATCTGAGCTACCATGTGCAGAAACGGCAATTCGAGAAGGCCGGCTGGCTCGCCGACATCACGCCTTACATGAAGGACCCGACGCTGACCGCGCCCGATCTGGTCGAAAGCGATTTCTCCGCGGCCGGCCTGCAATACGCCAAGAACGACAAGGGGCAGATGCTGTCGCTGCCGTGGTCGGTCGACTACTTCATCCTCTATTACAACAAGGAGCTGTTCCAGAAGAAGGGCGTCGCGGTACCGAAGACCCTCGACGAGATGGTCGCGGCCGCGGAAAAGCTCACCGATCCCAAGGACGGCACCTTCGGCTTTGTCGGACGCGGCCTGCGCAACGCCAACATGACGTTGTGGACCAACTTCTATCTCAACTACGGCGGTGAATTCCTCGACGACAAGGGTAACATCCTGACCGACGGGCCCGAGGCGGTCGCGGCGACCAAGCTCTATCAGACGCTGCTGACCAAGGTCGCGCCGCCCGGCGTCGCCGGCTTCAATTGGATGGAATCGATGGCGTCCTTCACGCAGGGGCGATCGGCGATGTGGATCGACGGCGTCGGCTGGGCGCCGCCGCTGGAAGACCCGGCGGCCTCGCGCGTGGTCGGCAAGGTCGGCTACACCGTGGTGCCCGCCGGACCGAAGGGACAATATTCGGCGACCTACGGAGACGGCATCGGCATCGCCGCGGCGAGCAAGAACAAGGAAGCTGCCTACCTGCTCTGCCAATGGGTCGTCTCGAAGAAGCAAGGCGCGCGGCTGCTGCAGGCCGGCGGCGGCGTGCCGTTCCGCAACTCTATCCTGAACGATCCCGAGATCCAGCAGGGCGTGAAGATGCCGAAGGAATGGCTGCAATCGGTGATCGATTCCGCCAAGATCTCGAAGCTCGGACTACCCGTTGTGATCCCGGTCGCCGAATTCCGCGACATCGTCGGCGCGGCGATCACATCAACCCTGTCCGGCGCCGATCCGGCAACCGAGCTGAAGAAGGCGCACGAGCAATTCCGGCCGATCCTGGAGCGTAGCGAAAAAGCGTGAGTGTGGTGACACAAGCCTCCCCGGCTGCGGCTGAGGATGCCGCGCCGGAACGTGAATGGCGTCCGCCGTCCTATTGGCCGTTCGTGATCCCGGCACTCGTCGTGGTTCTGGCGGTGATCGTCTTTCCGTGGGCGTTCACGATCTGGATGAGCCTGAACGAATGGAAAGTCGGCTCGCCGACTACCTTCGTCGGGCTCGCCAACTATCTGCGGCTGCCAAACGATCCACGCTTCATCGAGGCGGTCGGGCACACCATCTTCTACACTGCGCTCTCCGTGCTGCTGCCGCTGGTGTTCGGCACGCTGGCGGCCGTGGTGTTTCACCAGAAATTCGCCGCGCGCGGCTTCCTGCGCGGCATCTTCATCATGCCGATGATGGCCACGCCCGTGGCGATCGCGCTGGTGTGGACCATGATGTTCCACCCGCAGCTCGGCGTCCTCAACTACGTGCTCTCGCTGGTCGGCCTGCCGCCGCAGCTCTGGGTGTTCAATCCGAGCACCGTGATTCCGTCATTGGTGCTGGTCGAGACCTGGCAGTGGACGCCGCTGGTGATGCTGATCGTGCTCGGAGGCCTCGCCGCGATCCCGACCGAGCCCTATGAGAGCGCGCAGATCGACGGCGCCAATTTCTGGCAGATGTTCCGCTTCATCACCTTGCCGCTGATCACCCCGTTCCTGTTCATCGCCGGCATGATCCGGATGATCGACGCGGTCAAGAGTTTCGACATCATCTTCGCCATTACCCAGGGCGGGCCCGGCTCGGCATCGGAGACCATCAACGTCTATCTCTACAGCGTCGCCTTCGTCTATTACGACCTCGGCTACGGCTCGGCGATCGCGGTGGTGTTCTTCCTCTTGATCATCGCGCTCGCCGCGCTGATGCTGTATGCGCGCAAGCGCATGCTGTGGACCGAGATCGCGAGCGGCGCATGACCCCACGGCATATTCTCGGCAAGATCGGCCTCTGGCTGTCGGTGTTCGTCATCGTCTCGCCGGCCATCCTGTTCTTCCTCTGGATGGCGTCGCTGTCGCTGAAGTTCGAGGTCGACAACGCCGCCTATCCGCCGGTGTTCATCCCCGAGCATGTCGCCTGGAAGAACTATACCGACGTGCTCGCCTCCAACCGGTTCCTGACCTACTTCGTCAACAGCCTGATCGTGACAGGCTGCGCCACGGGCCTGGCGATGCTGGTCGGCGTGCCCGCGGGCTACGGCATCGCACGGATGGCCGCCCATAAATCGGCGGTCGTGATCCTGATCGCGCGCATCACGCCGGGCCTGTCTTACCTGATCCCGCTTTTCCTTTTGTTCCAGTGGCTCGGCCTACTCGGCACGCTGGTGCCGCAGATCATCATCCATCTCGTGGTGACGGTGCCGATCGTGATCTGGATCATGATCGGCTATTTCGAGACCACCCCGCTGGAGCTCGAGGAAGCCGCGCTGATCGACGGCGCGACGCGCTGGCAGGTGTTCCGCCACGTCGCGCTGCCGATCGCAAAGCCAGGGCTTGCGGTCGCCTTCATCCTCGCGGTGATCTTCTCCTGGAACAATTTCGTGTTCGGCATCGTGCTGGCCGGGCGCGAGACGCGCACGCTGCCGGTCGCCGTCTACAACATGATCTCGTTCGACCAATTGAGTTGGGGACCGCTCGCGGCCGCCGCATTGATCGTGACGGCCCCGGTGCTGCTGCTGACCGTGATGGCGCAACGGCAGATCGTCGCCGGTCTCACCGCGGGCGCGGTGAAGGGCGGATGAACAGCCGGCCCCTCACCATGAGGGCCTGAAAGTGCCCTCACTCCGCTGGCGCCGCGACCGGGATTTCCGGATGCGAGCTGAAGCTCTCGCTGCCGGCGGAGCGGCCGAGTGCGAACAGCCCGGCAGCCATCACCACATAGGCAAGCGCGACACCCGGCGTCACGCCAAGCCCGCCGCCGACGCCGACCGCCTCGCCATGCATGAAGCCGAAATAGGTCAGCACGGCGCCGGCAAGCGCAAACGCCGAAGCTTTCAGGAAATCGCGCTCGATCACGAACACGCCGATCGCACCCAGCACGAGGCCGGCGAGGATCGAGCCGCCGCCCATCACCTCGAGCCCGTGATAGAGCACGCCCTGCTGCGGCAGCGCCGCGACGGCCGCGGTCTTTACCGCAGCAACCTTGTCGGGCGCCAGCCCGCCGACCGCCTGCGCGGCCACCAGCGTGGAGCCCAGCATGGTGTCGATCTGCAGTTTCGCCCAGGCCGCAAGATGCGGCGTCAGGGCGAGCACGATCGCCGGCGCATGCTTGATCGGCGTGGTCTGGAACGCCTGCGCGCCGATCAGCATGCCGATATAGAGCAGGATCAGTGAGATCGCGACCACAGGCACCAGCGCAAGCAGCACAGAGATGATGCCGAACCAGGACAGCACCACCACCATCACGCCGGTCGCGGCCGAATAGCCGATCCGCCCACCCATCGCCTTCCAGCCGGGATGACCGATATAGACGGCGTTGATGAACGGATTGCCCATCAGGCAGCCGATCAGGCTGACGACTCCGTCGGCGGTCAATACGCGCGTGGTCGGATACGCGTCGCCGGCAGCCTCCGCGCTTTCGACGTTGTCCATCGCCTCGACGAGATCGTAGATGCCGAACGGGATCGCGGTGACCAGGATGATGCCGAGGAATTCGAAGCCGGAGAACACGTGGTTCACCGTCGGGATCGGCACCGAGAAGCCGAAGTTCGCAAAGGCGTCGCCGACGCCCTTCAGGCTGAGGCCGCCAAGGCCGAGGCCGAACAGGTTCGAGCCCCAGGCGATAATCATGCCGGCAGCGATGGCGACGAGGCCCGCCGGAATCCCACGCGGATATCTCACGCCGCCGAACCAGCTCACCAGGATGATGGCGAAGCAGACCAGCCCGATCTGCGGCGTCATGTACATTTCGAGCGCCGGCCGCATCGAGATGAAGGTGACGGAGACGCCCGCGAGCGTGCCGAGCAGCGCCGCGCGCGGCGTGATCCTGCGGATGTAGGGCGCGATGAAACCGCCGATCATCAGGATGAAACTCTGGAAGAACACCCAGACGAGGCCGGCCGACCAGCCCTTGATCGGATCGCCGGTCTTCAACGTGATCGGCAGCATGATCACGAAGGTGACGATGAACATGTGCGGCACGCTGACACCCGACGGCAGCGCACAGACGTCGCTGCGGCCAGTCTTCTGCGCCAGGCGATAGGCAAGGAAGGCGTAGTAGAAGATGGAGAGGCACATCATCAGGCCGAGCGCCGGCAGGATGCGGCCGAACACGAGCGAGTCAGGCATCTTCAGCACGAAGCGCAACAGACCGGTGAGCACCAGCATGTTTACGAGGATGTTGGTGCCGAAGCCGAACAGCGCGTTCCAGTCGCCCGGCGTCCACAGGGCCGGCTTGAAGGCAGGCTTGCCGGCCGTCTCAATCATGCTCGTGCTCATGGTGCTCCCCCCGTCTGTGATTGAGCATGAGGGTTCGGAAGATCGCTTCAGCGCTTTTCCGGATCATGCTCTAGGCCAGTATTTTCGACGTCTCCATTGCTTCCAGCACCGCGGCCGAGTTCGAGACCCAGCCGAAGATTCCGCCCTGGGCCTTGATCATCTTCAGGCCCATGTCGTGAAATTCCGGGAAGTAGGATGCGCAGCCGTCGCCGATCACGACGCAGCGATAGCCGCGGTCATTGGCTTCGCGCACGGTGGTGTTGACGCACACTTCGGTGGTGACGCCGCACACCAGAAGGTTTTCCACACCGTGCTTCTGCAAGACATCGCCGAGCCCGGTGGCGTAGAACGCGCCCTTGCCGGGCTTGTCGATCACGATTTCGCCGTTGCGCGGATAGAGCGCGGGGATGATGTCGTGGCCGGCCTCGCCGCGGATCAGGATTCGTCCCATCGGACCAGGATCGCCGATCCGCAAGCTCGGTGCGCCGCGCGCGACCTTTGCCGGCGGTGCGTCGGAGAGATCGGGCAGATGGCCTTCGCGGGTGTGGACAACAAGCATCCCAGCGTCGCGCGCCGCCTCGAGCACAGCGGCGATCGGCCCGACCGCGCGGGCCAACTGGCTGACATCATTGCCGAGCGTCTCGCCAAACCCGCCGGGCTCCATGAAATCGCGCTGCATATCGATGATGACGAGCGCGGTCTTGCTCCAGTCGAGCGTGACCGGCTCCGGTTCGGCTGCAATGATGCCGCTTGAGATCGTCATACCGCGCGCCTCGAACGAGACAAGTCTCAAGCTCACTCAAGCAAGGCGCATGCCATTGTGTACAATTCCGTTCGGCACGCGACCGCAACGAAATCCACAGCCATTTCAGGTCGTTGGACATTCGAAACGACGTTGCCCGTTCGCTGGGCGACGCCGACGCGACGTGCATTTGCTCATTTCCTGGGCACCGGCGAAGGACGACGCTATTTGAAGAAATGCACCAGCGCGATGCTCAAGCCGAGCAGCAGGAGCAGCGACAGCGTAACGGCTGCGGTGACCCGCCCGCCGACCGTCGACAGCACGCGCACGTCGACGCCGAGCCCAAGCGCCGCCATCGAGACCACGGTCAGGATCGCCGCCGTCTTCGTCACCGGCGCGATCGCGATGTCGGGCACGAGCTGGAAGGATCGCAGCGCCGCCAGCACCAGGAAGCCGATGATGAACCAGGGCACCAGCTTGAACGGGCTGATGGCAACGGCCTTCGCAGCGCCGGTCGCGCTCTTGCGGCGGCGGGCGACGAACAACGACAAGCCGACCACGATCGGCCCCAGCATCAGCACCCGCACGAGCTTCACGAGCGTGCCGATCTGCGTACTCAGGATACCGGCCGGCACAGTCGCCGCCAGCACCTGGGGCACGGCATAGACGGTGAGGCCGGCCAGGATGCCGTATTGCGTCGCCGACAGTTTCAGGAGCGGGATCAGGAGCGGCAGGCCGAGCACCATCAAGACGCCGAGAATAGCGGTGAACGAGATCGACGAGGCGATGTCGTCGCCGTCGGCCTCGATGACGGGCGCCACCGCCGCGATCGCCGAATTGCCGCAGATCGAATTGCCGCAGGCGATCAGGATCGAGAGTTTTGTCTTGAGCCCGAGCAAGCGGCTGAGACCAAAACTCACCACGAGCATGATCGCGACGGTGACTGCAATCGCGGCGATCAGGAGCCAGCCGGACGCCACGATCGCGGCGAAGCTGATCGAGGCGCCGAGCAGCATGACTGCAACCTCGAGCAATTGTTTCGCGCTGAAGGCGATGCCGGAGCGCCAGCGCTCCGAGGGCTGCCAGGCGGTGCGGACCGCCATCCCAAGCAGGATCGCGACGACGAGCGCCTCGATATAGGGGTGGTCGAAAACACGCTCTTCGACGGCCTGGATGCCGAGCGAGACGACCGTGACCACCCCGCAGAGGAGGATGCCGGGAATGAGCAGGAATGCGCGCTTCAGCGCGCCGGGCTCCTGCCCCTGATGGTCCGATTCTTTGGCTTGTTCCGGCACGAATTCCTCTTCTTGGAGAAGAATCTATGCGTTATGGCCGCCGCATTGGCTAATATATTTTAGGACTGCCCCAATAGAGAGAAGTTATGTCCCTCAACTTGCACCTGCTCCGACTGTTCGCGGCCGTGGCCCGGACCGGGAGCTTTTCCCGCGCCGCCGAGCTCCTGCACATCAGCCAGCCGGCGATCTCCAAGGGGGTACGGGATTTCGAGTTGCAGGTCGGCTGCCGCCTGCTCGACCGGACCCCGAAGGGGGTGCGCCCGACCCGGGAAGGCGCCGCGCTGGCGCGCCACGCCGAAACCCTTTTCGCGGCCGAGCGGGCGGCGGAGGATGAGCTGCAGGCCCTGCGCGGCCTCGATAGCGGATCGCTGCGGATCGGCGCCAGCACGACGATCGCGACCTATATGATCCCGGACTATCTCGGCATCTTCCACCGCGCCTTTCCCGGCATCGACCTGCACGTCGTCAGCGCCAACACCAGCGACATCGCCGGCCTGATGCTGGCGCATGAGATCGAGATCGCCCTGGTCGAGGGGCCGGTCGAAGACGAGAACCTGATCAGCGAGGCTTGGCGCACCGATGTCATGGGACTAATCGCGGCTCCCGATCATCGCTTCGCGGCGGCCGCGGGCCCGATCGACCTGCGGCTGTTGGAGGACGAGATCCTGATCGTGCGCGAGCCGGGCTCCGGCACCCGCGAGGTGGTCGCCCAGGCGCTCGCCAGCCAGCGCGTCGAGCCGAAACGGACGCTGGAGATCGGCAGCACGGAAGCGATCAAGCAGGCCGTGGCCGCGGGCGTTGGCGTCGCCATCGTCTCGATGGCAACGATCGACGATCAGGTCAGGCTCGGAAAGCTGAAGGTGATCCCGATCAGGGGCGCCCATATCGAGCGCACGCTGTGGCAACTGAAATCGCCGGGACGGCTGGAGGTGCCTGCAGCGGTCGCGTTCGAGGGCATTATTCGTGAGAAGGCGGCGGCCCCGCAACGGGCGCTGCGGCCACCGGCTAAAGCGCGGCGAGCAGACCCTGCGCCCAGGCAACGGCGCGTTCGAAGCTGAACACACCGGGCTCGAAATAGACGGCACGCGCCAGCACGATGGCCGCGACCAGCACCCAGAACACGCTGGTGCCCGCCGTCTTCAGCCATTGCGACGCACGTCCGTTCACGATCGAATTGTCGACCGCGGGAACCGGCTCGCCGAAGGGATCGTATGCGGATTGGCTCATCGTCCTGACCGTCTCTCGTCACCCTTAAATGTCGCGAGATCCGCCACCGACGCAAGGGACGCGGAATGCCTTTTGGGGTGGAGACTTGGCACCGCTTTTCCCTTCGACGCCCGAGAGGAGAGTTTTCTTCTCCACAGGCAGAAAGGGCCGAAAATCCGACCGCTGAGCCAGCCGCGGGTCGCGCAACTGATCGGGATCTAGCGGATATGCCCGCGCCTGTAGCGATTGACCTCGGCCGCCGTGAGCGGGGGCCGAAACGCAATCGCCGGTGTCGCCGTGACGGCAGGCGCGCCGGCCTGCCGCATGACCAGGACCTCGATCCCCTGCGGCGTGATCGTCATCGCGTAGTCGTAGCCCTCGAGCACCCTTGCTGCGACGCGCAACAGCGGCCCATCGAACACGCCGGTCTTGCGGATCTCCAGCGCATCGTCGGAGCGGTAGCGCAGGTTGAAGCGATCGCGCAGCGCTGCGAGCACTTCCTGAAGCGAGGCATCGTTGACCTCGAGATGCACGGTCTCGGGCTTGCCCTCGACCTGCACCTGCGCCAGCGCGCGGCCGCCGAACAGCAGCGTGGCGAGCACAAGGATCGGCGCAAGGTGACGCGGCCTCATGTCAATTCCGCCTCCGGAATCTCCGTGGCCAGCCGCGCGCGCAACGGCTTTAGCCGCTCGGCATGGTGGCGCCATTTGCCTACCGAGGACGCATAGATCGGACGGCGCACCTGGACGGCGCTCGCGGTTGCCGATGGTGCCGGGCTGTCGTGAAAGCGCATGACGCCCTCCTCCCACGGCAGCCCGATGAAGTCGATGATCGCCCGGCTCGCCGCCGCCTGGTCCGCCACGATGTCCTCGTAATTGATTTCGAGCAGCACGGCCGACGGCAGGACGCTGCGCCAATGCTGCGACAATCGGCGGAACGCGAGAACATAGTCCGCGAGCTCGATCTGGTGATAGGAGAACGGAAACTTGCCTCGGAAATGCGCCTTGTACATAGCCCAGCAAGCATCCATCGGCCGCCGCTGCACCAGGATGATCTTGGCGGCCGGCAACGCCGCATGGATCAGGCCGCAATAGAGATAGTTCTCCAGCGTCTTGTCGATGAAGCGCGCGTTCGGCGGCACGCGGAGGGTTGCGGCCGCCTCCATGTAACGCTTGCCGACTGTCTCGAGATCGCGGCCACCCGCGTGGTCCGCCATCGCACGGCGCATTTCGGCTGCGAACGCACTGGTCTCGCCGACCGAGTGCATCTGCGAGTGGCTGGCGATGATGCGCTCCACCAGCGTGGTCCCGGTGCGCGGCAGCCCGGTGACGAAGACCGGCGCCGCGGCGGCATAGCCGGGCGGTGCACGATCGATCCAGTCCCAGGTGTGCGCGGCGATGATGCCGTCGATCTCCTTGACCGCCGCGGCGGGATCGTCGCCAAGCGAACGGTGTTGCAGGTCGCAACCGGCCGCGACGTGATCGAAGGCCCGGTCATGGAGCTCGAGGTCCTCGCATTCCTTGCCGAGCGCAAAGCGCAGCATGACTTCGCTTGACGGCGCAAGCCGGCCCTCGCGGACCAGCCATTCCATCTCCTCGATATGGTTGCGCTCAGCGGTCTGGATGCGAATGTCGGAGCGCAGATAATGCGCGAGGCCGTAGTGTCGGTCATGCGCGATCGCCGCGTCGCAATGCGTCTCGGCGTCAGACAGCGCACCGATCATCCGCTCCGCCGCGGCGAGATTGAACAGGTATTGCGGCACTGTGGGCGCGAGTGCAATCGCACGGCGGAGGAATTCGCGCGCCCTGCTCTGCAATCCGAGCAAGCCGAAGATGGCGCCGACCGCATCGAGCGCTTCCGGCGCCGCGGCGGCGAACCGCGCCGCGATTTCCGCGCTCTCGCAGGCCGCCCGCGCCTCGCCGTCGAGGAACAGGCATTTTGCCCGCAGCACATGGGCGATCGGGTTGTCGGGGGCAAGCGCGATGGCGCGATCGGCGCTGACGATCGCCGCGTCATGACGGCCGCGCAGCAGCGCGGTCTCGGTCAGGAGTGCCCATGCAGCCCAGTCAGCGGCGTCCGCGGACAGGACCTGCGCGCATATCCGTTCCGTCGCCGACAGATCGCCATTCGCGAAGGCGCGCCGCGCCGCCTCCATCGACGGCGCGGCGCGCTGTTGTACGCTTGTTTTCAAATCATCACTCCGAGCAGCGATGGCTTCGCGTCAAGCAGTGGCCGGCCATGTTTTTGGCCGGCCGCCAGGTGATGCAGGAACGAGGAGAAGGCCTAGTCGCGGTCCCCGTCGTCATCGTCGTCGTGCCGGTCGGCAAAGTTGAAGTTGCCGAACAGGTCGCCGATCGCCGGCCGGTTGGTCGGAACGTAGGGGTTCTCATCCGACGTGACCGGGTTCGGCAGGTTATCCCGGGTCTTCGCCGACAGCTTGGGGAGCTGCCAGTTGCGTTCGATGAACTTCGTGATCGAGGCATGATCGGAATATTCATGCAAAACGTGGCCGCCGCGCGAGTATCGCGACACGACCAGCAGCGGGATGCGCGTGCCGTCGCCGAAGAAGTCGACCGGCTGGACATAGCCGGAGTCATAGTAACCGCCGCCCTCGTCGAAGGTGACCATGATCGCCGTGGACTTCCACAGCTCCTTGTTGGCCTTCACTTGCTGGATAATCTTCTGGGTGAAGGCTTCGAAGATGTCGAGCTTGGACGACGACGGGTGACCGTCGTTGAAGGTGCTCGGCTTGACGAAGGAGACTGCCGGCAGCTTGCCGTTGGCGATCGCATCGTAAAGGTCGGTCGTGTCCTTCAGATGCGCGTCGCGCGCCACGGCATTGGTCATGACCGATTGGGAATAGAGGAACGGATTACAGATGTTGCAGTAGAGATAGGCGACCGGGTCGAGCGCGCCGAAATTGGCGCCCTCGCCTGGCGCGGTCTTGAAGTCGTTCCAGCGTTCACCGAAATAGGCCCAGGAAACGTTGGCTTGGCTGAGCGAGTCGCCGATATGCCGCTGCTTGATGACCGGCGGCAGGGTGAACGGGCCGTTGTTGATCGGATCGGTGGCGCCGCTGCCGATATAGGCGGGAACGTAGTTGTTGAGCAGATAATAGGCTTTCGGCGCGCAGTTCGGCGGCACGTGGATCGCGTTGAGGTAGGTGACGACCGGACCAACGCCGGGCTGCGCCGGGTCGGAGCAGTTGGAGTAGCTGCCGCCGCCGTAGCCGTCGTTGAGATACCAGTTGTTGGTGCCCGGCGCGGGGTTCGGATTCTCGATCTCGTTGACATATTGGGGCGGGTTACTGCCGGGAACCAGGACGTGGTCCGGGGTGGCCGGGTCGCCCTTGGCGTCGGCATAATAAAGCGCATCGGCGTAGCCGATCATCATGTGGTTGGCGAAGGTGCCGCCCATCACGCCCTGATGATAGTTGTCGTTGAGCGTGTATTTGCGCGCAAGCTTGGTCAGGTAGGGCGCGTCGCCCTTGGCGACGTTGTAGAAGCCCATTGCGATATCGCCTTCCTTGAGCTGCTTGGGCGTCGGGTTGCCGTTGCTGCCGGACGACACCGTCTCCTCGACCCAGGGGAACAGGTCGGCCTGGCAGCCGCTCGGATTGTGGCGCGTCGCCTTGGCGGCATCGCAGTCGAGCTGCTGCCACATCTGATAGAAGCGATGCACCGGGCTGCCGCCATAGGTGTGGTAGAGGCTGGAGGGGCTCTCGTTGCCCTGCGCCAGCGTCACCAGCGGATAGGGACCGTTCGGCAGATTGTTGTAGTCGAGGATGCGGCTGTCGGGCGAATTGCCTGCGATTCCTGTCGCCCCGGTCGTCAGCAGCGGCAAATCCTTCTGGTTCAGGCCGTAGTCGGCCTGTTGGGCGAGCGCCAGCGTCGACAAGCACCCGGGGCCGTTGAGCGCAGCTTCATTGATGCTGGTGTAACAGGCCTGCGGCGCATAGGAGGTCCCGGGCGCCTGCAACTTGTTGTCGGTGTTGTTGTAAGGCTTCTTCTGGCCGGGGCTGATCGAGAAGGTGTTGTTGACGACGGCCGAGAATTGCGCCGCCCGCGCATAGTTCGGACCGGGCTGGCCGTCGCGGGTGATGATGCCCTTCGACAGCAGGTTGTCGACGCGCTCGCCGTGAGACGGCTCATAGGTCGCGAAGACGTGGTCAAAGGTACGATTTTCACCCAGGATCACAATGACATGCTTGATCGGACTCTCGGTCCGGTGGCCATTGTCATTGGCCCCACCGAGGGCGTTGTTGTCCATTGCGTAGACGTCATATCCCATCAGCGACAGGATTGCGGCAGTGACCACAGTGCGATCGCGTAAACGTCGTGTCAGCTTGGAAAGCATGGCGCGCCCTCTGTTTGGATTTTCAAAGCGGGAGTTCGTTCGGCAGGGATCGAGTGCGCAGCGACGTTAGGTCGCAGATTTGTCACTTGCTTAAAGGTACGATGACGCGGTCCGTTGCGGGCGCATCGCGTCGGAAATATCCGGTAACAAAATTGTGAGCACAGTGATCGCGCGTCGACACGAGATCGCGCATCGACGCGCCACCGCGGCATCAGCCGCGACCTCGCGCAGCTAGATTGCTACACCGAGATGACGCTCCGGCGACTTTACGTGTTTGACGGCATCCGCCGCGGGAATTTTCGATAGAACGCAGTAACGCGCGCGCATTTACCCGATGTCGAACGCGTCGGCGGCGAGATGCTTCAGATTGGCGTGCCAGTGCTCGGCAATCGCGAGCCGGGTCGGCACCCAGACCCGGTCATGCTTCTGGACATAATCGAGAAAGCGCATCAGCGCTGCGGCACGGCCGGGACGGCCGACCACCCGGCAATGCAGGCCGATCGACATCATTTTCGGTGACGTCGCGCCCTCGGCGTAGAGCACGTCGAAACTGTCCTTCAGATAGGTGAAGAACTCGTCGCCGCCGCCAAAACCCTGCGGGTTGATGAAGCGCATGTCGTTGGCATCGAGCGTATAGGGGATCACGAGATGCGGCTCCGACCCGCGTGACCTGATCCAGTATGGCAGATCGTCGGCGTAAGAGTCGCAGAGGTAGCGCAAGCCCCCCGCCTCCATCAAAAGCCGCAGCGTGTTGATCGAGGAGCGGCCGGTGTACCAGCCGAGCGGCCGCGCGCCAGTCGCCTCGCTGTGGACGCGGATCGCCTCGGCGATCTCCGCGCGCTCTTCGGCCTCCGACATCTCCTTGTGCTCGACCCAGCGCAGGCTATGGCTTGCGATATCCCAACCCGCCGCCTGCATCGCGGCGACAGCCTCCGGATTGCGCTTCAGCGCCATTGCGACGCCGAATACCGTGGTCGGCAGCTTGCGCTCGGTGAACATCCGCCATAGCCGCCAGAAGCCCGCGCGCGAGCCGTATTCGAACATCGACTCGATATTGGCATGACGCGCGCCCGGCCAGGGCTGCGCGCCCAGCACATCAGTCAGAAATGCCTCCGAAGCGCGATCGCCATGCAGGATGTTGTTCTCGCCGCCCTCCTCGAAATTGACGACGAACTGCACCGCGATGCGGGCACTGCCCGGCCATTTCGGATCAGGCGGATTACGGCCGTAGCCGCGGAGGTCGCGTGGATAGCGGGGCTCGGTCACATCAGACCTCCTCGAAACGGCTTGAGGGGTGCATCCCAACCATTGCCGCCGGCCCGCACGGGACGCAAGACCGATTCCGGCAGTTCATGGCAGTTTTCGTTTCGCGGCTCACCGCGGCCGCGTGGCCGCACGACAACGCTCCGTCAGTGAGCGCGCTCGGCACCAGA
Organism: Bradyrhizobium erythrophlei; assembly: GCF_042430365.1. GTDB lineage: Bacteria > Pseudomonadota > Alphaproteobacteria > Rhizobiales > Xanthobacteraceae > Bradyrhizobium > Bradyrhizobium erythrophlei. Next base: position 67,305 of record NZ_JBHMET010000267.1, read on the forward strand.
GCCGATTGACCAAAAGCGCGCAACCGCGACAGGCAGCGCGCTCAAGCAACACGAATGCGATAGCTCAGCGAGCGTCGCGCGCCCGGCGCGACATGCATCAGGCCCGGCTTGTCGGCGAACTCGCGGTCGAAATCGGCCGGGCTCGCAAACCCATGCCAGGGCTCGATGCACAGGAACGGCGCGCCGCCGGGTTTCGACCAGATGCCGAGCTCACGAAAGCCGCTCCAGGTGACCTCGATCGACGGGCCACGATCGGCGGCGAAGCGGACTGATGAGCTTGCGACCTGATCGAGGATCATGGCGTCGTCGTCGAACAGGCGCTCCGACAGTGCGAGTGTCGTGCGCTGGATCGGGCTTGGCTCGGGCTGCGGCCGCATCAGGCCGTCTTTCAGGCGCCGGATCGTCGCAGACTCGTCATTCGTGAAGGTCAGGGTGTAAGCGTCCTTCGACAGCTCGGGCAACAGCGGCCAGTTGAAGGCCGGATGGCCGCCGAGCGAGGCCGGCAGTATTGCGTCGCCGGTGTTGATGACCTCGAAGGCAACCTCGAGATCGGCGCCGTCGACCGTGTAGGTGACCTCGAGCCCGAACGCGAAAGGATAGCGCGCACGGGTCTCCGCATCGTCGGTCAGCGCGAGCTTGCAGGACCGAGGCCCCTGCTCCACCCACGCAAATCGCCGATCCCGCGCAAGGCCGTGTTGCGTCATCGGATAGCTCTTGCCGTCGTGGCGCAGCGTGTCGCCCTTCAGCTTGCCGACGATCGGAAACAGCAGCGGTGCGTGGCGAGGCCATTGCGGGCCGGCTTGCCAGAGCAGTTCGGCGCCATCGGCATTTTTGAGCGAACACAGTTCGGCGCCATCAGCCCGGATGGTCGCGGCGATCCTGTCGCCGCGCAGGGTGTGACTATCGCTCATGCCTCGCCTCGCAGACTGCGGTTTGCAGCCGAAGCTGATGTTGGATCACGGCGGCGCCGTCAACCCCGTTGACGGTGCCATGATTGTTCGCCGCAAGGCCGGACGCTTATCCGGCGACCTTGGAAAAATCCGGCGGGCGCCGCTCGGCGAAGGCGGCAAAGGCCTCGCGCGCCTCGGCGCTCATCAACCGCTCCTGGAAGATCTTGCTCTCGCGCGCGATCTGCGCGGTGATCCCTGCGGTATCGCGCATCAGCGCCTTGGTGTGCTGGAGCGAGCCGGATGGCCGCTTCGCCAGTGCCTCGGCCGCCGCCCGCGCCTTGGCGCGGAGCTCGTCCGGCGGCACCACGGCATTGGCGAGGCCGATGGAAACGGCGGTCTCTGCATCCATGGGCTCGCCGAGCGCAAACATCGCATAGGCCCGCGCATAGCCGATGCGCTGCGGCAGCAGATAGGTCGAGCCGGCCTCCGGCACCAGCGCGAGGTTGACGAACGGTGTGATCAGCCGGGCGTTCGATGCAAGATAGACAAGGTCGCAATGCAGCAGCATGGTGGTGCCGACGCCCACGGCATTGCCCTGCACTGCGGCAACCAGCGGCCGCGTCGCCGCGGCCAGGTTGGCGAGGAAGCGCGTCACGTGGCGCTCGCCGCTTGCGCCCTTTGAGACCGCAGCGAAGTCGGCGAGATCGTTGCCCGCGGTAAAGCTGTCGCCATTGCCCTGGAACAACACGACGCGAATTGCGGGATCAGTCTCCGCACGCGCCAGCGCATCCGCCATCGCGCCATACATGGCGTTGGTGATGGCATTCTTCTTGTCCGGACGCGCCATGGTGACGGTGAGGACACCTGCTTCCAGCGATACGTCGACGAATTCACCCATGGCATCACTCCTGTTGCTTGCCAGCGTCTTTGTCCTTCGGAAACTTGTCCTGCAGGCTCGTGAGCCAACGGGAGACCACCTCGATCTCCACGTCGGAAAATCCATCCATCAGCCTGCTGTTGATCGCCTTCGCCTGCGCCGCGGCGCGCTTGCCGAGATCCTGCCCCGCCGCGGTCAAATAGAGCCGCTGGGCGCGACCATCGGCGCCGTCGCGCTTGCGCTTGACGAGGCCCGAGCGCTCCATGCGATCGGCAAGCCCCGTCATCGCCGACGGCACGATGTCCAGCGCCTGCGAGGCGTCGCCGATCAGCGCGCCGTCGTTGCGGCCGAGATAGAACAGCACACCGGACTGTGCCGACGTCAGGTCGTGCGCAAGCATCTCGTGCTCGATCGACCGCTGCAGCCGCCGATATCCCACGGTCAGAAGAAAGATCAGCCGACGATCCGATTTCATCACCGTCTCGATATATATTTCGCATGCGAAATATCAAGCTGATTTTTCGTTGCGCCAACTGACGGCTTGCACTCGCGCAGCCCCGCTCCTCCGCCGGGTCGCCCGCTCCGGTTGCGCGAACGAGGCATTTTTGTCGCTTTGCAGCATCGTTGCGTCACCCCTGCTCAGAAAGCCCTTGATCGAAATCAATCAAACCGGAAAGCTTTGGAGCCAGGGTGCCGCCTGTCGCGTTGCGGCTCCGACGGGTCGCGAGAAAGTCATGAGTTTATCGACAATTCCGGCCAAGGAGCGCGCTGCCCGCCCGAAGCGGCCACGCCATCTCAGCCAGGCCATGCGTTGCGAGACCGCGTTTCGTCTGATCCTGTCCGAATGCCTCGAAGAGGTCGCTATCAATCACGACGCCGTCCGCGCCGGCGACGCCGCCGCGCTCCATCACACCCGTATCGCGCTGACGAGGCTGAAGGCCGCGATCGCCTTTTACGGGCGGATGGTGGCCGACACCGAATGGACGCGGCTGAAATCGGAGCTGAAATGGCTGAGCTCGTATCTCGGCGCGACGCGCGACCTCGACGTCGCGATCGAGAACAGCAAGGGCTCGCCCGAGGAGCGCGTGCTCAAAGCGGCCCACGCCGATGCTTTCGAGCAGCTCAGTGATGCGCTGGAAAGCGAACGCTATCGGCTGTGGTTCGAAGCGATGTGGGATTGGGTCGGCAGCGGGCCGTGGACGGCAAGGCAGGATCGCAAGGCCGCGGAGCTACGCGCCGTGCCGGTGTCGGTCTATCACGCGCATCGCCTTGCGCGATGGCACCAGAAGCTCAGGCGCAAGAGCCGTGGCCTGCAGGGCATGGGCAAGAACAAGCGGCACGACGTGCGGCTCGCAAGCAAGCGGCTGCGCTACGCCATCGAGTTCTCCGAAGGAGGATTGCCCGCGGAGGACTATGCTCCGTGGCGTACCGTCCTGAAGCATTTGCGCAAGGGGCAGCAGATCCTCGGCGAACTGAACGACGCGGATGTCCGCCGGGCACTCGTCGAGCGCGCAGACAATCCGGAGCCGGCCGGGGAGCACGGGGACAAGAAGGAAAAGATCCACGAACGAAAACGCAAGAGCCAGCTCCTGCGCCGGGCTGCAGCGGTCTATCGAAGAATCGCCACGTGAATGCGTCAGCCCCGCCGCCCTACACGGCCGCACCACACTGATGTTTAAAACATCATTTATTGCTATTGTTACATCATTACTTGTCGTGCATAGATGACATTCAAACGGGCGTGAATCTCAATCGACGGCCACACCGATGATCACTGCAGCGCAGCTGCGGGCCGCCAGGGCCTTGCTGGGTATCGACCAACGGCAGCTCGCCGAACTGTCGGGGCTTTCGGTCCCGACCATCCAGCGCATGGAGGCGAGCGAGGGCACGATTCGGGGCAACGTTGACTCGCTGGTGAAACTGATCGATGCGCTCGGTGCGGCCGGCGTCGAAGTCATCAATGAGGGCACGATCAGCAGCGGCGGAGGCCGCGGCGTGCGGCTGAAGGCCGGATCAAGCTCGCCGAAGGTGGGGGCATGATCCCGGCGGTCGCTCAGCAGCTATGGTGTGTAGCCGCGCTGCTGGGGACGACCGTCCTTGCGATCGCAACGAGCAGGTCGCGCCAATCGACGGTCATCATCTACGGTGCGACGTTCGCGATCTCGTTGGTCGCGTTGGCGCGCGCCCTGTTCTCGCTCGTCGGCGACGCCAGCCCGACGGAAATGGTGCTGCCCGTCGGTTTGCCCTGGTTGGGAGCGCATTTCCGCCTCGACGCACTCGCGGCATTCTTTCTTGCGGTGGTCAATCTCGGCAGCGCAGCCGCGAGTCTTTACGGCATCGGCTACGGCAGCCACGAAGTTGCGCCCCACCGCGTCCTCCCCTTCTTTCCGGCATTCCTGGCCGGGATGAACCTCGTCGTGCTCGCTGACGACGCGTTCACGTATTTGCTGTGCTGGGAGTTCATGTCGCTGGCATCGTGGGCGCTCGTGATGGCGCACCACCGCGAAGAGGACAATGCGCGAGCCGGATACGTTTATCTCGTGATGGCAAGCTTCGGGACGCTGGCGCTCCTGCTGGCGTTTGGTCTGCTGTCGGGAGCCGGGGGCGGCTACGGATTTGCGGCGATTCGTGGGGTCCAGCATTCGTCATCGGAAGCTGCGCTTGTGCTTGCGCTGATGCTGCTTGGCGCCGGATCGAAAGCCGGACTGGTCCCGCTGCATGTGTGGCTGCCACTCGCCCACCCCGCGGCACCGAGCCATGTCTCGGCGCTCATGAGCGGGGTGATGACCAAGGTCGCGATCTACGGATTCATTCGGGTCGTGTTCGATCTGCTCGGACCGCCCACCTGGTCGTCGGGCGTCGTCGTGCTGGTCCTCGGCGGCGCCACCGCCGTCCTGGGAATCCTCTATGCGCTGATGGAAAAGGATCTCAAGCGTCTGCTCGCCTACAGCACGATCGAGAACATCGGAGTGATCTTCGTCAGCCTCGGCCTTGCACTGGCGTTTCAGGCGAACGGCCTCGGGCTGGCTGCGGCCCTCGCCTTCACGGCGGCGCTATTCCACGTCCTCAACCACTCGTTCTTCAAGAGCCTGCTGTTCTTCGGGGCCGGCGCCGTGCTGTCGTCCACCGGCGAACGCAACATGGAGAAACTGGGCGGCCTGATCCACCGCATGCCGTCCACGAGCTTCGTCTTTCTCGTCGGCTGCGCCGCGATCTCGGCACTTCCCCCGTTGAACGGGTTCGTTTCGGAATGGCTGATCTTCCAGGCCGTGCTGCAGAGCCCCGATTTGCCGCAATGGAGCCTGAAGATCATGGTGCCCGCGGTCGGCGCATTGCTGGCGCTGGCGGCAGCGCTTGCGGCCGCATGTTTCGTAAAGGCCTTCGGCGTGACGTTCCTCGGCCGCGCGCGAAGCCCGGTTGCAGAAGCAGCAGGCGAGGTCGATCGTTATTCGCTCGCCGCGATGTTCGGCCTTGCGACGCTCTGCTTCCTCGCCGGAATTCTGCCGGGACTGGTGATCGACGGCCTAACACCGGTTGCGCGGGCCCTGCTCAGGCACCGCATGCCGGTCCAGGCAGACGTCCCCTGGCTCTCGATCGTTCCGATCGAAGAGAGCCGCAGCTCCTACAATGGATTGCTGGTCTTTGTCTTCATTACCGCGGCGGCGTCGCTTGCGGTTTACTTCATCCATCGTTTCGCATCACGCGCGATCAGGCGAGGACCGGCCTGGGGCTGTGGCTTCACCGATCCGACACCGGCGGCACAGTATTCGGGCGCCAGCTTCGTGCAGCCGATCCGTCGCGTTTTCGGCACGCTGGTTTTCCAGGCCCGCGAGCATGTCGACATGCCGCCGCCGGGCGAGCTGCGGCCGGCCCGCCTCAAGGTCGATATGCACGACCCGATCTGGGAGGGATTGTACGCGCCCCTGACCGAGGCGGTGTGGTATCTCGCCGATCGCCTGAACCAGCTCCAGTTCCTGACGATCCGCCGCTATCTCAGCCTCGTCTTCGCGACCCTGGTCACCCTGCTGCTGGTGCTCGCAATATGGTCGTGATCTCAGACATGCTCGTGCAGTTGGGGCAGATGGCGCTTGTACTGCTGCTCGCGCCGCTGTTGACCGGCTTCGTGCGCAAGATCAAGGCCCGATTGTTGCGCCGGAGAGGTCCGTCCGTCATCCAACCCTACCGTGACCTGCTGCGGCTGCTTCGCAAGGAGGTCGTGCTCGCCGAGAACGCGTCGTGGCTGTTCCGCGTCACGCCTTACGTGACGTTTGCCGCCATTTGGGTTGCCGCGGCGCTCGTCCCGACGTTCGCGACCGGCCTGCAATTCAACTGGAGCGCCGACCTGATCGCGATCGTCGCCCTGCTCGGAAGCGCGCGGTTCTTCCTCGCGCTTGCGGGCATGGATGTCGGCACCAGCTTCGGCGGCATCGGCTCCAGCCGCGAGGTGATGATCGCCGCACTGGCGGAGCCCGCCATGCTGCTGATGGTGTTCTGCGTGGCGCTCATTGCCGGTTCGACCCAGCTCTCGACCGTCGCGACCTTCATGGCCTCGTCCGAAGTGGGACTGCGCGTCTCGCTCGGCATGGCGATGATCGCACTGATCATGGTGGCGCTCGCCGAGAATGCGCGCATCCCGGTCGACAATCCGGCGACGCATCTCGAGCTGACCATGGTGCACGAGGCCATGATCCTCGAATATTCCGGGCGCCACCTTGCCATGATCGAATTTGGCGCGTTTCTCAAACTCCTGCTCTACGTCTCCCTGATCATCTGCGTGTTCTTTCCGTGGCAGATCACGATCGTCGGCGCGGGCCCGATGTCCTACCTCGTGGGCGTCGGCGCCTACGTCCTCAAGCTAGCGATCGCCGGCTTTCTGCTCGCCCTATTCGAAACCGCCACGGCCAAGATGCGGGTGTTCCGCGTTCCCGAATTCCTCGGCGCGGCGCTGATGCTTGGCCTGCTCGGTACGCTGCTTCGTTTCGTGTCACAGGGCTTCTGATGAACAACCTCGCCTTTGACATCGCCCATCTGCTCGCCGGCGGCCTCGTCCTGATCAGCTTCATGATGCTGTACCAGGACCGTCTCTACGCGCTGCTCAACATCTTCGCGCTGCATGCCCTGGTGCTCGCGTTCTCTGTCGCCTGGCAGGCGTACGTCCAGCATGCACCGCACCTCTATGTGACGGCGGTGATCGCGCTCGTCTTCAAGGCCATTATCATCCCGGTGGCGCTGCATCGCATCATTAAGCAGCTCGGCATTCATCGCGACATCGAAACCGCGGTCGGTATCGGCCCCACCATGCTGGCGGGAATGGGGTTGGTCGCCCTCTCCATGGTGCTGATGTTGCGGGTCACCGGCACGGCCGACCCGCTGGCGCGCGAGGATCTCGCTTTCGCGCTGTCGGTCGTGCTGCTGGGATTGCTGGTCATGGTGACCCGACGCAATGCCGTCAGCCAGGTCGTCGGCTTCATGTCGCTGGAGAACGGGCTGGTGCTGGCGGCGACCGGCGCCAAGGGCATGCCGCTCGTCGTGGAGATCAGCGTGGCATTCTCGATCCTGATCGCGTTCATCGTCATCGGCGTGTTCCTGTTCCGCATTCGAGAGCGGTTCGACACCGTCGACGTCGGCGCCCTGGATGAGTTCAGGGGGGAACGACCATGAGCGCAGCGTCGGATGCAGCCGCGTTGGTCCTGCTGATACCGATCGTCGCCGCGGCGGTGCTTGCGGCGCTCCCCGGCTACCGGCTGAGTGCCGGGCTCAACATTGTCGCGAGCCTCAGTACGCTCCTGGCTGCGCTTTCGCTCTTCGTCGTCGAGCGCCCGCAGCCCGGTCAATACGTTCTGGTTGACGACCTCAACATCGTCTTCATCGTGCTCAACACCTTCGTGGGGTTCACCACGAGCGTCTTCAGCGCAAGCTATATTGCGCACGAAATCGAGACCGGGCGGCTGACGCCGGGCTACCTTCGGTTCTATCATGCCATGTTCCAGGTCATGATGTTCGGCATGAACCTCGCTTTTGTGTCGAACAATATCGGCCTGATGTGGGTCGCGGTGGAGGTCGCCACCCTCACGACCGTCCTCATGGTCGGCATCTACCGAACCCATGCCGCGCTCGAGGCCGCATGGAAATATTTCATCCTCGGCAGCGTCGGCATCGCGCTCGCGCTGTTCGGCACCATCCTGGTGTACATGGCTGCGCGGCCTGTGGTCGGCGAGGGCCAGGATGCCATGGTGTGGACGCTCCTGATCAACCGCGCGGCGACCTTCGATCCGGCGCTGCTCAATGTCGCCTTCATCTTCCTGCTGCTCGGATACGGCACCAAGGTCGGCCTGGCGCCGCTGCATGCCTGGCTTCCGGATGCGCATGCGGAGGGCCCCACTCCGATCTCCGCCGTGCTCTCCGGCCTGCTGCTGAACGTTGCGCTGTACGCGGTGCTCCGCTTCAAGATCCTGATTGCCGCCAATCCGGATGCGATATCGCCGGGCCCGCTGATGGTGACGATGGGACTGACGTCGCTGCTGTTCGCCGCTTTCATGCTTTACCGGCGCCGCGACATCAAACGGCTGTTTGCCTATTCCTCAATCGAGCACATGGGCATCATCGTGTTCGCGTTCGGAATGGGCGGCCCGCTCGCTAACTTCGCCGGCCTGCTTCACATGGTGATGCATAGCCTGACCAAGTCGGGAATCTTCTATGCGGTCGGCCACATCGCCCAGGTGAAGGGCACGCAAAGGATTGCCGACATCCGCGGCCTGACCGAAACGCACCCGGCGCTCGGCTGGGGCCTTGTGATCGGCGTGATCGCCATCGCCGGCCTTCCGCCGCTCGGCATATTCATGACCGAATTCCTGATCGTCAGCTCCACCTTCGCACGGCAACCCCTGCTCGCCATTCCGCTGGTTCTTGGTCTTCTGCTCGCATTCGGCGCGTTGATCCTGCGCCTCACGAGCCTCGCCTTCGGCGAGCCGCGCGGCAACGTTGCGCCGGCGGAAGCGTCCTATGCGCCGATGTTTGCGCATTTCGCGCTGGTCCTGACAGCGGGCATCTACCTTCCGGGGCCGCTCGTCGTCTGGTTCCAGCACGTCGCCAACCTCCTGGGTTAGCGCGAGGGAGAACGGGATATGCCGTCGTTGATCGAAGTGATCCGGGCGGGGCGCGAGGTTGAACGGCACCACCCATGGCCGCGCGCAGTCGTGGGCGACGACGTCTGGCGCTCTGCCGCCGGCGCGCTTGCGGACGGCCGCTGGAGCCTGCTCGGGCTCTGGGGCGAACCGTCGCGGGTGCATATGGCCATTGTCGACGATGATACTGCCGACATCGGCGTGATCAGCCTGGATTGTCCCGATCACCGCTATCCGTCGATCGCGGCCCATCACCGCCCGGCGCAGCGACTGGAGCGCGCGATCCATGACCTGTTCGGGCTGGAGGCGATCGGCGCGCCGGACGGCCGTCCCTGGCTCGATCACGGCCAATGGCAGGCTCGCTTTCCGCTCGGCGACCGCCGCGAGGCATCGCCGAACGCATCGCCCTACCCGTTCCTTGCCGCGGAAGGCGACAACCTGCATCAGATTCCGGTCGGTCCCGTGCATGCCGGCATCATCGAGCCCGGGCATTTCCGCTTCACTGCAATGGGGGAAACCGTGGTCCGGCTGGAAGAGCGGCTTGGCTACACCCATAAGGGCGTCGAAGCGCTGATGGCAGGAACCAGTCCCGAGCAGGCCGTGCGCATCGCAGGCCGGGTGTCCGGCGACAGCACGGTCGCCTACAGCCTGGCGTTCTCGCAAGCGGTGGAGGCCGCGCTGCAGATTGCCGCGCCGCCCCGCGCGATTTGGCTACGCGCGCTGATGGCCGAGCTGGAACGGCTCGCCAATCATCTCGGCGACATCGGCGCCATTTGCAATGATGCGTCGTTTGCTCTGATGCACGCGCATTGCGGCGTGCTGCGCGAGCGCATTCTCCGCGCGGCCGAAGCCGCGTTCGGTCACCGCCTGCTCCGCGACGTCGTTGTGCCGGGTGGCCTGGCCCGCGACATCAGCGGAGATGGACCGGCCGCGATCCGGACCGCACTCGATGACATCCGCCGGCGCTTTCCTGCGCTGGTCGATCTCTATGACAATACGGCATCGCTGCAGGACCGCACCGTCGGCACCGGTATCCTCAATTCGGCGCTCGCCCGCCAATTTGCCGCCGGCGGCTATGTCGGACGCGCGTCCGGTCGCGCTCGTGACGCACGCCGCGGGCCGGGCTATCGCCCCTACGACGTTCTGCGCTTCGAGGTGCCGGTGCTCGACGAGGGCGACGTCAACGCCCGCGTCTGGATTCGAATCCGCGAGGTCGAGCAGAGCCTGTCACTCGTCGATCAGATCATGGATCGGCTCGAGGCCGGCCCGGTCAGGGTGCCGTTGCGAAACGCGTCCGAGCCGACCGAAGGGATGGCGATCGTCGAGGGCTTCCGGGGCGACATCCTGGCATGGCTGCGCCTGAGCGGCGACCGGATCGAGCGATGTCATCTGCGCGATCCATCATGGTTCCAATGGCCGCTGCTCGAAGCCGCCATCGAAGGCAACATCGTGGCGGATTTTCCGCTCTGCAACAAATCGTTCAACTGCTCCTATTCCGGGCACGACCTCTGAGGGCTGGACGAGATGCGCAAACTTCTGTTTCCAAGCCTGTTTCGCCAGCCATTGACCGAGCAGGCGCCACGCCCGGACGACGCCGCGCTTGCGGAGCTCGCAGGCCTGGTCGGCCGCTCGGCGAGACGACGCCTCGGCCGCAGCCTCTCGATCCGCGAGGTTGACGCGGGATCATGCAACGGATGCGAGCTGGAAATTCACGCGCTGAACAACGCGTATTACGACGTCGAACGGTTCGGAATTCGGTTCGTCGCCTCGCCTCGCCATGCCGACGTCCTGCTCGTCACCGGCCCCGTCACGAAGAACATGCGCGAGGCGCTGGAACGCACGTATCATGCCACGCCCGATCCCAAGTGGGTGGTCGCCGTGGGTGACTGCGCCAGGGACGGCGGATGCTTTGCCGGCAGCTACGCGATCGTCGGCGGGGTCTCCGCGGTTGTGCCGGTTGATCTCCATATTCCGGGCTGTCCTCCGCCTCCAATCGCCATTCTGCGAGGCCTGCTTGCCTTGCTTGAGAATGTGGAGTCCAGCCTGGCGGCACGATGATGCGCCTCGGGCTTCCAAGACAAGAGCAAGCCGCCTGTCGTTACCCGATTTGCGGCTGAGTGCTGATCCGCGACCACATCATCCGCGTATGGGGGACCGGATCGCGGAAGAACGGCACCTCCCGTTTGTGCGTTGATTCTCAGGGAACACGACGGCATCCTGACCCGGACCGGAGTTCGGAACGCCGCGAGACCCCGTGCAGGACAATCGCCGGACCAGTCGGCTTCGACGCCTCGCGCGCATCGTCGCGCTGATCCCGGCTGCCTTGATCTCCACGACGACGCTCGCGGCCGAACCGACGCTCGATGTTGCGGGCATGCCGCGCGTTGCGACGATCGACCCGCGCTTCCAGTCCTACAACATCGAGATGGTCGAGGTGACCGGCGGCCGCTTCTGGCGGCCTTACACTGCAACCGATGCGGAGGCCGATACGAATCCCGACCTGTTCGCGGAACGCGCCCCGATCGACCTCGGCGACATTAGGTTGCGCAGGTTGGCCGCGGCGTTGTCGCCCGCCTATCTGCGCGTCAGCGGAACCTGGGCCAACAGCACCTACTTCGCGGACTCCGGCAGTCCGCCGGCGGCACCGCCCGCGGGCTTCAAGGGTGTGCTGACTCCGCAGCGATGGCGCAGCATGATCGAGTTCTCGCGCGCGGTCGATGCCGCGATCGTCACGTCGTTTGCGATCAGTGCCGGCACCCGCGATGCCGGCGGCTTTTGGACACCGGATCAGGCGAGGCACCTGCTCGCCTTCACCCGATCGATCGGCGGGCGGATCGCCGCCGCCGAGTTCATGAACGAGCCTGACCTGCCGGCGGTCGGCGGTGCGCCCGACGGTTATGGCGCGACGGCCTACGCTCGGGATTTCGCCACGTTCCGCACGCTCATGACGCGGGCGGCAGGCGATGTGACGATCCTGGGTCCCGGCACCGCAGGCACTGGAGCCGATGCCGCGACCCTCTTCAACGCCACCGCACAAAATGTCGATGTCGTCTCCTATCATCACTATGGGGCGCTCTCGGCACGGTGCGGCGGTGATCGCACGGCGGATGCCGCACTCTCCGACGACTGGCTCGCCCGAACCGACAACACGCTCGCCTTCTACCGTGCCCTGCGGGATCGCGCCACGCCCGGCAAGCCGATCTGGCTGACCGAGACCGCGGAAACGGCATGCGGCGGGAACCGCTGGGCCGCCACCTTCACCGACACTTTCCGCTATCTCGATCAGCTCGGGCGGCTCGCGAAAGCCGGCGTGCAGGTCGCGATGCACAATACGCTCGCCGCCAGCGACTACGGCCTGCTCGACGAACGGACGCATCTGCCGCGGCCGAACTATTGGGGCGCACTGCTGTGGCGACGATTAATGGGAACGACCGTGCTGGATCCGGGCAGCGCGCCTCGCCCCGGCCTTCACGTCTACGCGCATTGCGCACGCGGCCTGGCCGATAGCGTCGCCCTGCTCGTGATCAACAATGATCGAAAGGCGTCGCACGAGCTCGCACTGCAACGCACCTCGCAACGCTACACGCTGGCCGGCAACAATCACGACACGACCGTTCAGCTCAACGGCCGACCGCTGATGCTTGACGCGACAGACCAGCTTCCGGCGCTCAACGGTGAGGCAACCGCAGCTGGAACGATCACCTTTACGCCGGCAACGATCACCTTTCTGATCGTTGCCGCTGCCGGGAACGCCAATTGCCGATAGCAAGGTGTCGTCACGCCGCGGTGCGATTCGCGTCCGACAAATCCCGCAGCCGCACGATCAGGTGGCCGAACACGATCGCCGTCATCAGCCGCTCCATCTCGAGCCGTGCCGTGATATGCGACATGGTCGGCCGCGCGCCGAGCGTCATCTGGCTGACGTCATCGACCGCAGTCAGTCCGCGCGGGTAGAATTCGCGGAAGATCACCCGCTCCGCCAGGCCATCAACCAGCCGGAAGTTCAGCGTCTTCGACAGTTCACCCAAGGCTTCACCGACCAGGCGCTTGTTCCGCGAACCGAGGGTAGACAGCCGGCTCCGCAGCACGACCCAGTCAAATGCCGGCTGCTCGCTGAGGCTGCGCTGGCGCCGGGCCTCCTCCACCATCATCGCATAATGGCTGATGCCTGTGACCTTGAAGTCGTTCGGATCAACCGTGCCAAGCACGTCGAAATCGAGGAAGCTGTCATTGAGTGGCGTGATCAGCGTGCTCGCCAGCGAGTGGGCGAACGTCGTCAAATAATTATCATGGCCGGGACTGTCGATGACCACGAAATCGTGCGTCCGGCCCAGCCGCTCGACGATCTCGCTCAGCGCGCTGCGCCCCAGCGTCTCGACCTCGCTGACGCCGCCACCGACCGTCTCGAAGCACATATGGGTCGGAACGCCCAGATCGAGCGAAGCCTCCCGCGCCCAGTCCCGCCGATTGTCGACGTAATGGGTGAGCGTCTTCTGCTTGGTGTCGAGATCGATGGTGGCGACGCTCTGACCGGCCTTGATCAGCGCAATGGCGACGTGCATGGCAATTGTCGACTTGCCGGAGCCGCCCTTGTTATTCCCTACGACAATCACACGTGCACTTGTCATGCGCCACCTTGCTGGTCGCTTGAGTCAAAGCAGGATGTATTGAATTCGGTAAGGACGAATCTCGGTGATTCGACGAATCTCGACAAGAGTCGTCGTGACTCTGTCGCGATTTATCGCAGGCGGCTGCGACATCAATGCCACAGAATATGTTCGCTAGCGTGACTAGCGTATGATCCGGAGCAGCATGAACCAGCTGTCGAGGAACGATCGCGCCCGATCAGACGATGGAGCGCGATGACGTTTCGTGGGCCGGTCGACACGCATTAACGCCCCTGGAACACGGCGGCACGGCGTTCCACAAACGACTTGATGCCTTCAGCCGCATCGGCGGTGTTGAGCACGCGCTCGCGGCTCTGCGGGATGATCGCAATCGCCGCCTGTTCTCCGGCTTCGATGAATTTGCGTCCCGCCTCCTTCGTCACCTGGATGCCGAGCGGCGCATTGCGCGCGATGATCCCGGCCAGCGCCATCGCGCGATCGGTCTGCTGCCCGGCGGGCACCACCTCCTGCACGAGGCCGATGCGGTGTGCTTCCTGAGCCGAGAACTCGTCGCACAGCAACAGGTGATACATCGCATCGCCCCAGCCGGCACGGCTGATGTAACGGAAATGCGCACCGGCGAGCGGCGCGATGCCGCGCTTGGCCTCCATCTGGCAGAAGCGGCTGTCGTCGGCGGCGACCACGATATCGCCGGCCAGCATCATCTCGATGCCGACGGTGAAGACGATGCCCTGCACCGCGGTGACGATCGGCTTCCGGCAACGGTTCGACAGCCCGAACGGATCGATATTGCCGTCCGGCAACGGCTTGCGCGTCGCCGTCGGGCCAAAGAACTTCGGCATGTCGAGGCCGGCGGTGAAGTTGTCGCCTGCGGCGCAGAGTACGCCGACCCAGAGATCGTCGTCGCGGTCAAGCAGCGTCAGCGCGTCGGATAATTGCGCCATCATCTCCGGGCTGAAGGCGTTCTTCTTCGCGGGATTGTCGATGACGATCTTGAGGATACGATCATGCCGTTCGTGGCGAACCCGCCCCTCGCTCGTGCTGCCGGACATCCGTTCCTCCCATCTTTGTGACTGGCCAATTCTGGATGATACTTGTCATCCTAATAGATGATGGTCATAATCCAGAAAGAGAGTCAAATGCCACACGAGGACGAGGCGACATGGGCCATTCCCAGGCCGACAAGGCCAGGAGCCGCAAGCGGATTCTGAACGAGGCTGCGACGCAGATCCGCGATGGCGGGCTGGATGGGCTCAGCATCGGCAGCCTGATGCAGCGCGTGAATCTCACCCATGGCGGCTTCTACGGCCATTTTTCCTCGCGCTCGGATCTGATCGCCGAGGCGCTGGAACAGGCGCTCGCCGCCGGCGAAGCCGCCGCACGCGCGTCGCGCGACCCTGGCAAGCCTGTCAGTGCGAGCTCAATGGCGAGAAGCTATCTCAGCCGCGCCCATCGCGACTCCCGCAAGACCGGCTGCGCGATCGCGGCGCTGATCTCCGATGTAGGTCGCGCGGACGAGCAATGCCGCGCGGTGATGGAGCCCTACATCGAGGCGTTCGTCACCAAGGTGGCGCGCATGCTCGGCGACGATGGCGAAGAACGCGCACTATTGGCGGTGAGCGCCATGATCGGCGCGCTCGCGATCTCGCGCGTCATCACCGACCAGAAGAGGTCCGATGCCGTCCTGCGCACGGTCCGCGATGAGATCATCGCGATGGCGTCGAAAGAGTGAACCAGGCCTGCGGCGCGGGCGCGTTGATGGAGCAAGCGATGAATGATCGATCCGGTCTCGAGCCGACTGCCGTGCAGGGAAGCGTGCTGATCGCAGGCGTCGGCGCCTCACATGGCCTCGGCGCGGCGATTGCCCGCCGCTTCGCCGCGGGCGGCTATCCCGTCGCGATCGCCGGCCGCAACGCCGAGAAGCTGGCTGCCACCGCAGCCGAGCTTGCCGCTGATGGCGCCAGCGTGACCCACGTGGTCGGCGATGCCTCGGCCGCCGCCGATGTCGCCCGGTTCATCAAGGCCGCCGAGAGGCTCGCGCCGCTGGCGATGGCCGTGCATAATGCGGGCTCCAACCGGCCCGCACCATTCCTTAAGGTGAGCGAGCAACGCTTCGAAGAGCATTGGCGCGAACACGCGCTCGGCGGGTTCCAGCTCGCGCAGGCCGCAATCCCGGCATTACTCGCGCGCGGCGGCGGCACGCTGGTGTTCACGGGTGCCAGCGGCTCGCTGCGCGGCAAGGCCAACTACGCGCCGTTCGCCGCAGCCAAGGCCGCGCTGCGCGCGCTGGCGCAGAGCGTGGCGCGCGAGTTCGGGCCGCAGGGCATCCATGTCGGCCATGTCGTGGTCGACGGCGGCATCGAAGGCGATCGCGTGTTGAGCGCCCGGCCGCAGCTGAAGGACGATCGCGGGCCCGACGGGCTGCTCAACATCGCCGCGATCGCCGACGCCTATTGGGTGCTGCACCACCAGCATCGCAGCGCCTGGACACTCGAGCTCGATCTGCGACCCTGGGCGGAGTCGTTCTGACACTCCGGCGTCACCGTCATTCCCCCGGAAAATGGCTTGCGATCCGCCCAGATCTTGTCAGGCTTGACAACAAGGTCCGCGGAGACCGCGCCCATATCCCGGGAGGAGTCCATGTCCGAGCCGACACTGATCCTGCATCACTTCGACCAGTCGCCCTTCTCCGAGAAGATCCGGATCATCTTCGGGTACAAGAAGCTGGCCTGGAACTCGGTGCGGATTTCCCGGATCATGCCGCGGCCGGACCTGATGCCGATGACCGGCGGCTATCGCCGCACGCCGACGATGCAGATCGGCGCCGACATCTATTGCGACACCCAGATCATCATCCGCGAGCTGGAGCAGCGCTATCCGACGCCGACGCTGTTTCCCGGAGGCAATGCCGGCGTGCCCTGGGCGCTTGGGATGTGGACCGATCGTCCGTTCTTCCAGAGCACGGTCAACCTCGTGTTTGGCTTCATCGGCGACAAGGTCCCGAAGGATTTCATCGAGGATCGCGAGAAGCTGCGCGGCGCGAAGTTCGACGTTGCCGCAATGACCGCGGCGCTGCCGCAGATGCGCGACCAGTTTCGCGCCCATGTCGATTGGATCGAGGCGCAGCTCGGTGACGGCCGGCCGTGGCTATCAGGCGATTTCAGCCTTGCCGACGTCAGCGCCTACATGAACGTGTGGTACGCACGGCAGAGCGTCGCCACGATCGCCGAGATCATGAAGCCCTTCCCGCGCGCCTCGGCCTGGGAGGAGCGCATCCGCGCGATCGGCCACGGCACACGCACCGAGATGTCGTCGGGCGACGCGCTCGAGATCGCGGCAAAAACGCAGCCACTGTCGCCTGTCTTTGGCGACCCCGCGGATCCGAACGGACGCAAGCCCGGTGACATCGTCAGCGTGATGCCTGACGACTACGGCAAGATCCCGGTCCGCGGTGAGATCGTCTCATTGTCGGCGCAGCATATCGCGATCCGCCGAACCGACGAACGGGTCGGCGAGGTCGTGGTGCACTTCCCGCGGGCCGGCTTCCTGGTGATCCCGGGCTGACAGCTTGAGGCGCCCCCTTGCGGTGGCCCGCCCGTCAGGCGCGGAAACCAAGCGTTTCACGGCGCGGCCTTGTCCAGCCGCGAACAGCCATTAGCTCGCCCTTATCTCAACTGCAGCCTCAACGGGGCGGCCTTGCGGGACCCGGCGCCGCAGGCCGGCTTTTTTGTTTGGGCCGATGGCGCCAGCCCCGCTGTGCCGCCCGCAACTGGATTGACCAATGACCACTTCCCTCGAATTTGGGCTCGATACGTTTGGCGATGTCACGAAGGATGCGTCCGGTGCGCCGCTGCCGCACGCGCAGGTGATCCGCAACGTCGTCGACGAAGCGGTGCTGGCCGACGAGCTCGGGATCGATTTCATCGGCCTCGGCGAGCATCACCGGGCCGATTTCGCAATCTCCGCCCCCGAGGTGGTGCTGGCCGCGATCGCCGCACGCACCAAAACCATCCGCCTCGGCTCGGCGGTCACGGTGCTGAGCTCGGATGATCCGATCCGCGTGTTCCAGCGCTTTGCCACCGTGGACGCGGTCTCGAACGGCCGCGCCGAGGTGATTCTCGGCCGCGGCTCCTTCACCGAATCGTTCCCGTTGTTCGGCTTCGATCTCCGCCAGTACAACGAGCTGTTCGAGGAGAAGCTCGATCTGTTCACCGAGCTCCTGAAACAGGAGCCGGTCACCTGGCAAGGCAAGCTGCGTCCGCCGCTCGACAACCAGTCCGTCTATCCGCCGGTCGAGCACGGCCGGCTGAAGACCTGGATCGGCGTCGGCGGCAGCCCCGAATCGGTAGTCCGCGCCGCCCATTACGACCTGCCGCTGATGCTCGCCATCATCGGCGGCGACCCCAGGCGATTTGCGCCCTATGTCGACCTGCACCAGCGCGCCTACAAGCAGTTCGGCCGCGAGCCGCAGCCGATCGGCGTGCATTCGCCAGGCTATGTCGCCGAGACCGACGCCCAGGCACGCGAGGAGCTCTGGCCCGACTACAAGGTCATGCGCGACCGAATCGGCAAGGAGCGCGGCTGGCCGCCTATGGGCCGCGACGAGTTCGTGCGGGAGGCCGATCACGGCTCGCTCTATGTCGGCTCGCCGGAAACCGTCGCACGCAAGATTGCCGCGACCGTGAAGGCGCTCGGGCTGGCGCGCTTCCAGTTGAAATACTCGGCCGGGCCGTTACCGCACGAGAAGCTGATGAAGAGCATCGAGCTCTACGGCCGCAAGGTGGTGCCGCTGGTTCGCGACATGGTGGCGTCGTGACTCGTCACCGCGTCGCCAAAAAGCAAAACCCCCGGCGGTGACCCGCCGGGGGCTCTGTTAGATCGTGATCAGATCAACCGGTCTTACCAGTTGCGCTGAGCGCGGAGAAGCAGGGTCACAGTGTCCTGATTCTTCAGCTCGTACAGAGCCGCCGGCTTGCCGATGGCAGCGCTGGGCGCCACAACCGTACCAGCATACTTCTGATCCAGATGCATCCAGGTCACATCGCCCGAGAACGTCAGGTTCTTGACCGGGGTCCAGCGGGTGATCAGACCAACCTGCGCGATGTTGTAGTCGGGGTTGCAGGTGGTGATAGCGCCGCCCAGAGCATTGAGGGTCGTGCGGACCGAACCACCCACGCCGCCGACGCCGCAGAGCAGGGTCTTAGCCGTGTCGTTGTACATGACCGCTGCGTAAGCACCGTAGAGGCCGGAGCTCCAGTAGGGGTTCCAGTTGTGGTTGAAGCCACCACGGAAGCCCCAGGTCTTGATGGTCTGCTGCTGGGTGTTCACACCACCAATGGCACCAAACACGGTGTCAGGCGCGAAGCCGAAACCGATGCTCTGGTACGCACCAGGCAGGTTGGTACCACCGTAAACGGTGGCCGCACCGAACTGACCGGCCAGATCCTGGATGTTGTAGCGGGTCGCACCGTCCGTATAGACGCCCTGGATGTTGATCGAGTCGCCAGGTCCGGTCGGGATGTCCTTGATCGACAGGGCCAACTGAGCAGCCCAGCCCCACTTGTCGTCGGGATGGCCAGTCAACTCGCTGCCGCCATAGTAGGCCGCGTGGTTGTCATGCGCCGCGAACGACGCCTGGAACAGACCCCAAGACTGGTCGACGCGGAGGGCCGCGACGAGGTCCGGAGAGATCGTGCCAGCATAGTCGCTGGTGCCGTAAGCACCACCGGCGAGGATGTTGTTCACGCCAGCCTGATAGTACTGGGTCTGATCCTGCGCCGACAGAGCCAGCGACACGCCGTTGCCGAACTGAGCAGTGTAGGTGAACTGGTTCACACCGGTGACCGTGCCGCCGCCGCCGACGAGACCGTCGAAGTTGTTGGCCGGATAGTTGGTCCAGGGAGCGCTGAACTGCGAG
>NZ_JBHMET010000267.1:86750-104111 GCF_042430365.1 Bradyrhizobium erythrophlei
TGAAGGCGTAGTAGACGCCGACCGTACCGCCAGCGACAGCACCCGAGCTGGCGTTGTTCGGAAAACCACCCTCATAAACGGTGCCGCCAAGGCCGTTGCCTGCGTAGGTGCCCGACGTCCAGCTGAACGTCGCATCGAAGAACGTGCGGAGCACGCCGTACTCGGTCGCGGTGCGGGTGTCGATGTTCAGGTCTTCGCGGGAACGCCAGGTGTAGCCGTTCGTGAAGCGGTTCTGCGCGCCGCCGGCGCCGTTGAAGTTGCCGGTGGCGTCCGCGTTAGTGTTCGCGAGAACGTCCACGCGCAGGTAACCACCCAGCTTGATACAGGTGTCGGTGCCCGGGATGTAGTAGAATCCGGGACCATACAGGGAGCAAACCTTCACGTACTCGACCGCTTTGGCCTTGACGGGAAGATCGGCCGCCTGAGCTCCGCCGACTGCGACGAGAGCCGCCGCCGAGCCGAGGATAAGGCTCTTAACCATCTTCATGTTAAACCTCCAAGTTGCTCTATCTCAGGGAAGGTTCCGGATCCGCCGGGTGAAGCACCCTCAGGTTGGTTCCCTTGTCCCTTAAAACCCGCTTAGTCGCTTCGCGCCTTCGGACACACCCGCATGAACGCGAGGGACTTAAGCGAACCACCTAGAACGGGACGACCTTGGGATGCCCCCCTCCGTCGCAGTTCCATAAGAGACAGAAGGCCCCCGATCACGCAACAAAAGACAGCTTCGTTTCGGGTCAGTTGCGGCTCTTTTCAGGCAATTGTTGCACAAATATCACGGGCATGTGAGCCGCGATCGTCGCCTAAGACATTGATTATAAATGAAAATAATTAAGGCGACAGCAGGCGGCTGGAAATTGGGCAACATCCGGCGGAACGCTGTGTAGAACTCCGTAGTCCCCGCAAAGCCCCGGAATCACCCAATCGGTCCATTTGCTGATTCCGACTTTCGGGCCGGAGGTTTGCGGCCAGGAAGCCGCCGTTTCAGGAGGTAATCCAAGCCCTTTTGCCCGCGGCTCGACGCTCCAGGTCGTGAGCGCCAACAGCACAGCCCGCCGCGCGAGCACGATTACCTCGCTACCAATACCGCGCGTTTCGACCGCAGCGTCGGCGCGGCCTCGCCCACCACGCCGCGGTATCGTGGTGGTCGCCTCCACTGCGTGCGGACGGACTACGGCTACGCCTGGTTCAGCGCCTGCGCGATGTCAGCGACGAGATCGGACGGATGCTCGATGCCGATCGACAATCGGATCGTGGAGTCGAGAACACCGATCTTCTGACGGATGTCGGCCGGAACGCCGGAGTGGGTCATGGTCGCCGGCAGGCTGGCAAGCGACTCGGTGCCGCCGAGGCTCACTGCCAGCTTGAAGATCTGCAGCGCGTTCAGAAACCGCGACGCTGCAGCCTCGCCGCCTGCGATATCGAACGAGAACGTCGAGCCGGCACCGCCACATTGCCGCGCGAACACGCTGCCGGCTGGCGAGCTCGCGTCGAGCTGACCGAGATAATGCACCTTCACCACCTTGGGATGGTCGCGCAGGTAGTCAGCTACGAGCTGCGCGTTGGTATTGGCCTTTTCCATGCGCAGGCTCAGTGTTTCCAGCGACCGGCTGATCATCCAGCAGGAATGCGGGTCGAGTTGGGTACCGATCGCGCCGCGCAACGCCTTGATGTTCTTCATCAGCGCTTTCGAGCCGAGCGCCGCGCCGCCGATCAGGTCGGAATGACCGCCGACATATTTGGTCAGCGAGTAGAGTGAGAGATCGGCGCCATGCTCGATCGGCCGCTGGAACACCGGCCCGAGCAGCGTGTTGTCGCACGCGACGATCGGCCTGTGCCCCTGGGCCTTGCCGATCATCTCGGCGATGCGGCGGACCATCGCGATGTCGACCAGGCTGTTGGTAGGGTTTGCCGGAGTCTCGATGAAGATCATCGACACCCGGCCCTTGCGCATGGCGTCGTCCGCCGCCTGCCTGACGGCGACCTCGTCGATACCATCGGCAAAGCCGACCGCGCCGATCGAGATGCCCGCGAGCGTCTTGGCAAGCAGCGTTTCCGTTCCGCCATAGAGCGGCTGCGAGTGCAGGATCACATCGCCCGGCCGCGCAAAGGCCAGGATCGAGGTCGCGATCGCCGACATGCCGGACGAGAACAGCGCGCACGTCTCGGTGCGCTCGTAAATCGCCAGCCGGTCCTCGACGATCTCGCTGTTGGGATGATTGAAGCGCGAGTAGACGAGACCCGCGCCCATCCCCTCGGGCGGCTCGCGCCGGCCCGCAACGAAATCGAAGAAATCCTTGCCGTCGTCGGCCGTCCGGAAAACGAAGGTCGAGGTCAGGAAGACCGGTGGCTTGACGGCTCCTTCCGACAATTGCGGATCGTAGCCGTAGTTGAGCATCAACGTTTCGGGATGCAGCGCGTGGTTGCCGATATGGGTCTTCGACGGGAACGGTTTGACCATGGCTGCCTCGCTGTCTTGAGGGAACGCACGCCCACCACGCCTCCGCGCAGGTCCCGAGCTCCCCTATGACGCCAGACCGGGAAGATCGAGCCCGTTCGCCTTGGCGCAGGCGATTGCCTCATCATACCCCGCATCGGCGTGCCGCATCACCCCGGTTGCCGGATCATTCCACAGCACGCGTTCGAGTCGGCGCGCGGCATCTGGGGTTCCGTCGGCGACGATCACCATGCCGGCGTGCTGGGAATAACCGATGCCGACGCCGCCGCCATGATGCAGCGAGACCCAGGTGGCGCCGCTCGCGCAGTTGAGCAGCGCGTTCAGGAGCGGCCAATCGGATACCGCATCCGAACCGTCGCGCATCGCTTCGGTCTCGCGGTTGGGGCTGGCGACGGAACCGCTGTCGAGATGATCGCGGCCGATGACGATGGGCGCCTTCAGCTCACCCTTTGCGACCATCTCATTGAATGCGAGGCCGAGCCGGTGGCGGTCGCCGAGTCCGACCCAGCAAATCCGCGCCGGCAATCCCTGGAACTTGATCCGCTCCTTGGCCATGTCGAGCCAGTTGTGCAGGTGCTTGTTGTCCGGCATCAGCTCCTTCACCTTGGCGTCGGTGCGGAAGATGTCCTCGGGATCGCCTGACAGCGCCGCCCAGCGGAACGGACCGATGCCGCGGCAGAACAGCGGACGAATATAGGCCGGGACAAAGCCCGGGAAATCGAACGCGTTCTGCAATCCCATGTCCTGCGCCATCTGGCGGATGTTGTTGCCGTAGTCGAGCGTGGGAATGCCTTGCGCGTGGAAATCCAGCATGGCCCGGACGTGACCGACCATCGAGGTCTTGGCCGCCATCTCGACCGCCTTGGGATCGGCTGCGCGCTTTTGCTCCCATTCCCCGAGCGTCCAGCCCTTCGGCAGGTATCCGTTGATCGGATCATGCGCGCTGGTCTGGTCGGTCACGATATCGGGCCTGACGCCGCGCCGCACCAGCTCGGGGAAGATATCGGCCGCATTGCCGAGCAGGCCGACCGACACCGGCTTCTTGGTGCGCGTCGCTTCCGCCATCGTGGCGAGCGCCTCATCGAGCGAGCTCGCCTGCCGGTCGAGATAGCCGGTGCGCAGCCGCATCTCGATGCGGCTTGGCTGGCACTCGACCGCGAGCATCGAGGCGCCGGCCATCGTGGCGGCAAGCGGCTGCGCGCCGCCCATGCCGCCGAGGCCCGCCGTCAATATCCACTTGCCCGCGAGATCGCCGCCGTAGTGGCGCCGGCCGACCTCGACGAAGGTTTCGTAGGTACCCTGCACGATGCCCTGGCTGCCGATATAGATCCACGATCCCGCCGTCATCTGCCCGAACATCATCAGCCCGGCCTTGTCGAGCGCGTTGAAGTGATCAAGCGTCGCCCAGTGCGGCACGATGTTGGAGTTCGCGATCAACACGCGCGGGGCATCGGTATGGGTCCGGAAGATTCCGACCGGCTTGCCCGACTGCACGACCAGGGTCTGGTCGGCGTCGAGCTTGCGCAGCGCGGCCACGATCTGGTCGAAGCTGCCCCAGTCGCGCGCGGCGCGGCCGATGCCGCCATAGACAATAAGCTCGCTCGGCCGTTCGGCGACCTCCGGATCGAGATTGTTCATGAGCATCCGCAGCGGCGCTTCCGTCAGCCAGCTCTTGGCGGTGATCTCGGATCCCCGGGGGGCACGGATCGTACGATCATTGTCCAGTCGGCTAGTCATGCGAGACCTTTCAAGCAAGCTTCGGAAACGGGTTCTGTTCGAGCATCGACATCGCGGCGGCCGGCAACACGCCGGCCTCGACCAGCGCCTTTGCCCTGGCGATGTCGTCGGCCATGTATCGATCGGAGCCGAGCGCCGGCACCTCTTCGCGCAGGGCGGCGATCACAGCCGCAAGCGGCGCGCTGGTCGAATGCGGCTGGCGCAGCGTAATGCCTTGCGCGGCAACCAGGAGTTCGATGCCGAGGATGACGGCAAGATTGTCCGCCATGTCGAACAGGCGCCGCGCGGCATGCGCGGCCATCGACACGTGATCTTCCTGGTTGGCGCTGGTCGGCGTCGAATCGATCGAGCACGGCGCGGCGCGCTGCTTGTTCTCGGCAAACAGGGCGGCGGCCGTCACCTCGGCGATCATGAAGCCGGAGTTGATGCCTGGTTCGGGCGTCAGGAACGGCGGCAGTCCGAAATTGAGCGCAGGATCGACCAACGTCGCGATGCGCCGCTCGCTGATGGCGCCGATCTCCGACAGCGCGAGCGCGATCTGGTCGGCGGCAAACGCGACGGGCTCAGCGTGGAAATTTCCGCCGGAGACGATCTCGCCGGTCTCGACCAGCACCAGCGGATTGTCGGTCACGGCGTTGACCTCGAGCGTCAGCGTGCGCGCCGCCTGCGCCAGCAGATCCAGCGCCGCACCGGCCACCTGCGGCTGGCAACGCAGGCAGTAGGGATCCTGCACGCGCTCGTCGCCTTCAAGATGCGACATCCGGATATCGCTTCCCGCCAGCAAGGTGGTCAGTGCAGCACCAGCTGCGATCTGCCCGCCATGTCCGCGTAGCTCCTGGATCTCGGAGCGGAAGGGCGCCGTCGATGCCATGGCCGCATCGACCGACAAGGCTCCCGTCACCAGCGTGGCGCAGGCCAAACGATGGGCGCGCAGCAGACCGGCAACGGCATAGGCGGTCGAGAACTGCGTGCCGTTGATCAGGGCGAGACCTTCCTTGGGTCCGAGCGTCAACGGCACGAGATGCGCCGCCGCCAGCGCCTCGCCACCCGGCACGACCTGGCCGTCGACGAACGCCTGCCCCTCGCCGATCATCACCGCAGTCATATGCGCGAGCGGCGCGAGATCGCCCGATGCGCCGACCGAGCCTTGCTGCGGCACCAGCGGGTAGACGCCGCGCGCCAGCATCGCCTGCAGTTGCCCGATGACCTCACGACGAACGCCAGAGGCACCGCGGCCGAGCGAGACGATCTTGAGCGCCATCATCAGGCGCACGACCGGTTCGGGCGCGGGCGATCCTACGCCGCAGCAATGAGACACGATGAGGTTGCGCTGGAGCAGCGCCGTCTGTTCGGGCGCGATGCGCCGCGACGCCAGCTTTCCGAACCCGGTGTTGATGCCATAAACCGGGGCATCGGCGCTCGCAGCCGCCGCGACGATCGCAGAGGCCGCCTCGACGCGGGGCCAGAACGACGGATCAAGCACCACGGCTGCGCCGTCGAGCACCTGCGCGAGATCGTCGAGGCTGACACGTCCGGGTGAAACGAGAATGTCCCGGCTCATCGGCCTCTCCACACCCTGCTGTGCAAGGGGTTGAATCCGATCCGGTAGACGAGCTCGGCCGGCCGATCGATGTCCCAGATCGCAAGGTCGCACCATTTGCCGGCTTCGAGTGTCCCGACCTCGTCGAGGAGATCGAGCGCACGCGCGCCTTCCCGCGTCACGCCGGCGAGGCATTCGGCAACCGTCATCCGGAACAGCGTCGCGCCCATATTCATGACGAGCAGCGGCGACGTCAGCGGCGAGCTACCGGGATTGCAGTCAGTCGCGAGCGCCATGTGGACGCCGTGGGCGCGGAACAGCTCGATCGGAGGCTTGGCGGTTTCGCGAATGAAGTAGAACGCTCCGGGCAGCAGAACGGCGACCGTCCCTGCCTGCGCCATGGCGGTGACGCCGGCAAGATCGGTGTGTTCGAGATGATCGGCCGACAGCGCGGAGAATTTCGCGGCCAGCGCCGCGCCGCCGAGATTTGAGAGCTGATCGGCGTGCAGCTTGACCGGCAAGCCGACCGCTTTTGCCGCATGGAACACCTTCGCGGTCTGCTGTTCGGAGAACGCGATGCCTTCCATGAAGGCGTCGACGGCATCGGCCAGTCCCGCGTCCGCCACCGCCGGCAGCATTTCGCGGCAAACCAGATCGATGTAGCGGTCCTTGTCGCCATTGGCTTCCGGCGGCAGCGCGTGCGCGCCGAGAAACGTCGTCCGGATCGTGACCGGCCGCTCGCGGCCCAGCGCACGCGCGGCGGAGAGCTGCCGCATCTCGGTTGCCGTGTTGAGGCCATAGCCCGACTTGATCTCGAGCGTGGTCACGCCTTCGCGGATCAACGCGTCCAGCCGGGGCAGCGCGCCGGCAACCAGCTCGGCTTCGCTGGCGGCACGCGTCGCGGCGACGGTCGAGACGATGCCGCCGCCGGCGCGCGCTATCTCCTCATAGCTTGCGCCCTGCAGCCTGAGCTCGAACTCGTGCGCGCGATTGCCGCCGAACACCAGATGGGTGTGACAGTCGATCAGCCCGGGCGTGATCCAGCGCCCGGCGCAATCGATCCGCTCGACCGCATCGGCCCCGAATGGAAGGTCGGATTGCACCCCGGCGAAGACGATGCGGCCGTCGCGCGCCGCGATCGCGCCGCGCTCGATGATTCCGAGATCGGGCTGATCTCCCCGCAGCGTAGCGAGCCGAGCATTGAGCCAGACACGATCAAAGCGTTCGGCCATGTGGCATCTCCTCGACAGAAGCTTGACGCCCCGATATGTCTATACATATGATCACGCCATTCTGTCCAGCCGGTTTGAGAAAACATGTCGACTCTGCATTTCGGGTCCGCACTGCTTCCCTCGGGTTGGGCGGAGGACGTGCAGGTGACGGTGACCGATGGCGTCATCACGACGGTAGCGGCCGGCGTCGCACCGAGCGCCGGTGACGAGCGCCACGCGCTCGCGGTTCCGGGAATCGCAAGCCTGCACAGCCACGCGTTCCAGCGCGGCATGGCGGGGCTCGCCGAGACGCGCGGCGATTCCACCGATACGTTCTGGACCTGGCGCGAGACGATGTATCGCTTCGCGCTGGGGATGACGCCCGAAGACATCGAGGCGGTCGCCACGCTGCTCTATGTCGAGATGCTCGAGCGCGGTTTCACGCGCATCGGGGAATTCCACTATTTGCATCATGATCGCAACGGCGCGCCCTACGCCAACATCGCGGAGACGGCAACGCGCATTGCGCACGCCTGCGAGGTCACTGGCATCGGACTCACGCTGCTGCCGAGTTTCTATGCGCACGGCTCCTTTGGCGGCGTGGCACCGCACGCGGGCCAGCGCCGCTTCATCTGCTCCGTCGATCAGTTTGCCGCGCTGATGGATGCCAGCCGCGCGGCGGTCCGCGCGCTGCCCGGCGCCAATGTCGGCATCGCCCCGCACAGCCTGCGCGCCGTGACGCCGGACGAACTTGCGGCGATCCTGCCGCTCGCCGAGGGCGGTCCGGTGCATATCCACGCCGCCGAGCAGGTCAAGGAAGTCGAGGAATGCCTCGCATGGTCGGACCGCCGGCCGGTCGCCTGGCTGCTCGAACATGCCCCCGTCGACCGGCACTGGTGCCTCATCCACGCCACCCACATGACCGCGACGGAGACCACCGCGCTTGCCGGCAGCGGCTCTGTCGCCGGGCTGTGCCCGATCACCGAGGCAAGCCTCGGCGACGGCATCTTCCCGACCCGCGAATTCCTGGCCGCCGGCGGCCGGTTTGGCATCGGCACCGATTCCAACGTGCTGGTCGGCGTGAGCGACGAGCTGCGCCAGCTCGAATACGGCCAGCGGCTGAAGCAGCTCGAGCGCAACGTGCTGTCCGACAGACCGGGCGCCTCCACCGGCCGCGTCCTGTTCGACACTGCGCTCGCCGGCGGCGCGCAGGCGCTCGCGCAACCGGCCACAGGCCTGACGGCGGGCGCGCGCGCCGACATCGTGACCCTCGACATGGCCCACCCTTCGCTCGCCGGACGGGGCGGCGACGCCGTCATCGACGGCTGGATCTTTGCCAGCGGCGCGGACGCAGTCGATTGCGTCTGGGCCGGCGGAAACAAGGTGGTCGAGGGCGGTCATCACCGGCTCCGCGGTGCAGCGCGCGCGGCGTTCAACGCCGCGGTGCGGAGGCTCCTCGCATGAGCCTCGCCAGGAAACGCGACACGTCGCCGCCGGCCGACAAGCCGACGCTGTACAAGCAGATCCGGCTCGACATCGAGCGCCGGATCCTGGCCGGCGAGTGGCCGCCCGGTCACCGCATCCCGTTCGAGCACGAATTGATGGCGCGCTATGGCTGTTCGCGCATGACGGTGAGCAAAGCGCTGTCGGAGCTCGCGCAGGCCGACCTGATCGAGCGCCGGCGGCGGGCCGGCACCTTCGTACGCCGTCCGAAATTTCTTTCGGCGGTCCTCAAGATCCCCGACATCCGCGCCGAGATCGGCTCTCTTGGCCGCAGCTATGGCTATGAGTTGATCCAATGCCAGCGCCGCGCCGCGAATGCCGCCGACCGCGCCCGCCTTGGCGCGCGCAAGACCGGCAAGGTGGTCGCGATCCGCTGCCGCCACAGTGCCGACGACGTGCCTTTCGCCATCGAAGACAGGCTGATCGATCTCGACGCCGTGCCCGAAGCCGCCACGGCGGATTTCGCGATCGAGCCGCCAGGATCGTGGCTGCTTCATCATGTGCCGTGGACCGAAGCCGAACATTCGATCAGCGCGATCGTCGCCGATGACGCGACCGCGGACGCGCTCGATATCGACGCCGGTGCGCCCTGCCTGGTGATCGAACGCCACACGTGGCGCATCGGGCAGCCGCTGACGGCGGTGCGGCTCGTTTATCCCGGTGAGTCCCACAAGCTGGTTGCGCGCTTCAATGGCGGCTAGCGACGGATCGACCCAGGTGAGATTTGGCACGGCCTGTGCAACAATCTTGCCCACGCGCCCATGGAAGAGGAACAGGACACAACGATGATTCAGCAGAGGGATAAGATCATGCGTAGCTTTGGGATATTTGCAGCGACGGCGGCGCTCCTGGTGGCCGCTCCGGCGGTCGCCGACGACGTGAAGGTCGCGATCGGGATCTCGGGATGGACCGGCTTTGCGCCGCTTACGCTGGCCAACCAGGCCGGCATCTTCAAGAAGAATGGCCTCGACGTCACCATCAAGAAGATTCCGCAAAAGGACCGGCATCTGGCCGTCGCGTCGGGCGATATCCAGTGCGCGGCAACCACGGTCGAAACCTGGATTTCCTGGAACGCCAACGGCGTCGCCACCAAGCAGATCTTCCAGCTCGACAAGAGCTACGGCGCCGACGGCATGGCAGTCCGCAACGATGTCGCCGCAATCAAGGATCTGAAGGGCAAGACGGTCGCGGCCTCCGCGCCCGGCACCTCGCCCTATTTCGCGCTGGCCTGGATGCTCAAGAAGAACGGCCTGTCCGTCAAGGACGTGACGGTGGTAAACCTCGAGCCGGCCGCAGCCGCGCAGGCCTTCGTGTCGGGCCAGAACGATGCCGCCATGACCTACGAGCCTTATCTGTCGACGGTGCGCACCGCGCCCGACAAGGGCAAGATCATCGCCACCACGCTCGACTATCCGATGGTGATGGACACGTTCGGCTGCACGCCGAAATTCCTGAGCGAGAATCCGAAAGCCGCCAAGGCGCTGGCCGACAGCTATTTCGAGGCGGTCGACATGATCGCAAAGGATCAGGCCAAGTCCTATGAGATCATGGGCGCCGACGTGAAGCAGTCCGGCGAGCAGTTCGGCAACTCGGCGAAATATCTCCGTTGGCAGGACAAGGCCGCGAACCAGAAGTTCTTCGCGGGCGAATTCCAGGCCTTCAACAAGGAAGCCGCCGACCTCCTGCTCGAGATTGGTATCATCAAGTCGGCGCCGAAGGTCGACGATCTGTTCGACCCGAGCTTCATCAAGTAGACCGCATCGACATCGCGCGTCCCGCTTTCGCGTCGGAAGCGGGGCGCGCGACCACGCGCTGAAGGATATTGGCTTGTGATACGTCCCCTCGAACCCGTGACCTCGAAGCAACGCGCCGCCTACGGCCTTGCGTTCTTCGTGCTGTTCGTTGCCGTGTGGGCGTGGGCAACGTTTGGCGGCTACGTCTCTAAGACGTTTCTCGCCAACCCTGTGACCATGCTGCATGAGGGCTGGGAGCTGCTGGTCCAGCACGGCTTCCTGTTCGACATCGGCATGACGATCTGGCGCGTCGTCGGCGGCTTCGTGCTTGCGGCCATCATCGCGGTGCCGCTCGGCGTGCTGATGGGCGCCTACAAGCCGATCGAGGCGTTTCTCGAACCGTTCGTTTCGTTTGCGCGCTATCTGCCGGCCTCCGCCTTCATTCCGCTGCTGATCCTGTGGGCCGGCATCGGCGAGCTGCAGAAGCTCCTCGTCATCTTCATCGGCTCGGTGTTCCAGGTCATCCTGATGGTGGCGGTGACCGTCGGAAACACCCGGCGCGACCTCGTCGAGGCCGCGTACACGCTCGGCGCCAAGGATAGCGGCATCATCGGCCGCGTGCTGCTGCCGTCATCCGCGCCCGATATCGCGGAGATCTTGCGGCTCGTGCTTGGCTGGGCATGGACATATGTCATCGTCGCCGAGTTGATCGGCTCATCGTCCGGCATCGGCCACATGATCACCGACAGCCAGGCCCTGCTCAACACCGGGCAGATCATCTTCGGCATCATCGTGATCGGGCTGATCGGCCTGATCTCCGACTTCCTGTTCAAGGCCTTC
This sequence comes from Bradyrhizobium erythrophlei, assembly GCF_042430365.1. Taxonomy (GTDB): domain Bacteria; phylum Pseudomonadota; class Alphaproteobacteria; order Rhizobiales; family Xanthobacteraceae; genus Bradyrhizobium; species Bradyrhizobium erythrophlei. The sequence continues at coordinate 97,770 of NZ_JBHMET010000267.1, forward strand.
AACGCCTGGCTGTTTCCGTGGAAGCTCGCATGACCGCGCTCAAGATCGAACGGGTCTCCCGCACCTTCCCGGCCCGCGCGGGCCATGCGCCGACACTCGCGCTCGAGCCGATCGACCTTGTGGTCGGCAACAACGACTTCGTCACGTTGCTCGGACCGTCGGGCTGCGGAAAGTCGACCTTGCTGCGCATCGTCGCCGGCCTCGACCGGCCGACCACCGGCCGCGTCACGCTCGACGGACGCGAGGTGACCGGACCGGGCGCCGATCGCGGCATGGTGTTTCAATCGTACACGCTGTTCCCGTGGCTCACCGTACGCGAGAACATCGCCTTCGGCCTGCGCGAGCGCGGGGTGGGGGAAGCCGAGCGCAACAAGATCGCCGACGGCTTCATCCAGCGGGTCGGCCTGTCCGGATTCGAGAACCACTGGCCGAAGCAGCTCTCTGGCGGTATGCAGCAGCGCACCGCGATCGCGCGTGCGCTCGCCAACGATCCGAAGATCCTGCTGCTCGACGAGCCGTTCGGCGCGCTGGACAACCAGACCCGCGTGTTGATGCAGGAGATGCTACTCGGCATCTGGGAGCGCGACCAGAAGACCGTGCTGTTCGTCACCCACGACATCGAGGAAGCGATCTTCCTCGGCAGCCGCGTCATCGTGATGAGCGCGCGTCCCGGCCGCATCAAGGCGGAGATCGCGATCGACCTGCCGCATCCGCGATCCTACAAGATCAAGACCGCGCCCGAATTCGTCGCGCTGAAGGAGCGGCTCGTCGAGGAGATCCGCGCCGAGGCGCTGAAGGTTGAGGTCGATGCGTGAGCGCGCATCGCGCGATCGCGATGCCGTCAAGGTTAACGAGTGGACCGCCGAAGCCCTTTGCAATCCCCCGGCGGTCCGTACCGTGCATTGAAATGGTGGTCGCTGTTGGAGTGTTCTTGCCCGACCCTCCTGCGCGGCAATGCGGGCATAGATAATTTGCGTGACAAGCGCGTGTCTGTTCACTTTTGAACGCTGAATGTGCGTCGCGTTTTCGTCAGGCGAAAAACTGCGTGCGCACGCAAATAGTCTATAACATACGCGGTATTCTACCGGATATATCTGCAGACAGAGACGGCGTAAGCTCGTTGCATTCATCTAGTAATACTTGCGTTCGCCCGGCAGACAGCAATGTCTGCCGGGCTTTCACGTTGTGGGTTTGATCGCGACGTCTGCGGGCCTGGAATGCACTTGCGGATACGGGATGACCGAGCTGCATCGTTGGAGCGACGCACGTCGACAGTCACGCGACGTGCTCGCGCGTTGCGAACCCGCCCCCTCGGATTCCGCCATCGACAGGCGCAACAAGGAGATTGCCGCACTCGGCGCAGTTAAATCTGCCGGAGCAGATTTTGACACTTGGTTCGCGCGTTGCCTCAGAGAGCGTCCCGCAATGAGGACACTTGAAATACCGGATGATCCTGCGGCGAGCGACGCCCATCAAAGGATCCCTTGGTGCGATGGTGTCAAGCGGCCTGCAGCGCACCCCAGATAGTGACTTCGCCAACTTCGTACTCTAGCGCCAGCTCGGCCATGGTCTCGCCGGCCACGTACCGCTTGGCGATCTTGCGGCGCTGAGAACCTGCGGCACGGCGATCGGCATTCAATATGTTAATCAATGATAGCTGAGCTGCATCCGATTGTTGCAATTATGTATTATTTGTTCGTTAGAGATAACGCGATGAGCGTGATGGACCCGGTCTGAGGGCGCAAGCAGACGCCTCGTGTCGCGGTCCGCGCCTTTTCCTCCCGAGCTGCCACCAGCACGACCAATTCACGCCTCGCCGTCCGCACGGCGGTCAACGAGATAAAGTCACATGTGCCTGCCGAGCCACATGCCGAGGATTTGATTGATCATGGATATGCTGCCGCGCCGAACGCGTATCGACTATGGCGCCGGACGGGAAGAGGCGACGACCTCGATGTCGGCCTTAATCGATCAGCTGACGGGGCTGGCCCGGCGGCAGTATTGGGTCTTTCTCATCGTGCCTGCCGTGGCAATCGCCATTGGCCTGCTCTATCTGCTGGCTACACCTTCGCAATATACCGCAACCGCCACGCTGCTCATTGACAGCAGCACGCTGCGGGTCCTGCAGAACCAGCTGCAGCCGCAAGGGGATATCCCGCTCGATACACTTCAGGTCGGATCGCAGGTTGAGATTCTCGCCTCACGAAAGCTAGGAGCAACGGTCGTCAAGGACCTCAACCTCGCCGACGATCCGGAGTTCGCCGGAACGGGCGGCTGGAGCCCGCTCTCGCGCCTCGCCCCAGGCTCCCCCGATGAACGTCAGCAGCGGGCGCTCGACGAGTTTCTCGCTCATCGCACCATCACGCGCGGCGAGAAGACCTATGCCTTGAACATCGCGTACACATCGCGCAGCCCCGTGACCGCGGCGAAGGTCGCCAACGCAATCGCCGAAGCCTATATCGACGATCAGCTCGGGGCCAAATACCAGACGATCACGCGCGCCGGCGCATGGCTGCAGGACCGGATCAACGAGCTGAAGTCGAAAGCAACCGCCGCCGATCGCTCGGTCCTGGAGTTCAAGGAGAAGAACAACATCGTCGATCTCGGCGGCGCCAGCACAACGGCCGGACCGGGCGCGGCGTCCCGGCTGATCGGCGAACAGCAGCTGTTCGAACTAAACAGCCAGCTCGCCACGGCACGCGGGGCAACCAGCGAAGCGAAAGCGCGTCTGGACCGGATCGAACAAGTGCGAAAGATGGACGTCAGCGAAGGCGCCGTCGCCGATACCCTTAAAAACGACGTGATTACCCGGCTTCGCAACCAGTTTCTCGATCTGTCCGCGCGCGAAGCGAACATCGCGGCACGATATGGCGCCGACCATGCGGCAGCGGTCAATCTCCGCGACCAGATGGCGGAAGTACGGCGAAATATCGGCGCGGAGCTCGGACGGATCGCTGGCAGCTACAGGAGCGACTATGAGATCGCCAAGACCCGCGAAGAGAATCTGGAGCGGTCGCTCGCCGGCCTTGTATCCGAGGGACAGCTCACCAATCGCGACCGGCTGGGACTTGCCGAACTCGAGAGTTCCGCCAAGGTCTATCGCACGCTCTACGACAGCTTCCTGCAGCGCTACATGGAGGCGATCCAGCAGCAATCGTTCCCGATCACCGACGCACGCGTGATCAGCCCCGCAGTTCCACCCGCGCGAAAAAGCAAACCGGTCGCATCATTCGTCCTCGCCATCGCGCTCACCATGGGGCTGATGGCGAGCTTTGGAATAGCGGCACTGCGCGAGGCGGTCGATGCCGTGTTCCGCACGGCGCGGCAGGCCGAACAGGAACTCGGCACTCGTTGTCTTTCCGTGATTCCGCTTGCAACCGGGCCAGCCATACCTGCGCCCTCGCTTCCGAGATCAAGAGCCGCCAAGCCCGCCGAACAGGCCAGGCTACCAGCCGCCGCGCCGCAGCAGCGTGGTGACCAAGTGCCGGCGGATGGATCGCGCTACACGTTCAGCGATCCACTAAAGCGGCGCGCCGTCGACGATCCAATCTCCGTGTTCACCGAGGCGTTTCGCGCGATCAAGGTCAGCGCCTGGCTGCAGGCTACGATCCGGGAGACCAAGGTGATCGGCATCACCTCGACCCTTGCCAACGAAGGAAAGTCGACCGTCGCCTCCAATCTCGCGGCGCTGATTGCCGACGCCGGCAGACGCGTGGTTCTGATCGACGCGGATCTTCGCAATCCGACCCTTGCCCGCTCGCTGACCCCGCGGCCGGCAACCGGATGGCTGGACGTCCTGAGCGGCAAGGTCGAGCTCGCGCAAGCCACGGGCCGCGAGCCCACGACGGGATTGGCGCTGCTTCCCCTGCTGCTGACCGAGGCCCCCGTCCATTCCGACGAGGTGCTGGCATCATCGGGATTTCGTGACCTTCTGGATCGGCTTCGTCGGACCTACGATTACGTTATTGTCGACCTGCCGCCGATCGCGCCGGTCGTCGACGTCCGGGCAATCGTTCCGGTGATCGATTCCTTCGTATTCGTGGTCGAATGGGGAAGTACGAGGATAAAGACGGTGCGGCGTCACCTGTTGGCAGAGCCGGAGCTTCATGATCGCCTGCTCGGCGTGGTCCTGAACAAAGCGGACCTGAGGATGCTCGAACGGTTCGAGCAGCCGGGCGTTTATCAGAATGGATACTATATGAATGGCGGGTATCGGGCGCCCTAGCCGGCCCGCGCCTCGCGCCTAGTCGTTGTCGGAACCCCGCAACCGCGGCTCTCGGCGTGCCCGCAGTTCCTCTTCATATTTCAGCTTTTCCAGCAGCATGTCAGTGACGAGGCGCCGCAACTGCGCGTTTTCAAGCTCCAGCCGCTTGATGGCGTCCTCGGAGCTCGCGTCAATTGTGGCTCGTGGCCGGGTTCCCGCCTCGCGGCGCCCGCTGTCCCCGGATGCCGCGGATGACTTGAGCATATTCTTCCAGCGATGGTAGGTCATGATGCTGACCCCCAGAGCTTTCGAAATTTCGCGCTGGGTCTTACCTTTGGCCGCGAGTTCATTGGCCTGCGCCAGCTTGGCCGAAATCTCCTCCGAGGCATGCCTCTTGCCAACCATCATGGTCCTCTCAGGCCCGAATTCCACCGGCCTGGATTTAGTAAGCTCGAATCGTGAGCCTTTTCAATAGGCCGCCCAGAACTCCTGTACCGTCGATTAGCCGCATGAGCAACCGGCACGCGGTACCCTCATGTTGCAGCGGGGCAACATCCAGCGAGGCTCAGCAGCGGCCGGCCAGATCGCAAGACGCGTCCAAAAATCTACCAATGTTAACCTTTGGGCGGCCGCAGTGAGACGCATTGCGTCCGCACGGCTCACTTCAATACGCGTTACGCGGTCGTATTAGCTCGCACGCCGTCTTGAGCATGATATGGAGATCGAGTATCAAACTCCAATTGTCTATATACCATAGATCAAGCGCAATTCTTCCCTTCATAAGCTCAAGTCGCGGCGTTCCGCCCCGATAGCCGTGAACTTGCGCCCAGCCCGTAATCCCCGGCTTTACATGATGGCGGAACGCGTAGTTCGCGATCATGCTGCCATATTCGTAATCGTGCACCAGGGCATGGGGGCGCGGACCGACCATCGACATATGGCCCTGCAGCACGTTGAGCAATTGCGGCAATTCGTCAATGCTGGTCTGGCGGAGCACGCGTCCGACGCGGGTGACGCGCGGGTCCTGCTTCGTCGCCTGCACCACCGTGCCACCGTCCTCCTGGACGCTCATGGTGCGCAGCTTGTAGATCACGAAGGACTTGCCGTTGAAGCCGTGGCGATGTTGCCGAAAGATCACCGGTCCCTTCGACTCGAGCTTGATCACAATCGCTGCGATAAGTAGTAGCGGCGTGAAGAGAACCAGCGAAGTCGCTGCCACGATCACGTCGAGCAGTCGCTTGACCATGCGATCGACGGCTGACAACGGCGCCGCCTGCACCTCGACCATATAGAGACGCTGCGACATGGACGCCTGACGACGCAGCACCGTCGACGCTGCACGGTCCGGCAACAGGCGAACCGGAAGCGGCATCACGCGCAACTGGTCGAGCAGCATCTCCATGTCCTGCGGATTGGACCAGGACAGCGCCAGGATGATCTCCTCTGCCGCGGCGTCCCGCACGCGCTTCATCAGTGTTTCGCCGAGCCGAAGCGGCGTTTGGGAGGACCAGCCTGCCGCCTCGCTGCGCGGCAGGGTGATGCGCTCCACCTCGTCCAGGCCAAATCTCACGAGCAGATCGCCTTTGGTCAGCTGCGCCAGTTCGCCCTGCGATCCGATCACGACCGCGCGTCGACCGCAGATCGTTCCGGCCAGCAGCGCGGAGCGAAGACAGCGTTTGCCAAACCGCCGCGACAGCACGAGGCCAGCGCCACCAAGAGCGAACAGGCATACAACCGAGCCGCGCGATGCATCGCCGCCGGACTTGAACAGAAACAGGACCACCGCGAGAACGAGAACCGCAAGGCACCAGCCGGCCCAGACCCGCCCTCCGTCCTGCTCGTCTTCAAGGAGCTGGTTCAGCCGATAGAGACCAAGGAAATGCGCCGCCAGGACATAGGCGAGGCTCGCGACCAGACCCAACCCTGCATAGAATCCGGCGTCGGCAAAGGTTCCGCCGAGCGCTCGCTGATAGATCATGCCACCGGCGGCGCCGGCCGCGACGATAATCAAACAGTCGACCAGCGCGAACAACGGCTCGATGACGCCGAATGGAATAGTGATGCGAACGCGCGGTCGGCTAGGCCGGATCGACATTCACCGGAGCCAGACCATGGCGGCGGCGAGGTGGACGAATCCG
>NZ_JBHMET010000268.1:0-92061 GCF_042430365.1 Bradyrhizobium erythrophlei
CCTCGAACGCCGAACCATCCATGGGGCCATCAAGGACCATCGGTGCTGTCATGCCAGTCGCCATAGAGCCGCGCCATCTTGGTGGAGGCTCCGGTCTCGTCGATGAACACCAACCGGTGGATGTCGATCTCAGGCTGAGATGCCTTCCACGCCGCGCGTTCAGCGGCCACGTCCGGCCGATTCTGCTCGCTGGCGTGCGATGTTTTTTTTGAACGTGATGTTGCGGCGATCGAAGAACCGCCAGACCACGCTGGGCACGAAACGCTCGCCGTGGACTTTGAAGAGATGGCCGGCGATCTCGGCCAGCGTCATGTCAGGCGTAGCCTCGACCAGGGAGAGGATCTCTGCAGCATGCCCTTCGATCCGAGCTGAACGCCGGTCGCCACCCTGCGCCGCCGCCTCACAGGCGCCGGTGCTTCGCCACTCGCTGACCAGTTCGATCGCTGTCGACGGAGCCACGCCGAACCGGCCGGCGGCACCTCGACAGCTCATGCCCTCATCTTCCACGGCTCGAACAATGCGAAGGCGAAGGTCCGGCGAGAGGGGTTTAGCCATGAGGGCTGGCCTCCATCACCAGCCCTCTGGGTGAATCACGATTTGCCCCGAAAGGGAATCCCTTCCGATTCCACCAGGTCGGAAAATGCTCTAGCCAACCAGAAAGAAGCCCGGGGTCTCCCGGGCTTCTTCTCGCGCTTGACGCAGCAACGCCTCCGAAATCCGGCGGACGGGTGCAGGGCTGACGGGGAAGCACATCCCGGCGCCTCCCAAACGCAACTTTCATCTATCTCGTCGTGAACGCCACCGTTGCGGTCACGAGAGGCTCCCACGGCACGTGGTTGTTGTAACTTAAAACCACAATCGCCTTATGGGACCCTGGCTTCAATCCTTTGAGTTCCAGACGATTTGCCGCCGTGTGGTAGATCCCCTCGTTCTCCATGCCTCGGGGGATCTCTGCGCCGGATCGGAAGTCCTCTCGATCAAGGAACAGGTGGTAATGCCCTTCCTCCCGTACCTTGGCGTCCGCAGCTGGTACGATCTTCACTCCGGTTCCTTCCCAGGAAACTGTAACGCTGTCGCCGGCGATAGCCTCTCCCATTTTCGGCGATGTAATGCTCAGGGTGGGACCGCTCTGTGCCATAGCGCAAGCCGTGGCAAAAGCGAATCCAAATGCGATTAGCGAAGCATCCAAATTCCTGAACCTCAGCTTCATGATTTCTCCTCCCAGCGTGTCTATGGACGCACAACGAAGAAGCCTAGCATGCCATCCTCTAGATGGTCGTGCACATGGCAATGGTACATCCAGGCGCCCGGACCGACACCTTCCCCGGCAACGACCTGAAAGCCGGTGCTCTCTCCGGCGTTTTGGGTGAAAGTGTCGATGATGCGGTTCGTGCCCGGGTCCAGCCAGCGGTGCCCGTGGATATGGAAGGTGTGAAACCGAGAGCCATGCGTGATCACGACGAACTCAACCCGCTCCCCAAGCTTGGCCTCTAGCAGCGGTGTGCTGGGATATCGCTTGTTGTTGAACCACACACTTTGCATCACCAGCACGAAAGTCTTGTCGGGCAGCCGATCGCCCGGCTTGCGCACGATAAGCGCCCCATACAAGCCCTGCTCGATACCCCGCACGCCATCCATGCCAGGCCCCACGACGTGGTCGTGATAGTGCCAGTAGCCAGCGGTGCCGGGCGCGGCAGTCCACCGATAGAGGTACTTTCCCCCTGGCGGCGCGAAGGAGCCGGTCATCCTCGTCCCATCGCTATCAATGTCGTAGTGCACGCCGTGCACATGGACGCTCACGGGAAGATCGAGTTCATTGACAAGCGTCAATTCGACCTTGTCCCCTTCGTAGATTTCTATGGTCGGCCCCGGGATGGTACCGTCGTAAGTTAGACTCCCGTCCGCCGCTTTTTTTGCGACTAAGGTAAGTTGGTGCAGCTTAGGGATGATCTGACCATCTGTGGTCAGCTCGCGCCGCGGTGGAATGTGCGCGATCGCCGGCACGCCCGCGGGCTCGAAGGGGTGAGGGGCGACCTCGGATTTTGAGGCGGCATCGTGCGGGTCGCCGGCGTGCTGCGCAGCCGCCAGTCTGCCGCCGACCGCGATGGCGAGGGCCAACGCCAATATGAGCATGGGGGTGCGGCCAGCGGACAGCAGCTTTTCGGCATTGCTTCCAACTGACACCGCCCGCGGCGATTTCCACCCACTCCTCGGCATCCGCGCACACACCCATCCGTTTCACGACATTGACTGTCGATCAAATGGCTGAACGCCTCGTCGCGACGAATCGGCGAATACGCGACGAGTCCCCTTCCTTTCCAATCGGTACAATTCCGGCACGCGTGATAGCCATCATAACCTGCCCCTCGACCCAATCAACCTCACCGGCAAAGCCTGCCGCCGAAAGCCTCGTGAACGCGCGCTCCCACGCTCAATCGAAAATGGCTTGGGATCTTGGCCGCACGCGTACCTTCAGCGGCCAATCTGTTCGGTAATCAGCCGGGCCTTGCGCAAGCCGTCGCCGCGCTGAATATCTCCAGGCGTGGTGGAATACAGTGAACTGGAAGGCTGTCACCGAGCGTTACGCGGCGGCAATGGCGGGTTCGCTCGGCGTGGAAGCCAACCGGGCTTGCAGCCCAAGACGCGATCCGGCACAATTTTGCGATCGAGCCCCCGCGCGCGCCGCGGGGGCTTTCTCTTGCCGGCTGGAGAATTAGCGCTCACGACGGCGAACCGCGGTAAGGATTTCCGATGACGACCATCCGCCCCCCGGCCGGACGAATATGACAAGGTCGCCCGCGTCTGGATGGAGAGCTGGATCACGACCGGCTTGGCCGAGGCTAGCGACGTGCTGCTGGCCGATCTGCGCGCACGCTTGCGCCAGGAGGTCGAGAGGGGCTGGAGCCTGTTCGTCGTCGACGATCAGGGAACGATCACCGGCATGCTGGCGCTGCATCTCGCCGACAACTACCTCGACCAGCTCTTCGTCGCGCCGGCCTATCAGGGCAAGAGCGTCGGACGATTATTGCTCGGCTTCACGCGCCAGCTGCTGCCTGACGAGATCTGGCTGCGCTGTGCACGCGGCAACGAAAGGGCCTGGCGCTGGTACGAGCGCGAAGGGTTTGTGTTCGAGGAGGAGAAGGTCAATCCGCTGAACGGGCTGATGATGAAGTACTATCGATGGAAGCGGGCGAACAGCGCCTAGGCGGCCGCGCGTTGGGTGCGCGAAACAAAGTTGACCAACATGTCGATAAGCGCGGTGCCCGTTCGTCCTAGCCATAGTGCGTTGCCAATCCGTGGCAAACGCGCGATGAACTGGACAGTTCGTCCCACGACGATGAAAGGTTCGCCCCCATGATCAAGCTCTATTGGTCGCCGCGCTCGCGCTCGTTCACCGCCATCTGGCTGATGGAAGAATCCGGTCTCGCCTACGAACGGGTGCTGACCGACATCAACACCGGCGCGCAGAAGGCGCCGGACTATCTGAAGATCAATCCGATGGGCAAGGTGCCGGCGCTGACCGACGGCGACGCGCAGCTGGCCGAGTCCGCTGCGATCTGCGCCTACATCGCCGACCGCTATCCGGAGACCAGATTGGCGCCCGCCGTCGATGATCCCAAGCGCGCCCGATATCTGCAATGGCTGTTCTTCTCGCCGAGCTGCATCGAGCCGGCGCTGATCCAGCTCTTCACCAAGCTCGAGGTCCCCACACGCATGGCGGCGTGGGGCAGCGCGGACCAGGTATTCGACGTGCTCGACACAGCGCTGCAGAAGGGACCTTGGATCCTCGGCGATCAGTTCTCCGCTGCCGACATCACGATCGGGTCCGGGCTGAATTACGCAGTGCGGGTGTTCAAGATGGTGCCGCCGCGGCCGTCATTCGACGCCTATCTCGACCGCTGCGCGGCGCGGCCCGCATTCCAGCGCACGGAGAAGATCGCGGCGGGCTGACAACATGTAGCCCGGATGGAGCGAAGCGTAATCCGGGACAAAGTAGATGTGGAAAGAGCCCCCGGATTTCGCTTCGCTCTATCCGGGCTACGAGCTGGCCTAAGCCGGGACGACGCGAGGATCGACGTCCTGCGCGTAGTCGACGCCGTCAATGCCAAATCCGAACAGGCGAAGGAACTGGGTCTTGTACTCTGCAAGATCCGCCAATTCGCCGAGCGTTTCGGTGGAGAGCAGCGGCCACCGTCGCGACACCTCGGCCTGCACTTCGGGCGAGAGCTCCCAGTCGTCGAGCCTGAGGCGCTGCGCCTCGTCAACTTCGGCAGCCGGGCCAAGGCGTGTCCGGAACAGGCGATCGATCTGTTCGATGCAGCCTTCGTGAAGCCCGAGTTGCTTCATGACCTTGAACAGCACCGTGCCATAGAGCGGCACCACCGGGATGGCTGAACTCGCCTGGGTGACCACGGCCTTCAGCGCCACCACGCGGGCGGCGTCCTGGCCGAGCCGACCCCGGATCGCTTCCGCCTTGTGGTCGAGATCGACCTTGGCGCGACCCAGCGTGCCTTTCCAGTAGATCGGCCAAGTCAGTTCGCTGCCGACATAGGTGTAGTTGAGCGTCCGGAAGCCCGGCGCCAAAACGCCGGCGTCCGCGAGCTGATCGATCCAGCGCTTCCAGTCATCGCCGCCCATCACCGCGACGGTAGCGGCCGCTTCATCCTCACTCGCCGGCGCCAGCGTCGTCTCGAACACCTCGCCGGTTTCCGTGTTGAGGGTCTTGATGTCGACGGGCGCGCCGAGCGGCTTGATTGCCGAGCGATAGGTCTTGCCCGTGACTGGATCCGTCCGAACCGGTGCCGCCATGCTGTAGACCAGCAGGTCCAGCTGTCCGAACTTTTCGCGCACGCGATCGATGAAGGTCTTCTTCAGCTCGTCGGAGAAGGCGTCGCCCTCCAAAGTGAGCGGAGATCGTCCGATCCTCTCGGCCTCGATCTCGAATGCGCGGTTGTTGTACCAGCCGGCGCTGCCGGTTCTGGTTGCCGTGGGCTCGCGCTCCAATGACACGCCGATAGTGTCCGCTCCGCCGGCGAAGGTCGCAACAATGCGGCTGGCGAGGCCGTAACCCGTCGAACATCCCAGCACGGCGACGCGCTTGGGGCACTCCGGAACGGGGCCCTGGCGAAGAACATAGGCGATTTGGTCGCGGACATTTCTGGCGCAGCCAACGGGATGTGCCGTCGTGCAGATGAAGCCTCGCACGCGCGGTTCGATAATCATGCCCACCCCATGTCGGATCGTTGCAAAGTCACCACTCGCTGCCTGCAGACCTCTCGCCGCGAGCGAGGAGAGGCAAAGACGAAATCACGCATCCAGCCGCTTGAACACCAGCGTGGCGTTGGTGCCGCCGAAGCCGAATGAATTCGACAGCACGGTGCCGAGCTTGGCATTGTCGATCCGCTTGCGCACGATCGGCATGTCGGCGAAGACCGGGTCGAGCTCCGTGATGTGCGCGCTCTCGCACACAAAGCCGTTGTTGAGCATCAGAAGCGAATAGATCGCCTCCTGCACGCCGGTGGCGCCGAGCGAATGGCCGGTCAGCGCTTTCGTCGCCGAGATCGGCGGGCACTTGTCGCCGGTGCCGAACACCTTGCGGATCGCCTCGATCTCCGGCGGATCGCCGGCCGGCGTCGAGGTGGCGTGCGGATTGATGTAGTCGATCGGCGTCTTCACAGTCTCCAGCGCCATGCGCATGCAGCGCTCGGCCCCCTCGCCCGACGGCGCCACCATGTCGTAACCGTCCGAGGTCGCGCCATAGCCGACCACCTCGCCGTAAATCCGCGCGCCGCGCGCCTTGGCGTGCTCGAGCTCCTCCAGCACCACGACGCCAGCGCCGCCGGCGATCACGAAACCGTCGCGGCTGATGTCGTAGGGACGCGACGCGGTGGCCGGCGTGTCGTTGTATTTCGAGGACATCGCGCCCATCGCGTCGAACAGCACCGACAGCGACCAGTCGAGCTCCTCGCAGCCGCCGGCGAAGACGATGTCCTGCTTGCCGTACTGGATCGTCTCATAGGCATTGCCGATGCAATGGTTCGAGGTCGCGCAGGCCGACGAGATCGAATAGTTCACGCCCTTGATCTTGAACCAGGTCGCAAGCGTGGCCGATGCCGTCGACGACATCGCCTTCGGCACCGCGAACGGGCCGACGCGCTTGGGCCCCTTGGTCCGGGTGATATCGGCGGATTCCACGATGGTGCGCGCGGACGGACCGCCGGAGCCCATGATGATGCCGGTGCGGATGTTGGAGACTTCTGACGGTTCAAGGCCGGCGTCCTGGATCGCCTGTTCCATGGCGATGTGGTTCCACGCCGCGCCTTCGCCGAGGAAGCGCATCGCGCGGCGGTCGATCACCTCGGCCGGATTGATCGTCGGCGCACCCTGCACCTGCGAGCGGAAGCCCATCTCCGCGTACTTCTCCGCACGCGTGATGCCTGACCTCGCCTCGTGGAGGCTCGCAAGCACTTCCTGGGTGTTGTTACCGATGGACGAGACAATGCCCATCCCCGTGATGACAACCCGCCTCATGTTCGCCTCGCCCTGCCGTTATGTTGCCGCATGATCATCCTGCTCAAGACGGCGCCGTGCCCTGCTTGAACAATCCGACCTTCAGGTCCTTGGCGCGATAAATAATCTCGTCGTCCATGGAAAGCCACCCGTCGGCGATTCCAAGCACGAGCTTTGACCGCATCACGCGCTTGATATCGATGTTGTACACAACCTTGCGCGCGTGCGGCAGCACCTGCCCGGAGAACTTGAGCTCGCCAAGCCCGAGCGCGCGACCGCGACCTTCGCCGCCGATCCAGCCGAGATAAAAGCCGACCATTTGCCACATGGCGTCCAGCCCGAGGCAACCCGGCATGACCGGATCGTTCTTGAAATGGCAGCCGAAGAACCAGAGATCCGACTTCACATCGAGCTCGGCGCGCACCAGGCCCTTGCCGAATTCGCCGCCGTTCTCCGAAATTTCGCTGATGCGGTCGAACATCAGCATCGGCGGCAGCGGCAACTGGGCGTTGCCGGGACCAAAGAGCTCGCCCCGGGCGCAAGCCAGCAAATCCTCGTATTCATAACCGCTGCGGCGATCCAGCATCCTCTTCCCACCTCTCAAATGTCCCGATGAAGCGCTCTTGCCTGAACCGGACCCGTTTTCCCACGGGACCTATGTTGTCCCGCACATTGGCGCTACCTGGGTGCACACTCGGCAACCGTCCTGCCGAAAGCGCATATGTGGTCCGCGCGCTCTCTAACATAGGCATAATAGGGCGGCAAAGCGGCATTCAGGGGATAAATCGGTGCGTCTCCATGGGGTTCCCGCTTTACCTTGGATCCGTTCTAGTTGCGAAAAACTTGCATCTGCTGCCGGGTCTTTTATATTTAAGAGGAATATAGCCCGAGTTTCGTGCATAGAGTGGACATGAGCGACGAAGTAACGGTTTTGAGCGATGACGCCGTGCACCCGGCCGCACGGGGCGCTGGGCACCACCCGGCCCTGACCGGTTGCCCGTGGCATGACGTCAACGAGATGTTGCAGGCTGCCGGCCTGCGGCCGACCCGTCAGCGCATGGCCTTGGGCTGGCTGCTGTTCGGCAAGGGCGCCCGCCATCTGACCGCGGAAATGCTGTACGAGGAAGCCACGCTGGCCAAGGTTCCGGTGTCGCTGGCGACCGTCTACAACACCCTCAACCAGCTCACCGACGCCGGGCTGCTGCGCCAGGTCAGCGTTGACGGCACCAAGACCTACTTCGATACCAACGTCTCGGCGCACCACCACTTTTATCTCGAGCACAATCACGAGCTGGTCGATATTCCCGATCCGAACCTCGTGCTGAACAAGATGCCCGACGTGCCGGAAGGCTACGAGATCGCTCGCGTCGACATGGTTGTGCGGCTACGCAAGAAGCGCTGATCGCTTTACCGCTGATTTCGATCGTGATGGCCGGGCTTCGTCCCGGCCATTGTCGTTTCAGACGGCGCGACCTTTCGCACCGGCGGCCCTCAATCCACCTTCTCGTCGGCGTAGACGCCCCACAGGCGCTGCTGCTCGATCCAGCCGTCGAACCCGGTACCGGTGACGCGGCACCAGCTGTTGGCGCACTTCTTGACCTGGGCGACCACACCCGCCTGCAGGCGGGCGGCAACGGCGCTGGTCGGGTCCGGACGGTCGTAGAGCGACGCGAGATCGTCCTTGTTCTTCATCGTGACGACCGCGGTGCGGCGGCCCGACAGCAGGGAGTGATAGACCCAGCCTTCTGCGCCCTCGGAATCGCGCACCCGGCGCCAGTTCTCGAATTCGGCGGTGATTTCCACCGGCAGGCCGGATCGCGTGTAGACCCAGGCGACGTCATTGTCCTTGGTCGGGCCGGCCCTGACGTTCACATGATCGGATTTCAGGCTGACATAGCGCGGGATCGGCAGGCCGCTGGTGGTCGGGCTCGTGTCCTTGGCCGAATGTCCCGGCATGATCGACGCACCCAACATGCAGCCGACCAGCGCCGCCAATGAACCGAAACGCCAGAACGCCACCATCAACTCGCCTCCTGTCGAGAAAAACCAACCCGCATTCGACGAGTTGCAAACCCAAACAACCTGTCCCCGAACCCCCAGCCCCCGTCCCCCGGAGCGTGAGCCCCAGGGGTTCTTGTGTTGGCCCGGCCTTCTGCTAGAGAGGACGGAACGCTTCTAGAACCAGAACGCCCGAATCTTCCCTTGTCGATCCAAGGTAAGTCTCGGGGAACCCTAGGAAACGCGAAGGAAACGCCGGGACAGCGCGGCTATCAGCAGTGTCGAACAACCGGGTTAATGAGGTCTGAACGGCTTGAACTTTGGCAAGCCGCGCGTCTCGTGAGAGCAGGACATGTCGGTGAAGAAAAAGCCTCTCGTCGTCGTCACCCGCAAGCTGCCGGACTCGATCGAGACCCGGATGCGCGAACTGTTCGACGCCCGACTCAATCTCGACGACACGCCGATGACCCCCGAGCAGATCGCCGAAGCCGCGCGCACCGCCGACGTGCTGGTGCCGACGGTGACGGACCTGATCCGCGAGGACGTGATCAACCAGCCTGACTGCAAGCTGCGCTTGATCGCCAATTTCGGCAACGGCGTCGACAATATCGACGTGGCCGCAGCGCATGCGCGCGGCATCACCGTGACCAACACACCGAAGGTCCTGACCGAAGATACCGCCGACATGACCATGGCGCTGATCCTCGCGGTGCCGCGGCGGCTGATCGAGGGCGCCACGATCCTGACCGACGGCAAGCACTGGGCGGGCTGGTCGCCGACCTGGATGCTCGGCCATCGCATCGGCGGAAAGCGGCTCGGCATCGTCGGCATGGGCCGTATCGGCCAGGCGGTGGCCCGTCGCGCCCGCGCCTTCGGGCTGCAGATCCACTATCACAACCGCCGCCCGGTGCCGCCGCAGATCGCCGAGGAATTGGGGGCGACCTACTGGGAAAGCCTCGACCAGATGCTGGCGCGGATGGACATCATCTCGGTGAACTGCCCGCACACGCCGGCCACCTTCCATCTGCTCTCGGCGCGACGGCTGAAGCTGATCCGGAAAGAGGCCTATATCGTCAACACCTCACGCGGTGAGGTGATCGACGAGGATACACTGATCAAGCTGATCGAAGCCGGCGAGATCGGCGGCGCGGCGCTTGACGTCTACGAGCATGAGCCCGCGGTCAACCCGAAGCTGGTGCGGCTCGCCAAGCAGGGCAAGGTGACGCTGCTGCCGCATATGGGCTCGGCCACCATCGAAGGCCGCGTCGAGATGGGCGAGAAGGTGATCATCAACATCAAAACCTTCCTCGACAACCACAAGCCGCCGGATCGCGTGCTGCCGAGCATGCTGTGACTCGCGGCCGGATGCGTAGCCCGGATGAAGCGTAGCGAAATCCGGGTTCTCGATGCCGGTCAGAAGACCCGGAATTGCGCTTCGCTTCATCTGAGCTACGAACCTTCTTATTTCTTCCGAAACCCGCGAAGGCCTCCTAAGACAGGTGCCCGCTCAGATCGGTGATGGTGGGGGCATCACCGTTCAGCGGGTTCTGCGGGTCGCGCGCGTAACGCAAGGTTTCAAAGCGCATCGCGCGCGCATCCACCATCAGCAGACGTCCGACCAGGCTCTCGCCGAAGCCGACGATCTCGCGGATCGCCTCCAGCGCCATCATCGATCCCAATATGCCGGCGAGTGCGCCCATCACGCCGGCCTCGGCGCAGGCCGGCACCGTGCCGGGCGGCGGCGCCTCCGGGAACAGGCAGCGGTAGGTCGGGTTCAATTCGCCCCGCTCGTTCTTCTCATGCGCACGGATCGTGGTCAGCGAACCGTCGAACTGGCCGAGCGCCGCCGTGATCAGCGGTTTCTTGGCGAGATAGCAGGCGTCGGAAACGAGATAGCGGGTCTCGAAATTGTCGGAGCCGTCGAGCACGAGATCGTAGGCGGCGAGCAGCGACATCGCATTTGTCGCATCGAGCCGCATCGCGTGCGCCTTGAACTCCACATGCGGATTGAGCGCGTGGATCTCTTCGGCAGCGCTATCGACCTTGCGCTTGCCGACGTCAGGCGTCGCGTGAATGATCTGACGCTGCAGGTTGGACAGCGACACGATGTCGTCATCGACGACGCCGAGCGTGCCGACACCCGCCGCGGCGAGATACATCAGCGCCGGCGCGCCGAGCCCGCCCGCGCCGATGACGAGCACGGAGGCCTGCTTCAGCGCATTCTGGCCGGGGCCACCGACCTCGCGCAACACGATGTGGCGGGCGTAGCGTTCGAGTTCGTCGGCACTCAGCATCGCTCTATCAATTCCTGAATCTCTATACCCTCATGGTGAGGAGGCGCGTCGCGCCGTCTCGAAGCACGAGGCCCTGATCTCGCCCGTGGCCATCCTTCGAGACGGCGGCTTCGCGGCCTCCTCAGGATGAGGGTATCCTGAACCCCGGCGCGGTTGTTGCCGACCAAGCAGATGTGCTTAATTGCGCGGACGTCAATGGCCTCAGTCATTCTCCCCGGATTTGTCATGAGATCGGTGCTTTCGGCAACATTGGTGGTTGTGACCATGGGTGCCGCGCAGGCCCAGATGACGCCGCCGGCGACGGGTGGCGCCAAACCGAAGACGGTGACGACCGTGCCGATCCGCCCCGCGCTGCAGAAGCCGGAGGACACCGCGAACGCGATGGCGCAGGCCGAACGGCTGGCGCTGCAATCCGACCTCGCCTGGGTCGGCGAATATAACGGCGCGATCACCGGCGACGTCAGCGAGCGCATGGTCAATGCCATCAAGGAATTCCAGAAGAACCGCGGCGGCAAGCCGACCGGCGTGCTCAATCCGCAGGAGCGCGGCGTGCTAGCGGACACCGCGCGGAAACGGCAGGAGAGCGTCGGCTGGCGAATCGTCACCGAGCCGGCGACGGGTGCCCGTCTCGGAATTCCGAGCAAACTCGTGCCGCAGCTGACCAGCGATGCCGGTGGCGCCAGGTGGACGTCGCCGACCGGCACGATCCAGGTGCTGCTGACGCGGCGCAAGGAGGCCAATCCGACCACCGCCAAACTCGCCGAGCGGGAGAAAAAGGAGCCGGCCGGCCGCACCGTCGACTACACCGTGGTGACGCCGGATTTCTTCGTGCTGTCGGGCCTGCAGGGGCTGAAGAAGTTCTATTTGCGCGGCACCTTCAGGGGCGACGAGGTACGCATCATGACCATCCTCTACGATCAGGCGACCGAAAATACCGTCGAGCCGGTCGTGATCGCGATGTCGAGCGCGTTCAACGCGTTCCCGTCAGGCGCGCAGGCCGTGGGCCCGCCGCCGCGCAAGACGGTGGAATATGGCACCGGCGTCGTGGTCAGCGAGGACGGCACCATCGTCACCGATCGCCTGGTGACCGACGAATGCATCGCGCAGACGATCCCGGGCTACGGCAATGCCGAGCGGGTCGCCGAGGACAAGGAGCATGACCTCGCGCTGCTGCGCATCTATGGCGCGCACGGGTTGAAGCCGCTCAACATCACCGATAGCGCGACCAAGACGGCGCTCGACGTCACCGGGATCGCCGATCCGCAGAACCAGGGCGGCGGCGCGGCGGCGACCAGCGTGAAGGCGTCGGTGGCGCAGCTCGGCAGTGGCGACACGGCACTGTCGCCGCCACCCGCGGTCGGCTTCTCCGGCGCGCCCGCGCAGGACAACGATGGCAAATTCGCCGGCATCGCGCTGCTCAAGCCGGTGCTGGTCGCGGGCCCGGCGAACGTGACACCTCCGGCGCAAGCGGCACTGGTGTCGGCGAATACGGTGCGGGATTTCCTCAAGGCGCAAGGCGTCAGGGCATCGGGCGGGTCGGCCGACGCCAAGACCGCCGTGGTCCGCGTGATCTGCGTGCGGAAGTAAGTTCGAGCCGTCATCGTACGCGAAAGCGGACGATCCAGTATTCCGGAGACAGTTACGATTGAGCCGATAAGCCGCGGTGTACTGGAGACCCGCTTTCGCGGGTATGACGACCTCCTAACGGCGGGCGCGATCCCCAATCACCTCAATGCAAACCGGACCCCTGCCCGCGCCAGGCCGCCGGCAATCCCGATTGGCGTACCGTCGGCGCGCCAGCAGGCTGCGCCGGACATCGTGCCGTCGTCGTTGAACTGGATCGCATTCATGCCGCCAGCCACCGTCGACACCGCCTGCAATTTGTGGCCCTTCGCGGTGAGCGCGGCGCGAACGCTCTCCGGCACCGCCTGCTCGACCTCGAGCGCGTTGCCTTCGGTCCAGACCCGCGGCGCCTCGACCGCCTCCTGCAGCGTCATGCCATGGTCGATCAGGTTGATCAGCGCCTGCATCGCGCTCGGGAAGATGCGCTTTCCGCCGGGCAGGCCGAGCGCGTAGACGAGCTTGCCGTCGCGCAGCGCCATCATCGGCGACATCGAGGTCGTGACGCGCTTGCCCGGCGCCAGCGACAGCGCATGCCCCGGCCGCGGATCGAACAGGTTCATGTAGTTGTTCGGCACGGTGCCGAGGCCCGGGATCAGGATCTTGGCGCCGAACAGATTGTTGATGGTCTGCGTGGTCGCGACCACGTTGCCCATCGCATCCGCCGCCGTCATATGCGTGGTGTGCGCGCTCTCCAGTTGCGTCACACCGGCACCCCAGGCCTGCGCACGATCCGGGTCGATCGCGCGACGCCGCTCATCGGCATAGGCCTTCGAGGTCAGCCGCTCCACCGGCACGTTGACGTAGGCGGGATCGCCGCTCGCGGCCTCGCGATCGGCGAATGCGATCTTCAGCACCTCGGCGAGATAATGGATGGTCTCGGCCGAGCCGTAGCCGAGGCCGGTGATGTCGTAGCCTTCGAGGATGTTGAGCATTTGCGTGATATGCACGCCGGACGCGGCCGGCGGCGGCGGCCCGAGGATTTCCCAGCCGCGATAGTCGGCGCGGATCGGCTGCCGCTCGACCGTTGTGTAAGTGGTGAGATCCTCACGCGCGATGAAGCCGCCGTTCTTCTTCATGTAGTCGACGAGGATGTCGCCGAGCGGACCCTGATAGAGCGCATCCGCGCCATGCTCGGCGATGTATTTCAGCGTCTCGGCATACTCGGCCTGCATCACGCGCTCGCCGGGCTCGAGCTGCGTGCCGTTCGGCAGATAGATCGCCGAGATCGGCTTGTCCTTCAGCATCTCCTCGGCGCCGTCGCTGATGCATTCGTGCAGATAGGGCGTCGCCGCATAGCCGCGCGCGGCGTGCTTGATCGCGGGCTGCATCACGTCGGCAAGGCTCATGGTGCCGAAACGGCTGAGCGTCTCGCACCAGGCCTTCAGTGAGCCCGGCACCGCGACCGCCTTCGGCCCGTTCAGGTTCTCGTTGCCGACGGTGTCGAACACGTCATGCGCCGAGCCGGGCTTTGAGGTGTAGGTGTCCGGCCGCACCGCCTTCGGCACCGTGCTCTGGCCGTCGATGAAGCGGTGGCTGCCGTCGGCGAGGCGAATATGCGCCATGCCGCCGCCGATGATGCCGACCATCATCGGCTCGACCACGGTGAGCGTGAACAGGGTCGCGATCGCCGCATCGATGGCGTTACCGCCGGCGGCCAGCATCTCGGCACCCGCGCTGGATGCCAACGGATGATTGCTCACCACCATGCCGCGGCTGCCGGTCGCCGGCTGCTTCTGACACTCAAAACTTGTCGCCGCGCGGTCGCGCCAGTTGCCGCTCATGACGCCTCCTCCGTTGTTGTTATTTTTGGCACTTCGGGCACCAGAACGTCGAGCGGCCGTTCTGGACGAAACGTCTGACGATGCCGCCGCAGCCCTGGGTGCGGCATGTCTCGCCTTCGCGATCATAGACCTGGAATGAATGCTGGAAATAGCCGAGCTCACCGTTGGTCAACCGATGATCGCTGATCGAGGAGCCGCCGGCCTTGATCGCCTGGTTGAGCACCGAATGGATCGAATCCACCAGCCGCTTTGCATGGTCGGTCGGTTCTGCCTTCTTCGTGGCCAGCGTCGCGGCCAATCGCCGCGGCGACAAATGCGAGCGAAACAGCGCCTCGCAGACATAGATGTTGCCGAGCCCTGCCACCACACGCTGATCGAGCAGCGCCGCCTTCAGGCTGGTCTTCTTATTGTGGCAGGATCGCGCCAGCATCGTCGCATCGAACTCATTGCCGAGCGGCTCCGGCCCCAGCCCCTTCAGCAGCGGCTCGTCCTCGAGCGCCTTGCGGGCGATGATCTTCATGTAGCCGAAGCGGCGCGGATCGTTGAAGACGACCGACGCGCCCGACGACATGTGGAACACCACATGGTCATGGGCGCGATCCTCGTTGCGCGGATGGTGGAATTGGCCCGGCGTTGCCTTGGCCTCATCCTTGAGCACGCGGAACGAGCCCGACATGCCCAAATGCATCAGCAGCACGTCGCCCGAGGTGAGATCCGCCATCAAATATTTGGCGCGGCGGCCGAGCCCGGTGACGGTCTGGCCCTCGAGGCGGGCGATAAAGTCTTTTTGAAAGGGAAACCGCAGGTCTTTTCGGCGGGCTTCGGCCTTGACGATTTTCGACCCTTCCATGGCCGGCTGCAGGCCGCGGCGGACGGTCTCGACTTCGGGTAATTCCGGCATAGCAGGCATTCACCTTTTGGAAGTGACGTGATAGCGCCATTGCGGCCGCCGCGCTATGGTCCGGCCAGGAGTAAGAGTTGATGGATCGGCCGGATCAAACCACCCATTTTGGCTTCAGGGACGTCCCCCTGGGCGAGAAGCAGACGCTGGTGAACGACGTGTTTCACAGCGTGGCATCGCGCTACGATTTGATGAACGATCTGATGTCGGCGGGCCTGCACCGGGTCTGGAAAGACATCATGATCACCGCGCTCGACCCGCCGAAGAGCGATACACCGTTCGCGCTGCTCGATGTCGCCGGCGGCACCGGCGACATCGCCTTCCGCGCGGCCAAGGCGGCGGGCACCGGCTTCCATGCCGCCGTTTGCGACATCAATGGCGATATGCTCGAGGTCGGCCGCGAGCGCGCAAGGAAGCAGCACCTCGACCACTGCGTCTCCTTCGTCGAGGGCAATGCGGAGGCGCTCACCTTCGCGGATCGCTCCTTCGACGCCTACACCATCGCCTTCGGCATCCGCAACGTGCCGCGGATCGACCTCGCCTTGCGCGAGGCCTATCGCGTGCTCAGGCCCGGCAGCCGCTTCCTGTGCCTGGAATTCTCCACCGTCGACGTCCCCGGTCTCGACCGGCTCTATGATCTGTTCTCCTTCAAGGTGATCCCCCCGCTCGGCCGCGCCGTCACCGGCGATGCCGAGTCCTATCAATATCTCGTCGAGTCGATCCGCAAATTCCCGCGCCCGAACGCGTTCGCCGAGATGATCGGCGCCGCGGGCTTTTCGCGCGTGAAGTGGCAGAGCCTCTCCGGCGGCATCGTGGCGCTGCATTCGGGCTGGCGTTTGTGATCTCTGCACTGACCCACATTGCGCGCCTCGCCCGCGCCGGCTTCGTGTTTGCGCGCGAGGGCGTGTTCGGCGTCGTCGATCCCTCGCTGGTGCCGCCGCCCGGACAACTTGCGCTGAAGCTGGCGCGGCTGGTCGAACGTGCCGGTGCCAAATCAGGCCCGCGGCTGTCGCGCGCGCTGACGCGGCTTGGGCCAGCCTATCTCAAACTCGGACAATTCCTCGCCACCCGGCCCGACGTGGTCGGCGTGGTGATGGCGCGCGATCTCGAGAGCCTGCAGGACCGGCTGCCGCCGTTCTCGCAAAGCGAAGCCGAGGCGGTGATCACGCAATCGCTGGAACGCCCGCTGCCGCAGGCCTTTGCCAGCCTCGGGCCGGCGATTGCCGCGGCGTCGATCGCACAGGTGCATCGCGGCGAAATCGAGCGCGACGGCGTGCGTCGCCAGGTTGCGGTGAAGGTGCTCCGGCCCAACGTCGCGGCGCGCTTTCACCGCGATCTCAGCGACTTCTTCTTCGTCGCGCGCAACGCGGAAGCACATTCCGCCGAGGCGCGACGGCTGCGGCTGATCGAGGTCGTCAACACGATGTCTCGCTCGGTCGCGATCGAGATGGATCTGCGGCTCGAGGCCGCCGCGCTCTCCGAGATGGCCGAGAACACGCGCGACGATCCGGATTTCCGCGTGCCCGCGGTCGACTGGGACCGCACCACCCACAACGTGCTGACGATGGAGTGGATCGACGGCATCGCGCTTAACGACCATGCGCGCCTTGCGGAAGCGCATGTCGACCTGCCCGACCTCGGCCGCAAGGTGATCCAGAGCTTTCTGCGCCACGCGCTGCGCGACGGCTTCTTCCATGCCGACATGCATCCCGGCAATCTGTTCCTCGACGAGGCCGGCCGGCTGGTCGCGGTCGATTTCGGCATCATGGGACGGCTCGGGCTGAAGGAGCGACGCTTCCTCGCCGAGATCTTGCTCGGCTTCATCACCCGCGATTATCGCCGCGTGGCGGAGGTACATTTCGAGGCCGGCTACGTGCCGGGCCACCATTCGGTGCAGAATTTCGCGCAAGCCATCCGCGCCATCGGCGAGCCGATCCACAATCGCACCGCCGAGGAAATCTCGATGGCGAAGCTGCTCACGCTGCTGCTCGAGGTGACCGGCCTGTTCGACATGCAGACGCGGCCCGAACTGATCCTGTTGCAGAAGACCATGGTGGTGGTCGAAGGCGTGGCGCGCGGCTTCGATCCGAAGCTCGACATCTGGAAGATTGCCGACCCCGTGGTGCGTGAATGGATCACGCAGAATCTCGGCCCGCTAGGCCGCATCCAGGGCGCCATGGCCGGCGCGGGCGAGCTCGGCCGCGTGGTGGCAGGCCTGCCGGCGATCGCCTCGCGCGCGGTCGCGGTGCTGGAGAACCTGGAGAAGATGAGCCGGGAAGGCATCACCTTGTCGCCCGAGACCATCGCCGCGATGGCCCGCACCGAGGGCCGCAAGAACCGCTGGCGCACCGTGGCGCTCTGGATCATCGCCGCGACCTTCATCGGAATCCTGATCGCGATCCGTCAGCTATGATTGCAGTGCATGCACATGCGTGATAGCATCGCTATCACATCTGAGGGCATGCCATGGCCAGCCTGACCATCCGCAAACTCGACGACACGCTGAAGGCCTATCTGCGGCTGCGTTCCGCCAAAAACGGGCGCTCGGTGGAGGAGGAGGTCCGCGTCATCCTGCGCGAGCTCGCTGAGGGCCGTGCCGAGCCCCTGGAGACGCCAGTCGCGGCGCTTGCCGAAGGCCCCTCCCCCACGCCGCGCGCAGCCAGTGCGGCCGGGGAGCCGCGTATCACCCTGATCATCGGCGGCGGGATCGCCGCCTACAAGGCGCTCGACCTGATCCGGCGGCTGAAGGAGCGGCGCATCCAGGTCCGCTGCGTGCTGACCAAGGCGGCCCAGCAATTCGTCACCCCGCTCGCCGCCAGCGCACTGTCGCACGAGCACGTCTACACCGACCTGTTCGATGCCGAGAGCGAGTTCGATGCCGGCCACATCCGCCTGGCGCGCGACTGCGACCTGATCGTGGTGGCGCCGGCCACCGCCGACCTGATGGCCAAGATGGCGCAGGGCCACGCCGACGACCTCGCCAGCGCCATCCTGCTTGCGGCCAACAAGCCGACCCTGCTCGCGCCGGCGATGAACCCGCTGATGTGGAACAATCCGGCGACCCGCCGCAACGTGCTGCAGCTGCGTCGCGACGGCGTCCACACCGTCGGCCCCAATGCCGGCGAGATGGCAGAAGCCGGCGAGGCCGGGGTCGGCCGGATGGCCGAGCCGACCGAGATCGCCGCCGCCGCCGACCACATGCTGCGGCCACCGCAGCCGCGCCCGCTCGCCGGCAAGCGCGTGCTGATCACCGCGGGCCCAACCCATGAGGCGATCGATCCGGTGCGCTACATCGCGAACCGCTCCTCCGGCAAACAGGGCTTTGCCATTGCCGCTGCGGCGCGGGCCGCCGGTGCCGATGTTGTGCTGGTGTCGGGCCCGGTCGATCTGCGCGATCCGCCGGGCGTTTCCGTGATGCGGGTGGAATCGGCGCGTGACATGCTGCACCGGGTCGAGGCGGCGCTGCCGGTCGACGTTGCGATCTTCGCCGCGGCGGTCGCCGACTGGCGCGTCGCCAATGAGGGCGCGCAGAAGCTGAAGAAGACCGCCGCCGGCATGCCGCCGCTGCAGCTCGTCGAGAATCCCGACATCCTGGCGACGATCTCCAAGCTCAAGGACAAGCGTCCGCCGCTCGTGATCGGCTTTGCCGCCGAGACCGAGCACCTGATCGACAATGCCAAGGCGAAGTTCGCCCGCAAGGGCTGCGACTGGATCGTCGCCAACGATGTCTCGCCTGCATCAGGCGTGATGGGCGGGGACCGCAATACCGTTCACCTGCTGTCGCGCGACGGCAAGGAGGTCAGTATCGACTCCTGGCCGGTCATGACCAAGGAAGAGGTCGCGGCCGCTTTGGTGTCGCGCATTGCAAGGACCGTGGGGACAACATCGTGAGTGCCATGATCAAGGTCGAGATCTGTCAGCTGCCGCATGGTGAAGGGCTTGCGCTGCCGGCCTATCAAACCGCCGACGCCGCCGGGCTCGACCTGCTCGCCGCGGTGCCGGCGGAGACGCCCTTGATTCTGCCGCCCGGAAAATACGCGATGGTTCCGACCGGACTGACGATCGCGCTGCCTGCCGGCTTCGAGGCGCAGGTACGGCCGCGCTCCGGCCTTGCCGCCAAGCACGGCGTCACGGTGCTGAACTCGCCGGGCACGATCGACGCCGACTATCGCGGCGAGATCAACGTGCTCCTGATCAATCACGGCGCCGCGCCGTTTCCGATCAAGCGCGGCGAGCGCATCGCGCAGATGGTGATCGCACCGGTCACCCAGGCGCAGCTGGTTCCGGTTGCCGCGCTCACGGCGACCGAGCGCGGCAGCGGCGGCTTCGGCTCGACCGGGCGCTAGGGCACCATCCACACAAATACGGACGCATTCGCGTAAAATCCGCACGGTCAGGCGCGGCATCACGCATTTTTTCACAGCCGATTCTGCGTTCACGGTCTGGACTCTTACTCGCCGAGTCCCGATGGGACTATTCTCTTTTGATTCGAGCACGGCGGAGGGTCTTCGCCGGGCTTTATCGTCTTGCTTGGGCATGATTGTGCCGGAAAGCCGGTATCAGCATTGTGCTGCCGCGGCCCTCGGGGTCCGGATCATGTTCGGGAGTTGTGCGTTCTGGGGCAAACCATGTCGGGCGTAGTCG
Source organism: Bradyrhizobium erythrophlei (assembly GCF_042430365.1). Taxonomy (GTDB): domain Bacteria; phylum Pseudomonadota; class Alphaproteobacteria; order Rhizobiales; family Xanthobacteraceae; genus Bradyrhizobium; species Bradyrhizobium erythrophlei. The sequence continues at coordinate 19,752 of NZ_JBHMET010000268.1, forward strand.
CGGCGATGCGTCGAACCCTGCTGTCATGCACCTCATTGGCGCGCGACGGCATGATCGGCCTCGCCTCCGCGGTGCTGCTCCCGGCCGGTTCCGCCCTCGCTTCCGAGCTTCCATTCGCGCAGGCGATTACTGACCTGTTCGGGTTCAATCACCAGGAGGTCGCGGTGCTCGCGACCTCGATGGCGCTGGTCGGCTTTTCCGTCGTCGCCGCGATCCTGTTGATGCGCACCCGCGTGCGCGCGACCCGGAACGACGGGCAGCTGCGCTCCGAGATCGCTGACCTGCAGGCGCAATCCGACCGCCTGCGCGCGCTGCTGTTCGCCGAGCCGCAGGTGCTGATCTCCTGGAACGCCGGCGACAACCGCCCGCAGATCTCGGGCGACATCTCGCTCGTGATGTCGCAGGAAGGGTCCCCGCAGCGCATCCTCGCCTTCGGCACCTGGCTGCCGCCCGAGCCGGCGCTGCAAATGGATCACGCGGTCGACGCGCTGCGCGAGAAGGGCGAGGCGTTCCTGCTCAACCTCTCGACATCGGCCGGCCGCGCCATCGAGGCGATGGGCCGCGCGATTGGGGGACAGGCCATCGTGCGGATCCGCGAGCTCGGCGGCCTGCGCCGCGAACTCGCCGAATCGAACCTGCGCTACAAGACGCTGCAGGAGGAGACCGAGCTGTTGCGCGACTTCGCCGCGGCCGCGCCCTGGCCGATCTGGGCCAAGAGCCTCGAAGGAAATCTGCGCTACGCCAACAGCGCCTATGTCCGCGCGACCGAAGGCAAGAGCTTCACCGACGCGCTCCATCGCAACCTCGAACTGCTCGAGAGTGACCAGCGCACCGACATGGCCCGGGCGCTCAACGACAATGCAAGCTATGCCGCGCGCCTGCCGATCGTCGTCAGCGGCGAGCGGCGGATCTACGACGTGCAGGCGCTCAAGCTGAACGGCGGCAGCGCCGGCATCGCGATCGACGCCAGCGAGGCGGCGGCGCTGCGCGCTGCGATGACGCGGATGGTCGAGGCGCACCGGCGCACCCTCGACCAACTCTCCTCCGGCGTCGCCGTGTTCGATGCCGACCGGCGGCTCTCCTTCTACAACGAATCCTACCGGCGGCTGTGGGACCTCGACCAGGCCTTCCTCGACAGCAATCCGGACGATTCGAGCATCCTCGACCGCCTGCGCGCCAACCGCAAACTGCCGGAGCAGCCGGACTTCCGCGCCTGGAAGGCCAAGCTGCACGAGGCCTATCGCGCGGTCGAATCGGAGACCTACACCTGGTTCCTGCCCGACGGCCGTGCGGTCAGCGTCGTCACCACGCCGAACCTCGAAGGCGGCGTCACCTATCTGTTCGACAACGTCACCGAAAGCCTCGATCTTGCGCGCCGCTTCGACGGACTGACGCGGGTGCAGCGCGAAACCCTCGACAATCTGGCCGAGGCAGTCGCCGTGTTCGGCAGCAACGGCCGCGCGCAGCTGTTCAATCCGGTTTTCGCCAAGCTGTGGAAACTGTCGCCCGACGCGCTGCGCGAGCGACCGCATATCGAGACCGTGGAAGCGCTGTGCAAGCCGCTCTTTGACGATGCGCTGACCTGGCGGACATTGCGGGAGTCCATCACTGCGATCGAGAACCGCGCGCAGGTCGCGCTCAAGCTCGAGCGCAAGGACGGCAGCGTGCTCGACTGCATGACGATGCCGCTGCCCGACGGCGCCACGCTGCTGACGTTCCAGGACATCACCGATACCGAGAATGTCGAGCGCGCGCTGCGCGAGCGCAACGAGGCGCTGGAAGCCGCCGACCAGATGAAGGTGGACTTCGTCCACCACGTCTCCTATGAGCTGCGCGCGCCGCTGACCACCATCATCGGCTTCGCGCATTTCCTCAGCGACCCCTCGACCGGCCCGCTGACGCCGAAGCAGGCCGAATATCTCGACTACGTCACCAAATCGACCAACGCGCTGCTGGCGCTGACCAACAACATCCTCGATCTCGCGACCATCGACGCCGGCGCGATGAAGCTCGAGCTCGGCCCGGTCAATATCGGCAAGGCAATCGAAGACGCCGCCGAAGGCATCCAGGACCGGCTTGCGACCGACCGCATCGCGCTCAAGGTCGATGTCGAGCCCGACATCGGCGGCTTCGTCGGCGACGAGCGGCGCGTGGTGCAGGTGCTCTACAACCTGCTCGCCAATGCCGTCGGCTTCTCGCCGCATGACGCCACCGTCACGATCAGCGCGCGGCGGACCGAGCATAGCGTCGTGTTCGCGGTCACCGATTCCGGCCCCGGCATTCCGCCCGAGATGCGGGACAAGGTCTTCAACTGGTTCGAGAGCCACTCTCACGGCTCGCGGCATCGCGGCGCCGGGCTCGGCCTGTCGCTGGTGCGCTCCTTTGTCGAACTGCATGGCGGGCGGGTGCGCGTCGATTCGACCGTTGGCAAGGGCACGACCGTGACCTGCGACTTCCCGATCGACCAGACCGCGCATCGCAACGCCGCGGAATGATCGCCTCCACCACATTCTCCGTCGCACTCGCGAACGAAACCGCGACAGCCGAGCTGATGGCCGATCTCGCACTGCTGATCGGCGCCGGCGACGTGATCACGCTGTCGGGCGATCTCGGCGCCGGCAAGACCGCGGCTGCGCGCGCGCTGATCCGCTATCTCGCCGACGACGATACGCTTGAGGTGCCGAGCCCGACCTTCACGCTGGCGCAGACCTACGACCTGCCGTCGTTTCCGCTGGTTCATGCCGACCTCTACCGAATCAACGATGCGAGCGAGCTCGAGGAGATCGGGCTGTCGCCGCTGCCCGAGGACATCGTGGCGCTGATCGAGTGGCCGGAGCGCGCACCGGACGCGCTGCCCGCCGACCGCATCGATTTCGCCTTCAGCCATCGCCCGGCGCTGGGATCGACCGCGCGCGCGGCGGAGATCACCGGTCACGGCAGGGCCGCGGCAAAGGTCACGCGGCTGCAGCTGCTGCGCCAGTTCCTCGACAAGTCAGGCTATATCGACGCCAGGCGCGAGCGCATGCCCGGCGACGCCTCGACGCGCTCCTATGCGCGGCTGCGCACCGCCGACGGCAGCGTCATCCTGATGAACTCGCCGCGGCGCCCCGACGGTCCGGCGATCTATGACGGCAAGTCGTACAGCGCGGCGGTGCATCTCGCCGAGGATGTGAGGCCGTTCGTCGCGATCGGCAACGGCCTGCGCAAGCACGGCTTCTCGGCGCCTGCGATCCGGCATAGCGATCTCGAATCCGGCTTCCTCATCACCGAGGATTTCGGCAACGCCGGTGTCATCGAAGGCGATCCGCCGCGCCCGATGACCGAGCGCTACGAGGCGGCGACCGACATGCTGGCGGCCCTGCATCGCGAGGTGCTGCCTGAACATTTGCCCCTGACGGCTGAGACGACCTACGATATGCCGGTGTTCGATATCGACGCCTGGCTGATCGAGATCGGGCTGATGCTCGAATGGTACATGCCCGATCGCGGCGTCGAGCCGAGCGACCAGCTCCGCGCCGAGTTCTTCGCGATGTGGCGCACCATTCTGCAAAAGCCCGCCGCCGCGCCGCGGACCTGGGTGATGCGCGACTTCCATTCGCCGAACATCATCTGGCTGGCCGAGCGCACTGGGATCCTGCGCGTCGGCATCATCGATTTCCAGGACGCGCTGCTCGGCCCTGGCGCCTACGATTTGGTGTCGCTACTGCAGGATGCGCGGCTCGACATCCCCGAGCAGCTCGAGCTGTCGCTTCTGACCCGCTACATCAAGGCGCGGCGTGCGACCGACGAGAGCTTCGATCCGGCCGGCCTCGCCGAGCTCTACGCCATCATGTCGGCACAGCGGAACACGCGGCTGCTCGGGACTTTCGCGCGGCTCAACCGGCGCGACGGCAAACCGCAATACCTGAAGCACCTGCCGCGGATCTGGACCTACCTCAATCGGTCATTGGCCCATCCGGCGCTGGCCGAGTTCCGCGACTGGTACGCCGCCAACGTCCCTCCTCCGGTACCGTAGTTTACGGGTTGTTAGCCAACGACCGCCTAAGCTGATCCAGGCCCTGCTCCGTTCTTGGGGCGGCCGGATTTGGAGCGGGACCAAACATGCCGTCGGAGCGTCGCAGGGGCGATCGGGTCACATTTGAGCGCGGCTTCGCGGCTCACATGATGGGCATCGACGGCACCTGGCGGCGCGACTGCGTCATGGAGGACGTGTCCGAGACCGGCGCCAAGCTCACCGTCGAGGGTTCGGTCGAGGGCCTGCACCTGAAAGAATTTTTCCTTCTGCTGTCGTCCACAGGATTGGCATATCGCCGCTGCGAGCTGGCATGGGTCAATGGCGACCAGATCGGCGTCAATTTCCTGAAACAAGGCGACAAGAAGAAGAAAACGGCCAAGCGCGGCACGCAAGCCGCCGACGCTTAGCCTTCCATCGCCCTTTGCCGTCTTACGGCCGTCATGTCCGATGACTATGGCGTCTGATCGATGTGCTTGCCGAATCGCCGTGGTATGATCGGCGGCGCGGAGAGATGATGACCGAGACCGTCCGGAAAATGCCCGTTACCCCCCACAAAGCCATGGTGCTCGCCGCAGGCCTCGGCGTCCGCATGCGCCCCCTGACCAACACGATGCCGAAGCCGCTGGTCAGCGTCGCGGGCCAGCCGCTGCTCGACCACGTGCTCGACAAGCTCGCCGGCGCCGGTGTCACCGAAGCTGTGGTCAACGTGCACTACCTCGGCGACCAGATCATCGAACACGTCAAGACCCGCAGCCGCCCGCGCGTGATCATCTCCGACGAGCGCGACCAGGTGCTCGGCACCGGCGGCGCGGTCGTGAAGGCGCTGCCGCTGCTCGGCGACGCGCCGTTCTTCCATCTCAACGCCGACACGATGTGGATCGACGGCGTGCGCTCCAACCTGACGCGGCTCGCCGAGACCTTCGATCCCGCGCGGATGGATATCCTGCTGTTGATGGCACCGACCACATCGAGCATCGGCTATGGCGGCCGCGGCGACTACGCGATGATGCCTGATGGCGCGCTGCGCAAGCGGCGCGAGCACCAGGTGGTGCCGTTCGTCTATGCGGGCGCGGCCATCATGTCGCCGGCGCAGTTTGCCGATGCGCCGAAAGGCGAGTTCTCGCTGACCAAGATGTTCGACCGCGCCAACGAGCAGGAGCGGCTGTTCGGCCTGCGCCTCGATGGCGTCTGGATGCATGTCGGAACTCCCGACGCGGTCCAGGCCGCGGAAGAGGCTTTCCTCGAGAGCGTGGCCTAGAGATCAACGATCATCGTCGATGGCGAGAACGGCGAAGCTCGCCAGCCAGTGCTCGCCCATATAGTCGCCGGCAATGTGGGGCAGGCCGACATCGAGATGGCGCCGCGCGGCCTCCTGCAGGATCGGGCGGCGGGCATCGTCCTCCGGCAACGCTTCGGCCAAGGCTCGCCAGCACCAGGCGCGGCTGAGATTGAGCCCATCGAGATGCGCGATCTTGCCGTCGGTGCGATCGGTGACGGTGGCGGGCCGGAACAGCGTCGCGGGTTCGCACCGCGAAAGCCGGGGCAGGAAGCGATCGAACCAGGGCAGGAACGCATCAGGCGTCAGCAGGTGACGCATGCACTCCGCCTCGATCAGCGCGGAAGACTGGAAGTCGTCGCCGCTTGGTTCGCCCCAGGCGGGGCAATCCTCATCCGCGCCGTACCAGCGCAGTGCCGTGTCCCGCAACAAGATGCCGAACTCGCCGTCCCGCGTCGCTGTGGCGTAATCCGCGGCCATGCGAAGCCCAAAGGCCGTATTGAAATGGGTGCCGACGCGCACCGGATAGCTGGCGAGCGGCAGGAAGTCGCGAAAGCGTTGCGCGAACATCTCGGCGAGCGGGGCTAGTTGCGCGCGCCAGCGTGGCTCCTCGAGCTGAGAGAGTTCCGCTGCGAGCTTCAACAGCCAACCCCAGCCATAGGGCCGCTTGAAGCCGCGCGCCGTCGGGGCCGCCAGATAGGCGCATTCGACCGCGATTTTCTCTGCAACGAACTGCGCGTCGAACAGGGCACGGATATCATCCGCCACTTCGCATCGCGGATAACGACGCAGCAAACGGGCGAGCATCCAGTAGCTGTGGACGCAGGAATGCCAGTCATAGCTGCCGTAGAAGACGGGATGCAGTTCGCGCGGCGTGCGCGCGTCCTGCGGCCCGGCCAGCACATGGTCCGGCTTGTTGGGGTATTCGCGCCCGACATGGCCGAGCGCGACGCGGGCAAAACGGACGGCAAGCTCTTCGGTCAGGATCATGGCGCTCATGGTGCGGAATTCTCCTTTCGCATGCGCCGAACCAGCATCTCGATCAAGCGCGGTGTCATGTAGATCGGGAATTGCGTCGCCGCGAAGAACAGGACCGTCATTGGCGACACTGCCGTGCCCATCGCCGACCAGACCAGCCCGACATTGCGGTTGCCGAGAGTGAGACCGGTCGACAGCCGCTCGGTCAACCCGCCCGGCATCAGCAACGCGCCGAATACTTGCAGGCCGAGATTGCAGGCGAAAGCAAGGCCGATGCAGGTGAGCGCGGCCACAGGCTGCGCTTCGATCTGCGCACGCACCCCGGCCATCGTCGAAATGGCAAAGAGCAACAGCGCGGCGAGCACCGCGGCGTCAATGGCGCGCGAATGCTGCACCAATCGTTCGCTGGCGTAGCGACGAAGCAGCAATGCCGTCGCGCCCGCGCCGCCGACCAGCAGCGCTAGCCTTGCCGCCAGAACAAGCGGGTCGAGCGCGAGGCCTGCGAACCATGCCGCGATCAGCGGCACCGTGATCGGCGCCAGCGCCATCGACAGCAGCGTAACGGCAAGCGGGATGGTCGCATCGAGCCGCAGCATTCGCGCGACCGCCGCCGTGCCGCTCGAGGGCGGAGCGCAAACCGAAAGCACCAGCGCGATCGTCAACTCCGCCCGAGATCCGCTGCCTTGCGCCGCGAGGCCGACCAGCAGCGGACAGGCCACCATGGCGAGCGTGGGCAACAGCAGCGACACCAGCGGCCGCCGCAACGCCTGTCGGAAGGCTCCGCCATCGACCCGAAGGAAGGTCCCGAGCACGAGAACGAAGATCGTGGCCGCCATCAGCGGGCGCACGGCGTCCGCCAGGGCCGGGAAAGCCAGCCCGGCGAAGACCCCGATGATCAGCAATGTCGGCCCGTGCGGCATCAGCCTTGCGAGGAATCGGCCCATGCCACTCCGCCCCGTCGTTATGTCCTGCGGCAAAGCATAGGGACGACCAATTCATTGTTGAAATCGATTATTACTATAAGCATTATTGCTACTATGAATTTATCCGCCGTCGATCTCAACCTGCTGGTCGCCTTCGAGGCCTTGATGGAGGAGCGCCACGTCACGCGCGCGGCCGAGCGCATCGGCCTGGCCCAGCCTTCGATGAGCAGCGCGTTGCGGAGATTGCGGGCGCTGTTTGCGGACGAGCTGTTCCTGCGCGCCGGCGCCGGCATGCAGCCGACCGAAAAGGCGCTGGCACTCGCAGGACCCATCGGGGATGCGTTGCGGCAGATCCGGGGCGTGCTCGCGCCCGACAAGGGCTTTGATCCGTCCACCGCGCAACGGCGCATCACGATTGCCACGACCGATTACGGCGATCTCGTCGTTGTGCCGGAGCTGACCCGTCTGTTGCGCCGGGAAGCTCCGGGTATCGACCTCGCCGTGCGTCCGCTCACCGATGCGACATCTGCTCTGGCGAAGCTGGAGCGCGCCGAGCTCGACGCGCTGATCGGCGGCCATCTGGCGGATTCGCCGCGCTGCCTTCGGCATCGGCTATTCGTTGAGCGTTTTGTCTGCATCCGCGACGCGACCCGTGCGCGGGGCTCTGCGGGTCTGAACCTCAAGGACTACGCGGCCTTGCCGCACGCCTTGTTCTCGGCGGCCGGCGGCGACGGCCTGCCGAGCGTGATCGACGGCCTTCTGGCCCGCCATGGGCTGAAGCGACGGGTTGCGATGACGCTTGCGCATGTCGTGGCTGTTCCTTTCGTGGTGGCCGGCACCGACCTCGTCGCCACGCTGGCCGAACGCGTGGCCCGGCGTTTCACCGACATCGCCGCAATTGCCGTCGTCCCGCCGCCCTTCGACATCCCCGCCTTCGCAATTGACCTCGTCCATACAAGACGCGCGGCCGACGATCCTGCGCTGCGATGGTTTCTGGATGCCGTCAGCCGCTGCGCTGGTCGGCTGACCGGCGCAGGCGGCCATGCAAGCGACAACGCCGAGCCGGCTGACGATGACAGGGGTGGCTAATGGCGGTCGCCGCTCCTTATAGTGGCGCCTGATTCCGAATCAGGCAGCCCATGCGCGTTTTCAGCGTTCCCGTCTCTGCGCCGTTCCTGCGCACCGTCATCTCCGCGTTGGTCGACGGCCGGCTGGTCGAAGGATTCGAGGCGCGCAAGGAGCCGGCCAATCTCGCCAATGCGACGCTTTATCTGCCGACCCGGCGCGCCGGGCGGCTGGCGCGCGAGATATTCCTCGACGTGCTCGATGCCGATGCCGCGGTGCTGCCGCGCATTGTCGCGCTCGGCGACATCGATGAGGACGAGCTCGCCTTCGCCGACCCGTCGGACGAGTATGGCGGTGTGGTCCCGCTCGATATTCCGCCGAAACTCGGCGAGCTCGAGCGGCGGCTGACGCTCGCGCATCTGGTGGCGGCCTGGGCGAAGACGCCGGTGTCGTCGCCGCTGGTGGTCGGTGGCCCGGCCTCCACGCTGCAGTTGGCCGGCGACCTCGCGCGGCTGATGGACGACATGGTCACGCGCGGCGTCGACTGGCGCGCACTCGACCGGCTGGTGCCGGACCAGCTCGACAAATACTGGCAGCATTCGCTCGAATTCCTGCGCATCGCGCGCGACGCGTGGCCGAACTACTTGAAGGAGATCGGCCGGATCGAGCCGGCGGCGCGGCGCGACCTCCTGATCGAGGCCGAAGCAACGCGGCTGACCGCGCATCACGCAGGTCCCGTGATCGCGGCCGGTTCGACCGGCTCGATGCCGGCAACCGCAAAATTCCTGCACGCGGTGGCGAAGCTTCGAAACGGCGCGGTGGTGCTGCCCGGGCTCGACACCGATCTCGACGAGGAATCCTGGCGGACGATTGGCGGCGAACGCAATGCGGAGGGTCGGTTCACCACGCCGCCTTCGTCGAACCATCCGCAATTCGCGATGCACGCTTTGCTCGACCGCTTCGGCATCAGGCGTGGCGATGTGGAGAGCCTCGCCGAAGCGGCGCCGCACGGCCGCGACGTGCTGGTGTCGGAAACGATGCGGCCGTCGACTGCGACCGCGCAGTGGCACGACCGGCTGGAGCGGCCGGAAATCATCGAACGTATTTCCGCTGGCATGACCAACCTTGCCGTGGTCGAGGCGCCCAATCCCGAAATGGAGGCGCTCGCGATCGCGGTCGCGATGCGCGAGGCGCGGCATCTCGGTAAGTCGGCCGCGTTGGTGACGCCGGACCGCGCGCTGGCGCGCCGCGTGATGGCCTCGCTGACGCGCTGGAATCTCGAATTCGACGATTCCGGCGGTGACGCGTTGATCGAGACGCCGGCCGGTGTGTTCGCCCGGCTGACCGCGGAGGCGGCCGCCAATGGATTGGAGCCGCCGACATTGCTGGCGCTGCTGAAACATCCGCTGTTCCGGCTCGGCGGCGCGCAAGGCGCATTGAAACGCGCGATCGAAGTGCTCGAAATTGCGCTGTTGCGCGGCACGCGGCCGCAGGCCGGCACCGGTGGGCTGGCGCGGGATTTCGAGCGCTTCCGTGCCGAGCTCGTGAAGCTCAACAGCGGCGAAACCTCCTCGCTGCATGCGCAGGAGCAGCGCGCGCGCTTGCGGGAGAACGACCTCAACGGGGCGCAGGCCCTGATCGCGAAGCTGCAGGCCGCATTGGCGCCGCTCGAAAGCATGGCGTCATCAAAACCGTATGATTTCGCTGAACTGGCTTCGCGCCATCGCGACGCGCTGCTGGCGCTGTCTTCAGACCAGCATGGCATCGCCGTCGTGTTCGAGGAGCGCGCGGGTGCCGCGCTGGCATCCGCCTTCGATGATCTCCTTGCAAAACAGCAGCCGAGCGGGCTGATGACGCCGCTTGCCGACTATCCCGAGGTGTTTCAGGCCGCGTTCGCCGACCGCATGGTGCGGCGGCCGGAATCCTCCCACGCGCAACTCAACATCTTCGGCCAGCTCGAGGCGCGGCTGACCGAATCCGATCGCGTCATCCTCGGCGGCCTGGTCGAGGGCGTGTGGCCGCCGGCGCCGCGGATCGATCCCTGGCTGAGCCGGCCGATGCGGCATGAGCTCGGGCTCGATCTTCCCGAGCGGCGCATCGGCCTCTCCGCGCACGACTTCGCGCAGCTGCTCGGCCATGACGAGGTGATCCTGACCCACGCGGCCAAGGTCGGCGGCGCGCCGGCAGTCGCCTCGCGCTTCCTGCATCGGCTGGAAGCGGTCGCGGGCGACGCGCGCTGGAAGGTCGCGAAAACGGCGGGCGACATCTACGTGCAGTATGCCGCCGAGCTCGACCGGCCAAACGAGGTCAAGCCGATCGATCAGCCGGAGCCGCGCCCGCCGCGCGCGACACGGCCGCTGAAGATGTCGGTGACCGCGATCGAGGACTGGCTGCGCGATCCCTACACGATCTACGCCCGCTACATCCTGAGGCTCGATCCGCTCGATCCCGTCGACATGCCGCTGTCGGCGGCCGATCGCGGCTCGGCGATCCACGAGGCGCTCGGCGAATTCACGCAAGCCTATGCCGATGCGCTGCCCGACGACACCATGCGCACGCTGCGCGAGATCGGCGCCAAGCATTTCGCGCCGCTGATGGAGCGCCCGGAGGCGCGCGCGCTGTGGTGGCCGCGCTTCCAGCGGATCGCGACGTGGTTTGCGGAATGGGAGACGGCGCGGCGCGGCAACATCGACGGAATCAAGGCCGAGATCAGGGGCGAGATCGGCATTCCTCTCGACAATGAGCGCACCTTCGTCCTCTCTGCGCGCGCCGACCGCATCGAGCGGCGCCGCGACGGCAGCTTTGCGCTGCTCGATTACAAGACCGGGCAGCCGCCGACCGGAAAACAGGTGCGCATGGGCCTGTCGCCGCAGCTCACGCTGGAGGCCGCGATCCTGCGCGAGGGCGGCTTTGCCGACATCTCCGCTGATTCCTCGGTCGGCGAGCTCGTCTATGTCAGGCTCAGCGGCAACAACCCGCCCGGCGAAGAGCGTTCGCTGGAATTGAAGATCCGCCCGAACGATACGCCGCAGCCGCCCGATGAAGCCGCCGACGGCGCGCTGCGCAAGCTCGAGGCCCTAATCCGCGCCTTCGACGACGAGAAGCAGGCCTACACCTCGCTGAACCTGTCGATGTGGGCGAACCGCTACGGCACCTATGACGACCTGGCCCGCATCAAGGAATGGTCCGCGGCCGGCGGCCTGGGGATCGAGGAATGGTGAAGGCGCCCCGTCCCATCCCGCTTGCGGTGCGCGACGCGCAGGCGCGCGCGTCCGATCCGAAGGCGTCGACCTTTGTTTCGGCCAATGCCGGCTCGGGCAAGACGCACGTCCTTGTGCAACGGGTGATCCGCCTGCTGCTCGAGGGCGTGCCGCCGGAGAAGATCCTCTGCATCACCTTCACCAAGGCGGCTGCCGCCAACATGGCCGAGCGCGTGTTCACGACGCTCGGGCACTGGGTGACACTGGATGATGCCGCGCTCGATGCCGCGATCCGCGAGGCCGGCATCCCGCATCCGACTGCGCGGCTCAGGCGCGATGCGCGAACGCTGTTCGCCTGCGCGCTGGAGACGCCGGGCGGGCTGAAGGTGCAGACCATCCACGCGCTGTGCACGCGGCTCTTGCAGCAGTTCCCGTTCGAGGCCAACGTGCCGGCGCGCTTTGCCGTGCTCGATGACCGCGACCAGAACGAGATGATGGAGCGCGCCAATCTCGCGGTGTTCCTCGAAGCCTCGCGCATTCCCGATAGTGCAATCGGCCGCGCGCTGAGGACGGCGATGGCAAACGCCGCCGACGTCACCTTCAAGGAAGTGGTGCGCGAGGCCTGCCTGAGCCGCGATCACTTCATGGCCTGGACCGATACCGCCGGCAACGCGGCCGCCGCCGCCGCGCAACTGTCGGCCGCGCTCGGGGTATCTCCCGACGATCGCATCGAGGACGTCGAGCGCGAGATCGTCGATGGCCCCTATCTCAGGCGCGCGGGCTGGGAGGAGATCGCCGAGGTCCTCGACACCGGCAGCAAGTCGGACCAGGACCAGGCGGCAAGGTTGCGCGAAGCGGTGGCGTTCACCGGCGCCGCGCAGCTCGACGCCTATCTTGCCGTGTTCCTGACCAACGCCGAACGCACGCCGCGCAAGTCGGTGGTGACGAAGAAATTCTGCGACAGCAATCCCACGATCGGCCGCCTGTTCGAGGCGGAAATCCGCCGCATCCTGCCCCTGATCGAGCGTCGCCGCGCGGTGACGGTGCGCGACCGCACCGAGGCGTTGCTCCATATCGCGACGGCGGCTGCGGCGCATTACCGCCGCGAAAAGCTCGAGCGGGGCCTGCTCGACTATGACGACCTGATCGACAAGACGCTCGAGATGCTCGACCGTGTCTCCTCCGGCTGGGTTCACTACAAGCTCGACCGCGGCGTCGACCATGTGCTGATCGACGAGGCGCAGGACACGAGCCCACGGCAGTGGGACATCGTCGCGCATATCATCTCGGAGTTCACATCCGGCGCCGGCGCGCGCGACGGCCTGGTGCGCACCGTGTTCGCGGTTGGCGACGAGAAGCAGTCGATCTTCTCGTTCCAGGGCGCGGCGCCGCGCGAATTCGACCTGCGCCGCCGCGAGCTGAAGCGGCGGTTCGAGGATGCCGGGCTGAAGTTCGATCCTGTGTCCTTCACCTATTCGTTCCGCTCGGGATCCACGATCCTGCACTCGGTCGACCATGTGTTCCGCGAGCAGGAGATCTTTCGCAGCATCCATGCGGTCGAGAACGGCTACCCGATCCACAATGCGATGGCCGACGCAGGTCCCAGCCTGATCGAGCTGTGGGATCTCGCGGTTGCCGACGACCGGCAGGACATCGAGGGCTGGCGCGCGCCGTTCGACGGCGTGTCGGTGACAAGCCCGGAAGTGAAGCTGGCAAAGCGGATCCAGGCCGAGATCAAGCGGCTGGTCGACAGCGGCACCATGACCGGCAGCGCCGGGGCGCGGCGGCCGCTGCGCTATGGCGACATGCTGATCCTGGTGCGACGGCGCGGCAACGCGTTCGATGCGGTGATCCAGGCGCTGAAGCATGCCGGCATTCCGGTCGCCGGCGCCGACCGGCTCAAGCTCACCGAGCACATCGCGATCATCGACCTGATGAACCTCGCCGACGCATTGCTGCTGCCGCAGGACGACCTCGCGCTTGCGGTGGCCTTGAAGAGCCCGCTGTTCGGCCTCACCGACGACGATTTGTTCAAGCTCGCCTGGCAGCGCCGGGGATCACTGCGCGAGGCGCTCAGCGCGCAGGCAGCAACCGACGAGCGCCTCGCCGCCGCGCTCGGCCGCCTCGCGCAATGCGAACGACGCTTTGCCAGCGAGACGCCGTTCGCCTTCTACGCCTGGCTGCTCGGCGGCGACGGCGGCCGCGCCCGCATCCTGCGGCGGCTCGGGCACGAGGCCAATGACGCGCTCGACGAATTCCTCGAGCTCGCGCTGAGCTACGAGCGCAAGGCGCCGGCCTCGCTGCAGGGCTTTGTCGCCTGGCTGCGCGCCGCCGACACCGAGGTGAAGCGCGACATGGAGATCTCGCGCGACGAGGTCCGCGTCATGACCGTGCACGGTGCCAAGGGACTGGAATCGTCTGTCGTCTTCATGGTCGATACCACGACCTCGCCATCGGACACGCAGCGCCTGCGGCTGATCCATCTGCCGCAGGGCAATGCCGCGCCACATGCCCCCGGCGTCATGGTGTGGGCAGGCAAGAAGGCGGAGGACCCACCCGTCGTCGCCGACGCGCGCAAGGCGATGCTCGGCGACACTGAGGATGAATATCGCCGCCTGCTCTATGTCGCGATGACCCGCGCGGCCGATCGCCTGGTTGTCGGCGGCTGCATGCCCGGCAACATGAACACGGTGCGAAAATCCTCCTGGTACGACCTGATCACAAAAGGCCTCGCCAATTCCGGGCTCAAGCTCGAGGGGCTGGAGACGCCGGCCGGCAAGATCAAGCGATATTCGCGTCCCGAGGACGGCGCTGCCGTCACGGGCGCCCCGGCGGCGGCGGCGACGGCGCCAGCCATCGCGCTGCCGACGTGGCTGCGCGTGCCAGCCGCGCCGGAAGCGTCCGCGGCGGGCCTGCTACGTCCGTCGGATCCTGCCGATGACGACCGCCATCACGTGCGGACCGGCGAATCCGTCACGCTGCGCGCTCGTGCCCTGCAACGCGGCACGCTGGTGCACCGCCTGCTGCAGTCGCTCCCCGATGTCGCCGCCGAGCGGCGCCGCGATGCTGCGCTGTTCTACCTCGCCCGCAATGCCGACGGCTGGAGCGAGGAGGAGCGCGCAGCGCTGGCCCAACAGGTGCTCCGCCTGATCGCGGATGCGCGCTTCGCGGCGGTGTTTGCGCCGGGCAGCCGGGCCGAAGTCTCGATCGTCGGACGCCTGGCCCTGCCGGGCCAGCCGAAGGCACTGGTCTCGGGCCAGATCGACCGTCTCGTGGTGACGCCCACGGAGGTCCTGATCGTCGATTTCAAGACCAACCACGCCCCGCCCCAAACCGCCGCCGATGCGCCGAAGGGTTATGTCCGGCAGCTCGCGCTGTACCGGGCGGTGCTGTCGAAGCTTTATCCCCAGCTGCCGGTCCGCGCCGCGCTGCTATGGACGGAAACACCTGAAATGATGGAGATTTCCGCCCCCGCGCTGGACGCCACCCTGGCATAAGATCATGTCAGCGTGACCAAGCTTGACCCGGCAAGACCGCGTTCATAGGTTTGCCCCATGCTCCCGGGGCGCGATTCTCAGGCGTCCCTTTGTTTCAACCGAACGAGGTATCCCATGGCCGTTGGCAAGGTTTCTGACGCCGATTTCGAAGCCGAAGTGCTCAAGGCGACCGGGCCGGTGGTCGTCGACTTCTGGGCCGAGTGGTGCGGTCCCTGCCGCATGATCGCCCCGGCCCTTGACGAGATTTCCGGCGCGATGGGCGACAAGGTCAAGATCGTGAAGCTCAACGTCGACGAGAGCCCGAAGACCGCGTCTAAATATGGCGTGATGTCGATCCCGACCCTGATGATCTTCAAGGGCGGCGAGATGGCGTCGCGTCAGGTCGGCGCCGCGCCGAAGGCCAAACTGCAGCAGTGGATTTCCGCTGCGGTCTGATCCGCTTCAAATTTGCTGATTTGCGAAACGGCCGGCACATCGCCGGCCGTTTTGTTTTGATCCGTAGCCCTGATGGAGCGCAGCGAAATCCGGGAAGCTGCTGCCGCGGACAGATTGCCCCGGATTTCGCTTCGCTGCATCCGGGCTACAAGCGACGAGCCTACCTGATCCACCCCGTCGCCAGCGCCGATGCCAGCTCCGGCTTGCCGTTCTGCCGCGCCAGCGCCGCCATTGCCGCGTGGTCGTATGGCACGTGGCGGAATGTGACGTGCCAGGCGCGGTCGATCCGTTCGAGGATCGCATAGCGCGCGTCGGGCGAGCCTGCCTCGACGACGTGCGGATAGGGATGGACGTCGCGATAGCCGGGCGAGCCGACGCTGCCGGGATTGACGATCAACCGGCCGTCGCGAAGCCGCACCGCGCGCGTGATGTGGCTGTGGGCGCAGAGGATCAGCGGGTGCGTGACACCTGCGGCTTTCGCCTCGATCGTCTCAAGCGAAGCCATGCAGACCTCGCCGCTCGGCAGCACGGTTTCCAGCCAGTAGGTCTCGTCATCCTTGGGTGTCGCGTGGCAGAGGAAGACCTCGTCGCGATACACACGCGTCGCCGGCAGCGTGCGCAGCCAGTCGAGATGCCGCGCGTCGAGCTGCGCATGCGCCGGCCGGTCCCACGACCCCATCTTCTCCGGCGGACGGTCGATCAGGTAGCGGTCGTGATTGCCGAGCACGTGCACGGCATCGAGCGCCATCAGCGCATCCATCGTGCGCCGCGCGTCGAGCGGACCGCTCGCCATGTCGCCGAGATCGACGATGTCGGCAATGCCCTGCGCGCGGATGTCGGCGATCACGGCATCGAGTGCGAGATAGTTGCCGTGGACGTCGGCGATCGCGGCAAAACGCATGATCTCAGTTGCTCCTCGTACCTACCCGGGACACGAGATTGATCATGCAGGCGGCGTGCCGTTGGCGGCGAGCACGGGGCCGGCGAGATAGAGCGACCCGGTGATCAGGATACGCGGCGGAATCTCGTAGGCGAGCGTGGCGAGCCGCTGCAGCGCGGCGTCGACGCCGCTTGCGATCTCGACGCGCATGCCGAGCGCACGCGCGGCATCGGCCAGTCGATCCGGCGGCATGCCGTTGTCACGGCCGGGCACGGGGACCGCGATGATGTGGCGGGTCAGCCCGGCGAAATTGGCGAGGAAGGCGCCGGCATCCTTGTTTCCCATCATGCCGGCGATGACGACGAGTGGCCGCGACACGCGCTCCTCGAGGTCGCCGAGCGCGGCTGCCGCGACGCGGCCGCCTTCCGCATTGTGCCCGCCATCGAGCCAGACCTCAGAGCCCTGCGGCCCCTGGCAGACCAGCGCGCCCGACGCCAGCCGCTGCATCCGCGCCGGCCATTCGGCGCCGACGATGCCGGCCTCATAGGCTGACATGTTGAGCTTGAACGCATCGATGGCGCGCAATGTCGCGATCGCCAGCCCGGCATTGTCGAACTGGTGACGGCCGAACAGCTTTGGCGCGGCGAGATCCATCAGGCCGCGCTCGTCCTGATAGACCAGTCGGCCGCGCTCGACGCTGACATGCCATTGCTGGCCCGCGGCATGCAGCGGCGCGCGCAAGCGGTGGGCCGCGGCCTCGACCACGGCCATCGCGTCCGGCGCCTGCTCGGCAGAGATCACCGGCACCTTGCGCTTGATGATCGCGGCCTTTTCGGCGGCGATCGAGGCCAGCGTATCGCCGAGGAATTCCATGTGATCCATGCTGATCGGCGCGATCACGGAGGCGAGCGGAGTTTCGACCACATTGGTCGAATCGAGCCGGCCGCCGAGCCCGACCTCGAGCAGCGCGACGTCGGCCGGATGTTTTGAGAACAGGCAGAACGCCGCCGCGGTCTCCATCTCGAAGATGGTGACGGGGTTCCCTGCATTGACCTGTTCGCAATGTTCGAGGGTTGCGCGCAGTTCGTCGTCGCCGACGAGCTTGCCGCCGCCGACGGCCCCCAACCGGTAGCACTCATTGAGCCGCACCAGATAGGGCGAGGTGAAGACATGCACGCGCAGGCCGGCAGCTTCCAGGATCGCGCGCAAATAGGCGATCGTCGAGCCCTTGCCGTTGGTGCCGGCGACGTGGATGACAGGCGGTAGCTTGCGCTCGGGATGGCCGAGCCGCTTCATCAGCCCGTGCATGCGGTCGAGGCTGAGGTCGATACGCTCAGGATGCAGCGCCGACAGCCGCGCGATCAACGCCTCGAACGAGGGTTGTGGACTGGCGGCTGATGCGTTCACGCGTGCGGCGCGGCCGGCACCGTTTCCGGAGCCGTGACGATCTGGGCCGGGCTCGCGACGCCTGCGGCGGATTTGGACGCGGTATCGAGCGCCGGCGACTTGGTCAGCAGGCGGCACAGCCGTGCCAACGTCGGGCGCATGTCGTGGCGATGCACGACCATGTCGACCATGCCGTGCTCTTTCAAATATTCGGCGCGCTGGAAGCCCTCGGGCAGTTTCTCGCGAATCGTCTGCTCGATCACGCGCGCGCCGGCAAAGCCGATCAGCGCGCCCGGCTCGGCGATATGCACGTCGCCCAGCATCGCATAGGAGGCGGTGACGCCGCCGGTGGTCGGATTGGTCAGCACGACGATATAGGGCTGCCTGGCCTCGCGCAGCATCTGCACGCCGACGGTGGTGCGCGGCATCTGCATCAGCGACAGGATACCTTCCTGCATCCGCGCGCCGCCGGACGCCGCGAACACGATGAAGGGCGACTTCTTCTCAACCGCGAGCTCCAATCCGCGCACGATCGCTTCGCCCGCGGCCATGCCGAGCGAGCCGCCCATGAAATCGAAATCCTGCACCGCGACCACGACGCCGGCGCCTTCGAGCTTGCCGTAGCCGACCTTGACCGCATCGTTCAGCCCGGTCTTGGTCCGCGCATCCTTGATGCGGTCGACATATTTGCGCTCGTCACGGAATTTCAGTGGATCGGCGGTGACGTCGGGCAGCGCGACGTCGAACCAGGTCTCATTGTCGAAGATCGACTTCAGCCGCGCCACCGCGCCCATGCGCATGTGGTAGTTGGAGCCGGGGATGACGAACTGGTTGGCCTCGACATCCTTGTAGAACACGAGCTGCCCGGAGTCGGGGCACTTGATCCAGAGGTTCTCCGGCGTCTCGCGGCGCAGGATGTTGCGGATCTTCGGCCGGACAACGTTGGTGAGCCAGTTCATGGTTCGCTCCGACATGCGGATCGGTGCCGCATCAGGTGGATATATGGCGGGCCGGGCGATACCCGACAAGCCGCCGTCGGCGGCCATGTTGCCGCAAATTGTGGCTTATTCAGCGGCCTGCCTGGCGCCCCGGACGCCCTGGGCCAGCGAGGCGACGAGGTCCGCCACCGCGGTCACGGTCCTGGCCGTGGCACGGCCATCGGCGTCGAGGCTGCCCTTGAGGGCATCAACCAGCGCGGTGCCGACCACGGCGCCATTGGCATTCTCGGCGATCGCCCGCGCCGTCTCCGGCGTGCGGATGCCGAAGCCGACACAGACCGGCAATGCGGTGTGGCGCTTGATCCGGGCCACCGCCTCAGCGACCGACTTGGCGTCGGCCGCCGCCGCTCCCGTGATGCCGGTGATCGAGACGTAATAGACAAAGCCCGAGGTGTTCGCGAGCACCGCGGGCAGCCGCTTGTCGTCGGTCGTCGGCGTTGCCAGGCGGATGAAGTTCAGTCCGGCCTTCAACGCGGGGATGCAGAGCTCGGTGTCTTCCTCCGGCGGCAGGTCGACGATGATCAGGCCATCGACGCCGGCGGCCTTCGCATCGGAGAGGAACTTGTCGACGCCATAGATGTAGATCGGGTTGTAGTAGCCCATCAGCACCAGCGGCGTGGCGTCGTCATCCTTGCGGAAGCCGCGCACCATCTCCAGCGTCTTCCTGAGGGTCATGCCACCCTTGAGCGCGCGCAGGCCGGCGGCCTGGATCGACGGGCCATCGGCCATCGGATCGGTGAAGGGCATGCCGATCTCGATGATGTCGGCACCGGCCTTCGGCAGCGCCTTGACGATGTCGAGCGAGGTCTTCGGGTCGGGATCGCCGGCCATCACGAAAGTGACGAAGGCGGAGCGCCCCTGCTTTTGCAGCTCGGCGAAACGTGCGTCGATACGGGTGGTCACTTCTTCTTGCCCTTCAAGATGTCGCCGACCTGCGGCACGTCCTTGTCGCCGCGGCCGGAGAGGTTGACCACCATCAGGTGATCCCGAGGCCGCTTCGGCGCGAGCTCCATCACCTTGGCGATGGCATGCGCAGGCTCCAGCGCCGGGATGATGCCTTCGAGCCGCGACAGGAGCTGGAATGCCGCAAGCGCCTCATCGTCGGTCGCCGACAGATAAGTCACGCGGCCGACCTCATGCAGCCAGGAATGCTCTGGCCCGATGCCGGGATAATCGAGGCCCGCCGAGATCGAATGCGCTTCTGTGATCTGGCCGTCCTCGTCCATCAGCAGATAGGTGCGGTTGCCGTGCAGCACGCCGGGGCGGCCGCCGGCGATCGACGCCGCATGCAATTGGGTCAATCCGTGGCCGGCCGCCTCGACGCCGAAGATCTCGACCGAGGGATCGTCCAGGAACGGGTGGAACAGGCCCATGGCGTTGGAGCCGCCGCCGATACAGGCGACCAGCGAATCCGGCAGCCGGCCCTCGGCCTCCTCCATCTGCTTGCGCGTCTCGTGGCCGATGATCGACTGGAAGTCGCGCACCATCATTGGATAGGGGTGAGGACCGGCAACCGTGCCGATGCAATAGAACGTGTTGTGCACGTTGGTGACCCAGTCGCGCAGCGCGTCGTTCATCGCATCCTTCAGCGTTCGCGCTCCCGACTGCACCGGGACCACCTTGGCGCCCAGCATCTCCATGCGGATCACGTTGGGCTGCTGCCGCTCGACGTCCACCGCGCCCATATAGACCACGCATTCGAGCCCGAACCGCGCGCACAGCGTCGCGGTTGCAACGCCGTGCTGGCCGGCGCCGGTCTCGGCGATGATCCGCTTCTTGCCCATGCGGCGCGCGACCATGATCTGGCCGAGCACGTTGTTCACCTTGTGCGAGCCGGTGTGGTTGAGCTCCTCGCGCTTGAAGTAGATCTTCGCACCACCGAGATGCTCGGTCAGACGCTCGGCGAAATAGAGCGGCGAGGGACGGCCGACATAGTCCTTGAGATGGCCGTCCATCTCGGCCTGGAACGCCGGATCGGCCTTGGCCTCGGCATAGGCCTTCTCCAGGTCGAGGATCAGCGGCATCAGCGTTTCCGCGACGAAGCGTCCGCCGAAAATGCCGAAATGCCCGCGCTCGTCGGGCCCGCTGCGGAAGGAATTGGGCAGATTTTGATTCATCGAACCATCAGTTCTTGGGTTGCGCGCGCGGCGCGGATGAAGGCGCGGATCAGCTCGGGATCCTTGACGCCGGGCGTGCGCTCGACGCCCGACGAGACATCGACGCCGCCGGCGCGGGTGACGCGGACGGCTTCCACGACGTTGTCGGCGCTGAGCCCGCCGGAGACCATGTACGGCAAAGCAAGGTCGAGATTTTCCAGCACGTGCCAATCGAATGGCGCGCCAAGGCCGCCCGGCCGCGTGGCCTCCTTCGGCGCACGGGCGTCGAACAGGATGCGATCGGCGACGGTGGCATAGCCCGGCAGCGGCGCGAGGTCGGCTGCGGTCTCGACCGGCAGCGCCTTCATCAGCGGCAGGCCGAACTTCTGCTTGATGTCGCGCAGCCGCGCGGTGGTCTCCTTGCCGTGCAATTGCAGGATATCCGGCCGCAACGTCTCGACGATGTTTTCGAGGGTCGCGTCGTCGGCGTCGACGGTCAGCGCGACCTTCACGGCGCGGCCCTTGGCCTGCTTGCCGAGCTCACGGGCGGTCTCGAGGCTGATGTGGCGTGGCGACGGAGAGAAGAACACGAACCCGACCATGTCAGCGCCGGCCTCGAGCGCGACGTCGAGCGTCTCGCGCGTGGACAGGCCGCAGATTTTGACGAGCAGGGACATGGTCTCTCAACACGGGTTTCGGACAGCCGAAACCGGGCAACTCCGGTCCGACGGGGCGGGTTCTACAACGTCGCGCCATGCTTGTCTCGCCCGGCAGCCCCGTAAAAACCAGGCCGGCCCGGCGCCGGAAGGCGCTGCGCGTCGCCCCGGGAGGTGGCGGCGGCAGCCCTGAGCTCGTCCACCTCGGCCCGCAGCCGGCGGACCTCGGCCTCGCCCTGCCTGCTTGCACGGCGCCAGTGCCGCTGCCGGAACCAGGTCGCGATCCCGCCGGCGATGACGCCCAGGATCGCCACCGCGATGATGACGACGAACAGCGGCAGCGTGACCGCGACCGTCGGCGTCACGGAATTGAAGGGATCAAACGAGACCGTCACCCAGTGACGGTTGGCGACCGCGAAAATGATGAAGATCAGCCCCAGCGGGATGACGACCAGCGCCGTGAAGAACTTTCGCATGACCATCTCTCATAGCGATGGAGCTAGAGCGGGCGCATGACCCGCAGCACGGCAACGGTGGACGCAGCGCTTACGCGTCGGCCTTTGGCGCGTCGACCTTGGGCGCATCCGCCTCGGCGCCGTCGCGGTTGAGGCGCTCACGCATTTCCTTGCCGGTCTTGAAGAACGGCACGCTCTTCTGATCGACCGGCACATGCTCGCCGGTGCGGGGATTGCGGCCAGCACGGGCCGGCCGGTGCTTTACCGAGAACGCACCAAAACCACGCAGTTCGACGCGATCGCCGCGCGCCAAGGCGGCGACGATTTCATCGAGAATCGCGTTTACAATGTTTTCGACATCCCGCTGGTAAAGGTGCGGGTTGTGCTCGGCGATGCGCTGAACAAGTTCGGATTTGATCATCGAGAGTGGGATCCGGGATCTTGCGGAAGTCCATTTCCGTGAAAATGGCTTGCACTGTCAAGACGCTAAATCAATTTTGGGCGTCGCGAAAGCGCGTGACAAATAGCCCGAACGGGGCATTCGGCAACTCCCGCAAAGCGGGAAGCGCCCAAAAGACACGCTTTGCACCGCTCAATTGGTTCCGGCGGGGGTCCACAAGGCCAGCATGCCGTCGAGCCCGAAGCGGTCGACCGCCTGGACCATACCGCCCTGCTCGATCCGCCGAGCGATCGCACCAAGGCCGAACGCGTCGAGCGTCACAGATGTCGCCGTACGCAGGAAGGTCAGGTCGCTGAAGCGCGGATTGAGCTTGTAATCGCGCACCGGAAGGTCGGCCTTGACCTTCTTCTCGGCGACCAGCCACGCAATCGCGGTCTTCTCGTCGCCGAGCTGATCGATCAGCTTGAGATCGACCGCCTGCCGGCCGGTAAAGACGCGGCCATCAGCGACCTTGTCCAGGAGCGCGTCGTCCATGCCGCGCCGCTCCTTCACCAGGCCGCGGAACCAGGCATAGGAGTCCTTCACCAGCGAGTCGATCGCGGCGCGCGCTTCGGGGCTCGTCGGCTCAAAGCCGTTCGGTGCGGCCTTCAGCGGCGAAGATTTGATTTCTTCCATTTTCACGCCGACGGTCTTCATCAGCTCGGAGACGTTGGGAAACTGGAACAGGACGCCGATCGAGCCGACCAGCGAGCTCTGCTGGGCGACGATGTGATCGGAGGCGATCGCGGTGATGTAACCGCCCGAAGCTGCCAATCCCTCGACCACGACCACGAGCGGCTTCTTGGCCTTCAGCCGCACCAGCGATTCATAGAGCTGCTCGGAGCCCGCCGTGGTGCCGCCGGGCGAATTGATGTGCAGGACGACGGCGGCGGCCTGCGACTTCTCGAGCCGCTCCAGCGCCTCGACGCGCGTCTGGTCGCTGCGGATCAGGCCTTCGATCGTGACGCGCGCGATCGAGCCGGAGGTGGCGAGCGAGCCGCGCCCGCCAGCCGCGATCACGCCGACGCCGACAATGGCGGCGATCGCAACGACGGCGGCGGTGACACGCCAGAACGTCAGCTTGCGGCGAATCCTGCGGCGATCGACGATCACGTCTGAATCCAGCGACATCGAATTTCTCCTGAAATGCGCGCCCGGCGTTTTGCAATCGCAGCGTCACTATTGGCTTAGTCAAATACATCAATTGCGACGCAATATGAAGAAAACAAGGCTCGCATTTTCGTAGCCCGGATGGAGCCAACGGGTCGCGCGAATGCGCGCCCGATGACAGGCTCCGCGCAATCCGGGGCAGTATGAACCGCGGATGCAGACCCCCGGATTTCGCTTCGCTCCATCCGGGCTACATGCGCCCAATAAAATAGGCCCCGGCTTGCGCCGGGGCCTGATTGATCGCGTGTATTGAGCGAACGCTTACTTGTTCTCGCCGCGGTTCTTGAGCGCGGTGCCGAGGATGTCACCGAGCGTCGCACCCGAATCGGAGGAGCCGTACTGCGCGATGGCTTCCTTCTCTTCGGCGACTTCCAGCGCCTTGATCGAGACCTGCACCTTGCGGGCCTTCTTGTCGAACTGGATCACGCGGGCATCGACCTTCTCGCCGACGGCAAAGCGTTCGGTGCGCTGGTCGTTGCGATCGCGGGCGAGTTCGGACCGCTTGATGAAGGTGGTGAAGTCGGTGCCCGAGATCTTCACCTCGATGCCGGCTTCCTTCACTTCGAGCACTTCGCAGGTCACGACCGCACCCTTCTTGACGTCGCCCGGCTCGGCGAAGGGGTCGCCTTCGAGCTGCTTGACGCCGAGCGAAATGCGCTCCTTCTCGACATCGACATCGAGCACCACGGCCTTGACCATGTCGCCCTTCTTGAAGTTGTCGATGACCTGCTCGCCCGGCAGCTTCCAGTCGAGGTCGGAGAGATGGACCATGCCGTCGACGTCGCCCTCGAGACCGAGGAACAGACCGAACTCGGTCTTGTTCTTGACCTCGCCCTCGACCACCGAACCGACCGGGAACTTCTCGACGAAGACTTCCCAGGGATTGCGCATGGTCTGCTTGAGGCCGAGCGAGATGCGGCGCTTGACCGAATCCACCTCGAGCACCTGCACTTCGACTTCCTGCGAAGTCGAAACGATCTTGCCGGGGTGCATGTTCTTCTTGGTCCACGACATCTCGGAGACGTGGATCAGGCCTTCGATGCCCGGCTCGAGCTCGACGAACGCACCGTAGTCGGTGATGTTGGTGACGCGGCCGGTGAAGCGGGCACCCAGCGGGTACTTGGCTTCGATGCCCTGCCACGGATCATCCAAGAGCTGCTTCATGCCGAGCGAGATGCGGTGGGTCTCGTGGTTGATCTTGATGATCTTGACCTTCACCGTCTGGCCGATGGTCAGCACCTCGGTCGGATGGTTGACGCGGCGCCAGGCGATATCGGTGACGTGCAGCAGGCCGTCGATGCCGCCGAGATCAACGAACGCACCGTAATCGGTGATGTTCTTGACCACGCCGTCGATCACCTGACCCTCTTCGAGGTTCTGCACCAGCTCCTGGCGCTGCTCGGCGCGGGTCTCTTCGAGAACCGTGCGGCGCGACACCACGATGTTGCCGCGGCGGCGGTCCATCTTGAGGATCTGGAACGGCTGCGAGTTGTTCATCAGCGGCGCGACGTCGCGGATCGGACGGATGTCGACCTGCGAGCGCGGCAGGAAGGCCACCGCACCGTCGAGGTCGACGGTGAAGCCGCCCTTGACCTGGTTGAAGATGACGCCGTTGACCTTTTCGTTGTTCTGGAAGGCCTTCTCGAGCTTGCCCCAGCTCTCCTCGCGGCGCGCCTTGTCGCGCGACAGCACGGCTTCGCCGAGCGCATTCTCGATGCGGTCGAGGAACACCTCGACGGTGTCGCCGACCTTCAGATCGCTTTCACGGCCGGGGCCGGCGAATTCGCGCAACGCGACGCGGCCTTCGGTCTTCAGGCCGACGTCGATGACGGCCATGTCCTTCTCAATAGCAACCACCTTGCCCTTGATGACCGAGCTTTCCTGCAGGTTGCCGCCGGCAAAGGACTCATCAAGCATCGCGGCGAAATCGTCGCGGGTCGGATTATAGGAAGCAGCAGTATTCGAAGCCATTTGTTCTCCAGGTGCGGGATCTTGCCGGCCGTTCGGGTTGATGGGCGCACCGCGCGTGAAGTGTCAGAGTTCCGCAAACCCTGACGACCGCTCGTTGCGGGAGGCGCAACAGCGGACCGGCAGCATGACTGCACGTTCGGTACGTTTGATTTTATCCGGGACCTGAAACGAGAATATCGACGTCAAGACCGGGAGCGGGCGTTCCTCCAGATACGGCGTCGGTTTCGTTTGAAAGCAGTCAAACCCGTCGCCGGCCCGCTCGGACAGCCACGACATGATCGATGGCGGCCCGGACGGCGCTGATATAGCTCCCGGGCCCATTTTGGGCAAGCAGAAATGCCCGATTTACGGGCGCTTAAGGCTAATCGCGCCGTCGACGGCGCCGCAAATCCGGCATCTCAACGTGTTGTTGACCGCGTCGCGCGAAATGCCCGCAGGAGACCGCCCTCGGAACCCGCCCTTAAGCGACGCCCCATACAATGGCACCGTTCAAAAACAGGGGGGACTACCAATGAAAAACTTTATGGTGCTGGCGGCGATTGCCGTCCTGACGCTCGGAAATGCCGTTGCCGCGATGCCCGGCGCGGTCTCGACCGGGCACCCCGCATCGGCCCAGGCGGCGCAGCCGCTTTTGACCATGGCCGAGCAGGAACTGCCGTTCGACCGTTACTGGTCGAAGAACTGATCGAACGGGTCCGGACCGGATTCGGCGCGCGATGACCTCGTCATCGCGCTTTTTCTTGTCCTGGTTGTTTTCCCTGCCCGCGCTCGATCAGCGCCTGGCGCGAACCTGCTCGACGATCGCGATCGCGGCGCGCACGCCGGCCTCGATATCGAGATTGGAATTGTCCAGCGTATGGGCGTCCGGAGCGGCGCGCAGTGGCGCGATCGGCCGGTTCTTGTCGCGCTCGTCGCGCTTGAGGATGTCGGCGAGCACCGCTTCCTCGTCGGCATTCTCGCCGCGCGAGCGTGCCTCCAGCGTCCGCCGCCGCGCCCGCACCCTGGGATCGGCAACGACGAAGATCTTCACGTCGGCATGCGGGCAGATCACCGTGCCGATGTCGCGGCCGTCGAGCACCGCACCGGGCGGATCGGCGGCGAACTGGCGCTGGAAATTGACCAGCGCCTCGCGCACGCTGGGAAACGCGGAGACGACGGATGCGCCCTCGCCGACCTTCTGCGTCTTCAGCACCGGATTGCCGAATTTCTCGGGATCGAGCTCGAGCGCCGCGGCGACTGCCAACGCCTCATTGTTGAGGTCGGCACCGGCTTCCATCAGTGCATAGGCCACCGCGCGGTAGATCACGCCGGTGTCGAGATGGCGATAGCCGTAGTGATGGGCGAGCCGCTTGCCGAGCGTGCCCTTGCCTGAGGCGGCGGGACCGTCGATGGCGATGATCATGAGAACTCCGCTCCGAGCCCGCGCATCATCGGGATGAAATCCGGAAAACTGGTGGCGATGAAAGCGGTGTCGTCGACCTTGACCGGCTTGTCCGAGGCCAGGCCCATCACCAGCGCCGACATCGCGATGCGATGGTCCATATGGGTGGCGACGAGGCCGCCGCCGGGCACATGGCCGTGGCCCTCGACGATCAGGTCATCGCCCGCGACCTCGACCTTGACACCGTTGACGCGCAGCATGTCCGCGGTCGCTTCCAGCCGATCGGATTCCTTGACGCGCAGCTCCTTGAGGCCGCGCATGATCGTGGTGCCCTCGGCAAAGCTCGCGGCGACCGCCAGCACGAGATATTCGTCGATCATCGACGGCGCGCGCTCCGGCGGCACCTCGACACCGCGCAGCTTCGAGGCGCGCACGCGCAGGCGCGCCATCGGCTCGCCGGTATCGCCGCGGACCTCGCTCTCCTCGATGAAGGCGCCCATCTCGCGCAGCGTGGTGAAGAGGCCGGTGCGCAGCGGGTTGGTCATCACGTCGGAGAACACGACATCGGAGCCCTCGACGATCAGCGCCGCCACGATGGGAAATGACGCCGAGGAGGGATCGGCGGGCACCACGACTTCGGCGCCGTGCAGTTCGGGCTCGCCGTTGAGCGTGATCCGGCGGCCGTGGCTGCCTTCCTGCACTGACGAAATCTCTGCGCCGAAATGTTTGAGCATCAGCTCGGTATGGTCGCGGCTTGCCTCCTGCTCGATCACGGTGGTGATGCCGGGGGCGGAGAGCCCCGCGAGCAGCACCGCGGACTTGATCTGCGCCGAGGCAACCGGCGTCTTGTAGACGATCGGCACCGGATAACGGGCGCCGCTCAATGTCAGCGGCAGGCGGCCGCCCTCGCGGATGTCCTGGACCCGCGCGCCCATCAGTTCGAGGGGGTCGAGGATCCGGCGCATCGGCCGCGAGCGCAGCGAGGCGTCGCCGTCAAATACCGCCGTGATCGGGCATCCGGCGACCGCTCCCATCACCAGCCGGCAGCCGGTGCCGGAATTGCCAAAATCGAGCGGCTGGGCGGGCTCGGCGAAGCCGCCGACGCCGACGCCCGAAACTGTCCAGGCAAACGGGGCGGTCCGCTCCACCTTGGCACCCAAAGCGCGCATGGATTTGGCGGTATTGAGCACGTCCTCGCCCTCGAGGAGGCCGGAAATGCGGGTTTCGCCGACCGCCAGCGCTCCCAGGATCAGGGCGCGGTGGGAAATCGACTTGTCGCCGGGAGCGCGGACTTTGCCGGCCAAAGGGCCGCTCGCGCGGGCTTCCAGCGGGGTTGGGGTGTCGGCAAGGCCGTCTGAATGGGTCAAGATTGTGTCCTCTCGCGCCGCGGCAGGTATCACATAGGCAACACCGCGTCACGCGCCCGTCAAATGCGCTTAAAACCGCTATTGACAGCGGCCGCTCAACTAGCCAAGTGAAGCACCGTTTTTCAGGAAAATTCTGGGATCACCACGTGGCCAAGTCCGACCTCGGAACCAAACGCATTTGCCCGACTACGGGCAAGAAGTTCTACGATCTGAACAAGAATCCGGTGATCTCGCCCTACACCGGCGAGGTCGTGCCGATCGCGCCGGTAGCCCCGCCGCGGGGCCGTGGCGCGACCGTGAGTTCGCCGTCGACCGCCGCCGACATGCCGGAGCCCGCGGAAGCCGAAGAATTGGTCTCGCTCGAGGAGGCCGATGCCGAGGAGAACACCGGGAAGGTCAAGGCCCAGGTTCCCGAATCCGAGGACGATATCGAGGTCGATGAGACCATCGACGACGATGACGACGACGATTCGACCTTCATTGCCGATGAGGAAGAGGGCGATGAGGACGTCACCGACATCATTGGTGACGTCGGAGGCGACGAAGAGACTTGAGATCGTCGCCGATCTGTGGTGAAGGGTGCTGCCCCACGAGTCGCCTAGGACTCGGGGGCTGGGCGGGATAGAATAATCGCGCCCAGACTGAAGACTTAAGGGGCCATAGCTCAGCTGGGAGAGCGCTTGCATGGCATGCAAGAGGTCGGCGGTTCGATCCCGCCTGGCTCCACCAGCCTTCGCTCGCTTCGCGAGCTTCGGCTGGGCAAGCCCGGGAAGTCCCTCGTAGCGAAGTGAGCGAAGGCTGCCCCGCCATAGCCCGAAGGGCGACGGCGGGCTGAGGCAAGCCCTCTCTGACTTCCACACGGCGATCGGGTATCCTCCCTCCGGGAGGGCACTCCATGAAATATGTCTACATTCTCGAAAGTCTCGATTCCGAGCATTTCTATGTTGGGATTACTGACGACCTGCGAGCCCGCCTGGCGAAGCACAATGCGGGCGAGGTGCCGCACACGTCCAAGTACAGACCTTGGCGGATCCGGACCTACTTTGCATTCGACGACGAAGCACGCGCCGTCGCTTTTGAGAAATATCTGAAGTCTGGCTCGGGGCGCGCGTTCTCGAAGAAGCACTTCTGAGGAGCGAAGCCCTACTCCCCCAACACCGCATTCAACCGGTCGCGCAGCGCGACGATCTCGTTCTTCATCCCCAGCAATTCGCCGACCGAGCAGGCCGATGCGGCGAGGATCGACTGCGGCACGGCCTTGGCCTTTTCGCGCAGCGCGTGGCCCTGCGGCGTCAGCGCGATCAGCACCTGGCGCTCGTCCGCGGTGCTGCGGGTCCGCTTGATCAATTCCGCCGCCTCCAGTCGCTTGAGCAGCGGCGTCAGCGTGCCTGAGTCGAGGAACAGCCGCTCGCCGATGTCCTTGACCGCGACGCCGTCGCGTTCCCACAGCGTCAGCATGACGAGATATTGCGGATATGTCAGGCCGAGCCGGTCGAGCAGCGGCTTGTAGACGCGGTTGAACGCGTGCGCGGTCGAATAGACCGCAAAGCAAATCTGGTTATCCAGCCGCAGCGCCTGATCGGCCGCCGTTTGTTTCCTGACCATCGTCATCTCGTCAAACCTGACACATTCGCGGGTCATTGTGGGGCCATGGGACCGCGGATTCAATTGCGAACAATTAAATGTGAGGCCGGATAATTTATATTGCGCACAATCTAATTGCATGCAATACATAATCCATCGAAACCAAGCCCAAGGGAGACCACCATGTCTGTGAACGTGCTCTACAAGACCAGCGCCAAGGCAACCGGCGGCCGCGACGGCCATGCGGCGACCCTCGACGGCGCGCTCGACGTCAAGCTCACCACTCCGAAGGAGCTCGGTGGCGGCGGCGGCGCCGGCAACAACCCCGAGCAGCTGTTCGCGGCCGGCTATGCCGCCTGCTTCATCGGCGCCATGAAGTTCGTGGCCTCCCAGGGCGGCCCCAAGGTTCCCGCCGACGCCTCGGTGACATCGACGGTCGGCATCGGCCCGCGCTCGGCCGGCGGCTTCGGCCTCACGGTCGACCTCGCCGTCTCGCTCCCCGGCGTGCCCCGCGCCGAAGCGGAGGCGCTGGTGGAGAAGGCCCACCAGGTGTGTCCCTACTCCAACGCGACCCGCGGCAATGTTGACGTCAAGCTGAGCGTCGTCTGATCCAACGCTTTAAGAAAATCCGCGACACGGAATGGCCCGCCGTCACGGCGGGCCGTTTGCGTTCTGGCGGCATGCGGCCGTGCGTGCCACGCCATTGCTGCCTCGCCCGAACACCGTTAGCTCTGGGGGCCCATCCAACGATCCATCTGAGCGAAGGTTGCCTCCATGAATACCCCAGCGGCTACGGGCGCGATGAGCGGACTGCGCGTGATCGATCTCACGCGCGTGCTCGGCGGCCCCTATTGCACGCAGATCCTCGCCGACCACGGCGCTGACGTGATCAAGGTCGAGCCGCCCGCGGGCGACGAAGTGCGCGACTGGGGCCCTCCCTTCCACGAGGAGGACGCGGCCTATTTCGTCGGCATCAACCGCAACAAGCGTTCGATCGGCCTCGACCTCGCCTCCGAGGGCGGCCGCGCGGTGCTGATGAAGATGCTCGAGACCGCCGACGTGCTGATCGAGAATTTCAAGCCGGGCACGCTCGACAAATGGGGCATCGGCAACGACGTGCTGCGCGCGAAATTCCCGCGCCTCGTGCATTGCCGGATTTCCGGCTTCGGCGCCGACGGTCCGCGCGGCGGCAATCCCGGCTATGACGCGATCATCCAGGCGATGACCGGCATGATCGCCGCGACCGGCTCGCCGGAGAGCGGTCCGATGCGTATCGGCGTGCCGCTGGTCGACATCACGACCGGCCTCTATGCCGCGATCGGCATCCTGATGGCGCTGTCGGAGCGGCAGCGCTCCGGGCTCGGCCAATTTCTCGAAACCACGCTATACGAGACCGGGCTTGCGATCATGCATCCGCACACCGCGAACTATTTCATGCATGGCAAGCCGCCGTCGCTCACCGGCAACGAGCATCCCAACCTCGTGCCTTATGCGATCTTCCCGACCAAGACCGACAACATCTTCATCGGCGTCGGCAATGACGGCGCCTTCCGCAAGCTGGCCAAGGAGATCGGCAAGCCGGAGCTCGGCACCGATCCGCGCTTTGCCCGCAACAAGGACCGCATCGCCAATCGCGACGCGCTGCGCGCCGAGCTTGCTGCGGTGTTCAGCCAGTTCGAGGCCGAGCCGCTGTGCAATCGGCTGCTCGCGGCCGGCCTGCCCGCCGGCCCGGTGCAGAAGATCGACCAGGCGCTGACCAATCCGCACACCATCCATCGCGGCGACGTCATCGAGAGGGATTGGTACAAGGGCGTCGCCTCGCCGATCCGGCTCGACCGCACCAAGCCGAGCCTGCGGCGGGTGCCGCCGAAATTCAGCCAGCACTCCGCGGAGGTGCTGGGCGAGTTCGGCTACTCGAAGAGCGAAATCGACGCCCTGGTTGACAAGGGTGTGGTCTGCGGGCCTCAGCGCAAGCGCTGAGGCCAAACCCGGACGCATCAAGCTATGCCGCACTGCGGCGTGGGCACGCCGGTGCGCCGCGAACGGGCCCGGCTTGCCCGCGCGTCTTCGCCTATTTTCCTGCTTCCATGTTGTTGCGCTTGCCGCTTTCGTTTGGGCCGCTTACACAAGTCATGTGAACGTCATGTGGCGCTGCTAGCGCAGGCGCACATTTTTGACGGCCCAAGGGAGGTTTTCTTGATGGCACTTCGACAATTCGGTGCGGCTGCTGCATTGGCGGTCACGATGGCGTTCAGCGCCTCCCCGGCGCTCGCCGTGACGGAAATCCAGTGGTGGCACGCGATGACCGGCGCCAACAACGACGTCATCGTCAAACTGGCCAACGACTTCAACGCCGCGCAGGGCGACTACAAGGTCATCCCGACCTACAAGGGCAGCTATCCCGACACCATGAACGCCGGCATCGCCGCTTTCCGCGCCGGCAATGCCCCGCACATCATGCAGGTGTTCGAGGTCGGCACCGCGACCATGATGGCCGCCACCGGCGCCGTCAAACCGGTCTACAAGCTGATGGCCGAGACCGGCGAGAAGTTCGATCCGAAGGCGTACCTGTCGGCGATCACCGGCTACTACTCAACCTCGAAGGGCGAGATGCTCTCGTTCCCCTTCAACTCCTCGTCCACGGTGATGTGGATCAACCTCGACGAGCTCAAGAAGGCCAATGTCGAGATTCCGAAGACCTGGCCGCAAGTGTTCGACGCCGCCAAGAAATTGAAGGCTGCCGGCCACGCCACCTGCGGCTTCTCGGGCTCGTGGGTCACCTGGGTCAATCTCGAGCAACTCTCCGCCTGGCACAACGTGCCGCTGTCGAGCAAGGCCAACGGCCTCGACGGCTTCGACACCGTGCTCGAGTTCAACGGCCCGCTGCAGCTCAAGCACCTCGAGAACCTGGTCGAGCTGCAGAAGGACAAGACCTACGACTATGCCGGCCGCACCAACACCGGCGAGGGCCGCTTCACGTCAGGCGAATGCCCGATCTACCTGACCTCGTCGGCTTTCTTCGGCAACGTCAAGGCACAGGCCAAGTTCAACTTCACCGCCGTGCCGATGCCCTATTATCCCGACGTCAAGGGCGCGCCGCAGAACTCGATCATCGGCGGCGCCTCGCTCTGGATCATGGGCGGCAAGTCGGCCGAGGAATACAAGGGCGTGGCCAAATTCCTGACCTTCCTCTCGGACACCGACCGCCAGGTCTGGATCCACAAGGCGTCGGGCTACCTGCCGATCACCAAGGCCGCCTATGAGAAGGCCAAGGCCGAGGGCTTCTACAAGGACCAGCCCTATCTCGAGACGCCGCTGCTCGAATTGACCAACAAGGAGCCGACCGCGAATTCCCGCGGCCTGCGCCTCGGCAACATGGTGCAGCTCCGCGACCTCTGGTCGGAGGAGATCGAGCAGGCGCTGGCCGGCAAGAAGACCGCCAAGCAGGCGCTGGACTCAGCCGTCGAGCGCGGCAACACGATGCTGCGGCAGTTTGAAAAAGCCGCCGTACGCTGAGATGATAAGCTAGACTAACGCCCCCGGCAGGCCGCATCATGCGGCCTGCCATTTTCAAGCGACCATGCAAAAGCAGTCGATTTTCCAATCAAAGCTGTTGCCTTATGCGCTGGTTGCTCCGCAGCTCGCGGTCGTCCTGATATTCTTCTACTGGCCGGCCGCGCAGGCGGTGATCCAGTCCTACCTGCTGCAGGACGCCTTCGGCCTTTCGACCAGTTTCGTCTGGTTCGAGAACTACCTCGAGCTGCTCAAGGAAGCTGCCTATTTCGACGCGATCGTCCGGACGTTCGCGTTCTCCTTTGCGATCGCCTTCTCGTCGCTGTCTTTCGCGCTGCTGCTCGCGGTCATGGCCGACAAGCCGCTGCGCGGCGGCACGCTCTACCGCACGCTCCTGATCTGGCCCTATGCGGTGGCGCCGCCGGTCGTCGGCGTGCTCTGGATCTTCATGCTGCACCCCTCGCTCGGCGTGCTGTCGCGCTACCTGCGCGGCCTCGGCATCGACTGGAATCCGCTGCTCGACGGCGACCAGGCGGCGCTATTGATCATCCTGGCCGCGGCCTGGAAGCAGATCTCCTACAACTTCCTGTTCTTCCTCGCCGGCCTGCAAAGCATTCCGAAGAGCGTGCTCGAGGCGGCCGCGATCGACGGCGCCCGCCCGATGCGGCGGTTCTGGACCGTGACCTTCCCGCTGCTGTCGCCGACCATCTTCTTCCTCCTGGTCGTCAACATCGTCTACGCCTTCTTCGACACCTTCGGCATCATCGACACGATGACGCGCGGCGGTCCCGGCAAGGCGACCGAGACGCTGGTGTACAAGGTCTATACCGACGGCCTGCTCGGCGGCAATCTCGGCAGCTCGGCGGCGCAGTCGGTCATCCTCATGGCGATCGTGATCGTGCTGACGGCGATCCAGTTCCGCTTCGTCGAACGCAAGGTGACCTACTGATGGTCGAGGAAGAGGGCATCCGCCGCTACGTCGCCCACGTCATCCTGTGGATCGGGATCGCGATCGTCGCATTCCCGGTCTACCTCGCGATCGTCGCCTCGACCCAGGACAATGCGGTCATCGCCAACGGGCAGATGTCGCTGCTGCCGGGCGGGCATTTCTTCGAGACCTACTACCAGACCATCTTTGTCGGCACGAGCGGCTCGACCCGCGAGCCGGTCGGCAACATGATGCTCAACTCGCTGATCATGGCGCTGATGATTGCGGTCGGCAAAATCGCGATCTCGATCATTTCGGCCTACGCGATCGTCTATTTCCGCTTTCCGTTCCGGATGCCGATCTTCTGGATCATCTTCATCACCCTGATGCTGCCGGTCGAGGTGCGCATCTATCCGACCTACAAGATCGTCGCCGATCTGCATATGCTCGACAGCTACGCCGGCCTGTCGCTGCCGCTGATCGCCTCCGCCACCGCGACGCTGCTGTTCCGGCAGTTCTTCATGACCGTGCCGGATGAATTGCTGGAGGCCTCGCGCATCGACGGCGCCGGCCCGTTCCGCTTCTTCTGGGATACGCTGTTGCCGCTGTCGCGCACCAACATGGCGGCGCTGTTCGTGATCCTCTTCATCCTCGGCTGGAACCAGTATCTCTGGCCGCTGCTGATCACCACGCGCGACGACATGCAGACCATCCAGGTCGGCATCCGCAAGATGATCACCACCACCGACGCGCTGACCGAGTGGCCCGTCGTGATGGCAACCGCGGTGCTCGCGATGTTGCCGCCGGTGTTCGTCGTCGTCGCGATGCAGAAGCTGTTCGTGCGCGGACTGGTAGAGACGGAAAAGTAGATCCCAAGAGCAAACCTGATGGCAAACGTCACGCTGCGCAACGTCCGCAAGACCTATCCCGGCGGCTTCGAGGCCATCAAGGGCGTCGACGTCGATGTCGGCGACGGCCAGTTCTGCGTGCTGGTCGGCCCCTCCGGCTGCGGCAAGTCCACGCTCTTGCGCATGGTCGCGGGGCTCGAGACCATTACCGGCGGCGAGATCGATATCGGCGGCCGCGTCGTCAACCAGATCGAGCCGGCCGATCGCGACATCGCGATGGTGTTCCAGAACTACGCGCTCTATCCGCATATGAGCGTCTACAACAACATGGCCTACGGCCTGCGCAATCGCGGCATGGCGGAGGCCGAGATCAAGACCCGCGTCGGGGAGGCTGCGCGCATCCTCGAGCTCGCCCCGATGCTGGAGCGGAAGCCGAGGCAGCTATCCGGCGGCCAGCGCCAGCGCGTCGCGATGGGCCGCGCCATCGTCCGGCAGCCAAAGGTGTTCCTGTTCGACGAACCGCTGTCGAACCTCGATGCGAAGCTCCGCATCGCGATGCGCGTCGAGATCCGCAAGCTGCAACGCCGCCTCAACACGACATCGATCTACGTCACCCACGACCAGCTCGAGGCGATGACGCTCGCCGACATCCTCGTGGTGATGAATGGCGGCCAGGTCGAACAGGTCGGCAATCCGCTCGATATCTACCAGCGGCCGGCGACCACCTTCGTCGCCTCCTTCATCGGCGCGCCGCCGATGAACCTGATGCCGCTGCGCTCGGACGAGTTGAAGTCGCAGATCACAGGCGTCGACGGTGCCGGCATCGTCGGCATCCGGCCTGAGGACTTCGTCCTCTCCAGCGAGACCGCCCCGGGCGGCGTCGCGCTTGGCCTCACCGTGGAGGCGATCGAGCATGTCGGCGCCGAGACCTTCGTCTACGGAACCCGCCAGCGCGAGGAACAGGGGGTTGCCGCGAACCCTGGCGAACTGCCGCCGGGCGAGGTGATCGTCCGGGTTCCCGGCGCCACCGGTCCCGCCATCGGGGAGCGGATCCGGGCAGTCGCCCCGCGCGACAAACTGCATCTATTTACCGCCGACGGCCGCAAGCGCGTCGGCCAATGACCGACCGAGCCGGATTCCGCGTTCTCCTGCGGCGAATTTACGCTGGTTTCAGAGATGCTTGAACGGTACCCAAATCACCACCATATTGCTCACTGACCGGAGGGCCTGACGGCCCGCCGGTTGCATGGGGTGCCGCAAGGGCCCCTCAAAGTCGCTTCGAGAGGACTTTGTAATGTCTCGTGTTCCATCGTTGTCCAGTCCGTTCCTTTTGGGATTCGACGAAATCGAGCGTGCGCTCGATCGCGTCGTGAAAGGCGCCGACGGCTATCCTCCCTACAACATCGAGCGGTTTGACCGGTCCAACGGCCAACCCGAGCGCCTGCGCATCACGCTGGCGGTGGCGGGTTTTACCCGCGACCAACTCGATGTGACCATTGAGGAAAATCAGCTCGTCATCCGCGGCCGCCAGCAGGACGACAAGGCCCGGCAATACATCCATCGCGGCATCGCCGCGCGCCACTTCCAGCGCACCTTCGTGCTGGCGGAGGGGATGCAGGTGCTGGGCGCGGATCTGAAGAACGGGCTGTTGTCGATTGACCTGGCCAGGCCGGAACCTGAACGGGTCATTAAGACAATCGCTATCAATGAACACGAATAATAGAAACCAGGAGCGGACTCGACCGCTTATATGACTGAGGAGTCGAGACCATGAGTGAAGTGAGTATCACCTTCCAATCCGACAACGTCTCACCGGAGGCGCTGGCCCATCTTGGCGAGGGTCATATCGCCTATGTGAAGCAGGTCCGTTCCGAGGACGTGCCAGAGCTCTTTCCGCAGGCGCCGAAGATCGCGCCGGGCTTGAAGCTGTTCGCGCTGCACGCCGCCGATGGCACGCCGATCATGCTGACCGACAGCCGCGAAGCCGCGATCGCGAATGCCTGGAGCAACGAGCTGCAGGCCGTCAGCGTCCACTAGACGCCGGCTGACATCCGCGAGTTTCAAATGCGCGGGCATGCCTCGACTTCGATCGAGGCGGCCCGCGCGTCTTTTATGGCGAGGCGGACGATGTGGCGAGAATTGGCGCCATGCATTGCTGCACCTCGCCGGGCACGTTGTAGTCGCGCATCAGCAGGCGGCTGTTGCGCAGCCCGCACGCTTCCCGCTGCACCACGAACATCCAGAGCGCATGGCCGGCTTCCCTCACGAGGATGCGACGTGCCTGCTGCGTTGATGCCGGCGCCGCCGAACGCGGATGGGCGGCATCGAACTCCCGCAGTTTCGCGAGCGCGTTTTCCAGCGCTCGTCCCATCCGTCCAAGCGCGGAAGCCTTCTCCTCGGCGAGCTCGTAAGCGAGAACGTCGACGGGAGAGCGATCGAGGCGAAAATCACGGGACATCTGACATCCCTTGGGTCTCATGCGCAACGATGCGCATCACTGTCGTCCTTGTGGATCTGTTGTCAACAGGCGCTCAGATCCGGCCCTCATGCGAAGTTCGGCGCCGACTGATGAACGTTATTGACAGGGAAACTCTTTTCTGAGGGCTGCGAGCAGAATAAGGCCAATCGGCCTGCTATCGAG
Organism: Bradyrhizobium erythrophlei; assembly: GCF_042430365.1. Classification (GTDB taxonomy): domain Bacteria; phylum Pseudomonadota; class Alphaproteobacteria; order Rhizobiales; family Xanthobacteraceae; genus Bradyrhizobium; species Bradyrhizobium erythrophlei. The sequence continues at coordinate 57,454 of NZ_JBHMET010000268.1, forward strand.
ACTGGCTGTCTGCTTTTCGGCCCAACGTATCATGACGTCGTCAGACTGCTCATTCGTCAGGACGAGTGTCGGAGGCAGACAAAACAGCTTCTCATGCGCGGCCACGCTGTACGAGATCAATCCGTCCCTGACGCCAGCCAAGTAGAGCTGATTGAATTCCTTAAATGCCGGTTTCTCAGGATGCAGATATTCTTTCCACCTGACCGTTTGGGCGTCTGCCGCCGTCGACACGCCCAACGCAATCGCGATGACCAATCCCGCAAACTTCGATCCGAGCATGCGCATTTGAGGCTCTGCCCTTCGTTATAGGTCGATTGGTTCGGAGCGCATAACATTGGCGCGGGGCTTCTGTTCCGCATTTTGCGCTTAGGACCACGGCGGCTCTTCGCTCGCCCCGGCTGCCTCGTGGTGGATCGTGACACCCGCCGAACGCAAGCCTGTCAGCACTACAGTTCTTACAGAAGCCGGATCGAATCCAATATCCTTGGCGTTTGGTGGATGTGCCTCGCTGCCCTTCAATCGGAGCGCCAGGTGCAATTGCTCGCAAAGGTGCTGAACCATGAGATTGACCTGATCGTCAGTCATGATCTGCCTTTCCTGCTGCTATTTTGCTCCCCAATTAGGTAGCACACTGGAAAATAGGGCGGTATGCGATTGGACAGCCCCAAGGATCAACCCCACGCGATTGCCGTAGGCAGGCTCCAACATAGTCCGCCTATCGGGGTAGACCGGAAGTGACTGGCGGGCGACTAGAACGAGCCAGCGCGGATGTCCGCTTCGGGGCGGTAACGCTGATATCGCCGGTGGCGGGGCTGCGATCCAATAGGCCTTGGCTGCCTCAACCACCCGTCAGTCGCGCGCGGATGTCCGGCTTCAGCACCTTGCCGACCTTGGAGCGCGGCAGGTCGTCCCAGACCTCGATCTGCTTCGGCGTCTTGATGCTGCCGATTCGTTGCTTGACGAAGGCGGCGAGCGCCGTCGCATCGACGCTGAGGCCGGCGCGCGGCTGCACCACCGCGACGATACGTTCACCCCATTTGTCATCGGGCAGGCCGATCACCGCGCAATCCTGCACCGCCTCGTGCGCCCGCAGCGCGTTCTCGACCTCGATCGAGTAGACGTTGAAGCCGCCGGTGATGATCATGTCCTTGGCGCGGTCGACGATGTAGAGGTAACCGTCGGCGTCGATGTAGCCGACGTCGCCGGTGTGGTGCCAGCCATGCGCCGAGGCTTCCGCCGTGGCTTCGGGATTCCCGTAGTAGCCCTCCATCACCAGCGAGCCGCGCACCAGATCTCGCCGCGGCTGCCGGTCGGCAGCAGATTGCCGTCGCCGTCCATGATCGCGGCCTGCACCAGCGGGCTGATCCGCCCGGCCGAGGCGAGGCGCTGCATCGCGATCGTGCCGTCGGCATTGTAGTGCTCGTCCGGCGCCATCATCGAGATCATCATCGGCGCTTCGGTCTGGCCGAACAGTTGCGCCATCGGCCCGATCCGCTTGAGCGCTTCCGCGAGCCGCGCGGCCGAGATCGGCGCCGCGCCATACCAGAAGCATTGCAGCGAGCCGAGCTCGGCGGAATCGAGCTTCGGATGGTCGAGCAGCATGTAGATCACGGTCGGCGGCAGGAAGGTGTGCGTGACGCGATAGCGCGCGATCAGGTCAAGAAACTCGCCGATATCGGGGTGGTGCATGATCACGATGCGGCCGCCGAGCGTCATGATCGGGAAGCACAGCACGCCGGCGGCATGCGTCAGCGGCGCCAGTGCGAGATAGACCGGGCGACCCTTGAACGGATAACCCATCAGCGTCAGCGCGGTCATGGTCTCGATGTTACGGCCTGACAGCATGACGCCCTTGGGCTTGCCGGTGGTGCCGCCGGTGCCCGGGATCATCGCGAGGTCGTCGACCGGCGCACGCTGATATCCTTCGTCCGTGATGCCGGACAGCCAGCTCTCGAACGACGGCACGAACGGCAACTCGGCATCGAGGCAGACGAGCAGGCGCAGCTTCGGCAATGCGGCGCGCATTGCCTCCACCATCGGCGCGAAACTCGAATGAAACAAGAGCGCGCTGCAGTCGAACCGGTCCAGGATGAAGGAGTTCTCGGCCGCCTCGTTGCGCGGATTGATCGGGCACCAGACCGCGCCAGCACGCGAGATGCCGAACACGCAGGCAAAGGCCAGCGGATCGTTGCCGGAGAGGATCGCGACCTTCTCGCCCGGCGCGATGCCGGAGCGGTCGAGGCCGCGCGCGACCCGATAGCTCAGCCGTTGCACCTCGCGATAGCTGAGGTCGCGGCCGTCCATGGTGAGGCACGGCGCATCAGCGCCGAGCGAGGCACCTTTGTCGAGGTAACCGATGAAGCGCATGATCAATCCCCAAGGGCCGGACGCGGGTGACGCGCGTGAGCACGCCACCCGCGGCTCGCTTAGTCTTGTACGGTCAGGATTGGCTTGCTGACCAGCCCGAAGCTGCGCAATTGCCCGAGCAGTTCGCGGTGGCCGAACGCCTGGCAGCCGGAGGCGAAGCCAACGCGCTTCGGCGGCTGTTGCAGCAGCGCGAACGCCGCATAGGCCTGCAGCATGCCGGTCTGCTTGTAGTTGCAATTGCCGTGGATCACGCAATGCGCGCGGCCGAGCGGCCCGGACGCATGGACCGAGTCGATCGAGGTGTTGATGCGCGGATTCTCGCGCGGCGGCATCGAGGCCTGCAAGGTGGCGGCGATATCGGCGAGCGCCTTCTCCTGTTCCGCCGGCGGCAGCGGCTTGATCTTCTCCTTGACCATCTGCGTGGTCTGCACCACGCCTTCCATCACCGGACGGGCGAGTACGCCGCCCATCACCCGGCAATTGCTCACCCGCGGATCGTTCTTGAACCAGACCGGATGCGCGGTACCGCCCCACGGCACCGCGATCGCGGTCTCGTGCTGGCCGGGCACGACGACGTCGGCGCGCGCGGTGACGTCCCATTCGACGAACTTGTTCTGCTCGAGATAGTACCAGTTCGCCTTGAGGATGGTGAAGATCGTCTGCGTCGAGGCGTAGGTCGGAAAGCCCTTCCAGAACACCAGGATGTCGAGCGTGTCGAGGCCCGGCGTTTCCAGGCAGATGTTGGCCGCGATTTCGCCGGTCGTGTACATCTGCGCCAGATTCGGCGACAGCAACAGGCCCTTCTCGGCGAACTGCTTGCCCCATTTCTCCTGCGCCAGCAGCACCCAGTCCTGCTCGCCTGTCGTGTCGGTGTAGTGGCATCCGGCCGCTAGCGCGGCTTCCACGACTTCGGATCCGTATTTGATGAACGGGCCGACCATGTTGCTGACGACCCGCGAACCGCGGAACAGTTTTGTCAGCGCCTCGACATTGTGCTCGACACCGACGACCTCGTAGTCGGCGGTCTCGATGCCGGGAATTTTCTCCACCACCGCCTTCACCTTGGCAGCGTCGCGGCCGGCGGCGATGAAGGGGACGTTGTATTCGCGCAAATACTCGCAGACCAGGCGGCCGGTATAGCCGGACACGCCGTAGACGACGACGGGCTTCTTCTCGCGCATGGCGATCCTCCGAGATGATTGTTGCTGAGTGCGTTGCTACATGCCCATGCCGCCGTCGACCGGCAGTCCGATGCCGGTGATGAAGCGGGCCTCGTTCGAGCACAGGAACACCGCGGCGTCGGCGATGTCAGAGACCTCGGCGAGCCGAGCGAGCGGGGTTTGCTCGACCACCGAGCCGACCGCGGCGTTGACGTCGGGCGCGAGGCCGATCTTCACGATGTCGTTGGCGAGCTGCAGGCCCATGTCGGTCGGGATCAGGCCGGGATAGATGCAATTGACCCGCACGCCATAGCCGAGCTTGCCGGCCTCCATCGCCGCGACCCGCGTCATGCGATCGACCGCGGATTTGGTGCCCGAATAGACCGCGATGCTCGGAAACGCGATCGTCGCGGCAACAGACGCGATGTTGACGACCGCGCCGCCCTTGCCGGCCGGCCCGCCCGGGCGCATCGCGCGAAAGGCGTGCTTCATGCCGAGCACGGTGCCGACGATGTTGACGTCGCACATCCGCCGCGCGTCCTCGGCCCTCACCTCAGAGACCAGCGAGGTGATCTCGATGCCGGCATTGTTGATCAGGATGTCGTAGCCGCCGAGGGTGGCGACGGTCTGCGCCACGGCGCGCTCCCATTGCGCGTCGTCGGTAACGTCGAGCTTGGCGAAGCCGGTCTTGACGCCCTCCTTGGCGATCGCGGCCGCGCTGGCGCTGCCGGCGTCCTCCAGAATGTCGGCGATCATGATCGCAGCGCCGGCCTTTGCCAGCGCCTGTGCGATTGCCGCGCCGATCCCGCGCGCGCCGCCGGTGACCAGGGCTGTCCTGCCTTCAAGGCTCTTCCCACTCATGACGTCGTCCTCCTTGCTGGTGATTGATTGGCGTCTTGGCTGATCGGCGCGGGCCGGCATGGCGTGGCGTGGCGTGGCGTGGCGTGGCGTGGTCGCGGCCATGACCTGATCCGGGGCGCAAGCCCTTGCGCACCAGGCGAAGCGTTCCTCCCTGATCGGACGTCTTGACGACTGTCCAAACTATTTGCCGGAGCCTCCGCCAGAATCTTGACACTTGTCAAGAACGAATTTGACAGTTGTCAAAGGAAGTGGTTCTGAGGGATGCAGCGAATCCGCCGATGGCGCGGTATAAGTCGTTGAAAGATGAGGGTTGAGGAAAGGCAGGCGATGGCGCGGCAGGTGACGGGTGCGGCCCGACGGGTGGCTGATGCGGCCGAGGTGCTGCGCGACGAGAAGTTCAATGCGCGGCGGATCGAGCTGGCCGAGGCCGCGCTGGAAACGCTTGGCGAGCTCGGCTTCGCACGCACCAGCCTGCGCGAGATCGCGCAGAACTCCGCGTTCACGCACGGCGTGTTTCACTACTATTTCAGCGACAAGCTCGACCTGATCTGCTGCTGCGTCCGCCATTACAAGGCGAAATGCGTGACGCGCTATGACGAGGTGGTGACGTCAGCGCAGAGCCGCAACGAGCTGACGGAAGGCTTCCTCGGCAAGCTCGCAGCGACGCTGCAGACCGAAGCCCGCATGCACCGGCTGTGGTACGATTTGCGCGCGCAGGCGATGTTCGAGGCCGCGTTCCGCAAGGACGTGCTCGAGATCGACAAGAGCCTGGAAGCGATGATCTGGCGCATCGCCACCCGCTATGCCGAGCTCGGCGGCACGCGACCGGCGTCATCCCCGGCGGCGCTCTACGCGCTGTTTGACGGCCTGTTCCAGAGCGCGCTGCTGAGGCATCTCGCGGGCGACGAGACCGCGGTCGGCGATCTGCTCGACGAAGTCCGCCGTCTGTTGCCGACGATCTGCTGACGCGCGCGAGCAGTGCGCGGCCGGATGCCTCTGTCAGGGATTGATTGCTCCGACCGGCGACTACGCCGCGCTGGCCGGCGGCAGTGCGAGCACCGAGTAGATCGCCTGCGCGTCGCGGGAGGCGCGCAGCTTCTTGGCGACGTCCTGGTCGCGCAACAGGCGGGCGATGCGCGCCAGCGCCTTGAGATGGTCGGCGCCGGCGCCCTCGGGCGCCAGCAGCAGGAAGATCAGGTCGACCGGCTGGCCGTCCATCGCCTCGAAATCGATCGGCCGCTCGAGGCGGGCGAACAGGCCGAACAGCTTCTCGAGCTTGGGCAGCTTGCCGTGCGGGATGGCGACGCCGTAGCCAACCGCCGTGGTTCCGAGCTTCTCACGCTGCAGCAGCACCTCGAAGACCGCGCGCTCGTTTTGCCCGGTCAGCGCCGACGCACGGGCCGCCAGTTCCTGCAGCGCCTGCTTCTTGCTGATGACTTTCAAAGCCGGGAGAATCGCCTCCGGTGCGACCAGATCGGTAATCGGCATGAGGCGTTCCGAGGTGAATTGGACCGTCAGGTTGCGAAATAGGCGTTACAGCGGCGGCGTCAAGAAGTTGAGGCGAAAGGGGGGGTTAGCCCGGGTCCCGATTGGCAGGGCTTCTACTCCAACGCATTGGCGGTGCCAACTCCTGCGAGCTCTGTTCCGCGCCCCATCCTTAAGGGCGGCGGACCATAAGCAGGCCCGGCTTCCGCCGTCAATGCTCCCCGCCAGATATCTCAGGGGTTAACCGCAGGGGGGTCGACCCAGCCGACATTGCCGTCCGTACGGCGGTAAATGATGTTCACCCGCCCGCTGCCGCCGTGCTGGAACACCAGGCAGGACGCACCCGTCAGGTCGAGTTCCATCACCGCCTCGCTGACCGACAGCCGCTTCAGCGAGGTGGTCGCTTCGGCGATGATCACGGGGCTGTACTCGGCGACCTCGTCGTCGCTTTCGGGCGCCTCGATGACGTAGCTCGGCGCGTCGAGGCCGGAGCCGTTCAATTCGGCAAGCGCTGCGGTCGCGGCATAGGCCTTGCGGGCCGAGCGGTCCTTCAGCCGGCTCTTGTAGCGGCGCAGGCGCTTCTCGATCATCAACAGCGCCGCGTCGGCGCTGGCATAGGCGTCAGTCGCGTTGGAATCAGCCTCCAGCGTGATCCCGGAATCCAGATGCAGGGCGCAATCGGTCCGGAAGCCGAAGCCATCCTTGCTCAGCGTGATGTGTCCGGAATAGTTGCCATCAAAATACTTTCGTAAGACCTCGTCGGTGCGCTCGCTGAGGCGCGCGCGAAGCGCCTCGCCGATGCTGATGCTCTTTCCCGAGATTCGAAGGGTCATTTGATGCCTCGATTGTTCAATGCCTCGATCAGTTTTCTTGTTGTTGGAGCATGACGCTTTCGGAAGGGTGGGACCTGCCTGCCCAATCACGCTCAGGGGGAATTGAGACTATCGCGATTTGACGCGAACGCAATCAGCGCATGAACCGGAAAGGCCAAAACCGGCTCGCCGACAAGGTCATGCTTAAGAAAACCGCTAGGCGGGTTCGGTGTCGCGGGAGCGGTCCGGGGAGGCGGCGGGGGCCGAAAGGGCATTGCCGAGCATGCTCTGCTTGTCGCGGCGGCGCTGCACCGAGGATGGTATCCGCATCGCCTCGCGGTACTTCGCGACGGTGCGCCGCGCAATATCAATGCCGGATGCGCGCAAACGTTCCACGATGGTGTCGTCGGACAGGATCGCCGACGGCGCTTCGCCGTCGATCAACTGCTTGATGTGGTGACGAACGGCTTCCGCCGAATGCGCCTCGCCGCCGTCGGCGGACGCGATCGAGGCGGTGAAGAAATACTTCAGCTCGAAGCTGCCGCGATTGGTCGCCATGTATTTGTTGGCGGTGACGCGCGACACCGTCGATTCATGCATCTGGATCGCATCCGCAACCGCCTTCAGGTTCAGCGGCCGCAAATGCGCAACGCCGTGGGTGAAGAAGCCATCCTGCTGGCGGACAATTTCGGTCGCGACCTTCAGGATGGTGCGGGCACGCTGATCGAGGGCGCGCACCAGCCAGGTCGCGTTCTGCAGGCAATCGGTGAAGTACGACTTGTCACCGTCCTTGCGGATCGTCTTCGACAGCTCAGCGTAGTACGTCTGGTTGACCAGCACGCGCGGCAGAGTGTCGCTGTTGAGCTCGACATGCCAGCCGCCGTCGGGGCCGGGCCGCACATAGACGTCGGGCACCATGGTCTGGGTGCGCGCGGTGCCGAACTTCAGTCCGGGCTTCGGATCGAGCCTGCGGATCTCCGCGATCATGTCGGTGATGTCTTCGTCATCGACGCCGCAGAGTTTTCGCAAAGCCGCGATGTCGCGCTTGGCGAGCAGATCGAGATGCTCGACCAGCGCCTGCATCGCGGGATCATAGCGGTCGAGCTCGCGCAGCTGGATCGCCAGGCACTCGCTCAAGTTTCGCGCGCAGATCCCGGGCGGATCGAAGGTCTGCAGGACTGCGACGACGTCGTCGACCGCCTGCTGCGATGCCCCGAGCCGTTCCGCCGCCTGGCCGAGATCCGCCGGCAGATAGCCGGCCTCGTCGACGAGATCGATCAGATACTGTCCGATCATGCGCTGCGCCGGCGCCGTGAAGGCGACCGCGAGCTGCTCGGCAAGGTGATCGGCCAGCGTCGTCTCGGCGGCGACAAAGGCTTCGAGATTATATTCGTCGTCGCTCGACGCACCGCCGCCCCACTCGGTGTAGACCGACGGCGGCGCATCCTGCGCGGCGCGCGCGGCGGCTTCCGCGGGCTCTTCGGAGAAGACGTTGTCGAGGCCGGTATCGAGCGTCTGCTCGATCTCGGCGCGGGTGCCGAGATCACGGTTCAGCCACTCCTCCTGGCCGGGCTCGAAGGCCTCGCCCGAGGCGAGGCCTGCCATATCGGCGTGCTCGCCGCCCTCGTCGCCATAGCTGCCGGAACCATCTGGTGCGTCGTAGTCGGGCCGCTCCACGGCGGGTTCCCCCGCCACCGGCGCCTCAGGGCCGTCGGCCGCGCGCTCGAGCAGCGGATTGCGCTCCAGTTCCTCCTCGACGAAGGCCGACAGATCGAGGTTCGACAGCTGCAGCAGCTTGATCGCCTGCATCAACTGCGGCGTCATGACCAGCGACTGCGACTGGCGGAACTCTAGTCTTTGCGTCAGCGCCATGGAGGCAAGAACGATCCCAAAAGTTGGCTCGATTCTTGCTTATCCTAGTCCTGCGCCGATGTACACGGCTTGACGGAGCAGAAGTTTGCGATAAGCGCGATCCGCAAAAGGGGCCTTCCCGGTTTTGCGTCCGGTCGCGCGTCAGATTCTTCAATTGGCGCATGATCTTATCGCCAAACCGCTACACACTTTGGCGGATCATGCGCTAGAGCCGGAATTCCTCGCCAAGGTAAAGGCGGCGTACATCCGGGTCGTTGACGATCTCATCCGGGCTGCCCTCGGTCAAGATTTGCCCGGCATAGACGATATAGGCGCGGTCGGTCAGACCGAGCGTTTCGCGAACATTGTGATCGGTGATGAGGACGCCGATGCCGCGGTTGGTGAGATGGCGCACCAGATCCTGGATGTCGCCGACCGCGATCGGGTCGATGCCGGCGAACGGCTCGTCGAGCAGCATGTAATTCGGTCGCGTCGCCAGCGCGCGGGCGATCTCGACGCGACGGCGCTCGCCGCCTGACAGCGCAATCGACGGGCTTTTCCGCAGGCGCGTGATGTTGAATTCATCGAGCAGCGCGTCGAGCTCATGTTCGCGTTTCTTCCGCGAGGGTTCCACGACCTCGAGCACGGCGCGGATATTCTGCTCGACCGAGAGGCCGCGGAAAATCGAGGCTTCCTGCGGCAGATAGCCGATGCCGAGGCGCGCGCGCTGATACATCGGCAGCTTCGTCACATCGTGGCCGTCGAGCTCGATCGCGCCGCGATCGGCCTTGATCAGGCCGGTGATCATGTAGAACACGGTGGTCTTGCCGGCGCCGTTGGGCCCGAGCAGGCCGACCGCCTCGCCGCGACGCACATAGATGCTGACGCCGCGCACGACCTGGCGCGAGCCAAAACTCTTTTCCACGCTATGCACAGCGAGATAGCCGGGCCGCTTGATCAGGCGCGGTGCATTCGCGCCGTTCGACTTGGCGCGCGCCCTCTCCGCACGGGGCGGTTCCGCCGCCGGATCGGAATACGGCAGATCAAGGCCGGACACGCCAGCCACCTGGGCATCGGGAAGCGGGGCGCGCGACATCGGCGGCGCATCGCGCACCGGGCTCGTCAGCATCTCGCCGAAGGAATCGCCGAGCGCCGTGATGTCGTCGTGCGAGCGCGCAAATCCGGCACTGCGTTTCGCAAGGCGCCGCCGGAACATGCCGAGTAGATCCACCATCCCCGCTTCGCTCAGCCTTTCACGGTGATTCCGCGACTTTGCCCGCGCGCGAACCGATTTGCACGTCAACCCGCATGAATGGATGCCCCCTTACCGGCAAACGCCACCATCCCCTCTGGGGCATCGATCGATGCCGGGCCGCCCAGTAGATACAGTCTCGCACCGCGAGCTTCAACCTCGCAGCCGCCGATTATTGCATAACACATTGATTTATCTGGATTTACTTAGGCTTCCCCGGGATCAGGGAGGGCAGCCCGGGCGCCGCGCCGGTCGACGCCCCGCCGCAGCCCTGGCCGCCCTGCGACTGGATGAACAGCCCCTGCACCTTGCCGCTGTCGGATTCGACCCGCGACACGCCGGTCGTCATGTCGACCAGCAGGCGGTCGCCGCGCAGCACATTCTTGCACTGGGTCAGCACCACGCCGCCCAGCATGGTGATCAGGTTCGTCTTGGTGTCGAAGATCGCGGTCTCGCCGGTAACGACCTGGTCCTTCTGGGTGACGACGACATTGCCCTTCGCCTCCAGCCGCTTGATCGACGACGAGCCGCCCGGGCCAGGCTGGGCCGACTGCATCGATGCCCCTTTGGCCCCTTTGGCCCCCTTGGCCTCCTTGGTTCCGGCGGGCGGGGCCGACGGCTGGGCGGCCTTGTCCTCGTAGAACACGACCAGCGTTTTCGAGGTCATGGTGGTGTCGCCCTGCACCACCTTCACATTGCCGGCAAACGTCGCCTCTTTCTTCTTGTCGCGCATCTCGAGCGAAGCCGCCTCGATCTGGATCGGCTGATCGCGATTCTGCGAAAAGCCCTGCATGGCGTTCGGCACGCCGGAGACCGCGCCCTGCGCGCAAGCGTCACCCGAGGCGATCAGCGCGAGCGCGACGATCGCCGTTGCAGCACCGCGCGCAAGGAATGTCATCATGCAGGTCATTTCGAGTTGGCGGATTTGCGCGGCTTCGGCGACGGGGCGGGCTCGGGCGCAGCGGGCGGGTTCGCCGCATTGTCATCGCCGAGCTTGTCCAGATTCATCACCACATTGCCCTCGAACCGCACCACCTCGCCGCTGTTGATGATGCGGAGCTTGTCGGCGGTCAACGTGCCATTCAGCAGCTTGACATCGACATGCTCGTCCGATGTGACGAGGCCCTTGTTGATGTCGATGAACGCCTGCGTCAGCTTGGCCTCATAGCCGGTGGACGATTGCAGGAAGATATCCTGGCGCAGGTCCAACAGCTGCTGCTTGTTGTCGAAGAAGCCGGTGCGCGCATCCATGGTCACCGTCGAATGGTCTTCCATCTGCACCTTGGCGCGGATCGTCTTCAGCTCGACATGATCGGGATCGGTGATGTCCTGGATCGCGGCCTTGGCCCAGAGCTCGTAGGGCCGCTGGTCGGTGGAGAAGCCCGACAGATGCGGCGATTCCATCGTGATCTTGGTGCCGGACACCACGAGATTATCCATCTTGAGCGGCAGCTTCGCGATCACATCGTGGAACGGATTGAAGACCGAGATGAAGATGATCGTCCCCATCGCCAGCGCAACCGCCGCCGGCACCGCGACGCGCAGGATGTGCACCATGCGGCTATGCCGCGCGGCGGCGGCAAAGCGCGCGTCGAGGCCGGCGTCATAGGCTGGGTTTTGAACCGAATTCACCGCTGCTCCAAAGGCGCGAAATGTCAGCCCATTCTACCCGGGGCGGCCAAAATATGCAGCCCGGGCCTCGCGTCGCCCCCGACGGAAGCGACCTCGCGCGAACAGTTTGGCCGAAACGGGGCAGAAATGGCCCTCTAACGCCAGGAAACCTCGATCCGATCGTCGCGGTTAATTGCCGCCGTTCAGGAATGGGCGAAGATGTCCTCGGCCTCCCAGCCGTCGAGATCGAGCGTGGCGCGGGCGGGCAGGAATTCGAAGCAGGCCTTGGCGAGCTCCGTCCGCCCCTCGCGCGTCAGCATGGCGTCGAGCTTTTCGCGCAGCGCATGCAGATGCAGCACGTCGGAGGCGGCATAGGCGAGCTGCGCCTCGGAGAGCGCCGGCGCCCCCCAGTCGCTCGACTGCTGCTGCTTGGACAGATCGACGTTCAGGACCTCCCGCACCAGATCCTTCAGGCCATGGCGGTCGGTATAGGTGCGGGTCAGGCGCGAGGCGATCTTGGTGCAATAGACCGGCTTCGGCATCACGCCGAACGTGTTGTAGAGCACCGCGACGTCGAACCGCGCGAAGTGGAAGATCTTGGTGATCTTGGGATCGGCCAGCAGCGCCTTGAGGTTCGGCGAATCGGTGTGCCCCTTCGGGATCTGGATCACGTCGGCGGTGCCGTCGCCGTTCGACATCTGCACCACGCAGAGCCGGTCGCGATGCGGGTGCAGCCCCATGGTCTCGGTGTCGATCGCAACCGATTCGGTGTAGCGGGACAGATCGGGCAGATCGCCGCGATGCAGGCGGATGGTCATGCTGTCTAAACCTCGTCGATTCGCTCTCGGATCAAGCTACCGCCCAATCCCCCGGCAGGCGAGCACGCCAGGTTCCGGATTGTGCCGCGGAGACATCCGCCGAGCGGTGAAGCCCTGATCAAGCCGGGGCGCCACCACTGAAAACCTCTGATTTTGCTGGCACAATTAAGCCAACCGGCGGGTTGTGTAGCGCTATTGCCTGGCCGAGACAATGGGCGACCAAACGCCGGCCCGGCCTGTCGCACGCGAGGACCCGGACCGCGTCGCCAGCAGAAAAGTTCTTCCCGTCAGCAAAACTTGTGCAGTGCGGCCCGTGCAATCGTCCCGGGCGTACCTATCTGTTGCCAGCCCCCCGCACGCCTCTTCCTTAGCAACCACGAACAAGAGTCATGACCGAACAGACCATCGCTGCGCCGATCGACGACCAGCAGGAACGCCAAACCGGATTCTCGCGCTATCAATCGCTCCTGATTGCGCTGCTTGCGTTCACGCAATTCACGATCATCCTCGACTTCGTCATCATGTCGCCGCTCGGCGCCATCCTGATGCCCTCGCTCAACATCACGGCGGGGCAATTCGGCGTCGCGGTGTCGGCCTATGCCTTCAGCGCGGGCATTTCCGGCATCCTTGCTGCCGGCTTTGCCGATCGCTTCGACCGCAAGCGCCTCCTGCTGTTCTTCTATGTCGGCTTCACGCTCGGAACCCTGCTCTGCGCAGTGGCGCCGAACTACCATGTGCTGCTGCTCGGGCGGGTCATGACCGGATTGTTCGGCGGCGTGATCGGCTCGGTCGTGCTCGCCATCGTCACCGACCTGTTCCCGCTCAATCAGCGCGGCCGCGTGATGGGGTTCGTGCAGACGGCGTTCGCGGCGAGCCAGGTGCTCGGCATTCCGGCCGGCCTGTTCCTCGCCAACCACTGGAGCTGGCACGTCTGCTTCGCCGCAATCGTCGCCATCTCGATCGCCGCGATCGCAATCATCGCGTTTGCGATGCAGCCGGTCGACGCGCATTTGCGGCTGAAGCAGGACTCCAATCCGTTCCACCATTTGATCGCGACCGTTGGCCAGCCGCGCTACACGCTGGCCTTCGCGGTGACGACGCTGCTGGCGACCGGCGGCTACATGCTGATGCCGTTCGGCAGCGCCTATACCGTGCACAATCTCGGCATCGATATCGTACACCTGCCGACGATCTACCTGGTCTCCGGCCTGTTCAGCATCGTCATGGGCCCCCTGATCGGCCGCGCGAGCGACGCCTTCGGCAAATATCCGACCTTCGTCTTCGGCAGCGTGGTGTCGGTCATCATGGTGCTGATCTACGTCCACCTCGGTCAAGTCTCGTTGACAACCGCGATCGTCGTCAACGTGCTGATGTTCGTCGGCATCTTCTCGCGCATGATTCCGTCGCAGACCTTGATGTCGGCGATCCCCGACGCCAGCCAGCGCGGCTCCTTCAGCGCGGTCAGCGCCTCGCTGCAGCAGCTCTCCGGCGGCCTCGGCTCAATGGTGGCGGCCGCAATTATCGCGGAAAGCCCGGACGGCTCGCTGATCCATTTCGATCGGCTCGGCTACATCGTCGTCGCGAGCGCGATCGTGTCAGTGGTCGCGATGTATTTTGTGCAGAAGGCAGTGGCGAGGCGGAGCGGCAGGCGGGTGGTGTGAGGGCGGGCACTTCAGCTTGCCGCGATGGGCGCGCCTCGAGGGCAGTGCATGTGTCGCTGGGCCGCGCCGCCCTTTTCCGGGGTCAGCTCTTCCCTCACGCCCGCCACCTTGCCCGTCATACCGCCAATTCGGGGATCCATATGTACGCCGCGTTGAGCATGTAGAAGCCCATCACGATCAGCGTGAGGCCACCGGCGATCTCGAACCCGCGCCGGTACCGGGAGAGGCCTTTCAGGTTTTCGAGCCAACCTATGGCAACTGCCCCGATGGCAATAGGAACGGCACGGCCAAGAGCGAAGGCCAAGAGCAGAACCACGCCGAGCAAGACCGAACCCATTCCTGCCGTCACGCCAAGCAACACGACCAAGGCCGGGGTGCACACCGGGCACACGGCGATTGCAAACGGAATCCCGAGAAGGAAGGCGCCCCACGCCGCGGCTGGGCGGGTTGCCCGAAACCCGAATGACGGCAACGGGATACGAACCCAGCCCGTCCACATCAGGCCGAGCAAGATCAACAGCGGCCCGAGAAACAGCCCCCAGCCTCTCCCGGTGATGTCCGCTGCCCATTTCCCACCTAGCCCCGCGATGAAGCCGAGAACGACGTGGGTGATGATCATGCCGAGTATGAACATCGCTCCGAAGAGCAGTGCCTGGTGCTTATCACGGCCTCTGGTCACATACGCAAGCGATACGGGGATTGACGCAAGAGCGACCGGATTGAAGCTGAAAACCAGACCGGCAAGGAACCCGACGCCAGCGGCGGCAAGGCCGGCATGCTCGACCGTTTGGCGAAGCGCCTCCACATCCATCATTCGCGCCCTTTGGTTCGCTCGATCAATGCGGTGCGCAGTTGCTCTACGCTCGGCATCGACGTGAAAACGAGTTCGCCGTCGACGACAATTGACGGGAGCGTAATGACGCCCAGGTCAGTCGCACGGTCAAGCTCGTCGAGCACATTCAGTTCATGCCACTCGACATCGCCTACCGCCTCCTGCGCAGCAGTGCGCAGCTTGGCGTGCGTCGCAGCGCATTCAGAGCAACCCGGTGTATAGAATATCTCGACTTTCATTGACCCTTGCACCGGCGTCTAGACATTGGCTCGTTCCAATGCCGCGATTATTGTGCACTCCTTCACCGGCTGCCTGTCCCTTGCACAGTCGGCAATCAATTGATCAAGCGCCTTGGACATCGCCTTCATCGCGCGAATCTTGTTTTCGATTTGCAGTTTTTTCTCGATCGCCCTCGTGCGGACGTCACCACAACACGCCTTCTCGCGCCCACGCAACACTAGGAGATCGCGGATTTCGGCGAGCGTGAAACCGCATTGCTGGGCGTGTTTGATGAAGCGGATGCGGCGCACGGAGTCCTCGTCATACAGCCGATAGCCGGTAGGGCTCTTGCCGGCGGGTTCGACCAGCCCCTCCTGCTCGTAGTACCGCAGGGTGTCGTTGCTGACGCTGGCGAGGGAAGCCAATTTGCCGATGGTGAACATGCGAGTCTCTCCGGGCACCAGTTCTGGACCCTGGAGTATGCTCCAGGGTCAAGGGCGCCATGAGGGATCTCAGGCGGGCCGCGGCGCCTGGGCGTTCACGATTGGATGACCCACGCTGCGGATCGCGTCAAAAAAGAGCCGCGGGGTTCCCCAGAGCGAGTTGAAGAAAATGGCCGTGACACTGACCGCCATCGCCACCATCGCCCAGACCGGGTGGATCAGGCCGGTGGCCGCAAGCGGGATGCCGATGCCATTGAAGAGGAAGGCCAGCGTCACGTTCTGGACCATCTTGCCGTAGCTCCGGCGGCTAATATCGCGAGCCACCGGGAGCGCATTGAGACGGTTCGACAGGATGATAATGTCCGCGGAATCGATCGCAATGTCTGTGCCGCCGCCCATGGCGATGCCGATATCGGCTTGCATCAGAGCAGGGGCGTCATTGATGCCGTCGCCGACCATCGCGACGCGGGCATTCGCCTGAAGCTTTCGCACGATACTCGCCTTGTCCTGCGGCAATACGCCCGCATGCACCTCGTCGACACCAACCTCGCGGCCGACCCGCTGTGCTGCACGCTCGTTGTCGCCGGTGATGAGGATCGTTTTGAGACCGGCTTCACGCAGTGCGGCGACGGCTGAGACAGCGTCCGGTCGCAGCGTATCACCCAGCGCGACAACGCCCAGCGCAACCCCATCCCGCGCGATACTGATCACCGTCCGCCCCGCTGCCTCAAGTGCTTCGACCTGCGCGTGAAGACGGCTGAGATCGACGCCACGATCCGCAAGGAAGCGCGGGTTCCCGACCAGCACTTCGCGGCCGCCGATGGACGCGATGACACCCCTTCCGGGGAACGCCTCGAACGACTCCACGTCCGGGGGCGTTTCGCCGAGCTTAAACGCAGCCTCGACAACAGCCTGCGCCAGCGGATGTTCGGAGGACGCCTCAGCGGCAGCCGCAACGGCGAGCAGTTCTTGTTCGCTTACGCCTGCCGCGGTGATTTCGCACACCACGGGATGGCCTACCGTGAGCGTGCCCGTTTTGTCGAGCACGATTTGTTTGACCAGCCGGAAACCCTGGAAGGCTTCACCGGTCCGCATCAGGATGCCGTGTTCCGCGGCCTGACCGGCGCCCCGCACAATCGAGAGCGGTGCGGAGATGCCGACCGCGCAGGGATAACCCATCACCAACACGCTCAGACCGGCGAAGACAGCGCGCTCCACATCGACATGCCCGGTGCCAAGCCAGGAACCAACCAGCCAGCCGACGACCGCAAGCGCGGCGATCGCAAGAACGGTCGGCGTGTAGACGCGCAGCACGCGGTCAACGAGATGGAGAATGCCGGGCTTCAGCGCCCGCGCGTCCTCGACATGTCGGATCACCTGGTTCAGGAAGCTGCCCTCCCCAATCGCCGTGATCTTTACGAGGAGCGTGCCGGTGCCATTGATCGAACCGCCAACGATTAAATCGCCTTCGGCTTTCTCGATAGGGATCGACTCGCCGGTTACGAGCGATTGATCGACGCCCGAATGGCCATTGACCACGGTCCCGTCGGCAGGAATGCGCTCGCCAGGGCGAATCCGCACAAGATCGCCGACCTTCACGTCCTCGATCGGCAATTCCACCTCTTGGGAGCCCCGAACGACGCGCGCCGTTTCGGGTTGCAGGTCCAGCAGGCGCTTCACGGCCTGCGAACTCCGCGTTTTCACGATGAGCGACAGCCATTCCGAGAAGATGTGGTAGGTACCGACCATCACCGAGACCGCGAAGAACGGTGCGGTTGGATAACCCGGCCGAGCAAGGATGAGCCCGATAAGCCCGCCGGCGATACCTGCAAAAGCGCCGATCTCGAGAAGCACATGCTGGTTGAAGATGCCGCGCCGCAGGGCTTGAACGGCCATATAGAGAATGTGCCGCCCGACGCCGAAGACGAGCATTATGGCCAGCGCTCCGGTGAGCCAGGGGGCGGCCTTCGTGAGGTATCCTTGCAAGTTGAGATAGAGCAACATTAGCGCCATGATGGTAAGGCCGCCCGCGGCGCCGATCGCGGCCCACAGCCCGCTCGATCTCAGAACCAGGAAGACGAACCCACCGAGGCTGAGGCAAACCAGCGCCGGGAGAAATCCGATCCAGCCCACACTCGGATCGGCGATGATGGGGATAGCCGCAACGCTCAGGGCCACAGCGACCACGAAGCGCCGGGCCTCGCGCACCAGATCGCGCTCTTCATCGTCGAATGCCCTGAGCTTGCGAGGATCGAAAATCGTGTAGCCGATGTCACGCAGGGTCTGTAGCAACACTTCTGGACGAGCGACGGCCGGATCGTACTCGACCAATGCCTGCTCGTGCGTCAGGCTAACCGCCACTTTGTCGACGCCAGGCATTCGACCGAGCGCCTTCTCTATCGTGCCGGTGCAGAGTGAACAGTGCAGGCCGCCAATCCGTGCGCGGATCTTCCGGCGGTCGGGTCTAGCCGACGGCTCTTCGCTCCAGAGGTCGAATGCGGTTGAGGTGGACGAGGTCATCGAAATCTCCTGTGCGAACCGTTTCAGGGTGGTGCAAGACGAGACGGCCGGTCAGCAGCCGCCTCCGCCGACCGAGTTGCGGCCCACCACGCGAAAACCGGGCTCTTGGATAGTCGCGACGAGATGTTCTTCATCCACGGATTGCGGGTCATAGAGCACGCGCGCCTGCCCATCGGCGAACGATACGGATGCCATTCGCACCCCGGTCTGCTTTTCGACCAGACGCTTGAGCGTGTTGGCGCAGGCGTCGCAGTTCATCCCTTCAATTCTGAAAATGCTCGTCTTCATCCCGCGCTCCATTGCAAACAATTCGCCTCGTGGCCTGGTCATGCCGCGACCTTGCAACGCTAACCCCTGGAGTTAACTCCAGAGTCAAGCGGGTCTCCGCCACTTCTGACACCATCAACCTGTTGGGCGTGGTTCTCATAATTCGCCCAGCACGGGTGAGCCGCTTTCAGCGCAGAGGCGATCTTTGCCATCCTTCCGCGGACCCGAAATCCAGAACCTCTCTCCCGTCTCGGTGTCGAAGTAGTTTGCCTTGAACCCGCTTCCTTTCAGGCTCTGGAAAGTGCGTCCGTCATAGCTGATGGATTTGCCCGTTTTCGAGAACGTGACGCGCCCAATCCTCGCCGGTCCATTCAGCGATGCGGGCATTGTTCTCAATGTAAATGATGCGCGTCTTCGGCATGCTCAGGCCCGAGAGGCAGCCACCGTCCGACGGACGTGAATAACACGGTGGCATCGCCGGGCGGAGCGCGTCAGCCCAATCACACCGCGCATGGCTAAAGATTTGCTACTGAAGACTGTGGTCCGCGCCACCTGCGCCCCGGTCGCGCACCAAACCCCCAGCGCAGCAGCGATTTCAACCGCTTAAGAAAGGGAGTGGTGCCCAGGAAAGGACTCGAACCTTCACGGCCGTGAAGCCACTGGCACCTGAAGCCAGCGCGTCTACCAATTCCGCCACCTGGGCACGTGGCGGGGTTAGTAAGGACCAGTTGCGCGCTTGTCAAATACCTGAATGGAAAATCAAATACCTGTACACCGTGGGTCCGATGGCGTATCGCCAAACGGCTAAATCCCCCCACTAGCTCTTGAATCCGGCAGGAACTGACCTCATGGCATCGAACCTGGAAACGCTCGTCACGGTCTTCGGCGGATCGGGTTTCCTGGGACGGAACGTGGTCCGGGCGCTGTGCAAGCGCGATTACCGCGTCCGCGTCGCGGTCAGGCGGCCCGAGCTCGCCGGCCACCTGCAGCCGCTCGGCCGGGTCGGCCAGATCCACGCCGTGCAGGCCAATGTGCGCTATCCGGCGTCGGTCGAAGCTGCGATGCGTGATTCGCAGGTTGCCATCAATCTGGTCGGGATCCTCACTGAGGGCGGCGGGCAGACCTTTGACGCGGTGCAGGCCAAGGGCGCCGAGACCATAGCCAGGGCGGCCGCCGCCGCTGGCGCCCGGATGGTCCACGTGTCGGCGATCGGCGCCGACGAGGACTCAGCCTCGGGCTACGCCCGCGCCAAGGCGGCCGGCGAGAGGGCGGTGCTGGCCAACGTGCCATCGGCCACGATCCTGCGCCCCTCCGTGGTGTTCGGCCCCGACGACCAGTTCACCAACCGCTTTGCGGCGCTGGCGCGGATGTCGCCGGCGCTGCCTTTGATCGGCGGCGGGATGACGAAGATGCAGCCGGTCTATGTCGCCGACGTCGCACGCGCGGTGGCCGATGCCGTGGACGGCAAGACCAAGGCCGGCGGGACGTACGAGCTCGGCGGGCCGGAAGTGCTGACCATGCGCGAGATCATGCAGATCATCCTGGAGATCACCGGGCGCGATCGCGTGCTGCTACCCCTGCCGTTCGCCCTTGCCAAGTTGCAGTCGTTGTTCCTGCAGTTTGCGCCGGGCGCGCTCAAGCTGACGCCGGACCAAGTGACGCTGTTGCAGTCGGACAACGTGGTCTCGGATGCCGCGAAGGCGGCGGGGCTGACGCTCGAAGGTCTCGGCATCACGCCGGATGCGCTCGAAGCGATCGCTCCGCAATATCTCTGGCGCTTCCGCGCCGCCGGGCAGTTCCAAAGGAACGGCGTGTAAGTCGACCGCGACGGGACTCCGCTCCCTCTCCCGCTTGCGGGGGAGGGCTGGGGTGGGGGTGTCGCCACAAGCGACACTCATCGTGTGGAGATAGCCCCCACCCGTATTGCATCTTCGATGCAATACGACCTCCCCCGCACGCGGGTGAGGTGGAGCAAGACCGACCTTACCGCCCCAGCGCCAGCGCGATCAGGCCGAGCGTGCCGACGATGACGCGCCACCAGGCGAAGAACGCGAAGCCGTGGCGGGTGACGTAGTTGAGGAACGACTTCACCACGATGATCGCGGTGACGAACGAGACCACGAAGCCGACCGCGATGAGGCTCAGATTGTCGGTCGTGAAGTCGCCGCGGTTCTTGTAGAAATCATAGGCGAACGCGCCGACCATGGTCGGGATCGCGAGGAAGAACGAGAACTCGGCCGCCGAGCGCTTGTCCGCGCCGAGCGCCATCGCGGCCACGATGCTGGCGCCGGAGCGCGACACGCCGGGGATCATCGCCAAGCACTGCGCGACGCCGATCCAAAAATACATCAGCAGCGGGAACCGGGTTGCGTCGTCCTCATGAACCTTGAGGTCAAGCTGATCGACCCACAGCAGGACGGCGCCGCCGACGATCAGCGAGAAGCAGACCACCCACGGATTGAACAGCACTTCCTTGATGTATTTGCCGGCAATCAGGCCGATGATCACCGCCGGCAGGAACGCCACCAGCACGCCGATGACGAAGCGCCGGTCGTCGGGATTGGAGAACATGCCGAGCGCGACCCGCCACAATTTGGCGAAATAGAGCACGACGATGGCGAGAATCGCGCCGAGCTGAATCAGGATCGCGAAGCTCTTCCAGAAATTGCCTTCGCCGAGATTGAAGAACCGTTCCGCAAGCAGCAGGTGGCCCGTCGAAGAAACCGGCAGGAACTCGGTGACGCCCTCGACAATGCCGAGAATCACCGCCCGCAGCATATCTGTCATCATGATGTGGCCTGCCCTGTCTGGAAAAAACCGCGCCCTTCTCGCCTATTCCCCGTTTTGCTGCAATCGCAAAAAAACGCCAAACAGTGGTTGCCTGATCGAATTGCTGGGCTATAGCGTTTTTGTGACCCGCATCGTTCGCGGGGGGTGGCTACCCGTTCGCGTGACCGCGCGACAAAGAGAAGATCAGGAACCGCAGTCGGTCTCGGTCTCGAATTGACAGTTTCTTAGGCGCCGCGAAACTACTTTGGGCTTCATGTACACGCTGTATCACCATCCGTTCTGTCCGCATTCGCGCTTCATTCGCCTCGTGCTCGGTGAATATGGCCTCGATCTGCGTCTGGTGGAGGAGCGGGTCTGGGAACGGCGCGAGGCCTTTCTCGCGCTCAATCCGGCGGCGACCACACCGGTCCTGATCGCCGAGGGCTTTCCGCCGATCCCCAGCGCGCCTGTTATCGCCGAATATATCGACGAGGCGCACGGGCTCGACGCCGGCGACCGGCGCCTGTTGCCGGTCTCGATGGCCGAGCGCGTCGAGGTGCGGCGGCTGATGGCGTGGTTCAACGAGAAATTCTTCGAGGAAGCCTCCAATCCGCTGGTGACCGAGCGCATCTACAAGCGCTTCATGAGCGAGGAGGACGGCGGCGGCGCGCCGGCCGCCGACGTGATGCGCGCGGCCAAAGTCAATGTGCGCTATCATCTCTCCTATATCGGCTGGCTCGCGAAGACGCGGAACTATCTCGCCGGCGACCGGCTGACCTACGCGGACCTCGCCGCCGCGGCGCATCTTTCGGCGATCGACTATCTGGGCGACGTGCCATGGAGCGAGGACGACGCCGCAAAGTCGTGGTACGCGCGGGTGAAGTCCCGCCCGTCGTTCCGTCCGCTGCTCAGCGAGTGGCTGGCGGGCGTGCCGGCGTCGCGGACGTATGTGGACCTCGACTTCTGAACCGCCCGGCCCGGCTTTCCCCTGACGATCTCAAGGCGGCGCTGAAGCGCGAGGCGCAGGCGCTCGGCTTCGACAGCATCGGCGTCACCGGTCCCGAGGCCATCGCGCATGCCGGTCCGCATTTCCACGCCTTCCTCGCATCCGGCGCGCATGGCGACATGGATTGGCTCGCGGCCAGTCCGGAGCGCCGCACCGATCCGCGCGTGCTGTGGCCCGGCGTGCGCTCGATCATCATGCTCGGCGTCAATTACGGGCCGGATGCCAACCCGCTCGAGATCCTTGAGCGTACCGAGCGCGGCGCGATCTCGGTCTACGCGCAGGGCGACGACTATCACGACCTGATCAAGAAGCGGCTGAAGACGCTCGCACGGTGGCTGGTCGCGGCCACGGGCGAGGAGGTCAAGGTGTTCGTCGACACCGCAGCCGTGATGGAGAAGCCGCTCGCGCAGGCGGCGGGGCTCGGCTGGCAGGGCAAGCACACCAACCTCGTGTCGCGCGAGTTCGGCTCGTGGCTGTTCCTGGGCGCGATCTTCTCCGCATCCGACCTGCCGCGCGATGCCACCGACACCGATCATTGCGGCAGTTGCACCGCCTGCCAGGACATCTGCCCGACCGCGGCGTTTCCCGCGCCCTACAAGCTCGATGCGCGGCGCTGCATCGCCTATCTCACCATCGAGAACAAGGGACCGATCCCGCACGAATTCCGCAAGGCGATCGGCAATCGCATCTATGGCTGCGACGACTGCCTCGCGGTGTGCCCCTGGAACAAGTTCGCGCAGGCCGGCCGCGAGATAGAGCTCGCCGCGCGCGCCGAACTGCGCGCGCCGCGGCTGGACGAGCTTTCGCGGCTCGACGATGCCGCGTTCCGCGCGTTGTTTGCGAAATCGCCGGTCAAGCGCATCGGCCGCGATCGCTTCATCCGCAATGTGCTGATCGCGATCGGCAATTCGGGCGATGCCGCGTTGGCCGACGAAGCGAGGCGGTTGCTCGACGACACAAGCCCGCTCGTGCGCGGTGCTGCGGTATGGGCGCTGGCGCAGTTGATCGGGCGCGATGAGTTTGCCGCGCTGGCAGCAGCGGCTGATGCGGAGCCGGATGCCACCGTGCGCCAGGAATGGCTGACGGCCGACGCACCGCTCGCCCCTTGATTTCACCGCTCCATTCCCGTCATGGTCGCAGACCATGAAAAACCAGCCCTTCTTCACAAGACATGGCGACGGCTTCATGCCGACGCCGGTTGCCAACGGTCCCTGGGTTGCGGAATCGATGCACGGCCGCGTCGTGATCGGCCTGCTAGGCTTCGTCATCGAGGAGCGTCACGGCTCCGACGATTTCGTGCCGGCGCGGCTCACGGTCGACATGTTCCGCCTGCCCAACATCACGACGCCGGTCGAAGTGACGACAAAGCTGGTGCGCGACGGATTGCGCATCAAGGTGATCGAGGCCGAGTTTATCTCCGGCGGCACCAGCATGGCGCGCGCCTCCTGCCAATTATTGCGCAAGACGGAAAACGCGCCCGGCAATGTCTGGTCGCCGCCGAACTGGGACGTGCCGGCGCCTGCGGACATTCTAAAGCCGACCGATCCCAGGCTCGGCATGAACGGCAAATGGACCACGCGGCCGATCACGGGCCACATGGGCTCGCTGGGTGCGCGCCGGCTCTGGATGAGCGAGGTGCGCGAGCTCGTCGCTGATGTGCCGATGACGCCGTTCGTCCATGTCGCGACCGGTGCGGATTTCGCGAGCCCGTTCGCCAATGCCGGCGACCAGGGGCTCGGCTACATCAACAGCGACGTGACGATCTATCTGCACCGCCTGCCGGTGACGAACTGGATCGGCTTCGAGGTGGTCAATCATCACGCCACCGACGGCATCGCGATCGGCGAGTGCTGGCTCTACGACGAGAACGGCCCGATCGGCACCTCGACGGTGGCGGCGCTGGCGCAGCGCAAGCCGATGACGAATCCACCGCCGCCGTAAAGGCTCACCACCGTCATTGCGAGCGAAGCGAAGCAATCCATCGCTCCGCATGCGCTGCGGCATGGATTGCTTCGTCGCTACGCTCCTTGCAATGACGATAGTGGCGATAGCTCAGGCCAGATGCCGCGCCATCTCCGACCGCGCCTTCAGCGCGGCGCCCTGCTTGCCGACGATCTTGGCGATCCGCTCGGGCGCGAAGTTGAGGTCGACGAAGGCGGGCGCGGTGTTGGCGACCTCGTGATATTCCGTAATCTTGCCGTCGCGGAGCCGCATGATCGAGACGCCCTCGAACATCGCTCGTGCGCCGTTCGCTTCGGCCACGGTCGAGCGGTAGCTGAACGTGTAGCGCGCATAGAGCGTCGCGCCGTCGCTGACGGGATCGTGCATGTCCCAGCGGAAATCGGTCGCGGTGCGGTAGAACCAGTCGTCGATCATCTCGGCGATGCGCGCATGGCCCTTGAACGCGCCGTAGAACACGTCGTGATAGACGCCGTCCTCGGTGAAGAGGTCTGCAAAGGCCTTGCCGTTGCGCTGCTCGACCGCGTCGCAGAACGCGCGCAGCATTCTTGTCGTGTCCATGGCGTTTCTCCCACAGAGAAGCTTAGCCGATCTCCTTAACCGCGGCGATGATGCGCGCGATGTCCTGCGGGCGCGACAGGCGGTGGTCGCCGTCCTGGATCATGGTGAGCACCACGTCCTCGGCCGGCAGCCGGTGCACCAGCGCGAAGGCGTGCTTCCACGGCACGTCGGGATCCTGCGCGCCCTGCAGGATGCGCACCGGGCAGCCGACGTCGATCTGGCTACCGAGCAGGAGATGATTGCGACCCTCCTCGATCAGATTGCGGGTGATAGGATAGGGCGTGCCGTCGCCGTACTCCGATGGCCTGAGCCACACGCCCTTGGTCTCGATCTCCTGCCGCACCTCCGGCGGAAATCCCTTCCACATCAGCTCCTCGGTGAAATCGGGCGCGGGCGCGATCAGCACCAAACCCGCAAGCGATGCAGTGCCCTTGCCGCGCCTTGCGAGCTCGCGCGCCAGCAACAGCGCCATCCAGCCGCCCATCGAGGAACCGATCACGACCTGCGGTCCGCTGCAGAACTGCGAAAACACCGCCACGCTCTCCTCGAGCCAGCGGCCGATCGTGCCGTCGGCGAATTGGCCTTCGGATTCGCCATGGCCGGAATAGTCGAACCTGACGGAGGCGCGGCCGTGCTCGGCCGCCCATGCATCGAGCGCGACCGCTTTGGTGCCTTTCATGTTGGAATTGAAGCCGCCGAGCCAGAACAGCCCCGGCGCGCCACTTGCGCTGCCGGGCGCGCCGCCTTTGCGGGCGCGCACCGCGATCCGGCGCCGGCTTTCGCCCTCGCCGACGGCGATGAAGACGGGTTCCTGTTCGGTTTGGCTCATGGGTCGGTCACTCCCGTTTGGTCGCTTTGTCGGCGAGCGCGCGGCATCGGTCAACGGCTCCCGGCCCCGAGCCTTGCGAAACCGGCGCGCGCGCAATATCTGCCGAGCGTGGCTAAAATGCCTCGCATTTGACGGTTTTGCCGCAGATCATGCGAGTCCGCTTGCCCGTGGCGGCGTCTTGCTTCAAAATATCGGCCTTCCTTCACAACTTTGGAGAGTTACCCATTCGCCGTCCCAATAGAGCCCCGCCCGTTGCAGCCAAAGACGGGCCGCGCACCAATGACGAAATCCGCAACGCACAGATTCAGCTGATTGATCAGGACGGCGCCAACAAAGGCACCGTCGAAACCGTGGTGGCCATCAGAATGGCCATGGATGCCGGCATGGATCTCGTCGAGATCTCGCCGAATACGAGTCCTCCCGTCTGCAAGATCATGGACTACGGGAAGTACAAGTATTCAGCGCAGAAGAAGGCCGCCGAAGCCCGCAAGAAGCAGAAGGTCGTCGAGATCAAGGAGATCAAGCTCCGCCCGATGATCGACGATCACGACTATGACGTGAAGATGCGCGCGATGCAGCGCTTCTTCGAGGAAGGCGACAAGGTCAAAATCACCTTGCGCTACCGCGGTCGTGAGATGGCGCACCAGGAGATCGGCACCAAGCTGCTCGACAAGGTGAAGGCCGACGTCGCCGAGTTCGCCAAGGTCGAGCAGGACGCGAAATTCGAGGGACGCCAGGTCGTGATGGTGCTGGCGCCGCGCTAAATCGAGTTAACGGAAGTGAGGGCGGCCCGTCGGATTCGGCGGGCCGTTTCATTTTTGCGGTATCTCGTAGCCCGGATGAAGCGCAGCGAAATCCGGGGGCAGGTCGATCCGCGGCCACACCGCCCCGGATTGCGCTTCGTTCCATCCGGGCTACGGAAGGCCCCTTCGACCGGCCCGGTTCCCGCGCTTCCATCGTTGCAAAACCGCGCTTCCTCTGCCATAAGCGCGGCTTCGTCGCCCGGCTGATCAAGGGCTGCCGTGGCGACGTGTCGTGCGGGTTTATCCAATTCGGGAAAAATCCTAGCACTTTCAACGCTCTAACGAGCATTTTAGCCGGCCGAACGCCTCTTAGGGCGATTTTCGTGCTGTGCGATAGGAGAGCCAAATGCCCAAGTTGAAGACCAAGTCGGGCGCTAAAAAGCGCTTCAAGGTGACGGCCACCGGCAAAGTCATGCACGCCCAGCGCGGCAAGCGCCACGGCATGATCAAGCGGACCAAGAAGCAGATCCGTCAGCTCCGCGGCACCCGCGTGCTGTTCAAGACCGACGGCGACAACGTCAAGAAGTACTTCTTGCCGAACGCCTGATCGCATCCGCTTGAACCCGGCCGCGTCCGCGCAGGCCGCCCGTCATTTCTTCTCAGATCGAGGATTTCTGTCATGTCTCGCGTCAAACGCGGTGTGACCGCTCACGCCAAGCACAAGAAAGTCTACAAGGCCGCCAAGGGTTATTACGGCCGCCGCAAGAACACGATCCGCGTCGCCAAGCAGGCCGTCGAAAAGGCCGGCCAGTACGCCTTCCGCGACCGCAAGCGCAAGAAGCGCACCTTCCGCGCGCTCTGGATCCAGCGCATCAACGCCGCCGTTCGTCCGTTCGGCATGACCTACAGCGTCTTCATCAACGGCCTCGCCAAGTCCGGCGTCGCCGTCGACCGCAAGGTGCTGTCGGATCTCGCGATCCACGAGCCGGTTGCCTTCCAGGCGATCGCCGAGAAGGCCAAGGCGGCGCTGGCAGCCTAAGCGCGAAGTGGTTAGCGGGCCTTCGGGCCCGCTGCCTTCAGCGCCTTCTGCGAATAGCGCTGCGAAACCTCTGCCCGGCAGAACGCCGTGAACGAGCGGTACATGGTGCCGCTCTCGTTGCGGTATTTGGCGTCACAGCGCTTGAGCTCTCCTGCATAGGCCGTTTTCCGCGATCTCCCGAGGCCGGACAGGAAGTCGGCCTCGCACTTCTTTTCGACGGCGGCGCCGAGCAGGACGTCGCCGCTCGCGCCGAACTCGCATTCCCGGAACACCTTCATCGCGCCTTCGCATCCGCGCTGGGCGTTGATGGTGTCGACGATCTCGTCCTGCGTCATGGACTTGTCCATGCACACCGCTGCAAGCGCCGGAGAGGCGGTGATCGACATAATGGCGGCCAGGACGGCCAGATGGGATCGCAAGGACATTGCGCAGTCTCCTCCTATTCCACTTGGTGCCGAGGCCCGCGCGCGGGGTTCAACCCTGCCGGTCATGCGCCCGAAATGACCGGCTTTTTGCTTGACGTTATGGCCTTCGGGCGGCGACAACCCAGCCCGAATTTGGAGCATGGTCCGGGAAAGTGGGTCCCGGTTTTCCGACCAGATCATGCTCAGACCAAGAGAGCAGGGAATTGACTGTGTCTGACCTCGCAACGCTCGAAAAATCCATCCTCGACCAAGTCGCCGCTGCCGGCGACGAAGCCGCCCTCGAGGCGGTGCGCGTCGCAGCCCTCGGCAAGAAGGGCTCGATTTCGGCCCTGCTGTCGACGCTGGGCAAGATGTCGCCGGAGGAGCGCAAGACCGAAGGCGCCAAGATCAACCTCGCCAAGGATGCGGTGACGCAGGCGCTGACAGCGCGGCGCGATGTGCTGAAGTCCGCGGCGCTCGATGCGCGGCTGGCGTCGGAGACGATCGATGTCACGCTGCCGCTGCGCGAGACGCCGGCGGAAGCGGGGCGCATCCATCCGCTGAGCCAGGTGTGGGACGAGTTGACCACGATCTTCGCCGACATGGGATTTTCGGTCGCCGAAGGTCCTGACATCGAGACCGACGACTACAACTTCACCAAGCTGAATTTCCCCGAGGGACATCCGGCGCGGGAAATGCACGACACCTTCTTCTTCAATCCGAAGGACGACGGCTCGCGCATGCTGCTGCGGACCCACACCTCGCCGGTGCAGGTGCGCACCATGCTGACCCAGAAGCCGCCGATCCGCGTCATCTGCCCCGGTCGCACCTACCGCATCGATTCCGACGCGACGCATACGCCGCAATTCCACCAGGTCGAGGGCCTCGTCATCGACAAGGGGTCGCATCTCGGCCACCTCAAATGGATCCTGCACGAGTTCTGCAAGGCATTCTTCGAGGTCGATCACATCAACATGCGCTTTCGTCCCTCGTTCTTCCCGTTCACCGAGCCGTCGCTCGAGGTCGACATCCAGTGCCGCCGCGACAAGGGCGAGATCCGCTTCGGCGAAGGCGAGGACTGGCTCGAGATTCTTGGCTGCGGCATGGTGCACCCGAACGTGCTGCGCGCCTGCGGCATCGACCCCGACGTCTACCAGGGCTTTGCCTGGGGCATGGGCATCGACCGCATCGCGATGCTGAAATACGGCATCGCCGACCTCCGCCAATTGTTCGAGAACGACGTACGCTGGCTCAACCACTACGGCTTCAAGCCGCTCGACATCCCGACGCTGGCGGGAGGATTGAGTTCGTGAGTTTCGTCTTCGTTCCCATCGTGGAGAAAGCCCCCACCCTGACCCTCCCCCGCAAGCGGGGGAGGGAATGGATGGCGCTTGCTTGCATGGATACGAAGATCCCATCGCCGCACGCAGTCGGACTCCCTCTCCCGCTTGCGGGGGAGGGCTGGGGTGGGGGTCTCTCCAAAATGGGGCTATCGATGGTCGATCCTGAACACCCGGATTGGAAAGTCTCCGAGAGACTGCGCTCCAACGCGCGTGCGCTTCGCAAGAACTCGACCGACGTTGAGCGAATCCTTTGGTCGGAGCTCCGCAGCAATCGCTTGAACGGCGCGAACTTCCGTCGCCAGGTGCCGATCGAAAACTACATCGCAGATTTCGTCTGCCATGCTGCAAAGCTGGTGATCGAGCTGGATGGCGGCCAGCATTTTTCAGATCGGGGCGAGCAGGCCGATGCCAAGCGCTCCGCCGTCATCGAATCCCACGGCTTTAAAGTCCTCCGTTTCAGCAATCTCGACGTGATGAAGAATCGCGCAGGCGTTCTTGAAACAATTGCGACCGCCATCGCGGAGAGAGCCCCCACCCTAACCCTCCCCCGCAAGCGGGAGAGGGGACAAGAGAAATCATCGTCATGAAGTTCACCCTCTCCTGGCTGAAGGACCATCTCGACACCGACGAGCCACTGGAAAAGCTCGCCGACAAGCTCACCATGATCGGGCTCGAGGTTGAGAGCATCGAGGACAAGGCGAAGGCGCTGGCGCCGTTTACGATCGCGCGCGTGATCTCGGCCGAGCAGCACCCGAATGCCGACCGCCTGCGCGTTTGCATGGTCGATACCGGTGACGGCGGAGCGCCGGTGCAGGTCGTCTGCGGCGCGCCGAACGCGCGCGCGGGGCTGATCAGCGTGTTCTCGGCCCCCGGCACCTATATTCCCGGCAAGAACATCACGCTCGGCGTCGGCACCATTAGGGGCGTCGAGAGCCGCGGCATGCTGTGCTCGGCGGCCGAATTGCAGATCTCGGAAGACCACGACGGCATCATGGAGTTGCCGGCCGATGCGCCCATCGGCAAGGGTTTTGCCGACTGGGCCGGGCTCGGCGATCCCACGATCGAGATCAACCTGACGCCGAACCGGCAGGACTGCACCGGCGTGCACGGCATTGCGCGCGATCTTTCCGCCGCCGACATGGGCAAGCTCAGGGATCCCGCGATCAAGCCGATCAAGGGCGAATTCCACTGCCCGGTGCAGGTGACGGTGGAAGACGCCACGCTGTGCCCGGGCTTCGCGCTGCGCCTGGTGCGCGGGGTGAAGAACGGCCCGTCGCCGGAATGGCTGCAGAAGCGGCTGACCTCGATCGGGCTGCGGCCGATCAATGCGCTGGTCGACATCACCAACTTCATGACCTACGACCGCGCGCGCCCGCTGCACGTGTTCGACGCCGGGAAGGTGACGGGCAACCTCACCGTCCGCCGCGCCAAAGACGGCGAGACGCTGCTCGCGCTCGATGGCCGCACCTACACGCTCGACAGCGGCGTCTGCGTCATCGCGGACGAGCACGGCGTCGAATCACTCGCCGGCATCATGGGCGGCGAGGCCTCGGGCTGCGACGAGAACACCACCGACGTGCTGATCGAATCGGCGCTGTGGAACGAGATCAACATCGCGCAGAGCGGCCGCAAGCTCGGCATCAATTCGGACGCGCGCTACCGCTTCGAGCGCGGTGTCGATCCGGCTTTCATGGTGCCCGGGCTCGAGATGGCGACCAGGATGGTGATGGACCTCTGCGGCGGCACGCCGTCCGAGAGCGTCGTGGTCGGCAAGCGTTTTGGCGAAGACCGCGTGATCGATTTCCCGCTCACCGAGGTCAAGCGGCTGGCCGGCATCGAGGTGCCGCTGGTCGAGGTCAAGCTGATCCTGAGCCGGCTCGGTTTCATGCTGGCCGGCAACGGTCCGGTCGTTAAGGTCGCGATCCCGTCCTGGCGCACCGACGTGCACGGCAAGGCCGATATCGTCGAGGAGATCGTCCGCATCGTCGGCGTCGACAAGGTGCCGATGACGCCGTTCGAGCGCGGCGAGGAGCCGCGCAAGCCGATCTTGACCCCGCTCCAGCTCCGCACCCGCCGCGCCAAGCGTGCGCTCGGTGTGCGCGGCATGGTCGAGGCGGTGACCTACTCGTTCATCACCAAGCAGGCGGCCGAACTGTTCGGCGGCGGACAGCCAGAGCTTGTGCTTGCCAACCCGATCGCCTCCGACATGTCCGACATGCGGCCGAGCCTGCTGCCGGGCCTCGTCGCCGCCGCACAGGCCAATATCAACCGCGGCACTCCCGATGTCGCGCTGTTCGAGGTCGGCCAGGTGTTCCGCGGCGACAAGCCGGAGGACCAGCTCGTCGCAGCCTCCGGCGTGCGTCACGGCTATGCCTCGTCGATAGGAACGGGTCGTCACTGGACCAGCTCGGCGACCGCAGACGCGTTTGACGCCAAGGCCGATGCGTTTGCGGTGCTGGCCGCGGCCGGCGCGCCGATGCAGGCGCTGCAGATCGTGCCGGGCGGCCCCGCCTGGCTGCACCCGGGACGCTCCGGCACCATCCAGATCGGCCCGCAGAACGTGCTCGGCTATTTCGGCGAGCTGCATCCGCGCACCACAGATGCGCTCGGCGCCGACGGCCCGATGATCGCCTTCGAGGTGATCCTCGAGCGCATTCCGGCCGGCAAGCAGCGCCCGACCCGCGCCAAGCCGCTGCTCGAGCTCTCCGCCTTCCAGCCGGTGTCGCGCGACTTCGCCTTCATCGTCGATCGCAGCGTCAAGGCCGGCGACATCGTCCGATCAGCGCAGAACGTCGACAAGAAGCTGATCACTGACGTGACCGTGTTCGACGTGTATGAGGGCAAGGGTATCGATCCCGACAAGAAGTCGATCGCGATCGCGGTGACGATCCAGCCGCGCGACAAGACGCTGACCGATCAGGAGATCGACGCGGTCGCCGCCAAGATCGTGGCCGAGGTGACGAAGAAGACCGGTGCAGTGTTGCGGGCGTGATAGCGCAAGGTGCGCTGCTGGGCTCCCTCTCCCGCTTGCGGGGGAGGGTCGGGGTGGGGGTCTCACCGCGGGTCGCACTCTTCGTGCGGAGAAAGCCCCCACCCGGATCGCATCTTGCAATGCGATCCGACCTCCCCCGCAAGCGGGAGAGGTGAAGGTAACCAGCAGTCCCCCACGCCCCTCACATGACCTCCTTCACCTTCCTCCCCTCCGACGTCAGCACCAATGTCGCGCTCACGGTCTGCGCGATCGCCTACGTCGCCGGCACCGCGCGCGGCTTCTCCGGCTTCGGCGCGGCGCTGATCTTCATGCCGCTCGCGAGCAGCATCGCGGCCCCGCGGCTGGTCGCGGCGCTGCTATTGGTGATTGATTTCGTCGCAGCGGCGCCGCTGGTTCCCAATGCCTGGACTCACGCCGATCGCAAGGCGACCACGATCATGGTGGCCGGCGCGCTGGTCGGCGTTCCCATCGGCACCTATTTCCTCACCGTGCTCGATCCCGTCACTACGCGCTGGATCATTTCCTGCTTCGTCGCCGCCCTGCTGCTGCTCCTGCTCTCCGGCTGGCGCTATCACGGCGAGGACCAAGCGGCATTGTCGGTCGGCGTCGGCGGTCTGTCCGGCTTCTGCAGCGGACTGGCGCAAACCGGCGGCCCGCCGATCGTCGCCTACTGGCTTGGCCGCCCGATCGCCTCCATCGTGGCGCGCGCCAACATCGTGCTGTTCTTTGGTGCCTCCGACCTGTTCTCGCTGGCGAGCTATTGGTTCACCGGACTGATCACATCAGACTCGGTCAAGTTCGCGCTGATCGTCGGTCCCGTCTATGGCATCGGCGTCTGGTTCGGCGCCTCGCTGTTCGGCAAGGCGAGCGAGAAGGTCTTCCGCACCATCTGCTACGCACTGATAGCCGCCGCCGTCATCGTCGGCCTGCCCGTGCTTGATGGCATTTTGCGCGGCGGCTAGAGCGAGGGCTTTACCTCGCCCCGCTTGCGGGGAGAGGTCGGATTGCGTAGCAATCCGGGTGAGGGGGACTCTCCGCGCACTCACGTCTTTCGAATGTGCTGAGACAGCCCCTCACCCCAGCCCTCTCCCCGCAAGAGCGGGGCGAGGGAGAATGAAGGGAGGACTCGATGATCGATCGCCGCAACGCGCTAAAACTGGCGCTCGGCAGCGCCGCCGTGCTCGCGGCTCCGGCCGTGCTCGCGCAGTCGGCAAAGCCGCGCACCCGCATCGTGTTCCTCGGTACCAAGGGCGGGCCGCGGGTCGGCATCGGCGCCTCCAACCCCGCCAACCTCGTCGTCGTCAACGACACGCCGTTCCTGATCGATTGCGGCATGGGCGTCAGCCGCCAACTTGTGAATGCGGGCGTGCCGATCCCGTCGGTGAAGTATGTCTTCATCAGCCACCACCATTCCGATCACAATCTCGAATACGGCAACCTCGTCTACAACGCCTGGGCCGCCGGCCTCTCGACGCCGATCCACTCCTTCGGCCCCAAGGGCATCGAGGCGATGACGAAGGAATTCTGGGAGCTGAACAAGTTCGACGTCGAGACCCGGATCGAGGATGAGGGCCGCCCCGACCCGCGCAAGCTCCTGATTGCGAAAGACATCACCGATGACGGCGTCGTGCTGAAAACATCTGACGTCACCGTCACCGCGTTCCGCACGCCGCATCCGCCGATCGTCGACAACTTCGCCTACAAGTTCGAAACGCCCGATGGCACCATCGTGTTCTCCAGCGACACCGCCTACAATCCGAAGCTTGCGGAGTTCGCCAAGGGCGCCGACGTGCTGGTGCACGAATGCCTCTACATCCCCGCAGTCGATCGTCTGGTGGCGAAGACCAGGAATGGCGCCACGCTGAAGAAGCACCTGCTCGACAGCCACACCTCGACCGAGGACGTCGGCCGCATCGCCGCCGCGGCCGGCGTGAAGGTGCTGGTGCTGAGCCACTTCGTCCCCGGCGACGACCCACTCGTCACCGACGACAACTGGACCGAGGACGTGAAGAAGAATTTCTCCGGCCGAATCGTGGTGGCGAAGGATCTGATGGAGCTGAAGCTGCCGGTGTGAGGCGGGGTATCGGCCCTTAGCTCTGATTTGCCCGTCGGGGCAAGGGCCTCGCGCGAAAATATTTCTATTTTTCAGAACTGAAAATCAGTGTATGAATCCGCCCGTCTCACCCGATTGAGGGGCGCGTCGCGATCGTCACGGGTGTTGCGGTGAGATGCGGTGGACGCCGAGGTGCGCGAGACGAATGCACCAAGGCGGACGGTGAAGTCGTGTGGTCCTGACGCCCCAGTGGCTGGTGTCTCCTCGCAAGACGCGAAACGTCCTGCGAAGACGGTGGCAAAAAAGCCCGGTCTCGCCGGGGAGAGCACGAAGTAAGCCGCAAAACCATCGCGCAGGGAAAGCCGGCGTGTTCCCGGTTTCACCTGTGGTCCTACCCCTGTGCTTTTTGTTGCACAGGGCCCATGGGTGCAATCGGCACCCGGCTTTCCCTGCGCCCTCTGTTTGAAGAGAGGGTGGAAAGATACGCAAGGCTCGGACGATTCCCGTCGCGAGAATGCGATCGCGCATCCTCACCGCTGTTTGACAATTGAATCGAGAACCAACCCTGCGTCGTTCCGGCGCAGGCCGGGACCCATAGCCACGAATCTGCGTTGTGCGATTCGCTGTGGCCCCAACCTTCGCAAAACATCTGGCGGTGGTCATGGGTCCCGGCCTGCGTGCGCAATTGCGCACTAGAGCATTTTCCGACCTGGTGGAATCGGAAGGGATTCCCTTTCGGGGCAAATCGTGA
>NZ_JBHMET010000269.1:0-1686 GCF_042430365.1 Bradyrhizobium erythrophlei
CGAGGCTGGGCAAGTTGTGGTGATCATCCGACAGGGCTGGGGCCGAAGCGCCTGATCGGGAGCCGCACCGTTATATTTGCCCAAAATGCTTCGAGAAGGAGCTGGAGACAGCCTGCAGGGGCCGGTCGGGCGGCTAAGGGCGATCGGAATGCCTTTGCCATGCAGGCCACGAAGCCCTCGAAGCCCAGGATATTGAGGACGCGCGTGAAGTTGTAGCAGAGTGCCATTAGGCTCCATTCGCCGCGAACCTTGTCGAAGCCGCGAACCAGGAAATGGCGATAGCCGGCGCGGCATTTGAGCGTGCCGAAGGGATGTTCGGCCAGCGCGGCACGGCGGCTCATCAACTCGCCAGCGCCTCGCATCCGCGCCCGATGACGGTCGAGAACGTCTTCGTGCTCCCAGCGCGCGATGGTCCGCGAAGATGCCTTCGGGCTCAGGCAACGTGCGCGTAACGGGCACGTCCTGCAGGTCTTCGTGCTGCTCGCATAGCGGATCTCGATGCGGCCGCTTGCGTTCTGCCAGCGCCGCTCCATCGGACGCAGCAGTTCACTGGCCGGGCAACGGTAGGCATCACCCGCAGGATCGTAACTGAAGTCCTTGAGGCTGAAGCGGCCCTGCTTCTCAAGCCGCCGCTCGTTACCCTCCGGCACCGGCACATAGGCGGTGATGGCATCATCCTCGCACGCCTTCAGCTGCAGGCTGCTGTAGTAGCCCTCGTCGGCCAGCACCTGCAGTGTCTCGGCCTGAAGGGCGTCTTTTGCTGCCTTGGCCATCGCATGAAGCTGGCCGACATCGCTGCTGTCGTTCACCACTTCGTCTGCGACAATGAGCTTGTGCTTGTCATCAATGGCGACCTGCACGTTGTAGCCTGCCACGCCCTGGCCTCCCTTGACCAGAAGGCGGGCGTCCGGATCGGTCAGCGACAGCTGCGTCTCGCCGCTCTCGTCCAGCCGATCAAGATCGGCCTGCGCCCGTGAGCGCTTGGCCATCAACGCCGCGACCTTGGCGCCGACATCGCTGCCATCGCCGCCCCCGCCATGGCCCGGACCATCGGCGCGGTCGGCCTTTGCCTCCGCGGCATCATTGTCCTCAAGGGACTTGCCGTAAGCCTCGATCTCGAGGTCCAGCTTCGCGATCTGTTCGGCGAGCCTCTTGCGCGTGAAGATGGAAGCCTTGCTGGCGTCGCCATGGAAGAACGAGCCGTCAATCGCGACAACTGCTCCGCCGACAAGGCCAAGCTCCCTGATCAGAAGCACGAAGCTGCGGTTCACCGCCTTCAGCGCCTCCCAATTCTCCTTGCGGAAATTGGCGATGGTCCGATAGCCCGGCCTCAAGTTCCTGAGCAACCAGATCAGCTCCAGATTGCGGACAGCTTCCTGTTCCAGCCGGCGCGACGACCTCACCCGGTTGATGTAGCCGTAGAGATAGAGCTTCAACAGGTCGGCGGGGTCGTAGGGCGGCTGTCCCATCTCGTCCGCAGCACGATCCGCATGGCGGAAGCCCAGCTTGGCAAGGTCGAGGGCACCTATGAAGCTCTCGATTGCCCGAACCGGATTGTCCGGCCCGACATAGTCCTCAATCCGCGGCGGAAGGAGACTGGCTTGCTCCCGGCTCTCGCCGGTCTTGAATGGGCGATTCGTCATGAACCGAATCGTACATCAACTCCGCAAAAGACCGAGTTCTTGC
>NZ_JBHMET010000270.1:0-54116 GCF_042430365.1 Bradyrhizobium erythrophlei
GATGGTTTTACGGCTTCCTTCGTGCTCTCCCCGGCGAGACCGGGCTTTTTTGTCACCGTCATCCGCAAGACGCTTCCGCGTCCCGGGAGAGACACCAGCCACTGGGGCGTCAGGACCACACGACTTCACCGTCCGCCTTGGTGCACTCGTCTCGCGCACCGCGGCGTCCACCGCATCTCACCGCAACACTCGTGACGATCGCGACGCGCCCCTCAATCGGGTGAGACGGGCGGATTCATATACCGATTTGCGATTCCGGAAAACCGAAATATTTCTTTCGCGGGGGCTTGCGCCGTCGGGCAACTCAGTGGCAAGGGCCGACGATCGCCGCAGGTCCGTAATGCTGTAGGATGGGTAGAGCGCAGCGAAACCCATCAATTCATGTCCGCGGCGCAAAATGATGGGTTTCGCTTCGCTCTACCCATCCTACATGCTGACTTCCCTTTCACCTGCGCGGTGGCTCCCAATCGCTGATCGAAGAAGCCCATGATGCAGCCGGGGCGTTCATCGTCCGGGCGTCCCGACGAAGTCTGCGGCTTCTGCAATCGCCTCATATGCTCGGTCGAGCTCGGCCGCCGTGACGCAGTAGGGCGGCATCAGGTAGATCACATTGCCGAGGGGACGAATGAGCAGATCCCTCCGGCGAAAGAACGTGCGCAAGGAGGGACCGACCTCGGAGAGGTAGCCGGTCGATCTGACGTCGAGATCGAGCGCAGCTACAGTGCCGATTTGCCGGACATTGAGAAAGCGCGGGTCGGAGCGAAAGTGAACCAGTCGTTCGGCATGCATGTTCGCCAATCTGGTCACGCGGTCCCGCACAGGTTCGTTCCGCCAGACCGCGAGGTTGGCCAATCCAGCGGCACATGCGATCGGGTTGGCCGTGTATGAGCTCGAATGGAAGAAGGTCCGGCTGCGGTCCGTCGACAGATGCGCTTCGAATATCGCCGGCTGGCATAAGGTGGCGGCCAAAGGCAGCGCGCCTCCCGTCAATCCCTTCGACGTACACAGGATATCGGGCATAATTCCCGCCTGCTCGCAGGCGAAGTGTGTGCCGGTTCGTCCCCAGCCGGTCATGACCTCGTCTGCGATCAGCAGCACGTTCCAGCGCGAGGTGATCCGCCTGAATTCGGCCAGGAGATGCGCGGAATAGGTTTTCATCCCACCGGCGCCGAGCACCAGAGGCTCGACGAGCAAGGCTGCAACGTCACCGCCGCGACAGGCGCGATCGAGTGCGTCCAGCGTGTCCTGCTCCCGCCCGGGCGCGGGAAAAGGAATCGTTTCAACCGCGAACAGCAGCGGTTCGTAAGCGGCATTGAACACGCCGCGCGCGCCCGCCGACATCGTGCCCACGGTATCCCCGTGGTAGCTGTGCTCCATGACCACGATGCGCGCGCGTGGAACGCCCCTGTTGTGAAAGAAACCGAGCGCCATCTTCAGGGCGACCTCGACCGAGGTTGAGCCGCTATCGGAGAAGAAGACGTGACTGAGGCCGGCAGGCGCGATCTCGATCACGCCTTGGGCAAGCTCCTCCGCCGCTGCATGGGTGTATTCGGCGAAAATGATCTGATCGAAGCTCTCGGTGGCTTTCCGGATCGCATCCATGATGGTCGGATGCCGATGGCCGTGGGTAATGACCCACCAGGAGGAAATCGCATCGAGGACGGCTCGGCCATCTTCATCGATCAGATAGGCACCCTCGGTCCTCAGGATCCCCTTGAAGACAGGGTCAAGGCG
Organism: Bradyrhizobium erythrophlei; assembly: GCF_042430365.1. Taxonomy (GTDB): domain Bacteria; phylum Pseudomonadota; class Alphaproteobacteria; order Rhizobiales; family Xanthobacteraceae; genus Bradyrhizobium; species Bradyrhizobium erythrophlei. The sequence goes on from NZ_JBHMET010000270.1 coordinate 1,735, forward strand.
ATGCTGGGTGAATGGATGCCACACCGGCGATGGCGGCACGGCGCTCATTGCGGGCACGCCTCACGCAACATCGAGAGAGCGAAATTGTCACGGAAGGCCTGACGCAGTCGCTGCGGCGTCAGCACATCAAGATGTGGGAGGCGTCCGAGATGGCGGACCTTGCCCATCTCCACGATGGTGCTTTCAGTATCGGTGACAGCATCGCCGATGAAGGCCACGCCATGGACCGGGATCTGGCGGCTGCGCATCGCCTCGAGCGAGAGCAGGGTATGATTGATCGTACCGAGCCCCGTGCGGGCGCATAGAATGACGGGAAATTGCCAGCGCGCGAATACATCGGCAAAGACCATGTCGGTTGCGAGCGGCACCAGCACGCCTCCCGCGCCCTCGATCACCAGCGGTTGGCTGATGCCGGGCGGCTGCAACGTCGCTGGATCAAGCCTCACTCCGTCGATCGCGGCGGATATGTGAGGTGACAGCGGCGCTTTCAATCGCCATCGTTCGGGAAGAATCCGGTTCGCCGGGATGCCGCCGAGGCGACGGACCGCTTCGCTGTCGGTCTCGCCCTCGAGCCCGGACTGGACTGGTTTCCAATAGCAGGCATTCAGGGCATCGGTCAGCGCCGCCGAGAAGACGGTCTTGCCGATGCCCGTGTCCGTTCCTGTCACCACAAACCGCAGACTCACGGCGTTTCGTCCCGAAGAGCCTGGTCAAGGCGCTCGAACAAGGCGGTGATGTCGCCGGCGGTGACGTTGAGCGTGACGGCGATGCGCAGGCGCGCGGTTCCAATCGGTACCGTTGGCGGACGGATTGCACGAACGTCAAAGCCGCTCGCCTTCAGATGCTCGGCGACCACAACCGTTCTTCCATTGGCGCCAATGATCACCGGCTGGATCTGCGAGCCGCTTGAATAGCCAAGGCGCTCGGTGGCGAGACGATCCGCAACGCCAATCAGGTCGCGCAGCCGTGCCTGCCTGTCAGGCTCGTCGATGAGGATCTTCAAGGCTTCACGAACGCATGCCGCCTGCAGCGGCGAGGGGGCTGTCGCATAGATGAAAGGCTTCGCGCGGTTGAGGAGGTAGTCGCACAACAGCCCGCTGGCTCCGATCAGTGCCCCGGACGCGCCGAGTGCCTTGCCGCAGGTATGAAGGACAATGACGTTGTCACGCCCCTCGAGACCGGCTGCAAGGCCGCGACCGTTCGGTCCATGGACACCGGTTGCATGTGCTTCGTCGACGAACAGGAATCCATCGTAACGGTCTGCGAGCTCGGCCAGTTCGCGCAACGGCGCCCGATCGCCATCCATGGAGTAAAGGCTTTCGACCACGATCCAGGGATGTCCCTTGCCGCCGTCAAGCCGCCATCGCCGGAGGGCGTCAGCGAAAGCGTCGGCATCGTTGTGCGGGACCGAAATGGCGGACGCGCGTCCGGCGGCGATGCCGGCATGAGCGCTGGCATGGACCAGCGAATCGTGGACGACAATGTCGCCGGGCTGCGGCAGCGTGGCGAGCACCGCGAGATTTGCCGCGTAGCCGCTGCCGAAATAAAGGCTGCGCGCGGTGCCGAAGAAGGCCGCGGCCTCCGCCTCCAGCGCTTCGTGTTCGGGATGATTGCCGCGCAGGAGGCGCGAGCCGCCTGCGCCGGCAGGAACTCCGCGTTCGAGCGCGGCCATGATGGCCTTGGCGAGCCGCTCGGAGCCGGCGAGCCCCAGATAGTCGTTGGAGGTGAAGTCGAGGCCGGCGCCGCCGCTCAGCGTGCGGCGCCGGCCTTCCTGTTCGAGCTGCTTCAGCTTGGTTTCGTAGCGAGCCAGTTGCGCGCGCATCAGACTGCTGTCTCCGCCGTGAGGCCCAGCCGGCGCAGCAGGCTTGAGTCGCGATCATTTCCGGGATTGGCTGTCGTCAACAGCGTGTCGCCGATGAAGATCGAGTTCGCGCCGGCGAAGAAGCACAGCGCCTGCATCTCGTCCGACATCGAGGCGCGCCCCGCAGTCAGTCGAACATATGACTCCGGCATCAGGATGCGGGCCAGCGCGACAATGCGAGCGAATGCGATCGGATCGACCGGCGTGGCATCCGCGAGCCTGGACCCTTTGATCGGGATCAGCATGTTGATGGGGACGCTTTCCGGTGGCGTTGGCAGGTTGGCCAGGGTCACCAGCATATCGATGCGATCATCGACGCTTTCACCGAGCCCGAGGATCCCGCCGCTGCAAACCTTCATGCCCGCTTCGCGAACATGGGCCAATGTTTGCAGGCGGTCATCGAACGTGCGGGTGGTCGCGACCTCCGGATAAAATCGCTCTGACGTATCGATGTTGTGATTGTAGTAATCGAGGCCCGCGTCGGCAAAAGTCTTCGCCTGCTCGGGCGACAGCATGCCGAGCGTCATGCAGGTTTCGAGGCCAAGGGCCTTGACGCCCTTGACCATCGCGACGATCGCCGCCTCGTCCCGCGGCTTCGGGCTCCGCCAGGCAGCCCCCATGCAATATCGGGTCGCGCCGCCTTGCTTCGCGTTGCGGGCCTCTTCGATGACCTGCTCCGGCGACATCAGCTTTGATGCCTTCACCCCGGAGGCATGATGAATCGATTGGCTGCAGTAGCCGCAATCCTCCGGACAGCCGCCGGTCTTGATGTTGAGCAGCTTGCTGAGCTGCACCTGGTTGGGGTCGAAATGGGCCCGATGAACGGTGTGCGCATCAAACAGCAGATCGTTGAAGGGGCGCTCATACAGGGAGCGCGCCGCCGCGACGGTCCAGATCTGCGGCCTGCCGCGGTCCATCATCGTTGAAGCGTTGTCCAGGTCCAGCATTCGCGTTTCTCCTTGCGCCACCGTCACGGCGTCGATTAGCAGTTGCGAGCGCAATTAATAGATAATCTATTAAACTGCTCCGTAGCTTTGAACTTGACCGCCGAGAGGCGTGCGGTCAATTTGAAACTCCATAGATTATCTATGAGGCGGAGATGGCTGAGACCGTTGCCGAACGGATTGCAAGGGAAGTTGGAGAGCGGATTGTTTCCGGAGAACTGGCTCCCGGGACGCCGCTTCGGCAGGACCATATCGCCGAGGAGTTCGACGCGAGCCATGTGCCGGCGCGTGAAGCATTTCATCTGCTTCGATCCCGCGGGCTGGTTGTCAACCTGCCTCGCCGGGGCGTGCGGGTGTCCCCGCTCGATCCTGCATCGGTCCAGGAGATCGTCGAAATCCGCGCCGCGCTTGAGACGCTGGCGCTGACCTTGGCGGCTCCGAGAATGAATGCCGCTTGCTTCGACAGAATTGAGAAGGCGCTTCTTGCGGGCGATCAGGCTCAATCGATGGTCGACTGGGAGCGCGCCAATCGTGCATTCCACAGCGAGCTTGTGGCGCCCTGCAAGATGCCCAAGCTGCTATCCATGCTCGATGATCTTCAGCTCGCGAACTCCCGGATCATCTTTTCGGCGACACGCTCCGCCGGCTGGAAGCCGGGCTCGAGTCATGCGCATCGCCAGATTGTCACCGCCCTGAAGAAACGGGAGTTCGAAAGGGCGGTTTCGCTGCTTCGCGCGCACATCCGGAACCTGGAGCGTACCGCCGGGGAAGCTCCGGGCTGATCGGCCAGGAGCAAGAGTGTCTCGCGCCACGCCGGATCATGCCGCAAGGCTGCTAGCGGCCATAGGCCGCGAGGTGCTGGGCGATCTCGTCGGCGGCGCTCTTCAATGCCGGCATGAAGCGCTTGAACAGCGCCTTGGGCGAATGCCGCGCCAGATTGGTCGAGAGATTGATCGCGGCGATCGTGTTGCCGTTGGGGCCGCGGATCGGGACGGCCATGCCGAACGCGCCAAGCTCGAGCTCGTCGACCACCACGCTCCAGCCTTGATCGCGGACCTTGGCGATGTCGCGCTCGAGCTTGCGGACATCGGTCGTCGTCACCCGCGTCCACTGCCGCCGCTCGGAGTTTTGCAGGGTCGCCCGGCAATCCTCTGGAGAGAGGCTTGCGAGCAGGACCCGTCCCATCGAGGTGCAAAACGCCGGGATGCGGCTGCCCGTCATCAGGCCGCGTCGCAGCACGCTCGTGACTTCGGCGCGCGCGACGTAGATGACGTCGGAGCCGTCAAGCACCGAGATCGCGACGACCTCGTCGGTCTTGCGCGACAGGGTCTCGATGACCGGTTGCGCGACCTCTCGGAGCGAGAGCGATGACAGATAGGAAAAGCCGAGCTGTAGCACGCGCGGCGTCAGGCTGAAATCGTCGCCGTCCTGCCGAACCATGCCGAGCGCGACCAGCGTGTAGAGCAGCCGGCGCGCGCCGGCCCGCGGCAAATTGGCGCGCTGGGCCACGTCGGTCAGCGTCAGCTTGCGCTGGTCGGTGAACGACGAGATCACGACCAGCCCCTTGGCGAAGGCCTCGACGAAGGTGTCGCTGCCACCAGGCCATTTCGAGCTGTCGGTCCAGGACTCGCCGGGCTGTCCGGTCATTGCAAAACCCCTGCGGCTGTGATTAGTGCTGTTCGATAGTCGACCTTAAGTTCGACAGTCGAACAATGGAAGCGGGAGGCGAGGTTGCGCGCAGGAAATTTGTGGACATGGCTGGGGCTTGCGGCGCTCTGCGTGCTGGCGTCGCCCGCGCAGGCCAATGATTTTCCGAGCCGCCCGCTCAAGATCGTGGTTCCGGCCGCAGCCGGCGGCCCGACCCACATCACGGCGCAGCTATTGGCGGACAAGATGCAGGCCTCGCTCGGCCAACCCGTCATTGTCGAGCCAAAGCCCGGCGCCGGCAATAATCTCGGCGCGGACTATGTCGCCAAGAGCGCGCCCGACGGCTACACGCTGCTGTTCGCAACGACCGGAACGCACGCGATCAACCAGACGCTGTTCAAGAAGCTGCCGTTCGATCCGATCAAGGATTTCGAGCCGGTGTCGCTGGTCGTGCAATATCCGCTGCTGCTCGTCGTCTCGCCGGACCTGCCGGTGCAGTCGGTCAAGGAACTGATCGACTACGCCCGGAAGAATCCCGGCAAGCTCAACCGGGCGTCCGGGGGGCTCGGCACCTCGATGCATCTGTCGGGCGAGCTGTTTGTCCGCCAGGCCAACATCGATGCGCCGCACGTGCCCTACAAGGGCAGCGCGCCGGCGCTGAACGACCTGATGGGCGGGCACGTCCAGCTGATGTTCGATTCCATGATCACCGCGATGCCGCTGGTCGAAGGCGGCAAGCTGCGCGCGCTGGCGGTGACCGGCAAGACGCGCTCGCCGCTGCTTCCCGATGTTCCGACCGTCGCCGAAGCGGGGCTGCCTGACTACGAGGCCACCGGCTGGACCGGCATCGTGGTGCCGGCCGGCACGCCGCGCGACGTCGTCATGAAGCTGAATGCGGCGATCGTTCAGGCCGTGAAATCGCCCGACCTGCAGGAGGCGCTGAAGAAGCAGGCCGCCGAGCCGGTCGGATCGTCGCCCGAGGAGTTCGCGGCCTTCATCCGCAAGGAAACCGACAAATGGGCAACGACGATCCGTGCGGCGGGGATCACCGTCGAGTAGCCGTCCCTTCAGGTCCCGAGCGGAACGAAACCCATGCTGCAGTCCCTTGTCTCCGAAAAGAAGATCGATTGCGACGTTCACGTCACGCTGCCGACGACAGCAAAGCTGCTGCCGTATCTGTCCGAGTATTGGCGCGAGCAGGTGACGAGCCGCGGCATTGATCGGCTGGAGCTGACCAGCGATCTCTCGAACATCCCGGCGGCGGTGCGCCCGGACTGGAAGGGCGCCGGCGATCTCGACGCGATCCGCGCGCAGGCGCTCGATCCGTTCGGCACCGACATCGCGATCTGCAACTGCCTCTACGGCGCGCAGGCCGTCTACAATCATGACCTCGCCGCCGCGCTCTGCGGCGCGATGAACGATTGGCTCGCTGAGGAATGGCTCGGCAAGGACGAGCGGCTGCGCGGCTCGGTCATCGTGCCCTGGCAGCATCCGGAAGCGGCCGCGCGCGAAATCGAGCGCTGGGCCTCCGACCGCAGGTTCGTTCAGGTCCAGTTGATGCTGATGGGGGAGATGCCGCTCGGCCGTCGCGCGATGTGGCCGATCTATGCGGCCGCGGAAGCCCACGGCTTTGCCGTCGCTGTCCATGCCGGCACCGCCTACCGGTTCGCGCCGTGGACCAACGGTTGGCCGTCGTTTCACATCGAGGACCAGGCGGCGCTGAGCGTCGGCTTCCAGACGCAGCTTCTCAGCATGATCGCCGAGGGCGTGTTCGAGCAGCATCCGAAGCTGAAGGTGGTCCTGACCGATTCGGGTGTGACCTGGCTGCCGGCATTCCTGTGGCGGATCGACAAGCTGTGGCGCGGCCTGCGCATGGAGGTGCCCTGGCTCAAGCGCCCGCCGAGCGAGGTCGTGTCGCAGCATGTCCGCATGACGCTGCAACCGTTCGATGGCCCGAAGGATACCGAGCTCATCGCCGGACTGATCGAGCAGATCGGCGAGCACATGTTGCTGTTCTCGACCGACTATCCGCGCTGGAATTTCGACGGGACGGATGCCGTGCCACTGCGCGACCGGCCGGAGCTGATGCGCAAGCTGCGGACCGAGAACCCGTTCGAGACCTACGTGCGTTTGCGGGAGGGCTGAGATGAGCGTGATTGAGAAACCGCAGGTCGGCGCCGCGAAAAAGGCGGATGCCGGAATCATCGATTGCGACATTCATCCGCTGCCGAAGAGCGCGAAGAGCCTGCACCCGTTCCTGCCCCGGCGATGGCAGGAGCATGCCGAGCAGTTCAGCGGACATCTGCGGCAGCCGTTCATCAACACGACGCAGTATCCGCGCTCGGCGCCGCTGATCTGCCGGCGCGATGCCTGGCCGCCGTCCGGCGGACCGCCCGGCTCCGACCTCGCATTCATGCAGGAGCAGCACCTCAATCCCTTCAACGTGACCAAGGCCATCCTGATCCCGCTGTTCGGCAATGTCGGCAGCGAGCGCAATTTGGCATTCGCCGGCGCGCTCGCCACGGCCCATAACGACTGGCAGGTCGCCGAATGGCTCGAGAAGGATTCGCGCCTTCATGCCTCGCTCGTCGTCGTGCAGGATGACGCGGCGGCTGCCGTGAAGGAGATCGAGCGCTGCGCGCGCGACCGGCGGTTTGTCCAGATCATGCTGGCGCCGCGCTCGAGCGAGCCGCTCGGGCAGCAACGCTATTGGTCGATCTACGAGGCCGCCGAGGCGCACGGGCTGCCGCTCGGCATCCATTCCTATGGCATCGGCGGGCACGCATCGACCGGCGGCGGCTGGCCGTCGTTCTACATGGAAGAGCACTACGCGACCACGATGGGCGGACCAGCGACAATGAGCAGCCTGGTGTTCGAGGGCGTGCTCGAACGATTTCCGGCGCTCAAGGTCGTGCTGGTCGAGATCGGCTTTGCCTGGGTGCCGAGCTTCGCGTGGCGCATGGACCGGCTGTGGGAGCACATGGCAGGCGAGGTGCCGCATCTCAAGCATCCGCCGTCGCACTATGTGAAGCGCAATTTCTGGTACACGACGCAGCCGATGGAGGAGCCGAACAACCCGGCCGATTTGCGCCGCTGCTTCGACCAGGTCGGCTGGGATCGCCTGTTGTTCTCGAGCGACTATCCGCACTGGGACCAGGACGACCCCGCCTACGCGTTCAACATGAAACTGACGCCTGCGGAACGTCGGCAGATCTGCCGCGACAACGCCGAGCAACTTTACCGGTTCTGAGCATGCCGAAACATCGCGTCGCGCTCGTCAAGGAGATCCCGCCCGGGACCAACAAGGTCGTCAGCATCGGCGGCCGCGAAATCTGCGTGTTCAATGTCGCCGGCGACTTCTATGCGCTGTTGAACCGCTGTCCCCACGAAGGCGCGAAGCTGAGCCGGGGGCTCGTGGTCGGCCTGCCGGAGTCCGAGACGCCCGGCTGCTACAAGCTGTCCCGGCCGGGCGAAATCCTGCGCTGCCCGTGGCATGGCTGGGAATTCGATCTGCGCACTGGCAAGTCGCACTGCGATCCGGAGCGCCTGTTCACGAGGCGTTACAAGACGTGTGTCGAGAACGAAGCCGCCCCCGCCGAGCGGGAACTCCAGGCGGAGACATTTCCGGTCGTCGTCGAACAGGCGACGGTCTTCGTCGAAACGTGACGCGCGGCGATGCGGCAGCAACAGGATGAAAGGCAGATGAGCGACGGCAATTGGCAGGCGATCTGTGGCGACGCCGACATCGAGGAGGGCGCGATGGTGCCCGTCGAGATCGGGGACCTGCAGCTTGCGCTCTACCGGGTCGGCGGCGAGGTCTTCGCCACCGACAATGTCTGCACGCACGGCTTTGCGCTGCTGACGGACGGCATCCTGGAGGACGACGTCGTCGAGTGCCCGCTGCACGGCGGCATGTTCAACATCAGGTCGGGCAAAGCGCTGTGCGAGCCGGTCGATTGCGATGTGCGGACCTATCGCACGCGACGGGTCGACGACCGGATCGAGGTCCTGCTGGACCAGTCGCGGAACGGCGACGTCTGACGTCGCTGTCCGGCTCGCTAATCGTCCGGCTGCGACAGGCGCGACGTGAACCAGTCGGCGACGAAGGATGTTCGTTCCCGGCCGTGATTGTAGATCGTATGTTCGCCGTCCGGCCATATCCTCAGCGTCTTGTCCTTCGTGGTTGCCCCGTCAAGGAACGGCGACTGATCCGATTGCTGAACCAGCGGATCCGCTCCACCGTGCAGCACGAGCAACGGGCAAGCGATCTGATCCACGCCTGGCTCAAAGCTCATCCTCTCGAAGTTCCGATTGATCCTTGCTTCATCTTCCGTGCCCAGCATCGCGGCGGATTGTTCGAATGCCGTGCGGAAGGGCAATAGGCGCGGTCGCGCGAATGAGCCGTTGACGCAGCAGGCCGCGATGCGTTTGTCCCGCGCCGCCGTCTTCGCGGCCCACAGGCCGCCATAGCTGTTGCCCCAGATGCCGGGTCTGCCGAGCTCCGGCTGTTCGGTGACGTAGCTGACCAATGCCTGATAGGCGGCGGGCACATCGACGTCGAGGTAGATGTGCTGCTCAAGCCTGGTCTCACCCTGTCCCGGTCCTTCGGCCAGCAGTGCGGCCAGGCCGCGCTTTGCCAGGGCGCGGGCAGCTTGCAGATAGGCCATCCCCCAGCCGCTCTGGCCGCCGAAGATCACGACGGTGCCACGAATGGGGATTGCGGCCGGCCGAACCAGCCATCCGATCAGCCGCGCGCCGGCAAAGGGGATTTCCACCCGTTGCAGCGGCAGATCGTAGACCTCGGTCAGCTTCAAGCAGGCGCGGACCAGATCGCGATAGAGCGTTCGCTTTCTTTCGACGTCGGAGTTGAAGGCCATCTGCGCGAAAATGAGCGCGGCGATACCGTCGGCCAGCGCTTCGGACGAGGTGACCACATGGCCCGCCAGCACTGCCTCGGCAGCCCTGGCCAAATGCCGTGTTGCAATGGCCTCCGCGGCCTCGTCCCAGGGCTCCCCGGCGCTTGTTCGTGCAAACAGTTCGACGGCGCTGGCGTAGTCAATGCCGTAGTCGATCAAGCGCGTCATCGGCATGGCGCGCTGAAGGGCCGATATCTGCTTGGCCTGTCCGGGCGAGAGTGCCGGTGTCATTGGCCGCACGCGATTGCTTGAACGGTCTGCTCCTGCCAGCACAGTGCTTGCCGGAGGCTCGCGAGAAGCGACGGCAACCGCTCGAGCGTGCGGACTGAACCGAAGGCGATGAAGTCGGGTCTGCGCAGATAGGCAGCCATTCCGTTGTCCCGGAGGAAGGCGGACTGGACGCCATCGACGTCGGCGGCGTCACATGAACCGGTCTCGCCAAGGACGACGATGCCGCACCCCAATTTCCGGACGAATGCCAACGACTCGGCATCAAGGTAGGGGCTCGGGTCTTCCAGGCAGACGAGAAGGAAGCCGCTCGGATACAGATCGTCCAAGCGGCCCTCGCGCTGACCGCGCCGGATGATCCCTTGCGGGGTTGGCGCGCCCGTCGTCGGCAGCAGGCTGCCGTCCACCTCGCGGTGAACCACCCCTGCTTCGATCTTCGGAAATGGAGGCAGCGGCGGGACCTGACCGGAGCGAAGCATCGCGTTGCGCGCCGCGACCTTTGCCGGATCATCCTCGTTGGCGACCTTTCCGAGGAAAGTGGAGGTTTCCGTAATCGAGGTCACGTGCGGCCGGCGCTCCTGCTCATAGCTGTCGAGCAGCTCCTCGGACGCCAATCCGCTGAGCACGAGGTCGAGCTTCCAGGCCAGGTTCGCGCCGTCGCGAATTCCCGAGCACGCCCCCTGCCCCATGTAGGGCATCATGGTGTGAGCGGCGTCGCCCGCGAGCAGGATCCGCCGCTCGCGCCACTTGGTCGTGATCGCCGGGTCGAATGTGTAGACGACGTTCCGAATTGGCTTAACCTCGTCAAGGCCGATTCCATGCTGTTCGCGAAGCCATCGCAGTCCGTTGTTGATGTCTTCCCAGTAGGACGTTTCTTCGCCCGGCAGCACACGCATCTCGAACCGCACGCGGGACTTGCCGATCGGCATGTACATGTGAGCCCGCGCCGGATCGCAGTAGATCGAGGTGACCTTGAAGCGGCCACCCAGATCGCGAAGATACTCGGAATCAAGGTTGAGCCAGCGCTCGTGATGGCCATACTGGAGGCGTTCGATACCGAGCGCGCGGCGTGTAAAGCTGTTCGCGCCGTCCGCACCAATGACAAAATCAACCTTGAACACGCGAGACGTCGACATGGCCTCCGACGGGACCTTCCACGAAGCGCTCCACGGGCGGGCCGTAACGGTGGCGGCGTCGGATCCTTGCGTGATTTCCACCGCTTCCCAGCCGCGCAGGAACTCGACGTTCGGCAGCGACTGGGCGCGCAGATACATCGCCTCTTCGATCTCCGGCTGAAAGATGGAGATGTGGGCGGGAAAGCCGCACTGCTCGCCGTTCCAGTTGAGGTCGATCAGAATGGCCCCTTCGGCATCGAGGTAGTGGTAGTGATCGATCGGAACGGCGTCACGCAGGGCGTGATCGATGTCGCCGGCGGACTGCACGAGGCGCGCGGTTTCTCCATCGATGTGGGACAGCCGGGGAAGCCCGTATGGTTCCGGCCAACGCTCGATGACGATGACCTGATGTCCGGCCTTGCCCAGAAGTGACGCAGCGGCGAGTCCGGTCGGACCGCAGCCGATGATGGCGACGTGGCGCCGGTCGAAGCCGATCGACGGATTGTTTCTGTTCACCTGATCCTCCCTGTCTCGTATTGGATTATGTCGTTGATCAAGATGCCGCCGTCTCCCACGTACCTCGACGCATGCTGTCGTCGACGATGGGCGGTGGCGCGCGATGGCACTTCAAATGTGCACGGGACTATGCCCCGGCCGGCCGGGGAGAGGCAGACCCTCGCTTTCGGGCGAGCGCACAAGACATTTTGTCAGAGCGCATGAATTGCCGGGTGCTGACGGATCGCAGCACGCTTGCCAGCTCGGGGATGAAAGCTGTTCTCTGGAAGGAAGGATTACGGCGGTCAGCTACGTGCCCACATCAGCCGACGGTGGACCTGCCAAGCCGCACCGCGCTCGGCGGAAAGCCGAACTCCTCCTTGAAGCAGGTCGAAAAATGACTCGCGTTGCGAAAACCGTATCGCTCGGAAATCTCCGAAATGCGCTGCGAGGTGCCTGTCGTTCGCAGCAGGGCGTCCCGACAGCGGGTCAGCCGCTGCGTGCGAATGTGCCGGTTGACCGACATTCCGGAGCCTTCAAAGGCGCGATGGAGATATCGAAGCGAGATACGCAAGGCGTCGGCGACTTTCTCTGGCGACAATTCGGGGTCGGCCAGATTTCGATCGATATAGCGGGCCGCGCGGCGCCGTATTCCGTTGCAGGCTATCGAGCTGCCCTCGACCAGGCCATCGCCGGCCGTATCAAAAACGATGCCGAAGAAGTCGATCATGTGCTCGGCCAGTCCCATCGTCACCCTCTCGGACGTGGTTGCCGCGTGACTTCCGAGCGACTGGATCAGATCGTAGCCGATCGCGGCGACGCCGGTGCCGCCGGGGCGGTTGACCGCGCAGCGCATCTCGACATCGCGGATGCGCAGACCCAGGATCGGCTTTGCCATCTTGAGAAAGTAGGCGTCGGTGCGATTACGATGCTTCAGCGTGTAGGGCTCAGAGAGGTCGAGAATAGTGTAGCAACCGCTCCCGATGTCGCTTTCCCGACCGAACTGCGACACGGTCAGCGGGCCTTGCTTGACCAGAACCACGACACAGTCGTTGTTGTTTTGACTGACCAGATGACGCTTGGTTCGTCGAGAAAATTCGCCGTCGACGATCGACTGGGTCAGTTCGAGGGGGCCTAGTGACGTCCTGCTGATTTCTCCGACGAAGCTCGTCGGATCGCCAATGTCTATCTCCAGCGGCGCATACAGTTCGCTGATGATCTCTTGCCATCGGACGCGCTTATCGCTCGTCAGCATTCTTGTCGAGCAAACGAGGTTCATGTCCCCCTCCCAGAGGATCGGCACCTTGGGAGCGATTGTAGATCGGTCAGCCGCCTGATGCGACTGGATTTTCCCCCTATGTCAGGCGTTCTGCGCGAGCAAGGCAAGGGGCCATGCAGGCTGGATATGTCCTTCGCGATCTGTCCGGCGAAGCCGAGATGCCGTGAACCGGGTCCCGCCTCAGGGTTCCCGGCACCATTCACGCATCACCGTCGTCGGCGGACTTCGGCTGCGGTCCTGGCGGCGTTTTTGAGAAACGCGGGTACATGTAGAACCGCGCCGCCATCAGGGGACGGCCGCAGTGAGGAGCCGCTACGCGGGGCAGGACGCAATCAGTCGGTAACTCCCTCGACATCGCAGACCATCAGCGCGGTCTCGGCGAGGCTGACGATATCCACCCGCAGGTCGGTGGTGGTCCCCTGACCGATGATGCCTTGCAGCGTCAACTCGCCCTTTAGCGCTTCGATCATTCGTTTCATGCGTTGTTGGTACTTGATATTGGAGCAATGGTCGTCACTGAACATGTCGAAGGCTGCAATACGCTTTCTGATTGAGGTGAGTAGCCGGCGTCAAAGCGTCATGTGCAGCATGGTCATCGAGTCGCGAAAGGTGCCGTCGGACCGCATCGGTGGTTATTTTGGGACACGGGCCGAGTCAATTTGACGCAGATGCGTCGAACTGCGCCGCTGCCCGCATGTTTGGCGTCGCGTCAATCCTTGAGCAGCCGCCGCAACAGCTTGCCGGCCGGTGAGCGCGGCAACTCAGTGACGAAGCTGACGTCGCGCGGCACCTTGTAGGGCGCCATGTTCTGCCGTGCCCATGCCACGAGACGCGCGGCATCCAGCTCGGCACGCGGGTTCAGAACGATGAAGGCCTTGACGACCTCGCCCTTCGTCGCATCGGACACGCCGATGACGGCCGACGCCGCGATGTCCGGATGCTTGTTGAGGATCGCCTCGACCTCTTCGGGGAAGACGCTGTAGCCGGAGACCTTGATCATCTCCTTGAAGCGGCCCATGAAGGTCAGATAGCCCTCGGCATCGAGGCGGCCCATGTCGCCGGTGTGCAGCCAGCCATTGCGCAGCGTTTCCGCGGTCGCATCGGGGCGATTGCGGTAGCCCTTGAACACGCCCGGGCCGCGGATCACGATTTCGCCGGGGACGCCTGCCGGCGTGTCTGCGCCGGAGTCGGGATCGACGATCCGGATCTCGTTGCCGGGCACCGGCTTGCCATGCGTTCCCCAGCGCACCGCGGTGCGCGGCATGAAGGTGTCGACCGTATGCGTCTCGGTCAGCCCGTAGGCGGCCTCGAAGCTTTCGCAGTTTGACGCGACGGTTTGCCACTGCCTGGCGAGCGCCTCAGTCCAGTCGATGCCGAAGCTGGTCACGGGGTTGACGCGGAGGCTGGTCAGCCTGAAGTCGGAAATATTTGGCAGTTGCGTGATCGCGACGTTCATCGGCGCCACGCTGTACCACCAACTCACCTGGTAGCGGTCGATCGCCTGTGCGGTCGTCAGCGGATCGAACCGGTACAGCAGGACCGACGTCGCGCCGGCATAGACCGGTGCGTTCACGCCCATCACCATGCCCGCGATGTGGTAGAGCGGAGCGATCGAGAGCAGGACGTCGTCGGCACCGATCCCGTTGCAGTTCACGGTCGCGGCGGTCTTGAAGATGACGTTGCGATACGACAGCATCGCGCCCTTGGGCCGGCCCGTGCTGCCCGATGTGTAGATCATCAGCGCCGTATCGTTCATGTCGATCGCGACAGCGCCGGGCGTTGCACCGCTTGCAGCGACCAAGAGGAAGTCCTCGGTGTCGCCGGCCGCACCGGCCGGCTCTGATACGGATGCGAGCAGTTCGTCGGGGACGCCGATCTGCGGCTGCTCGGGCAGCAGGTCCGGGTAGCGGACCACGAAAACGTGCTCAAGCCTGGTTTTGTCGCGGACCTGCCGCACGATGGGCAGCAGCGGCTCGGCCGCGACGATCACGCGCGCACCGAGGTCGTCGAGCTGATAGGCGAGCTCATGCTCCTTGTTCAGCGCTCCGCAGGGGGAGGCGATGGCGCCGATCTTCTGGACGCCGTATTGCGCCATCATGTATTGCGGGCAGTTGTTCATGAACAGCGCGACCGGATCGCCCTTGCGGACGCCGAGCTGTTGCAGGCGCGCCGCGAACGCATCGCTCGCGCGGTCGAGCTCGAGATAGGTGATGGCACGACCGTACCAGATGCAGGCGGGCTTCTCCGGCCGCTCGCGGGCGTGCTGCCGGAGCATCTCATGCAATGGTCGTTCGTGGCTGTCCTTGGGAGCGTTTGTTTTTGTCATTGTCGGGAGGGTCTTGTGCTCATAGTGACTCGGAAAGGTGCAAACAGGCCGCTTCGGGGGTTATATTAGGACATTGGCACGCTCGACTTGCTTGATGTCACGCTCGCGTGCAGGACAGGCGGAAGCAGCGCCGCGACCCCCGCATGGGGCGGTTGCGGCCACCGTCTGATTTCTGAACGAGCGAGCTATCTGCATGAGGAACACCAAGATGCGATCCTATCCACGTCGCGTCAACTTCGAGAGCGGGGATGTCGAGTTTCGGTTGATGGGACTGGCCGACGAGGCTGCAACGCTCAAATTCGCCAAGGCGCTGGCCGTGCATGACATGCTGTTCCTGCCGCGAAACATCAGCGAGCCGAAGGTGCTGTCGGCCTGGATCAAGGAGATCGAGCGCGGCTCGATTGTCAGCCTGCTGGCGGTCAAGGACAACGCGGTAGTGGGGTGCGGCACGATCGTGCGGGATCCGCTGTCGTGGTCTGCCCATGTCGGAGAGATCCGCACCGTGATCTCGTCCCATGTCCGCGGTACCGGTATCGGACGGGCGCTGTCCCACGAGGCCTTCGACCTTGCGCTGTCGATGGGACTGGAGCGCGTGACCGTGCAGATGACGTCGGATCAGGTTCGTGCGATCGCGATCTTCGAAGGGCTCGGCTTCCGCACCGAGGCTCTCCTGCGCGACCAGGTGAAGGACCTGCAGGGCAAGACCCACGACATCGTTGTGCTCGGCCTCAACGTCGCGGAGGTAAGCGCGAAGCTCGAACCCAATGGTTCGTCCGACGCAGTCAAGTAGCGGCGGTTTCGCTTACCAGAGCGACGGTTTCACGGTTCGCGCGCCGTTCGCGTCCAGGACGGCGACGGTCGCGGTCATGCCGGCGTGCAGGGTGACGTCCCTGGGCACGTCGTCGATCGCGATCCGGACCGGAATGCGCTGCGCCAGCCGCACCCAGCTGAAGGTCGGGTTGACGTTGGCGATCAAGTCGTTGGCGACGGCGTTGTCGCGGTCGGTGATCGCCCGGGCGATGCTCTGCACGTGCCCGCGCAGCGGCGCGTCGAAGCCCATCAGTCCGACCGTGACCTTGTCGTTGATCTTGATGTGGCGCAGCTTGGTCTCCTCGAAATACCCCGCCACATAGAACGAATCGCTGTCGACGATCGCGACCATGGCGCGGCCGGCGGTCGCGTAGTCGCCGCGATCGACCAGGAGGTTGGTGACATAGCCGTTGACCGGCGCGCGGACCACGGTGCGGGCCAGATTGAGCTTCGCCACGCCGACGGAGGCGACGGCCTGATCATAGCTAGCCTGCGCCGACTGCATCGCGGCGCGGGCCTGGTTGAACGCTTCCTCGGAAATCGCGGCCGAGCTCAGCCGTTCGCGGCGATGCAGTTCGTCCTCGCGCTGATCGAGCACGCTCTTCGCGCCGGCCTCCGCGGCTTCCGCCGCCGACAGCGCCAACTCGTAGCGCGCCGGGTCGATGGTGAACAGGACGTCGCCGATCCGCACGTTCTGATTGTCCTTGACCGTGATGTCGACGATCATTCCGGCGACATCGGGCGCGACCATCACGACGTTGGCGCGCACGCGTCCGTCGCGGGTCCACGGGCTTTCCTCATAGGTTCTCCAGAGGTACCAGCTGCCGAGCGCGGCCAGCGCCACGGCAACCACCGTGACGGATACCCGGATCCAGGGAGCAAATTTAGGCATCATGCTGCGGACCCTCGGTGGTTCAAAGCGTTGTAGCGACAAGGGCGCTGAGCAGGATCACGTACAGCGCGGTGTTGAACAGCGGCGGATGCCAGACGAAGTGGTAGGCGCCGAGCCGCGTGAGCAGATAGCGCAGGGCGTACCATCCGACGGCGGCCCCGACGAGGTAGCCGAGCAGTGGCGGCAGATAGACGCCGTCGAGTGCGATCTCCTTGATCATGCGGGCACGGCCTCCGTGCTTGGCGCGCGGCGCGCGGCGTCGGGCAGACCGAAGAACGCCGCATGCTGCGCCAGCGTCACCTCGATGCTGTAAAGGGATTCGGCTGCGCGGGTCAGGGGCGCATCGTTGCCGAGCGACATGATCCGGGCGCGCGCAGCTTGAAGGACAGGCAGCGGCGAGGTGGCGCGTGCCGATCTGGCCGCGCCGACGAAATGCGCGCGCAAGGCGACCAGGCCGGCGTCGATCGCTTGCAGCGCCGGCGCGGAAAGCGAAGGGCGGAAGGAACGAAGCGCGAGCATGTTCAGCCCGATGCGAAGGCTCGCGAACGCGCCCTGCTGAATCGCATTCTGCTCCGCCACCGTCTGATCGAGCCGCATCAGCAGCGCGTTGATCCGGTCGAACATCCGGCTCTCGAACGTGCTCCGGCCTTCGGCCATGGTCACATCGGCGGTGTGTGCGAGATCCGCCATCATGCCGCGCGTCAGGCGCTCCACGGCCCAGCTCATGCTCAGTGGGCGCAGCAAGGCAAGCGCCAGCGCGCCGATCCAGATGCCGACGACATAGGCCAAGGCGTTGTTCAGGAAGACGGCGAAGTCGTACTGCATCTCGTTCGAGATGGCGATCAGCCCGCCGCCGTTGAAGATCACCGGAAGCACGTAAGGCGCGCCGGCGGGCACCGTCAACAGCAGCCCGCAGACGAGATAGAGCGGCGCGAGTGCGACCACGAGCGCGCCGAACGTCGTGAGCGGCGGCAGGATGATGAAGAGATAGATCCCGGCCACCGCGGCGCCGACCACGCTCATCTTGAGGAAGACCGCGGCGATCGCTGCGGGATTGTCGCGCGCGCCCGCGATGGCGCAGATGATTCCGGCGAATGTCACGGCCGTGGGGCCGGCCGGCCAGGCCGTGGCAATCCAGAATGCGCTCGCCAGCAGCACCGCGGCGGTAGAAACGAAGCCGCCCAGCACGGCAAAGCCAAAGTCGCGATAGGACCGGAAGGTCGGAACCGCCTGGTGGTCCGGAAGCATGCGCTCCGTGCTGATATGCGCGCGGATCCACACCGCATCGCGCCACATCCGCAAGATGTCGATCAGCCGGAGCAGAATGCTGCGGACCAGGAATGCCTCGGGATTGCCCTGCAGGACCTGATGCGAGGGAAGCTCGGCCTCGATCTCAGCCACAAGCGCAGCTTCGCTTGCGGCTTCCTTGTCCGATTGCTCCGGCGTTGCGGCGCCTGCCGATCCGGCGATATGGGTTGCGACCCGTTGCAGGATCGGCCGCAGGCGATCTGCGGCCTCCGGCTGCTGCCGGCGCAGCAGCGCCACGCGATCATAGAGGGCGACAAGCAGCGCCAGCAGCGAGAGCATCTTGCCCTCGAACTGCCGGAGGACCGTGTCGATCGGCCGCAGCGCCGGCGCATCGAGGACGGCGAAAGCGCGCATCGCATCGAGCGACATCATGGTCGCAATGATCGTGCGGCGATCGGCGAGCGCTTTTTCGCTGCCGGCCTCGCCGCTCAGCGAATCGTTCACCCAGCGCGCCATGTCCGGGAGCGCGGCGTGGAGCGTCTTGCGCAACGCGTCGCCGGCGCGCTGCGGAAGCACCAGATGGTGCATCAGCGTGCCGCATCCGATTCCGATCATGATCTCGAGACAGCGCTCCACCGCGAAATCGAACGCCGTCGTCGGCGCAAGCGCGGCGGGCAGGCCGATGATCGCGGCCGAATAGCCGGCCAGCATCCCGGCGTATGCCTGCGGCGCGTCGCGGAGATAGATCGACACCAGAGTCCCCGCGCCGATCCAGAGCGCCAGCGCCAGGCAGAACAGCTCGGGCGAGTTCGAGAACAGGGCCACGAACACCAGCGAGGCGATCGCGCCGATGATGGTGCCGAGGATGCGATAGAACGATTTGGCCAGCACCATTCCAGCAAAAGGCTGCGAGATCACGTAGACCGTGGTGACCGACCACACCGGGCGCGACAGGTTCAGCCGGAACGCGATGTAGAGCGCCAGCATCGCGGCGACGAATGTCTTCACCGAGAACAGGGCGTGACGCCAGGTCAATTGTCGAACGATCTGCAGCATGTCGGGTCGCTTGCGGGGTGATTTGCAGTATCTCCGGATGCACGTGGCGCGGAAGGTGCGGCAAGACCGGCGGGGAGGTTAGTTTGGGACAAGATGCGCGTCCCTTGCGCACCTGACCACTCAAGAATCCCTGAAGGGTCATGATGGCGGCTTTTCCCGCCTATCTCCCCCGTTTGGCCAATGTTGCAAAAAATGCAACAGAAATCTGACAGCGCGATCATTGATGCAAGGTGGTTTCTCCCTGATGCTTGCCGGGCAAGTTGGTTCACCGTTCACCGCGTTGCCTCGCAATCATCTTAGGGGTGTCCAGCATTATGACGTCGACTTCTTCTCCTGCAGACCAGGCCGCCGCGACAGTCAAGCCCGCAAGCACCGGCAAATTCACGCTGCTCCTTGCGGTGCTGATCATCGTTGCCGTCGCCGAGACCATCGGGGTCGTCCAGTTCCAGATCGGGCCCGGCAAGGTGCTGCTTCAACCGATGGTGTGGGCGCTGTTGATCGCGGCCGCATGGGGCCTTTCAGCGCGCTATCTGCCTGCCGCCGCGCGGATCGGGCCCGGCCTGCAGACCTATGCGGGACAGTTGCTCAACGCAGGCCTGCTGCTCTTCGTGATCAAGATGGGCTTCACGGTCGGCGGCGCGCTGCCGGAGGTCCAGAAGGCCGGCTGGGCGCTGATCTTCCAGGAGCTCGGTCACACCTTCGGCACGCTGGTCTTGGGCTTGCCGATCGCGCTCCTGCTCGGCGTCAAGCGTGAAGCGGTCGGCGCGACGTTCTCGATCGGCCGCGAAGGCAATCTCGTGATCATCGGCGAAAAGTACGGCATGAACTCGGCCGAAGGGCGCGGCGTGCTCGCCGAGTACATCACCGGCACCGTGCTCGGTGCCCTGTTCATCGCGCTGCTGGCCGGCTTCGTCGCCAGCCTGCACATCTTCGATCCGCGATCACTCGCGATGGGCGCCGGCGTCGGGTCCGGCAGCATGATGGCGGCCGCGATCGGGACTATCAACGGCCACAGTCCGCCCGAGATGGCGAAGGAGCTCATTGCGATCGCCTCGGCGGCGAACCTGATGACCGCCGTGCTCGGTTTCTATTTCGCCCTGTTCTTCTCGCTGCCGGTGTGCTCCTGGCTGTATGACAGGCTGGAGCCCGTGCTCGGCCGGTTCTCGAGCTTCAAGTCGGGGGACCTCGGGCCTTCGATCGCCGGCTCCGGCGCCGGCGAGGCCAAGCATGGCACGTTCGGCTTCTCCGACTCGCTGCTCGCCTGGATCACTGTCGCAGGCGGCGTCCTGATCGGAAACTCGCTCACCTACAAGGTCCCGCTGCTGCAATCAGGTACCGGTCTCCTGGTCGTGCTCGCGGTCGTGTTGCTGGTCGACGTCCTGGCCCGCCTGTTGTCGAAGGTGCCGCACATCCTCATCCTGGTCGCGGTCACCACCGTGCTCGGCATTCCCGGCCTGCTGCCATTCTCCAACGCGATGATTGCGTCGGTCGACAAGCTGAACTTCCTGGCGTTCACGACCCCCGTGCTGACGCTGGCAGGCTTCTCGGTCGCCAAGGACCTTCCGATCTTCAGGAAGCTGAGCTGGCGCATCGTGGTGGTGTCGTTGACGGCCGCCGCCGGCACCTTCCTCGGCGCAACATTGATCGCTGAATTCTTCCATCGCTAACCAACGGACAGGATCACGCATGTCAAAGGAATTTGGAATCGCTGACGATATCTGTGCCCGGATGCTGGATTGGCGTCATGACATCCATGCCAACCCGGAGACCGCATTCGAGGAGCACCGGACTGGCCAGCTGGTGGCCGATGCGCTGATGGAAATGCAGATCGCGGTCCATCGCGGTCTCGGCGGCACCGGCGTGGTGGGCACGCTGAGGAACGGCGAGGGACCGACGATCGCGCTGCGCGCCGACATGGACGCGCTTGATCTCCAGGAACTCGGGGAGCGCGCGCACAAGTCGATCCGCACCGGCAAGATGCATGGCTGCGGCCACGACGGTCACACGGCGATGCTGCTGGGAGCGGCGGTGCATCTCGCGCGTCATCGGCCGTTCCGTGGTACCGTCCATTTCGTGTTTCAGCCGGCCGAGGAGAATGAAGGCGGCGGCAAGAAGATGGTCGAGGACGGGCTGTTCAAGATGTTTCCCGCCGACGCGGTCTACGGCATGCACAATATTCCGAACATTCCGCGCGGAAGGTTCGCGATCAGGACCGGTATCGCGACGGCCTTCCTCGATACCTTCGAGGTCGTCGTGACCGGAAGCGGTTGCCATGCAGCGACGCCGGAGAAGGGCATCGACCCGATCCTGGTGTCGGCCGATCTCGTCTCCGCGCTGCAAGGGATCGTGAGCCGCCGGATTGGCGCAATGGATGCTGCCGTGGTGAGCGTCACCCAGATCCACGGCGGCGACACCTGGAACGTGGTGCCCGAGACCGTCACGCTGCGCGGCACGGTGCGAACGCTGGACGCCGAGGTGCAGGATCAGGTCGAGGCCGCGATGAAGCAGGTCTGCGCGGGCGTCGCGCAAACGCATGGCGCAAAGGTCGATCTGACCTACATGCGGGGTTATCCGGGCGTCATCAACACGCCCGCCGAGACCGATGCCGCGGCATCGGCGGCCACAATCCTCGTCGGCACCGAGCAGGTGCAGACCGACATCAAGCCTGCCATGGGCTCGGAGGATTTTGCCTTCATGCTGCAGGAGCGCCCGGGCGCCTATATCTGCATCGGCGCCGGCGAATCCGCCAACGATCCGCCGCTGCACAATCCGTATTATGATTTCAACGACGCCATCCTGCCGCTCGGCGCCGCCTATTGGGTCGAGCTGGTGAAGCAACAACTGCCTGCTGCTTGATGCTTTCGGTCTTCGACATCTTCAAGATCGGCATCGGCCCGTCGAGTTCGCACACGGTGGGGCCGATGCGCGCGGCCGGACAATTCGCCCGCGGGCTGGAGCGCGATGGGCTTCTGGCGAGGACGGCGCAGGTTCGCGCCGACCTCTATGGGTCGCTGGGCGCGACGGGGCACGGGCATGCGACCGACCTCGGCGTGATCCTCGGCCTGCTGGGCGAGAAGCCCGATACGGTCGATCCGGCCCAGGTGGTGCCGCAGCTTGCGGAGATCAAGCGTTCCGAAGAGTTGCGGTTACTGAATGTTCACCCGGTGTCGTTCCGGCGCGGGCGCGATATCGTGTTCCAGCCCGACAGCGCGCTGCCGGAACATCCGAACGGAATTCGCGTCGTGGCGTTCGCGGCCGACGGCAGTCTGCTGGCCGAACGCTATTACTTCTCGATCGGCGGCGGATTCGTGATCGAGCGCGGTTCGAGTGAAACGACTGAAGGTGCAGAGGGCGCGCATCCGGTCTGGCCGTATCCGTTTGGCACCGGCAACGAGCTGGTCGCACGCGCGCAGTCGAGCGGTCGCTCGATCGCCGATATGGTGCTTGCCAATGAGTGCGTGCATCGGACCGAGGCCGAGGTTCGCGCCGGCCTGCTGAAGATCTGGGACGCAATGAAGCAATGCGTCGATCGCGGCTTCGGGATCGACAATGCAGGCGCCGCCGAGCCGTTGCCCGGCCCGCTGAATATTCGCCGTCGCGCACCGGCGCTTTATCGCGAGCTGTCGGCGCGCAACAGCGACACCGAGAGTGTTGATCCGCTGGCGGCGATGGATTGGGTCAACGCCTTCGCGATGGCGGTGAACGAGGAGAATGCGGCGCGCGGACGGATCGTGACCGCACCAACCAACGGCGCCGCCGGCGTGATCCCGGCCGTGCTGCACTATTACGTCAAGTTCAGTCCCGGTGCGTCCGACGACGGCGTCATCACTTTTCTGCTCACTGCGGCCGCAATCGGTATGCTCTACAAGGCGAATGCCTCGATCTCCGGCGCCGAGGTTGGCTGCCAGGGCGAAGTCGGCGTCGCCTGTTCGATGGCCGCCGGCGGCCTCACGGCTGTGCTCGGCGGCACGCCGGCGCAGGTCGAGAATGCGGCCGAGATCGGGATGGAACACAATCTCGGCCTCACCTGCGATCCCGTCGGCGGGCTCGTGCAGATTCCCTGCATCGAGCGCAACGCGATGGGCGCCGTCAAGGCCATCAACGCCGCCCGAATGGCGCTGCGCGGCGACGGCAAGCACTATGTCTCGCTCGATGCCGTCATCAAGACGATGCTGCAGACCGGCGAAGACATGAAGTCCAAGTACAAGGAGACGTCGTTGGGCGGGCTCGCGGTGAACGTCGTGGAGTGCTGACGCCTTTCAGGCGCAGCGCGAGCGAAGTCTCGCGCGAACAAACTCAACCCCCGCGGACACGGCACAGCGCTGCGCGGCCCGGTACTGGGGATAGGAAGGCGGTCCGCCTCCGCCCAGTATTGCGAATGATATCAAATTGGAGCAAGACTTTAAACCCAAGAGGAGGACGACCATGAGCTCCGGAGGGAGGGAGCGCGCACGAGACGCCGCACCCGCGTGTCAATTGCCGCCGGATTTCGACCAGCATGTCTATTCCGCGCAGTTGATTGCCGCCATCATTGCCGAGCTCAGCAGGCAGGATGTTCGATCGTCGGTGGCGCTGGCGGGCACCGGCCTGACCGAGGATCAGCTCGAAGCGCACACGACGCGGATCTCGTACCGGCAGATCGACATTGTGGTGCGCAATGCATTGCGGCTGTCGAACGATCCATCGGTCGCGCTTCGTGCCGGACAGCGGATGCGCGTGACGGCGCACGGAATGTACGGATATGCGCTGCTGAGCAGCGCGACATACGACGAAGTTCGCGCCTTCGCCAATCGGTACCTTCGGGTCGTCGGCCCGCTTTGCGATGCAAAATACTCCTATGACGGCGCAACGGTCGTCTGCGCGTTCGAACCGCTGCATTGGCCGAATCCAACGCAGGACGTGCATCGCTTCGCGGCCGAGTTCGCCCTGTCGTCGCATCTGACGACGATGAAGGATCTGGCCGGCGAGTCATTCCGTTTCTCCCAAATTTCCGTTGCGTACGGCGAGCCGGCGCACGCTTGCGCCTACAAGGAGATCTTCGACTGCCCGGTTCTGTTTCGGCAGCGCGGCAACGAGTACAGGTACCAGCTGTCGCAGGCCGACGGGCCGGTGGCGCTGGCGGACTCCCGCACCCACGGAATGGCGCGCGAAATGTGCGAGCAGGTTTTGTCTGAGGTCAATCAGGCGGGCGGGATTGCCGCGGATGTCAGGCGCGTGCTGATCGAGCAGCCCGGCAGGTATCCGAACATCGAGGCGATCGCGGAGCGGCTTTCGATGCATCCGCGCGCGCTGCGCCGTAAGCTCGAAGCGGAAGACACGTCGTATCGCGAGCTTCTGGCGGAGGTGCGCACGCGCCTTGCGATCGAGTATCTGCGCAAGACCGCCATGACCAACGAAGAGATTGCGAACCGGCTTGGCTATAGCGACGCCGCCAACTTCCGGCATGCCTTCATCCGCTGGACCGGCAAGAGCCCATCCGATTTCCGGGTTTCTCCGCACATGTGACGGCCGCGCGGTCAGGACAGCACTGCGTTTGACCGTTCGTCACCCCAAGCTGTCCATAAGTCACCTCCGAACCGGTCTCGACGAACCTCCTCGCCGCTGAACTCCGTGCATAGACTGGCCATCGATAGCAAACGCGATGGTTGGTCAAGGAGTTGCGAGAGATGTGCAGGGCATTGCGCGGCGGAAGGATCGACCAGCCAGCATTCACGCGCCCCAGGCGTTAACCGTTTTCGCTCGGGGGCGCGCCTTCCGAACCTCAGCTGCGCCGCACCGCCGCTGTGGTGCCCCCCGGTTCGGGCGCCCCGAGACTGGCCGCGCTTCTCACCCGGGAGCGCGGCCTTTTCTCGTGCGCCGCTGGGCGCGTCATGCAACGATCTTGCTGTCGCGCATGGCGGCGATGGTGGCGTCATCGTAGCCCGCCTCGCGCAGGATCTGCGCGCTGTGCTCGCCGACCGCAGGCGCCTTGCGCGGCTTCACCTTGGTCGCGCCGTCGACGAAGAACGGGCTGTCGATGGTCAGCATCTGATCGTCCTCGAACGGGATCAGCACGCCGGCATCCTGCATCTGCCGGTCGGCCGACAGATCGCCCATCTCGGCGACGCATTCGAACACGATACCGGCCGCATCGAGCCGCGAACGCCACTCGTCGCGGTCGCGGGTCGCGAACGCAGCGTCGAACAAGGCGATCAGCTCCGCCGAGCGGGCGAAGCGATCGGCCTGTTTGGTGAACCTGATGTCGTCGAGCAGATGGTCGAGGCCGAGGCATTTCGCGACGATCGGCCAGTCGCGCTGCTCGTTGACGATCGCGAGCAGCAGCCAGCGGCCGTCGCGGCAACGGTAGTAGCAGCCGAGCGCGTTGAACAGGTTCTCGCGCGGCGGGCGCGGCGTGAACGTTGCCCCACACAGCGCTGCCTGCGCCATGATGCCGTTCGACCAGACGCCGTTGGCCAGCAGCGAGGAGCCGACCTGGGTGCCGCGTCCGGTGCGCTCGCGCTGATACAGCGCCACCGCGACGGCCGCGAACAGCGAAACGCCCGACGGATGGTCGCCCATCCCTGCGAGAGCCCGCGCCGGCGGTGTGCTGGCGTCGCTCCGCACCATGTCCATCAGGCCCGAACGCGCCCAATAGGCGGTGACGTCGAAGCCGGGCTTGCCGGCCTCGCTACCGGTTTCGCCATAGCCGGTGAACGAGGCGTAGATCAGCCGATCGTTCATCGCGGCGAGCCGCTCGTAGCCGATCGCAAGCTTTCTGCGCACGGCGAGCGGATAGTTGGTGATGAACACGTCGGCGGTCGCGACGAGGCGGTGCAGCACGGCCTGGCCCTCGGGCTTCGACAGATCGAGCGCGAGGCCGCGCTTGTTGCGGTTGTCGAGGAGCCAGCCATAGGGCTGATCGGACCTCGGCATGCCCGGCAGCTTCGGCACCTGGCGGAACGCGTCGCCGGCGCCGGGCGGCTCGATCTTGATCACATCGGCGCCGAAATCTCCCAATAGCGTTGCCGCCGTCGGAGCGGCGATGAAGCTGCCACAATCGATGACCTTCAAACCCTCGAAGATGCTCATGTGAGTCCGTCTCCCCTGCCGTTCCGCGCCCCCAGCACGTGCAGCAGCGCGACTTGGGTATCGTCGCGCTCGCGTTCCATTTGCGGGATCGGCGTCCGGCCGAACGACGCGGCGGCCTGATCGATGATGCGGCGTTGCAGCGTCTCGTCGAGCTCGACTTGCGGGATCAGCTTGAACGACGCGGCCATGTTCTTGCCGAGGTGCTGGAAGAACGATTCCAGCCCTTTCGGCCCGCCGCCCATGTGGAACGAGCTGAACGGCCCGTTCACGGCCCAGCGCAGGCCGATCGAGTTCGTGACGATGTCGTCGAGCTCATCGACGGTGACGACGCCTTCCTGCACGAGGTAGCAGGCCTCGCGCATGATCGCGCGCTGCAGCCGGTTGGCGACGAAGCCCTGGATCTCCTTCTTGAGCACGCGCGGTACCTTGCCGAGCGCCTCGTAGAACGCGACCGCGTCGGCGGTCGCCTTCGGGTCGGTGCGTTCGCCCGGAACCACCTCGACCAACGGGATCAAATGCGGCGGATTGAAGGGATGGCCGACGAGCAGCCGGCTTGCATCCTTCATCTCGCGCGCCTGCTCGGTGGCCGGTCGCGCCGAGCTCGACGACAGCAGCAGGGCATGTTTCGGCACCGCGGCCTCGATCCGCGCCCAGAGCTTCTGTTTCCATTCAGGGTTCTCCGGACCGTTTTCCTGCACGAGGTCGGCGCCGGCGACGGCGCGGGCGAGGTCCGGCTCGAAGGTCAGATTGCGCTCCAACCCCTCGTGCGGCAGCCCGAGCTTGAGCAGCGTCGGTGCGATCTTGATTAGCGCGGCCTTGACCACGGCCTCGATGTCCGGCTGCGGGTCGTTGATCACGACATTAAGCCCGTGGGCGAGAAACAGTGCCGCCCAGGAGGAGCCGATGACACCGGCTCCGATGACGCACACATTGCGATAGCGGTTGAGTATGGCGGCGCGATCTGCGGACGATGGCATGGTTTCCTCCGAGGCGCCGGCTTACCGCGGCTGATCGAGATAGTTGTAGCAGCGCTTGGCGCGGGACAGCGTCAGGTCGGTCATGATGTGGCTGCACGCGACGATCTCGCGCACCGGAAAATCGGCCATCGGCGCCAATGCGTGCGCGAACAGCTCGAGCCGCGCCGGGCCGGTCCAGGCACCCTTGACGGTGATGTCGGTGATCTCGGATCTCAGTAGCTCGCAGATCCGCGGCTCGCCTGCCGGCTTCGGACTGTCATAGGTCCAGAGGATCTTCAGCATGAAGGTCGGCACGCAGATCTCGGCCTTTGCCTTCTCGAGGTCCATCGCGCGGTGCTTGTAGCCCATCGTCGCGGTGGCCACGCGCAGGCTGCCATAATCCATGGTGCCGACCAGCGTATCGGAATCGACATAGAGCTTCGGCTTGCCGATCACCTTGGGATAGCCGCTGATTTCGCGGCCCGACGCCAGCGCCGGCAGGTTATCGAGATACATCGCGTGAAGGTACTCACCTTTCTCGTCGCCATAGCGCACCTGGACCGCCTGGCCGCACTCGGTGTAGTCGCCGAGACCGGAGGTGTCGGGCATCCGCATGATTTCCCATCGGACCAGCGGATCGTCGATCTCCAGCGGTTCGGGAACGACGGCGCGCAACGCCTCGATGTCGGTGCGATACAGGATGTTCAGATATTCGCGGTTGTTGAACCGAAACGGCCCGCGGGGAAATGCCGGTGCACCGATCGGCGTCGTCAGTTGCTTGAGAACGTCTTCCCGTCGCATCCGCTCCTCCCTTGATAACTCTTGCCGCGGCCCGTGTGGGCCTCCGACTGGGTGTCGGTTGTCGAGCAAGGCATCGCGAGCGTAGCGATCTCGCTGACTTGAGAAAGGTGCGATTGGACCGCTGACCGGGTGACTTCCGGACGCGCGATGCGGCACGTGCAGGACCGTCAGCACGCGATCGTTGCGTCATGCACGCGATCGGGCTTACGTTCGAAGCTAGGACAATCGCGAGGGAGGGGCGTGCGGAATGCTGGGGACATGCGGTCGCCATGGCTAGGCAAAACCCGCAGGCAGGCGAACTGCCGAGCCGAACGTTACCCGGTTTCTCGCAGCGTATTTTCCCGCCCCATTCGATCGCGGCCATCGCCGCCGAGCTGCGCGAGCAGGGAATTGATCCATCCGCGGTGCTCGATGGGACCAGGCTTAACCTCGCCCAACTCGAGTCGCATACGACACGAATATCCTATCGACAGCTCGATACGGTGATTCGCAACGCGCTGCGACTATCGAAAGATCCCGCCATCGCGCTGCGCTCCGGCGCGCGCATGCATGTCACCGCCTATGGCATGTACGGATATGCGCTGCTGAGCAGCGCAACGCATGCGGAGGCTCGCGACTTCGCGGTCCGATACATAAGAGTGGTCGGCCCATTCTGCGATTTCGGTCTCGCATATGAGGGCGCGACTGTTGCGGCGACCTTCCAGCCGATGCACTGGCCGAACCCGACCGAGAGCGTGCATCGCTTCGCGGTGGAGTTCGCATTGGCTGCGCACCTCACCACCATCCGCGACCGCTCCGGCCAGGGGTTCGGATTTACGCGGGTGACGCTGGACTATGCGCCGCCGTCGTCCACCGCGGCCTATCGGACCCTGTTCGAATGCCCGGTTTTCTTCAGCCAGCATCATTGCGGATACGAATACGCCCGCAATGACGGTCCGCGCGCGCTCGCGAACCCGCGGACCCACGCCATGGCGCGGGAGATGTGCGAGGAGATCCTTGGCGAGGTGAATCGCGCCGGCGGGGTTGCCGCCGATATCCGCAGGATCCTGATCCAGGAGCCGGGCAGCTATCCGAGCATCGAGGCGATCGCGGAACAGCTGGAGATCTATCCCCGCGCGCTGCGGCGCAGGCTCGAGGCAGAGGGAACCTCATATCGCGACCTGCTTGCTGAAGTGCGGATGCGGCTCGCCATCGAGTATCTGCGCAAGACGCGCATGACCAATGAGGAGATCGCGAGCCGGCTGGGCTATAGCGACGCGGCGAACTTCCGCCACGCCTTCGCGCGCTGGACCGGCAGGAATCCGTCCGAGTTCCGCGACGACCAGGGTCTTTGACTCCGGGATATATCTATTGGGTTACTTCGCCTGACCTGTCCGTAGTTCACCGGCAAATTGGTTCAATCGAACCTTTTGCGCGGCCGATGCAGGCGTATGCTGATCGCCGTGGTTGCGATCGCATCGCGTTCTCCCAACCTGGACCGCCTTCAATCGGCGGTCTTTCTTTTTGCCGATTTTGTCCGGAATTCACCTTCAAACGCGATCAATCGAACCTTCCGCTCCCCGGTTCGCCTTTATAGCCTTTGGTTGGTCGGCAGCCCCAGCTTGCGAGGAACCGGGACTGCGGCGCTGGAAAACAGGCGTGGAAGGCGGACGAAGGACGATCGTGTATCACCCGTCACCAAATCTCCTGCAGTGTCTCTATTCGCCGCAGCGGATCGCTGCAGTTGTTGACGTCCTGGCCGAGGACGGAATTTCCGCGTCCCGTGTGCTGGGTGGCGCCAACCTAAGGAGCTCCGACCTCAGGGACTCCGCCGTGCGCGTGTCCTATCAGCAGGTCGAAACGGTCTTTCGCAATGCGATGCGGCTGTCGCAGGACCCGGCGATCGCGTTTCGGGCCGGAGAGCGAATGCATGTCATGGCCTATGGCATGTATGGCTACGCCATGCTGAGCAGCCCGACCCGGGCCGAAGTCATCGACTTCGCGGCCAAGTACGGCCGCATCCTTGGAACGGTCGCCGACATCGGCTTCTCCCGCAAGGACGACACCGCAAGCTATCTGCTCGACCCTCTGCTGTCGCGCGATCCGGCCGACGATGTCTATCGGTTCGCGCTCGAGTTCGCCTTTGCGACGTATCAGACGCTGAGCCGCGATGTGTATGGCGGCTCGTTCCGCTTCTCGAAGCTGAGCGCGGCCTACGCGGCACCGCCGCACGCCGAGACCTATGACCGTATCTTCCAGTGTCCCGTCGAGTTCGACCAGCGAAAGAACGTGCTGGAGTTCGACGCGGCCTGGATCGACCATCCGGCGGTCTGTCCCGACGAGACCACCAAGGTGATGGCGGGCCGAATGTATGACCAGCTCCTCGATCACGTCGAGCAGGACGACGGCCTCGCCGCCGACATCAGGCGACGACTCGTCGAGCATCCCGGCCGGTTTCCGAGCATCGAGGCGATGGCGGCGACGCTCTCGATTCATCCGCGCACGTTGCGCCGCCGGCTGCAATTGCAGCAGAGAACGTATCGACAGATTGTCTCCGAGGTCCGCATGCAGCTTGCGGTCGGCTATCTGCGCAACACGCAAATGACCAATGACGAGATCGCTGCGCGGCTCGACTACAGCGACGCTGCGAACTTCCGCCACGCCTTCGTGCGCTGGACCGGAAAGAGCCCGTCGGACTTCCGCAATGGTGGTGCGTCACGCGTCGCCGCACGCGCGCAAGATTCATTGGCGGATGTCCCAAACTAACCGCGCAAGCGGGCCAATTGCACCTTTTACTGATCTGACCTGCTCGATAGCGTTTTGAGACTAAGAAGATGCAGGCTTGCGCAATCGGATCCGATGGAGCCGATCGTCGAGCGAGGCAGCGATCAAGAAAAGCGATCAAGAAAAATGACGGGTCGTGCGGAACGCACTGCGTGATCCGGGAGGGGACATTCTGACATGAATACGGCCGTTGACCGTGCAGCACCGCCGTCTCAACTCCTGCTCGCGCTCGAAGTGCGCGGGATCTGGGAGCTGCAGGCGTTCTTCGCAAGCTATCCGTTGCTCCGGCGCGCGCCGCGCGGCGACGGACATCCGGTGCTGGTGTTGCCGGGGCTCTCCGCCAGCGACGTCTCGACGCGACCGTTGCGCGCCTATTTGAAGGCGCAAGGCTATGCGGTGCATGGCTGGAAGCTTGGGTCCAACCGCGGACCGCGGCCCGGCGTCGAGGATGCGATGGATGCGAGGCTCGCCGAGCTCGCCGAGCGATACGGGCGCAAGGTCAGCCTGGTCGGATGGAGCCTCGGCGGCGTGTTCGCGCGCGAAATGGCGCGCAGGGCGCCCGATCTGGTGCGCCAGGTGATCACGCTCGGCAGTCCGTTCGCCAACGAGCCGAAGGCGAGCAATGCGTGGCGCCTCTACGAGGTCCTGAGCGAGCGCCGGGTCGACGACTGGCCCGACAGGGACACCATGAAGCTGCCGCCGCCAGTGCCGAGCACGGCGATCTATTCGCGCACCGACGGCATTGTCTCGTGGTGGGGTTGCCGCGAGCAGCATGCCGAGCGGACCCAGAACATCGAGGTCGAAGGCAGTCATTGCGGGCTCGGACACAATCCGGCCGCCCTCTACGCGATCGCGGATCGGCTCGCGCTCGGGGAGGGGGAATGGTCGCCGTTCGACCGCAGCGGTCTCCGCAGCATGGTGTATCCCGATCCCGATCGCGAAGAGGACAGCCTGGCCCTGTTTCGGTCGCGTTCGTCCGCGGCCTGACGCGCCATCCGTTCGACGGCGTCCTGCCGCCGTCAGCCAAGCACCAGAGGGAGGACATCCATGGGGACCGACGACAATCAATCCGGCGCAGCCGGCATGGGCGCGATGCCGTGGCTCGGGGATCTGAAGAAGATGGCGGAAAAATTCGCGCTGCCCGGGCTCGATGTCGCCGCGCTGATCGAGTGGCAGCGCAAGGACATGGAGGCGTTGGCGGAAGCGAACCGCCAGGCCTATGAGGGCATCCAGGCGCTGGTCACAAGGCGCAACGAGATCCTGCAGGAGACGCTCGCGCAATGGCAGGCGGCGATGAAGGATCTCGCTGGCGGCGAAGCCGTGACGAAGCAGGCGGAGACCGCCAAGCAGCAGGTCGAGAAGGCGGTCGCGAATTTCCGCGAGCTTTCGCAGATGGAAGCACAAGCGCGCAACAACGCCTGGAAGGTCATGCAGGACCGCATGCAGGAGAACCTCGCAAACCTTCAGAAGCTGCTGCAGCCGAAATAGCGTCGCGCGTCTGACGCGCCAACCATCGGGGGAAGCCATGAGTCTGGCCAAGTTGCAGGACTTGACGGGCCGCGTCGCGCTCGTCACGGGCGGGTCGAGAGGCCTCGGCCTTCAGATCGCCGAGGTGCTTGGCGAACTCGGCGCCAAGGTCGCGATCACCGCGCGCAAGCGCGATGAGCTCGATGCCGCGGCCGCCCACCTCAAAGGGTTGGAGATCGAGGCCCTGCCTGTGGTCTGCGACATGGGCAGGCTGGAGACCATTCCGCCGATGATCGAACAGGTCGTGGCCGCGCTCGGCCCGATCGACATTCTCGTCAACAATGCCGGCACCTCATGGGGCGCTCCGACGATCGAGCATACGATCGAAGGCTGGAACAAGGTGATCAACCTGAATGTGACCGCGATCTTCATCGCCACCCAGGAAGTCGGCCGTCGTTGCATGGTGCCGCGGCGAAGCGGCAAGGTGATCAACATCGCGTCGATCCAGGGTCTGACCGGCTGCTATCCGGAAGGAACGCCGACGCTGGCCTACAACGCGAGCAAGGGCGCGGTCGTCAACTTGACCCGCACGCTCGCCAATGAATGGGCTCCGCTCGGCATCAACGTCAACGCGATCGCGCCGGGCTACTTCCCGACCAAGATGACCGCACAGCTCGACCAGGGCGCCACCGCGCATATGGCGCCGATGAATCGCGGGGGCGGCCCCGAAGACCTCAAGGGCGTGGCCGCGCTGCTCGCCTCCGACGCCTGCGCATTCATCACCGGCCAGACCATTGCGGTCGACGGCGGCGTGACCGCCGTCTGATCTGAGAGACCATTGAAGGGAGAGTGCTCATGAACAACATGCCCTGGATCCGATCCTATCCCGACGGCGTGCGCTGGGACATCGAGATCGCTTCCGGACCCGTGCAGAAGATCCTTGGCGACGCCGTCGCCAATTGGCCGACGCGTCCCGCCATCGATTTCATGGGCAAGCGGATCACCTATGGCGAACTCGGGCGGCTCACCGACCGCGTGGCCAAGGGTCTGCAGCTCCTCGGCGTCAAGCCGGGCGTCCATGTCGGCCTCTATCTGCCCAACACCCCGCACTACGTCATCGCGTTCTTCGGCGTGCTCAAGGCCGGCGGCACCGCCGTCAACTATTCGCCGCTCGACGCGGCCAAGGTGCTCGAGCACAAGATCGAGGACAGCCGCACCGACATCCTGATCACGCTCGACATGGCTTCGCTCTATCCGCAGATGGCGGCGATGCTGGGCAAGACCAGGCTGAAGAAGCTGGTGGTCGGTACGCTCGGCGAGATCACCGCCGATCCCGACAAGGTCATCAACGAGATGAAGGCGGCCAAGCAGCTGAGTGAGGTGACGTGGGATGACCGACACGTCAGCTTCGGCCAGTTGATCCACAATGACGGCGCCTACCAGGCCTATCCGATCGATGATCCCAGCGAAACGATCGCCGTGCTGCAATATACCGGCGGAACGACGGGGCTGCCGAAGGGGGCGATGCTCACCCACGCCAATCTGACCAGCGCCTGCCAGCAGTACCGCGCCACGACGGCCGGCTCGCCGCCGGTGCTGGTCGAGGGGCAGGAACGCTTCCTCGCCGTTCTGCCGCCGTTCCACATTTACGCACTCTCCGTGAACGTGCTGTTCGGTGTCCTGATGGGCGCGGAGATCATCCAGCATGTGCGCTTCGATCCGCAAGCGGCGCTCGAGGAAATTTCGACGAAGTCGGTCAGCGTGTTCTGCGGGGTGCCGACCATGTTCACCGCGCTGATCAACCATCCGGAGACGCCGAAGCACAGCCTGCGCACACTGAAATATTGCGGATCCGGCGGTGCGCCGCTGCCGCTCGAGGTCGCGCAGCAATTCGCGTCGATCACGGGCTGCAACCTGAGCGAAGGCTGGGGCATGACCGAGACCTCGCCGAGCGGCACCTTCACGCCGGCGCAGCACGGCGCGATGCGCAAGGCCGGCTCCTGCGGCATGCCGATGCCCGGCATCGTGATCAAGTTCCTCAACGTCGACGACGGCAGCGGATACGTTCCGCTCGGAGAGCGCGGCGAGATCTGCATTCAGGGCCCGAATGTGATGAAGGGTTACTGGAACAAGCCCGACGCCACCGCCGAGGTCACGACCGCTGACGGCTACCTGCGCACCGGCGACGTCGGCTACATGGACGAGGACGGCTTCATCTTCATCGTCGACCGCACCAAGGACATGCTCCTGTGCAGCGGATACAACGTCTATCCGCGCGTCCTCGAAGAGGCGATCTACAAATATCCGGCGGTCGAGGAAGTCGCCGTCATCGGCATCCACGACGAGTATCGCGGCCAGTCACCGAAGGCCTTCATCAAGCTGAAGGCGGACGCCAAGCCGTTCAAGCTCGAGGAGCTGCAGGCCTTCCTCAAGGACAAGCTCGGCAAGCACGAGATGGTTCAGGCGCTCGAAATCCGCGCCGAGCTGCCGAAGACCGCGGTCGGCAAGCTCTCGAAGAAGGAATTGTACGACGAGGAGGAACGCCGGGCCCGGGCGCAGGCATGAGATTGCCTGCGTGAACCGGCTGAGGTCGGCGGCGGCGGAAAGGCGATAACCGGCCCCGGACCGTCAGCCGATTTCAGGCCCTGACTGCAACGCGATGGTCGCGGCGCAAGGCATCGCCCGCGATCGTCAGGTACGGCGACCGCCGCCACATCGCTACGGGAGGAAAGAATGGACCAACTCAGCAGCATGGATGCATCGTTCCTGCATCTCGAAACGCCGGAAACGCCGATGCATGTCGGCAGCCTGATGATCTTCGATCTCCCTGAAGGTTACCAGGGCGACTATTACGAGGACGTCAAGGAGATGCTCGGCAAGCGCCTGCATCTCTCAGGATTGCTGCATCGCAAGCTGGCGCAGATGCCATTTCAGCTCGCCGAACCGGTCTGGATCGAGGACGACGATATCGATCTCGACTACCATGTCCGCACCGTCACATTGCGTCGACCGGGAACCATGGCGCAGCTCGAGCAACTGGTTGCGCGGTTGCACGCTTCGCTGCTCGATCGCAGCCGCCCGCTGTGGGAGATGTATGTCATCGATGGCCTCGAGAACGGCCAGGTCGCGTTCTACACCAAGGCCCATCATAGCGGCGTCGACGGCAAGGCCGGTGTCGAGCTGGCCAAGGTGCTCTATGACGTCACGCCGAAGATGCGCGAGGTGCCGCCGCCGCGGCGCAAGCGCACCACGGGGCAATACCAGCTCGGCGTAACCGAGCTGTTGCAGGCGGCCGCCAACAATGCGGCCCAGCAATATCGCAAGCTCGCGGAGCTATTGCCAACCGCAGCCAAGGCACTCGGCACCGCCGCCAGCGTCGTCGCCAGCCAGCGGTCGCAGAAGGGAGAGCGCTCGCTCAGCCTCGGACTGGCGCCGAAGACGATCTTCAACGACTCCATCACCAATCAGCGTTCCTACAGCACGATGTCGTTGCCGCTCACCGACATCAAGGCCTTGGGCAAGCGCGTCGGCGGCACGGTCAACACCATCGTCATGGCGATGTGCAGCATCGCGCTGCAACGCTTCCTGGCCGAGCGCGGCCTGTTGCCCAAGGAGGCGCTGATCGCGATGGTGCCGGTCAGCCTGCGTGCGGAGGGCGACAAGGCGATGAACAACCAGGTCTCGGCGGTGCGCGTCGACCTGGCGACCGACATCGACGATCTGCCGACCCGCTTCAAGGCGATCCACGCCTCGTCCGAGGCCGCCAAGGCGGTCGTGCGGGAGCTCAAGCCGGTGCTCGGTGTCGACGTGCCGATCACGGGGTCGCCGTGGCTGATGACCGGGCTGGCCTCGCTGCTTGGCCGCTCCAATCTCGCAAGCCGCATGCCGGCGGCGGGCAATGTGCTGATCTCCAACGTGCCGGGGCCGGGGCAAAACCTCTACATGGCCGGCGCACGGATGGTGCACTACTTCCCGGTCTCGATCCCCTATCACGGCAGCGCGCTGAACATCACGGTGCACAGCTATGCCGGCCTGCTCGAGTTCGGTCTCACCGCGTGCCGGCGCGTGCTGTCGCAGGACGAGTCCTACGAGATGATCGAGCATCTGCGAGCCGCGCTGCGCGAGATCGAGGCCCTGCCGCCGGTCGAGGCCGAGATCGTCGAGCTGAAGACGCCGGCTGCGGCACAGCCGAAGACGCCGTCCGCGCCGGCGGCGTCAGTGACGGTCATACAGCCGGACGAGGCGCCGCCGGTCGCCGCGAACGACAAGGCGAGCCGGGCCAGCTAGGTCCGCGCAGCTCGACACATCACTTCGCCTGCGCGGGTCGGCGACCACCGTCTTCCGCTCGGCATCGGAATCAAAGAACATTTGGAGGAAACCAGAATGCACCCGCCTGGAGCAAGCAAGGGATCGCTGTCGGTACTGGAAAGCCCGGCGCACAAGTCCCTGTTCTCGAAGATCGATTGGCGCCTGATACCGCTTCTGCTGCTCGCCTATATGGTCGCCTATCTCGACCGCATCAATATCGGCTATGCGCAGCTGCAGATGAAGCAGACCCTGCCGTTCGACGATGCGGTCTACGGTCTCGGCGCGGGCATCTTCTTCGTCGGTTATTTCCTGTTCGAAGTGCCGAGCAACCTGCTCCTGGAGAAGATCGGCGCCCGCAAGACGCTACTGCGCATCATGGTGCTGTGGGGCCTCGCCGCGACCGCCATGATGTTCGTGTCGACACCAATGCAGTTCTACATCGTGCGGTTCCTGCTCGGCCTGTTCGAGGCCGGCTTCTTCCCCGGTGTCATCCTGTACTTTACCTACTGGTATCCCTCGGTCCGGCGCGGGCAGGTGATCGCGATCTTCATGTCAGCGACAACAATCGTGTCGGTCATCGCCGGCCCGCTGTGCGGCTCGATCCTGAAATATTTCGACGGCGTCAGCGGCCTTCATGGCTGGCAGTGGCTATTCCTTGTGCAGGGACTGCCGGCGCTGATCCTTGGCATCCTCGTCTACGCCCTGCTCGAGGACAGGCCCGAGCAGGCCGCCTGGCTCTCGAAGGATGAGAAAGCCCTGCTCGAGGACTCCTTCCAGCACGATGAGAAGGATGTCGAGAGCGAGCCCGCGGGGACGTTCGGGCAGATGCTGAAGGACCCCAAGGTCTATGTGCTGTCGTTCGTCTACCTGCTCCTGCTCGGCGCGACCTACACGATGGTGTTCTGGCTGCCGACGCTGATCCAAAGCTGGGGCGTCAAGGACCTGTTCCTGGTCGGCGTGTATGCCGCGATCCCGAATGCCGCCGGCGTCATCGGCATGATCCTGATCGGCCGTCATTCGGACAAGTGGCACGAGCGCCGATGGCACTATGCCGCTTGCGTCGGCATCGCCGCGCTCGGCCTGTTCATCACCACGCTGCTGCAGGGCAACCTCGTCGGATCGATCCTTGCGCTGTCCTTTGCGGTGATCGGAATTGCGTCGGCGACGCCGCTGTTCTTCGCGCTGACCAGCGAATATCTCTCCACCGGCGCAGCCGCCGGCGGGCTCGCGCTGATCAGCAGCCTCGGAAATCTCGGTCCGGCCATCAGTCCCTCGATCAATGGCCTGATCGTGCGAAGCACCGGCGACAACATCTATAGCATGTACTTCGTCATGGCGCTCTACGTGATGTCCGGCTTGCTGTTGCTGTTCTCGGTGCGACCCGCGCCGAGTGCGCGGCTGGCGATGGCGTGACGAGGATCCGCGTGACCCGGCCCGCAGGTCGGAGCCGGGTCGCGCGAAGCTGCGGTCCATCAGAACGTTGCTGGTGACGACGATGATATCGGGACGAATGCGATGAGGATTGTTCTGGTCGGGCCGCCGGGAGCCGGCAAGGGAACGCAGGCGAGGCGTCTCGTCGAGGAGTACGGCGTCCCGCACCTCTCCACTGGAGACATGCTGCGCGCCGCAGTCGAGGCGGAAACCGGCATCGGACGGAAGGTCAAGGAAACCATGGCGAATGGCGGGCTGGTTCCGGATCAGCTCGTCATCGCCGCGGTGATCGAGCGCATCTCGCAGGCGGATGCCGCGCGCGGCTTTGTGCTCGACGGATTTCCGCGAACGATGGCTCAGGCGGTCAGCTTCGACGATCTCCTCGATACCGAAGGCCTCGCCCTCGATCATGTCGTCGAGCTGAAGGCCGACCAGAACGTGTTGCTGGATCGAATCGTGACGCGAGCCCGCGAAGCGCGCGAGCAGGGCGGCGCGGTGCGCCCCGACGACAACCACGAGACGCTCAAGGCACGCATCCACGCCTACAACGAACAGACGGCGCCGCTGGTCGACTATTATCGCTCGCGCAACATCCTGCGGAGCGTCGATGGGCTGCAGCCGGTCGAAGTGGTCGCCTCCGACGTGTTCAGGGCGATCGGGCAAGGCCGATCGGTGATCTGATGCCGACCCTCCATCTCGACCCACAATCCCGACGGCCCGGCGACTCGACCGGATCGAGGTGCTGGAACCGCTGCGCGGGTCACTGGGCGAGGTGAGGGAAACGGCCGATCAGTTCGAGCAGGCCCAGGCGCTGCTGCGGGCGATCGAACGGTTTGCCGGCACGCATGCCGCGGATCGCAACAGCGCGGGCACGCCCGCCGATCTGGCCCGTCGCGACGACCGCCACCTGGTGCGCCGAAGGCTTGTTGCCCGCGCCCTCCGCGGACCGCGCAGAACTGTCCTGGCAGCGAAAGGAGCGGCCTCATGTCGGTGAGCGGAAATGAAGGTCAGTGCGCGCTCGTGACCGGCGCGTCGGGCGGCATCGGGCTCGAGCTCGCGCGCGTGCTCGCGGCGAACCGGTTCAGTCTCGTGCTGCTGGCGCGCAGCCGCGACAAGCTGCAGGATCTTGCCCGCGAGCTCAAGGCCGATCATGGCACCAAGGTCACCATCGTTACCGCCGATCTGAGCGAGCCGGCGGCGCCGCAGGCGGTGTTCGATTCGCTGAAGGACGCCGGCGTGCAGGTCGACCTGCTGGTGAACAATGCCGGGCTGTTGTTCGAGGGCCGCTTCAGCGCGATCGGCCTCGACGACCAGTTGCGGCTGTTGCAGGTTAACATCGTGGCCATGACGGCGTTGACCCGCCTCTTCCTCGGGCCCATGCTTGAGCGTAACAGCGGACGGATCCTGAACGTCGCGTCGGTCGCGGCGTTCATGCCGGTGCCGAACCTCGCCGTCTATGCCGCGTCCAAGGCCTATGTGCTGTCGTTCGGTGAGGCACTGTCCCAGGAACTGAGCGGCAGCAAGATCACGCTGACGACGCTGTGCCCGGGCGTGACGGACACCGGAATGGTCCATGGCACCAATCTCGGCAACATGCCGAGCATGATGATCATGGATGCGAAGACCGTCGCGCAGGAGGGCTATCGCGCCTGCATGGCGGGAAAGCCGGTTCATGTCGCGGGACTTGCCAATGAGTTGGCCGTGCAGTGGATCAAGTATCAGCCGAGCTGGCTGTTGCGCGCCATCGGCGGTGTCTTTGGCAAGACTGCGACGCCCGGTTGACGGACGCGCGCTTGCCGGCGAATGCACAGTTGCAGGAGCACAGTTCTTGACCATCAATAGCGGACGTTAGCCATGGGACGCGACGCGCAAACCGTCAAACCACCTTCGCTCGCCCTGCTGGCCGCAGAAGGGCGCGGCCTGCTCGACATTCCGGCGCTGCTTGCGGTGGCGGCGCCGCTGCTGGCGACCGCACCGCGCGGACAGCGCCATCCGGTCATGGTGCTGCCCGGGTTGGGCGCCGACGACCGGTCGACGCTGGCGATTCGCTCGTTCCTCGAGTTCCTCGGTTACCAGGTCCATGGCTGGGGCCGCGGCCGCAATGTGCGCGCGCCGGACGCCGACCTGTCCGCAGTGGCTGCTCGCGTCGTCGAACTCGAGAAGCAGGGGGGTGCGAAGGTCAGCCTGGTCGGCTGGAGCCGCGGCGGCATCATCGCGCGCGAGGTCGCACGCCAGACGCCCGAGGCGGTGCGGATGGTCGTCACGCTCGGCAGTCCGTTCGCGGCGCCAGGCGCGAGCAATGTCCGCGCAATCTGGCGGCTCTTGACCGGCCAGCCATACCAGCCGCCGACTGCCGAGCGGATCAGTCGCCTGGCGCAGCCGATTCCGGTGCCGGCGACATCGATCTACACCCGCACCGACGGCGTGGTGGCGTGGCGCGCGTGTCTGGAGCAGGAGGGGGACGAGCGGGAAAACGTCGAGGTGAATACGACGCATCTCGGGCTTGGCTTTCACGCGCCGGCGCTTTGGGTAATCGCCGACCGTCTCGCCCAGCCGCCCGGCAGCTGGAAGCCGTTTCGTCCGCCGCCGCAGGTCGCGCTCTGGTTTCCCGCAACGACGCGTCGCGATTAAGTCGTGAAAGCGTAGCTTGCCTGAGTTTTATCGCACACCGCTTCCCGGCGATCGCATTTCGCTGACCATCATCCGCAGCAGCTCCATCGCGGCGGGCGGCAATGTGCGTCCCTGGCGCGAGACCACGTGGGTGCGGCCACGATGCAGCAGGGCGTTCTTCATCGGCAGCGCCACCACCTTGGCGGCATCCGCCTCCGTCATCGCAAGCCGCGACACCAGCGCATAGCCGAGGCCGGCGGTCACGTAATGGGCCAGCGCGTCGAACGAGGCCGTCGTGAAAGCGAAGTTGAGGCGGACGCCTTCGCTGATCTCGGCGGCCTGGATGTGCTGGCGCAGGCCGTAATTGGGATGCATCGCGGCGCCCGGGTAGGGCGCGAGGTCGGCGAGCTTGAGCGGCCGACCGAGTTGGATCAGCGGATGCCCGCGCGGCACCATGGCCTTGATCGGGTGCGGCTGCGAATGATGCGAGCGCAGGCGATCGTCGCGCGGCGGATTGAACAGGATGCCGATATGCGCGCGTTCTGTCACGACCTGCTGGACGATCTCATCCGTGCTTCCGATGTCGAGGCTGATCGTGATCTTCGGGTGGGTTTCCATGAAGCGGCACAGGCTGGTCTTGGCCAGCCAGTCGACATAACCTTCGCCGGTCACGAGGTCGATGTGGCCGGTCTCGACCTTGCGGATGCTGTCCATCTGCGCGAGCAGCACCTGCCGCTCGCTCTGCTGGCGGTGCAGATAGGCGGCCAGCAGTTGGCCCGCGTCGGTCGGCGCAACGCCGCGGCCACGCCTTTCGAGCAGCCGCGCGCCGTATTCCTGCTCGAGCAGGCCCAGCGCCCGGCTGACCGCCGAGGCATCCATGCCGAGCGCGCCCGCGGCTCCGCGCACAGAGCCGCTGTTAAGCACCTGCATGAAATAATGCAGTCGGCGCGGCTCCAGCTTGGTGTTCATCGGCACAGCCCTGGTCATTGCAGATAGCGCAACGAATATTCAATCGTGCGGCTATTTATGCAAGGACGTCGTGACGGGGCCGGACAAGGGGCGAGTGCTGGGAGTTCGGGATTGGCAGTCCCGGCTACGCCGGTTCGCTAATCCTGGCCGGCTTCGATGAACTTCTTCGCCGTCAGTTCTGGGTTGGTCAGCAGCACTTCGTGACTTCTCTCTCGATGCCGACCAGGCGGAATACGCCGAGCCCGCGATCCAGGCAGACTACCGGCTTCCTCGCCGCCTTTGCACG
The DNA here is from genome assembly GCF_042430365.1 of Bradyrhizobium erythrophlei. Classification (GTDB taxonomy): domain Bacteria; phylum Pseudomonadota; class Alphaproteobacteria; order Rhizobiales; family Xanthobacteraceae; genus Bradyrhizobium; species Bradyrhizobium erythrophlei. The sequence goes on from NZ_JBHMET010000270.1 coordinate 43,211, forward strand.
CCCTTTGTTTTTGCAGGTGGCGCGCTCGTGACGCGATGTTGCTCCAACTCCAAATTGGCTTCGACATGCTCGGCGAGCTTGACCGCGAGGTCACCATTGGCCGCAAGTCGCGCAAGCAGCTGCGACAATTGCTTGAACTCCTCGCGCGTCAGCATGCCGAACAGCGCATCGTTGATCGGCCGCTGCAGGGCGGCCAGCCGCGCCAGGCAGTTCACGCCCTGCTCGGTGACGGCAAGCTGCACGCGCCGTCCGTCGCTTGGATGCGGGTGCTTCTCGATCAGTCCATCCGACACCAGCTTGTTGACCTCGTTGGTGACGAACGCGCCGCTCAGGCGCAGCCAGTCGGCGAGCTGGTTGATCCCCATCGGCTCGTCGGATTTGAAATGCGTGATGGCGATCAGGATCAGGTACTGGGTCGGCGACAGGCCGGCATAGCCTGCAAATTTGGCGCGCGCCGCCTCCAGGCTGCGGCCGAATGCGAAGAAATCGTAGAGCAGGGCGCGAAGGGTTCGGTCGCCGTCCTTGTCGAGCAGCTCCGGTTTTGACGCTGTCAGAAGCGCATCAAGCACCGCAATCCCTCCCGTTCTCATTGATTCTCTTAGCTTATCAGCAAACCACGCGCGACGTCCGCCAGCAAGTGTTGACAGATCAAGATAGCTTTGTTAGAAAGCTAGTTATAGAACATAAATGGGAATGGACAAGCGAGGCGGGCGTCCCATGGAGGACCGTGCATTCAGGCGTGCATTGGGAGAATTCGCGACCGGCGTTGCGGTGGTGACCGCGCGCGGCAAAGGCAAAGAGCTCATCGGCATGACCATGAGCTCCTTCAATTCCGTCTCGCTCGATCCGCCGCTCGTCCTGTTCAGCGTCGACCGCAAGGCGCGTAGCCTGCCCGCGATGCTCGAAGCCAAGGGCTTTGCCATCAACATCCTCGCGCGCGACCAGGAGCAGATCTCCAACCAGTTCGCGCGTGCGCTCTCCAACAAATGGGACCAGGTCAAGACGTCGGTCGGCCACGCCGAGGCACCGCTGATCTCGGGCGCATTGGCGCATTTCGAATGCGCACCCTACGGACATTATGACGGCGGCGACCACGTCATCTTCGTCGTCCGCGTCGTCCGCCACACCACCCGCAGCGAGGCGACTGCGCCATTGATCTTCTTTCGCGGCCGCTATCGCGATCTCGTCGATGAAACCGAGCGCGAGCCGACCTGGCCGCTTCCCATTCATTACTAGCTTCGAACCGGAGAACCGCGATGCGTAGTGCAAACGAATATTTGTCGGGCCTGAAGGACGGCCGGACCATTTACATCAACGGCACCTCGGTGAGCGATGTGACGGCACACCATGGCTTCCGCAATCTGGCCGGCTCCATGGCTGGCCTGTTCGACTTCGCGAGCGCGCCGGAGAACGCGGATCTGATGACGTTCGACACCGACGCCGGCCGCGCCAACCGCATCTGGCAGCTTCCCGCCTCCTACGCTGAGCTCGTGGAACGGCGCAAGGCGCTCGAGGCCTGGGCGGCGCTCCATGCGGGCTTCATGGGTCGCGCTCCCGACCACGTCGCGTCCTGCATCTCCGGCCTCTACATGGGTCTCGACGTATTCAAGGACTATGACCCGGCACGTGCCGGCGCGCTCGAAAGCTACTACCGCTACGCGCGCGACGAGGATCTCTACCTCACCTACGTCATCATCAATCCGCAGGCGGACCGTTCGAAGGGCGCAGCTGAGCAGGCGGACCCGTTCCTCACTGCGGGCGTCGTCGACCGCGATGCAGAGGGCATCACGATCCGCGGAGCCAAGATGCTGGCGACCGGCGGCGTCGTCGCCGACGAGGTCTTCGTCACGACCATCCAGCCGATGCGTCCGGGCGAGGAGCGTTATGCGATGTCCTTCGCCATCCCGATGAACACGAAGGGCCTGAAGATGTTGTCGCGCAAGTCCTACGAGGATGCCGCGGGCGCCGTGTTCGACAATCCGCTGTCCAGCCGCTTCGACGAGAACGACTCCGTTCTCTATTTCGACGACGTGAAGGTGCCGTGGGACCGCGTCTTCGTCGAGGGCAATGTCGAGATGTGCCAGAAGCAGTTCCACGCCACGCCTTGCCACGTCTACCAGAACTACCAGGCGATGGTGCGGCTCAGCGTGAAACTCAAGTTCCTGACCGGCCTTGCCCATCGCACCGCCGAGATGAACGGCGTCACCCAGTTCCCGCAAGTGCGCGAGATGCTGGGCCAGCTCGCGGCCGAGACCGGCATGGTGGACGCGCTGGTCGCGGCCATGGAGGCGAAGGGCAAGCAGGTCGGTCCCTATTTCATTCCGGACCGGCACACGCTCTATTCCGCGCAGGTCCTGACGCAGCAGCTCTACTCGCACATTCTCTCCACACTGCGTGAGCTCGCCGGTGGTGGCATGATCATGCTGCCCTCGTCGGTTGCCGATTTCGGCAATCCAGAGATCGCCGCGCTGATCGGCAAGACGCAGCAGTCGCCGAAGGCGAACTCGCACGAGCGGGTGAAGTTCTACAAGCTCGCCTGGGATGCTGTCGGCTCCGAGTTCGGCTCGCGCCACCAGCAATACGAGATGTTCTACGCCGGCGCGACCTTCGTCACCAAGGGGCACTCCTATCGCACTTACGACTGGGCCGGCGCCGACCGGCTGGTGCAGAACATGCTCGATTCCTACGACCTCAACGGCGTCTCGGCCACCAGCAAGGCCGCCTGAACCAGGGAGACAACCCATGCCTGTCAACAAGAAGCACGACGAATTCTACACGCTCGACATGAACACCGGCTGGGAAGTGCCCGCGGGCTATCCGGCTGGCATCCAGCAGAAGATCCTCTCGGGCGGGCTCGACGAGGAGAACCGGCGCGGCACGCGCACCCGGCTGCTTCGCTTTGCGCCGGGCGTCTACACCACGGCGCCGTTTTCCCACGAGTATTGGGAAGAGGTCTATCTGGTCTCGGGCGATCTGATCGTCGGCAATGACGAAAAGGGGGAGGGCGGCAAGAGCTTCCCGCCGAACACCTACGCCTGCCGTCCGCCACATGCGGCGCACGGACCGTTCAAATCCGTCAACGGCTGCCTGCTGATGGAAATCCACTACTTCGATCCGGTGTAACGGCAGGCCGCGCGCGCCGCGCATTCACTCGAACTGCAAAGATCAGACAAAGAGGGGGAGTCATGAAGTTGAGGATCAGCTTGTCTGCGGTTGCAACCGCGATTGGTCTCGTTGCCGCGGCGCCTGCGGTCGCCCAGGAGAAGCCTGCCACGTTGGGGCTCGGTATCTTCACGTTCACGTCCGGTCCCGCCGCGGCCTACGGCATGCCCGGCAAGAACGCGGCTGACCTGATGATCGACGAGATCAACGCCAAGGGCGGCATCGCCGGCGTGCCGGTCAGTGCGGTCTATGTCGACGAGGCGCAGGGTGCTCAGGGCGTCATTGCGGAATACCGCCGCCTCGCCAGCGAGCCCAAGAACCAGGTGATGGTGGCTGCGCTGTCGAGCGCCAATTGCCTGGCGCTGGCGCCGCTCGCGGAGCAGCTCGAGGTCCCGACCGTCGGCTGGAACTGCGATACGCATCAGCTCCTGATCGATGGCAAGAGCAAATACGTGTTCCGTCCCAACGGCAACACGATCCCGGAGTTCATCGCCTATGCGGTCTATCTTCTGGAGCGCAAGCCGGACGTGAAGACGGTTGCGATCATCAACCCGGACTATGCGTTCGGCCATGATGCCGCGAAGATCTTCACCGCGGCGCTGAAGGCGCTGAAGCCGGATGTCGAGGTCGTGGCGGAACTCTATCCGAAGCTCGGCTCGCCGAACTATCAAACCGAGATTTCGCGCCTCACCACGGCGCGCCCGGACGTCGTGTTCTCCAATCTGTGGGGCGCCGACCTCGAAAACTTCGTGCGGCAGGCCACGCCACGCGGGTTGTTCACCTCCAGTCAGGTCATCCTGGCGCTCGGTGAAACCGTGCTGCAACGCGTTCCGCTGCCGAACGGCGTGATCGTCGGCGTGCTCGGCGACGGCTGGTGGATGTCGCCCGACGCCAAGGCCAATGTGGAGACCGCGAAGTTCGCGGCCGCCTACAAGCAGCGCTTCGGCGAGTACCCGGTGTTCCCGTCGATCAAGATGGCCAACGCGCTGATCTATGTCAGGGCCGCCTATCAGGCCGCGATGCAGAAGAACGGCGGCAAATGGCCGACGCGCGCGGAAATCGCCGAGGCGATGAAGGGCAGCAATGTCACGACGCTGACCGGCACGACGCAGACCCGCGCGGACAATGACGGGCTGGTCGACCAGATCGTCGGCGTCACCATGAAGTCCGAGGGGCGTCCGTTCCCCCTGATCGGCGACATGGCCCGCTACAAGGGCGATAGCCTGATGCCGCAGCCGGGACAGGATCCGATCGCGTGGATCTCAACGCTGAAGCCGGAGTTTGCGAAATCCCTGCCGAAGCCGGGAAGCTACAAGTAGGCGGCCCGTAGCCGTCGCTTGCCTTCCTTCATCACTCAAGGCGGAGGCCGATGTCGAACGCAATCATCCCCTTGTTGCTGGATAGCCTCGCCAGCGCCGCGTTGATCTTCTTCGCGGCGGTTGGCCTGACGCTGGTGTTCAGCGTGCTGCGTGTCCTCAACGTGGCGCATGGCAGCCTCTATTCGATCGGCGGCTATGTCGCGGCGTCGGTCTGCCTGTTCATCGCGAGCCGGCAGCTCAACCCGTATCTGTCGTTCGCGGCGTTGCTGTTCAGCGCGGTCTGCGTTGCGGCGATCTTCGGTCCGTTGATCGAGCGCAGCCTGATCCGCTGGACCTACGGCAAGTCGGAAGCGGTCCAGATCCTGATTACCTTCGGCCTCTTCCTGATCCTGGAGGATCTGCAGCGCATGATCTTCGGCGTGCAGTCCTTCTACGAGGATGCGCCGATGCGATTGCTCGGCACGTCGACGATTGGCGGGGTCGTTTACCTCAACTACCAGATCCTGCTGATCGGGATGGCGCTGCTCGTCGTGATCGGCCTGCGGCTCCTGATCAACCACACCCGGCTGGGGCGCCTGATCACGGCTGTCGTGACCGATCGGGAGATGGCGCAGTCGATCGGCATCGACACCAACCGGATCTTCATCCTGGCGTTCTCGCTCGGGGTGTTCCTCGCGGCCCTCGGAGGCGCCCTGGCGACACCGACCTCCGGGATCGCGCCGGGGCTCGGCGCCGACACCATGGTGCTCGCCTTTGCAGTGGCGGCGATCGGCGGCCTCGGCCAGATCGAGGGTGCCGCGGTGGCATCGCTGATCGTTGGTCTGGCGCGCGTGCTTGCGATCTATCTCGCGCCATCGCTCGATGCGGTGGCGCCCTATGCGGCGATGCTGATCGTTCTCCTGATCCGGCCCTATGGCCTGTTCGGGTCGGTCACGGCGCGGAGGATCTGAATGCGCATCATCCTTGCCGCCGCCGCGGTCGTCGTTCTCGCCGCGCTTCCTCTGCTTGCGCCCTGGCTGCAATTCGTGCTGACGCTGGCGATCGCCAAGGGCTTTGCCGCGCTTGGCGTTGCCGTGCTGCTCCGCGCCGGATTGATCTCGATCGGTCATGCCATGTTCTTTGCCGCGAGCGCCTATGGCGTCGCGTTCCTGGCGCGGGCCGGGATCAACGATTTCGGGGTGCTGCTGATCCTTTCGGTCTTGTCCGCGGCGCTGGTCGGCGCCATCGCCGGATCGTTCCTCGTCCGCTATCGCGCGATCTTCTTCGCGATGCTGAACCTTGCTGTCTCGATGGTGTTCTACGCGCTGTGCGCCAAGCTCTACGGCGTGACCGGTGGGACCGACGGCATGGCCGTTCCGATTCCCGGCATCTTCGGCATGGTAGTGGCCGAGCCGGTCTTCAAGAACATCCTGTTCTATCTCAGCCTGGCGCTGATGGTGCTCGTCGGGCTGGCCGTCCAGCGCTACCTGAACAGTCCGTTGGGGCATGCGCTCTCGGCCGTTCACACCAACGAGATCCGGCTTGAATATCTCGGCATTCCGGTCTGGGCGGTGCTCCTGATCGCCTACGTCATTTCCGCGGCGCTAGCCGGACTTGGCGGCGCGATTGCGGGCTTTGCGATCGGTCGTGTGGTGCCCGACTTCGCGTTCTGGACCGCGTCCGGCCATCTCGTGCTGGTTGCGGTGCTCGGCGGGATCGGCGGCGTGCCCGGCGCGTTCCTCGGCGCGCTGTTCCTGGAGTTGCTGCACAGCGCCGCCGTCACCGTGACCGACGCCTGGAACCTGATCGTCGGTGTGGCCCTGATCGCTGTGATCATGTTCATGCCGCAGGGGTTCTATGGCTTGTTCTCGCGCAAGGAGGCGTCGAGCCTATGAGGCGTCCGATCCTTGAGGCCAAGGAGCTTCACGTCGCATTCAACGGGGTCAAGGCTGCCGACGGCGTGAGCATTTCGATTCACGACGGCGAGTTTCTCGCCATCATCGGGCCGAACGGCTCGGGCAAGACCACCCTGCTCAACATCTGCACCGGCTATATCCGGCCGCGGTCGGGCAGTGTGCAGCTCGACGGTGAGGACATCACCCGACTGTCGCCGCGCGCCATCGCGCGCCGCGGCGTGGCGCGCGCCTTCCAGATTCCGCAGCTGTTCTCCGCGCAGCGCGTCATCGACAACATGATGCTGGCGCTCGCCGCCAAGGACGGTCTGTGGAGCGCGGTCCGCCCGCTCGAGACCGCAAGCCGGCGCGAGGAGGCGGAGGCATTGCTCGACCTGGTCGGGCTCGCCGGCGACAGCGAGCGGATCAGCAGCACCTTGCCGGAGGGGCATCGCAAGCTGCTCGACATCGCGGTCGCGCTGGCGCTCAAGCCGCGGCTCCTGCTGCTGGACGAGCCGACCAGCGGCGTCAGCGCGCTGGAACGCTTCCCGCTGATGGAGGCCTTGATGGGGGCGCTGCGCCAACGCCGGATCACGGCACTGTTCGTCGAACACGACATGGATGTGGTCGCCCGCTATGCGAGCCGCGTGCTGGTCTGGAACGCCGGCAACATCATGGCCCAGGGCCGGCCGGAAGAGGTTTTCAACAATGCGCAGGTCCGCGAACGCGTCGTGGGGGTGGCGTAAATGCTGAGCCTCGACAAGGTCAGTGTCTCGATCGAAGGCGTCCGCGTGCTGCGCGGCGTCAGCTGCGACATCGTCGAACGCAAGACGACAGTGCTGATCGGCCGCAACGGCGCCGGAAAGACCACCACGCTGCGCGCGATCATGGGACTGCTTCCCCTCGACGGCGGCGTCATCCGTCTCGACGCGGATGACCTCGGCCGCTCGCACGCCCACCATCGCGCGCGCGCCGGGATCGGCTACGCGCCCGAGGATCGCCGCCTCGTTCCGGAATTGAGCGTCGAGGAAAACATCCGCCTCCCGGCGCTGGCGCTCAAACTCGACCAGAGCGAGATCGCGCGCAGACTTGACGAGGTCTATGGCCTGCTGCCCGAAGTGCAGGTCATGCGGGCGAGGCCGGCAGGCGGCGTCTCGGGCGGGCAGGGCAAGATGGTCGCGCTCGGCCGGGCGCTCATGGTCGCGCGCAAGGTGCTGCTGCTCGACGAACCGTTCCAGGGCCTGGCGCCGGCGCTCGCGCTCGACTACGCGCGCACGCTTGGCGAGCTGCGCAAGCGCCGCCCCGAGCTTGCCTTGCTGATCACCGAATCCTCGCCCGCGCTGCTCGACCGGATCGCCGACCGGACGCTGCAGATCGAGCGCGGCGAAATCCTCGCGACCCCGACCAAGGATGAGAAGACCCATGTTCATGCAGTTTGACCGTATTGCGAAGGACCGGACCGATCATGTCGGCGTCGAGATCGACAGCCTCGTGATCGCCGGCTGGGCCGGCAGGGACGCCGCCGCCATCGAGCACCACATCGAGGAGCTTGCCGCCCTCGGCATTCCGCGGCCCTCGACGACGCCGCTCTACTACCGCGTCGCCGCGCAGACATTGACGCAAGCGAGCCAGTTGACCGTGCTTGGGCCCGACAGCTCCGGCGAGGTGGAGCCGGTCGTTGTCGCGATGGCCGACGGGCTCTGGATCGGGATCGGATCCGACCATACCGACCGCAAGGCGGAGGCGTCGGGCATTGCGCTGTCGAAGCAGCTCTGCGGCAAGCCGGTCGGTGCGCAGCTGTGGTCCTATGCGGACGTCGAAGGGCATTGGGACCAGCTGATGCTGCGCTCGTGGGCGACGATCGATGGCAAGCGCGTGCTCTACCAAGAGAGCGCAGTCTCCTCGCTGCGGACACCGCGCGACCTCATTCGCCGCTACGCCGGCGCCGATACGCTCGCGGCCGGCACGCTGATGTTCTGCGGCACGCCCGGCGCGATCGGCGGCATCCGGCCGGGGACGCGGTTCGAGATGGAGCTTGCGGATCCCGTCCTCAACCGCGCGCTCGCCCATGGTTACGACGTCGCGGTGCTGCCGGTCATTTCCTGATCGCCGCAGCCGACAGGCCGGATCGGCGGTCACGCGGGCCCGCTCCGCAGACCGAGGTGATCGAACAGGTTCATCGGGATCGGAAAGACCACGGTCGAGGACTTTTCGCCCGCGATATCATGCAGCGCCGCAAAGTAACGGAGTTGCATCGCCTGCGGTTCCTGGGCGAGGGTGCGTCCGGCCTCGACGAGCTTCTCGGCTGCCTGCTGCTCGCCCATCGCATTGATCACCTTGGCGCGCCGCAGCCGCTCGGCCTCGGCCTGCTTGGCGATCGCACGCACCATGGTTTCATTGAGATCGATATCCTTGATCTCGATTGCGGTAACCTTGATGCCCCAGACGTCGGTCTGCTTGTCGAGGGTCTCCTGGATGTCCGCGTTCAGTTTGTCACGTTCGGCGAGCATCTCGTCGAGCTCGTGCTTGCCGAGCACCGAGCGCAGCGTGGTCTGCGCGAGCTGGCTGGTCGCGGCCATGTAGTCGCCGACCTTGATGATGGCGCGCTCGGGGTCGACGATCCGGAAGTAGAGCACGGCATTGACCTTGACCGAGACGTTGTCGCGCGAGATCACGTCCTGCGGCGGCACGACCTGCACCATCACCCTGAGATCGACCTTGACGAGCTGCTGCACGACCGGAATGAGGATGATGAGGCCCGGGCCCTTCACGCCGGTGAAGCGGCCGAGCGTGAAGACGACGCCGCGCTCATATTCCCGCAGCACGCGGATGGCCTGCGTCAGGAAGATGATGACGAGCAGCGCCAGCGCCGCATAGGTCAGATAGTCAAGCATCATGATGAACCTCCCTCGCTGGTGGCGACCGGCATGCGCCGCACCACCAGCGTCAAATCGACGATGTTGGAGACCTCGACCATCTCGCCGGGCCTAAAGGTTTCGACGCCACGCGCTTGCCAGCGTTCACCATGCGCAAAGACGTGTCCTTCGTTCTCGTTCCAGTCGAGGACCTCTGCAGCCAGGCCGCGCATCGCCTGCGCGCCGACCTTCGGCGGACCCGAGCGGGCACGCCTGATCGAGCCGAGCACGACAAGGATAAAACCGGAGAACAGTGCCGCAACGATGCCGATGACCGACCACGACAGCCGGTAGCCGGGCGCCTCGACCCTGAACAGCATCACCGCGCCCAGTACGAAGGCCACGATTCCGCCGAGGCCGATCACGACGGTTGGGTTGAAGGCCTCGATTGTGAGGAGTGCGATCCCGACCACCATCATGGCGAGGCCGGCATAATTGATCGGCAGCAGATTGAGCGCGTAGAGGCCGAGCAGCAGGCAGATCGTGCCGACAACCCCCGGGGCGACTGCGCCGGGTGACATGAATTCGAAGATCAATCCGTAGATGCCGACCATCAGCAGGACGAACGCGACGTTGGGATCGGTGATGACAGCCAGGAATCGGGAGGTCCATCCGGGATCGATGGCCTCCACAACGCCATCCTTTGTCACGAGGCGTTGCGTCTTGCCGCCGGCAACCTCCACCACGCGGCCGTCGACCTGCTTCAGCAATTCGGCCGGGTCGCGTGCGATGAACTCGATGACACTTGCCTGCAACGCGGCGTTGGCGGAAAGGGTCGCGGCCTCGCGCACCGCCTTCTCGGCCCAATCGGCGTTGCGATTGCGCAGCTCAGCGAGACTGCGGATGAGGGCGACTGCATCATTCGTTGCCTTTGCCGACATCACATCCTTCGGCTCGGCCGGACGATCGCCCTCCTTCTTGTCCTTTGCCTCCTTGTCCGGCGTGCCGGTCGGCAGGCCGGGGATCGGGCCGCCGATCTGCACCGGCGTGGCCGCGCCGATGTTGGTGCCTGGCGCCATCGCAGCGATATGCGTCGCGTAGAGGATGTAGGTGCCGGCGCTCGCCGCATGCGCCCCGGAGGGCGCGACGTATCCGACGACGGGAACGGGCGAGGCGAGCACATCGGCGATGATCTCGCGCATGCTGGAGTTGAGCCCGCCCGGTGTGTTCAGCCGGAGAATGACGATCTCGGCGCGTCGTTCGCTTGCCTTCGCCAGGGCTTCTTTGACGTAACTTGCCGATGCCGGTCCTATGGCGCCGTCCACCGAGATGGTCAGGGCAAGGCTGCCTTTCTCCTCCGCCGAGCCGGGAAGGAGGGAGACAACCAGCGCGGCGATCCCAATCGCCGCAACGAGGGCCGCCTTTACGATCTGCACGGCAAGCACTCCCTTAGCCGAACACATGGGGTTCCCTGCTGGAACATCAATGCCCCTGGGCGGGCATCGGCGTGTCCCATCCCGCCGTTGTGCAATGCGATGCATCTCTTGCTCGACCCGCCGGTGGCCGTCGTGCTTCGAGACGGCCGCTGCGCGGCCTCCACAGCATGACGGGGATCGGCTTGAATGCGCGGCTCTTCCCACGTCATTGCGAGGAGCTCGCGACAAAATTGCAAAGCAATTTTGCGCTGAAGCGACGAAGC
>NZ_JBHMET010000270.1:54126-134651 GCF_042430365.1 Bradyrhizobium erythrophlei
TCGTGTTTGGCATTTGCGCAACAAACCTCGTTCTCGCGACGTGAATCGCCCGAGTCTTTGCGTCTCGTTCCGCCCTCTTTCAAGCAGAGGGCGCAGGGAAAGCCGGGTGCCGATTGCACCCATGGGTCCCGTGCAACAGAAAGCACGGGGGTAGGACCACAGGTGAAACCGGTAAACACGCCGGCTTTCCCTGCGCGATGGTTTTACGGCTTATCTCGTGCTCTCCCCGGCGAGACCGGGCTTGTTTGTCACCGTCTTCGCAGGACGTTTCGCGCGTCTTGCGAGGAGACACCTGCCACTGGTGTCAGGACCACACGACTTCGCCGTCCGCCTGGCACGCACTCGTCAGTTGCGTGCTCGGCGTCCACCGCATCTCGACCCAACACTCGTGACGATCGCGAAGCGCCCCTCAAGCGGGTGAGACGGGCGGATTCATACACCGATTTTAGCTTCCGAAAAACCGAAATATTTTTCGCGGCGCCCCTTGCGCCGTCGGGCAAATCAGTGGCAAGGGCCGGCCGGGAAATCGGCCGACGACATCTCGTTCGGCCGTCCCAGGTCGATTGACAAATAAGTAAGAATATTATTACTAAAGACGTTCACGGAGTTTGGCGATGTTGCAGACGAAACGAAGCTATGGCGGCATGGTGACTGCGCCGCACCACCTTGCGGCACAGGCCGGGCTGGCCGTGCTGGCGGAAGGCGGCAATGCCATCGAGGCCATGATCGCGTCGGCTGCGACGATCGCCGTGGTCTATCCGCACATGAACGGCCTCGGCGGCGACAGCTTCTGGCTGGTCGGCCGCGCCGGTTCGGCGCCGGTCGGAATCCAGGCCTGCGGCCGCGCCGCGATGGCGGCGTATCGCGCCTGGTATCGCGAGCGGGGATGCAGCAGCATTCCAAGCCGCGGCCCACTGGCCGCGCTCACCGTCGCGGGCACCGTCGACGGCTGGCAAAAGGCCTACGAGCTCAGCCGTAACAGTCATGGCGGGCGGTTGCCGCTGGCGCGGCTGCTGGAGCCGGCAATTCACTACGCCGAGGACGGCGTTGCCGTCACGCGGACGCTGCATGACAACATCGTCAACAAGCGGCCTGAGCTTCAGGATGTGCCGGGCTTTGCGGAGGTCTATCTGCCGCAGGGTGCCCCGCCGCCGGTTGGTGCGCGGCTGCGCCAGACCCGCGTCGCCGAGACGCTGCGGCGGCTGGCGAAGGCGGGCCTGTCCGATTTCTATCGCGGTGATCTCGCGCGCGCGATGGCCTCCGATCTCGAGCGGGTCGGCAGCCCGCTGCGTCTCGCCGATCTGGAGCGACATCAGGCCTCGCTCGTGACGCCGCTGTCGGTCGGGGTGGCCGGGCACAAGGTGTTCAACATGCCGCCGCCGACGCAGGGCCTGGCGTCGCTCCTGATCCTGGCGCTTTATGCCCGCCGCATGGCCGGCGAGGCCGATGGCGCCGATCATCTGCACCGGCTGGTCGAATGCACCAAGGCCGCGTTCCGCGTCCGCAATCGCCATGTGACCGATCCTGACTACATGACGCGCGCTGCGGCCGACTATCTGTCCGAGGCCTCGCTGGCCGCGCTGCATGACACGATCTCCAATACCCGTGCCGCGCCGTGGCCCGATCGGCCGCGGCAGGGCGACACCGTGTGGCTCGCCGCAACCGATCGCACCGGGCTCAGCGTCAGCTTCATCCAGAGCGTCTACTGGGAGTTCGGCTCGGGCGTCATCCTGCCAGAGAGCGGCGTCACCTGGCAGAACCGCGGCACGAGCTTCAGCCTCGGCGAGACCGATACCAACCGGCTGGACCCGGGTCGCCTGCCGTTCCACACGATCCAGCCTGCAATGGCCGAGCTCGACGACGGCCGGCTGATCGCGTTCGGCACGATGGGCGGGGAGGGACAGCCGCAGACCCAGGCCGCGATCTTCACGCGCTACGCGCTGCACGGCCAGGAGCTGCAATCGGCGATCACCGCGCCGCGCTGGCTGCTCGGCCGCACCTGGGGCGAGGAAAACAACAACCTCAAGATCGAATCCCGCTTCGATCCCACCGTCATCGACCGGCTGCGTGCGCTCGGCCACGACATCCAGGTGTCCGGGCCGTTCGAGGAGTTCATGGGACACGCCGGTGCGATCGTCTGGCACCCGGACGGCCTGCTCGAAGGAGCCAGCGATCCGCGCAGCGACGGCGTCGTGGCCGCGCGCTAAGGGGCGTTGTCGCGTATACCGCTCGGTCGTCCCACACACTCGTCATGCCCGGCCTTGTGCCCGCCTTCGCTGAAGCTTCGGCGAGACTGACAGCAAAGCCCGGCGAAGCCTTGGCGTAGCCGGCTGCCGGGCATCCACGTCTCGTTTTCCCGATGCGCAAAACCGTGGATGGCCGGGTCAAGCCCGGCCATGACGATGCGGAAGCGTCAGCGCAAAGACCCGCTGTTGCCCTGCGCGCTGTCGTGAGCCGCGCCGGCGCTCGCTTTGCAGAATGCCGACCTACCGGGATGTCTTGCCGGAGCGGGCCGTTGGCTTTGATGCGGCGGCCTTGTGCTTCCGCTCGCCGATCGGCGCGGTCAACCAGGTCAGGATCATGTCCTGCGCGTGCTCGCGGCGCTGCGTGAGCCAGTCCGGCGAGCCGAGGTCCTTGTCGAACATCGCCGACAGCGTGTAGCGGTTGGAGACGTGGAAATAGCTCATGGCCGTGATCGACACGTAGAGCTGGATCGGGTCGACGTCGCCGCGAAACAGGCCTTCCGCCATGCCGCGGCGAAGAATGCTTTCGATGCTCGCGACCAACGGCAGGGTGAGCTCGGCGATCTTGCGCGACTTTCGCAGGTTGCGCCCGCGCTGCAGGTTCTCGTTGTTGATCAGGGCGATGTAGTTCTGGTGCTCGCCAAAGAACGTGAAGGTGAAGTTGATCAACTCGCTCATCGCCGCGACAGGATCCAGGTCATCCAGCTTGAGCTGCTGCTCGGCCGCGCGGATCTCGGTGTAGACGTCCTCCAGAACCGCGATGTAGAGCCCGTTCTTGTCGCCGAAATAGGCATACAGCAGGCGCATGTTGGCCTTGGCGCGCTGCGCAATGGCCTCGACGCGGGCCCCGCCGAGGCCGTTGTGGCAGAACTCGAACGTTGCGGCGCGCAGGATCGCTTCCTTGGTGAGCGCGGAATCCCGTGGCCGCTTTCCGCGCCCGGAGCTGCGGGGAGGGCTGGTCTGTGCTGCTGTTGTGTCAGTCACGGCGTTGCCTGGGCTTCCGAGTTTCCGCGCAGATGCATCCAACGGAGCGGTTCCTGCGCAATCTGTTCGGATTGAGATCGTCATTATGGCGGTTCGTCAAGGGAAACGTTTCCTCCATGTTCGTTGCCGTCACGCGGCCGCCGCCAGGATCGTGCCGCCGCGCGCGACGAGACGGCCGTTCTTGTAGACATCGCGCGGCTTCGGGCGAGCGACCACCGCTTCCTGGACATGGCGGGCGTCGAGCACCACGAAATCCGCCGTCCCGCCGACGGTCAGGCCGTAGTCCGTGACGCCGAGCGCGCGTGCCGCATTGACTGAGACCATGTCGAAGGCCGCAGCCAACTGCTCGTCGGTGTTGAAGCCGGAGCGATAGCCGACCAGCATCGCGCGTTCGAGCAGGTCGCCGTCGCCATAGGGCCACCAGGAATCGCGGATGTTGTCGTTGCCGGAGAACACATTGACGCCGGCGTCGCGCAGCAGCAGCACCGGCGGGAAGAGGCGCGCTCCCGGCGCGTTGGTCAGGATCGCAACGCCGGCCTCGGCCAGCCGATGCGCGGTGCGCTCGACCACGTCGCGGGTGACCTCGCCGAGCGCATAGGCGTGACTGATCGTGACCTTGCCTCCGAGGCCCATGGCCTTGGTGCGTCGCGCGATCTCCTCGATCTCCGAAACGCCCTGCAGGCCGCCATCATGGAGATGAATGTCGATGCCGACGCCGTGTCGCTCGGCGATCCCGAAGACGATATCGAGATGTCCGGCGGCGTCGCCGTCGTGGCCCGCGGGATCCAGTCCGCCGACGAGATCGGCGCCGGCGCGAACGGCCTGTTCGAGCAGATCAGCGGTTCCGCGCGAGGTCAGGATGCCGCTCTGCGGGAATGCGACGATCTGAACCGAGACCTTGTCGCGGTGAATTTCCCGTGCCGCAGCGATCTCTTCGAAATGCCGCAAGCCGACCTCCGCATCCACGTCGACATGGCTGCGCATCCGCGTCGTGCCGTGCGAGACGCAGAGGTCGATCAGCGCCGCTGCCCGCTCCGCCATCGGCTTGGCCGTGGCAAGGTATTCCTTCTCGAACTTCACGCGCTCGCGCACGCTGAACCCGGCGGTGCAGGGGCGATGCGGCTTCCAGTCGTCGCCGATGAAGCACTTGTCGAGATGAATATGTCCCTCGACCATGCCGGGCAGCACCAGGCGCCGGCCGAGATCACTGACATCGCCGACCGAGCCATAGCTTTGCGGGGTCGGTGCGATTGCGGCGATCTTGCCGCCGCTGACGGCGATCTCGACAATCCGGCCGTCCGCCAGCCGCGCGTTCTGAAACAGTGTGTCGATTGCGGTCACGGGAGGTCTCCAGTCTGGCTAAGTTTGGTCAATGCCATTGCCCGTTCGTATGTTGCAGTGCCGAGCACGTCGCGCGGGATGGTCGCTTCCGGCGCTGCGTCGATCTCCCGCATCATGGGAATCTCCATATCGTCGGCGATCGCCGCTTGACATTCGTCAATTTGTGAAGAAAGTTTTTACTTCCGTCAAGACCGCGGAAACGGCGGCAGCGGACGAGAGGTGGCTGGGGAGCAGCCGCCAGGAGCGGGAGGATTTTCAGAAATGAACTACGCATCTATCGCTTTGACCGGATTCCGTCGTCGCGTCGTCTTGCAGGGCGCGCTCGCCATCGTCCTTGGCTCGCTGCCGTTCATGGAACGCGCAGAGGCCGCCGACCCGATCAAGATCGGGTTGGTCACGGCGCTGTCGGGCCAGTCCGCGCGCGCCGGCGAAGCGCTGACGCGCGGCGCCACGATCGCGATCGAGAACATCAACGCCAAGGGCGGCGTGCTTGGCCGTCCGCTCGAGCTCATTCGCCGCGACGATGAAAGCAATCCCGCCAAGGGGCTGATTGCCGCGCGCGAATTGATCCAGCGCGAGAAGGTCGCGGCGCTGCTCGGCGGCCTCGATACGCCGGTCGAGCTTGCGATCGTGCCTTTCGTCAACAACACCAAGATCCCGTTCGTCGTGCCATGGGCCGCCGGAACCAACATCACACTGAACGGCGCCGCGTCCAACTATGTGTTCCGCGTCTCCGCCATGGACGACGAGGTCGACAAGGCGATCGTTCAGTTCGCGCGCAAGACCTACGCAGCCAAGAAGCCGGGCCTCATCCTCGTCAACAATCCCTGGGGCGAGTCGAACGAGCACGGCCTGCGTGCCGCCCTGAAGGCGGCCGGGATCGAACCGGCGGGTGTCGAGAAGTTCGAGCCGAATGATGTCGACGTCGTCGCGCAGTTGTCCCGGCTCAAGCAGGGGGGCGCCGACACCCTGTTCCTGGTCGGCAATGTCGGCCCGTCCTCGCAGGTGGTGAAATCGCTCGACCGGATGGGCTGGGCGCCGCCGATTGTGTCGCATTGGGGACCGGCGGGCGGTCGCTTCACCGAGCTCGCCGGGCCGAGCGCCGAGAGCGTCATCTTCGTCCAGACCTACAGCTTCTTCGGCAATCTCTCGCCGGTCGGCAAGCGCGTGCTCGCCGAGTTGCAGGCGAAGTATCCGGATATCAAGGGGCCTGCGGATGTGACGCCGGCGGTCGGCTACGCGAACGCCTATGACAGCGTCATGGTGATCGCGCGCGCGATGGAAAAGGCCGGCAGCACGGATCCGACCGCCGTTCGCGACGGCTTCTACGCGATCGACCGCGTGGAGGGGCTGATCAAGACCTACGAGAAGCCGTTCGCGCAGGACAAGCACGATGCGCTGACGGCGCAGGACTACATCTGGGCGCGCTTCGAGGACAACCACATCATGCCGTTCTCGCGCAACTGACAAGCGCGATTGGCCGGCAAGCGGATCAGGGTCATCATCGATGTCATTTCTATCAGCGATAATCACCGGTATGGCGCTGGGAAGCATGTACGGCCTGCTTGCGCTCGGCTTTCATGTCACCTACGCGGTATCCGGCACGGTCAACTTCTCGCAGGGCAGCTCGATGACCCTCGGGGCCGTTGCCGGGTACTTCTTCCTCGTCGTGTGGGGCTGGCCGGCCGCGATCGGCATCCCCGCCGTGCTCTTGGTCTGCGCGGTCTACGGCGTTCTCATCGAACGCTTCGCGGTTCGTCCGTTCGTGCAGCGCGGATCGGACAACTGGCTGATGGCGACCGTTGCCGTCGGCATCATCGTCGACAATCTGATGCTGTTCGTGTTCGGCAAGGAACCGCGCAGCTTCCCGTCGATGCTCGCGGCCAAGCCGATCCAGATCGTGGAGGGCGCAGGGGTCTATCCCCTGCAGCTCCTGATCCCCGTGGTCGGCCTCTTGCTCGCGCTGGCGCTGCACCTCGTCAGCCGCCGGACGCGCCATGGCGTCGCGATGCTTGCGGTGGTGCAGAACCCCAACGCCGCGCGGCTGATGGGTATCAATGTCAGCGGCGCCATTGCCGCGAGCTACGCGGTGTCGGCGATGTTGGCTGGCGTCGCCGCGTTGCTGATCGCGCCGCTGTTCAACGTCTCGTCCGAGATGGGCACGCTGTTCGGCATCAAGGCGTTCGCCGCCGCGATCATCGGCGGCCTCGCCAGCGCCTGGGGCGTCATGCTGGCCGGATTGTGTCTTGGCCTGATCGAGGTGTTCGCGACCAACTATCTCGGGTCGGTCTACACCCAGATCATCACGTTCGCTTCCGTCATCGTCATTCTCGTCGTCATGCCGCACGGGCTGCTCGGCCGAGCTGGAGTTAAGAAGGTATGACCTCTCGCGCCTCCCTTCTCGTCGCGATCGCAGCGTTCGCGATTGTCGTCGGCTATGCCGCGGTTGCGGACAGCTATGCGGTGTTCCTGATCGCGACGATTTCGCTGACGGCGATCGCCTGTATCGGCCTCAACGTCCTGCTCGGCCTCGCGGGCCAGATCTCGCTCGGGCATATCGGGTTCATGGCCATCGGTTCGTACGCGACCGTGCTGCTGATGGAGAAGGCCGGCTGGCCCTACCTCGCCGCCACGGCAGGGGCCATCGTCCTGGTCAGCATCGTCGGCGGCCTGCTCGCGATGCCGGCCCTGCGCGTGCGCGGGCCGTATCTGGCGATGGTGACCATTGCGTTTGGATTCATCGTCGAGCATGTCACGATCGAGTGGCGCGATCTCACCGGCGGCGGCAACGGCCTGGTGTTGAGCACGCCGCCGACCGTTTTCGGTTATGCGTTGTCGGAGCGCTCGCTCGCCATCGCAGGCATCGTGCTGGTGTTTGCCGGCCTGATCCTGTTCGCGCGGCTGAAGCGCAGCGGCTGGGGCTATGCCATGCGGGCCGCCCGCGATACCGAGGTCGCGACGCGCTCGCTCGGCATCGATCTGGTGCATGTTCGCGCCGTGGCCTTCGTGATCTCGGCGGCCGCGATGGCGCTGGCCGGCGCGCTGTTCGCGCCGCTGCAGGGCTATATCAGCCCGAGCTCGTTTCCGTTCCTGCAATCGGTGCTGCTGCTGTTCGGCGTGATGGTCGGCGGCGCCGGCTCGGTGCTCGGTCCGGTGATCGGCGCGGCGCTGGTCGTGCTGCTGCCGGAATTGCTGTCGGACCTCGCGGAGTATCGCCTGCTGGCATTCGGCGTGCTGCTGTTCGTTGTGCTGCGCGCCGCCCCCTCAGGCGTCGTCGGACTGCTGGAGCAGCTCGCCGCGAAATTCCTGCCGGCGCAGCAGCACGCGGCCGAGCCTGCGATCGCGGCGGCGAATGTCGATGCGGCGATCCTCGAGACGCACAGCGCGGCAGGGCTCGACGTGAAGAATCTCTCGATCTCGTTCGGCGGCGTCCGCGCGGTCCAGGATGTATCGTTCGAGGCAGCGCCCGGTGCGGTCACCAGCATCATCGGCCCCAACGGCGCCGGCAAGACCAGCGCGCTCAACTTGCTCTGCGGCTTCTATCGGCCGCAGGCGGGGACGGTGAAGCTCGGCGATCGCGACGTCACGGGCATGACGTCGCATCTGCTTGCACGCGTCGGCGTGGCGCGCACGTTCCAGACGACGCAATTGTTCGGCTCGCTCACCATCCTGGAGAACATCCTGCTGGCCGAGCGGGTCGGCCGGCTCGGCGGCATCGTCTCCGCGCTGCGCAACGAGGAGACGGAGGGCTTCGCCCGCTTCCTGCTGCGCTTTGCCGGGGTCGACGGCGACGTCGATCGTCTCGCCGATTCGCTGTCGCATGGCGAGAAGCGGCTGGTCGAGATCGCGCGCGCGCTCGCATTGCGTCCGCGTATCCTGCTGCTCGACGAGCCCGCGGCGGGTCTCTCCAAGGGCGACAAGCAGCGCCTGACCGCGCTTTTGCGCCGGATCGCCGATCTCGGGATCGCGGTCATCATCGTCGAACATGACATGCCGATGATCATGTCGCTCAGCGACCTCATCGTCGTGCTCGACGGCGGCAAGCGCATCGCGATCGGCGATGCGGCGGCGATCCGTAACGATCCGCTGGTCCGCAAGGCCTATCTCGGCGACGCCACGCCGGGCGAACGCAGCCGCGCGCCACGGCCGACGCGGCAGGGCACGGCGCTCGAAGTCAAGGCGCTCGATTCGTTCTATGGCCTGTCGCGCGCGTTGAACGGCATCGACCTTGTGGTCGCGCCGGGCGAGGCGGTGGCCGTGCTCGGCGCGAACGGCGCGGGGAAGACCACCTTGATGCGGTCGATTGCCGGTCTCGAACCGCCGCGATCGACCGGCGAAGTCCGGCTCGGCGATCTGCGCATCGACAGGCTGCCTGCGCATATCCGCGCCCGCTCCGGCGTCGTCCTGGTGCCGGAAGGACGGCAGGTGTTTCCGGAATTGACGGTGAAGCAGAACCTCCAGCTCGGCGCCTATGCGCGCAAGGGCCTCGACCTCGATGCCGAGATCGAGGCGATGTTCGTGCGCTTCCCGCGCCTGAAGGAGCGCATCGACCAGCGTGCCGGCCTGTTGTCGGGCGGCGAGCAGCAGATGCTCGCGGTCGCCCGCGGGCTGCTCACCGCGCCGAAGATCTTCATGCTCGACGAGCCGTCACTCGGACTGGCGCCGCTCGTCGTCGATGAGCTGTTCGCGTCGTTTGAACGGTTGCGCAGCGAGGGCATGACCATCATCGTGGTCGACCAGATGGCAGGCCAAGCGCTCGCTCTCGCCGATCGGGCCTATCTGCTGGAAACCGGCGCGATCCTGAAGAGCGGCGCCGCCGGCATCATCGCCGAGGATCCGCTGCTCGAAGCGGCCTATCTCGGCGGTGAAGCCCAGGCCGGCGCGCCGCAGCGCTTTGCGGCCCAGGCATCCTGAGGGAGGAGAAGGCGGATGTTCCTCGGCGACCACGATTGCAGCGACAGGCAGCGCGATGGCGACGTGCCGAACGATCGGTGCGGCGACGCCGTGAGGGTCGCTGCCGCCGTGGAAGTCGGGCTGCTCGCCCGGACGGCGCTCCGCGATGGCGCCGCGGGCCACGTCATGGCGAGGTTCGAGCGGTCGTTCTACCTGACGCTCGACGGGACCTGGATCTGCGTCGGACAGCCCGACATCGGGTCGGGACCCCTGCATCTGCTCGGCAAGTTCGATCTGTCACGGCCCACGATCGGTGCGGCCGTGCGGGTTGCGGAGTCCAGTCTCTGGATTGCGGGCCGGCCGTTCGCAAAACTGACCTCGGCGTCGGTATGGACGCCTGCCGCCGCGCCGCGCTGGTCAAAGGACACGCTGCGGCGCGGTTTGCGTGCCATCGACGAGGTGTGGAGCGAGGAGATCACGACGGCCGGGCTGGCGGTTCTCGGGGCCGATCACGCGCCGATCGCGGCATCTCCCCTTGTTCAGGCCGCGATGCCCGGCGTTGCTGCGTTGGAGCGCATCCTCGTTGATGCGGCCAGCGATCCGCGCGTCGCGTCCGGGCTGGCCGGCTTGATCGGCCTCGGGCCTGGCCTGACGCCGTCCGGCGACGACCTGATCGGCGGCGCGCTGATCGCGCTGGCTGCACTTGGCCACACCGAACGTCGTGACGCGTTGTGGAATCATTGTCGCCCGCTGGTCGAGCACACCAATGATATCAGTCGCGCCCATCTGCAGGCCGCGGCGCGCGGTTATGGTGCGGCTGCATTGCACGCCGCCATCCATGCGACGATGGGCGGCGAGGTCGCAAAGCTTCGTCAGGCGGTCAGCGCGCTGACGGCGATCGGGCATTCATCCGGACTGGACGCATTCGCGGGCAGTCTCATCGTTCTCCGCCACGCCATTCGAAAGCAGTGACGCGGTTTCTGCCCGAGATTTCGAGTTCTCCCAGACTGCTCCGAACGAAGTTCGGAGCATTTTTTTATCGGCAACAACTCCGGCCAAGCCCGCGACAAACAAATTCGCTTTCGAGAGATTCCGCGCTTGACTAAGTAAGTGTTTTCTTATTAGTTGATGAGAACGAAGACGAGCGTGTTAGGGCAGGAGACATGACAGATCAGGAAACGCCGCGGTACCAGCAGTTGCTGGCGAGCAAGGTCGAGGTCGTAAACGTCGGGCTCGAAGGGTTCGTGAAGGACCTTCGCGACTGCGCCATCGACGTCGTTCACGTCGACTGGAAGCCGTCGGCGGGCGGAGATCCAGAGATGGCCGCGCTGCTCGCGAAGCTCGGTGTGTGAGGCGCCGATGAAGCTGATCGAAGACGCAAACCAACAGGCGCTCACCCGGATCCTCGAGGGGGAGCCGAGGCTGATCGACATCATTCCCGCCGGCCAATTGATCAAGGGCCTGCGCGAGCGGATGGTCCTCCACGCCGGACCACCGATCGCCTGGGAGCGGATGTGCGGTCCGATGCGCGGCGCCGTCGCGGGCGCCATCGTCTTCGAGGGATGGGCGAAGGATCTCGCGTCCGCGACCAAGCTCGCCGCCAGTGGCGAGATCGAATTTCACCCGAACCATCACTTCGGCGCGGTCGGCCCGATGACCGGTATGACGACGATGTCGATGCCGTTGTTCGTGGTCGAGAACGCGCGCTTCTCCAACCGTGCCTATTGCGCGATCAACGAGGGGCTCGGCAAGGTGATGCGCTTCGGCGGTAACGACGCCAGCGTGCTGAAGCGTCTCGCCTGGCTGCGCGACGTGTTCGGGCCGGTTCTCGGCAAGGCGATCCGCGCTGCAGGCGGCGTCGACCTGAAGTCGATCGTCGCCCGCGGACTGTCGATGGGCGACGAGCTGCATCAGCGCAATCTCGCCTGCTCGAGCGTTTTTCTCCGTGAAATCGCGCCCTGGATGGCGCGGACGTCGACCGACAATGCTGTTCTCGCCGAGTGCCTGGCGTTCATCGGGCAGAACGATCAGTTCTTCCTCAACATCGCCATGGCGATGGGCAAAGCGATCACCGATCCCGCGAACGGCATTCGCGGTTCGACCATCGTCACCACGATGTGCCGCAACGGCACCGACTTCGGCATCCGCGTCAGCGGACTCGGCGAACGGTGGTTCACGGCGCCGGTCGAAATGCCGGAAGGGCTGTATTTTGCTGGCTATTCCGAGAAGGACGCCAATCCGGACATGGGCGATTCCGCCATCGTCGAGACGATCGGCCTGGGTGGATTTGCGATGGCGGCGGCACCGGCGGTCGCAGGCTTTGTCGGCGCCGGCGCGCCGTCCGAGGCCGGCAACTTCACCCGCTCGATGGGCGAGATCACGGTCGCGCAGAATCCGGAATGGACGATCGCCGCGATGGACTTCGCGGGTGTGCCGACCGGCATCGATATTCGCCTCGTCGTCGATTCCGGCGTCGTGCCCGTCATCAACACCGGCATCGCGCATCGCGAGCCCGGCATCGGCCAGGTCGGGGCCGGCGTGGTCAAGGCGCCGTTGGCGTGCTTCCAGCAGGCGGTCGTCGCCATCGCCAAGGATTTGGGGGTGTCATGAACGTCGTTGTCCTGAACGAAATCCGCAAGGGATTCTATCTCGATTCGGTCGCGCTGATGCGGCTGTCGCGCGAGGTGGCGGCGTCGCCCGGCGTGATCGAGGCGGCGCTGATGATGGGGACACCATCGAACGCTGCGATCATGCGCAATGCCGGACTGCTGGAGGAGGGCACTGCCGTCAAGGGCAATGACCTCGTGATCGCGGTCAAGGCCGAGTCCGAGCCCGCCGCGCGCGAAGCGCTCGACAGCGCGATCAGGTCGCTCGACAAGCCGAAGAGCCAAAGCGAGGCGCAGGCCGCATGGCGGCCACATTCGATCGCCGCCGCAGTGAAGCTCAGGCCGGAGATCAACCTCGCGCTGATTTCCGTTCCCGGCGAGTTCGCCGCCGCCGAGGCCCGGAAGGCGCTCAATCGCGGCCTGCACGTCCTGATGTTCAGCGACAATGTGTCCCTCGAGGACGAGTTGTCGCTCAAGCTGCAGGCGCGCGCGGCCGGCCTCCTGATGATGGGACCGGACTGCGGAACGGCCGTGATCGGTGGGGCGCCGCTGGCGTTCGCCAACAAGATCAGGCGCGGCAGGATCGGAATTATCGGCGCGTCGGGCACCGGAACGCAGGAGGTCTCGTGCCTGATCTCGGAAGCCGGCCAGGGAATCTCCCATGCCATCGGGGTCGGCGGGCGCGATCTCAAGAAGGATATCGGCGGCATCACGACATTGATGGCGATCGACGCGTTCGATTCCGATCCGGAAACGAACCACGTGGTGCTGATCTCGAAGCCGCCGCATCCCGATGTCGCGAGGTCCGTCCTTGAGCGGATCGGCAAAAGCAGGAAATCGTTCACGGTCTCCTTCATCGGTGCGTCCGGAATCGAGCTTCCGCCGAATGCGCGCTTTTCGCCGACGCTCAAAGGCGCCGCCGAACTGGCGCTGGAAGGCGCCCGGATCGGGGCCGATTTCGACGCGGGCACGGTCGCATCGCGGTTCGAGCGACGGAGTGGTCAGGACAGGATCGAAGGACTGTTCGCGGGCGGAACGCTGTGCGCGGAGGCGCAGGTGATCCTTGCGGCCGCGGGCCGCAAGGTGGCGTCGAACGCCGCAATTCCCGGTGTACCCAAACTCGGCGTCGAGCCGAACGAGGGACGCGACCGGCTGATCGACCTCGGCGACGACGAATACACCCGTGGCCGGCCGCATCCGATGATCGATCCCTCCGTGCGCGATGAAGCATTGCGTGTCGCGCTCAGGAATCCGGACCTCGCGGTGATCCTGCTCGACCTCGTGCTCGGCTATGGCGCGCATGCCGATCCCGCCGGGCATTTGGCGGGGCTCGTTGCCGATCGTGGCCAGGATGCGCCCGTGCTGATCGCCTCCGTCGTCGGCACCGAGCAGGATCCGCAAGGCCGCTCGGCGCAGGTCAGGACGCTGGAGCGCGCCGGAATCGTCGTCGCGCCGTCGAACGCTCAGGCGTGTGAACTCGCTGTCGCCATCGCCAGCAATGCCGGGAGGTAGGGATATGCGTACGCTCAGTGACGTGCCGCGTCGCCTTGTGGTCGCGATCGGCGGCAATGCGGTTCATCCCGAGGACATCCGCGGGACCTCCCAGGAGCAGAAGTCGGTCGCGCAGAAAACCGCGGAAGCCTTGCTGCCGCTTGCGCAACTCGACAATGAGCTTGTCATCACGCATGGCAACGGCCCGGTCGTCGGCAAGATCATGATGCGGCAGATGTTGACGATGAGCCGCATTCCGCCGATGGACATGGATATCTGCGTCGCGCACAGCCAGGGCGGCATCGGCTATCTCTTGATGCAGGCGATCGAGAATGCCCTGCGCGAGCAGGGTAACCAGCGGCACGTGGCAAGTCTGCTGACCCAAGTCGAGGTCGACAAGGACGATCCGGCGTTCAAGAATCCCACCAAGTTCGTCGGCCCGTTCTTCTCGGAAGAGGAGGCGAAGAAGATCAGCGCCGAGCTCAACTGGGCGATGCGCGAGGATTCGGGACGCGGCTGGCGCCACGTCGTTCCCTCGCCGAAGCCCAGGCATGTCTGCGACATCTCGCTGGTCGATGCATTGGTCAAACGCGGGACCATCGTCATTGCGGGAGGCGGTGGCGGCGTTCCGGTCGTTCGCGATGCGAAGGGCGTGCGCACCGGCGTGCCGGCGGTTATCGACAAGGATCTGACGTCAGCTCATATCGCGAACGTCCTCGGCATTGAAGAGTTGCTGATCCTGACGGCAGTGCCGCGCGTGGCGGTGAATTTCGGAAAGCCGAACAAGAAGGAATTGGATCAGGTCAGCCTCGAGGAGATCAAGGCCTATCACCGTGAAGGACACTTTCCGCCGGGGAGCATGGGGCCGAAGGTCGATGCGGCCATCCGCTTTCTCGAGGGCGGCGGCAAGCGCGCGATCATCAGCCACCTCGATTGCGCCATGGCGGCGCTGCGAGGCGAGACGGGGACGCACGTCGTTCAATAGCTGATCCGACCGGCGCGGCCGCGGATCATCCGCCTGCGCCGGTCGTCGGTCCAAGTTCGAAGGACCGTTATGACGTCTGGATTCACCGAGTTGAAGCGGCCGGACCGCATGACCGGCGTTTCGCCTTTTGATCTGGCTATCGCTGTGGTCGGCCGAAGCTCACGGATTAGAGAACGAGCGGGCCGAAGGAATTCGAGGGAACGACAAGGCTATGGCTATCCAGTCAAGCGTACGGGCGAACCTGTACAAGGATTCCGTCTCGTTGATGCGGATTTCGCAGCTCGCGGTGGCGCGGAGCGGCGTGCAGCGGGTGACGCTGCTGATGGGAACACGCAGCAACAAGGAGTTCCTGCAACAGGCCGGCCTGATGGGTCCGGCGCTCGAAGAGGCCAAGCCCGGCGATATCATGATCGTCGTGGTGGACGAACAGCTCGACAGACTGGAAGCCGCGGCGCGCGAAATTCACGCTCTGATCGTCGGCGATGATTCGAAACAGGGGGCGACCGAGGCGGTTGCGGACGCAGCGCCGCGCTCGATCGCGCGCGGCGTCGCGGTTGCCGATCATGCCAACCTCGCGTTGATCTCGGTGCCGGGCCCCTATGCGGCGGCCGAAGCCTTGAAGGCGCTGCGCCACGGTCTGAACGTGCTGCTGTTCAGCGACAACGTGCCGATCGGGCAGGAGCAGGCCATCAAGCGGGTTGCCGCGCAGAAGGGATTGCTGGTCATGGGGCCGGATTGCGGCACCGCGATCATCAACGGCGTCCCGCTCGGCTTTGCCAACGTCGTTCGGCGCGGCGTCATCGGGCTCGTCGGAGCGTCGGGCACAGGGCTGCAGGAAGTGATGTGCCAGATCCATCACCATGGCCAGGGCATATCGCAGGCGATCGGCACCGGCAGCCATGATGTTTCCAGCCTGGTCGGCGGCATCACCATGGTGCAAGGCCTGGACCTGCTGGCCGCGGATGAAGAAACCAAGGTCATCGTCATTGTCTCCAAGCCGCCGGCGCGCGACGTGGAGAATCGCGTGATCGAGCGAGCGGCGACGATCGGCAAGCCGGTCGTGATCTGCTTCCTGGGCGGCGAACCGGTCGCCTCCACCGGAAACGTCCATCGCACCTCGTCGCTGCAGGAGACCGCAGCGCAAGCCGTCTCCCTAGCGGGAACGGCCAGTCTCGGGAGCGACAAGAAGGCCGTCGAGGCATTGGCGGACCGGGTTTGTTCGTCGCTGGCGCGATCGCAGCGCTATCTGCGCGGTCTCTATTCGGGCGGCACGTTCTGCTCGGAGGCGCAGACGATCTGGCGCGGGGCCGGCATGCGGGTCCGGTCGAACGCGCCGCTCGCCGACGCCGACCGTCTACCCGACGGGGACAAGAGCCTCGAGCATGCGGCGATCGATCTGGGCAGCGACGAATTCACGGTGGGACGTCCGCATCCGATGATCGACTACAGCGTGCGGATCGACCGCCTTCTGAAAGAGGCGGACGATCCGAATGTGGCCTGCATCGTGCTGGACGTGGTGCTTGGCCACGGCAGCCATTCAAATCCGGCGGAAGTTCTCGCTCCCGCCATTCGTCAAGCGAAGGCGGCCGCAAAAGCGAAAGGGCGCGAACTTCCCGTCATCTGCTTTGTGTGCGGCACGGACCAGGACCCACAGCCCTTCGCGGCGCAGAAAGCCTTGTTGAAAGACGCCGGCGCGGAGCTCGTGGCCAGCAGCACCAGCGCGGCGCGGTGCGCGCAGGCCATTGCCAGCCGGATGGCGGGCGAAAGCGCTGCAACCCGTCGCGCGCCGCAAGGTGGAGAACGACGATGAACCCAGTTTCGGCTCTGCGGAACAGCAAGACATCGGTCGTCAGCCTTGGCGCCTCCGATCTCGATCGGGGCGTCGAGAGCAGCGGTGCGCCGCTGACGCGCCTGCAATGGCAGCCGGTCGGAGACGGAAGTCCGGAAGTCGCCTGGAATCTAGCGCAACTGATCGGCGACGCTGATGACGCGGACTGCCTGGGATCGCGGATCGACCGCGCCAATGCGGAAGTGCTGCAGCGAATCCTGGCTGGGCAACCGGTGTGGGTCGACGTCGCCGCGCGTGCCTCCGACGTCTGGCCCGATATGGGCCGGACCCTGCTGCACGCCGGCCCGCCGATCGCCTGGAAGGATATGTGCGGCCCGATGAAAGGGGCCGTGGTTGGCGCAATTCTCTACGAGAGATGGGCCGCGACCCCGGCGGAGGCGGAGCACCTCGCTGCGGGCGGCGGCATCCGCTTTGCGCCATGCCATGAATTCGGCGCGGTGGGGCCGATGACCGGGATCATCTCGCCCTCGATGCCGCTCTTTGTGGTGATGAACAAGGCAGCCGGAAACCGCGCCTATGCGCCGATGATGGAATCCGGCGGCGCCAAGACATTGCGGTTCGGCGCCTTCGCTCCGGAGGTGATCGAGGGCCTCAAGCTGATCGAGAATGTCCTGGCGCCGTGCCTGAAGGCGGCCGTCGCCGACATCGACGGCGGGTTGCCGCTGAAGCCGTTGATGTCGCAGTCGCTGCATATGGGTGACGACGTTCACAACCGCAACACGGCCGCGACGCTGCTACTGTATCGCGCCGTCACGGAATCGCTGCTCAAGTCGTCGATCTCGCGCGACATCGTTCACGAGACGCTGCGGACGATCGGAGCGGACGACATGTTCTTCCTCAGCCTGTCCATGGCGGCGTGCAAGGCGACGATGGATGCCGCCCACGGCGTGCCGTTCAGCAGCATCGTCACCGCGATGGCGCGCAACGGCGTCAATGTCGGCATCAGGGTGAGCGGGCTGGACGGACAATGGTTTGTCGCCCCCGCCGACATCCCTGTCGGTCTGTTCTTGCCGGGTTTCAGCGAGGCCGACGCCAATCCCGATATCGGCGACAGCGCGATCACCGAGACCGCTGGACTGGGCGCGTTTGCGATGGCCGCTGCTCCCGCGATGGTCCAGTTCGTCGGCGGCACGCCCCAGGATGCCCTGCGCTATTCGCGCGAGATGGCGCACATCACGATCGGCCGCAATCCCGGCTTCACGCTGCCGATGCTCGATTTCATCGGCGCTCCGGTCGGCATCGACATCCGCAAGGTCGTGGATGAAGGTATGAGGCCCGTGATCAACACCGCGACGGCGCACAAGGAGCCGGGGATGGGAATCATCGGCGCTGGCGTCGTGCAGGCTCCGATGAAGTGCTTTGTCGAGGCGGTCGGTGCGTTCGCGGAGATGGCTGTGAGGTGATCCGGCTACAGTTCTGAAAACGGTGGCGCGGCCTGATGATGCGCTGCCGCCCATGACAAAGAGCCGCGATAAGAAATGCGGCAACACCGGGAAACAAAGAGGAGGAAACGATATGAACGCTACGCGTCGAGCATTTCTGCAAACCGGCCTGCTCTCGGCGGCCTGGATCGGTTCATCAACCCGGCTTGTCCTCGCCGACGATACGGCAAAGCCGCTCCGCATCGGCATTCTCATCCCGGGGTCGAGAGCCGACCATGGCTGGATGGAGTCGGCCTACAACGGCATGAAGGCGGCCGAGCAGCGCCATGGCAAGAAGGTTGCGATCACGTCCATCGAGAACGTCAAGTTCGCCGACATGGAGCAGGCGCTCGTGACTCTCGCGAGCAAGAACGACATGGTCATCGGCGCTGCGGGGCAGACCCAGGCGTCGGTTCTGAAGGTCGCCAAGCGGTTTCCGAAGGTGAAGTTTTCCATCGCGGGGCCCACGGGGCAGCCGACGGATAACGTCGCGCAATATGACGTGCTGCAGGCCCAGATCGGCTTCATCGCCGGGGCAGTTGCCGCCATGATGTCGAAGAACGGCGCGGTGAGCTATGTCGGCGGGCTTGAAATTCCGGCCATCGTCAACACGGGAACGGAATTCGCGAACGGCGCCAAATACGTCAAGCCGGATACGAAATGCTTCGTGACCTATACCGGTGACTTCGACGACGTCGCCAAGGCGAAGGAAGCGACGCTGGCCGCGATCGCACAAGGCGCCGACATCCACTACAACATTCTCAATCTCGGCGTGCGCGGAATGGAGCAGGCGGCGCGCGAGAAAGGCACCAGGATGATCGGGAGCTATACCAACTACTGCTCCGACAAAAATCCGCTCTACATTGCCTACACGGTCAGCGGCATCGGGTTCATGGTCGAATATGCCATCGATCAGGCCGTCGCCGGAACGTGGCACCCGGAATACAAGCAGTTCGGTCTCGCGATGGGGCCGCAGTCGGCCGATATCGAGATCTGCACGGGAGCGACGCCGGAAATCCAGGCGAAGATCAAGGAGCTCAAGGACGATCTGCTGTCGAGCAAGATCAAGGTAAAGGTGGGCTGACCGTGGCTGTTCTCGAACTGTCTGGTCTGACCAAGCGGTTCGGCACTTTCACCGCGCTCGACGACATCTCGTTGGGCGTCGAGCGTGGTGAGGTGCACTGCCTGCTTGGCGAGAACGGCGCCGGAAAATCGACATTGTGCAATCTGGTCTTCGGGGTGCACCGGCCCGATGCCGGCACGATGACACTGAACGGGCATTCGTTTCAGCCCCGCGGACCGGCGGAAGCGCTCCAGCGCGGCATCGTGATGGTGCACCAGCATTTCAGCCTGGTGCCCAACATGAGCGTGGCCGAGAACCTGATGCTCGGCCGCGCGAACGCGGTGCTGAAGCCGCAAGACATCATCGTGCGGATGGAGCAGCTCGCCGCGGAATACGGGCTCGAAATCGACCCCGACGCGTTGATTGAAGATCTTTCGGTCGGCGAGCGGCAGCGCGTCGAGATCATCAAGTGCCTGCTAGGTGATCCGCAACTGCTCGTGCTCGACGAGCCGACCGCGGTGCTGCAGCCGGACGAGATCGATGCGTTGCTGGCGATCTGCCGCCAGGTCGCGCTGCGCGGTAAGTCCGTGATCCTGGTCACCCACAAGCTCGGCGAGATCAATCGGGTCGCCGACCGCACCACGGTGCTGCGGCAGGGGCGCATCATCGAGACGGTGGCGATGGCCGGCGCGGACATCCGGTCGCTGGTGCGCTCGATGGTGGGGCGCGATGTACAGTCGGCCGGTTCGGTGCTGGCTGCGGCGGTCGATATCGAGGGCAAGACGCCGGCACGGCCGGCAGCGGGCCGGGAAGGTCGGCCATCTCCGGGCGAAACGGTGCTTCAGATATCCGACCTCGTTTATCGCGACGCGCACGGCGTGGCGAGGCTCGACGGCTTGAGCCTTGCGGTCGGTGCCGGGGAGATCGTCGGGATCGCCGGTGTCGAAGGCAACGGCCAGACCGAACTGGGCCTGATCCTCGCCGGTCTCGGCTCGCCGAGTGCAGGCTCCATCGTCGTCGGCGGCACATCGGTGGATGGTAGCACGCCACAGCAGATCACGGACGCAGGCGTCGGCATTGTTCCTGAGGATCGCCATGCCGTGGCCTGCATCAAGGAATTGTCTGTCGCAGAGAATCTCTTTCTCGGCGCGATCGGAAAATTCAGCCGCTTCGGCCTGCTCGACAAGCCGGCGCGCCGCAAGGCCGCGGAAGCGATGATGCGTGAATTCGATGTCCGCGCGAGCAGCCCGGACGTATCGATGGCGAGTCTGTCCGGAGGAAACCAGCAGAAAGCGGTGCTTGCACGCGAGCTCTCGCTCGATCCGCTGGTGTTTCTGCTCGCCGCCCAGCCGACCCGGGGGCTCGACGTCGGTGCGATCGAGGCGGTCTACAATCGCATTCGTGCGGCGCGCGACGACGGTCTCGGGGTACTCCTGATCTCCAGTGAGCTCGAGGAGTTGATGGCGGTGTCGGATCG
Organism: Bradyrhizobium erythrophlei; assembly: GCF_042430365.1. Taxonomy (GTDB): domain Bacteria; phylum Pseudomonadota; class Alphaproteobacteria; order Rhizobiales; family Xanthobacteraceae; genus Bradyrhizobium; species Bradyrhizobium erythrophlei. The sequence continues at coordinate 74,480 of NZ_JBHMET010000270.1, forward strand.
GATCGCGGTGATCTACCGCGGAAGGCTGGTTGGCGAGCTCGCGGCCGGATCGTTCAGTCGTGAGGCGATCGGCGCGATGATGTCGGGGCACGCGCATGTCTAGATTGGCCATGGTCATGAAGAATCCGAAGTTTGCCCGGGTCGCGCAGGGCGCCAAATTCGATCTTGTGCCGTTGCAGGTGCTGGTACCGGTGGTGTCGACTGTTGTTGCGCTCGGGATCGGTCTGCTCATCATTGCTGCCACGGGCGCATCGGTCGTGGACGCGATCGAAGCGTTCTGGGACGGCATGGCGGGGAGCGATTTCAATATCGGCGCGTCGCTCAACCGCGCGATCAGCCTCGGACTGGTCGGTCTTGGCTTCATCTTTGCCAGCCGCGCCAATCTGACGAATGTCGGCGGCGAAGGACAGATCGCGATGGGCGGCATGTTCGCGACCGCAGCCGCGCTGCATGGCGCCGGCGGCCTGCCCTTTGGGCTGGCGTTTGTCACGCCGCTCGTCGTGGGAACCGCTGCCGGCGCTCTTTGGGGCGCGCTGGCAGGCTTTCTCAAGGCGGCGCGTGGTACAAATGAAGTCATCAGCACGTTGCTGTTGAGCTTCATTGCGCTGCCGTTGGTGTATTGGTCGGTCGAATCCTTTCACTTGCTGCGCAAGCCTATCAGCGATGTGTCGTCGCTGCCGGAATCACCTGAGATTCCGGATTCAACCAAGCTGCCGCAGCTCTTCCCCGACAGTGGCTCTCCCCTTCATATCGGGTTGCTGATAGCTGCAATCGCGGTCGTCGTCGTGTGGTTGGTGCTCAAGCACAGCACGCTCGGCCTGCGGTTGCGCGCCGTCGGCTTGAACGTGACGGCCTCCCGCCGCGCCGGCATGCGGACCAGCTTCTACGTGATCCTGGCCATGACGGTGTCCGGTGGCCTTGGCGGCCTCGGCGGCGCGATCATGATCCTCGGCCAGCAATTCTATCTGACGAGCGATTTTTCGTCCGGCTATGGATTTGACGGCCTGGTGGTCGGTCTGCTGTCGCGAGGCTCGGCGATGGGCGTGGTGATCGGTGCGCTGCTGTTCGGATTCCTGCGATCGGGATCCATCAACATGGAGATATCGGCGCATGTCCCGTCTGCCGTCGTCCTGATCTGCCAGGGCCTGATCGTCATCATCATCGCGGGCTCAGCGATCCTCACCAACCGAAAGGCAACCCGATGATCGACGAACAGATGGCGGTGTTTATCGGCTCCGGGCTGCGTCTTGCGGTTCCGATCATTTTCGCGGCGACGGGCGAAATGCTGAGCGAACGCGCCGGCGTTCTCAATCTCAGCCTCGACGGCATGATGCTGATGTCGGCCTTCGCGGCGGCGCTGACGTCGTGGGCGACCGGCTCGCCGCTCGCCGGCGTGGCGGCCGGCGTATTGGTGGCAACAGTGGTGGCCGCGGTGCAGGCCGTGCTGAGCGTCACGCTGCGCGCAAATCAGCTGGTGGTGGGCATAGGGTTCAATATCCTGTCGTTGGGCGCGACCACTTTCCTGTATCGCGAGATCTTCGGGCCGCTGTCGCGTGATCCGATCCCCGGCTTTGCCCAACTCAATCTGCCATGGCTCGCCGCCATCCCTGTGATCGGGCCGGCACTATCGAACCAGACCGGACTTGCCTATGTCAGCATCCTGATGGTCGTCGTAACGTGGTTACTCCTGAAGTACACCTCCTTCGGGCTGGCCGTGCGCGCAGTCGGTGAGGATCCGCGCGCAGCCGACAAGGCCGGCATCAGCGTTGCCAGGACACGCTATCTCGGCGTGCTCTATGCAGGTGTTCTCGCGGGCCTGGGCGGGGCGTTCATGTCGGTTGCGGACAGCAATACGTTCACCGAGAACATGACCAAGGGCGCAGGCTATCTCGCGATCACGGCCGTCATCTTTGGCGGCTGGAATCCCTGGTACACACTGGCGGCGTGTCTCCTGTTTGGCTTCGCGACCGCGCTGCAGTTCCTGGTCCCTGCGCTGCAGCTCGACGTGCCCGTGGCGCTCCTCTTGCTGCTGCCCTATCTGCTGGCGCTGGTCGCGATTGCAGGCTTTGTCGGAAGGAGCAGGCAGCCTGCGGCATTGACCATTCCGTTCGAACGTGGCGCGTGATCGCGAAGATAGTTCAACAAAGCATCGAGGGAGGAAGGTCCGATGACGAGTTCCACTGCTGCAAAAGCCACAGCGTCAGGCGCGCCAAACTCAGCCAATCCCCTTGGATCCGCTCCAGGCTACAAATGGCTGGTCGATGACAATAACGTCAACATGGCATTGGCGGCGCCGCCGCCGATCGCCGTCACGATCAACGCTCAGCCCCAGACCGTGACCGTGGATCTGCATCGCACCGCTCTCATCGTCGTGGACATGCAGAACGACTTCTGTGCGAAAGGGGGCTGGGTCGATCACCTCGGTGTCGATCACACGCCGGATCGGGCGCCGATCGAGCCGCTACAGAAGCTTCTCCCGGTACTGAGAGCGGCCGGGGTGCACGTCGTCTGGCTGAACTGGGGCAATCGGCCGGATCTGAAGAACATGCCGCCCAATCAGCTCCATCTGTACAAGCCGAAGGGGGTTGGGATCGGCCTTGGCGAGCCTTTGCCCGGCAGCGGTGCGCGCGTTTTGCAGAAGGACAGCTGGGCCGCGGCCGTCGTCGACGAGTTGAAGCAGGAGCCGGGGGACATTCACGTCGACAAATACCGGATCAGCGGCTTCTGGGATACGCCGCTGGACAGCATTTTGCGCAACCTCGGCACCAGGACGATCCTGTTTGCCGGCGTCAACACCGATCAGTGCGTGCTGCACTCGCTGACGGACGCCAATTTCCTGGGCTACGGCTGCCTCCTGGTCGAGGACTGCTGCGCAACGACATCGCCGGACTACTGCGTTGAGGCGACGATCTTCAATGTCAAGAAATGCTTCGGGTTCGTCACGCACTCGTCGGACGTGATTGATGCCGTGCAGAAGCAGGCACCCGGCCGCATATCATAGGCGCGCGCGTCATCACGCCGCCGAATATGCGGATTGAGTATTTCGATTAGACTGGGGCGCCGGCGTCATCATTCTGTCTCCCGGAAGCAAGGTCGGCTTTACGCGACCGCTTAGGGGGAGGGATGCATGCAGGCGCAACCGGGACGACACACCGCGCAGGTGAATGCAGGGGCGCGCCTCGATCGCTTGCCGATCTGCGGCTTTCACTGGCGGATTCTCGCGCTGATCGGCGCTGGAATGTTCCTCGATGCGTTCGACATCTATCTGGCCGGCGGCGTGCTCGGCGCCGTCCTGAAGGAGGGATGGTCCACGCTCGAGCTGAACGCGGCGTTCGTCTCGGCGACGTTCGTCGGCATGACCATCGGCGCCTGGTTCTCTGGAATCCTGGGCGATCGGTTCGGCCGGCGGTTTTCGTATCAGCTCAATCTCGCGATCTTCGGTCTTGCCTCGATCGCCGCCGCGCTGGCGCCGTCGATGCCTGCGCTGATCGCGGCGCGTTTCGTGATCGGCATCGGTCTCGGGGCGGAGATCGTCGTCGGTTACGCGACCTTGACCGAGTTCGTTCCGGCCGGCTCGCGCGGCCGCTGGATCGGGTTGTTGGCGGTGATCACGAATTTTTCGCTGTTCGTATCCTCCATGGTGGGATTGTGGGTCATCCCGACACTCGGATGGCGGTACATGTTCGCCATCGTCGGCGTCCTCGCCATGGTCGTCTGGATCTTGAGGAAATCGATGCCGGAGTCGCCGCGCTGGCTGGCCGCCCAGGGACGCGCCGATGAAGCTGAACAGGTCCTGCGGACAATTGAAGCCGAGGCAGCGCGGAAGGGGCCGCTCTCGCCGGCGCTGCAGGACGTCCAGCGCGCGCAGGAGGACGGATCGGTCTGGCGTCTGTTTCAGCCGCCCTATCTCGGGCGGACCTTGCTCGGCAGTCTCCTGCACGTCGTCGTCGGGTTCAGCCTGTACGGCTTCATCGGCTGGCTGCCGACCTTTCTGATCAAGGGAGGCCACAGCGTCGTGTCATCGCTCGGCTACACGACCCTGATGGCGCTGGGCGGTCCGGTGGGGTCGTTGATCGGCCTGGCGATCGCCGACGTTGTCGGCAGAAGAGCCTCGATCGTCGGTTCGTCGATCGCGGCGGCGGTCTTCGGCGTCGCCTATCCCTTCGTGCCCGACGGCGCGCCGCTCGTCGCAGTTGGATTCCTCCTCGTGACGTCGATCTACGTGATGCTGGCAACCGGCTTCGCCATGCATGTGCCGGAGCTGTTCCCGACCCGATACAGGATGCGTGGAACGGCGATCTGCGCCACCGCCGGACGCATCGCGACGGCGTTGGTTCAGTTCGTCGTCGTCGCGATCTTCGCCTGGCAGGGACTGACGGGGGTGCTGATGACACTTGCCGGCGTCCTCGTGTTCCAGGCGATCATGTTCCTGATGTTCGGCATCGAAACCAAGGGGCGCCGGTTGGAGGATGTTTGCGAAGCGGCGAACGCGCCGGCGCCGGCCGCCGTTCCGGCGGCGAGCCAGGGGGCCGCCGGCCTGGGTGCCTAGTCCAGCTCAGCACAGACCTCGCTGACTTCCTTGCGCAACCAGCGGTTCGCCTTGCTTTGATCGTAGCGCCGATGCCAATACATCATCCAGCTGAAGGGCGCGGATTTGAACGGCAGGTCTGCCATCCGCAACCCGTCGTTCATCAACGCGGCGGCGAGGCGTCCCGGCATCACTGCGAAGAGATCGGTCTCCTGCAAGACGTGCGGCACGACGAGCCAATGCGGCACGTTCAGGGCGATCTTCCGCTGATGTCCCAGCCCGGCAAGCACGTCGTCCACGAAACGGACGTCGGTTGGGCTCATCGACACCTTCATGTGCTCCTGGGCAATGAAGGTCTCGAACGTCAATCCCTTGCGCGCCGCCGGATGGCCTTTGCGCATGATGCAGACCATGCGGTCGTCCATCACCTTTTGCGAGCGGATCGAGTGGGTGTGCTCGAGGCCCATGCTGACCGCCACGTCGATTTCGTCGCGTTCGAGCGCGTCGACCGTCAGCGCCGGGGGAAGGTGGAGGATGCTGTAGCCGATCCGCGCCGCCTGCGGTCTCCGTGCGACGAGCTTGGGCAGGATCAGGCAGGCGAGGATGTCGGACATGCGGACCGAGAAGGTGCGCTCCGACCTTTCGGAATCGAAGCTGGAATCGCTCTCCAGCACCCGCTCGACCTGGCGTAGCAGCTGGCGCAGCGGCACGACGAGCTCCGTCGCGCGCGGCGTCGGTTGCATCCCGGTTGCCGTCCTGACCAGCAGCTCGTCGGAAAACATTCCGCGCAGACGGCTGAGCGCGTTGCTCATCGCGGGCTGACTGAGCCCGACGCGGTCGGCCGCCTTGGTGACGTGGCGCTCGGACAAGAGCGCATCCAACGCGACGAGCAGGTTGAGATCGATCGAGCGAAGGTGCATGGGCGTCTCCCCAGCACATTCATATGACAAATAATGATAGATGACAAATCCATTTCACGAATGTGGCCGGTCGAACTAACCTTGATCTCGTCAAGCAAGACGGGAGGCCGACATGAACGACGAAGCGATCAAGAACGAAGTGAAGGTCTGCATGTTCGACCAGTACGGCACGGTCGTCGACATGCAGGGCGGCCTGACCCAGATCGCCACGCCGTTCCTCAAGGCAAAGGGTTGGAAGGGCGATCCGAATGCATTCGTCACCTGGTGGCGGCGGACGCATTTCGAAAACTCCATGATCGACGCGCTGCTGCACCGCCAGCACACGCCGTATCGCGAGATCGGCCATCGTTCGGTCGCCCACGTCATGGACCGCGCAGGGATCGACTACACCATGGACGAGGTGCGCACCCTCGTCGGCGAGATCGAGAAGCTGAAGCCGTTTCCAGAAGTGCCGGAGGCGCTGGCTCGCCTGCAGACGAAATACCAGCTCGTCGTACTCTCCAATGGCGATCCCGATATGCTCGAGACCGCCAAGGCGCATCACCAGATTCCGTTCGACCGCGTGATCTCGGTCGCTGAAGCGAACTCGTTCAAGCCGCACGTGGCCACCTACACCAAGGCCGCGGAGATCATGGCATTGCGGCCCGACCAGATCCTGTTCGTCGCCAATCACGCCTTCGATTGCATCGGTGCGAAATCCGCCGGCATGCGCTCGGCCTTCATCGACCGCAGGAGCCGTCCGTTCGGTATCACGCCGCATCAGCCGGATATCCTGGTGCCGAGCATGAAGGATCTCGCCGATGCGATCGTCTGATCGCGAGCCGCTGTCCGGCGTCAAGGTCCTCGACCTCTGTCGGGTGGTGTCCGGACCCTTCGCCACAATGCATCTCGGCGATCTCGGTGCCGACGTGGTGAAGATCGAGGAGCCTCGTCACGGCGACGAAAGCCGCCGTTACGGCCCGCCGTTCATCGCAGGCGAGAGTGCCTATTTTCTGTCGGTCAACCGCAACAAGCGGAGCTGCGCGATCGATCTCAAATCGAGCGCCGGCCGCGACACCGTGCTTGCGCTCGCCGGCGTGGCTGACGTCGTGATCGAGAATTTCAGGCCGGGAACCCTGGAGAAATGGGGCCTCGGCTTCGAAGCCCTTCGTAACAGCAATCCGCGGATCATCCTGTGCAGCATCTCCGGCTTCGGACAGACCGGCCCCGACGCCGATCGGCCGGGATACGACCTGATCCTGCAGGGGGAGTCCGGGGTGATGGACATCACCGGTGATCCCGACGGCGCCCCGATGAAGGTCGGCACCTCGATTGCCGACCTCGTCACCGGCCTCTACGCCTCGCAGGCGGTGCTGGCCGCGCTGATGCGGCGGCAGCGCACCGGCGAAGGCGGTCGCGTCGGCGTATCAATGCTTGACGCGATGGCGTCGCTGCTCACCTTCAACGCCGGAATGTTCTTTGCGTCCGGCGAAAGTCCGACGCGGCGCGGCAACGTCCATCCGACCATCAGCCCCTATGAGCCGTTTCGTGTCAGCGACGGCTGGATCAACGTCGGCGTCGCCAACGACAAGTTCTGGTCGATCTTCTGCGAGGTGATCGGGCGAGCCGCTCTCCTCGGCGACCAGCGCTTCGCGACCGCACCCAGACGTGCGAGCAACAGAGATGATCTTGTGCGCATCCTCGCGCCGGTGTTCGCGCAAAGGACGCGCGCGGACTGGCTCGCGACGTTGGGTCAGGCAGGCATTCCGTGCGGTGCGATCAATACGGTGAAAGAGGTGTGCGAGGCGCCGCAGCTCGTCGAGCGCGGCATGGTGCAGACGGCGGACCATCCCGTCTCCGGCGCCGTCCGCTTCATCGCGAGGCCCATTCGCTTCGACGACCGGCCGCCGGCCCCGTCCACGCCGCCGCCGACGCTCGGCCAGCACACCTCCGAGATCCTGTCCGATTGGCTGGGTTGGGGTGGTGACGCGCACGCTGATCATCATGCGGGCCCGTCGGGAAGCACAAGCAAGCGGCAGGGCCTCATGTCAGACAATCCGGCGGCGTGAACCCACTGTGCCGTTGGGCGCAGCTAGCCGTGCGGACCGAACATGAAGATGTCGTAGAAGTCGTCTCCTCCATCAATGGACGCGGAGCGCACAAACCGCCGGCGCAGCCGCCTCAGCCGTCTCATCATCCGGCCAAGGGTGAAGGACCTGGAAGATGTCGGCTGCATCTGCTCTCCTTCGCGTTGGTCTCGCTGCGATGAATACCACGACGCCGTTCTGATCGATCGAGAATGTCGGCGGCGCGGCAACTTTGGAATCTTCTGCGTTCGCCCAATCATCCTGCAGGAGATTCATTCGATCGCAGGAGCGCAGCGAGGAAATTCTTCCGCGCGAGGAGCGGTCCTATTCGATGTTTCCTGACAAGCGGGAACGCAGCCAGTATCGCGTCCGGGTTTGACACGAATCGAGCTCGGCGCACTGCTGCACACAGCGCTTCGTCGTCGGCATCGCTAGGACCTTGCTCTTTTTCAGGCCGACGCGAACGCGACGTTGCGCCGGCGCTCCATCTTTGGATACCCATTTCATTGACCCACGCGCGTCAACGTCGGATATTGACCGCCGGCAGGTTGTGCTGCCCGAGGTCACCGCAATGAAAGCCAGGGACGGAATTGTGATGCGCGACATGCGAAGCCGCATGCCGCATCGCTGCGTCTCGGCGGCGACCGGCGTCTGTTGTTGACCGCCTCAAGAATCCGAACGCATCGACGATCAGACAGGAGCGCCGCAAGCCGGCGAACGCGCACACATGTCCGAAGCCTATATCATCGAAGTATCGAACCGAACCGCAGGGATCGTCGTCAGCGAGGCGCGTGGCGTTCGCTTCTTTTCATCTGAACGCGCCTTCGACCGCCTTGACGGCGGTCATTTCGGCTCTGCCCGCGCCGCAGAGCGCGCAGCGAGGGCGCTGATCGAGCGGCGACGCCGCGCGCCCAGAGCCTGATGCAAGACGAGACCCGGCCTAGCTCTTCGCGTCCAACGCGTTGGCGATCGCCTCGTCCACGTTCTCGAGCCAGATGAACTCCAGCTTCTCGCGCGCGCCCTGCGGAATGTCGTCGAAGTCGCGCCGATTGCGCGCCGGCAGCATGACGCGGGTGAGGCCGGCGGCCGCGGCCGCGACGACCTTCTCCTTGATGCCGCCGACCGGCAGCACCAGGCCGCGCAGCGATATCTCGCCCGTCATGGCCGTATCGTTCCTGACGGTGCGGTTGGTCAGCAGCGACGAGAGCGCGGTGAACATCGCGACGCCGGCGCTCGGACCGTCCTTCGGCGTCGCGCCCGCAGGCACATGGACGTGGATATCGTTCTTCTCGAACACCGCCGGATCGATCCCGATCTGTGCGGCGCGGCTCTTCACAAGGGTCAAGGCTGCCTGCACGCTCTCCCGCATGACGTCGCCAAGCTGTCCGGTGAGGATCAGCCCGCCCCGGCCGGGCACGCGCGTGGCCTCGATGAACAGGATGTCGCCGCCGACGGGTGTCCAGGCCAGGCCGGTGGCGACGCCGGGAATGCTGGTGCGCAAGGCGATCTCGCCCTCGAAGCGCGGTTGTCCCAGCATTTTGGTGAGATCCTTCGGCGCGATCGCGACCTTCGTCGCGGTGCCTTCGGCGATCTGCACCGCTGCAAAGCGGAGCGCCTTGCCGATCTCCCGTTCGAGCGAACGGACGCCGGCCTCGCGGGTATAGCCGTTGATGATCAGCCTCAGGGCCTCGTTCTCGATCTCGACCTGGTCGGCCTTGAGGCCGTTGGCCTCAAGCTGGCGGCGCACCAGATAGCGGCGCGCGATCTCGAGCTTTTCGTCCTCGGTGTAGCCGGGAAGACTAATGATCTCCATGCGGTCGCGGAGCGGCCCCGGGATCGTATCGAGCATGTTCGCGGTTGCGATGAACGCCACGCGCGAGAGGTCGAAGGGAACGCCGAGATAGTTGTCGCGAAAGGTCGCGTTCTGCTCGGGGTCGAGCACTTCCAGCATCGCGGCCGACGGGTCGCCCTGGATGCCGCGTCCCATCTTGTCGATCTCGTCGAGCATCATGACGCAGGCGCGTGAGCCGGCCTTCTTGATGCCCTGGATGATGTTGCCGGGCAGGGCGCCGATATAGGTGCGGCGATGACCGCGGATCTCCGCCTCGTCGTGCACGCCGCCGAGGCTGACGCGCACGAAGGGGCGGTCCATGGCGCGCGCGATCGACTGTCCGAGCGAGGTCTTGCCGACGCCGGGCGGACCGACAAAGCAGAGGATCGGCGCCTTGCCGTGGGGCGCCAGCTTGCGGACCGCAAGATACTCGATGATGCGCGACTTGATCTTCTCGAGGCCGAAATGGTCCTCATCGAGGATGCGCCTGGCCTCGCGGATGTCGATCGGCTTTTCCGCCGGCAGCGCCCAGGGCAGCTCGACCAGCCAGTCGAGATAGCTGCGCACCATCCCGGCCTCCGCGGCCGATTCAGGCATCCGCTCGTACCTGCGCAGCTCTCGCTTGGCCTGGGCTTCCGCCTCGGGCGGCATGTTCGCTTTGGCGATCGCCGCGGTCAGTTCAGTGACCTCCTGGCCCTTGCCGTCGCCCTCGCCCAATTGGCGCTGAATCGTGGCCATCTGCTCGCGCAAGATCGCCTCGCGCTGGCGCTCGTCGAAGACCGCCTTGGTCTTCTGGCCGATCTCGTTGGTCAACCGGAGCACCTCGAGCCGCTCGGCCAGATAGCGCGAGACCTTCTCCATCCTGGATGAGAGGTCGACCGTCTCGAGGATCTCCTGCTTCTCCTGAGGCTTGATGTCCATGTAGGACGCCGTCAGATCGGCGAGCGCGCCCGGCGACGTGCTCGACTGGAACACGTTGACGAGCTCCGGCGGCGCTTGCGGGAGCAGCTGAATCGCCTCGACGGCCTGTCGCTGCAGGTTGAGGAAGCGTGCCTCGATTTCGGGAGACGTCGTCGATGGCTCCGGAATATGAAGCACGCGTGCGGCGAGAAACGGCGTGCCGGGAATAAAGTCCAGGATGCGGGCGCGCTGGACGCCCTGGCAGACGATGTGATGGCTTTCATCCGGTGCGGTGATGTAGCGGACGATGCTGGAGACAGTGCAGATCCGATAGAGGTCGTCGGGAGTGGGGTCCTCGATGTCGGGATTTCGTTGCAGCAGGATCCCGACCGGCCGCTGCTCGCGCAGCGCCTGCTGGGCGGCGGCGATCGATTTTGCGCGGGCTATGGTGACGGGCGCGATCACGCCGGGAAACAGCACGACGTTGCGTACCGGGATAATGATCAGCGCATCCGCGGGGATCGCAACCGCTTCCGTTTTCGAGCCGGCGGGGGCCGCAGTGAGTGTATCGTTTTCGGATGCCATGACGCGCCTCACACAGATTTCGCCAGACGCAGCACGACGCACCCGTTCGAGGCGTGGCGGCTGACGGCATAGCGGCCGGCAGGCAAGGCTATGCGGCGTTCAAATCTCCCTTGGGGAAGCTCGAGCCGGCGGATCAGGGCGTCCTGCAGTTCCGGCGGCAAGACCCGTTGTCCGGTGATGATCAATGTGTCGCCATCGATGGCCGCGACGACGTCGTCGGGATCGACGCCGGGCAGCGCGACGAAAATCAAAAGTTCGCGCTCGGTCTCGAGCACATCGATCGGAGGCTCCCACGCAGGGCCGCCACTTTGCTTCAGGGTGAACAGTCTCTTGTGAAGGCGCTCCGCACGGGTGAGCGATTCGATAGCCTCGGACAGCATCCAGTTGAAGGGATCTCTTGTCGCCATGCGCTCCGGCCTCTCAAGACAATTGCCCCGCTCAACTTACTCCCAAACCAACGAGGTTCAACGTGGCACATCGCAGTGACGCCTGGACTCGGGCCGAATGATGAATGGGTGTTCACTCCTTTGCGGAGCGCGGATGTCGTTAGAGTGTTTTCGAGCGAAGTGGATACCGGTTCGCGTGAAGAAAACGCGGCAAAACAAGAATCTAGAGCTTCGGTTCTGATGCAATCAGAACCGAAAATGCTCTAGTCGTCCGGAGACCCGAACGAAATACCGGCAGACATTTTGTCTGCGTCGCGGACGACGCCGTCCACCGCGCCGTTCAACCGCCGGCGTGAATGGCCGGGTCGTTACGTTCGGGGGACTTGACCATGGCGGGCCGAAACGACGTCGGCGCGCCACCGAAACGCCGCCGGAAGCTGCGGCTGAAGGTCGATACGTCATTGAAGCCACAGGTGCGGGAAATATCGCTGATCGATCGCCGCTCCCCGGTCAGGCTTGCGAGGATCCTGCGCGCCTCCTGCAGTCGAAGCTCGAGCAGGCGCCTGGTGAAGCTCGTGCCCGCCTCCTTCATCAGATATTGGATGTAGCGCACTGATAGCTTCAGGCGGGTTGCCGCCATGATCGGCGAGAACGCCGGATTTGTGAAGCTCACCTCCATCTCCGCGAGCAGCCGCCGCAGGTTCGCCGCGCGCGGTCCTTTCGCCGGTCCAAGGCGGCAATCCTCATCGACCGCGCCAACGGTCAGCGCGATCAACTCGTGGATATGGTCGGTGAAGCAATGCTGCAGGTGAGGCGCAACGAAGGTCAGCTGATGCATCGCGGTCTGCAGATATCCCGACAGCAACCGCAACGGTGCCGTGTCGCGGGGAATTCGCCGTGCCACGGCGTGTCGAGGGTACATCACGGTGCGCCGGCTGAGCGCTTCCGCGGGAACGGCGACCGACATCCACCGGCTGCATGATTTGACGAACCAGCCGTCATCCTTGCTGGAGAGTAGCGTAGCATCGCCCGGTTCCAGCGCGACCCGGCGCCCGCACTGCGACACCTCGCCGGTGCCGTCGATATTGTCAGCAGGATCACGGCATGCTGGTCGGTGGCCTTGATCGAGGCCTGCGCCGGCGAAATGGTGAAGATCGCCGTCCGCAAATCGGGAAGCGCGCGCGTCGTCGCCTCGATATCGACCGACAGCTCCGCGCCATGCTGGCTGTCAACGTGCAGTCCCTGTTGCGCATAAAAGGTGCGCCAAATGGACGATTGCTCGGTATCCGTCGCCATGATGGTCGAAACGCGATGCGAGCTGAAGTCATCAACCATGTCGGGCATCACCAGGCCTGAAATGCGAGCCGAGAGCGAACGGCATGAGGTAATCCTAGTGCTGCCGTTGCGCTGCGGCTTGCCTGTGCGGGCCGTTACGTTGACTGAAAGGGCCAGCGCGCGTCGCGGTGCACCCGCACGGACCGTCGTTCCGCAAGTCAGGCCCTGAAGCCGTACCGGAGCGGTTCTTGTTGTCGATGAGCTCCCAGGTTCGGCGATTGAACGCGATCGCGAGCGCGCGGTGATCGTGCGTGGCCATGGCCGCCTTTCATCAACATAGATTGAATGCGTTGCCGGCATCGCATCGCGTCATTGTCGCGTCGCCGAGCGACCATGAGCGGGACGCCGCCGGCGCCGACCCGAATGGAGCTTTCGCGATCGCTGGGCTGCCGCGGAGCTGCGTTTGCCAGCGGTGGCGAGGACGCGCGCGAGCGTCACGACGCCGGCCTTGATGTCGGCCGGCTTGACGGCGGCAAAGCCGAGCTCGAGCCCGGCTGGCGCTTGGGCCTCGACGGCATAGATCGACAATGGCCGGGTCTCGATCCCTGCGTCGGCGGCAAGGCGGGCTACCGCGCTGTCGTCGCTTCCCTCGGGCAGAAAGGCCGGTACGTCGAGGCCGACCACGGCCGGCGGAATCCTGATCAGGCCGCCGAGATGAGTCACCGCGGCTTCCTGCAACACCTTGGCGCGTTCGCCGTAGAGCATGCGCATGTGCCGGACGTGGCGGCCGAAATGCCCCTCGGCCATGAAGTCATGCAGCACGACCTGCGGGAAGAGTGAGACGTTCCGGCATGTGAGCGAGACCGCCGCGGTGAACGGTTCGACCAGCGTGTCGGGCAGTATCACGAAGGCCAGCCGCAGCGATGAAAACAGCAGCTTGCTGAAGGTGCCGGTGTAGAGAACGCGATCGCTGGTATCGAGGCTCTTGAGCGCCGACAGCGGCCGGCCCTCGAAACGATATTCGCGGTCATAGCCGTCCTCGATGACGATCGCATCCGCCTCGTTGGCCCATTCTAGCAAAGCCTGCCTGCGCGCGAGCGCCAGCGGCATGCCGAGCGGCGCCTGTCGACCGGCCGTCACGTAAGCGAGGCGCGCTGTGGGCGCGCGCGCCCGCCCGGCCTCGACATTGAGTCCGGCATCGTCCACCGGGACGCCGACGACCTTGGCGCCTGCCGCCTCGAGCACGAGGCGAGCGCCCGGATAACCGGGATCTTCCATCCAGACCTCATCGCCGGGGTCGATGAGAAGACGCGCCGACAAATCGAGGATCTGTTGAAAGCTTCCGAGCACCGCCACGTTCTCCGCGGAGCAGGCGATGCCGCGGGTGGATCGCAAGTGCGCCGCGATTACGACGCGAAGCGGCTTGAAGCCGCATACATCGGCATCCGCAAGCAGGTTGCGATGCGACAATCGCGATCGCTTGGCGGCGATCCGCCGCCAGATGTCGACGGGAAATATCGAGAGGTCGGGCTGGCAGGGACGGAATGCGCGAACCGGCCCGGCGCGTCCGACAGTCGGAAACGGCGTGCGCGCAAGTGCGCGCCCACGGGACGACAACCGCACCGTGCCTGCCGCAGGCCTGTTGCGGTGACGCATGCTTCGCATCATGCCGAACGCCTCGTCCGGCAGGTCCTGGCCACGAAGGTGCCGCGCCCCACGGCGCCCGCCAGGTAACCCTCGGCACCGAGCTGGGCGAAGACCGCGACCACAGTGCCGCGTGACACGTCGAGCCGCTCGGCGAGATCGCGCGTGGCCGGCAATCTGGCTCCCGGCGCAAGCCGGCCCGCCAGGATCGACGCGCGGATCTCCTCGTAGAGCCAGCGCTGCTGCGAAGCGCCCGGAGGCCTGGAAGCGATGATGATTTCGACGTCGCCGGCGCGGCGCATGTGTGGCCTCGCTAGTTGATCGCACGGACGGCAGCAAGCCGGCGGCGCGTAGCGGCGGCCTGAAAATGGCCCAATGAAAAATCCGAAAATGGAGCTTGGTAATCCGGCGCCGTCGCATTGAATTGTCCCAAGGCGAACTCACGCGATTCTGGCTTGGCTCGGAAGGACCCACATTGCCCGTGGCACAGATATGGTCGACACACCTGGTTCGGCAGCGCGATCGGTTTCCGTTCTGGGCGGATGTCGTCGCGAAAACCTTCGTTCCGGTCGACTGTGACGCGCGGGAACGCGCGACGTTTCACGCCCGGATCAGGACCTGCCGCATCGGCAGCGTGAGCATCTCCGAGGTCTTGGCGGGGCCGCATCGCATCGAGCGCAATCATGCGCTCCTGAGCAGTGCGCCGAGCGACGACATGATGGTCGCGCTGCATCTGTGCGGCTCCTGCGGCTATTGCAATGATATGGTCGAGGGACGGATGTCTCCGGGCACCGCCATCGCCATCGCGACAGACACGCCCTACACGTTCGACTTCGGATCGACGGTCCATCGCGTCGTCTTCAAGGTCTCGCGCGAGAGCCTGTCTGTTCTCCCGTCCGATGCCGAACCCCGCTCGGCCGCATTGCGGCAATCCTCGCTTCTGTTGCCGCGCGTGATCGGCGTGCTGCGCCAGATCGCGCTGTCGGTGCTCGACGATGCCGCCCGGGCGCCGGCGAGCGATGCGGAGGATGGCATCGAGCAGGCGCTGCTTGCGCTGATGCAACCGGCGCTCGGACGAGCGGTCGACGATGACGCACCAGGCCCCGCATCGCAGCAACGGTATCGGCAGGCCCTGTCGATGATCGCGGCGAACCTGAAGGACCCGATGCTCGATCGAACGGCGATCGCGGAAGGCATCGGCGTGTCGCTGCGCGGCCTTACACGGCTGTTCGCGGCGCACGGCACGACGCCGGAACGGACGATCTGGAGCCATCGCCTCGCCGCCATCAGGCGCGATCTGGCTAATCCCCGGCGCGCGGGCGCCTCGATCACCGAGATCGCCTTCAATTGGGGCTTCAATGATGTTGCGCATTTTTCCCGCCGTTTCCGTCAGGCCTATGGTGTGTCACCGAGCGAGTTTCGCCGCCAATGGATCGCGGCGCACCGGCCGCCGCTAGAATGACGCCAGGATCGATTTCGCGAGCGTGCCGAGATAGTCCCTGGCCGCGGCTTCGCTCTGCACCGGGGTCAGGATGAAGGCGTAGACGGATTTGTTTGCGCGAACCAGGAGCTGAAAGTTGCCTTGTGCGAGGAAGAACGACTCGTCTCCGAGCCCGGCGACAGGCTTTGCGATGCTCGCATGCTGTTCCTTTTCGATCGTCCATGATTTGAGGTCGGGATCCGGACGCACGTAGATGAAGAGGGCGCCGATCGCATTGTTGATCGGCTTCGACGTGAAGAAGCTGCAATTCAGCCTGTCGTTCGGCTGTTGTCCGACCGCGCCCGGAGGAGAACCAGTCGGCCCCCGAGATCTGCTTGAGCGCCGCGACGTCGACCGCGCGCCGACACGCGGCGTTCATGTTTTCGGCCGTGGCCTGCGGTCCGATCGCGACCAGCCCAAGCCCAAACCCAAGCATTGCGAGAGCGCGCGGCAGGCGTGTCGACATGGCTTGCAGACCTTGTGCTTCGAGGGCAAATGCGTTGAAGGGGACATGACGCAAACGAGCTGATGGTCCCTTGAGGATGCGAGATCGCGGACGTCGACAAGACGACATGAAGAAGTACGAAATGGGCAGCACGATGCAGTCACTGCGACACCGCCGCAGATATGAGATCAAGGCGATGATCTGGCTTCATGATGGTCCGGCGGGCTGGCATTTCGTCACCCTTCCTCAGAACGAAGCCCGGGAGATCAGGGCCCACACCGCGGGCCTCGCAACGCGTTGGGGCTCAATCAGGGTCGTGGCCACGATCGGTGACGTCAGATGGCAGACCTCGCTGTTTCCGGACCGGAAGCGCAAATCGTATCTCCTTCCGCTGAAGCGCGCGGTTCTCAAGGCCGAGGGGATCAAGGCGGGTGACCGGATCATGCTGACGCTCGACGTCTGACGGCTCACTCGACATATTGCAGGACCTCGGCATCGGTTGCCGCCACCGGCATGTGGCTCAGCCTTTGTTGCAGCCGGACCAGGTCGAGAAACGCGTCGACCTGGCGACGCAGATCGTCCGCAATCATCGGCGTGCGGCTCGCCATGGTGGAGACCGCGGTCACGCGGACGCCGCGGCGCTGGATCGCCTCGACGAGGGCGCGGAACTTGCCGTTTCCCGAGAACAGCATGATCTCGTCGACGTGCGGGCAGATCTCCATGGCCTGAACGGCGAGATCGATCTCGATCCTGCACTTGATCCCCCGGTGGCCCGGGCCGTCGCTGAACTCGGTGGCCCGCTTGGCCACGACGGTGTAGCCGTTATAGGAAAGCCAGTCCGCGCGTGCACTTGCCGAGCGATGCTCGGGATCGTCGGAGATCGGCGTGTAGTAGAAGGCCCTGACGACGGTGCCGATCGTGCGAAACTCGCCCAACAGCCTGCGATAGTCGATATGGAAGCCGAGCGCCTTCGACGTGGCTTCGAGATTGGGGCCGTCGATGAACAGGGCAATCCTGCTTGCGAAACTCGACATGAAAACTCCATAGCAAACGTCTTCACCAAAGCATGATCCGAGCCGGCAAACTCGCGTTCGTCAGATATCCGCATGATGGTCTGTGAATGGATTCGGGTCCTGGACGGGTCTCGCTGGTAAACACCGGCACGCATGTTTTCTGTCGCCGCAGGCGGCAATTCGCGTTTCACATCAGCGTGAGAATTCGTGTCCGGTCAACGCCGGTTCGCCCGACGACAAACCGGCAGGGCGACGCCTTCAGTGCGGGCCGGCCACACCAGTTGACAATGACGGGCCGTGTGCGCCGGCCGTCAAGCGCCTTCGCGGTCAGCTAACGACATGTCGCGGTGCTGCGGCTAGCCTGCCGGACGTTCTTCGATCACGATACAGGGAGCGTGTCTTGACTGCCGAAGCGGGACGGGCAAGGGCCGATATCGCCGGGATCATCGAATGGATGAGTCTCGAGTGGAACGCGCATGATGCTGACGGCTATGCCGCGCTGTTCACCAATGACGCGAACGCGGTCATCATCAACGGCGATCACCAGCGCGGCCGGCATGCCATCGCCGAGGGTCATCGCGAGATATTCACGGGCATCTATCGGGACAGCGTTATCGTTTCGATGATCGAGCAGCTGCGGTTCCTAGCGCCGGACATTGCGCTCGTGCACCTGGAGTCACGCCTCGATGTGGCGACCGGCCCCGCCGCGGGTGTCTATCGGGCGCGGCCCTCGCTGATCCTGGTGAAGACCGAGGCGGGCTGGCGCATCACCGCGTTTCACAACACGCTCTGCGCGGACAAGGGCCGCGTGCTGGCGACCGCACGCGCGGCGCGCGCCGCCTGGTCTCTGTTCTGAATCGCGGGGCGTGCCGGACGATGATGCCGGAGGACGGCGCGGCGCCTCGCGCAAGCGGGCAGGTGCGCCGCTGCCTCGGGCTCAATCCATGTTGCGGAAGGCGTGACCGTTGGCCTCGATCTGCTTCACAAGCTCGGCCGGCAGATTGGCCTGCGCCGCGGTGCCGTCAAAGACCCAGTCCTTGGAATCGGCGAGATCGGGCAGGCCTGCGCCTTTGCGGACATAGAGGCCCACCGATGCCCTCTTCGGATTGATGTAGAGATCGTATTCCTGCATTGCGTGCCTCCTCCTCCTAGCCTGACTTCTTCTTCGCTTCCGGCGCGAGCACCACCGACGCCTCTGACGTCAGCAACAGGAACGTGATGGACTCCTGAAAATACAGGCGGACGCTGGTCGCCGAATGGCTGAGATAGCCGATCGAGAGGTCCTGGCCGACGCTGAGCTGAAAATCGCCGCCGCGGGTTGAGAGCACGACGCCGCCCTCGATCGCCGGCGCCCAGATGATCTTGCCGTCGACCAGACGCTGGATGTGTTGCAGGACCGGATAGCCGTCATCGGTCGCGCCGCCGATCGCGGTGTAGGGCTCGGTGCCGAGCAGGAGCGTATAGGGGCCGTTGACGCCGGCCAGCCGGAGCTGGCTTACCGCCTGCGCGACCACGGCGGGATAGTTCTTCACGCTGGGCGGCAGCGTCAGCACCGGATTGCTGCTGCCCGGGCGGATGCCCTGAATGCCGGCGGCGGCGTAGCCGTCGAACACCGCGCGATCCTCGGCGAAGGCGATCTTGCGCGCTGCGTCCTTGAGCGGATCCCAGTCGGAATCATTGGCGCCGCGCTCGACATCGTCGATCGCCTGGCGCGAGAGCTCGAACGGTACGCGCAATTCGACGAGCGCCTTGACGTCGCGCTGCGCGGCTTCGACGCCGTCGCCCGGGGTCTGGATCTGCCGCTGATGACCGGTGCCGACCGCGGAGAAATCGGTCCCCTTCGGGCCATCCACATCCACGAGCCGCCGCGCCGCCAGATGGCGCTTCAGGGTGCGGGAGGCTTCCTCTTCAATCTGGGCCCATGCCGCGTCTGAGATGGGGGCGAGTCCCCGATGAAGGTTATTCATGTCCAGCCTCTCCTTTCAGTGAGCCGATCCCGAGCGAGCCGTCGGACGGCGGCATTCTTGCTGTGGGCGCCTGGTCGGTCTCGACATTGTTGGTGGACGGTTCGGCGGGCGCGGGAGCCGCGCTCGCGGCATTCTCGAGGAATGTCGCCGACGGCACGAAGAACAGCGTGCCGGTGACGGCGCGGCTGAAGTCGAGCAGGCGATCATAGTTGCCCGGCGGCCGGCCGACGAACATGTTCAGAAGCATCTGCTCGATCCGGTGCGGTGACTTCGCGTAGCCTATGAAATAGGTGCCGAACTCGCCCTTGCCGGTGTCGCCGAACGGCATGTTGTCGCGCAGGATGTCGAGCTCCTCGCCGTTCTCCACGATCGTCGTCAGCGCGTTGTGCGCCGAGGTCGGCTTCACCGCGTCGTCCAGCTCGATATCAGATAGTTTGGTCCGGCCGATGATCTTCTCCTGCATCTCCACCGGCAGCTCGTTCCAGCGTTTCAGGTCGTGCAGGTATTTCTGCACGATCACGTAGCTGCCGCCGGCAAACGCCGCATCCTCCTCGCCGATGATGGTCGCGTCGATGGCCGCCTGGTCGTCCGGATTCTCCGTGCCGTCGACGAAGCCGAGCAGGTCGCGTTCGTCGAAATATTTGAAGCCGTGGACCTCGTCCGACGAGACGATCGCATCGCCGAGCCGGGCCATGATCTGTGTCGCAAGCTCGAAGCAGAGGTCCATGCTTACCGCGCGGATGTGAAATATGAGATCGCCGGGCGTCGCGACGGCGTGGTGAATGCCGTGGATCTCGCGGAACAGATGCAACTCCTTTGGCCTCGGCGCGCCGAACAGGCGATCCCATGCGTCGGAGCCGATCCCCATGACGCATGACAGCCGGCCCTCGAGATCGCGGAAGCCCACGGCACGCAAGAGCGCAGCCAGTTCGCCGCACAGCGAGCGCACAACGGCATCATGTTCAGGCCCAGGCTTGATCGTGACGACGAGAAAGATGGCGGCGCGCGTCAGCTTCGCAGCGACCGGTTGCGGAACGGCTGATGGCACGCGTCTCTCCTTAACTAGAACCGTTAGTCCACGACTGCAGAGAGCAAGGGCAATACGCCCGGTGGATGATCAAGCGACAAGGAGAGGAGCACGCAAATGTTGCCTCTACAAGAGCACCAATGGCTAGGCTTCCGCAGCGGGACCGGTCGGCTTTCCGGACCTCTCCTCCTCCAGCGTCACGGCGATCGCGGCAACGGCGGACAAGCGAACCTTCGCGCCTTCGACGCCCGCGACGAAGCCGAGCTCGATATAGTGATGGTGACCCTTGTGAAGCCCTTCGCCACTATCGGGCTGCTTGAGCTTGATGCGATTGCCGACGACGCGATCGACGGTGCCGACATGCACGCCATCGGCGCCGATGATCTCCATGTCTTCCTTGATCCTCTGCTCCGACATGGCTTCCTCCCTGGTTGAGGTCCTGCATGGCTATGATGCTGGCCGACGACGTGGCGATGACATTGAGCGTCGTCGATGCGATCAGACCGATTCGAACTCGTCCGCCGCGGCGGTCTCCGGCTTCTTGCCGTTGAAGGTGAGGCCTCCCTTGGTCGCGGAGATCTTGACCTCCGAGCCGTCGCGCACGTCGCCGGCGAGGATCATTTCGGCCAGCGGGTCCTGCATACTGCGCTGGATCACGCGTTTCAGCGGCCGCGCGCCATAGGCGGGATCCCAGCCCTTGTCGGCGAGCCAGTCGCGCGCCTTCGGGTCGAGCTCGAGTTCGATCTTGCGATCCTCGAGCAGCTTCCGCAGGCGGGCGAACTGGATCTCCACGATCCGGCCCATCTCGTTCTTCTGCAAGCGGTGGAACAGGATGATCTCGTCGATGCGGTTGAGGAATTCGGGGCGGAAGTGCGCCCGCACCATGTTCATCACCTGCTCGCCGACCGCGCTGGTATCCTGGCCCTCCGGCTGGTTGACGAGATATTCCGCGCCGATGTTCGAGGTCATGATGATCAGCGTGTTGCGGAAGTCGACGGTGCGGCCCTGGCCGTCGGTCAGGCGCCCGTCGTCCAGCACCTGAAGCAGCACGTTGAAGACGTCGGGATGTGCCTTCTCGATCTCGTCGAACAGCACCACCTGATACGGCCGCCGGCGCACGGCTTCGGTGAGCGCGCCGCCTTCGTCATAGCCGACATAGCCGGGAGGCGCGCCGATCAACCGCGCCACCGAATGCTTCTCCATGTATTCGGACATGTCGAGGCGGATCATCGCGGTTTCATCGTCGAACAGATATTCGGCGAGCGCCTTGGCAAGCTCGGTCTTGCCGACGCCGGTGGGACCCAAGAACATGAACGAGCCGATCGGCCGGTTGGGGTCCTGCAGTCCGGCGCGCGCCCGGCGCACTGCCGTCGACACCGCGCGAACGGCCTGCGCCTGGCCGACGACGCGCTTGCCGAGCATCTCCTCCATCCGCAGCAGCTTGTCCTTCTCGCCCTCCAGCATCTTGTCGACCGGCACGCCGGTCCAGCGCGAGACCACCTGCGCGATGTTGTCGGCGGTCACCGTTTCGCTCATCGACGAGGTCTCGCTGGCCTCGACCGCGGCGAGCTTTTTCTCGAGCTCGGGAATCCGGCTATAGGCCAGCTCGCCGGCTTTCTGGAATTCGCCCTTGCGCTGCGCGTTGGCGAGTTCGGTGCGAAGCTGCTCGAGCTCGCCCTTCATCTTCTGCGCGTCCGAGAGCTTGCTCTTTTCCGCCCGCCATTTCGACGTCAGGTCGGCCGATTTCTTCTCCAGATCGGCGAGATCCTTCTCCAGCGTTTCCAGCCGGCTCCGGGAGCCGCGGTCAGTCTCCTTCTTGAGCGCCTCCTGCTCGATCTTCAGGCGGATGATCTCCCGATCAAGCGAGTCGAGCTCTTCCGGCTTGGAATCGACCTGCATCTTCAGTCGTGCCGCGGCCTCGTCCATCAGGTCGATCGCCTTGTCGGGCAGGAAGCGGTCGGTGATGTAGCGGTTCGACAGCGTCGCGGCCGCGACCAGCGCCGAGTCCGCGATGCGGACGCCGTGATGCTGCTCGTATTTGTCCTTCAGGCCGCGCAGGATCGAAATCGTGTCCTCGACCGTCGGCTCCGACACGAACACCGGCTGGAAGCGTCGGGCGAGCGCCGGGTCCTTCTCGACATGCTTGCGGTATTCGTCAAGCGTGGTCGCGCCGATGCAGTGCAGTTCGCCGCGGGCGAGCGCAGGTTTCAGCAGGTTCGATGCATCCATGGCGCCGTCGGCCTTGCCGGCGCCGATCAGCGTGTGCATCTCGTCGATGAACAGGATGATGCCGCCTTCGGCCGACGTCACCTCTTGCAGCACGGCCTTGAGCCGCTCCTCGAACTCGCCGCGGTATTTTGCTCCGGCGATCAGGGCGCCAAGGTCGAGCGCCAGCAAGGCCTTGTCCTGCAGGCTCTCCGGCACGTCGCCGTTGACGATGCGCAGCGCCAGCCCTTCGACGATCGCGGTCTTGCCGACGCCGGGTTCGCCGATCAGGACCGGATTGTTCTTGGTCCGGCGCGACAGCACCTGGATGGTGCGGCGGATCTCCTCGTCGCGGCCAATGACCGGATCGAGCTTGCCTTCGCGTGCGGCCGCCGTGAGGTCACGGGCATATTTCTTCAGCGCGTCATAGGCGTTTTCGGCGGAGGCGCTGTCGGCGGTGCGACCCTTGCGCAGCGCGTTGATCGCGGCGTTGAGGTTCTGCGGGGTGACACCGCCCTTGGCGAGCAGCTTGCCGGCGTCGCTGTCCTTGTCGGCCGCCAGCGCTTGCAACAAACGCTTGACGGTCACGAAGCTGTCGCCGGCCTTCTCGGCAGCCTGCTCCGCCGCGGTGAAGGCGCGCGCGGTCTCCGGCGCGAGATAGATTTGTCCCGAGCCGGCGCCGCTCACCTTGGGTAGTTTGGCCAGGGCTTCCTCAGTGGCCTTGAGGATCGCGCGGGAGTTGCCTCCGGAGCGATCGATCAGGCCCGCCGCGAGGCCTTCATTGTCGTCGAGCAGAACCTTCAGGATATGCAGCGGTGTGAACTGCTGATTGCCCTCGCGCATCGCGAGCGATTGTGCTGACTGGATGAAACCCCGTACGCGATCGGTATATTTTTCTATGTCCATCGTGGCACCTCAGGGCAACAACGCTCGTCGAGAAGTCCATGTGCCACGCATTCACGCCGTCGATGGATGGCGGAACGATGACATCTATCATTTGGTATATTCGCTTGCGGCTACGCCGGCCGAGCAAGCGGACGTGGCTGTTCCGTTCTCTCTCGTATCGTGTGATCGTTTCGAGGGAGTGTCAATGTCCGAGAGCAGCGTGCAGGGACATGACGTGTCGGGAGCGGCGACAGGCAAAGCGCTCATGTCATCGCGCGGGGATGAGGCGGATCGCGGACTCTGAAACGCGACGACCGGTTTAGCGATGATACGACGCAAGCAGCGCGTGACGATGATCGGTTTGTCCGGATGAACCGGGCGGCCCGCGAAGGACGCGAACGGTAACCGGAAGAGCAGGGGTCGGGAGATCGACCGCTGAGCGCCTCGCCCGGATCGTTACAATTGTACGCAAATCAGCGGTGCCCACGCCGAAGGCGCGCACAAGGTGCCCGGCAGCCAGCCATCGGCCAACATTAGTTACCACGCATAATGGGAGAGTGCCGCTGTCCTTGTGGCTCGACAATCGCAGCGCCCGGGAACCAAATCCCGGCGCTGCGCGTCAAGTGTTGGCGGAAGGCCCAGCAACGAAACCAGAATCAGGGGAGTGCGCAATGGGTAAAGTTATTGGAATCGACCTGGGAACGACGAACTCCTGCGTCGCCGTCATGGACGGCAAGAACGCCCGCATTATCGAGAATGCCGAGGGCATGCGCACGACGCCGTCGGTCGTCGCCTTCACGAGCGATGGCGAACGGCTGGTCGGGCAGCCGGCGAGGCGGCAGGCGGTGACCAATCCCACCAATACGATCTTCGCCGTGAAGCGGCTGATCGGCCGGCGTTATGACGACCCGATGGTCGAGAAGGACAAAACGCTTGTTCCTTACAAGATCGTCAAGGCCTCGAACGGCGATGCCTGGGTCGAGGCCGACGGCAAGACCTATTCACCCTCGCAGATCTCCGCCTTCATCCTGCAGAAGATGAAGGACACCGCGGAGGCCAATCTCGGCGAGAAGGTGACGCAGGCGGTCATCACGGTCCCCGCCTATTTCAACGACGCGCAGCGACAGGCGACCAAGGACGCCGGCAAGATCGCCGGCCTCGAAGTCCTGCGCATCATCAATGAGCCGACCGCCGCCGCGCTGGCCTATGGGCTCGAGAAGAAGAAGCACAGCAAGATCGCGGTCTACGACCTCGGCGGCGGCACGTTCGACATCTCCATTCTCGATATTGGCGACGGCGTGTTCGAGGTCAAATCCACCAACGGCGATACATTCCTTGGCGGCGAGGACTTCGACATGCGCCTCGTGAACTATCTGGCCGACGAGTTCCAGAGGGAGCAGGGCATCAACCTGCGCAACGACAATCTCGCTTTGCAGCGCCTGAAGGAGGCTGCGGAGAAAGCCAAGATCGAGCTGTCGACCGCCATGCAGACCGAGATCAACCTGCCGTTCATCACGGCGGATGCGAGCGGTCCGAAGCATCTGGTGATCAAGCTGACCCGCGCCAAGTTCGAATCGCTGGTTGACGATCTGATCCAGAAGACCATCGAGCCCTGCCGCAAGGCGCTGAAGGATGCCGGCCTCACTGCCGCTGAAATCAGCGAGGTGGTGCTGGTCGGCGGCATGACCCGGATGCCGAAGGTCCAGGACGTGGTGAAGCAACTGTTCGGCAAGGAGCCGCACAAGGGCGTCAACCCGGACGAGGTCGTCGCCATCGGCGCGGCGATCCAGGCCGGCGTGCTGCAGGGCGACGTCAAGGACGTGCTGTTGCTCGACGTGACTCCGTTGTCGCTCGGGCTGGAAACGCTCGGCGGCGTTTTCACGCGCCTGATCGAGCGGAACACCACGGTGCCGGCGAAGAAGAGCCAGGTGTTCTCGACCGCTGAAGACAATCAGAATGCCGTCACCATCCGCGTCTTCCAGGGCGAGCGTGAAATGGCGGCCGACAACAAGATGCTCGGGCAGTTCGACCTGATGGGCATTCCGCCGGCGTCGCGCGGCATGCCGCAGATCGAGGTGACGTTCGATATTGATGCCAACGGTATCGTCAATGTCTCGGCCAAGGACAAGGCGACCGGCAAGGAGCAGCGCATCCAGATCCAGGCGTCCGGCGGGCTCTCCGAGGCGGACATCGAGCGGATGATCAAGGACGCCGAAGCGCACGCTGTCGAAGACAAGAAGCGCAAGGAAGCCGTCGAGGCCAAGAATCACGCCGAGACGATCCTGCATGCGACCGAGAAGACGGTGGCCGAGCACGGCGCGAAGCTGTCGGAGACGGACCGTCGCGGCATCGAGAATGCCATGGCCGATCTGCGCGAGGCGCTGAAGGGCAATGACGCGGCGTTGATCACGAGCAAGGCGAGCGCCTTGCAGCAGCAATCGATCAAGCTCGGTGAGGCGGTCTATGCACAGTCTCAGCCCGGCGCCGCTCGGTCGGGCAACGAGAATGTCGTCGACGCCGAATTCACCGAAATCGACGACGAAGACAAGAAGAAGTCGGCGTGACGTCTCGATCGAGCAAGATCGGATGTCGCGCCACATCCAGGGTTTTCCGCGTCCATGCCGGACAGCCACCGCGGCGCGGGACTCTGGCGTGACGCGGCATCCGCAGGCCAGTGTCAGGAGAGGGCCAGTGACGAAATCGGACAGCGCGGTGCGTGTGACCGTCACGCGCGACGGTCCCTACATGGTGACGGGCGGTGTTAAATTGTCGGAGCAGATCATCGCAACCGGCCCCGATGGATCATCGCAGGCCTGGATCGAGAAGGACTTGCCGGAAACTCCGCCGAAATTTGCGTTGTGCCGGTGCGGGCAGTCCAACAAGAAGCCATTTTGCGACGGCACCCATGCCACGGTCGGCTTCGACGGAACTGAGGTTGCAGACCGGACCCCATACCGCGATCAGGCAAAGGTGTTCGACGGTCCTTCGCTGGCGCTGCTCGACGCCGAGAAGCTGTGCGCGTTCGCGCGGTTTTGCGACCCGAACGGCCAGGTCTGGAGCCAGGTTGCACAGACCGACGATCCGGAGGTGCGCGCGACGTTCGTTCGACAGGTCCACAGCTGCCCGTCGGGCCGGCTGGTCGCGTGGGACAAGGCGACCGGGACCGCGCTCGAGCCGGACCTCGAGCCGACGATCGGCCTGATTGAAGATCCGGCCGAGGCTTGCAGCGGGCCGCTCTGGCTGCGCGGCGGCATTGCGATCATCTCAGCCGATGGCGAGGCGTATGAGGTGCGCAATCGCGTGACGCTTTGCCGTTGCGGCGAGTCCAAGAACAAACCGTTCTGCGATGGCACGCATGCCGCCATCAAGTTTCGTGCGAAGTAGCGCATGCGGACGCCGCTGAATCGGCGACGATAATGTTGGGTGTGGTTCAATGCGCCATTTGATTGTCCCTGCCGCCATTGCCGCGGCCACGCTCACCGCGTCCATCGGCGCTACCGATGTCCAGGCACAGCAGGTTCAGGTGGGCATGCTCGAATGCCGCGGCGGTGCCGGCGTCGGGTTTTATCCTGGGATCGGTGATCAACCTCGACTGCGTGCTGCACGCCGATGGCGTGCCGGACGAACGCTACGTCGCAGCCATTCAGGGGCTTGGCATCGACATCGGCAGCACGGAAGTTGCGGTGGCCTGGAAGGTCTTTGCGCCGGTGCCGTGGCGCCGGGGCGGCGACCTCGCCGGCACCTACGCCGGCGGCGAAAGCGTCGCGGGCGGCCGCGGCAATGTGCTGACCGGGGGCTCGACCGGTTCGTTCGCGCTGCAGCCCGTGAGCTCGCAGGACGAGGCTGGCCTCACCATTGCCGCGGGCCTCGGAGGCCTTGAGCTCCGCGCGGCACCGTGACCGGCTTTCCGAAGTGCGGTACTTTCAGACGGTCCAGCCGAGGAGGTCCGACATGGGACCCAGTCACGGAGGCAATGGACAACTCGACGACGGCAAGGCTCGCTTGAGTGAGGATGACATCACGCGCGCTTTGCTCGGGCCGCGGGGCGTACCCGGTAAGCCGGACACCGCCAGGATGACGCCCCAGCAAGAAAAGAACATGCCGACCTATCTGGATCCCGGACATACGTCGTAGCGCAAACACGACCTCAATCTCGCATGGCTGGTCGGCACCGGTCGATCGGTGCGAACGGTATTGCAAATCCTTCTGTTTTGAGCCCTCATGATTCCGGGCGGACTAACCTGGTTGCGGAGTAGGTTGTGAGAAATCCGTACGAGATTCTCGGCGTTGCCCCGACGGCTTCTTCAGTCGATATCCAGAAAGCATACCGAAAACTTGCGAAGAAACTGCATCCGGATCTCAATCCCGGAGACAAGGCGGCGGAAGAGAAGTTCAAGGAAGTCGCCGGCGCCTACGACCTGCTCGGCGACTCCGACAAGCGCAAGCGCTTCGACGCCGGCGAGATCGATGCGTCGGGAGCGGAGCGGCCGCAGCATCGTTACTATCGGGATTTCGCCACGTCAGACGAGGGGCATCCTTACGCCAGCGCGTCCGGCTACGCCGACTACATGGATTCGGACGATGCGTTTGCCGAGCTCTTGAGACGCACCGAGCAGGCGCGCGCCAACCGGCGTGGCCGCGATCTGCACTACAGCCTTGTGATCGACTTTGCCGAGTCGATCGCGGGCGCGAACAAGCGCCTGACACTGCCCGACGGCGGCGCCCTCGACGTGACGATTCCGCCGGGCCTGGTGGACGGGCAGGTGTTGCGCCTGCGCGGCAAGGGCGCGCCCGGCACCGGCAAAGGCGGGCCAGGCGACGCGCTGATCGAGGTGGAGGTCCGGCCCGATCCCCGCTTCACGCGCGACGGCGACGACATCACGCTCGAACTGCCGATCTCGCTCTCCGAGGCGGTGCTCGGCGGAAAGATTCGCGTCCCGACGCCGACCGGTGCCGTGACGATGACAGTCCCGAAAGGGGCGAACACCGGCACGACCATGCGGCTGAAGGGCAAGGGCGCGCCGCGCCCAGGCGGCGGGAACGGCGACGAGTTCGTCAAGCTGAAAGTGGTGTTGCCCAAGGGGCCGAATCCCGAACTCGAGGAATTCGTTTCCAAGTGGGACAGGAAGGCGTTCAATCCGCGTGAGGATGGCACATCATGAACAAGCAGCAGTTCCTGACCAGCGCGGGCGTCCAGGTGCAGACGCTGGAGTTCTGGATCGAGCAGCAGTGGCTTATTCCCGATCAAACGTCGGCGGACATGGCGTTCTCCGATAAGGACGTCGCACGAGCGCATCTGATCCGGGAGCTGAAAGGCGATTTCGGCGTCAACGACGAAGGTATCGACGTCATTCTCCATCTCGTCGATCAACTGCATGGCCTGCGCCGGGCGTTCGAGCAATTGCACAAGGAAATCGAGACGCCGTCGCGCTAGACCGTTTTCGAGCGAAGTGGATGCCGGTTCGCGTGAAGAAAACGCGTCGGAAATGAATCTAGAGCAATTTCGGTTCTGATTCAATCAGAGCCGAAATTGCTCTAGGCCTTCAATCCCGTATCCGAAGACGGAACGAACGACCCGGGAGACGACAACGATGGACAAGCCGACCCCGCTCGCACACGGCCAAATCGACGTTCTCATCCTGCAGGCGCTGGTGCGCAAGCTCGTCATGAAAGGCGTGCTGTCTCCGGACGACGTGCGGGCGATGCTGCTCGAAGCGGCAAAGAATCTGGATCTCGTCGGCAGCGAACTGACGCCGGAAGCGGCCGGTATCATCGTCCATGAAGATCTGGCTCCCGTGTTCCTGGGCACCGGCACACCGGCTTGACGGATCGCCGCGAGCGGCAGGAGGCGAAACATGCTTGCGATACCTCCGGGCGCAAAGGGAAGAGCAACGCTGGTCGTCGCATCAGAACATCTGGCGAACCGGTTCAAGCATTCGATATTGCCGCCGGTGCTGGCGACGCCGATCATGGTTCTGGTGATGGAGAACGCCGCGCTCGATGCCGTCAGACGCTATCTGGAGCCGGGCGAGACTGCGCTCGGGACGCTGGTCGACGTTCGCCACGTCGCGGCGACGCCGGTCGGGCATCGCGTGACGGCCGAGGCGGAAGTCACCCATGTGGAAGGACGGCGGATCGTCTTTGCCGTGACCGCGCATGACGAGGTCGAGGAGATCGGCAGAGGGACGCATGAGCGGATGGTGATCGATCTGCGCCGCCTCATGCAGCGTCTCGATGCCAAGGCGGGTCCGCGGCGGGCCCCCTGAGGTCGTCTCAAATTCTGAACTATTGCTCATTGCATGAGCATATGATCTCATGCGGGGATGGACTCCCGGCTTCCCGAGATCGACCTTGTCATCTTCGACTGCGACGGCGTGCTCGTCGACAGCGAGGAACTGAGCTGTCGCTGCCTGTCCGAGGCGCTGGGGCAGGCGGGCATCGAGATGAGCACCGAGCAGGCGCTCGAACTTTTCCTCGGCCGCAGCACCGCGGCCGTGATCGCGTATTGCCGCGACCTTGGCCGGCAATTGCCCGCGGACTTCCTGACCGATCTGGCGCGGCAGGTGCGGGAAACGTTCGGCGCGCAGCTCAAGCCGATCTCCGGGGTTGCGGCGCTGCTCGCGGACTTGCGCCTGCCGCACTGTGTCGCGTCCTCGAGCGACCTCGACCGGGTGTCGTTTTCCCTGGAGCTGACCGGCCTTGCGAATTATTTCGGTCGGCGCCTCTACACGTCGCAGATGGTCAAGCACGGCAAGCCGGCGCCCGATCTGTTCTTGCATGCGGCAGGCCGGATGGGCGCGGAGCCGCGCCGGACGCTGGTGATCGAAGACAGCGTCAGCGGCGTGACGGCGGCGCGGGCGGCGGGCATGAGAGTGTGGGGATTTGTCGGCGGCTCCCACTATCGCTCGCGTGATGGTGGTGGTCTGCTGCGCCGGGCAGGAGCGAATCGTGTTTTCGCTTCGATGACGGCATTCTGGACGGAAGGCTGACGATAGGACGATGGTGGCGCCCGACAACGAAAAGTCCCGTCTCGACGATGCGGCGCGCGCCGGCTGGCTCTATTTCATCGCGGGCCACACCCAGGACGAGATCGCCAGGATGCTGCAGGTGTCGCGCGCATCGGCGCAGCGCCTGGTCTCGCTGTGCCTCGCCGAGCGCCTGATCACCTTCCGTCTCGAGCATCCGATCGCGGCCTGCATGGAGTTGGCCTCCAGGCTGAAGGCGCGATTCGACCTGGTCCATTGCGAGGTCGTTCCGACCGATCCGTCGGCGCCGCTGTCGACCGCAGGTATTGCCGAGCGTTGCGCGAACCTTCTGGAGACGACGTTGCGCTCGGAAACGCCGGTCATCGTGGCGCTGGGCACTGGTCGCGCCGTGCGCGCCGCGGTCGAGCGGGTCTCGCCGATCGAGCGGCCCGATCACCAGATTGTCTCGCTGGTCGGCAACATCTCGGCCGACGGCTCGGCGAGCTTCTACGACACCGTGGGGCGGCTCGCCGACCGCACCGGCGCGCGCCATTATCCGATGCCGCTGCCGTTCCTGATGTCGAGCGAGGACGAGCGCAACCGCATGGTTCGGATCGAGCCGATCGCGAAGGTGAAGGCGGTCGCGGCCAAGGCCGACCTCAGGCTGATCGGTATCGGGCAGATGGACCAGAAGGCCCAGGTGCATGTCGACGGCTTTGTCACCCGCGAGGAGCTGCTTGAAATGATGCGCCTCGGCGCGGTTGGCGAGGTCACCGGCTGGGCCTATGACGTCAAGGGACGCATCATCAAGGGCGGCACCAACAAGCGGCTGACGAGCATTCCGCCGCAAATCCCGGCGGAATCCACCACGATTGCCGCAGCCGTCGGTGCGGCCAAGGTGCCGGCGATCAAGGCCGCGCTGATCGGCCGCGTGATCAACGGCCTGATCACCGACGAAGCCACCGCACGGGCAGTGCTCGAGCGCTAGGCGCTCTCTTCGCGTCTGCAAAAACTCCATTCCAGAATGCGACGGCGACGAAAATCGCGTGCGCCGTCGCGTCCGCGCGCTTGACAAAGATTCGAGGCAGGTTGAACATACGCTCAACACGTGGGCATATGCTCAACGTGACGATGGGAGGTTACCTTGAAAAACGTCCTTTGCGCCGTCACCGGCGCGGCTGCCCTTTTGATGTCCGCCCCCTCCGTCGCCCAGACGACGTTGACGGTTGCGACCGTCAACAACGGCGACATGATCCGCATGCAGGGGCTCACCAGCGAATTCACCGCCAAGAACCCGGACATCACCGTCAAATGGGTGACGCTGGAGGAGAATGTGCTGCGCCAGCGCGTCACGACCGACATCGCCACCAAGGGCGGCCAGTTCGACGTGCTCACCATCGGCACCTACGAGGTTCCGATCTGGGCCAAGAAGAACTGGCTGGTCCCGCTCGACAAGCTCGGCGCCGAGTACGACGTCAGCGACCTCCTGCCGAAGATTCGCGACGCGGTCTCGGTCGACGGCAAGCTCTATGCCGCGCCGTTCTATGGCGAGAGCTCGATGGTGATGTATCGCACCGACCTGTTCCAGAAGGCGGGCCTCACCATGCCGGAAAAGCCGACCTGGGACTTCGTGATCGATGCCGCCAAGAAGCTGACCGACAAGGATGCCGGCGTCTATGGCATCTGCCTGCGCGGCAAGGCCGGCTGGGGCGAGAACATGGCGTTCCTGACCGCGATGGCCAATTCCTTCGGCGCCCGCTGGTTCGACGAGAAGTGGGAACCGCAGTTCAATTCGCCGGAATGGAAGAAGACGCTCTCGACCTATGTCGACCTGATGAAGCAGGCCGGTCCTCCCGGCGCGAGCTCCAACGGCTTCAATGAGAACCTCGCGCTGTTCAACGCCGGCAAATGCGCGATGTGGATCGACGCGACCGTTGCCGCCTCATTCGTGACCAACCCGAAGGACTCCAGGGTCGCCGACAAGGTCGGCTTTGCGCTCGCGCCCAATACCGGGCTCGGCAAGAACGCCAACTGGCTGTGGGCGTGGAATCTCGCGATTCCGGCGGGCTCGAAGAAGGTCGACGCGGCCGCGAAGTTCATCGCCTGGGCGACCAGCAAGGACTACACCAAGCTCGTCGCATCCAAGGAAGGCTGGGCCAACGTGCCTCCGGGAACGCGGACCTCGCTGTACCAGAACCCGGACTATCTGAAGGTCGCACCCTTCGCCAAGCTGACGCTCGCCTCGATCGATGCGGCGGATCCGAACAAACCGACGGTCAAGCCTGTGCCCTATGTGGGCGTGCAGTACGCGGCGATTCCTGAGTTCCAGGGCATCGGTACCAGCGTGGGCCAGCAGTTCTCGG
Source organism: Bradyrhizobium erythrophlei (assembly GCF_042430365.1). Lineage (GTDB taxonomy): Bacteria > Pseudomonadota > Alphaproteobacteria > Rhizobiales > Xanthobacteraceae > Bradyrhizobium > Bradyrhizobium erythrophlei. The sequence continues at coordinate 106,965 of NZ_JBHMET010000270.1, forward strand.
CTGCGCTCTCGGGGTCGACCTCCGTCGACGCCGCGCTCTCGGCTGCGCAGTCCTCGACTGAGCGGGAAATGAAGCGCGCGGGCTATATCAAGTAGGCTTCAACCGACCAGCTCAACCCTCCCGAGCTGGCCGCTCGCGACCATCCTGTCCCGCAACGGGATGGTCGCCTTTCCCAACAGGAGGTGGGGATGGCGACCCAGCAGACCCAACTGCTCGCGCGAACGTTGCTCACGCCTGCCGTCGCGTTGCTGTTCATCTGGATGATCGTGCCGCTCGCGCTCACGATCTATTTCGCGACACTGCACTACAACCTGCTCGACCCCGGCTCCGAATCATTCGTCGGCCTGGAGAATTTCCGCTACTTCCTCACCGATCCCGCCTTTCTCGCCTCGCTGCAGAACACCCTGGTGCTGGTTGGCTCAGTGCTCGCGATCACAATCGTGCTCGGCGTGCCGCTGGCGCTGTTGCTCGATCAGCAGGTGGTCGGGCTCTCGATCGTCCGCCTGATGGTGATCGCGCCGTTCTTCGTGATGCCGACCGTGAGCGCGCTGGTGTGGAAGAACCTTCTGATGCATCCGGTGTCCGGGCTGTTCGCCTGGATCGCTAAATTGTTCGGCGTCCCGGCGATCGACTGGTTCAACGACGTTCCGTTGTTCTCGGTGATCCTGATCATTTCCTGGCAGTGGCTGCCGTTTGCGACCCTGATCCTGCTCACCGCGCTGCAGTCGCTCGACGAGGAGCAGAAGGAGGCCGCCGAAATGGACGGCGCGCGCGCGATCTCGACCTTCATCTACATCACGCTGCCGCATTTGGCGCGGCCGATCACGGTGGTGATCCTGATCGAGACCATCTTCCTGCTGACGGTGTTCGCGGAGATCTTCGTCACCACCGGCGGCGGGCCGGGCCTGCAGACAACCAACATCGCCTTCCTGATCTATTCGCAGGCGCTGATCCAGTACGACGTCGGCAGCGCCTCGGCCGGCGGCCTGGTTGCGGTCATGCTCGCCAATATCGTCGCCTTCTTCCTGGTCCGCATCGTCGGCAAGAATCTGGAGGCGTGAGGCCATGGCACGGAAAGTGACGACGCGACGCAAGGTGATCTCGACGCTCGCCGCCTGGCTGGTCGGCTTCGTGATCTTCTTTCCGATCCTCTGGATGGTTCTGGCAAGCTTCAAGACCGAACTCGAAGCCTTCGCGATCCCACCGTCGTTCCTGTTCTTCCACTGGACCACGGAGAACTATGCGACGGTCCAGGAGCGCAGCGACTACGTTCACCACGCGATCAACTCGATCATCATCGCCGGCGGATCGACCCTGATCGCCATGCTGATCGCGATCCCCGCGGCCTGGTCGATGGCGTTTTCGCCGACCAAGCGCACCAAGGACGTCCTGCTCTGGATGCTGTCCACCAAGATGATGCCGCCGGTCGGCGTGCTGGTGCCGATCTACCTGATCTACCGCACATTCGGCCTGCTCGACAGTCGCACCGGGCTGATCTTCATCCTGTGCCTCGGCAATCTGCCGATCGTGATCTGGATGCTGTTCACCTATTTCAAGGAGATCCCGAAGGACATCCTCGAGGCGGCGCGGATGGACGGCGCGACCATCGGGCGCGAGCTCGTCTATGTGCTGACGCCGATGGCGGTGCCAGGGATCGCCTCGACCCTGTTGCTCAATTTGATCCTGGCCTGGAACGAGGCGTTCTGGACGCTCAATTTGTCGACGCTCGAGGCCGCGCCGCTCACCGTGTTCATCGCATCTTATTCGAGCCCGGAAGGATTGTTCTGGGCCAAACTGTCGGCGGCGTCGACGCTCGCGATCGCGCCCATTCTCGTGCTCGGCTGGTTCAGTCAGCGGCAGCTCGTCCGCGGCCTGACCTTCGGCGCGGTCAAGTAGCAGAAAGGCTTTTTGCCATGGGTCAGATTACGCTGCAGGGTGTGCAGAAATCGTTCGGGCCGGTCCACATCATCAAGGGCGCCGATCTCGACATCGCCGATGGGTCCTTTGTCGTGTTCGTCGGTCCGTCGGGCTGCGGCAAGACCACGCTTTTGCGGCTGATCGCAGGGCTTGAGGACGTCACCGGCGGCGCCATCCTGATCGATGGACGCAACGTGGTCGACGTGCCGCCGGCCAAGCGCGGGCTGTCGATGGTGTTCCAATCCTATGCGCTCTATCCGCATATGAGCGTGCGCGGCAACATCGCCTTCGGCCTGAAGATGGCCAGACTGCCGAAGGACGAGATCAGCCGTAAGGTCGAGGCCGCCGCGGCAACGCTCAATCTGACGCCGTATCTCGACCGCAAGCCGCGCGAATTGTCCGGTGGCCAACGGCAGCGCGTCGCGATCGGGCGCGCCATCGTCCGCGAGCCGAAGGCGTTCTTGTTCGACGAGCCGCTGTCGAACCTCGACGCCGCGCTGCGGGTCCAGATGCGGCTCGAGGTGACGCGGCTGCAGAAGCAGCTTGGCACCACGGCGATCTACGTTACCCACGACCAGGTCGAGGCCATGACCATGGCCGACAAGATCGTGGTGCTGAACGCCGGCAAGATCGAGCAATACGGCTCGCCGCTCGAGCTCTACGAGAAGCCGGCGAACCTGTTCGTTGCCGGCTTCATCGGCTCGCCGAAGATGAATTTCATCACCGGCGCTCCGGCAAAACAGCAGGGCGCCGCAACCATCGGCGTGCGGCCCGAGCATCTCAAGGTCGAGCGCAACGGGCAGGGCTGGCAGGGCACGGTGGCGGTCGCCGAGCATCTCGGCAGCGACACCTTCCTCTATGTCGAAGCCGGACCGCTCGGGACGCTCACGGCGCGCTACATCGGCGAGCTGGGCCTGAGCCCGGGCGACCATGTGTCGCTGAGCCCGGAACCGGGGCGCATCCATCGTTTCGACGACAGCGGAAAGGCGATCCGCGCGTAAGACGCGGACGATCTTCTGGGTTGGACTCGCTCAGGCCGGGGCGACGCGCCCGCTCATCGAGGGGGCACAGGCAAAGGAAGAAGAAAATGTATCTCGAGAAATTCAAGCTCGGCGGCAAGACCGCCATCATTACCGGCGCCGGTCAGGGCATCGGACTGGCCTGTGCCGAGGCTCTTGCAGAAGCCGGCGCCAAGGTCATCATCGGCGATCGCGATGCGAAAATGGCCAGCGACGCGCAGGCGGCGCTGAAGGCCAAGGGATTTGACGCCGACATCGCGCTGATGGACGTCACCGATTCCAGGCGCGTCTCCGAGGTCGCCGACGAGCTTGTCGGCAAGTACGGAAAGGTCGACATCCTCGTCAACAATGCCGGCATCGCGCGCAGCGAGACGCCGGCCGAGACCGTGACAGACGAGCACTGGCTCAACGTCATCGATGTCAATCTGAACGGCACCTTCTGGTGCTGCCGCGCCTTCGGCAACCACATGCTGCAGGCGAAGTCTGGAACCATCGTCAATGTCGGCTCGATGTCCGGCTTCATCGTCAACAAGCCGCAGGAGCAGTGCTTCTACAACGCGTCCAAGGCTGCGGTGCACCATCTGACCAAGTCGCTCGCTGCCGAATGGGCGACGCGCGGCGTCCGCGTCAATGCGGTGGCGCCGACCTATATCGAGACCCCGCTGAACGCCTTCGTGAAGAACAGCCCCAGGATGTACGACGCCTGGATCGGCGGAACCCCGATGGCGCGGATGGGGCAGGTCGACGAGATCGCCTCCGTCGTCCTGTTCCTGGCCTCCGAAGCCGCCAGCCTGATGACCGGAAGCATCGTTTTGGTCGATGGCGGCTACACTTGCTGGTAAGCTCGCGCCGGGAGATCATGCTCAAACAGCAAGAGGGAGCGCGCTGACGTTTCGAAGAAACGTCGTCGCGCTCTGACGGAGCGGCAATGCAGCAGGCCTATATCGGGGTGGACGTCGGGAGCACCAGCGCCCGCGCGGGTGTGTTCGACGAGGCCGGAAAGCTTCTTGGTACGGTGCGGCACCCGATCCGCGTCTGGCATGAGGCCGGCGACATTGTCGAACAATCCTCCGACGATATCTGGGCGGCCTGCGTGGCTTCGGTGCGCGGCGCCATGCGCGAGGCGGGCGTCGCGGCCGAGCACGTCAAAGGCATCGGCTTCGATGCGACCTGCTCGCTGGTGGTGCTCGACACGGACGGGCGGCCGCTCACGGTCAGCACGTCGGGCGATCACGCGCGCAATGTCGTGGTCTGGATGGACCACCGCGCGATGGAGGAAACGCAGTTCGTCAACGCGACCGGCGACGGCGTGCTGCGTTACGTCGGCGGCCTGATCTCGCCGGAGATGGAGATCCCGAAGCTCCTCTGGCTGAAGCGGCACCTGCGCCCGAGCTTCGATGCCGCCGGACATTTCTTTGACCTCGCTGACTATCTCTCGTTCCGTGCCACGGGGTCACTGGCGCGCTCGACCTGCACCGTCACCTGCAAATGGACCTATGTGGCCGGCGAGGGCGGCTGGAGCGAGCGCTTCTTCAATCGCGTCGGGCTGGATGACTTCGCAACCGAGCGCTATGCGCGGATCGGCACCGAGATCGTGCCGCCCGGCTCGCCGCTCGGCCGCGGATTGTCTGATATCGCCGCGCTCGATCTCGGCTTGACGCCGGGGACAGCGGTCGGCGCCTCGCTGATCGATGCCCATGCCGGCGGGGTCGGCGCGATTGGCGGCCGCGACGTATCAGGCGCCGATGTCGATGTCTGCAGGCGGCTCGCCTACATCATGGGGACGTCGGCCTGCATCATGGCGACGACGGTCGATCCGTGTTTCGTGCCCGGCGTTTGGGGGCCGTATTTCTCGGGCATGGTCCCCGGCTACTGGCTGAACGAGGGCGGCCAGTCCGCAGCCGGTGCTGCGATCGATCATCTGCTCCGCTCGCATCCGGCGCACGCCGAAGTCCAGGCCGTGGCGAAGCGCGAGGGCGTCGATTTCATCGAATTCCTCGAGAAGCGCATCCTGGCGCGTAGCGGCGACGCGGGCACCGCGGCGCTGCTGGCGCGCAATGTTCACGTGCTGCCGGAGTTCCTCGGCAACCGCTCGCCCTATGCCGATCCGGGATCGCGCGCCGTCATCGCGGGGCTTGATCTCGACACGGATGTATCCGCGATGGAACGCCTGTTCGTCGCCGGCCTGTGCGGGCTCGCCTATGGGCTTGCCGATGTCATCGATGCGTTCCAGGCGCATGGCGTCGACGGTAGGACCATCGTGATCGGCGGCGGTGCGAGCCGCAGCCCGCTGGTCCGGCAGATCATGGCCGATACGACCGGCTACACCGTGGCGCTGCCGCAGACACAGGAGCCCGTGCTGCTGGGGGCCGCGATGCTGGGTGCGGTCGCAAGCGGCGCGCATCGCTCGATCAACGCTGCGATGGCTGGCATGTCGGCGCTCGGGCGCCTCAGCGAGCCGACCCGTCCTGAGATGGCCGAGTTCCATCGCAGGAAGCGCGGCGTGCACCGGATGCTGCGCGATCTCGATCGCGGCAGCCGCGAGGCGATGCGCAACGCGCCCGGCGGCGCGCCGCTGACATAGGACATTTGCAACCATGCTGCTCTCTTGCGGAGATGCGCTGATCGATTTCCTGCCGTCGACAACGGCCGACGGGCGCGAGGCCCTGACGCCCGCGGTCGGCGGCTCCTGCCTCAATATCTCGATCGGGACCGCGCGGCTCGACGTTCCCACCGGCTTTGTCGGTGGCATCTCGACCGACACGTTCGGCACCATGATCGCCGATCACGCCGCGAACTCGGCCGTCGATATCGGCTTTGCGACCCGTAGCGACCATCAGGCCACGCTCGCCTTTGCGCGCGTGACCGGGACCGAGACTCAATATGCCTTCTATGATGCGGATACCGCGTCGCGGAACTGGACCTATCAGCGCGGCGCGATCCCGCGTGCAGGCATTGAATGCGTTCATGTCGGCTCGACGACTCTTGTCAACGAGAAGGGCGCGGCCGAGACCCTCGCCCTGATCGCGGACATCAGGCAGTCGGCGACGATTTCCCTCGACCCGAATTGCCGGCCGAACCTGGTCAAGGACAAGGATGTCTACCGCGCGCGGATGGCGACGTTCTGTCGCCAAGCCGACATCGTGAAGATGTCGGATGTCGACTTTGCCTATCTGTTTGGCGATGAGCCCTACGCGACGAGGGCGGAGACCTTGCTGTCGGAGGGGACGTCCCTCGTCGTCATCACCCGAGGAAACCTTGGCGCCTGCGCCTGGCACCATCAGACGGGGTTGATCGAGGCCGAGGCGCCGGCGGTGAAGGTGGTGGATACGATAGGTGCCGGCGATAGTTTTCAGGCCGCGCTGCTGGCGGCGCTGTATCGGCTCGGCCGGATCGAGCGGCAGCGGTTACGGGATGTCAGTGCGGCGGACCTCAAGCGCGCGCTGTCCTTTGCCTGCAAATGCGCGGCCTTCACCTGTACGCGTGCGGGTGCCGATCCACCGCGCAGCCGCGAGCTTCCCGCCGACTACTGGTAAGCCGTCCGGGGGTATGCGGGACCGTGCCCGGCTCGCGTGCCGCCATGCGCCCGACGCGATGGACTTGCTGCGCTCAGCGCGGCACGATGTAGCTGTCATGGTCTGAAGCGAGCGCTTTCTTGGGATGAACGAAGATCTGTGCTTCCTGTCCGCCGTCGAGCTTCGCGCGCGCATGGTCCGCAAGGAGATATCTCCTGTCGAGGTCACCGCGGCGGTGCTGGCGCGCGCCGAGCGGCTGCAACCGGAACTGAATTGCTTCATCACGCTGTGCGCTGACGAGGCCATGGCACAGGCAAATGCCGCGGAGCGGCAAATCATGGCTGGCGAGCCGCTCGGCCTGCTGCATGGCGTTCCCTTCACGGTCAAGGACATCGTCAACACCAAGGGGGTGCGAACGACGTTCGGCGCGGTACCCTATCGCGACAATTTGCCGGACCAGGACGCCGTGGCCGTTGCGCGGCTGCGTGCGCAGGGCGGGATCCTGATCGGCAAGACGACGACGCCGGAGTTCGGCAGCAAGTGCCTGACCGACTCGCCGCTGTTCGGCCGCACGCGCAACGCCTGGAGTGCTGAACGCACCAGCGGCGGTTCCAGCGGCGGCGCTGCGGTCGCGGTGGCAAGCGGAATCGCGCCGCTGGCGGTTGCGACCGACGGCGGCGGCTCGACCCGGATTCCGGCTGCCTGTAACGGCGTCGTCGGGCTGAAGCAGAGCAACGGCGTGATCCCGCACAGCCAGGTGCAGGACGCCTTCGGCAACCAGACCTATGTCACGCCGACCACGCGCACCGTCGCCGATACCGCGCTGATGCTGCAGGCGATGGCGGGCGAACACGCATCCGATCCCTGGTCGATCGGCGTGCCCGTGCCCGACTACCCCGAGGTCGCAGCGCCGCGCGGCGATTTGCGCGGCCGACGGGTTCTGTTCTGCCTGTCGCCGCCCGGACGTCCGGTCACGTCAGACGTCGCGGCCGCCTTCAAGGCGAGCCTCGACCGGCTGGCGAGCCTCGGCGCCGAGCTCGAGGAATTCTCCGGCGAGGGCTTTGACATCGAGCCGATCTGGCGCGCCATCAATCACACCGCCTGGCGCACCCGCTTCGAGAAGCTCGCGGCCGACCATCCTGACGACTTGAGCGAAACGTTCCTCAAGCAACTCGCACTGGCCACGAAGGTCAGCGGCATCGATTTCCAGCAGGCGATGTTCGACCGCACCGCGTTGTTCCGCCGCGTGCAGGGGATGCTTGCGCGGGCCGACCTGTTGGCGATGCCGACCCTGACCCGCACCGCACTTCCGATCGACCAGGACCTGTTCGGCACCATCGACATCGATGGACAGAGCTTCGACAGCGTGCGGCCGCACTGGTTTCCCTGGACCATGTTGTTCAACATGACCGGGCACCCCGCGATCAGCATTCCGGCCGGCTTTGGCCGCGACGGCCTGCCGATCGGCCTGCATCTGGTCGGCCGCTTCCGTGGCGAGGTGGAACTGCTGCGCGTCTCGGCGCTGTTCGAGGCGTCGAGCGATCTGCTCGGCCGCTGGCCGGCCTGACCGTCCCCGACAGAGCGCTGCTAGGGGCTTGCTTTCGACCGCGAACATGTTGAAACGTGCGCCCATATCCATTGAAACCGGGAGCGCATGAGCGTCTTCATCCTACGGCGGATCTTGACCCTGGTGGCGACGCTGTTCGCCGCCTCGCTGATCATTTTCCTTGTGCTGGATGCGCTGCCCGGCAACGCCGCGCAGATGCTGATGGGCGCCGACGCCTCGCCCGATGCGGTGCGGGCGCTCACCGTCAAGCTCGGGCTGGATCAGCCGCTGACCCTTCGCTACCTGCACTGGCTCAAGGGCATGGCGGTCGGCGACCTCGGCAATAGCTATGTCTATGGGACGCCGGTGGCAGGCCTGATCGCCGAGCGGCTGGTGCTGACCATTCCGCTCGCGATCATGTCGATGCTGATCACGGTGGTGCTGGCGCTTGCCGCCGGTATCTACACGGCCGCCAATCACAACAAGCTCGGCGATGTCGGCGTGATGTCGCTGACCCAGGTCGGGATTGCGCTGCCGAATTTCTGGTTCGCGATCCTCCTGATCCTGCTGTTCTCGGTGAAGCTGCAACTGCTGTCCGCCGGCGGATTTGCCGGCTGGGACGACGGTATCTGGCCCGGAATACGCTCGCTGCTCTTGCCTTCGATTTCGCTCGCCGTGGTGCAAGCCGCGATCCTCGCCCGCGTCACGCGCTCGGCGGTGCTCGAGGTGCTGCGCGAGGATTTTGTCCGGACGGCGCGCGCGAAAGGGCTCGGCAAGCGCGAGGTGCTGTGGCGCCACGTGCTGCGCAATGCCATGATCCCGGTGATGACGGTGATGGGCCTGCAATTCGCCAATCTGCTGGCCGGCACCATCGTGATCGAGAACGTGTTCTATTTGCCGGGCCTCGGCCGTCTGATCTTCCAGTCGATCGCCAATCGCGACCTGATCGTGGTGCGCAACTGCGTGATGCTGCTGGCGGCGATGGTGGTGGTCGTCAATTTCGTGGTCGACGTGCTCTATGCATTCATCGATCCGCGCATCAAGGTTCATAACCTGTGAGCGCGCCGCTGACTGCTTCCGCCAATGCGCCCGCCGTGACGCCGGCCGCGAGGCCAGTGACGGGCTTCTGGCGCCGCGCGCTACGCCATCGCAGCTTCGTGCTCGGCGGCGTGCTCAGCCTGCTCGTGCTTGGCGCGGCGTTGCTGTCGCTGGTCTGGACGCCATGGTCGGCCTACGACATCGACGTGGCGTCGAAGCTGCGGCCGCCGTCGATCGCGCATTGGCTCGGCACCGACGTGCTCGGTCGCGACATTGTCTCGCTGCTCTTGGTCGGGGCCCGTTCCACCATCATGGTCGGTGTGGTTGCGGTCGGCATCGGCCTGACCTTCGGCGTCTGCCTCGGCCTGATCGCAGCCGCCCGCAAGGGCTGGACCGAAGAGCTCATCATGCGGATGAGCGACTTCACCTTCGCATTTCCCGCGGTGCTGTCCGCGATCATGCTTGCCGCCGTCGTCGGGCCAGGCATGGTGACCTCGATCACCGCGATCGGCATCTTCCAGATTCCGACCTTCGTGCGCGTCACCCGCGGATCCGCCAATGCTGTCTGGGCGCGCGAATTCGTGCTCGCCGCACGCGCGGCGGGGAAGGGCGCCTTCCGCATTACCATCGAGCACGTGCTGCCGAACATCATGTCGATCCTGATCGTGCAGGCGACGATCCAGTTCGCTCTCGCGATCCTCGCTGAAGCCGCGCTGTCCTATCTCGGGCTCGGCACGCAGCCGCCGCAGCCGTCATGGGGGCGCATGCTCAACGACGCCCAGACGCTGCTGTTCCAGTCGCCGATGCTCGCGGTCTATCCGGGTGCTGCGATCGCGGTCGCTGTGCTCGGCCTCAATCTCCTCGGCGACGGGCTGCGTGATCTGCTCGATCCGCGGCTGGCGCGGGAGCGTTGACCGTGAACAACTCCGCAGACGCACCGCTGATCGAGGTCAAAGACCTCAGCGTCCGGCTCAATACCAGCCGCGGTCCGGCGCAGGCCGTCCGTGGCGTCAGCTTTTCGCTCCGGCGCGGCGAGACGCTGGGGCTGGTCGGCGAATCCGGTTGTGGAAAATCCGTCACAGCGTTGGCGCTGATGGGCCTGTTGCCGGACAGCGCCGTCGTCAGCGGCAGCATCCGCCTCGACGGCGCCGAGCTCGTTGGCCTGTCGGACGCTGATTACTGCAAGCTGCGCGGCAACCGCATCAGCATGATCTTCCAGGAGCCGATGACCGCGCTCAACCCGATGCACACGATCGGGCGACAGGTCGCCGAGCCGTTGCGCCGTCACACCAATTGCTCGGCGGCGGAGGCGCGCAATAAGGCGATCGCCTTGCTCGATCGCGTCGGCCTGCCGGATGCGGCAAAACGTATCGATGCCTATCCGCACCAGTTCTCCGGCGGCCAGCGCCAGCGCATCACCATTGCCATGGCGCTCGCCTGCCAGCCTGACGTGCTGATCGCCGACGAGCCGACCACTGCGCTCGACGTCACGATCCAGGGCCAGATTCTCGATCTGATCGCTGATCTCGTCGAGGAGCGCGGCATGTCGATGATCCTGATCTCGCACGACCTCGGCGTCATCGCCGAGAATGTCCAGCGCATGATGGTGATGTATGGCGGCACCGTCGTCGAAAACGGCGAGACCAATGCCGTGTTCACACGGATGGGCCACCCCTATACGCAGGGCCTGTTCCGCGCCCGCCCGCGCCTCGGCGCGCGCAAGGGGACGCGGCTGAAGACCATTGCTGGCACCGTGCCCGAGCTCGCCGACCTGCCGGCCGGCTGCAGCTTCGCCGACCGCTGCGCGATCGTTCAGGATCGTTGCCGCACGGCGCTGCCGGCCGTGGTGGATGTCGGCGCCGGCCATGGTGTGCGTTGCCTCAGGACCGACGTCTCGATGACCGAGGCCGTGGGAGCCGTCCGCGCATGACCATGCTCGATCAGTCATCGCCCGCACGCGAGACGCCGCTGCTCGACGTGAAGGATCTCGCGCAACGTTACACGCTGCCGCGCGAAAGCGTGTTCAAGCCCGCGGCGCAGGTTCATGCGCTCAACGGCGTTACGGCACAAGTGATGGCGGGCAGGAGCCTCGGCGTCGTCGGCGAATCCGGCTCCGGCAAATCGACCTTCGCGCGGCTCGTGATGGCGCTGGAGCGGCCATCGTCCGGCTCGGTGTCGCTGATGGGGCGCGACCTGAATCAAATGCCGCCCGATGAGCTGCGCCGCGCCCGGCGCGATTTGCAGATGGTGTTCCAGGACCCCTATGGCTCGCTCGATCCGCGGCAGACCATCGCGCGCATCGTTGCCGAGCCGCTGACGGCGCTGGGGCGGATGGACCGCGCCACTCTGCGCGAGCGCGTTGCCACCGTGCTGCGGCAGGTCGGGCTGCGCGACGCCGACATGGACAAATTTCCGCACGAATTCTCCGGCGGCCAGCGGCAGCGCATTGCGATCGCGCGCGCGCTGATCACCCAGCCGAAGCTGATCGTCGCCGACGAGCCGGTCTCCGCGCTCGACGTCTCCGTGCAGGCGCAGGTCCTCAATCTGATGCAGGACCTGCAGGACCAGTTCGGATTGAGCTACATCCTGATCAGTCACGATCTTGCGGTCGTCGACCTGCTCTGCGACGAGATCGCGGTGATGTATCTCGGCCGGATCGTCGAGCAGGGGCGGCCGCAGGATCTGTTCGCGCATTGTGCTCATCCTTATACACGCGCGTTGCTCGAGGCGATCCCGCGCGCCCGGGCCGGCGGCGGCCGCCGGCGGCGTGGTGCGCAGGCGATCGCCTCGCAATCGGCTGACGCGATGGGGTGTCCCTATGCGGCGCGCTGCGCGCTGGCCGACCAGCATTGTCGCGAGACCGCGCCTGCGCTACGGACGGTCGGACAAGCGCATCTGGCCGCATGCCACCACGCCGAAGCCGTGATGGCGATGCCGCTGGTGGCGGCGGAAGGAAGTTAGCCATTTGCAAGAGACTAGCTTAGGCTGGTGACCTGCGAAGTCCGGGGAGCAAGCGTATGTTGAAGAGACTTTCCATTGTTGCGGTGATTGCCGCATTTGCTGCAGCGCCGCTACCGAGCCTGGCGCAGGGCAAGAAGGACAGCGTTGTCATGGGCATGACGCTGGAGCCGCCGGGGCTCGATCCCACCACCGCGGCGGCCGCGGCGATCGCCGAGGTCACGCTCTATAACCTCTACGAGACGCTGACCAAGATCAATGAAGACGGCTCAGTAGCGCCGCTGCTCGCCGAGAGCTGGCAGGCCTCGCCCGACCTGAAGACCTACACTTTCAAGCTCCGCAAGGGCGTCAAATTCCACAATGGCGCGCCGTTCGATTCCGCGGCGGTGAAATTCTCCTATGAACGCGCCGCGGCGCCGACCTCCACCAACAAGGACAAGAGCCTGTACCAGGCCTTCGAGTCCGTGACGGCGCCCGATCCGGAGACGGTCGTGGTGGCGCTGAAATATTCCGAACCGAATTTGCCGTTCCTGCTCGGCCAGGCGACAGGCTCGATCGTCGAGCCGAAAAGCGCGCCGACCGACGCCACGCAGCCGGTCGGCACCGGGCCCTACACGCTCGGCGGCTGGGTCAAGGGATCATCGATCACGCTGGTCAAATGGCCCGACTACCGCAACGCCGCCGCGATCAAGCTCTCCAAGGTGACGATCCGCTTCATCGGCGATCCCGCCGCCCAGGTGGCGGCGCTCCTGTCAGGCGACGTCGATGCCTATCCGCGGGTCGCGGCGGCGCGCAGTCTCGCGCAGTTCAAGGCCGATCCGCGCTTCAACGTGCTGATCGGCGGCTCCAAGGCCAAGACCATTGTCGGCATCAACGAGCGGAAGAAGCCGCTCGAGGACGTCAGGGTGCGTCGTGCCATCCTGGCCGCAATCGACCGCAAGGCGATGATCGATGGCGCCGTCGACGGCTTCGGCACGCCGATCGGCAGCTTCTACACGCCGGGCTCACTTGGCTATGTCGACACCACGAGCATCAACCCTTACGACCCCGAAAAGGCCAAGAAGCTGCTGAGCGAGGCCGGCGTCACCACGCCGCTCGAGCTCTCGCTCAAGCTGCCGCCGCCGCCTTACGCGCGGCAGGGCGGCGAGATTCTCGCGGCCCAGCTCGCCAAGGTCGGCATCGTCGCCAAGATCGAGAATGTCGAATGGGCGCAGTGGCTGTCGCAGGTCTTCGCCGGCAACGGCCCGCACAATTTCGACCTCACCATCGTCTCGCATGTCGAGCCGTTCGATCTCGTCAAGCTGACCGAGCCGGACTATTACCTCGGCTACCAGTCGCCGGCGTTCAACGATCTCTACAAGCAGATCATGGCAACACCGGTTGAGGCCGATCGTGCCAAGCTGCTCGGCGATGCCCAGCGCATGCTGGCAACCGACGCGGTCGCCGGCTTCCTGTTCCAGCCACAGTGGATCACCATTGCGAACAAGAAGCTGAAGGGCGTGTGGAAGGAAGTCCCGCAGTTCGAGAACGACTTCTCGGCCTGGTCCTGGGAGTGACGCCCCTGTGCTGCGGGAGGCGGTTGTCTCCCGCAGAGTGTGTGGGCCGCGCTTGACGCGTCGTCTCATTTTATATGCTGCGCCGCAAAGGCTCCGCGCCCCATGGCGACCCAATGCGGTCTCTATCGCGCTGAACGGCATCAGCTTCTTTCCGCGGTGCCGATAATGCAGCTGCTCACCCGGTCGGCGCTTCGCATTGCGCGCATGAGTTGTTTTTTTGCAAGACGGCAGTAAGCTGGAACCGGTCCATCGAAACCTGCCGGCGTTTTCCGACCTAGTTATTGCAGTGCAACCATCGACCCTACGGTTGTCTCCGTCTGCGGGCAGTCAGGTATTTGAAGGGGCAGCAGCAAAATCCATCCGTAACATTGCAACCAAGTAATAACGGGGGAGATCATGACCAATGTGAAAGGACTTGCGATATTCGCCGCCACGATCGGCCTGTTGTCCGGCTCAGCTTTGGGCCAGGAGGTCAAGCAAGAGAAGCGGCAGTCGGTTCTGGGCAATGCTCCTGTGCCGCCAGTGACCCAGGAGCAGCTCAACGCCGCCGACAAGAACACACGGGACTTCCTGCTTACCAACGGCAACTACGCCCAGACGCGCTTTTATCCCGGCAAGCAAATCAGCCGCGACAATGTGAAGAACCTGCGCGTCGCCTGGATCTTCCAGACCGACGTCAAGGAATCGCTCGAGACATCCCCGATTGTCGTCGACGGCGTGATGTATGTCACGACCTCGTTCAGCCATGTCTATGCGCTTGACGCCAAGACCGGCCAGGAGCTCTGGCACTATGCGCACAAGATGGGGCCGATCACGGTCTATTGCTGCGGTCCCAACAATCGTGGCATCCAGATTCTCAATGATCGGGTCTATCTGGCGACCCTCGACTCCAAGCTGATGGCGCTGAACGCCAAGACCGGCGAGGTGGTCTGGACCACCAACATCGCCGATCCCGAACTCGGCTACAGCGAGACGATGGCGCCGACCGTCATCAAGGACAAGGTGCTGATCGGCACCAATGGCGGCGAATACGGCGTCCGCGGCTTCGTGCGCGCCTATGACGCCAAGACCGGCAAGCAGCTCTGGAACTTCAACACCATTCCGGAGAACTCCGTTGGTGTCTGGGCGACCAAGGACGCCACCGGCCGCGACATGCACCGCAACATCCAGGCCGAGAAGGATATGCTCGCCAAGATCGGCGATCCCTATGCCAAGCTCGGCGGCGGTGTGTGGCAGAATCCCGCAGTCGACCTTGCCACCAACCGAATCTACTTCATGGTTGGCAACCCATCACCCGACCTCGACGGATCGAACCGGCCGGGCGACAACCTCTACACAAATTCCCTGGTGTCGCTTGATCTCGAGACCGGCAAATATGTCTGCCACTTCCAGTATATTGCCCATGACGTGTGGGACCTCGACGCGGTCAGCCCGCCGGTGCTCCTCAACGTCAAGGACAAGGACGGCAAGACCATTCCCGGCGTGATCCATGCCGGCAAGACCGGGCACATCTATGTGCACGATCGCAAGGACTGCAGCCTGATCCGCTTCTCCGAGGCAATGGTGCCGCAGGAGAACATGTGGGTGCTGCCGACCAAGGAAGGCGCGCGGATGCTGCCGGGCGCCAATGGCGGCGTCGAATGGTCGCCGATCGCGACCGACCCGGGACAAGAACTGGCCTACGCTATCAACCTGCACCAGCCGATGACCTATCGGGTCGAGATCTCGCCCTATCCGAACGGCAAGCTGTGGCTCGGCGGCGCGTTCACGTCGATCCCGGGCGAGCAGCAATCCGGCAACATCACCGCGGTGAACTACAACACCGGCAAGATCAAGTGGCAGGTCAAGACGCCCGAGCCGATGATCGGCGGCATCCTCGCTACCGCCGGCGGCCTGGTGTTCACCGGCGAAGGCAACGGCAAGTTTGCGGCCTACAATTCCTCCAACGGCAAGGAGCTGTGGAGTTTCCGCGCCGGCGCCGGTGTCAATGCGCCGCCGTCGAGCTACATGGTCGGCGGCAAGCAGTATATCGTGGTCGGCGCGGGCGGTAACACTCAGATCGACTACAAGCGGGGCAACAACATCATAGCCTTCACGCTCAACTGAGCTGATCGCTCCCATTTGCGGCGAAGCGGGACCCGTTCGGTCCCGCTTCTGTTTCCTTCGGATGAACGGATGACTGGCAGACTTTCGATGTGCGCCGCCGTGCTGCTTGTGCTCGGGGCCGGCGCGCGTGCGGAAACGATCGAGGAGAGGGCTCAGGTCTGCGCCGGATGCCATGGCGAGAATGGCAAGCCGGTCGACAAGACGATCCCGACCATCTGGGGCCAGCAAGCCGGCTATCTCTACATTCAGCTCCGCGACTTCAAGCGTGGCGACCGCAAGAACGAGATCATGGAGCCGATCGCCTCGCAATTCGAGCGCGACGACATGCTGGCGATCGCCGAATATTTCTCGCAGAAGCCGTGGCCCGATCTCGGCCAGCCGCGCGCGCCGAAGGACATCGCGGAGAAGGCGGTCAGCGCCAGCCGCTCGGTCGGCTGTCCGGCCTGTCATCTCGACCGATTCCAGGGCGACGGTACCGTGCCGCGGCTTGCCGGCATGGGACGCGATTATCTCGCCAAGACGATCGCCGATTTCCGCACCCGTGCGCGCGGCAATAACCCCGGCATGTCGGATTTAATGCTTGCGACGTCGCCCGACGACCTTGCCGCGCTGGCGGATTATCTGGCGGGGCTGTGAGTGCGATCAGCGCGGCGTTAGTTCCTGGCGGAGCGCCGTGAGAACGGTCAGATCGGCGGCGCGCTTGCCGGCCTTGTCCTTCAGGCTCGGATCGGCGCCGTGCGCGAGCAGCGCCTTGACGATCGCGGGATGATTGCCCTCGGCGGCGATCATCAGCGCGGTGCGCCCACGCGCGTCGGCAGCGTCGATCTTCGCGCCCGCATCGAGGAGATAGGCGACGACCTCGAGCGCCTGCGTCTCCGGGACCGCCTCGTCGGGGCCCGACGCCCACATCAACAGCGTGAGCTCGTTGGCGTAGCGGGCGTTGACGTCGATATGCTGCGCCAGCAACTGCCTGACGATGCCGAGCTGGCCGCTCGCGGCGGCATACACGACCGGCGGCTTGCCGGTGTCATCAGCCTTGCGGCCGTCGGCGCCGCGCGCCAGCAGCATGCGCACCACCATGTCCCTGCCGGCATAAGAGGCGGCCGCGACCGGAGAGGCGCCGCTGCGGCCGGTGAGGTTGACGTCGGCGCCGCGATCGAGCAACCGCTGCACGATGGCGACATGGCCGCGGTCCGCAGCGAAATAGAGCGCGGTTGCGCCATCGAGGTTGCGCGCATCGACCGGAGCGCCGCGCGAAAGCAAAAGGTCGACCATCTCGAGATGGCCGGAGCGGGCGGCTTGGCTCAGCGGTCGGGCGCCGAGCCGGTCGCGCGCGTCGACGGAAGCGCCCCCGTCGAGCAAACGGGTGGCGAGGTTGACGCAATTGGCGTTGGCTGCGGCGAACAGCGTCAGCGACACCTCGATGGCGGTGAACTGGGCCTTTCCCGTCTCGTATTTGCGGGTCAGCTCGCGGCACCGCGCAGGGTCCTGCGCGGCGAGGCCGGTGTGCGTTGCGCCGGCGACGAACAGCGCGGCGAGAGCGATGCGACGATACACAATGCGGTCCTCCGCCACGGCGATCTCGACAGCACCGCCGTTTCGGTCAGCGTCGCACGATCTCCTTGAGCTGCCAAGCCGCGTGGGAGCTAGCCGGCCGGCCCCGTGGTCACGTCGACGACCGTTCGTGCAACTTTCGCGATCGCCGCATTGCATTGCTCCGCGGGAGCCTGCGCGCCGGTCAGATAGGTCGTCACCACGATCGGCTTGCGGCCGGGCGGCCAGAACACGCCGATATCGTTCGCCGTGCCGCGTTCGCCGGTTCCGGTCTTGTCCGCAACGCGCCAGCCGCTCGGGACACCGGCACGCAGCCGTGCGTCGCCGGTTTTGTTGGCGACCATCCAATCCGTCAGTTGCTGGCGCGACGGCGCCGACAATGCATCGCCGAGGAGGACGCGCTGCAGGTTATTCAGCATCGAGGTCGGGCTCGTGGTGTCCCGTGGATCGCCGGGAATGCCCTCATTCAGCGCCAACTCCCAGCGATCGAGCCGGCTCACGGTATCGCCGATTGTACGGAAGAAACTCGTGAGGCCCGCGGGGCCACCAATCTCGCGCAGCAACATGTTGCCGGCGGTGTTGTCGCTCCGCGTGATGGCGGCTTCGCAGATCTCGGCGAGCGTCATGCCGGACGCGACTCGCTCCTTGGTGATCGGCGAGTTGGCCAACAAATCCTTGGCCTCGAACTGCACGTGTTGATCGAGGCTGGATTCGCCGCGGTCGACCCGGCGCAGCACGGCGGCGGATGCCAGCGCCTTGAAGGTGCTGCACATCGGGAAGCGCTCGTCGCCGCGCAGAGCTGCACGTAACCCGGTCTCGGTGTCGAGCGCGGCGACGCCGAGCCGGCCGCCGGTGTCCTGCTCGATGCGAGCAAGCTCCTGTTGCAGCCGTTGCACTCGGTCGCCGTGCCCCTGTGCGGCGCTCTGTCGCGGCAGCGTGAAGGAGACCGCGAGGCCTAGGGTGCGCAGTCCGAAAGTCCGTCTCGTCAGCATGTCGATTCTCCGTTGACGGCGCGAACCTGCCGAACGGCGTGACGGCGTACAAACAATCATTTATACAGCGAGGCATGAGAAAAACTTGGTCATGACGACGTGCGCCGGCATCTTCCGCTGAACGCGCTGCGCGCCTTCGAGGCGTCGGCACGGCTTCTGAGCTTCACCCGCGCAGGGCTCGAGCTGCGCGTGACGCAGACCGCGATCAGCCATCAGGTCAAGCAGCTCGAGGACATGCTGGGCGCGAGCCTGTTCCGCCGCTTGCCCCGCGGCCTTGTGCTCACCGATGAGGGATTGGCGCTGCTGCCGGTTTTGACCGATGCGCTCGACCGCATCGGTACCGCGATCGACAGGATCGAGGCAAAGGGCACGCGCGAGGTCGTCACGGTCGGCTGCGTCGCGACGTTCGCGACCGGATGGCTGCTGCAGCGCATCGACCATTTCAAGCGCGCGCATCCCTATATCGACCTGCGCCTTCTCACCAACAACAACCGCGTCGATATCGCGGGCGACGGCCTCGATCTCGCGCTCCGCTTCGGCGATGGGTTCTGGCACGGCACCGAGGCGATCCATCTGCTGGCTGCGCCGCTCTCGCCGGTGTGCCGCCCGGATGTCGCGGAACGGCTGCGCAAGCCGTCGGATCTCGCCAAGGAATTCCTGCTGCGCTCCTACCGGGCCGAGGAATGGCCGCTGTGGTTTGCGGTCGCGGGCGCGCCGTGTCCGAAGATCCAGGGGCCGATCTTCGACAGCTCGGTTGCGATGGCGGAAGCCGCGTCGCGCGGCGTCGGCGTGGGGCTGGTGCCGATCGCGATGTTCGAGAACGAGCTGAGTTCGGGCCGGCTGGCCCGGCCGTTTGTCGCCGAGGTTCCCGCGGGATCCTATTGGCTGACCTGGCTGAAGTCGAAGGAGCTGACGCCGGGCATGCGTGCGTTCCGCGACTGGATGCTCGACACGTTGCGGACGGATGCGAGCGATGCCGACGACGAGGCGCCCGCGCGGGAGACGATCCGCAAGCGGCCCGCAAGAGCGAAAGTGAAAGCAAGGGCCAGGGCGAGTGCCGCACGGACAAAGCGGCGGCGCTAGCGCCGCCGTAATCATGCCAGGTGGCAGGAGACAAAATGCCCGTTGCTTCCTTCCCTCAGCTCGGGCGCGCTGTGCCGGCAGCGCTCCACGGCGATCGGGCATCGGGTATGGAAATGGCAGCCCTTCGGCGGATTCATCGGGCTCGGCACGTCGCCCTTGAGACGAATGCGCGCGCGCTTCGCCTTGGGATCAGGCACCGGCACGGCCGAGAGCAGCGCCTTGGTGTAGGGATGCTGCGGGTTGCGATAGAGGTCGCTCGCCTTGGCGAGCTCGACGATACGGCCGAGATACATCACCGCGACGCGATCCGAGATGTGCTCGACGACCGAGAGGTCGTGCGCGACGAACAGGTAGGTGAGATTCAACTCCGCTTGCAGGTCTTCCAGCAGGTTGATCACCTGCGCCTGGATCGAGACGTCGAGCGCCGACACCGGCTCGTCGCAGACCAAGAGTTTCGGTTCCAGCGCGAGCGCGCGGGCGATCGCGATGCGCTGGCGCTGGCCGCCGGAGAACTCATGCGGGTAGCGGCGCATGTGCTCAGGCTTAAGCCCGACCTTGACCAGGAGGCTCGCGACGCGCTCGTCACGCTCGCCGGCCGACGTGATCAGGTTGTGAATGATGAAGGGTTCTCCGAGGATCGCGCCAATCGTCATCCGCGGATTGAGGGAAGCGAACGGGTCCTGGAACACGAGCTGCATGTTCCGCCGCATCGCGCGCAGGTCGCCGCCACCGAGACCGGTCACGCTCTGCCCGTCGAACACCACCTCGCCGGAGGTCGGCTCGATCAGGCGCAGCACGCAGCGCCCGGTGGTGGATTTGCCGCAGCCAGATTCGCCGACCAGTCCCAGCGTCTCGCCGCGATTGACCGAGAACGACACGCCGTCCACCGCATAGACCTGACCGACCTCGCGCGACAGCAGCCCGCCCAGCACGGGAAAATGCTTCTTGAGATCGGTGACGCGCAGCAGGGGCTCGGTCATGGCGCATCTCCGAGATGGCAGGCCATGCGATGGCCGGGTGCGATTTCGCGCAAGCGCGGCTCCTTCTCGGTGCAGATGCTCATCGCGTATTTGCAGCGCGGCGCGAAGCGGCAGCCGGGGGTCGGATTGATCAGGATCGGCACCGAGCCGCCGATCGCCTCGAGCCGTGTCTTTTGCTCGGCGGCGAGGTCGATGCGCGGGATCGAGCGGATCAGGCCCTGGGTGTAGGGATGGCGCGGATCGGCGAACAACGCATCGACATTGGCCTCTTCCACCACCTTGCCGGCATACATCACGACGACGCGCTGCGCGGTCTCGGCGACCACGCCCATGGCATGGGTGATCAGCATCACCGCCATGCCGAAGCGCTCCTTCATGTCCTGCAGGAGGTCGAGGATCTGTGCCTGAATGGTGACGTCGAGCGCGGTGGTCGGCTCGTCGGCGATCACCAGCTTGGGCCGGCAGGCCAGCGCCATCGCGATCATCACCCGCTGGCGCATGCCGCCGGAGAACTGGTGCGGGTAATGGTGCACGCGTCCTTCGGCGTTGGGGATCTGCACCAGCTTCAGCATCTCGATGGTGCGCTCAAGGGCCTGCTTCTTGGTGACGGCTTCGTGGCGGCGCAGGCTTTCGGCGATCTGCTCGCCAATGGTCAGCACCGGGTTGAGCGAGGTCATAGGCTCCTGGAAGATGAACCCGATCTCCTTGGCCCTGATGTCGTCGAGCTCATGGCTCGTCAGGGGTACGAGGTCGCGGCCCTCGAAGATGATCTCGCCTTCGACGATGCGGCCCGGCGGCATCGCGATCAGCTTCAGGATCGACATCGCGGTCACGGTCTTGCCGCAACCGGACTCGCCGACCACGCACAGCGTCTCGCCCTTGTTGATGCTGATGTCGACGCCGTCGACGGCCTGCACGATGCCGTCGTCGGTGGCGAAATGGGTCTTCAGGCCCTTGATCTCGAGCAGCGGCGCCATCAGATCACCTTGCGCGCATCGAGCGCGTCGCGCAGGCCGTCGCCGATGAAATTGATCGAAACGACGGCGATGAAGATGGCGGCGCCGGGAAACAGCGCCCAGTGCGGACCGATATCGAGAAAGTCCTTGGCGTCGTAAAGGATGCGCCCCCAGGTCGGTGTATCCGGCGGGAAGCCGAGGCCGAGGAACGACAGCGTCGATTCCGCGATGATGGCGGCGGCGACGTCGATGGTGCCGGCGATGATCACGGGTCCCACCGCATTGGGCAGGATGTGGCGCACCACCTGCCGCACCGGGCTTGCGCCGAGCGCGCGGGCGGCTTCGACGAACTCCTTTTCGCGAAGCGAGAGGAACTGGGCGCGCACCAGCCGCGCGACCGGCATCCAGCGTAACCCGCCGATCACGAGCACGATCAGGATGAAGATGCCGCCCTCCGGGCCGAACACGGTCTTGAGCCCGTCGCGGAACAGGTAGATCAGCAGCAGCAGCAGCGGCAGTTGCGGCAGCGAGAGGAACAGGTCGGTCAGCCACATCAAGGCGTAGCCGAGCGGGCCGCGCGACATGCCCGCGACTGAGCCGATCAGCGTGCCGACGATGACCGACACGATCATCGCGGCGAGCCCGACCGCCAGCGAGATGCGTCCGCCATAGATCATGCGGGCGAGGATATCCTGGCCGAGATCGTCGGTGCCGAAGGGATGGCCCAATGAGGGGCCCTGGAGGCCGGCCACCACGTCGATGTCGTTGATCGAGACGCGCCAAAGGAACGGCCCAATCACGACGGCCAGGATCAGCACCAGCAGCAGGCCGGCGCTGACCACGGCCGGCCGGTGCCGGCGATAGCGGCGCCAGGTCTCGCGCCAGGGCGAGTACGCCTTCCGCTCAGCGGAAGGAGATGCGAGGGTCAAGCCAGCCATAGAGGACATCTGCGATCAGGTTGAACAGCACCACGAGACACGCGAAAACGAAGGTCACGGCCATCACGACCGGCGTGTCATTGGCGAGGATGGATGAAATCAGCAGCGAGCCGATGCCGGGAAT
This sequence comes from Bradyrhizobium erythrophlei, assembly GCF_042430365.1. Classification (GTDB taxonomy): domain Bacteria; phylum Pseudomonadota; class Alphaproteobacteria; order Rhizobiales; family Xanthobacteraceae; genus Bradyrhizobium; species Bradyrhizobium erythrophlei. The sequence goes on from NZ_JBHMET010000270.1 coordinate 129,247, forward strand.
GCGGAAGATCTGCTCGGTGACGATGGCGCCGCCGAATACGGCCGGCATCTGCAGCGCGATCAACGTGACGACCGGGATCATCGCGTTGCGCATCACGTGCTTGACGATCACCTTGACCTGTCCGAGCCCCTTGGCACGCGCGGTCGTCACGTAGTCGAGGCGGATCACGTCGAGCATGGCCGAGCGCACGAAGCGGGTCATCGACGCCGCCTGGAACAGGCCGAGCACCATCACCGGCATGATGGCCTGCTTGATCATCTCCAGCATCCAGGGAATGCCGCTTCCGGGAACATCGGTGTAGACGAAGGGCAGCCAATCCAGCTTCACCGAGAAGATCAGGATGAACAGGATGCCCGTGAAGAATGTCGGCAGCGAGAAGCCGATGAACGCAAAGGTGTTGGCGATCTGGTCGAAGATCGAATAGGGCCGGGTGGCCGCAAAGACGCCGACCGGGATCGCGATCAGGAGCGCGAGCAGTTGCGACGAGCCTACCACGTAAAGTGTTGCAGGCAGGCGCTGCAGGATCAGGGTGTCGACGTCGATCCGGCTGACGAAGGAAAAGCCCCAGTCGCCCTGCGCCATCGCCACGAGCCAGCGCAGGTAGCGAAGATAGATCGGGTCGTCGAGCCCGAACTTGGCGCGAAGTGCGGCCTGCACTTCGGGAGGCACGTTCGGGTTGGTCGCCAGTTCGCTGAACGGATCGCCCGGCGCGAGCGCCAGCACGACGAACAGCACGAGCGAAATTCCGAGCAGGCTCGGGATCGCGATCAGCAGGCGACGCAGGATGTACTGACTCATGAAGCAACAATCCGCCTGGGGCATGATCCGGAAACATGGAGAGCGGTTTCCGGCAAATATCATGCCGAACTAGGGAGTGGAGCACGATGACCTTGGCCGGGTCACCGTGCTTGCCCGTGTCTCAGGCCTCGCGGTACCAGTCCTGCAGATTGTCGGTTTGGTTGGCCCAGCCGGACAGCGCCGGCCGCAGCGTATTGGAGCAGGCCTCGACCGCGAGGCGATGCATCACGGGAATCACGACAGTGTCCTGCCACATCAGGTCATTGCACTTGATGTAGAGGTCCGCCCGCTTGATCGGATCGGTCTCGGTATCGGCCGCGTCGACCGCAGCGTCGAAATCCTTGTTGACCCAGCGCGGGAAGTTACGGCCCTGCCACTTGTTCTCCTTGGTGGCGACGTCGCGCGAGTGGTAGCGGCGCATATGCAGGGCCGGATCGGGTTGCGTCATCGGGATCTGGAACATCTCGATGTCGGCGTAGAACTTGGCATAGGTGTCGGGGTTGGCGACGTCGGAGGAGAAGAACACCGAGGCCACCACCGATTTCAGCTCGACGTCGATGCCGGCCTTCTGGCAAGCCTGCTTGACGATCGCCTGGGTCTTCTGGCGCGGGCCGTTGATCGAGGTCTGGTACAGCAGCTTCAGCTTCTTGCCGTCCTTCTCGCGGATGCCGTCGGCGCCGGCCTTCCATCCGGCCTGGTCCAGCAGCGCGCTCGCCTTCTCGATGTTGAACTCCCACCTGGTGTTCTTGGACACGAACTCTTCGGGACCGTTGAGATAGTTGGCGGTGGTGCGGCCGGCGCGGCCGTAGATCGCCTTCTTGACGGATTCGCGGTCCACCAGCAGCGCAAGCGCCTTGCGCACGGTCGGATCCGACAGGATCGGATGCTTGGTCTTCATCGACGAACGTTCGCCGTCGACCTCGGTGTTGGGATCGGTGAAATTGATCGCGATGAATTCGATGTCGCCGCCGACGGCGTAGAGGGTCTTGCCCTTGCCGCCCTTCTCCAGGCGCAACAACACTTCGTCTTCCACCTGGATGTTCCAGGCAAAGTCATATTCGCCAGTCTGGATCACGGCGCGCGCGGCCGAAACGGCGTCGCCGCCGCCCTTCATCTCAATCGTGTCGAAATACGGCCGGTTCGCCATGTGGTAATCGGGATTGATCTCGCCGCGCACCAGATCGCCCGGCTTGAACTCGACGAATTTGTAGGGGCCGGTGCCGACCGGCTTCAGATTGTTCGGCGCCTCGCGCGATTTGCCACCCTTGTAGTCGGCGAACAGATGCTTCGGGATGATGCAGCCATAGCCGCCGACAAAGGCGTTGGCCCAGAACGGCGTCGGCTCCTTGAAGGTGATGCGGATGGTGAGGTCGTCGACCTTTGCAACGGTCATGCCGGCATAGGTGCCGCTCGAGACCGCCGCCGTCGCCGGATCGGTGGCATATTCCCAGTTGAAGACGAGATCGTCGGCGGTCACCGGCTTGCCGTCGTGCCATTTGACGCCGGGCTTGAGCTTCCAGACCACCGACTTGGCGTCGGCTGCGAGCCCGCCGTTCTGGATCGAGGGAATTTCGGCGGCGAGGATCGGGTTGAGATGGCCGTCGGCGTCCCAGCTCGCCAGCGGCTCATAGAAGATGCGCGAGCCGTCCTGGTCCTTGGTGCCGGTGGCGAAATGCGGATTGAGCAGGGTCGGGCTTTGCCACCACAGGAGTTTCAGCGGGCCGCCGCCGCCGCGCTTGGTCGGCTTGTAGGGGTTGGGGCTTTGCGCCATCGCGACGCCGCCAAGGCTGAGGATCTGGTTGGCCATTGGTGCGGTGAGGCCGACAGCGATCATGCGTTGGACGAAGGCGCGGCGATCCATGCGCCCGTCCTTCACGTCGCCGATCATGGTTCGCAGGTTTTTGTCGAACATCGTTGCCCCTCATCCGTTCCGGTTTGATTGCGGCGCCGCGGAAATCGGCCGCCGGGTCATTGGCGGCAGATGGCACACCGAATGACCTCGCAGGTCAACGCCTCACGCGCCCCAACCCATAGGTCTTTTGGCTATCGCTTGTGCAAAATGCCTCGCCGGCGCACGTGGCTTCGGCATTTTCGCGCCATAGTGCGCTTCCCAGCCCCCTGAATTGCGGAAAATTTGTTCGTTATCCTTTGTTCCAATAATTTTCTGACGCGCACCGCGGATCCGGTCCGGGGTGCGCATTCGTTGCGTGTGCGGTCAGGCCAGCGACATGTCCAACGGCGGTGCAACATTGTCCGGCAGCGGGCTGACATAGGGGGTGCGGGCGGTCCGCTTCTTCAGGTCCGCCTTGGCGGCGGCGATCAGGTCCGGCTCCAGCAGCGCCTTGACGCCGAGGCCGGCCATCGCCTTGGCCGCCTGCACCATCGCCTTGTGGGCGGCGGGGGTCTTACCCTGCGCCACCACCTGCCAGGTGTGGAACGGCGTGCCGATCGCGACCGTCGGCGCGTGGACCTGAACGGTCGGCACCACCCAGCTGACATCACCGACATCGGTCGAGCCGATCAAGGGATTGCGCTTGGCGTCAATGGGCACCAGGAAATCGGCCAGCGGCCGGTCGGTCGGATCCATCCCGATCGCATAATAGACAGAAGCGATGTCCTTTTCGGTCAAGGTCGCGCGGATCCTCCCGGCAAAGTCCCGGTCCGCGTCGTCGAAGTGCGGCGGGCCGAGCTCCTCCATGATCCGGTGCAGCGTCTCCTCCAGCGGCGTGTTGGGCAGGATATTGGAGACCGCGGAGATGATCTTCATCTCCACCTTGGTCTCGGTCATCAGCGCAGCGCCCTGCGCGATCTTGTGCACGCGCTCGACCAGCTCGTTCATGCCGGGCAGGTCGCGCGCGCGGATCGAATAGCGCACGCGGGCATGGGCCTGCACCACGTTGGGCGCGATGCCGCCGGTGTCGAGCAGTGCGTAATGCACGCGGGCGTCGCTCGGCATATGCTCGCGCATGTAGTTGACGCCGACATTCATCAACTCCACCGCGTCGAGCGCGCTGCGGCCGAGATGCGGCGAGGCCGAAGCATGCGAGGTGCGCCCGGTGAAGGAGAAGTCGGCGCGGGTGTTGGCCAGCGACGGCGTCACCGCCACTTCCCAGAAGCTGTGCGGATGCCAGGTGATGGCGATATCGGCGTCCTCGAAGGCGCCGAAGCGCACCATGAAGGCCTTGGCCGCGCCGCCTTCCTCGGCGGGGCAGCCGTAATAGCGCACGCGGCCCGGCACCTTGTTGGCGGCGAGCCAGTCCTTCACGGCGGTGGCGGCAAGCAGCGCCGAGGAGCCGAGCAGATTGTGGCCGCAGCCATGGCCGTGGCCGCCGGCCGCGACGGGGCGATGTTCGGCGACGCCGGCTTCCTGGCTGAGGCCGGGCAGGGCATCATATTCCCCGAGGAAGGCGATCACCGGGCCGCCCTCGCCCCATTCGCCCATCACCGCGGTCGGGATGCCGGCGACGTTCTCGGTGATGCGAAAACCCTGGTGGCGCAGCTCGGCCAGATGTTCGGCGGATGAGCGGGCCTCGGTGTAGCAGACCTCCGGCATCGCCCACACCCGGTCGCTCAATTCGATGAAACGCGGCTTGATCGCGTCAACGCCGCGCCACACATCACTACGGTTGTCCATGCTCCGATCCTTAAACTTGCAAGGCTGATCTGAAGCGCGAAAGGCTAGCAGCTTGGCAGAGGCGCGCCTAGCGCCCGCCGGCAGGGCAGGTTTTCCGCCATGTCACGTCTTGGTGTAGCGAGTCGCTGGGCCATCGGTCGACGCCGAAGCCTAATCCGGCTCTTGCTTCCTGCGTGCCGCGCTTTTCAGCTCCCGATCGATGATCATGCAGACCCGGCGCTGTGCGAGCAAGCCGAGCCGCACGCGCGTGGTGCCGCTCCGGCGTGTGCCGTTGATTTCGAACGACCAATGCCAAACATCCGGTTCGATTTGAATGAGTGTGTAGGCGATATCCCGATGACGATAGATCAGCTGCTTCATGGCGTTTCTTTTTGCGAGCCGGAAGCTGCTTAACGAGATCGAGCGACCTAAAACATCCGGACGACTACCTACGCATTTGGTCTAAATGTCGTGTCCGCGCGGCGGAATTCCGACGGGGTGATTAGAGGTCGTCGACTGGTCCTTGTGTTGTGCGTGTGGGCCTTTTGCCAGGACCGCCAGGGAGTCAGAAATATTCCGCAATATCCGCGAGCCGCCGGTGCGCGGATCGGCTCGTGCGGCGACGTCATTGCGAGGAGCTCGCGACAAAATTGCAATGCAATTTTGCGCTGAAGCGACGAAGCAATCCATCGCTCCGTATATGCTGAGGTATGGATTGCTTCGCTTCGCTCGCAATGACAGTATTGGCTGATTCAGTTGTCAAACAGCGATGAGGATGTGCGTCCGCATTCTCGCGACGTGAATCGTCCGAGCCCTGCGTCTCGTTCCACCCTCCTGAAGAACAGAGGGCGCAGGGAAAGCCGGGTGCCGATCGCACCCATGGGTCCCGTGCAGCAAAAAGCACGGGAGGTAGGACCACAGGTGAAACCGGATTCACTCCGGCTTTCCCTGCGCGATGGTTTTACGGTTTCCTTCGTGCTCTCCCCGGCGAGAC
>NZ_JBHMET010000270.1:134661-138916 GCF_042430365.1 Bradyrhizobium erythrophlei
CGCGAAAGACCTTGATCTTTTTGCGAAGAGACACCGACCACTGGGGCGTCAGGACCACACGACTTCACCGTCCGCGTTGCACGCACACGTCAGTTGCGCGCTCGGCGTCCACCGCATCCCACACCACGTTCGTGACGATCGCGAGCCGCCCCTCATCGGGTGAGACGAGCGCAGTCTTACACTAATTTTTGCTTTCGAAAAACAGAAATATTTTTCTCACCGGGACTTGCCATGTCGGGCAAATCAATGCCAAGGGCCGGACTCGGTGCGTGGCGCCGCGGGGTGCGCGGACCGGTTGGTAGCCCGGATTCTTGCCTCTAACATAAGCGTGACAGCTGATAGTTCGGCCTTGCGCGGCCAAGATTGCATGTCAACCTTGCGACCCGCGGAGGTTCGAAAATGCGATGGCGTGTTTTAGTCGGTGCGATGCTTGCGGCTGCTGTGCTCGCCTCCGGCGGTCCTCGGGCCGATGCGGCGTCAGCCGAAAAACCAGAACTTGCGGATACGCAGGTTACGCCTTCCGTTGACGTAGAGCTCATCATTGCGGTCGATGTATCCTACTCGATGGATCTCGATGAACTCGCCGTTCAGCGGGAGGGGTATGCCCAGGCCATCGTCTCCAAGGAGTTCCTGCAGGCGCTGAGAGGCGGTCCGAACGGCAAGATTTCGATTATGTACTTCGAATGGTCGTCGTCCGGCGACCAAAAGGTCATCATTCCGTGGCGAGTGATCGACGGACCAGAGACGGCTGATGCCGTCGGCAACGAAATCATGCAGACGCCCGTTCGGCGAGGAGCGCGAACCTCGATCTCAGGTGCCATCCTGTTCGCGATGCCATTCTTCGATCAGAATCCGCATCGAGGCCTGCGGCGCGTGATCGACATTTCCGGCGATGGTCCGAACAACAATGGACCTGCCATCACGCCTGCTCGTGACGAGGCGCTGGCCAAGGGCATCGTCATCAACGGTCTGCCAATCATGATCAAGGAACCATCCTATTCAACAATGGATATCGACAACCTCGATTGGTACTACGAGGACTGCGTGATCGGTGGACCAGGCTCCTTTGTCGTCTCCATCAAGGACCGCGAAAATTTCAAGGACGCAATTCGTACAAAACTCCTGCTCGAGGTCGCGGGGCATACGCCCGACCACAGGGTCGTTCCCGCGGCCGGGAAAGAGCCGAGGGTCAACTGCCAGATCGGCGAAAGGCTCTGGCAGGACCGTTGGGGACGCTAGGATGCTGGACCTGTTTCGGCGCACGCGTGCGCTGACCTATATGAACGCCACAGGGAAGGGGATCCGCAAGATGGCGAGGCAGGTCACCGTCTTTTTCTACGGCCTTTTCATGGACCCGGAGGCGCTGCACGCGCGAGGCTTCCGACCGCGTAATGTGAGGACAGCCCATGTCGATCGCTTTCGCCTGCAACTCGGTGAGCGCGCAACCTTGGTGCCACACGAGGGCGGCCGGGTGCATGGCATCGTCATGACGATGCCGCACGACGACCTGGATGCGCTCTACGCGGATGACAGCGTGGCCGCATACCGGCCCGAGCCGGTGCTCGCGCATCTGCCGGACGGATCGGCCGAGCCGGCGCTGTGCTTCAATCTGCCTACGCTGCCGGCAGCGACAACTCGCAACACTGATTACGCCGTGCGCCTGCAATCGGTGGCCCGCAAGATGGGGCTGCCGGAATCCTATGTGGCGAGCATCGCGGATTCTGGATGATTGTGGCGGATTGCGCTTCGCTGGTCGTATGTCCAGAGAGCCTTTACTTGCCCAGCCTCGTCGGGTTGTTTTGTCGCACCCATTGCCTCCACTTCGTCATTGCAAGTTGAGAAGGGCGGACTGGCGATGCGCAATGGGCCGCGATCGTCGAAGCCGGCAACGGGGCCGCAAGAGCATCGATCAATCGATCCGGGGCAAGATCTGAAACTGATGGAATGGTGGCGGCGACGATAGCGTCCATTCAAGCGTGGTGGCGCCGGCGCCCCACGGGTTGTCGGCAGCCCGCTCCTTGCGGACAAATGCGACTGCGAGGCCGACAAGGAACACGATCAGGCCAATTGCGGAGATATAGGATCCAATCGATGCAATCTGATTGAAGCCGGCGAACGCGTCGGGATAATCGGCGACGCGCCGCGGCATCCCCGACAGTCCGAGGAAATGCATCGGAAAGAACGCCAGATTGACGCCGACGAAGGTCAGCCAGAAGTGCAGCTTGCCGAAGGTCTCCGAATAGACGTATCCGGTCATTTTCGGAAACCAGTAGTACCAGCCTGCGAAGATGGCGAACACGGCGCCAAGGGATAGCACGTAGTGGAAGTGGGCCACGACGTAATAGGTATCCTGCAATGTCCGGTCGACGCCCGGATTGGCCAGCACAACGCCGGTAACCCCGCCGACCGTGAACACGAAGATAAATCCAACGGCCCACAGCATGGGTGTCCGGAAATCGATTGAACCACCCCACATGGTGGCGATCCACGAAAAGATCTTGATGCCCGTGGGTACCGCGATCACCATGCTGGCAAAGGCAAAGTAAGCCTGCGCGCTGCTAGACATGCCCACCGTGTACATGTGGTGCGCCCAGACCACAAAGCCGATAAACCCGATTGCGACCAGCGCATAGACCATCCCGAGATAACCGAACAGCGGCTTGCGGCTGAAGGTGGAAACCACATGACTCACGATGCCGAAGCCGGGCAGGATCATGATGTAGACCTCGGGATGACCGAAGAACCAGAACAGGTGCTGAAAGAGGACCGGATCGCCGCCGCCTGCGGCACCAAAGAATGTCGTGCCAAAATCACGGTCGGTGAGCAGCATGGTGATGGCGCCGGCAAGCACAGGCAGCGACAACAACAAGAGGAACGCCGTCACGAGGACCGACCATACGAACAACGGCATTTTGTGCAGCGTCATGCCCGGCGCGCGCATGTTGAAAATCGTCGTGATAAAGTTGATCGCCCCCAGGATCGACGACGCACCGGCCAGGTGCATCGACAGGATGACAAAGTCGACTGCCGGGCCCGGGTGTCCGGCCGTCGATAACGGCGCGTAGAGAGTCCAGCCGGTGCCGGCGCCGTCCGAGCCGGGCTCGCCCGCGGTGAACACCGAGGTGATCAATAGCGCGAACGACGCGGGCAGCAGCCAAAACGAGATGTTGTTCATTCGTGGAAAGGCCATGTCCGGGGCGCCGATCAGCAGCGGCACCATCCAGTTGCCAAATCCACCCATCATCGCCGGCATCAGCGTGAAGAAGATCATGATCAGGCCGTGGCTGGTCACGAACACGTTGTAGGCATGCGTATCGGAGAAAACCTGTAGTCCCGGGTGCTGCAGTTCCATCCGGATCGCAACGGAAAGGATGCCGCCAATCAAGCCCGCGCATATCGCGAACACGAAATACATCGTGCCGATGTCTTTGTGGTTGGTCGAATAGAGATATCGCCGCCAGCCACCAGGGTGATCGTGCGTGTGCAGGCCATGCGTCGCGTGTTCAGCGGAAGGCATCCCTGGTTACCTTAGGTTCTGGATCTATTGCGATGAGTCGACGGATGTGCGTGCGGCGATCCGGAGGAGGCCATGGGCGCTGCAGTCCGACCGAGCAGAACGTCGCGCAACACGACGGCGTGGTTGTGAGTTTCGTCATGCGCCGCAAACACCAGCGTGATCTGGCGCGCTGCACCAAGCGCACGTAACTCGTCAAGCCTGTCGCGGTGCCGATGGATCTCTTCCGAATACCGGCGCCGGAACTCCTGCCAGCGAGCGGGGTCATGTCCGAACCACTTCCGTAGCGCGGTGCTGGGGGCAATGTCCTTGGCCCACAGATCGATGGCGGCGTTTGCCTTCATGAGGCCGCGGGGCCACAGCCGGTCGACCAATATCCGGAAGCCATCGGCTGCATCCGGAGTTTCGTATGCGCGCTTGAGCTTGACGTTTGCGGCAGCAATTCCTCTGCTCATGGACATCGCTCCTGAACGCCGTCGCGCCAAAGCGCGATGAGATCAGGTTGAATCATCATCGCGCTTTAGCCTCTTGTTTGAGCATGATCTCTTCGGAAAACCGCTTCACACTTTTCCGGATCATGGCGTAGGGCCTTTCCGTTTTGATTGAATCAGAACGGGGCTCTAATCTTTTGTTTTGACGCGCTTTCTTCACGCGAACCGGTATCCACTTCGCTCGAAAACGCTCTAGCAGTCTGCTGAAAAGCCCAGAAATTGAAGCATTGCTGTGTGTTTGGGCAGGTGG
>NZ_JBHMET010000271.1:0-2750 GCF_042430365.1 Bradyrhizobium erythrophlei
AATCCGCATGCCACGTTCTGTGGGAACCGGGGGCGGGCGACCGCCTCCGGTGACCCGGTGATGTGGAAACGGAGCCAAGGGTGAACCATTAAGGCACCGCCAGACGAAAGAGGCGGCAAACAGATATGTTCAGCCTACCGCCACCGCGCCACATCTCGACTCTACCCATCAGCGAAGTGGCCGCACGGCTGATTGTGGTCCGTTCAATGGGGCATAGCGGACTGGATTTGCTCACGTTGAGTTCTTCGCATTTTGACCCTGAACGGACGTCAGCACAACAGGGGGGCGCATTCAATAGTCTGGCGTCTGCATCCGCTCTGTTCAACATGACACGGAACCTCGGCGGCGCCATCGGCATCGCCGCGCTGCAGACGCTGAGCGCCTATCAGCCGGCGCTTCTCAGTGACGAGCCGATGGAGCAGGCGCAGGCGCGCAGAGGTCCCGCGATCGGGCTCGTGATCGACGGGCACACGCCACAATGGATGCCGGAACGAGATCACAATATGCGTAAGCGCGTCCGCAACGACGAGGAGACCATCGCCGCCCGCAGGGTCCTATGAAGCACTTCTAAACCGCCCGTGCGCTGCTGGGGAGCGCGGGCAAAGCCGGTTTACGCACCGGAAACTCTCTTTTCGGCGGTGCCGGGATCAATCCTTCCCTTATGGCCTGCTTCCGAGCAAGCTTGCGGGCTCGACGTACAGCCTCAGACTTTTCGCGACTTCTTTTTTCCGATGGCTTTTCGTAGGAACGTCGCCGCTTCATTTCTCTAAAGACGCCCTCGCGTTGCATCTTCTTCTTTAGAACGCGGAGCGCCTGGTCGATGTTGTTATCGCGGACAAGTACTTGCAATGTCGTTTGCTCCGATCGGTTGACACAAGCCCGAGCCAAAACGCAGCGCCGTTCGGTGCCTGCTTTGGCAGTACGTCGAATCGTTCACCCACAACTGACTGTTTATTGCGAGCGCGCAAAAGCCCGCTCAATCCGAGGACAGAGCGGGCCGCACCACCGTTCCAGTACATCCGGGAAACGGCAAAACTGACTGAGTACCTAGCCCAGCGAAAGATTCTCGGCCGAGGTTGTGCCCCGCCTCGGGTCGGTTTTGATCTCAAAGTTCACCCGCTGGCCTTCTGCCAGGCGGTGAAGGCCTGCCCGCTCCACAGTGCTGACATGGACGTACACGTCCTTTCCGCCGTCATCGGGAGTGATAAATCCGAATCCCTTCTGACCGTTGAACCACTTTACGATGCCTGTAGACATTTTTGTTTCTCCAAAGCGCGAGCGCTTACGCCGCGCGAAAGCACCACTTCGCTTTTTTTAATGCGACGATGTCTTTGGAAAAGGGTCTCTGCGACCGATCTACAAGGCGCAAGGCCAATCGAATGATGTCAAGCTATACACTTATTTCGGGGATGCAAGGAGCGTTTCGATGACCGGACGATATATCTGTTGTCCAACTCAGTTTAGGGCCTACGCGAGTTCAGTTTGAACCAAGCGAAGACCTGGGAGTTGGTAGGCATCATCGGCAGTGGTTCCACAGGTGTCGGTGGCTGAGAGACATTGCGCTCCCGCCTGTTGATCGTGAGCCGGTCATGACGCGCTACTATTTCGACATTCGAAGCGGACAAGACCTTTACCCTGATGAAGAGGGGCTGGACCTGCCCGATCAGAGGGCGGCCGAGATCGAAGCCGCGAATTCGCTGATCGGCCTAGCTAAGGATCTTCCGCCCCTCGACGAGCGAGAGGATGTCGCAATTGAGGTTCGTACAGAAACTGAAGCGCTTTTCAGAGCCGCATTCATTTTTGAACCTACTCGATTGAAACATTAAAGGCACCACGGACCTTACCGGGCGGCGCTGGGCCAATAGGAGATCACCAGCGGCCCGCCCTGCGCACGACGAGCGAGGCTCTCCCCTTCAATTCCAACAAAATCGGAGCTCGCAGAGCCGAGCACACGTGCCGATCGCCTACGCAATCACGTTCAGGAAGCCGGTCGTTGACAGACTGACCAGGTCAACCGGCGCTATTTCTTCCTCCCTGGCACGAAGCTTGGTTGCTAGGTCGCCGCCTTCTGGCTGGGCGCCGCAGTAATGACCTTGATTTTTTCCTTTTTGGGCTTCTTGGCTTCCCGATTTGCTCGCCGCTCACCTTTGGCGATGTCGATCTTCTCCTGTTTCTCGAGACGATCGAATTCGTCGGGTCCTGCCCGCGTGGGGTGCAGATCCTCACATCCGTGTCGCCCTGTTGCAGAAGCTGCCTCGCCTTCCTTAGCGCGGCCGCTGCCGTGATGCGGGCGAGATTTTCGCGAGATCCTTCGTAGCTGCCGCCGACCAGGTATTTTAGTTGTATCCGCCCGGAGCCGGAGCGACGCTTTGACGCGTTTTCCTTGCGCGAACCGGTAGCCGCTTCGCTGGAAAGCCCCTTAGGCATGAAAGATGGCCGCAGCGAGCACCAGGATAAGAAGTAACAACGGCACAATGACAGGTGGCACGATCCAGTCGGCCAGGCGAGATCGCCGCAAGGAATGCTCCTGCTGCTTTGCGGCGGGAGCGCGCGCGCCCCCAGTCACCGGTGAATGCCGTGGGGATTGCGGTGATCCCCGACCGTACGCCGATAATCCGACGATAGCGAGCGCTAAAGCGTCTGGCGCCGGCCGCGGCAGAAGCACGCAACACGCGACAAGGAACCGCTTCCGCCGCTCGGCAAGAAAGCGATAGCTATTGCGGCTGAACGGGCGCATGCTGCCCTCTAGG
>NZ_JBHMET010000271.1:2760-11753 GCF_042430365.1 Bradyrhizobium erythrophlei
CGCGCAGGCATTCGTGAAAGGCAGGCGCATGACCGTGCGTTCCCGACGCGAAGTCGTTACCTTCAAGCACCCCTTCCGGATCAGAGGCATCGATCGCCTGTTGCCCGCCGGCGAGTACGACGTCATCACCGACGAGGAGACGATCGAGGGACTCTCATTCGAGGTGTTTCGGCGCATCGCCACCATGATCATCGTTCCAGCAAAGGGTTCGCGCGGGCTTGTGACCGAGATGGTCTCGATCGGCTCGGTCGATCTCGCCGACGCGCAACGCATTGATGCAAGCGCCTCCGATGTCTGACGAACCGCTCGACCTCGATAGTCACCGCGGCATGGCGGCACAGAAGGCCACCGACCTCCGCCGTGCGCTGGCCGAGGTCGAGACCCATGCGAGGGAGCTGCGGGAGCGCCGCGCCGAGATCGAACATCACCTGCTGTCGTACCCCGCCGCGTCGTGGCCGGAGGCAGCCGTCAAGGCGCGCTACGTCCTGAAACTGTATGCCGCAGGACTGGCGCCGGAAGACACGAGGCATCGCGATCTGGTCGCGGCCATCCTTGAGGATTTTGCCCGGCTTACCGAGCACGGCTGAGGCGTTGGTCGCTACGTCGTTTTTGCTAGGAGTAGGAGACATGACCCTGACGCCCGGTCGCTTCATCGGCTATGAATACGACAGGATGGTCGTCCTGTTTTCGATGCTTGACGGCGAGAGGGAGGTTCCTTGCGCGGTCTCAACCTCTGCCATGGATGAGCTGGAAGGTGCCCGAGCGAAAGGGGACCAGCGCGAGGCGCAGTTCATAAGGCTGCGCGATCGTATCGAAGCCTGCGCCGACGGCAAATACCGGGCGACCGAGCTCGAGGGCACGCCGCCCGGCATCATCCTGCGCAGCATTGATTTCCGGAACCAGAGATAGCAGCTTCCTCTGTGTGTACTTTCTAACGCACGCCAATGCGTTCTTGGGTGTAGGCTATCGGGCATCACCGCTCAGTCATTGGCAGCCATCGGTGACTGGAGTGTTGTGCTCCCGCCACAAACCGGGAGTGTCGCATGCCAGACGCGCAACTCACGAACAAACTCTCGGCCCGCGAAACTGTACGGCCGCGGTGTCCGCTGTGCCAAGGCACAATGGAAGTGCTGCATGTTGTGTCAGGAAGACCCGGCTTCGAGCATTGGACCTTAAGATGCAGGAAATGCGGGCTTGTCCATCAAGCACAGACCGCCGCAGATCCGATCAATTCCGAAGTGCTGGCCTGGTGCGATGGCGAGCTGAAGCCGCCCCGATAGGCAAATCTGATCGATTTTCCTCGCTATTGCCGGCGAATGAGCGCAGCATCGCTCGGCGAGGCTCACGACCAAAGAGGTCGCGCGTGAAACACGACATATATAATAGTAAGGGTGTCCACGTCGGACTCGTGATCGGTTCAGCCATTTTCGACCTCACGGGCAAGATGCTGTACGAGCTCAAGGGAACCAAAATTTATCGGGCATCCGGCGAATTGATTGGTCGTTTTTATGGCGCAAGCGCTTCCGAAGGGCTGCGGCTCGACAAGGCAGCTGACCGGTTGTTCTCGTAGCTCCGACGCGAGGCGGCTGCGCGGCGGGCGTACTGCAGTCCGCTCGGACCAAGCGCTCCTTTGGCTGTTGTGAGGACTTCGCTGACGCGCATCGCTCATCTGAACCGCAGATTGTCGCGCGAGAGCTGGCTGATCGCAGTGCAACCCATCAGCTTCATGTCGCGCTCTATTTCGGCTCGCGTCAGGCCCAGCGCGCGCTCGACGCCAGCTTGGCCGGCCGCAGCCAAAGGAAAAAGATAGTAGCGACCAACGCCGACCGCCTTGGCGCCGACAGAGAGGGCCTTCAGGACGTGGGTCCCCCCGCCATCCATGAGCACGTCGATGCGATCACCCACGGCATCGACGATTTCGGCCAGTTGGTCGAATGATGCCCGTGAGCCGTCCAGCTGCCGGCCGCCATGGTTGGAGACCACGATGCCCGTGCAGCCGATCTCCGCGGCGCGTTTGGCGCCGGCAGCGGACATGATGCCTTTGAGGCAGAAGTGACCGTTCCATTGCCGCACCATCTCCGCCACGTCGTCCCAGTTCATAGAGGAGTCGAGCATCTCGGTGAAATAGCGACCGATCGAAAGGGCGCCGCCGCTCATGTCGACGTGCTCGTCGAGTTGGGGCAGTTTGAAGCGCTCGCGAGTGGCGCAGTTGATCCCCCATACGGGCTTGATCGCGAATTGCAGCATCCCGGCGAGCGTCAGCCTGAATGGAATGGAAAATCCGGTGCGTAGGTTGCGCTCGCGGTTGCCGCCTGTGATGCTGTCGACGGTCAGCATCATGATATCAACCCGGGCCGCCTTGGCCCGCTGGAGCATAGCCCGGTTGAGGCCTCGATCCTTGTGGAACTGATAGACCTGACCCGTAAGGCTCGAAGGAACACGAGTCACCTTGACATCGCCTAGGTGGTATCGGGACCCCTTGGATGCTCCTCTCGCGTCCGCGTTCCTGAGCAAATGCGCGACTCCGCCAGGGAACCAAACATTTCCTTGCGATACGACTGCATGACAACTATATGTTGCTCATCGAGTTTCGGCCGAACGACTTGGCCTCGCCGCAAGTAGCGCGCCTGACTGACGACTCTCCCTCAGATCTCGACTAAACCGATCGCGTTGGGCGCGGTCTCAACTACACACACTCGAAGGACGATCTCCCATGACTACGGGAACAGTGAAGTGGTTTAACAACCAAAAGGGCTTCGGCTTTATTCAGCCGGACCAAGGCAGCCAGGATGTCTTCGTTCATATCAGCGCGGTCGAACGTGCCGGCATGAGCACCCTCAACGAGGGGCAGAAGGTTTCCTTCGACGTGGTCGCAGACCGCCGGACCGGCAAATCTGCTGCGGAAAATCTGCGCGCCGTATAAGCCTCCCCACACGCCATCAATGCTTTGACCACGGATGTACTGGCAAAGCCTCTGGTAGAGAACCCCGCCACCTGGCCCCCCCCAGCGGCGGGGCTCTTTTTGCGAGCGTATGCGGGTGCCCTGCAAACGTGTTTTGAGTCGGCCTTTGGGCACCTTTTTCATGCGCCCGACTAGAAGCCATAAGGAGCTGAAAATTATTGATATGTCCAACATCGACGTCGACGACCAGCACGACGATATCGTCTACCCTTCCGCGCTCCCATTTGCATTGATCCATCTGGGATGCGCCGCGGCGTTCTGGTCCGGCATTACATGGCAGGCGGTCGTCATCGGCATGACGATATACTGGCTACGCATGTTCGCGATCGGCGCGGGGTATCATCGGTACTTCTCGCATCGGTCCTACTCTACCAGCAGACTGTTTCAATTCATCCTTGCCGCGCTCGCTCAAAGCAGCGCCCAAAAGAGCATCCTGTGGTGGGCGGCCAAACACAGGCACCACCATTTGCATTCCGATACTCATCGAGATGTGCATTCGCCCCGGCATAGAGGTTTTGCGTACAGCCACGTTGGCTGGATCTTCGCGCGACAACACGATGCGACCGATCTGGTGAAGGTCGCGGATCTTGCATCGTTTCCCGAATTAAGGTGGTTGCACAAATTTGAGGTCTTGCCTGCGATAGCGCTCGCTGCCTGCTGTTTTCTCGTCGCAGGATGGTCCGGGCTGGTGGTTGGGTTCTTGTGGAGCACGGTGCTGCTTTATCACGCAACCTTTTGCATCAACTCTCTCGCGCATGTTCACGGACGTAAGCGGTACGTCACCGGGGATGATTCTCGCAACAACTGGGTACTGGCACTGGTGACGATGGGTGAGGGTTGGCACAACAATCATCACGCCTACCAAAGTAGCGTTCGCCAAGGGTTTCGTTGGTGGGAAATTGATATGACTTTCTACATCTTGAAGGCGCTATCTTATCTTGGGATCGTCTGGGACCTGAAGGCGCCGCCCGAGCAGGTGATGCGCAACGAACATCGGCTCGGAGCGCGGGCCATCAATCGAGCGGCCGAGCAGCTTGCCAAACGTTTCAACGCTGAGCGGATTGCGCTGGCTATTACATCGGCGATGCACTCATCCGAACTGTCCACCCTGCGGGAGGCGCTTAACGAAGCAAAGTGCCATGCCGCCGACGCGCTGACGGCCGTTCATCTGAACAGGATGCCGACTCGCAACGAGTTACTCGGTCGGGCCCAAGCCATGTTCACGCGTACCCGCTCGTTGGACGAAATCGTCGATCGAGCATATTATCTTCTTCTTGAATCTGTGGGCTCGCACCTGGCTGCATCCCTTCAGCTTCGATCGTAACTGACATGGATGGGCGCGCTGCTGGAGCAGCACGAGCGGCGCCGGAAGAACAACAGGGTGCATTTCATCACAGCATGGCAGCCGCAAATTTTGGAGGTAGACACATGTCATATGCCTATAAGCTGAATGAAGACGTTCACCACCAGCCCCAAGGTCCACAAGGTCGTGCCGCAACTGAACCACCAATGATTTACACCATCGTTCAACGCATGCCCATTGAGGCAGACGGACGTCTTAGATACCGCATCAAGAGCAAATCAGGGAATGTTGAGCGAGTGGTTACGGAAGATCAGCTTTCGTATTCTCAGTGATTTAGGGCAGTTGGAGGAGTATGGCGTGCCGAACGATCGAGAAAATATCCTGAGCGCGCTCCGTGAGAAGCCGCTCAAAGTATACGAGGTCATGAAACGCGCCAATGTTGCGAATGAGGAAGCTTGCCAATCCCTCCTGTTGAAAATGCGAGACGAGGGCTTGGTGAAGTTCGATATCCATAAAGGGCGATGGCTCATCGGATGATTCGCGAAACATTCGGCGGCCGCATCTCGTCTCGCCGATCGACCTCGACGGGCGGCCAATCCATGATTTGCCACTCGGCTCCGCAGTCGGAATCGCTTTTGCCGCGTCTTCCATCGGCGGGGCGTCAGCTTCCATCACCGCAAGTGCTCCGCTCAAATCCCTCATGTAGTCATGCTTTGAGCGGCATTTCGCTTCCGGCCTGCGATTGAAATCTAAAGAGCAGCAGCCATCCCATAGAACGCTGGCTTCGATTCGACGGCAGCCCTTCAAGTCGTCGACCTCACTTCCTCATGTCGCCTTGGACACCGCCTTAGTGACGATTCGCCAGGATGGCACAGGCGCGCGTGAGTGGGTGATGCTTGTAGTGAGCCGTTTGCCTTCACCTCATGCAGCGGCGCGGCGACCGGGACCTGACTATGCGGGGACAAGGTAGCTGATGCTGAAAGATTAGCACCATTGAGACGGTCCAACCGGCGCAGAAGTTGTCCGCTTATCGGAGAAGGTCGGAAGTGATCCGCGCACGGCCAAGACGACGCTTTTGGCCCCTTTGAGACATGCCGGGGCGGTCTGACGATGTCCGTTCATCGAGGCGGACCGGAAGTAACCGGCAAAGAGCCAAAACGGAGCTTTTGACCCAACTGCGACATCGGGCCTGACACGCTCCCGGTGCGGAGTGCTAGAATACCAGGGAACGGATCGTGTCCATGCGAAGAACCGCCGCCGTTATCGGCACCGCCATTTTCTTCGTGTTCGCGCCCTGCGTGGTGGCCGGGGTGGTCCCATGGTGGATTTCGCGCTGGGAGTTCAGGTTATCGTTTCCCGGCGTCGAGCTCACGCGCTTCGTCGGCGCCGCGCTCATTCTTGCCGGCGTAGCCGGGCTCGTGGATTCATTCGCGCGTTTCGCGCTGCAGGGGGTCGGCACGCCGGCGCCGATCGCCCCGACCCAACATCTCGTCGTTACCGGCCTCTATCGGTATGTGCGCAATCCAATCTACCTGGCGGTTGCCGCCGTCATTTTCGGCCAGGCGGTCCTGTTCGGCGATTGGCGGCTGTTCGCCTACGGCGTGGTTTTCTGGCTCGTCTGCCACTTGTTTGTCGTGGCCAACGAAGAGCCGACGCTTCTAAAGAAGTCATTCGGGGCGGAATACGAAGCGTTGCGCATCAATGTGCCGCGTTGGATCCCGCGCCTAACCGCTTGGCGAGCCGGTCGGTAATGGCTGTCGCACGACCTCAGCGCTGATTTCACTCAAGAAAGTGCGCGATCTCACTTGATCGGCGGAATGGTTCGCCCATGTCCTGAGCCTACGCGCTTATGTTCAACTGCCGCAGCACGTCAGCGATGAGTTGCGTCACGTCCTCATAGCCACCGTTGTGTTCAAGGTGATGCGCGTGCCTTGTCCGTCAGGCAGTGGTGTGGCGGTCACGATCCTATCCGTGTTGATGACGATGGGCTGATCGTCCGGTTGCGTGAACTGCACGAATGCCATGAAAGATAGATCCTGTCTGTTGGGCGCGCGAGCTGCGCGCGGTGCCCCGAAACCTGCGACGCGCGGGCGTCAAGGTCAAGCCTGCGTACCGAAACCGTAAAGGCGCTGCGGCCGGCATGACGAAGGAAGCAGCGTTACTGCAATTCAACTCAGTCCGTATCACCGTAAGCACAATCTGCCGGGTCAGCTTCGTGTGCGCCCAAGCTCGGATCGAACCGGAATAGCGTAGAGCAATAGGGGCAGACGATCTCACTGGCATCGCCCATCTTTAGGTAGATGTGTGGGTGATCTTGCGGCGGTATATCCCCAATGCACTTGAACTCGCGGCAACCAATGCGCACGATCGGCACCCCGACTTCATTATGAAACGCCGGATAACTTTCCATCTGCAGCGCGCGGCTTAGGCGCCCGGTCGATGATGCAAAGTGCCGCGCATGGATCGTCGAGCGAGGGCTCGATCAGCACCCGGTGAGCGGCGCCCCTCTCGCGTCGCTCGGTTGCCGTAAAACGCACCCATAGCGACACGTCCATCGTCAGTTTCTCCAACCATGGAAGGGGGTTGGAAGCTAACGCATCTGCAGTGGCTCCGGGGTCACTATCGCCGCGACGCGGTGCTTCACTGCGTTCTGCACCTTCGCGAAGGCGCCCACCTCGATCTGGCGCACGCGCTCGCGCGAGACGCCGAATTCCTCGGCCAGCTCCACGAGCGTGATCTGTTCCCCGGCGAGCCGGCGTGTCTCGAAGATGCGGCGTTCGCGCGGGTTGAGCACGCCGATGGCACCATTCAGCGCCTGCCGGCGATGATCGAATTCCTCGCTCTCCGCCATCAGGGCTTCGGCGTTGGGCGAGTTGTCGACCAGCCAGTCCTGCCATTCGCCAGCTTCGCCGTCGTCGCGGATCGGGGCGTTGAGCGACGCGTCGCCACCAAGGCGGCGATTCATGTCGACCACGTCCTGATCGGTCACGCCGAGGCGCTTGGCAATCAGCTTCACCTGGTCGGGGTGGAGATCACCCTCGTCCAGCGCGGAGATCTTGCTCTTCGCCTTGCGCAGGTTGAAGAAGAGCTTCTTCTGGTTCGCGGTGGTGCCCATCTTCACCAGCGACCAGGACCGCAGGATGTATTCCTGGATCGCCGCCTTGATCCACCACACGGCGTAGGTGGCGAACCGGAAGCCCTTCTCCGGCTCGAAGCGCTCGACCGCCTGCATCAGGCCGACATTGCCCTCGGAGATCGCCTCAGAGATCGGCAGGCCGTAGCCGCGATAGTCCCTGGCGATCTTGGTCACGAGCCGCAGATGGCTGGTGACCAGCTTGTGCGCCGCGTCGCGATCACCGTGCTCGCGCCAGCGCTTGGCTAGTAGGTATTCTTCCTGGCGCTCCAACATCGGGAACCGCCGAATTTCCTCAAGATAATGGGTGAGGCCGGGTTCGTCCGTAAGGATCGGCAGGGCCGCGTTGCGGGCCATTATCAAGCCCTCAAACTAGTTTCGAAACACAATTATCTGCACCCGATCGGTTGTCAAGTTAATTTCGAAACACTATTATATTTCCAAAGAGGCAGTCATGTCAGCGCGCGAAACGGCAGAGCTCCTGCTGCAGGTGGGACGGCTCGTACAGGCTGAGGGCTATGACGGTGAACTCAGTCCGGCCCAATGGATGGCGCTCCGCTTCTTCGCACGTGCCAACCCGTTCTCGCGGACCCCGTCGGCATTCGCGGAATTTCAAGCGACAACCCGCGGCACTGCAACACAAGCCATTAAGGCGCTTGAAGCGGGTGGGTACTTGGTCCGACAGCCATTCGAGACGGACGGGCGAAGCGTAAGTCTGCGACTGACGAGCAAGGGCAAAAAAGCGCTTGCACGCGATCCGTTCGAAGTTCTGGTGCGCGCCGTGGATTCGCTCGACGCGACAGAGCGAACTGCGATGCGTCGCGCCCTGCACCAAGTGCTGTCCACTCTAGCTACGGGTGGTGCGCATCGGCGGTTCGGTGTTTGCCTGGACTGCGCGCACTTCGGCAGAGAGATGTGCGGCAACCTGCCTAGCACGGGCCCCTCGGCCGTTGAATGCCTGCTCCTCGGTGTTCCGATTCAGCCAGAGGACGTAGGTCTTCTGTGCGTCCATTTTCAACCCATGAACGAGCACCGCGAGGACGGACGGATACCATGAATGAGTTCACCGCTGCGATCTGCTGAAAGGACGCTTAATTGACCTTCGTCGTCAACGAGAGCTGTATTCGCTGCAAAATCATGGACTGCGTCGAAGTGTGCCCCGTGGACTGCTTCTACGAGGGCGAGAACATGCTCGTCATCCACCCGGACGAATGCATCGACTGCGGGGTCTGCGCGCCGGAATGCCCGGTCGACGCGATCAAGCCTGACACCGAGCCGGGGCTAGAGAAATGGCTGTCGCTGAATGCGGAATACGCGAAAATCTGGCCAAATATTATGGTCAAAAAAGCGCCCCCGCCCGACTCTAAGGAGTGGGAGGGGAAGCCGGACAAACTCCAATACTTCTCGCCAAATCCCGGCGCGGGTGATTGAGGCGGACAGCGCCCGCACTGCTTGAGACGTGCCAACTGCATCGAGCGATGTCTGCTTTCAGGGGTAACCCGGAAGATATGTGCTCATGCTGAGTTCTTCTGACTTTGACCCGAATGTATGGTCCGGCCGTGCGGTGCAAGAGGTTTTCGTCGATCCGGCAGATA
>NZ_JBHMET010000272.1:0-518 GCF_042430365.1 Bradyrhizobium erythrophlei
TCTGATGTCCCCAGTCAAGCATACAGCGCACGGTTTCTCATCTCCACGAGGACTCATCGTGAAGTTCTTGCGCTGATGGATCGTGCAGAGGAGAAGGCGGGACCCAAAGACGTCGGTGAACAGGCTCTGATGCGCGGGTTGGATACCGCATTTCCGTTTTTTCGTCTGGGGCTGTCCCTGGTCTAGCGTCGGGCGTCGATCGGATGATCGGCCACATAATGGGTTTCAGGATTTCCCCTGCCGTGGTCCCACCTTCACCTCTGCACGATTGATGTCTGCGACTATCCCCCTGATTTCTGATTGCAACAGAGGGGGGCTGTGGGCCGGTCGAGCGCACCTCACGACTCGAGCGGTCCACAGCCCCCAACGACGTTACGCTTGTTGAGGTGGCATGAGCTCGCGATTGATCGCCCAAATGAAGGCGGATAGCTCTCGGGCAATCGCCGTGACGATTACAGTTCGCCGCTTGCCCTTTCGCTCGAGTGAGCGGAAACGCCCGCACAGTCTGGTTTGCGCTT
>NZ_JBHMET010000273.1:0-3454 GCF_042430365.1 Bradyrhizobium erythrophlei
ACATCAACAACCGTGCCCGCGTATCGCAGCGGGCCGCGTCCCGTACCTGCTTCTCGAAGCAGTCGAACTCGCGCCGCAGCGCGACACGCGCCGCCAGCAGCCCGTCCGCAATCACCTCCAGGCTTGGATGTCTGGCGACCAGTTCCCTGATCCGCTCCGCGAAGCGCGCTGGCGTGGTTGGCCCGACCTTGAGGCCAAATCCGCGCAGAACGCCCCGCAAGCTCAGCTCGAGATCATGAAGCTTTGTCTGCAGCAGTTTGCGCGCGGTGAGCAGTGCGCGCGTCTCCTGCGCGGCCATCGACTTGCAATGCACCGGACGGAACCAGCCCAACCGCATCAGCTGCGCGATCCCGCGCGCGTCGTTGCGGTCGCTCTTCACCGGCATCGTCTCGAGCGCGGTGTGCACGTGCCGTGTCTCCAGCAGCTCGACCGCAAGTCCGGCCTGGCGCATCGCCGCGTAGAGCCACTGCGACAGCGGTCCTGCTTCCAGCCCAATCCGCGCCAGCTCCAGTTTTAGCCTCCTCAGCCAGGCAATCAGGGCGTCCGGCTCGCTGGCAACCTTGCCCTCGCGGGCAATCTTGCCATTGGCATCGACGACGCACAGGCTGGAAGCTTCCAAAGACACGTCAATTCCGACATAATGGTTCATGGTCGTCCCTCGCTGATGCTGGAGCGGGCATCACCCGACTCCGTTCTTTCGACACCATCAGTTTGAGGGACGACTCCTTCTCGCCGCCTTAACCACCGCGGCCAGCCGGCGGCCCGTTACACCATCTATGCACCGTTCGCGACTGAGGTCTTGCGGCGGTGCAATAGATCGCGATGGGCCACAGATGCTGACATGCTGGTGGTGCCGAGCGCTAGTGCTTCGAAAAAAAGGCCTGCAGAGCTTGATCGTAATCGCTGATCATACCCTTTGAACCTAGTGCGCCTGGCCAGACACATCTAAACACGATCTCGGGTGAGGTTGCCGCATCAAAATAGGACGCCGCGCACGCCGCTAAGCCTGCCCAATAGCGGTATCGGAGAGGCGCAGTTCGATGTTCTTCCTCCTGAGAGGAAGGGCTTTCTTTTACCAGAGATTGGCCGGACTATTATTGCTCAATCTCGTGAGGGAGGCAGGTCATGCCACTGACCGAAGGCGACGTCCTGGATACACTGAGCGACCCGGTAACGCTTGGCATCGAGTTCTACGTGGATAAGATTCACATTAAAGGCGAATACTTGACGACAGTTCGCGATCACATTCGCGCCGGTAATATCTTGGTTAAGGGCGGCACTGAGGATCTCGCTTTCTACGATCCAACGACGGATGTTCTGTTGACACAGAAGAAGTCACCGCCCGCGAATGACAGCGATCGGGCGCTGCTGCTGCACGAATGCGTCCACGCCATGATCGACGTCTATGATCCTGATGGCACCGTTACGCGTCACATGGGCGAATTGGCGGCCTATCTCACTCAAACGACCTATAGCGTTCGCAAGAATCCGTCGGCTAACCGCAACGGCACAGCCCCCTGGGACAAGTTCTGGGGCGACCTGTACGCCACGGTGCGCGCCAACGGGCTCGACACCAGCGCGGGCAACGGCGTCAAGATCCCGTCGGCGACGCTCGAAAATTTGCGCCGGCAACTCGCTGCCTTGCCCTTTGTAAACTACGGAAATTTCAGCAAAGAGGCGACCGGCGTATCAGATGGGCTGATCCGCATGAACATATTTCTGACGACGACCGATGAACCCGTGTCCACGCGATCATCGAGCGTTTCCTACGAATCTTATCCAGATCCGAGCGATGACTATTTGATCCGCACCTTAATGGAAGCCTACGCGAGCACCGATGTGAGAGGCTATGGCAGGCGCCTTCGCCAGCTCCGTCGGGATTTTCTCTTTTGCTCGCTGTTTCGCGCCCATGAGCTGCGGAGGCGGCTCTCAGTACGGAAGCGGGGAGACCGGCTCTCCGAATTGTTTCACGATCGCCTGTCGCGTGGCGGCCGCGGAATTCTTCTGCGTGTTCTTGCGTTGCGAAGCTGACAGCGCCTAGGACGAGCCAGGAGCAGCACTCGTGAGAGGAATAACGCAACAGAGACTGCACGAACTCTCGGCGTATTGGCGTATCATATAAACAGACCAGATTTGGTTCATGGATTTTGCGGCCGCTTCCGCAATGGGTCAAAATGCGAAGAACTCAGCCCGAGCAAATCTAGTCCGCTATGCCCCACTTAGCAGACCTCAATGAGACCTCCCGCCACTTCGCCGATGTGCCACTGCGGGACATTGCATGGCGCGCCACCGGAATCGACTGAAGGCGCGATTGCGGGCCTCAAGGCGCGCCATCACAGGCCCTTGACGCAAGCGTCCGCAAGCGGGGCCGCATACTTTCTGTAGATGTTCGCATGGCCGGCACCGGAAATGACAACCGGCTCGACGCCGAGGACCCGACGCGCCGCCGACTGCTTCCACTCTGGCCGGATCTGGTCGTCAGCCGAGCCCGAAACGTACACGTTCTCGACGTTCGGCAGCGCTTTCAGAGGACAGACCTCGTAGAAGCCGACCATGATATGAGCGGATCGCGAGGCGTCGATACGGTCCTGCATGGCTTTGAGCTGCGCCTCGGTCGCGTTGGGATCGTGGATGAGTTTCAGAAAATCATCCGTGATGCCTTGGGAGGCCTTGAGGAGCTTGTCGAGGTAGCTTCCCGGCACGGCGACCTTCTCCGTTTGGCAAACCTCGATGAACGCCGTCCCCGGACGTGGAAGGACCGCGTTGACATAGACGAGCCGCCTAATGGGCCGTGCCGCCGCTACCAACGGCAGGAAGTTCCCTTCGTTGGATATTCCAACCAGCACGACCTGATCCGTGACGTTCTCGAGCGCTTTGACGACGGCTGAAGCGCGATCTCCATTGGGCGTGTCGGAGCTGCTTACGGAGCTGTGCACGAGCATCGACGGAAAGCCGCGTTTCTCCAATTCGGCCGTCAGAGGGGCGTAGAGCCAATCCTTCAGCCAATCCAGCCAGCCGCCCGCGGCGCTGGAGACGTGGAACACGAACCTTGTTCCAGCATTGGGCGCAGCCGCCAGGCCCTGCGTTGCCGCCCACGCCAGGCCCGTCACTCCAGCCGCCAGAAGGGTCCGTCGCTGAATTCTCATCCGGAAAGCCACCGGTCCGCGCTTCGCCCAAAACATGGCCGTATTCGCTCGTAGGCTATGTCAGGTGCAAATGTTGACTCCGCAAGACACCTTCCGTAGTCCGCGCCCAGGGTCTCCCCAAGCAAAGTGGGTCGTCGACACGCGCATGTCGGCTCCGGGTCATTCGCGTCGGTTTGGCCCTGCTGTCGTTTACTTCCGGTCCACCCTGGTGAGCTGACATCTTCAGCGCCGGTCGGAAGGTCTCAAACGGGCCAGAAGCTGACTTATGCACCGCAGCAAATTAACCGCTCTTCCATCACCTCATCGCA
>NZ_JBHMET010000274.1:0-59408 GCF_042430365.1 Bradyrhizobium erythrophlei
GAATCCCTTTCTTCCGATTTGGCAACTACTTGCAGACGCCCACATGCGATTCCCCTGCCCCCAATATGGGCACTGAAGCGCTCGACCTGGTCGGTCAGGCCGCGGATTTGTTCCGCAGCATCGAAGACAGGGCTCGTGCGAACGAAGCCCGCGCCGAGGCCGCCGAGCAGGCCCAGCTCGACATCATCAACGCCACCGAGCGCAAGCTGCGAGACGCGGCCAGGGCTCTGGACGAAGCGCGAAGGCGCATCGAAGCCCAGCAGGAGCAATTGGAGGCGATCGAATTTCGCGCCCAGGCCGCCGAAGCCGAGGCACGTGAAGCGAGGCAGAGCCTGGCGCTGATCGAAGACGCGATTCGCAGGCGGCTGCTCCTCACGGACGCGCAACAGGATGGCGGCAGGTCGACGGCCGTCGCCTGAAACGAGCCCGGCCCCGCCTCGAATCACTTCGGCGAAGCCACGTCCGCGGCTGCTAGCAGGACCACGGCCTCCAACGTCTATCTCGGGCACTCCGTTTCCACCTGTCGCAAGGCCGCGACCAACAGCAGCCTGAGGCAATCCTTCGCTTCAGGAGTGCTTCGGCCCGGATAGGTGCGAAGCGACTGCCACATCTCCCAATCGACAAGGGTGGCGATCGCGACGAGCCATTTCCGCCGCGCTTCCGCCGGCAGCTGGTCGAGCTCAGCGGCAAACCACCGGTCGACCACGTCGCGAAAGCCCTTGCGCACCCGGAGACGATGTTTTTGCAACAGCGGCGAGGTCTCGATCATCGCGTTGGAGGCCCGACGATGCGGCGTCATTTTCTCGAGCGTCTCGGTTCGCATATCGATGAACTGCGTGATGCGGGTCTCGATTGCGCCCTGCAAGATGGGTTTCGAAGGCGGAGGCTCGATCGGCTCCGGCGTCAACTCCTCGAGCACCGCGCGCGTGAGCTGCCCCTTTTCCGGGAAATGCAGGAAGAACGTCCGCATCGAAACGCCGGCGCGTTCGGCGATCTGCTGCGACGAGGGCCTCAACGTGCCTTCATTCTGAAGAGCGATACACGCGGCGATGATATTGCCTCGGGTAATCTGGGCGCGCTGTCGCCGGCCGTCGACGGGCTCGGCAGGGGAATCAGCGCGTGGCGAGCGTGAAACCATGCAACCGTAATCCTTCAAGGTTTGATCTCTCTTAGCAAAATCGGGCGAGAGACAATATTCGCAGGCTGCCATTCAGCGCGATTTTTTGTGAGCCTCACGCAAGCGACGTCGCGCCCGGTCGGCCACGGCCCGCTACGGCATAACGCTCCCCCACCTGTTCACGACCTCCCGGCGCTTGACGCCGCCCGCATTATTATTGCATAGATTTATGTAATAATAATGCGGGCGGACGGACGTGCCCTTCGGGCGGTGACGATAGCCGCCGCCCGTCCCTCGGCACGACGAACGATGTCCGA
Organism: Bradyrhizobium erythrophlei; assembly: GCF_042430365.1. Classification (GTDB taxonomy): domain Bacteria; phylum Pseudomonadota; class Alphaproteobacteria; order Rhizobiales; family Xanthobacteraceae; genus Bradyrhizobium; species Bradyrhizobium erythrophlei. Next base: position 1,435 of record NZ_JBHMET010000274.1, read on the forward strand.
AGCCGGACGACAAGGGAGCAGCCATTGCCAGACATGAACTATCGCGTGCTGCGGTTCGACGAGCTCGCTGTCGAACGCAATCGCGGCGAGGACATCGCCAACGCGATCAAGGCCGACGGCCCTCCTCCCAATGCCCACGTGCTCGGCATCTTCCTGCCGATGATCGGCGTTTCGAGCAACGTCATTACCGTCGCGACCAACTGGACTGGCGAGCCAGCGCCGCATTCTTACAGGAACGCGCAGATCCTCGACGTCCGCAGCCGCGTGTTCGACACGCTGGCGCGCGGACAGGCGCCGTGCTCCGCCGACGGCATCTACACCCACCGCTGGTTCGTCGTCGCGCCGAGCCAGGTCCAGGCCCTGACGGAGTTGAGCGTCGCGGCGTGGCGATCGTCGGAAGCCGACACCGGGATGCGCATCGCAGGCTTCTGGCGCGACCGCCAGGCAAACGCGAATGGGGAGGCGGTGGTGCTGATGATCGTCCACTATCCCAGCCTCGCCGCGTGGGACGAGAGCCGTTACTGGAAGCCCAAACCGACGCACCAGGCTCAACCGAACCGCAGCGTCTGGGGTGGACTGTTTGCGCAGCGTCGCGACATCCTGCTCGATTCCTGGGTCACGGTGCATCGACTGGCGAGGTAACGCCCGACACGTCGCCGGCGGCTTGACATCGCCCAAACGGCAAAATTATAACTGCATAAAGATATGCAAAAATATTTCGGGAGGATCAACGTGTCGTTCAGCGGCAATCGAACATCGCATATCGGCCCGCCGGCAGTGGTTTCCGATCGCATCCATCGCGTCGACCTGTCGATCCAGCGTTCAGCCTTCAACGTTTGCGCTTGAAGCGGGGCAGCATGGCGCGTCAGGTCATAAGCCCGAACTGGAGAGTCGTGATCGGCTCGGGGGTCGGCATTTCTTTCGGCGCAGCGCCGATCTTTACGGCGGGCTTCGCGCTGCTGACCAGCGCAATGGCTCGTGACTACGGCTGGAACCAGACCGAGTTGGCCCAGGCCGCGACCATCGTGCTGTCAGCGACGATGGTCGCCTATCTGTTTTGCGCCTGGCCGCTCGATCGTTTGGGATCGCGCAGATTCGCGGTCACCAGCATCGCCCTGTTCGCCATATCCCTCGCCATTCTGAGCCAGGTCGGAAGTTCGTTGCCGCAGTTCTATCTCGCGGCCGCATTGTTCGGCTTTGTCGGAGCGGGAACGAATGTCGTGTCCTATGCGAGGGCGATCTCCCGATGGTTCGATCAGAAGCGCGGTCTGGCCCTTGGTCTGGCCGCGAGCGCACAGGCCGGTGGAAGCTTTGTCGTGCCGTTGGCCGCCCATTGGATCATCACAAGATACGGCTGGTCGACGGCCCTGCTCGCATTTGCCGCATTCGAGGTCGTCGTCTGCCTGCCGCTCGTGGCGTGGCTGGTGAAGGACAGTCCGCCCGCCGGCAGCCCAGCGCCGGATGACGGCGGCCGGCGGCAAATGATCGAGACGCAGGCACCAGAGATCGGCCTGGGTGCCGCGCAGATCATCCGCTCCCCGATCTTCTGGAAGCTCGCGGTGTGCTTTGCCGTGATCGGAATGTCGTTCTACGCGATCGCGCCAAACATCATGTACATCCTCACCAGGCGCGGAGACGTCACCGCTGCCGATGTTGCCTGGATTCAGGCGATCGGCGCGGTCGCCGCGTTGTTCGGGCGAATTGTCGTCGGATATCTGCTCGACCGGCTGCACGCGCGCATCGTCGGCATCCTGACCGTGCTGCTCATGGCGCTTTCGATGCTGACCAATGCAGCTGCGAGCGGGGTTGCGTCCATGGCCCTCGCCTCGATTCTCATGGGCTTTGCGATCGGCGGTGAAGCTGACCTCATGCCTTACCTGGCCGGGCGTTACTTCGGCACGCACTCCGTCTCCAAGGTCTTCAGCTGGCTGCTGTTTGCCTTCTGCGTTGGTGCCGCCATCGGCCCGGTCGCGTTCGTCTGGCTTTCGACCTTGAGCCACAGCGTGATTGTGCCGTTGCTGCTGTTGTCGGCCCTGCAGATCATTTCCATTGCGTTGTTCCTGTCGCTTGGCCGTTATCAGACGGTTCCCGAGCCCGCCCTGAGCCTTGCCGTCGCACTGTCATGATTGAGCCCGGCCAACGGCACGACGGCGTGTGCGCATCGATACCCGGTTTGGAGTAAGTGACATGAGCCACAGCAAGTTGCCTCCGAGATCCACATCCAATGGTGCATCGACATCTCGGCCCGCCGCGCCGGACATCAGCCTTGCCGAGGCCGCCGGGGAAGCCTTTGTCTACGCGTTGCCGTTGATCGAGATGGCGGCGTTGCGTCGTCGCACAAAGCAGCCGAACAGTCTTTCCCATCAAAGAGCCCTGCTCGACCACACCCACCGCTGGGTGACGACGCCGAACAACGACACCCTGTATTCGATTGCATGGCTCGATCTGACCAAGGGGGCTGCGCGCCTGACGATTCCTGCGACGGGCGACCGCTATTTCTCCGCCGCGCTCATGGACATGTACACCAACAACAACGCGGTCCTCGGCACCCGCACGATTGGAAACGCGGGAGGCACGTTCACGATCGCCGGGCCGGGCCAGACCAGCTCCGGCGCCGACGTGGTGCGCATGGCCACGCCGCATGCATGGCTCCTCATCAGAACGCTGGTCGATGGCCCTGCCGATCTTGATGCCACCCACCGGGTTCAAGACGGCTTCAGACTTGAAGGTGCGCCCGGAGGCGCGCTCGACGAGCACGCGGAGCGCAATGCGGCCGCGCCGGAATTCTTCGCCAGCGTGCGCAGCTTGATGGCGTCGGATCCGCCTCCGGCAACGGACGTCGCGGTGCTGCGTCGAATCGCGGCCGTCGTTGGCTTGACGGCGCCGACGGCGGCGGAGGCCGAAGCCGTTGCCGATGGCCTCGCCAGGGCGCGAGCGGCACTGCTGTCCAACGGAAGACGGCCGATATTCATCGACGGCTGGAGCTATCCGCGCGCGTGTCTGGGCAATTTCGACCAGGACTATCGCTATCGCGCCGCCGTGGCCTTGTGGGGCATCGGCGCGCTGCCGGTGGCCGAAGCCATGTATATGCGGGCCGCGGGAAATCTGGAGAACGGGTTCTTCGACGGCGCGGCCGACTACCAGCTTCATCTGCCGGCGAGGCTGCCGTTGAGCGGCTTCTGGTCACTGACGATGTACGAGGCGGCCGACGACAACCAGTTGTTCCTCGCCGAGAATCCGCTGCGGCGCTACGCCATCGGCGATCGCACGAAGGGCCTCCGGCACAACGCGGACGGCTCGATCACACTCTGGATCGGCCGCACCGATCCGGGCGGCGATCGAACTGCGAACTGGCTACCCGCGCCGAAAAGCGGTCCGTTCAGCCTGATCATGCGCTGCTACCTTCCGCGCAACGAAATGCTGGAAGGCCGGTGGCGGCTGCCTGCGATCCAGGAGGTTCGGACCTAGCATTTTCGGTTCTGATGGAATCAGAACCGAAGCTCGAGATTCTTGTTTTCACGCGTTTTCTTCACGCGAACCGGTACCCACTTCGCTCGAAAACGCTCTGGCGCATTTGACGACCCGGACGGAGAGACCGGTCAACGACAACATTGGGGGGCGTGATGATAAGGACGAGGGTGTTTCCTGGCGCAATCGCCGGGCTGTTGTGCATGCTTGCCGCGGCGCAGGCAGCGGATCAAGCGGCCGACAACATTCGCAATGCACCGAAGAAAGCCTTGAAGAAAGCGGCGCCCCCCGACAAGCCGTTCTTCCTGATCAACGACAACCGCATCACCTTCTCGCAGTTTTCGGGAGGTGTTCCCGGTTACGCCGCGAACGCCCAGAGTTCGACGCTGGCCTTCACTCATTTCGACGCCTGGGCTTACGGCACCAACAGCTTCTCGCTGTTGATGTCGAAATACGACCACCGGGCGCCCACCGCGCCGTGCCTCGGGGCGGTGCTCGCTCCGACCGGACAATGCGCCGGCGGAGTGGCGGAGCTAGCGTCGATCCGCAGCACATTCGGGTGGAACGAACTGTTCGATACCCATCTATTTTCAGCCGGCCCGCTGACCAATATCTCGTTCCTCGTCGGGGGAGACGCTTCGGTCGCGAACATCTTCACCGCGTCCAGCAACTACGATGTCCTTGCCGGTTTGCAGTTCGCCTTCAGCTTGCCGTACAAGGGCTATTTCAACATCAGTCCGATGTACTTCCAGAGGATGCAGCACGGTGCGCAGCTACATCCCGCGAGCTTCGGCGGCGCTCTTTCCATGCCACCTCCCTATCCCGGCCTTCCCGATGGCGTGATGCACTTCTCTCCGACGTGGGGGCTCGATTTCAATTACTATATGGATCTCGGTTTCCTGCCCGAGAACCTGCAATATTTCTCGATCAGCGGCCGCGCATCGATCCGTGGTCCGGACGGAAACGGCGGCTACGGCCCCTATCCCAGAAGCCCGCTCAGCAACCGAACCACCGCCTACGCCCTCGAACCGGTCCGCTTGACGCTCGACGCGGGCAAACTGTTCTGGGGACCGAGCTATGCGCACCTCGTGGACGTCTGGGCGGCGTGGCGATACGACAGAAACATCAGCGGCTATGCCGAGGCCTATGACACGTCCTGCGTGACCAAGAATGCCTACAACGGCAGCTGCTCCAGCAACGGTATCTACTACGGTGTGACCGCGAAACTCGGCGCGGCCGTGCCGGGGACACCGGCCCTGTCGCCCTTCGGCACGCCGTTCTTCACGAGTGTCGACAACAGGTTTACGTATGGCGTGCTGCCAAGCGCGACCTCTCCCGGTGAGACTGCGAAGACCGAAAAGCAGGTCTACGCCTTCACCCACACCGATAGCTGGGCCTACGGCACGAACCGCTTCTATGCCGAGTTGTTGAAGTCCGATCATCGGGATCCGGCCTCGCCCTGTTCCGCGGTCTACAGCCATCCGGCATTTGGCGTCAGCGCGCCCTGCTCCGGCACGATGGAGATCAACGCCGCGCTGCGCAGCACCATCGGACTCAACGAAGTCTTCAACACCACGGCCTTCAGAGCCGGGCCGCTGCGAAACGTCTCGTTTGAAATCGGCGGCGACGGACGAACGACGCTGAGTTACTCGGCCCCGGCCAAGGAGGCCATCGTCGCCGGCCTGCAGTTCGCGTTCGATTTGCCGTTCAAGAGCTACCTGACCGTCGCCCCGCTCTACTATCAGGAATGGAATCACTCGGTTTATGCGTATCCGAACAATGCCGGCAACAGCCCCCTTGGCGTCGGAATATACGGCAGGCCGCCTTATGTCGGCGTCATGCCCGCCGGCTATACTGGGACGATCGACGGCAACCTGCACTACAATCCGACCTGGGCGCTGGAGGTCGACTACGGCAGCGAGCTTGATTTCCTGCCCGAGAGCCTGCGCTACTTCTCCATCAGCGGACACGTCGGCATCTACGGGCCCAAGGGCAACGGTGCCTATGGCCCCTACAGCCTTCCGCCAAGCTGGAACACCAGGACGGAAATCAACGCTGAACCGATCCGCCTGAGCTTTGACGCCAGCAAGGCGCTGTGGGGAGAAAAATACGCGCACTTCGTCGAGGCCTTCGTGGCGTACCGCTACTGGCAGAACAAGTTCGGGTTCGACGGCGGCAACCCCACTAACAGTGTCTGCTTCTTTGCCGACGGCACGAGCAACAAGAGCTGCACCGAGCAGACAATCTATGCGGGCATGACGATGAAGTTCTGACCGGCGGCCGAGCGTCCCGTTCGGGCGCCGCGCCCGACCGCCGGGCGATCCATGTGCGACGCATGCGACGCGGCTACTTGCTGGATGACTCGCTCAGTAGCCCGCGGCCAGCCCACTGCCGCGGCGCGGGTCGTTCGCCCCGTAGAAGCGATTGTTGCCAACCGGCTTGCCGCCAAGCGACGGCGCGCCGACGATGATGACCGCCAGGTGATTGGCGGGGTGCGGTGGACCGAACTTGTGGCCCATCCCTTCCAATATTTTTCGCGTATCCGGCGACAGCGCGTAGTCCTCCAGATTGGTCAGGTCCGGCAGCCATTGCTGGTGAAAGCGCGGCATATCCACGGCTTCCTGCGCGTTCATGTTGTAGTCGATGGCGTTGATCATCGTCAGCAGCACCGACGTGATGATGCGGCTGCCGCCCGGCGTGCCCACCACCATGACTGGCTTGCCGCCCTTGGTGACGATGGTCGGACTCATCGAGGAGAGCGGACGCTTGCCCAGGACGATTGAGTTGGCCTCTCCCTGCACCAGGCCGTAGCCGGCGCCACGCGATGCCCGGCCTGGTTCGAAATGGCGTCGTCATAAACCAAAAGCATTTTCTCGACGACTTTGGGCCATAACCATGCTTCGCGGACGGCGGCAGCGCCCGCCGCGGCCAAACGAACCCGCAAATTGCGATCCCGCGACAATTCGAGGATTGCCAACGCAAGCGCATCTGCGTCACGCGCAGGAAAGAGAAGCCCCGTTTTTCCGTGGTCGAGGATTTCGGCCGGACCTCCGATCGCTGAAGCGGCCACCGCCAACCCATTGATCATGCCCTCCAGCACGACCATGCCGAACGGCTCGTACCAGCTCGGCACCACCAGTATATCGGCGGCACGATACCACGCGTTCAGCTGACCAGGCGTGAGCCAGCCGGTGAATTGGATATTGGGGCGGAAACGGTGGAGACGTTCCGGAAGCAGCCACGCCTCCATCTGCGAACCGGGACACCCACGGTGTCCGCCAGCGAGCACAAATTTTACCTGAGGCGCCTCGTTCAGGACGATTTCGATCGCCTTGATCAGCTCCCAGATTCCCTTTCGATCCACAAAACGTCCTGAGAACAGAACCACCGGCGCGTCGCGGTCGCCGCGCTTTGCTCTCCGAACCGGCTCGACATCCTCGATGCCATTGCCGACGACCCGGATCCTCTGGTCGACACCGGGACAATATTCCTCGAGAAGGTCGCGCTCGCTGTTTGTGAGGCTGACCACGCGATCGGCGCCATAGATCACAGCCTGCTGAACATCCCATTGGCCGATGCATTGCGGTGGTCCCGCGCCGATTTCGTATTCGGCGCGATCCAGGGAATGCACTGTGTAGACCAGCGGAACACCCAGAACCCGGCGCAGGTGCTCGGCAATCGGCCATATCCAGAATGAATGGAGATGAAGGATGTCGGGGCGCCACTTCGCGGCAATGGCTGCAATCGTTGCCGGATCAAGAAACCACGAAACCTCGAATATCGTCACTCCATAGGCGCGCCGTCTTCGCTTCCTCGCAACCGCGGATGCGAGCGGCCTGAATTGACCGTAACTGGATCCCGAGGTCGGCCCGAACAGGAGAACCGCGGTTTCGACGCCGCTCTTCGCCAACGCCTTGACCAACCCACCCGTCGCGGTCCCCAGTCCCCCATATATGACGGGCGGAAATTCCGTCGTGAGGTGAAGAACACGCACTGCCAACGCTCCGTGCTTCGCTTCGGTGAACCTGATGTCCCCTGAACGCGAGGCCGTGACAGCGTTCGCCCAACGGTCTACGGCAACCCCTGAATTTCGATCTTGCGAAACAGCACCCGCCCGGTGTGGGTCTGCAACCCAATGAAACGCGATCCGGCATCGGCCTTGCCGCGTGTCGGGTCCGGGTTGACGAAATCCGTCTTCTGTTTGCCATTCAGGAAGACGGTGAAACGGTTATCCCTGACGAGAATCTCGAAGCTGTTCCACCGCCCGGCACCATTGGCCACGACCGTCTCGTCAAGCGTCTGATTGGCAATGTTGTAGATCGCGCCGGTGGTGCGGAATTTCTTGTCGACGTTCTGGCCCGGCGGCGGGCTGCCCCGGCCAAGCGCATCGATCTGCACCTCGAATCCGAAATCCACACCGATGAAGGCCCTGTTGTCGTAGTGGATGTCCGGAGACGCCGGATCCGGAAACCGCAGGAAGACGCCTGAGTTATCGTCGTCTCGCGAAGCCAGCCACTCCAGCCTGAGCACGTAATTGACGAAATCGATCCTGGTGTAGAGCAAACCAAGGTCCGTGCCCGGCGCGGACTCCAGCCCGGCGTCGATCAGATGAAATCGGCCAGGATCGTCCCTGCCCGGCTGGTTGGCGATGGTCGACATCTTCCATTTCGCCGTCGACCGGCCGTCAAACAGCAACTGGAAACCAGGATCGGGCTGCGGCAACGGTCGCTTGAGAAAGTCGCCCAAACGGCGCGCGAGCGCGGTGCCGGTCAGCATCGGGTTTGGCGAACCGAGGGCGGGAAACGTCGCGGGACCGGCCACAAATGCGTTCGAGACATGATGAAATCTGCAATCTTCGTTCGTCACCGAGTTGCCGGAGAGCGTACCCATCCAGAGCGGCCCGGCTTCATGATGGGTTGTGCCCATCGCATCGCGCCGGCTACCGAAGGGCAATTTGGTTGAGGCCGCATCAGTCGGGGGCAGCGTGAAGATTTGCTTGGGTGTGCCCTGTGGCGGATCAAACACCTCGTAGGGGACGCCGTTGGCAAACACTTTCGCCACATCATCGGCAGCCTCATCCATCGCGTTCCAGAGATCTTCATCGCGCTGCGTCCGGTTGATCTGTACGGAAGCGCGCAGTCCGAACTCGTCGAGATGCTGCGAAAGCGTGATGTTGCTCGCCGGGTTGAGCGTGCTCATTTCCCCGATACCGCGAATGGTGATGACGACATTGTCGTCATTGGTCTGGCGCAGGGCGTCCAGCTGATCGACCTCTGGTACCTTTTTGAACAGTTCGGCTTCAGAGTCCGTCGTCGGTTTGTCCAACCCCGATGCGGTGATCTGTAGATGGAAATAGCTGAAGTCGTTCGGCGCGTGCTGAAACCGGCCTTTGACGAAGAGAGCCGACGAAGCCAGTGCCTGCGGCAACCCGGCCGGCAAGGCGCTCCGCGGAATCCGGATCGTCAGGTTCGAGCGAAGATGGGCGATGAGGTTCTGTCCCATCAAATTCGTATTGGGAAGATTCGGAAACGAGGTGAGTGCAAGGCGCGTACTCTCGATCGTGCCAAGGGCAATGACCACCACGCCGTCATCGGGCACGGGCACAGCCTGCTCCATTCCGAACTGCATGAGGAGCACGGCCGTGACCGCCGTCGTGCCGTTCCTTTGCGTGGTCACGAGGCGCGTGACGTGGACGTCGGGCACGATCATTAGCCGCTTCTTGACGTCGTCGCCGCCCGATCGCGTCTGCGCGACACGGGATGCCTCCATCAGCAGCGGCGCCGAGCTGAATTTGTTCATCGGAAAGAAGCCCGGCCGTGGCGCGCTTCCCTGCACCGCGAGCGGGGCTTCAAGCTTGAGCTCATCAGGCGGATTCGGCCCGACCCCGCTCAGATGCAGCGGCAGCTGGTTCAGCGGAATGGCATGACGGACCTTCCCGTTCATGATCCCGGCCGCGAGCGTTGCCCTTAGCGCGGCATGCAATTCACCATGCATGAAGTCGTTGGTGACGTCGGTCCCGATCTGTCGCGCGGCTTCGTCAAAATACTGCGCCTTGAGTTGGGCGACGACGTTCGGAGGCCACTTGCCGTCCATCTCCTCGTCGAGCAGCCGAGGCGACCACCCGCCGAAAAACAGCGAGCGGCCACCGACCGCGTAGGCCAGCCCCGGGAATTTGTCTTTCGGGTCGGAGTCCCAAGGCAGCCCCCACATCTCCATCGGTTGCGACTGCAAGGGCAGATTCTGAAAGTGCTCGGGCAACGAATTGCGTCCGGCCTCCAGCACCAGAATCCGATAGCTGTTGGTCTCGTCCGCATACAGCAGATGCTGCGCTAGGACCCCGCCGAAGCTTCCGCCTCCGATGATGATCGCATTGAATGGCCTGGCGTCGCTTTGCGGACTGCCGTCGAGCCGCTGGGCGTTCTTGTCGGTGCTGTGCATCGCTTCATCGAAGCCGTTGCACATGTAGCGACCGAGAATGTCCATTGTGAAGTCGGTCAGCTGAGCTGTCTTGCTCGTCGCCATGTCCGCACTCCAAATAAATTTAAAAATGTACTATATTCCAATTGTCATTTATGGTTGTAGCACAAATTCCACGTTGCTAGAACGGGAAAAGCTGACGACGCGTCAAACGCGGCGTTCGTTCGTATCGACTAGGACAAGCATCCTTACGGATCGCTGCGCACGATACTCAGCTTAGAGGTGCAAGCGTCGCATCAAGTATGGCGCACCTCACATTGCGTGTATTTTTTTATCGATCTCTCTGTGGTGGTGCATGTATCCTGATGCGCGGCGTCAGAGCAACTGCGGCTTTGGAGAGCGCCCGCGATGAGTTGGTTCGGGAGAATGCTAGGCAAGCGCGATGACTCCGATCTCGGATACACGTCCGAGGAGCGGAAGATCTTCGCGTCCAGCTTCCGGATCGGCTGGACCGTCGTTGCGTTCGGTATCGCGGGTTTGGCCGCGATGGCCCTTTGGGCGGATGGGGCACGAACAGCCGCCGAAGTCCGCTTCACCGCGTTCTTCGGCGCCGATCTTCTGGTCGCTGCGGCCTCCGCGTCAGCCGGGGCACTTCTCGGCTTCGTCTTCGGCATTCCGCGCACGCTCGATCCTGCGGGCCGGGCCGCGGTGGCGACGGCGACGTCGCAGGGCGGCGCCGGCGCAGCATCAAATGCCATTATGGCCGCCAACACCAACCTGGAACGCATTTCGGATTGGCTGACGACCCTTCTGATTGGTGCAACGCTCGTGCAGATCAAGGACCTCGCGGCCTGGATCGGAGGTCTTGGCAAGGGATTGCTCCAGGGCGGCGCAACAGCCAACGACGCCATCATCCCCGTCATCGTCATTTATTTCTTCGCGCTGGCCTTCCTCGGCGTCTATCTGATCACGCGTCTATATCTCACGTCGGCATTCGTTCAGACCCTTGGCATGCTCGCCGGAGCGCCTGTCGGCTCCGATCCCAAGGTTTTGACCGACACGCTCGACGCAGCGCTTGCCTCCGGAAAGTTCGAGGACCTGCGGTCTGCTCTCGTCGCGTATGACGCAAGCGCCCTGCTCGAGGCCGACCGGGCCAACCCCCAGTTGAACGCACGATTGGCGCGCGTGGCCGCGCAATCCATCGCGGCCGGAACGCCGACTGGACGGATCGGCAATCCGGTCGCCGAGCTCAAGGCTTTCGTGATCCGGGCGACCGCCGACCCCATCAGCAAGGCCAGCCTGAAAGCCGATCTCGATGCGCAGAAGATCACGACAAGAAACGTGGTTCTCGACCGTGAGCTCGGCGCTTTGCTGACCTAGGACGCGCACTCATAAATTTCGACCAATGTCCGCTTCGCTCCGATAGCGACCGCCTTTGTGCTGGCGCAGCAAATGACGCGATGGGCCAAACTCGGACGGGGTCACGACCGAGCGTGCAATGCACGTGTGGGATGCTTCACATACCGATAACTCGTTTTGCGGTAAGCTAGATTGTGTTTCCAATTGGCAAACAAGGAGACAAATCCCATGGATCCGAAGTTGGTCAAACCCACATTCTTGAGCCTGCTGCTCGTAGCATCGCTGCTCATTCCGCAATATGCATGGGCGGCTGAGAAATCCTTTAAATCCTTGAATTTCCCCGATCGCTTCATTCGCCACAGAAATTTTTTGATGTTCGTCGAACCGGCCACCAACGCCCTTTCAATCAATGATTCTGCGTTCAGAGTAGTATCGGGGCTCGCTGGCAGTTGCCATTCGTTTGAGTCTCGAAACTTTCCGGGCTTTTTCATAAGGCATCAAAATTTCAGGCTAAAGCTCAACAAGTTCGAAGATCAGGATTTGTTCAGGAACGATGCAACCTTCTGCATTAGACCGGGACTTGCCAACGCGAGTGCCAGATCGTTTGAATCGATCAACTTTCCCGGCCATTTCATGCGGCATCAAGATTTTGAGCTTCGTATCCAACCAAACGATGGTAGCGAGCTTTTCAAGAAGGACGCCACGTTCTTTGAAGAGAACGCCGGAGTTCCCTTTGGCGATGACAACGTTGCCATTCCCGCACCGAGAGAATAGCTGCGACTAGCTACCAGGTCGGCGGTATCTGCGCAATTCTCCGCCGCCGACTTGGAAGGAAGCTGCCGCATGAAGCGTACATAAGATCAGCCGATTTAAGTGCTGGTCGACCGGTTGGACGTTCCGCAATACCGCATAGCGTCCCGACACAGCAACTATGGGGCGCGAGATGTCCGCTCGGGGTCATTTTCGACAGATTCAGCAGGGATTGTCGTCTGGTTGATGTCTGCTTTGTCCCGAAAGCACCGTCCAGCTTGCGTCAATCGGGCTCTGGTTGCGCGTTAATGAGTCCGCGCCCGAGCCACGCTGCTGCTGTCGGCGATACCCGAGTCGTTGCCCGAGCTGCGGCCCGTCGTGGCCCGCGATCAGTAACCCGCGGCCAGCCCACTGCCGCGGCGCGGGTCGTTCGCCCCGTAGAAGCGATTGTTGCCAACCGGCTTGCCGCCAAGCGACGGCGCGCCGACGATGATGACCGCCAGGTGATTGGCGGGGTGCGGTGGACCGAACTTGTGGCCCATCCCTTCCAATATTTTTCGCGTATCCGGCGACAGCGCGTAGTCCTCCAGATTGGTCAGGTCCGGCAGCCATTGCTGGTGAAAGCGCGGCATATCCACGGCTTCCTGCGCGTTCATGTTGTAGTCGATGGCGTTGATCATCGTCAGCAGCACCGACGTGATGATGCGGCTGCCGCCCGGCGTGCCCACCACCATGACCGGCTTGCCGTCCTTGGTGACGATGGTCGGGCTCATCGAGGAGAGCGGACGCTTGCCGGGAACGATCGAGTTGGCCTCGCCCTGCACCAGGCCATAGAGATTCGGTACACCGACCTTGGCGGTGAAGTCGTCCATTTCGTCGTTGAGAAGAACACCGGTTTTCGCCGCGGTCACCTTGGCGCCGAACCAGTCGTTCAGGGTGTAGGTCACCGATACCGCGTTGCCGTTCTTGTCGGCGATCGAATAGTGGGTGGTGTTGCTGCCCTCGTGCGGCGCGACGCCCGGCTTGAGGTCCTTGGACACGGCGGCCTTGGCCGGGTCGATCACGGCGCGGAGCTGCGCGGCGTAGTTCTTGTCGAGCAGACGGTCGAGCGGATTCTTCACGAAGTCCGGGTCGCCCAGGTAGCTGTTGCGGTCGACATAGGCATGGCGCATGGCTTCGATCTGGTAGTGCACGGCCTGCGCGGAGTGGTAGCCGAGATCCTTGAGCGGATAGCCATCCAGTATGTTCAGGATTTCGCAGATGATGACGCCGCCGGAGCTCGGAGGCGGCGCGGACACCACGTGATAGCCGCGATAATCGCATTCCACGGGCGCGAGCTCGCGGACCTTGTAGTTGTCCAGGTCCTCCTGCGTGATCAGGCCCTTGCCGGCCTGGCTCGACGCCACGATGGCGGTGCCGACCCAGCCCTTGTAGAAGCCGTCGGTGCCCCGCTTGCTGATCTCGCGGAGCGTCTCGGCGAGCTCATGCTGCGTCAACCGCTCTCCGACCTGGAACGGCTTGCCATTATTGAGGAAGATGGCGGCGGACGCCGGATCGTCCTGAAAATCCTTGGTCGTCGTCAGCAGCATGTCGACGTCGCCCTGATCCAGCACGAAGCCCTCCTCGGCGAATTGGAGCGCCGGCGCGATCAGGTCCGCGCGCTTCATGGTGCCGTACTTTTCGCGCGCGTATTCCATGCCGGACACCGTGCCTGGCACGCCGACGGCGAGATGCCCCTTGGTGGACAAGCCTTCGATGACCTTGCCGTCCTTGTCGAGATACATGTTGGCCGTGGCGCCCTTCGGCGCTGTCTCGCGGAAATCCAGGAAGGTCTTGCGGCCGTCGGCGAGCTGGATGGTCATGAATCCGCCGCCGCCGAGATTGCCGGCTGCCGGATAGACCACCGCAAGCGCATAGCCGACCGCGACTGCCGCATCGACAGCGTTGCCGCCCCGCTTCAGCACCTCGACGCCGACCTTGGAGGCAAGATGCTGGGCGGCCACCACCATCCCGTTTTCGGCGGCGACCGGCGTAACGGACGCGGCGTAGCTCGGCGCAACGGTGGCGATAGAGATCGATGCGATCGCGGCGGCCATCCACCGCACGCTTGTCCTTGGGCTTTGCATGGGAACTCCTCGAGAACGTCGGGCACCGCAGATCAGGTTGCCCTCAAACCACGTTTCTATCAAGACGCGCGCTTGCGGGCTATGGGTTCATTGTCGGCACGGTGAGAACGAGCGCCACGTCGAGCTTCCGTTTGCCGATATCGATTCCGGCACAGATTGCGGTACGCTTGGCCATCTTCCTCGAGCCTCCCTTGTGATGCGAACCTAAAGTTCGTTCAGCCATGCGGGTCCCGATGAAGTGCCCTCGCCACTGATTTGCCCGTCAGCGCAAGCCCTCGCCGGAAAAATATTTCTGTTTCTCAGAACCAAAAATCGGTGTATGAATTCGCCCGTCTCACCCGATTGAGGGGCGCGTCGCGATCGTCACGGGTGTTGTGGTGAGATGCGGTGGACGCAATGGCTGCACAAGACGAACGCAGCTCGGAGCGGACGGCGAAGTCGTGTGGTCCTGACGCCCCAGTGGCAGGTGTCTCCTCGCAAGACACGAAACGTCCTGCGAAGACGGTGACAAACAAGCCCGGTCTCGCCGGGGAGAGCACGAAATACGCCGTAAAACCATCGCGCAGGGAAAGCCGGCGTGTTTTCCGGTTACACCTGTGGTCCTACCCCCGTGCTTTTTGTTGCACGGGACCCGCGGGTGCGATCGGCACCCGGCTTTCCCTGCGCCCTCTGCGCTTCAAGGAGGGTGGAAAGTGACGCAAACCTCGGACGCATCGCGCCGCGAGATTGCGGCCTCGTATCCCCCAATTGTCATGCCCCGCGCATGCGGGGCATCCGGTACGCCGCGACCTCTCGAGTCAAGCGCTGACGTCTCTGGAATACTGGATCACCCGCATTCGCGGGTGACGACAACGGAGAGCTGTTTGACATTTGAATCCGAGCTATCCCGTCGTCCCGAGCAAGCGAAGCGCGACCCGGGCCTACATCCCGCCCCCCGCCCGCAGCCGGCTGTGGCGTTTGCCGTAGACGGCGTAGATCACGAGCCCGATGACGAGCCACACAGCGAGCCTGATCCAGGTGTCCTGCGGCAGGCCAAGCATCAGGACAATCGAGGTCGCGGCCGCGGCCGGCGCCACCAGCCAGATCGCGGGCGCGCGGAACGGGCGCGGCAAATCAGGATCGCTGACGCGCAGCACGAGCGTGCCGATCGAGACCACGGCAAACGCGAACAGCGTGCCGATTGAGACGAGCTCGCCGACCAGGCCGATCGGCAGCAGGCCGGCGAGCATCGTGACGATCACGCCGGTGACGATAGTCGAGACATGGGGTGTACGAAAGCGCGGGTGGATTTTGGCGGCGAAGGCCGGCAGCAGGCCGTCATGCGCCATGGCGCGAAAGATCCGTGGCTGCGCCAGCAGCATGACCAGGATCACCGAGGTCAGCCCGAACAGGATGCCAAGCTTGATGAACGGACTGAGCCAGCCGATGCCGACGGCGTCGATGCCGACCGCGATCGGATCCGGCACGTTCAGCCGGTCGTACGGCACGATGCCGGTCAGCACAAAGCCGACCGCGACATAGAGCGCTGCGCAGATGACGAGCGAGCCGAGGATGCCGACCGGCATGTCGCGCTCCGGTGCCTTCGCCTCCTGCGCCGCGGTCGAGATCGCGTCGAAGCCGATATAGGCGAAGAACACGACTGCCGCGCCGCGCAGCACGCCGGACCAGCCATAGACGCCGACGCCGGCATTCGGCGGGATCAGCGCGCCCTGCGGATTGCTCGGCGTGACCCAGTTGGCGAGCGTCACCGCGGATGCGGCGCTTGCGAGAAACAGCGCGATCACGATCAGCTTCACCGCGACGACAAAGCCGGCAAAGCGCGCGGACTCGCGGATACCGATCACGAGCAGCGCGGTGACGACGACAATGACGGCCATTGCGGGGATGTTGACGATCGCGCCCGTCGACGTCCATGCGCCGCTGCTGGCGTCGTAGGCAAGCGGCGCTGAGGTGAATTGCTGCGGCAGGTTGAGGCCGAAATCGCGCGCGAAGCTGACGAAATAGCCGGACCATCCGACCGAGACCGCGATCGCGCCCACCGCATATTCGAGGATCAGGTCCCAGCCTATGATCCAGGCGATCAGCTCGCCGAGCGTCGCATAGGCATAGGTGTAGGCGCTGCCGCAAATCGGAACGGTCGACGACATCTCGGCGTAGCAGAGGCCGGCAAAGGCGCAGGCGATGGCCCCGAGCATGAAGGAGAGCGTCACCGCAGGCCCGGCGTTGGCAGCGGCCGCATGCCCGGTCAGCACGAAGATGCCGGCGCCGATAATTCCGCCGATGCCGAGCGTGACCAGTTGCAGGGCCGACAGCGAGCGCTTGAACGGCGGCGCTTCCGCATCGCCCTCCGCGTGCGCCGCCTCCTGCAGCAGGGCGGCCGTCGACTTCCGTGCCCAGATGCTGGCCAAGGTCCGCGAGCCTCCACCATGGGCCCAGGCCGGGCCCGATGGTCGCGTGAGATTATAGCGCATCCCGGACGTGGGCCGCGCGGGTGCCGCAGCGGAAGCCGGCGCGCGATGGCGCTTATCCCCCGCTATGAGCGGTGCCGTCTACTGGCAGGGATGTCGGCGGCCGTCGCGGCCGAGGAAGGTGCCGGAGGCCGGGTCATAGGAATGGTAGCGGGCGCAAGCCGACGCCTCACCCGCCGGCGCGGCGCCATAGGCATTGGCGGGACCGCCCTGCCGCTCCGCCGCGGCCTGCTCCGCACCCCACGGCGTCAACGCGCCGCCATTGATCGCGCTGCGGCCGGGATTCTGCGAATCGAACGCCGCCGGCTCGGAAAACTGGGCAAAAACAGGTGTGAACAGCATTCCCGACAGCAGCACCGCAGCTGCAACGACCCGAAGCCCGGTCATGCGACCTCTCCTCTCGATCAATGAAAACGTGTCCAAAGACGGCGGCGCCGTCCCCGACTGGACCATTGATTGATCCGGCGACGGCAAATTCCGCGCATAGGGACCTGGGACAATCACAAGGCCGCGATGAACCGCAGCCTCGGCGACAACGGCACGGCGCGCGCGGGATGCCCCGCCATCGGACCCCGCGCCGGACTGGCCCTGGTCTTGCTGAGCCGGGGACACGGAGAAACACCTGGACACAACCAGACATTCAGGCGTGCCATGACAGGACAGGCAAGTCCCGGATCGGGTCGATTTGAGGCACTTGATGCATTGCGCGGGATCTGCGCCCTGCTCGTGGTACTGTTCCACATCCCCGTTTACCATGCGCTGAAAGGGACCCAGGCATTCACAAACCTGCAATTCTGCGTCGACATGTTCTTCGCGCTGTCCGGCTTCGTGCTGTGCCATGCCTACGGCCACCGCCTCAACGATCGCGCCGACGGCGTCCGCTTTGCGGTGGCGCGCTTTGCGCGATTGTGGCCGCTGCACATCGTGATGCTGGTGGCATTCATCGGCATCGAGGTGATCAAGGTCGACTTCCTGCGCGCCGATGCCTCGCTGTCGCTGGACTCGGTACCGTTCGGCGAGGGGCACACGCCGTGGGAGCTCGTCACCAATGTCCTGTTCCTGCAGTCCTTCCACCTGCATCCGGGCCTGACCTGGAACGGGCCGGCGTGGAGCGCCGCGGTCGAGTTCTACGTGTCGCTCTTGTTCGCCGCCGTCGTGCTGCTGTTCCCGCAGCGGCGGCGCGCGATCTTCCTCGGGCTGTGCCTCGCCGCCGGCATGGAGCTGTTCGTGCGGTCGCCGCATCAGCTGTTCGTCTCGCAGGATTGGGGCATGCTGCGCGCGATGTTCAGCTTCTTCGCAGGCTGCCTCGTCTACGACCTGCGCCGGCATTCCGCCGGCCGGCTCGCGACGCCGAACATGCTGGAAACATGGAGCGTGCTCCTGGTCGCGGCGTTTGTCCTCACCACGCCGCCGGGCGGGTCGCAGTACCTCTTCCCGCTGCTCGCGGCGATCGTGATCTATGTGTTCTCGTTCGACCAGGGTGTGATCTCGACGCTGCTGCGTTCGGCGCCGCTGCAGCAGCTCGGGCTGTGGTCGTACTCGATCTACATGATCCACACCTTCCTGTTCCAGTTGATGCGGATGACCGCGTCCTATCTCGGCCGCAAGGTCCATGTCGATCTGGTCGTCTGGTTCAATGACGACAAGCTGCTGCTGCTCGGCACGCCCGGCCAGGCGCTCGTGGCAGCGCTGGTCCTTTCCGTGGTGCTGGTCGTGCCCTTTGCCGCGCTGACCTACCGCTGGATCGAGAAACCCGCGATGGACTTCGCCCGTCGCGCCCTCTCGGCCCGCCGCGGCGCGGCGGTTAGCACAACCGTCCTCGGCGCCGCCTTCAGCGGTTATGCACGTCGGGCCGCGGGTCGGTGACGAAGCCGTCGCGGTTCGGCATCGTGACCGCGGCAAGCGTCTTGGCATCGAGCACCGCGTCGGGGGGAACGACGCCGTTGAGATTGAGGATAAAGGCGGACACCGCGTAGACATCCTCGTTGCTCAGCGACTGCGGCGCGTTCTGCGGCATCGCGCGGCGGATGTAGTCGAACAGCGTCGAGGCGTAGGGCCAGTAGCTGCCGACGGTGCGGACCGGTTTTGCCGTCGCCAGCGTGCCCTGTCCGCCGACCAGGCGGTCGCCGAGACCGCCCTGCCCGTCGGCGCCGTGACAGGAGGCGCATTGTTCGCTGAACACGACGCGGCCGCGGGTGACGCTGCCGCTGCCAGCCGGCAGGTTCGAACCGTCGCGGCCGATATCGATGTTCCAGCCGGCGATCTCCGCAGGCGTCGCCGCCCGCCCGATGCCGTAACGCTCCTCCGCCCGCGCGACGCCCGCGACCACGATCACGCCGACGACGAGCGCGATCCTCCATTCAGGCCTGGCCATTGGTCACCTCGCCATTGCCATCGATGCGCCAGGGCCAGATCGCGCTGTTGTGGTAGAAATGATTGGGCCCGCGCACCGCCAGCAGTTCGGCCAGCGTCGGCTGCACGTAATCCGTCTCATCGATGGCACGGCTCTGGATCACCGCGGGCTTGCCGTCCCATTGCCACGGGAAGCGGAAGCGCGTGAGCGCGCGCGTCAGCACCGGCTCCTGCAGGTCGGCGGCCTGCCAGCTCCTGCCGTCATCGACCGACACCTCGACGCGCCTGATCTTGCCGTGACCGCTCCAGGCGAGCCCTGTGATCTCATGGAAGCCGGGCGCGCCAAGCTTCTGCCCGCCGGAAGGACGCGTGATGATCGACTTCGCCTCCATGTAGAAGGAGAATTCGCGCGCCGTGCCGTCGGGCATCAGGTCGGTGTATTTCGAGGTCTCCTCGCGCGAATAGGCCGGCTCGGCCGTGACCTTGAGCCGGCGCAGCCATTTCACGTTCATATTGCCTTCGAAGCCGGGCAGCAGCAGCCGCAGCGGATAGCCTTGCTGCGGACGCAGCCGCTCGCCGTTCTGGCTGTAGACCAGCATGGCGTCGTCGAGACATTTCTCGATCGGGATGCTGCGCGTCAGCGCAGCCGCGTCCGCCCCCTCGGCGACGATCCATTTGGCGCCCGCCTGCAGGCCGGCCTCGTTCAGCACCGTCTTCAGTGGCACCCCGGTCCACTCGGCGCAGCTTACGAGCCCGACGAGATCGGACGCCGTCTTGCCGTAGGGTTTTGTGTAGACCGGATTACCAGAGCATTCGATAAAATGGATCCGCGATTGCGACGGGAAACGCCTGATATCGTCCATCGTGAACACCAAGGGACGATCGACCATGCCGTGCAGCATCAGCCGGTGTTGCGCCGGATCGATGGTCGGCACGCCGCCATGATGGCGCTCGTAGAACAGGCCGTTCGGCGTGATGATCCCATCGAGCTCCTGCAACGGCGTGCGGCTCGCGGCGGAAATATATTGCGGCAGCGTCTTCGAGATGTTCCTGACGACGCCCTTCTCATGGACCGAGGGTGCACCGTAGAGCTGGCCGCCGGTGGGATCACCGGGCACCTTCATCCATTCGGGCACGTTGGGCGGGAGATTGCTATCGGGCTCGGCGAGTGCCTTTGTGCCAGCAAGACCTGCTGCCGCAGAACCTCCTGCCAACGCAGCACCTACCCGAAGAAAATGCCTGCGAGACGCCTCTCGCACGCGCTTGTCCGTCGTCTGTTTGCTCATCGACGTTTCTCTCTGACGTTGGTGTCGCGGCGCAGCCTAACACCAATCGCCTGGAGTCTTGCAACGATCCAACGCGCAGCCCTCCATCAACTGCCCGCGACAACAGGTAATTTGTCAATCGAGCGGATTCCCGGCCGCCCGCGCCAGCGAATCTGATCAGGCTTCACCGCAAGCTGAAGGCGGGGCCAGCGCACGAACAGCGCCTGCAACGCGCAAGCCGCCTCGATTCGCGCCAGCTGATGGCCGAGGCAGAAATGGATTCCGGTCCCGAACGAGATGTGGCGGTTCGGCCGCCGTTCGAGATCGAGCCTCTCGGCGTCTTCATGCACATCAGGATCGATATTGGCGGCCGCGAGCATCGCCATGACGCGCTCGCCCTTCTTCAGATGGACGCCGCCGATCTCGACGTCGCGCCGGACATAGCGCGGCTTGGAGAATTGCACCGGCGCGACGAAGCGCAGGAATTCCTCGACCGCGAGACCGACGCGGCCCCAGTCCGCTTCAAGCCAGTCGCGCCGCACAGGATCCCTGAGCAGCTCGAACACCGATCCGCCGATTAGGTGCGTCGTGGTTTCCGAGCCGGCGCCGAGCAACAGGAACACCATCGAGACCATCTCGTCCGGTGTGATGCGGCCGCGCTCCTTTTCGACCTGGACCAGCTCCGCGATCAGTCCCTCACCGCCCTCATCGCGCGCACGCTGCAACTGCGTCTCGAGATATCGCCGCATTTTCGACAGGCTGCCCATCATGCGCAGAAAGCTGATCGGGCCGGCCAGCCGCGACATCGACTCGGCCCAGGCGATGAACCTTGGCCGGTCGGCCATCGGCAATCCAAGCAGCTCGCAGATCACCGACACCGGCAGGATCCGCGCATAGCGCTGCATCAGATCGGCCGGGCTTCCCGCGGCGAACAGCTCATCGGCCAGCCGATCGGCGATGGCGCGGATATGCGGCGCCATGTCGAGCACGGCGCGGCGGCGGAACGCCTCGTCGACGATGCTGCGCAGCCGGGTATGGTCCGGCTCGTCCATCGTCAGCATGTTGTTGGCAACCGTGGCGATCGACCTCGGCATCCACCAGCGCAGGCCGGCAACCTCCCCATCCTCCTTGCGCAGAGTGAACGTCGCGCTGTCCTTCAACAGCGCCGACGTCGTCTCGTAGGTGGTGGTGACCCAGACCCTTCCGACGATCGGAAAGCGCGTTGCAACGAGCGGGCCACGGGCCCTCAGCGCAGCAATACCGGCAGCGGGATCGCGCAAAAACGCCTGGCTGGCGAAATCAACCCGGACCGCCATCCTTCATCTCCCGCTGCAGACAGTGCCCTGCACGAAGATGGTGCGCGGCGAGGCCGCCGCAAGGTCCGAACGGGTTCCGGTCAGATCACGGCGACGTCCGCCCGAACGCGCCGACCTGAGTGAGGCCGGCGATTGTCTCAGCCGACAGACCGAGCACCCGCGACAGAACCTCGTCGCGGTGCGCCCCGATCCCAGGGATGTCCCGCTGCATGGAGATCTGCGCACCCGACATTTTCCAGGGCGCATTGACCCCCATGAATTCCCCGGCCTCGTCCGCGATGGTCGCGAACGCGCCGCGCTGCAGGAGATGCGGATCGGTCAGCGCCGCGCCCGGATCACGATATTCGGCGCAAGGTACACCGGCGCGATCGAGCGCCGCCATGCAGTCACGCACGGTGTGCTGCTCGGTCCACGTCTCAATGACCTGCATCATCGCGCCCCAGTTCGCGCCCCGCCCCGGAACGGTCTTGAACCGGGCATCTTCGGCGAGTTCGCGCTGCCCCGTCACCTCGCAGAGCGCCGCGAAGTTTCGCGGCGTGATCGGCGCGATGAGGATATCGCCATCCAGCGCACGCACCGGGCCGTAGGCCGCGCGCGGCGCGCGGATCGGGAACTGGGCCTCCTGCAATTCGTAAACAAGCAGGTTCAGCATGCAATCCATCAATGCAACGTCGATCCGCTGGCCCACCCCCGTCCGCGCCCGCTGGACCAGCGCGGTCTGGATCGCGGAGTACCCGAAGATGCCGCCGAGCACGTCGGCGACGAAGATCGCGCCGGCCGCCGGCCGATCCCTGTCGCCGGCATATCGCATCAACGAGCGATCGAAGCCGCTCTCGGCATGAACAATCATGGCATAGGCCGCGCGCTCCGCGGCGGGGCCGGACTGTCCGTAGCCCGAGATCGAGCAATAGATCAGGCGCGGATTGATAGTCCGTAGCGTCTCGTAGCCGAGGCCCAGCCGATCCATCACGCCCGGCCGGAAGTTCTCGACAACAATGTCCGTCTCGGCCACCAGTTCACGCACCAACTGGATCGCCTCGGGGCTCTTCAGGTCGAGCGCCAGGCTGCGCTTTCCGGCATTGAGCTGGCCGAAATAGGCACTGTGGCCGTCGCGGAGCGGCGTCCGCAACCGCATGTCGTCGCCTTCGGGCGGCTCGATCTTGATCACCTCCGCGCCGACATCGGCGAGCAACCTTGCGCAATAAGGCCCCGCCAGCATGATTGAAAAGTCGAGCACACGCACGCCCTCGAGCGGCGGGGTCGTGGTTTGCTGCTCCTGCATGCGGTCGCTCCTATCTGGGCAGCCCGAGCGCGCGTTGCGCGATGAGGCTGCGCTGGATTTCGTTGGTGCCAATGCTGATGACCCACATCAGCGAATGGCGCAGGTTCTGTTCGAACCGGCCATTGTCGATCGCACCCGGCATCTGCTCGGACAAAGTCGCGCGCATGCCGAGAATGTCGAGCACCGCCTCGCCAAATCGCTCCATCAGCTCCCCGGAAAAAACCTTGCTGATCGCGCCATATTCCGGCGGCGTCAGGCCGCCGGTGGCAAGGTCGGCGCAATGCATCATCAACTGGCGCCCGACTTCGATGTCGGCCGCAAGCGTTGCCATCCTGTCGCGGACAACAGGATCGTCGCCGAGCGCCGATCCTGTATCGTCCTTCGCCATGACGTGCCGGCGCAGTTGCTCGAAGGCGTGTGCGACCTTCAGGACGATGCCGCCGCCGACCAGGCCGCGCTCAAAGGCGAGCGCGCCGGTCAGCACCTTCCATCCACCATTGACCTCGCCGACGATGTTCTCCAGGGGAATACGGACGTTATCGTAGAAGATGTTGGCGAAGGAGCCGTCGTACATTGTGGTCGCCGGCCGGATCGTAATGCCCGCCGCGTTCATCGGCACGATGAACATGCTGATGCCGGCGTGCGGCGGCTTCGCATCCCTGTCGGTTCGCGCGGCGAGGAACATGTATTTGCCCCACCACGTCGTGGTCCAGATCTTCTGGCCGTTGATCACCCAGTGATCGCCGTCACGCACCGCGCTGGTGCGCAAGGCCGCGAGGTCGGAGCCAGCCTGGGGCTCGCTGTAACCCATGCCGTGCATGGCCTCGCCCCGGAGGATCTCTGGTAAATATAGTCGCTGCTGCTCGGGCGTCCCGAACATCATCAGAGCATTGGCCTGGATCGCCGCGCCGATGCGGGGCGCCTCGCCCCGTTCCATCGTTTCCATGAAGGCGATCTGCTCCAGCGGCGAGCGCGCCTGACCGTCGAATTGCTTCGGCCAACCCAGACCGATCCAGCCGGTCTTGCCAACATCCCGCGCGAACTCGGCGTCGAACTCCCGCTTGGAGAACGGCTTGCGGTCGAACTCGGCCTTCCTCTCTCCCGACCAGTTCTGCTCGAGCCAGCCCCGGACCTCCTCGCGCAGCGCGTTACCGGCCGGGCGGAGATCGTATTCAGGCAAGCCCGGACTGTCGGGGTCGAGTAGGTACGACGCGAGCTGCCGCCTCGCATGTGGCGAGCCGCCCAGCGCGATCGTATCCAGGTGCACGCGCTTGAAGTGCAGCGGCGCCTCATGCTCATCGGCGTATCCGATGGCCCCGAACGCGTGGTGTGTCTCGAGCGAGGTGCGCCGCAGGGCATCACCTGCAAAGACGACGGCGCAATTCGCAAAATAGCGCCAATTGGCGTCCGCGCAATCGTGTAGCTTCGCCGCATGATCGATAGTCAGGCGCGCGCCCTCGAGGGCGATGATGCCGTTCGCGAGCTTGTGCTGGATCGCCTGGAACTTCCCGATCGGCTGTCCGAACTGACGACGCTCCTTCGCGTAGTCCGTAGCCAGTTCGAAGGCTCGCCGGGCCGCGCCATGCGCCCGTGCGATCAACATCAGCTTCCCCTTGAGCAGGAGATCGTCGAGGACACCACCTTCCAGTGCAATGAGGGTTGCGGGCGCCGAGCTCAGCCGGACCTCATAAAAGCCCCACGCGCCCATGGCGCGGACAGGCGTCATCTCAACGCCTGGAGCATCCAACGCGACAAGAACGAGTGTGGATGGATCGGTTGCGACGAGCACATGCGTACAGCTTCCCGCGGCCTCGACGAACCGAAGCAATCCGGTCGCACGGTGATCCGCGACCCCGATCGCGTCGTTGCCGCGATCGGAATCGACCGCCCCGAACGAAAACGCAACCCGCGCGGAGCCGGCACCCAGAGCCTTCACAAGATTGACCGCAGCTTCGCCCGGCACAGCCGACAGCGCGAAATTGGCGAGCGCTGCTGACCACATCGGCGCCGGGCACGCCGCACGACCGAGTTCGCCGAGCACGACCGAGGCCTCGCGAAGCCCGCCTTCAGCGGGGTTGCTGCCGAGCGCGGCGACGCCCTGCCCGGCTAACTTGGTCCATATCGCTGCAACGTCCTGCGGGGACGGCCCACGCCGCACGCAATCCACGTTCCACTGCTCGCCGAGAAACCCGCGCAGGGAATCCCGGAGCATCTCCCTGACGTCGTCGGTTGGGAGCTCTGCCGCGTCCATGACCGAACTAGCCTTGGCCGAACCTGGGCTTGCGCTTTTCCTTGAACGACATCGTCGCCTCCTTGTGGTCGGCGGTCTCGAACGTCACCTGCTCGAGCGCCATGGAGGCTTCGAGCAGCATGTTCACCCGGTCCTTGACGATTTGGTTGATCGACAGCTTGGTCCAGCGAATGGCCCAGGTCGGTCCGTTGGCGAGTTCGACCGCAATTTCGCGCGCCTTTGCCAGTACCTCCGAGCGAGGCACGACATGATTGACCAGGCCGATCCGCTCGGCTTCCCCGCCCTTCAAGAGCGTTCCTCGAATGAGGAACTCTTTCGCCTTGTTGATGCCGACGAGCAGCGGCCAGATCACCGTGCCGCCGTCGCCGGCAACCAGGCCCACGCGCGACACATGGGTGTCGCCGATCCGCGCATCTTCGGCCATCACCGTGATGTCACACAACAGCGCATGGGTCGCCGCAAGGCCGATGGCGTCGCCATTGATGGCGGCGATGATTGGCTTGTCGAGCTCGAGCTGACGGGTGACGCCGCGCCGGCTGATCATGGGATCATGCACTTCGCCCTCTTCGAGGACGTCGCCGCCCGGCCGCTCGGACATCGCCTTGACGTCGCCGCCAACGCTGAAGAACTCCCCTGCGCCGGTCAACACCACGACGTTGACGGCGTGGTCGTCGGCCAGATCGTCCCAGATCGTCCGCAATTCGCGGATCAGCTTCTGATTGATCGCATTGCGCGCCTGCGGGCGGTTGAGGGTCACGGTCGCGATCTTCTCCGCAACGTCGATCGTCAGGCATTCATACTTGGAATAGCGGGACAATTTTTCCTCCGTTCATTTTCTTCTTCACGCACGATGTTCCCTGCCGGACGGCAGATCCCTCACCGCCTCATGCCGGGCTGCATCTCGGCGAGGGCGACCTGAAGCGACATGGCGCCCGGATCCTGCTCCAGCATCCGCTGCACGGCGCCTAGATGACTGCGCATCAACCGGGTCGCCAGCGCGACGTTTCGTTCGCGCAGCGCCACCAGGAATTGCCGTCGTCGTTCAACCAACCGCGCCATCGCAACGCCGCTCGACGCCACCTTGGCATAGACAAACCGCATGTGAATCTCGGTGACCGAATCCATGATCATGGCGATCACCTTGTTGCCACTCGCCTCGGCGAGCAGCTTGTAGAATTCCCGGGCACATTCGACCCGATCGAGCAGCCGGCCTTCGCGGGTGGCGAGGTCCGTGCGCTCGACGTTGGCCTCCAGCGCGTCGAAATCGGACTGCCGCGCATTGGTGCACGCCAGCCGGACTCCGAGATCCAGAACATGGACCCGCGCTTCCGACAGTTCGCGCACCGAGATCGTACCGAGGCTCAGCATGTCGCGCATCACAACGTTCATGCGGCTGGTGTCGCCCGCCTGAACGAAGGCGCCGCCCTTGACGCCCTTTTGCAGCCGAAGCACCCCGGCCATTTCCAGACTGCGCAGGGCCTCCCGCAGCACGTTGCGGCTCACGCCGAGCTGCTGCGCGAGATCCCGTTCGGCCGGCAGCTTGTCGCCGGGCTTGAGAACGCCGAGCGCGAGCTGCTCACGAATGCGCGCGCAGATCTCCTCGAAGGCACGGCGGGTGTGAATGGGCCGAAACGTCAGCGGAGCCGGTGAACCGGCGGCGCGGTGATCAGTGGCGCGGTCGCGTCGCTTGGACGAGAGGGACCGGGGACTGGCCGAAGGATGGGGGCTTGACTTGGTCGACATGGGGTGAATTATTAAATGGATCACCCATTCAATGGAAGCCCCTTTTTTGGGCTTCCTCACAAAAAAGCAACGGGGAGTGTCGATGAGTTTCACGGAGGAACAGGTCGCGTTCCGCGACAATGTGCGAAAGATGGCAGCCAGGCACGTGGCGCCGATTGCCGCCGAGATCGACGAGACCGATCGCTTCCCGCTCGAGATCGTAAAACTATTCGGCGAGATGGGGCTGATGCAGCTCTGGGTCCCCGAGCAATATGGCGGGCCGAACGGCAATCTCACCCTGGCCTGCATCGCGCGCGAGGAGATCTCAAAGATCTCGCCGGCCTGCGCCTCGATCGCCGCGCTCAACACCATGTTCATCATGCCGCTCCTTCACTTCGGCTCGGAGGAGCAGCGGAAGAAGTACCTGCCGATCATCGCGAAAGGCGGCGTCGTGACCGCGATCGCGATCTCCGAGCCGCAAGCCGGCTCCGATGTCACCGCGATCAACACCCGCGCCACAAGGGATGGCGATTGCTACGTCCTCAACGGCCGCAAGCAATGGTGCAGCTACGGCGTGGTCGCGGATTTCGTCGTGGTGATGGCCCGGACCAGCGATAGCCCGGGCGCGGACGGCATCAGCGCTTTCATCGTCGAGCCGAAGAAGATGCCAGGGATCACCTTCGGGCGGCACGAGCGCAAGATGGGCTTTCGCGGCGCGCCGAACACGCCGATCTTCTTCGATAACGTTCGGGTACCGGTCGAAAACCTCGTCGGAGAGGAAGGCAAGGGCTTTCGAGCGTCGATGCGCGCTCTCGACCTCAACCGTCCCACGATCGGCGCGCAGTCCGTTGGATTGGCCCAGGGCGCGCTCGATGCCTGCATCGGCTATGCGAAGGAACGCAAGCAGTTCAAGAAATCGATCTCCGAATTTCAGGGCGTGCAGTTCATGCTCGCCGACATGGCGATGCAGATCGAGGCCGCACGCGCCCTCGTCTATGAATGTGCCCGCGCCGGCGATGCCGGCGATTGGAAACGTCTGAACGTCCTCGCCAGCATGGCCAAGTGCGTCGGCAGCGATATGGCCATGAAGGTGACGACCGATGCCGTGCAGATATTCGGCGGCTACGGCTACACAATGGACTACCCGGTCGAACGCATGATGCGCGACGCCAAATTGACCCAGATCTTCGAGGGCACCAACCAGATCCAGCGCATGGTCATTGCCCGCGAGCTACTGCGATAAAAACTGAAAAACAATTCAACGGGAGGAAGCACCTTGGTCAAGCCCCTCAGCCTCGCTCTGAGCATCATTGCCGTATCCACCACGCTTGCCGCGGCGCCGGTCCACGCACAGAAGGCCTATGGTCCCGGCGCCAGCGACACGGAGATCAAGCTCGGACAGTCAACGCCGCTCAGCGGCCCGGCTTCGGCGTTCGGGGCCGGAGCCGGACGCGCCGTCGTCGGCTATTTCGAGATGATCAACGAACGGGGCGGGATCAATGGGCGAAAGATCAGCTTTACGCAGCTCGACAATGCCTACAGTGCGCCAAAGGCGATCGAACAGTCGCGCAAGCTGGTCGAGGATGTCGGCGTGCTGGCCGAGGTCGGCACCATCGGCACGGTCCCAAACGTCGCGGTCCAGAAATATCTGAACGCCAAACAGGTGCCGCAACTGCTCATCACGGCCGGCGGGCGCCGCTTCAACGACCCAAAAGCCTTCCCCTGGACCGTTCCGTTCTACCCGGACTTTGAGACTGAAGGCCGCATCGTCGCGCACTATGTCCTGAACGCCAAGCCGGACGCCAAGATCGGCATCCTGTTCCAGAATGACGATTTCGGCCGGGACTATATGAAGGGATTGCGTGCCGGCCTTGGGCCAAAGGCATCGCAGATCATTGCCGAAGCGTCCTATGAGCTGGCCGATCCGACCATCGACTCCCAAATTGTTCAACTCAAGGCCGCGGGCGTCGACACGTTGATCGAGCAGTCCTCCGCAAAGGCTGCCGCGCAATCCATCCGCAAGGTGCGTGAGCTCAATTGGAGTCCCCTGCATGTCATCGGCGGTTCGACGGCGTCGGTCGAAACCGTTCTGAAGCCGGCGGGCCTTGAAGCATCCAAGGGCGTCGTGACCACGCTGTTCCTCAAGCAGCCCGGCGATCCCGCCTGGGCCGATGACGAGGAAATGAAGGTCTATCACGCCTTCCTGAAGAAGTACGCGCCTTCAGCCAATCCCGACGATTACTCGGTCCTGGTCGCCTACATGAACGTGAATGCGCTGACGACGGTGCTGAAGAAGTGCGGCGACCAGCTGACCAGGGAGAATCTCATTCGCCAAGCGACATCGCTTCATGGCGAGCGGATGCCGCTGATGCTTCCGGGCGTGTCGATCAGCACGGCGCCCGGCGACTACACGCCCTTCAAGGTCCTGCGCATCGCCAAATTCGACGGCACCAGCTGGACGTTGGCGGGCGATCCAGTCACCGCCGATTAGGGATCGCTGATCATCCTGTCGCGCCCGCCTGCATTGCGCGCGGCGACGCGGCCGGATGCGAGACCGCGCAACCCTATTCAACCCGCGACCGGCGGCGTGCCGTGGGTATGAAACGACTCGATCGTCTTCAATCCCCACGCCTGGCCCTTCTTACGTTCCTCCTCGGTCCACACGATCGGCTTCCAGTCCGGCGCGAGGATCAGGCGGGCGCCGGCATTGGCAACCTCGACGCGGTTGCCGCCCGGCTCGTAGACGTAGAGGAAGAAGGTCTGCTGGATCGCATGCTTGTGTGGCCCGGTCTCGATGTACACGCCGTTCTCCAGAAAGATATCGGCGGCGCGCAGGATCTCTTCGCGGCTATCGATCGCGTAGGTGACGTGGTGGAAGCGGCCGCTTCTGCCGTAATGGTCGCTTGTATAGGCGAAGTCGTAGCTCTTGTTCGACATCGTCATCCACATCGCGGCTTCCGTGCCGTCGTTGAGCACGATTTGCTCGGTGGTCCGGCACCCCAGATAGTTCTCGAAGAACAGGCGATTGGCCTTGATGTCGACGGCGAGGCAGTTGAGGTGGTCGAGCCGGCGCACGTTGACGCCGCGCGCGGGAAAGCGCTGCGCCTGGTTCTTCAGCGCCGGCTTCAGCTCGGGTGGTGCCTGATACCACTCGGTCTCGTAGTAAAGCTCGATGACATGGCCGTCGGGATCGCGGCAGCGGAACGCGGGCCCCTGCCCCATGTCGCCGTCGATCCAACCGATGTCGAAGCCGCTTCCCTTCAGCGCGGCAACGCGGCGCTCGAGGGCTTGAGGGCTGCGGGCGCGCAGCGCCATATGCTCCATGCCCGATGTGTTCGACGCCGTGAGCTTGAGCGAATAGCGCTCATAGTCGTCCCAGCCACGCAGGTAGACGGATTCGCCCTTGCGGCCGCTGATCGTCATGCCCATCACGTCGACGAAGAATTTCAGGCTCTCGTCCGGCTTCGGCGTCAGCAACTCCATGTGGCCGAGATGGGCGAGATCGAAGATCGGTTCCGGCTGCATCGGGCTGTCTCCATGCACAGGTGGTGCGAGATCGGCACCGCGCGACATCGCCGGCCGGACGCCGCAACGCTCCCCGCACGAGCCTTCGACGGCGCGTGAAAGCCCGCACGGCAACGGATCTATTTGTACTAGTGTACAAGAGATTAGGTCTCGTCAACAACAAACCGACGCGCGTCGGCCGAGAGCGGCGAGAGCCGGCAGCGTCATCCGAACCCGGGCAATCAGCTTTTGCCTATCTGTTGCAGCGCGAACCTCTCACCCGCGTGGTCCAGCCCTTGTGCGGTGCGTTCCATCGGACCTGCCGCCCTTATCGCGCCCAGGTTTGACACGATCGAGCAACTACTTTAGCGTGTCTCAAATATTGATCGAAGCCGGCGCAGATTTCAGGCTGGCCACCCTTCGCCACGAGACAGCACATGGCGCAGCAACCACGTCGAGGCCACGCGCGACGTCGCGCGACGTCAGCAACAGCAAACGCTCCACTGGCAATCCTTCGTGCGCAAAGAAAAAAAGATCGCATTGAATTCGCGACAAAGGATAACGCTGCAGCCGTCATCGAGCGCCTCGCACGCGATTGGAGCTATACCCTGCGCGTCCGGACACGCTGGGCCGGTGATTCGGATCTTCGCGACTATTTCGCCGGCCGTGCGGTCGACGACCTGGCAACACTGGGTATCGCGCGTGAGCACCTGACGCAGCTGGCGGCGGTCGAGCACATCGAGGTCCAGCTGGGCAATGAACCGATGGAACAGGACGACGCCAGCACGGCGATCGCCGCCGCAGCCGAGTTGCCCTGGGAGTACCTGCTCAGCGCGGCCACACGAAGCGTTGGACGGCTTCAACCGCTGTTGGTCACGCGGTGCATCCCGAATGGTTCGACGGCCAAGAACGGCGGCGCAAAGAAGATCATGTTCTTCGAGAGCGCCCCGGGTCGCATTGCGCAGCTTTACGAATTCGATGACGAGGAGGCGCGTATAGCAGCTGCCGTCAATGTCCGGGGGAGTACGAAGCTGGAGTTCGTGCGGAGCGAGCCGCTCTCCGAGTTGAAGCAAAAGCTCGGCGGCAGCTGCGACGCCATCCACGTCACCGGCATCGATACGCACCAGGCGGCATGGCTGATTCCGGGATATTATGACACGTTCAAGGACAAGCTGACCGTCATCGACGAATCCGACCGCCTGCATGACGGAATGATCCTTCGGGGTGATCATCAAGGCGAGTTGCCGGTCCGTTACGATGAACTCGCCGGTATCCTGCTCGGCCCCGCGAAACATCCGCAGATCGTCACTCTCAACCTGTATTACTCCGGGGCGCGCACGGCGCGAGAGCTCGTCAGGCGGGGCGCTTACGCGGCCCTAGGATTCCTGGACGAGATAGACGACGAATTTGCCGAGCGATTCTTCCAGGCCTTCTATTGGGCGTGGTGCCGCGACCGCAGGTCGATCCCCAAGGCATTTCTCGAAGCATGGACCAAGATGGACGGTGATCGCATGCATGGCACCGGCATCGTGATCTGGCTCGGCCGCAGCATGGTTGGCGAGCCCGCCGGCGGCGTGTCGACCACAAGGAGACGAGCTGGAGTCCGCCGATGATCCGCTCACGAGCCATGAGCCCCCCGTCCAGCGATCTCATCCATGTCGCGCTCGAAGTCGAGAGCGAGATCAACTACTCGCTCCTGCACAACAACAGGCAGCTGCTCAACAAGCTCACCTTGACCAGACTGGCGAACCAGCCGGTCAAGAACATTGCCGTGCAGGTGGATCTTTGTGTCGGCGTCGAGAGCCATCCGTATCGATACACCCATCTCGTGCTGGAGGAAGTGCAGCTCGCATTGGCGACGCAGGTGACGATTCCGCTGACGGCGAACCTTCAGCGCTCGCTCCGCGAACGTGTTCAGTCGACCGTATACGTCAAGGTCACCTGCGAAGATCAAACCGTGTTTGAGGACACCAAACGGGTGACCCTCATACCCGTCGACGAATGGCTCGACGACACCGTAAACAATCCATGGCTGCCGTCCTTCGTCTTGCCGAGGGACCCTGCGGTCCTCGAGATCATCCGTTCATCCAGGCGATATCTCGTTGGCATCAACGACGACCCCGCGGCAGGTTTCGACGGCTACCAGGAGAATGCATCGGGGGTGGACAAGCAGATTCAGGCGATCTGGACCGCGCTCGTCAACGAATATCGCATTCAATACATCAACCCTCCTCCTGCCTACTCCAGTCAGACCCAACGACTTCGCACGCCGAGCGACATCCTCGCGTCGAATTCCGGCACCTGCATCGACCTCGCCTTGCTGCTCGCATCATGCCTGGAATATATTGGCGTCTATCCCGTGCTGGTCTTGCTCGCCGGACACGCCTTTGTCGGGTACTGGCGATCGGAGGCCGCGCACGACAATTTTGTCGTCGTCAACAGCATCCCTCGGACAGTTCCGAGCGTTGGCAGCCGCGCCGCACGGCAAGCGGCACTGCCCTATGTCGACCAATACGGCTGGCGCCTGACCAAGCTCAATCACGCCGAGATCATGACCTATGTCACCGCGGGGCACCTGGTGATGATCGAGGCCACCTATCTCACCGCGGCGAAAAGCTTCAAGGACGCCGTACAGGAGGGCCGCGCCAACCTGCGCAGCCGGGACGAATTCGACAGCCTGCTGGATATCCAGGTCGCACGGACGGCCAGCCCGCAGGTGACGCCACTTCCGATCGTTCGTGAACAATGAGTTTGGTCCATGGCCCAGGACACCAGCGACGACGTCGAGCGGTTTCAGGCCCACATAGACGCCGCAGACGAGAAAAGGGACCTGTTCAAGGACCTGTACAAGGAGTTCGACGACAGGAAGGATTCGGCAGCCGGATTGCGCCGGGCTCGCCGGCGCGCCTCCAACACAACGGATGCCACGATCAAGACCGTCTCGCTCGTCCAGAAAGACGGCGTGCTCTATTGGTGCGACGACATACCGGCAGATGAGCCGAAAGACCTCGGAATGGGGCTCAGCCAGCGGCGTCGGCGCAGGCGTGCCGGACTAACCGTGCCCGACAAAGACGATCCAAAGATGGAGCCGTCGTTGGTCCTGACCAAGACCTTCCCGGCGATTGAACCGAATCAGATCGTCAAGGCGGTGGGCCGGATCGACACGGCCCTCAACCCCGCGATCAATGACACGCTTCGCTCCCGCTTGCGACCGTTGAGACTACGTTCCGACGGCACGTTCGCATTGGACGTGGCTGAGGCGATGGGGCGCTTCACCGGTCGAACGTTGTTGATGGTCCATGGCACGTTCTCGAATGCGGTCAACATGCTCACGGAATTCGAGGCGACGCCTGACGGTCACGCGTTCCTGGTCGAAGCGATGAGCGGAAACAAAAAGTACGATCGCGTCCTTTTCTTCGATCATGCGACGCTCGCGGTCAGTCCGGTCCTCAATGCATTGGAACTCGGGCGAGCCTTCGCCCGCGCATCGGGGCAGATCGACGTGATCGCCCACAGCCGAGGGGGTCTTGTCGTGCGATGGTGGCTGGAGGCGTTCGGAAAAACGCTCGACGTCGACGCACACACGCCGGTGCGGGCCGTGCTTGTGGGATCGCCGTTGAACGGCACGTCGCTGGCGGCGCCTGACAGGTTACAGGGTGCCCTCAGTCTGCTCTCGAATATCGGGACATTTGCCGAAGTGACATTGAAGCTGACGGGCGCGGCCAACCCGTTCCTCTGGGTTACCGGAAAGCTCGTCGAAGTCGTGGTGTCAGCGACCGGCTTGCTGGCAAGGACGCCGCTCGTCGACGGCCTCGTCGCGCTCGTTCCCGGCCTTTCCGGCCAGTCCAAAGTCTCCAACAACCACGAGATCGACCGCCTTCGGCTCGGTCCTTGCGTCGTCGGTCCGGCGTACTACGCAGTGAAGTCAAACTTTGAGGCAAAGGATCCCGGTTGGAAGTTCTGGGAGTATTTCCGCGCAAAGAACCTCGCGGATACGACGACCAACGCCATTTTTCCGAAGGACGATAGCAACAACGATCTCGTCGTCAACACGAGCTCGATGGACGATTTTGGAGTGCCGCTCCTCGGCCTGGCCGCCCCGGCCCGCGATTTCGGCACATCCGACAAGATTTGGCATTGCAACTATTTCCGGCAACCGGACACGATTGCAGACATCAGGAAAAAGTGGCTCATCTGAGTTTCGGGATCGTCAGCCCCCCGGCGTGGCGTTTGAAAAGCGCGCGCAGTTCGCGGCGCAACGGCTGAATTGGCCCGAGCGCGGCGCCCAGGTCTCCCGATGGCGCGACGATATAGGCCTGCATCTCGTCCGGGATGACGTGTCTTGCGTAACCCGCCTGGGCTATCTGCCTGGCCAGTACCGAGGTGTCATAACGGCGAATGGCCGCTTGAACGGCCTCGCGGTACGCCGCATTGGTGAAGTATAGTGCGTGCGCGATCTCATGCGTCAGGCTGCGGCTTCCCTTCCCGTCGTCGAACACGCCAATGACGTAGAAGGGTTCGCGTAGCCGCGAAAACAGCCGGAGCAATCGCTTCTCCTTCTCGCTCAGCGGATCGAACTTGCCGTCAAAGAACGGCTGAAGGGCCGTTGAGGGAACGTTGAACCCGCTCCAGTCCTGATAGTAGGTGAAGTTGCCGGAATGGGCCGCGTACCAGTCCATGTACTCTTCGAGGGAAAAAACCCGACCGTGGAATCGAGGGGATTCGTAATGCTCCTGAATCCGCAGGAAGGTCGCCGCCAACTCATACTGGGTCCTGAACCGGAGCAGGTAAATGCCGTCGGCAACCCTGCTCTTCACGATTTTTCCTGACATCAGCGCTCCGACGCCGACCTGCCATTTCACGTTTGCCGGCGCGCGACCATAGCAGAGATCGGCTCACCGGTGCAGGACGATGTCTGCGGGACCGAGGCTCAGCCGCGCGACATCACGACGGGCGGCTGGGCGTGATGCGGCCTGAACGAGGTCGATATCACAGACGAAGGACGGCTGCCGGCGCCGCCGATCAGGCGACCGAAGCGGCCTTCTCGCGGTGCGACGACAGGAGCTGCCGGATCTCGGCCGCGGAGATCGGCCGGCTGAACAGGTATCCCTGCATCTCCGTGCAGCCGAGGATGCGCAGCAGGTTGCGCTGCTGCTCGGTTTCGACGCCTTCGGCTGTGGTGGTCATGTCGCTGGCGGCCGCGATGTTCACCACGGCCTGGACGATGGTGGAGGACGCACCCGCACCGGCAAGGTCCTTGATGAAGGCGCGGTCGATCTTGATCTTGTCGAACGGGAACCGCTGCAGATAACTCAGCGAGGAATAGCCGGTGCCGAAATCGTCCAGCGCAATGCGCACGCCGAGTTCACGCAGCTGGTGCAGGATATCGAGCGCGATGTCGTCGTCGCGGATCAGGACCGCCTCGGTGATCTCGAGCTCGAGGCGCGACGCCGGGAGGCCCGAAGCCGCAAGCGCAGCGGCAACGTTCAGCGCCAGCGTCTGACTCTTGAACTGGATCGGCGAAACATTGACCGCGACATGAACGTGATCCGGCCAATTGGCCGCCTCGGCGCAGGCGGCGTTGAGCACCCAATGGCCGAGATCGTTGATCAGGCCGGTTTCCTCCGCGATCGGGATGAAGTCGGCGGGCGAGATCATACCGTGCTGCGGATGACGCCAGCGCAGCAGCGCCTCGCAGCAACTGACGGTGCCCTCCTCGAGGTGGAGCAGCGGCTGATAATGCAGCTCGAAGCCGCCGTCGATGATCGCCTGACGCAGCTCGAGCTCGAGGCTGCGCCGGGCCTTGGCGCGGGCATCCATGCCGGCCTCGAAGAACCTGTAGGTGCGGCGGCCGTCGCCCTTGGCCCCGTAGAGGGCAAGGTCGGCGTTGCGCAAGAGTTCATCGAGGTCGAGCCCGTCGCCGGGCGCCAGCGCAATGCCGACGCTCGCATCTGATCTGATCAGATGTCCGAAGCAGTCCATCGGCTCGCGGATCGCCTGATAGATCGCGGCCAGGAGCTGCATGGTTTCGGTGTTGCTGCGGATCGCGGTCTGGATCACCGCGAACTCGTCGCCGCCGAGCCGCGCGGCGACGTCGGTATCCTTGAGGCAGGAGCGCAGGCGGTCGGCAATCGCCTTCAGCAGCTCGTCGCCGATCTGATGACCGAGCGCGTCGTTGACAGCCTTGAACTCGTCGATGTCGATGTACATAACGGCCAGTTGCTCGCCCGGCCGGATCACCTTCAGCGCCTGCTCCAGCCGCTCGCGGAACAGCACGCGGTTGGGCAAATCGGTCAGCGCATCGTAATGCGCCATATGCGCGATCTTCTCGTCGGCGCGGGTCCGCTTGGTGACATCCTCGATCGTCGCGACCCAACCGCCCGATTTGAGCGGCTTGTTCACGATCTCGATCGCACGCCCGCCCGGCGCCTCGGTGAGCTGGCGCGTTGCCCGGCCGAGCTTCACATTGCCGATAATGGCATTGCAGAACACGTCGACGTCGCCATCGAACGAGCCGGTCTCCTGCCGGTGCGCGATCAGCCGCTGCATGGTGCAGCCGGGCTTGGCAACATCGGGTGAAAGGCCGAACATCTCGATATACGGCTCGTTGCAGATGATGATACGTGCCGACGCATCGTAGAGCACAAGGCCCTGCGGAATGTTGTTCACTGCGGTCATCAGGTGACGACGCTCGGCGGCGAGCCGTTCGTTCGACGCCTGGTGCCGTTTCAACAACAGGAAGACGATGACGGCCAGGATCGCGACCGCCGCCATCAGCAGGCCTTCGCGCACGCTCCAGTCCGCCGTCATGCTGCCAAGCAGGCTGCCGACCAAAAGGCCTGCACAGAAGGCAAGCCCCTTCGTTCTACGCGCCTCGGCGGCCTGCGCGGCATTGTCCAGCGACGGATGGTGGTCCTCGGTGCTCACGCGATCTCTCCCGGCGCGGCATCGTTACGCAGCACAAATGGAAAGGGCGTTACAACTTGCAGTTAGCAATCGGTTACGCGATACGACGACGCAACAACCGAAAATGCGTGCTGACTACCGGCCGTGCCCGGTCCGGCGGCGCGCTCCCTTGATATGGTGAATGCCGCGTTAACGCGTGCGCCGTAAGACAAACTGCGTCGGTCCCGGAAAGCGACGGTTTCGCCGCGGAAATGCCCGATAACGCGCCGGATGGCCGCTCTACAAAACGAATCCTCACCGAGATGGCGAGGATTTAGCTGATCCGGAACCGGGGAGATTTAACGGATTTTCCAGCCCCGCCCGGGAATACTAAGATCGGAAAATTCTCAAAACATGCCAGGCTAACACCGTGACATCCTTCGGACGTGTGATCTCTGTACGCGGCTCGCAGGCCCGGGTCGGGCTGCTGGCAGGCGGCCAGATGCCGCTCTCGGAAGTACGCGCCACCGTCGGCCGTTTCGTCAGCATCCGCTGCGTGACCTCGGTCATCGTTGCCATGATCACCGAGGTGTCGTGCGAGAACCTCGCCGCGTCGGACACCTATATGGCGACCGCCTCCGTCGACCTGCTCGGCGAGATCCTCGGCGGCGAGCGGCCCAAATTCCAGCGCGGCGTCACGCATTATCCGACCATCGGCGACAGCGTCGAGCTGATCACCAATCAGGAGCTGCGCACGGTCTACGCGCCCACGGGATCGGACCAGATCAACGTCGGAACGCTGCAGCAGGATAAGTCGGTCACCGCCTATGTCGACGTCGAGGAAATGCTCTCCAAACACTTCGCGGTGCTGGGCTCGACCGGCGTCGGTAAATCAACCGGCGTGTCGCTGCTGCTCAACGAGATCCTGAAGTCGCGGCCGAACCTGCGCATCTTCCTGCTCGATGTCCACAATGAATACGGCCGCTGCTTCGGCGAGCGCGCCCAGGTGCTCAACCCGCGGAACCTGAAGCTGCCGTTCTGGCTGTTCAACTTCGAGGAAATCGTCGACGTGCTGTTCGCCGGCCGTCCCGGCGTGCCCGAAGAGCTCGACATCCTCGCCGAAGTGATCCCGATCGCGAAGGGCATCTACACCCAGTACCAGAACTCCGACCGGGTCGGGCTCGGGTTGAAGCGCGTCGATCCGAAGCAGGTCGGCTACACCGTCGATACGCCGGTGCCCTATCGCCTCGTCGACCTGATCGCGCAGATCGACGAGCGCATGGGCAAGCTCGAGAATCGTTCCTCGCGCATCATCTATCACAAGCTGATCTCGCGCATCGACACGGTGCGCAACGACCCGCGCTACGCCTTCATGTTCGACAACGCCAATGTCGGCGGCGACACCATGGCGGAAGTGATCAGCCATCTGTTCCGCCTGCCCGCCAACGGCCGGCCGATGACCATCATGCAGCTCGCCGGCTTCCCGGCCGAAGTCGTCGACTCCGTGGTATCGGTGCTGTGCCGCATGGCGTTCGATTTCGGCCTGTGGAGCGACGGCGTCTCGCCGATGCTGTTCGTCTGCGAGGAAGCGCACCGCTACGCCTCGGCCGACCGCAACATCGGCTTCGGGCCGACCCGCAAGGCGGTGTCGCGCATCGCCAAGGAAGGCCGCAAATACGGCGTCTATCTCGGGCTGATCACCCAGCGCCCGGCCGAGCTCGACGCCACCATCATCTCCCAGTGCAACACGCTGTTCACGATGCGCCTTGCCAACGACCGCGACCAGGCGCTGCTGCGCTCCGCGGTCTCCGACGCCGCCGCCAACCTGTTGTCCTTCGTGCCCTCGCTCGGCACCCGCGAGGTGCTGGCGTTCGGCGAAGGCGTGGCGCTGCCGACCCGGCTGCGCTTCAAGGAGGTGCCGCCGCATCAATTGCCGCGCGGTGAAGCCACCATCGCCACCGTGCCGTCGGTCACCGCAGGCCACGACATGCACTTCGTCAGCGCGGTGCTGGAACGCTGGCGCGGCGCCACCTCGCATCGCGACGCCCCCAGCGGCGACCCCGGCATCAGCGACCGGTCTCCGCCCCGGACGATGGCGACGCCGGAAGCCCCGATGCTGCAGCCTTCGATGGGGCTCGATCCGGACCGCTTCTCGCTCTTGAAGAAGCCGCTGCGCTAGGCATTGCGGCAAGGCGCCGATGCGCCTTGCGCCGTCCCCGTCATCCTCTATGGTTTCGCGTGACGCCGCATTCCTGCGGCATGCCGGAACCACATCATGACGCAGCCGCCCGCACAACGCTTTCAGCCGCCCGCCATCGACAAGCTCCCAGAGGACATTCGCGCCCGCATCCTCGCGGTGCAGGAGAAGTCCGGGTTCGTGCCGAACGTATTCCTGTCGCTGGCCTATCGTCCCGATGAATTTCGCGCGTTCTTCGCCTATCACGACGCGCTGATGGAGAAGGACAGCGCGCTCTCCAAGGCCGAGCGCGAGATGATCGTGGTGGCGACCAGCGCCGCCAACCAGTGCCAGTATTGCGTGATCGCCCACGGCGCGATCCTGCGCATCCGCGCCAAGAACCCTGTTATCGCCGACCAGATCGCGGTCAATTACCGCAAGGCCGATATCACGCCGCGCCAGCGTGCGATGCTCGATTTCGCGATGAAGGTCAGCCGTGCGGCGGAAGAGGTCGCGGAGGCCGATTTCGCGGCGTTGGCCGCGCTTGGCTTCAGCGACGACGATATCTGGGATATCGCCGCAATCGCCGCATTCTTCGCGCTCTCGAACCGGATGGCGAACGTCACGGCGATGCGTCCGAACGACGAGTTCTACATGCTGGGGCGGCTGCCGAAGTAGAGGCCCAAATTGACGGACTGGGGCGACATCATCCTGCGTCTCGGCGTCGCCATGCTCGCCGGCGGCGCGATCGGGCTTGATCGCGATCTGCGCGGCAAGCCGATCGGTCTCAAGACGCTCGGCCTCGTCAGCCTGTCCACCGCGACGGTCGTGGTGCTCACCCTGCAGTTCGCCGAACCCGGCCAGTTCACCGACGCAGCCAGCCGTGTCATCCAGGGCGTGCTGACGGGCATCGGATTCCTCGGCGCCGGCGTGATCGTCCGGCAAGGTGACCGATTGCGGGTGCGCGGCCTGACCAGCGCCGCATGCGCCTTCTTTGCCGCCTGCATCGGGATCGCCTGCGGCGCCGGACATTGGCCGATTGTCGTCACGGCGTTGGCCCTGGCATTCCTGCTTCTGACGTTTGGACGATCCGCGGAGCACTGGCTGCACCGCGCGCTCGGCGGCACTGATGATCCGCACGACACCGGGCCGCCCCAGGCACCGCCGGCCTGATCAGTCGTCCGACGCCGGCCCGCACCAGCCGGGCAGATAGACCGCGCCCTTGCCGCGCCCGAGCGCAAGCCCCTTCTCCATGGCCTTGGCGAAATTCTTCTCGACCAGCTTGCGCGGAATGTGCCGGCGCAGGAAATCCGCCCACAGGAATTCACTGAACGGCGTCGTGTCCTTGGCGAAGCCGCCGGAGCGGCGCATCTCGCCGGCGAGGCTGCGGAACGGATCGTCCTTGAGATCCTTGATCGACTTCGGAATGTCCTTGAAATGGCAGCGCTCGCCCTTGGCGTTGTAGGGATAGACCCAGCGCTTGTTGTCCATCACGCCCCAGAACACGTCGCGCTCGACCATGGTGAGATCGCCGATAACGGTGACCAGGATGTCCTTGACGCCCTCGTCGTGCAATGCGCGCGCCATGTGGTGGTGATCGACCACGTAGTAGCGTTCGTCAGGGCCATGGACCACCGGGATCATGTGCTTGCCGAGCAGCTCCGCGCGCTTCTTGTCCGACTTGTTCTCGCGCCAGCGCTTCCGCTTCTCCATCACCTCCTGCATGCCGACCGTCATCTGGGTCGGCCGCAGCGACATGATGGGGACCGGTTTGACGTAGGGTTCGCGCGTGTGGGCCATGACCTCTGCTCCCGTTTGACCGGCACTCCGGAATGAGTTCGATTATGACATGATGTCGCAGACGAGCGAAAGCCCCGGTTGAGATAGGCGCGATGAGAGCGAACGATCGAGCAGTAAAGGCCCGCATAGTGCGGCTGGGCGACCGCGAGGTCATCGCCGAAGGACTGGAGCTCAGTTTCTGGGCTGATATCAGCCATCGCTGCATGACGGCGTCGTGGCCGGCCTTTATTGGCGGCGCAGGATTGGTCTTCCTCGCCTTCAACGCCGTCTTCGCGCTGTTCTACTGGCTTGGCGATCAGCCGATCGCCAACGTGCCCGGCGGCCACTACATCGACTACCTCTATTTCAGCATCGAGACGCTTTCGACTGCCGGCTACGGCGACATGCATCCGCAGACCCATTACGGACATTTCATCGCGACCATTGAACTGTTCACCGGCATCTTCTCGATGTCGCTGATGACCGGGCTGATCTTCGCCCGCTTCTCGCGGCCAAGCGCCCGGTTGCTGTTCGCCGACAACCCAGTGATCTCCGATCACGAGGGCCAGCAGACACTGATGATCCGCCTCGCCAATGAGCGGCACAACATCATCGGCAACGCCACCGCAAGGCTATGGCTCTTCAAGAACATCGTGAGCCGGGAAGGCACCGACTATCGGCGCTTCTACGAGCTGCCGCTCGAACGCAGCGAAAGCCCGGCACTGGCGCTGAGCTGGGTGCTCTTCCACGTCATCGACCGGAACAGCCCGCTCTACGGGCTCGACGCCGACGGCATCGCTGCCATCGACGTTTCGCTGATCGTGGTGGTGTCGGGATATGACGTCGTTGCAGCGCAAACTGTGCATGCGCGAAAGTCGTACGACCATTCCGATATCCGCTTCGGACATCACTACGCGGAAATCCTGGACACCACCGAGGACGGACGCGTGCGGATCGACTACAGCAGGTTCCACGAGACGATCGAAGGATGAATACCACCTCTGCGCGCAGCAAGATTTTAGGTGTGGAGCGCAGCGAACATGCTAACAATGGTGACGACGCGACCGGACTGACAGCAGTGAAAACGCAGCGGCCAATCACCTCGGATGGCGAGCACGTGGTGCTCAAATTCCGGCCGCGTACCTCGGCAGAGCCGCCCGGCAAACGCGAGGAGCCGACCCGTTCGCCCCGCCCGCTGCCTGTCGCCAACGACCTCTCCCGCTACGAGAAGCCGCGCGAGGAGCCGGACGATTTCCGCCAGCGCATGCTCGCCAATATCGCCGCCTTCGCCTTCACCGTCGCGCTGACCGCGATCGGGATCTGGCTCGCCATGAGCATCGCCGATCTGCGCAAGACCCAGGACTGCGTGCTGATGGGCCGGCGCGATTGCGCGAAGATTTCGGTGATGCCGCGAGGTTAGGCGTGCCGGAACCCTGCCTAAAATCCGTCCCCGGCCAGCCGGCCAAGCTCCATTGAACTAACGGCCCCGCTCCGATATACGGGCACACGACTCCGGCAGCGGGAACAGGGCATTCCGGGGCGACGCGCCAGCCTCCTCCAAGCCGCCACGGAAATATCTTCAATATATCAAAGGCTTAATGATGTCTTCCACATTCGAGCAGATCGCCAACATTATCGCGGAGACCTGCGATATTCCGCGCGACACGATCAAGCCGGAGAGCCATGCCATCGACGATCTGGGAATCGACAGCCTCGACTTCCTGGACATCGCCTTTGCCATCGACAAGGCCTTTGGAATCAAGATGCCGCTCGAAAAGTGGACCCAGGAGGTCAACGACGGCAAGGCAACCACCGAGCAGTACTTCGTGCTGAAGAACCTCGCCGACCGCATCGACGAGCTGGTCGCGGCCAAGAACGCGGGCACGGGCTCGGGCTCGTAATCGCCCACCATGCACCTTGATACTTTCCAACTGATCGACCGTATCGTCGACCTCAATCTCGACGCGAAGACGATTACGGTCGAGGCTCAGGTCCCCACGACGCACACCATCTTCGAGGGACATTTCCCGGGCTTTCCGATTATGCCCGGGGTCTTGCTGACCGAAGCCATGGCGCAGAGCTCGGGGTGGCTGCTGCTCGGCCTGTTGAAGTTCGAACGCATGCCGTTCCTCGCAATCGTGAAGGAAGCCAAGATGCGGGGCTTCGTCAGTCCCGGTCAGTTGCTGACGATCGAGGCGAAACTCGAGCACGAAGGCTCCGGCTTTGCCGTCACCAAGGCCAAGGGCCGCGTCGGCAAGGAGTTGAAGTGCAGCGCTGAAATCACCTTCCGTCTTTCTCCCTTTCCACCCGATCCCGCCTTCCGCGTGTACACGGACGCGATGGCAAACAAGATCGGCTTCCCGCTGCAGGCACTCCCCCATGGCTGAACCGAAGGAAGTCTGGATTACCGGAATCGGCCTGCTCTCCTCGCTTGGCGAGGGGCTGGAGGCGCATTGGGAGGCGCTGAGCGAAAAGCGCGTCAATGCCGATGAGAAGCGGCTTGCGCCCTACGTCGTCCATCCGATCGCGCCCGTCAGCTTCGACGCGCAGATCCCGAAGAAGGGCGACCAGCGCCAGATGGAAGCCTGGCAGCGCATCGGCACCTATGCCGCGGGCCTTGCACTGGATTCCGCCGGCGTCAAAGGCAATCAGGAAATCCTGTCGCGGATGGACATGATTATCGCGGCCGGTGGCGGCGAGCGCGACCTCAATGTCGACCTGACGATCATGAACGCCAACGCGCAGGCCAATTCGCAGCCCGGCTTCCTCAACGAAAAGCTGATGAACGAGCTGCGGCCGACGCTGTTCCTGGCCCAGCTCTCCAACCTGCTCGCCGGCAATATCGCGATCGTCCACGGCGTGTGCGGGACGTCGCGCACCTTCATGGGCGAGGAGGCTTCGAGCATCGACGCGGCGCGCATCGCGGTTGCCCGTATCGAGGCCGGACAGAGCGACATCGCACTGGTCGGCGCGGCCCATAATGGCGATCGCGGCGATCTGCTGATGCTCTATGAATTCGGCGACTTCAACCTGAAGGACCACTATGCGCCGGTGTGGGCGCGCAAGGACAGACCGGGCTTCGCGCTCGGCTCCGCCGGCGCGTTTCTGGTGATGGAGTCGCGCGAGCACGCGGAGGCGCGCGGCGCAAAGCCGTTCGCCAAGCTGACCAGGATCGTCGCCGACCTCGCGCAGCGCAAGGCGCCGGGCGCGGTGACGAAATCGCTGCGCGCGATGTGGCCGAAGCTTGGTGTCGGCGGCGACGACGGCGCCCTGATCACCGGCGCGACCGGTGCCGAGCCGGTCACCACGGAGGAGCGCGCGTTCCTCAGCGAACATCCCGGGCTTGCGGTGCGCGCCACCGGCACGACCTTCGGCCACACGATGGAAGCGCAGTTTCCGCTCGGGCTCGCGCTCGCCGCGCTATCGATCTCGCGCGGAGCGCTCTACCCGGCCAACGATCCGACCGGGTTCGAGGTTGAAAAGGCCGAAGCGCCGACCCAGATTGTTGTGTTGGGGGCCGGTCACTGGCAGGGCGAAGGCATGGCCTTGGTCGAGGCCGTAA
This sequence comes from Bradyrhizobium erythrophlei, assembly GCF_042430365.1. Classification (GTDB taxonomy): domain Bacteria; phylum Pseudomonadota; class Alphaproteobacteria; order Rhizobiales; family Xanthobacteraceae; genus Bradyrhizobium; species Bradyrhizobium erythrophlei. The sequence continues at coordinate 46,117 of NZ_JBHMET010000274.1, forward strand.
AGTAATTCCGGCGCAGCATCGACGGGGAAACCATGGCAGCACCGCGCGATAAATTCGGCAGGCCGATCGTTGTCGTGACCGGCATGGGGATCGTGACCTCCCTTGGCGCCGGCAAGTCGGACAATTGGGCCCGGCTGACCGCCGGCGAATCCGGCATCAAGACGGTGACACGCTTTCCGATCGACGGTCTGAAGACGACGATGGCCGGCGCGATCGATTTCGTCACCGTCGAGCCCTTCTCTTCCACCAGCCTGTCCGAGCGGCTTGCGGTCATGGCCACCGAGGAAGCGCTCGGGCAATCCGGCGTCGGCGCCAAGGGCGACTTTCCGGGCCCGCTGTTCCTCGCTGTCGCCCCGGTCGAGACCGAATGGCCGCAGCGGCTCGAAATCAGCCGCACCATCGAGAAGAAGGATTTCAATACGATGGACGTGCTGGCCGCTTGCGGCGGCGGCAGGTTCTCGGCCTATCACCGTCGCTTCACGTTCGGCTCGGTCGCGCTCCACCTCGCCGAGACCTTCGGCACCAAGGGGTCGCCGATCTCGCTGTCGACGGCCTGCGCCTCCGGCGCGACCGCGATCCAGCTCGGCGTCGAAGCGATCCGCCGCGGCGAATCCGATGCCGCGCTGTGCATCGCGACCGACGGCTCGGTCAATCCGGAAGCCATGGTGCGCTTCTCGCTGCTGTCAGCCCTGTCTACCCAGAACGCTCCGCCCCAGGGTGCCTCCAAGCCGTTCTCGAAGAACCGCGACGGCTTCGTCATGGCTGAAGGCGCCGGCGCGCTGGTGCTCGAGAGCTATGACGCCGCGATGGCCCGCGGTGCGCGCATCCTCGGCGTCGTCGCCGGTTGCGGCGAGCTGACCGATTCCTTCCATCGCACCCGCTCGAGCCCGGACGGCAAACCGGCGATCGGCTGCGTGCGCAAGACGCTCGCCGACGCCGGAATGGAGCCCGAGCAAATCGATCACATCAACGCGCACGGGACCTCGACGCCGGAAAACGACAAGATGGAATATCTCGCGACCTCGGCCGTGTTTGGCGAACACACCAAAAACATCCCGGTGTCGTCGAACAAGTCGATGGTCGGCCACACCATCTCGGCGGCCGGCGCGGTCGAAGCGATCTTCTCGCTACTCACGCTCGAGCATCAGCGGATTCCGCCGACCATCAACTACGAGGTGCCGGATCCGGCCATCCCGTTCGACGTTGTCGGCAACAAGGCGCGGGACGCCCGTGTCACGGCTGTGATGTCGAACTCGTTCGGCTTCGGTGGGCAAAACGCCTCGCTGATCCTGACGCGCGAACCTGCGTGATCCTGCGTCTCCGCACCGTGCGATGAACCGCCTGCTCCTTCGCACCAAGGCGCGCCTTCGCGACGCCGCCAAGCCCATAGCCGAAGCCGCCGTCGGCGCGCTGACGGTCGGCCTGTTGCGGACGGCGCGCTATTTCGATCCGGACAAGTCCGCCGACTTTTTCGGCCGCGCCGCGCATTTCATCGGCCGCCGGTTGCGCGAGGACCGAATCGGCCGCGAGAACCTCAAGGCCGCCTTTCCGGAAAAGTCGCCGGAGGAGATCGAGCAAATCCTCACAGGGGTCTGGCACAATCTAGGACGCCTCGGCGCCGAGTTCGCCCATCTCGACCGCATTTGGGACCATGATCCCGCGCATCCCGACAAGCCAAGTCGCGTCGAATTCTCGCCACGCAGCAAGGAACTGTTCGACCGGCTGCGCGACGACGGCAAGCCGGCGCTGTTCTTTGCGGCGCATCTTGGCAATTGGGAATTGCCCGCACTCGCCGCGGTCGCCCACGGGCTCGATGCGGCGATCCTGTTCCGCCGGCCGAACATCGAGTCCGCCGACCGCGCCATCGAGCGGATCCGTGCGGTCAAGATGGGAACGCTGGTCCCGGCCGGCCGCGACGCGCCGCTCCGGCTCGCGCACGCCCTTCAGAACGGCCAGCATGTCGCGATGCTGGTCGACCAGTATCTGACCAACGGCGTTCCCGTCACCTTCTTCGGCCGCAAGACCACCGCCAACCCGATGCTGGCGCGCCTGCGCCGGCAGTTCGATTGCCCGATCCACGGTACGCGCATCATCCGCCTGCCCGATGGACGCTTCCGTGGCGAAGTCTCCGAGGAAGTCAAGCCGGTGTTCGATGCGTCCGGACAGATCGACATCCAGGGCACGATGCAGGCGGTCACGGATGTCGTCGAGGGCTGGGTCCGCGAATATCCGGACCAGTGGCTCTGGCTGCACCGGCGCTGGCGTTAGGATCTTCCGCAGGCTGCGCCGTCATTGCGAGCGCAGCGAAGCAATCCATGCTTCAGCATGTGCGGGATGGGCTGCTTCGACGCTTCAGCGCAAAATTGCTTTGCAATTTTGTCGCGAGCTCCTCGCAATGACCGCGGGCGACCGCGGCAAGAATGTCACTTCCCCGTCTTCACCCGCGTCCAGAGACGGTTGATGATCCGCTGCGTGGCCGGATCGCGCGCGGTGATGACGAACAGCTTCTTCTGCATCGCCTCGTCGGGATAGATATTCCTGTCGTTGAGAATCTTCGGGTCGATCAGCTTCTGGCTCGCCAGATTGCCGTTGGCATAGGACAGGAAGTTCGAGTTTTTCGCCGCGACGTCGGGGCGGTAGAGGTAGTTGATCAGCTCGTAGGCTTCCGCGACGTTCTTGGCATCCGCGGGGATCGCGAGATTGTCGAAGAACATCTGCGCGCCCTCCTTCGGGATCGTGTAGCCGATCTCGACACCGGTCTTGGCCTCCGCCGCACGGCTGCGGGCCTGCATGATGTCGCCCGACCAGCCGACCACGAAGCAGATCTCGCCCGAGGCCAGCGCGCTGAGATATTCGGACGAGTGGAATTTGCGCACATAGGGTCTGATCTTGATGACGAGATCGGCGGCCTTCTCCAGGTCGGCCTGCTTGGTCGAGTTCGGATCGAGGCCGAGATAGCTCAGCGCCGCCGGTAGGATGTCGTCGGCGGAATCCAGCATGTGAATCCCGCAATCCCTGAACTTGGCGAGGTTCTCCGGCTTGAACACCATGTCCCAGCTGTCGATCCTGGCATCGGGACCAAGGATTTGCTGCGCCATCTTGACGTTGTAGCCGATGCCGGTGGTGCCCCACATGTAATTGGCACCGTAATTGTTGCCGGGATCGTACGTCGCAAGCTCCTTGGCGACCACGGGCCATGCATTGGCAAGGTTCGGCAGCCTCGCCTTGTCGAACTTCAAGAACACTTTTGCGGTGATCTGGCGCTGCAGGAAATAACCGGTCGGCACCACGACGTCGTAGCCGGACTTGCCGGCGAGCAGCCGCGTCTCCAGCGTCTCGTTGGCATCGAAGGTGTCGTAGACGACCTTGATGCCGGTCTCCCTGGTGAAGTCCTCCAGGACTCCCGGCGCCATATAGTTCGACCAATTGTAGAAATTGACCGTGCGTTCCTCCGCGCCAGCGGAGGGAGAGAGCAGCAGAACGGCGGCAATCGCGCTGATGAAGCCGACGTGACGACGGTTCTGCCTTCGCATTCTCTCTTACCTCTTGCGGCGGTGGACGGCGTCCGACAGACGCTCCAGCGCCGTGTCGAGCGTTGCGTCCTTCTTGGCGAAACAAAATCGCACGACCGACGTCACGGCATCCTGTTCGTAGAATGCCGACACCGGGATCGCCGCGACCTTGTAGTCCTGGACGATGCGCCAGCAGAACTCCGCATCGGTCTCGTTGAGACCGAGTGGCGACAGGTCGACGGTCAGGAAGTACGTGCCCTGCGACTTCAGCACCGGGAAGCCTATGCTTTCCAGCCCTTTGGTGAGGCGGTCGCGGCTCCGCGCCATATCCGTGCGCATGGTGTGGAAATAGTCGTCGGGCTTGCCGAGGCCGTAGGCGACCGCCGCCTGCAGGTTCGGGGCGGTGGTGAAGGTCAGAAACTGGTGCACCTTGGCCGCAACCCGCAGCAGCGGCGGCGCGGCGCAGACGAAGCCGACCTTCCACCCGGTCAGCGAAAAGATCTTGCCGGCGCTGCCGATCTTGATGGTGCGGTCGCGCATCCCCGGGATCGTGATCAGCGGGATGTGCTCGCGGCTGTCGAAGACGACGTGCTCCCAGACCTCGTCGCAGATCGCGACCACGTCGAACTCCTGGCAGAACCGCGCCAGCAATTCGAGGTCCTCGCGCGGATAGACCACCGCCGACGGATTGAGCGGATTGTTGAACAGCACCGCCTTGGTCTTGTGGTTGAAGACGCTGCGCAGCATCTCCTCGTTTAGCCGCCAGCCCGGCGGCTCGAGCCGAACCAGCCGCGGAATGCCGCCGGCCTGGCGGATGATCGGCAGGTAGGAATCGTAGACCGGCTGGAAGCACACGACCTCGTCACCGGGCTCGACCACGGCCAGGATCGAGGATGTCAGCGCCTCGGTGCCACCCGAGGTGACCATCACCTCGGTCATCGGATCGAGCTTGAGACCGTGCCAACGAGCGTAATGGGACGCGGTCGCTTGCCGGAGCTCGGGAATGCCCATCATCGACGGGTATTGATTGTACCCGTTCACTGAGGCGTCGGCCGCGGCCTTGCGGATGTCTTCCGGGCCCGGATCGTCGGGAAAGCCCTGGCCGAGATTGATGGCGTTGTTGTCGCGCGCGGCCTGCGACATCGCCTCGAAGATGGTGACCGGAAGGTCCGCGAAGACCTTGTTCATGGAGGTCATGGCAGGGATCAGCCGCCGGTCTTCGTGGGCAATCCCGCAGCCTTCCAACCGATGATGCCGCCGGCCAGATGCTTGTCGTAAGGCAGGCCCGCCGCCTGCGCCGCCAGCGAAGCCGTCACCGAGCGCTTGCCGGACCGGCAGGCGAACACCACCTGCCTGCCCTGCGGATCGGGAATCGCCGCCGGGTCGAAGGTCGACAACGGCACCACCACGCCGTCGGGATAGGCCTCGACGGCGACCTCATTGGGCTCGCGGACGTCGACCAGGAGATAGCGGCCTTCGGCTATTCCCTTCGACACCTCGTCCGGAAACAAATCTTGCACCTTGTGGTCCGCCACGGAAAATCCTCCCGACACTCGACCGGCCCGCGTCACGCCCTGCCCGTCCGGGCCGCAAAGTCGCCTCTCGCGCGGAGAAAATCAAGCGTCCTAAACAGCTTAAGGCACCATCCGAAACTTACACCAAAGCCTCAACAAGGACCTTCTCGGCTTCACCTATCGGAGCTCCCTGGCGATCGGCCAGCCGCCATCCGGTCTTTGGGAACCTGTGAACTGGTAGCCCCGTCGAAGGTAGAATTCCCGCGCGTTCGAACTGGCTTCGGCGCACAGCTCACTGATACCGCGCTCACGCATCAGGTCTTCGAGCCAGGCAAGCAGGCCGGAACCCACGCCGCGGCCGGCAAATACCGGGGCGGTATAGAGCCCCTCAAGTCGTCCGTCGCGAATAGCGCCCCAGCCGGCCGCGACACCATTCAGCTCAGCGACCCATACCTCGAACTCGCGAAGCTTTCGCTCCATTCCGGCCAAGGTCAACCGCGCGGCCCAGGCGGCTGCTTCGCCGGCGGGCATTCCCTTGGAGGCGAGTTCGAGGATCGATGTCCGTCTTATCTCGAAGAGACGGAGCGCATCGTCGGATCGGGCTGGACGATAGATGGGATGCATCTTGGCGTACCAACGTTCAACTCGGCTCCGCTACGCGTGCATCGGCACTAAATCGTCACCTGCGTTCCGACCTCGACCACGCGCCCGGTCGGGATCTGGAAATAGTCGGTGGCGTCGTTCGAACTGCGGCTCAGCGCAATGAACAGGAGATCCTGCCAGCGCGGCATGCCGGAATGCGCCGCCGGTTTCAGCGCGCGGCGCGACAGGAAGAACGACGTCGACATGATGTCGAACTGCCAGCCGAGCTTGCGCGCGATCGCCAGCGTCTTCGGCACGTTCGGCGATTCCATGAAGCCGAACTTCAGCGTGACCTTGGAGAAGGTCTCGCTCAGCTGCTCCATCCGCACCCGCTCGGACGGGTCGATGCGCGGCGTCGGCGCGGTCTCGATGGTGAGGATGACGTTTTTCTCGTGCAGCACCTTGTAGTGCTTCAGGCTGTGCATCAGCGCGGTCGGTGCGCTCATGGGATCGCTGGTCAGGAACACGGCCGTGCCGGACACCCGTTGCGGCGGCCGCTTCTCCAGCATCGCGACAAGGTCGGCAAGCGGGAATTCCAGCTTGCGCGACTTCTCGAACAGGAGCCGGCTGCCGCGACGCCAGGTGTACATCAGCAGCATCACGCCGGCGCCGAGTGCGAGAGGCACCCAACCGCCCTCGAACACCTTCAGAAGGTTGGCGGCGAGGAAGGTGAGATCGAGGAACAGGAACGGCACGATCAGCGCGGCGGCGGCGATCGGCGACCACCTCCAGACCTTCCAGATCACGACAAAGCCCATCATCGCCGTCACCACCATCGTACCGGTCACGGAGATGCCGTAGGCCGAGGCCAGCGCGCTCGAGGAGCGGAACAGCAGCACCAGCAGAATGACCGCGATGAACAGCATCCGGTTGATGCGGGGGATGTAGATCTGGCCGGAATGCGCCTCCGAGGTGTGGCGGATCTCGAACCGCGGCAGCAGGCCGAGCTGGATCGCCTGGCGCGTCAGCGAATAGGCGCCGGTGATGACGGCCTGGCTCGCGATCACGGTCGCCACCGTCGCGAGCGCGACCATCGGGATCAGCGCCCAGTCCGGGAACATCAGGAAGAACGGGTTCTCGACTCCCTTGGGGTCGGCGATCACGAGCGCGCCCTGCCCCAGATAGTTCAGTGCCAGCGACGGCAGCACGATGAACAGCCACGCGGTCTGGATCGGGCGTTTGCCGAAATGGCCGAGGTCGGCATAGAGCGCCTCTGCGCCGGTCACCGCAAGGAAGACCGCGCCGAGGGTGACGAAGCCGATCACGCCGTGATGAATCATGAACGACACCGCGTGGTACGGATTGAGCGCCTGCAGCACCTCGGGATGGCGCACGATCTGCGGCAACGCCGCGATCGCGATGATCGCGAACCATGCGCACATCACCGGCCCGAAGAACGCCGCAACGCGCGCGGTGCCGCGCGACTGCACCGAGAACAGCAGCACCAGGATGACCACGGTGATCGGAACGACGTAGGGATCGAATGTCGCGGTGACGAGCTTGATGCCCTCGATCGCCGACAACACCGACAGCGCTGGCGTGATGACCGCGTCGCCATAGAACAACGCGCCGCTGATGATCCCGAGCAGCACGATCGCGGCCGCGCCTTTGGTCACCGCGCGCTCCGCAAGCGCCATCAGCGCCAGCGTGCCGCCCTCGCCATGGTTGTCGGCGCGCAGCAGGATCACGACGTATTTGAGCGTGACGACGATGACCAGCGCCCACAGGATCAGGCTGAGCACACCGAGCACGGCGTGCGCCGTCACGCCGCCCTCGCCGCCGCTGGCGGCCACGACGGCTTCGCGGAACGCATAGAGCGGGCTGGTGCCGATATCGCCATAGACGACACCGATGCTGCCGAGCATCAGCGCCTTGAAGCCCTCGGTGGAATGCGCCTCGCCATGTCCATTGGCCGCGGGCGTTTCCGCCGCGGTGATCGAACTCTCGGATGACATGGAAGATTGCGCCTCTATCTTCTGCCGCACTGCACAACGCGGGGTCGCAGGCCTATACTCCCGGCGCTAACGCATAGGTTAGCACGGATTCAGGCCTCCGCCATGCATATCACGCATGGGTCACGATTTTTCAAGTCCAGAATCCCGCAGCGAAATCAAATTGTTACCTGAGTTCCAACCTCGACGACCCGCCCGGTCGGAATCTGAAAATAGTCGGTGGCATCGTTGGCGGAGCGGCTCATCGCGATGAACAGGTGATCCTGCCACGGCGGCATGCCCGAATGCGCCGACGGCTTCAGCGCGCGGCGCGACACGAAGAATGACGTCGCCATGATGTCGAACTGCCAGCCGACCTTGCGGGCCACCGCCAGCGCCTTCGGCACGTTCGGCGATTCCATGAACCCGAAGCGCAGCCGCACCGTCGAGAACTTGTCGCTGATCTTCTCCACATGCACGCGCTCGGCCAGGTCGACCCGCGGCGTCGGCGCGGTCTCGATGGTCAGGATCACGTTGTGCTCGTGCAGCACCTTGTTGTGCTTGAGATTGTGCAACAGCGCCGTCGGCACGAAATTCGGATCGCTGGTGAGGAACACCGCGGTGCCCTTGACGATATGCGGCGGCCGCTTCTCCAGGCTCTTGATCAGGTCCGTGAGCGGCACCTCGATCCGGCGGGTCTTGGTCACCAGGATCGCCGCGCCGCGCCGCCAGGTCCAGATCATGATCGCCATGGTCGCGCCGAACAGCAGCGGCACCCAGGCGCCCTCGAACAGCTTCAGGAGATTGGCGCTGAAGAACGTCATGTCGACGACGACGAACGGCAGGATCAGCGCGGCGGCGCTGGCGGCACGCCAGTTCCACAATTTCCAGATCACGATGAAGCCCATGATCCCGTCGGCAACCATGGTCGTCGACACCGCGATGCCGTAAGCCGACGCCAGCCCGCTCGAGGTGCGGAACATGAGCACCAATAGCAGCACGCCGATCAGGAGCAGCCGGTTGACGCGCGGCAGATAGATCTGGCCGGCGTGGGTCTCCGAGGTGTAGCGGACCTCGAAGCGGGGCAACAGCCCGAGCTGCACCGCCTGCCTGATCAGCGAATAGGCGCCGGTGATGACCGCCTGGCTCGCGATCACGGTTGCGGCGGTCGCCAGCGCCACCAGCGGCAGCAGCAAGACCTCCGGCACCATGCGGTAGAACGAGTTCTCGATCGCGGAAGGATCGGACAGCACCAGCGCGCCTTGCCCGAAAATAATTCAGCAGCAGCGAGGGCAGCACGAAGAACAGCCAGCCGGATTGGATCGGCTTGCGTCCAAAATGCCCGAGATCGGCGTACAGCGCCTCGCCGCCGGTCACGGCGAGGAACACCGCGCCCAGCGTCACCAGGCCGATGGTGCCGTGGGTCAGCAGGAACTGGATCGCATAGTACGGATTGATCGCAGCCAGCACCGACGGATCGTCCATGATGTGCACGACGCCCATCGCGGCGAGCGAGGCGAACCACACCACCATCACGGGGCCAAAGGCGGAGGCGACGCGGGCGGTGCCGCTGCTCTGCACCGAGAACAACACGGCCAGGATCAGGATCGTCAGCGGCACCACATAGTGCTCGAAATGTGGCGTGGCGAGCTTGAGGCCCTCGACCGCCGACAGCACCGAGATCGCCGGCGTGATCATGGAATCGCCGATGAACATCGAGGCGCCGAGCACGCCGAGCGCGAGCAGCGGCCAGCTTCGTCGCCCGATCGCACGCTGGCCGAGCGCCATCAGCGAGAGCGTGCCGCCCTCGCCGTTGTTGTCGGCGCGCAGCAGCAGCAGGACATATTTTGCGGTGACGACGGTGAACAGCGCCCACAGGATCAGGCTGAGCACGCCGAGCACCATGATGCGCGTGACCGGCTGGCCGTGCGCGGCACCGCCGACCGCCTCGCGGAATGCGTAGAGCGGCGAGGTTCCGATGTCGCCGAACACCACGCCGATGCTGCCGAGTGTCAGGGCCCAAAAGCCTGAGGTGGCCCGGCCCTCCTGGGTGGCCTGCCCCTCCTGGGCTTCGGTGGATGAGACGCTGACCGCCATGACGAGGTTGAAACGCTCTGTCGCTTGATTTGATCCGCGCGGCTATCGACGCTTCCGCGTTGCCTGTCAACCGAGCAACATTACCACGATCGCGGTAGCATGGTAGTTCAATGCCTACGGCTTCAGGTCCGGCGGCAGCGGCGGATTTTCGCGCATCAGCGTGATGGTCACACGCCGGTTTGCGGGAAGCGTCGGATCGTCGGGAAACAGCGGCTGCCCGTCGGCCTTGCCCGACACCGCGAAGACATGGGAGGGCGGCAATCCTTCCCGCTCCAGGATCTGCCGCACCATATTGGCGCGGTCCGCCGACAGGTCGAAGGCGCCGTAGTCGCTGCGCGCCGGCACGAAGCCTGCGGCAGTATGTCCGACGATCGCAACCCGCAACGGCGTCGCCTTCAAGGGAGCTGCGAGCTTCTGGATCAGCCGGCGGGTGCGCTCATACGGCTCCCTGGAGCCATCGGCGAACATCGAACGGCCGTCCTGGTCGACGATCTCGAGGTTGAGACCTTCCTTGGTCTCCTCGAACATGATGTGCTTGGACATCTCGGTCAGTTCCGGCATGTCCTGGAGCGCCTGCCGGAGCGACGCGGAGGCCAGCGCGAATTCGCGGTCGATCTTCAGCCGTGCACCGTTGACCTGGCTGCGCTCCTGCTCGTCCGGCGTCGGATTGGCGGAGGATTCCTCCGGCGAGATGTGCTCGACATTCTTCAGCTTCGGCCGCGTCGGCAGGCCGTCGGATTCGATGATGCCGGAATAGCGCACATTGGTCTGCACGCCGAAGGCGTCGCGCATCGAGCCGGCGACGATCTTCAGCTTGTTGTTGTCCATGGTGGAGAACGCGACGAGCATCACGAAGAAGCTCATCATCAGGCCCATCAGGTCGGCGAAGGTCACGAACCAGCCGTGGCCTCCGGTATGTGCGTCGCCGCGCTTTTTCTTGGCCATCCGCTAAAGCTCCGAGCCCGCCTGCCCTGACCGTCAGGCCGGAACCGGCTCGCCTTCCTCTTGGCGATGCTTCTCCGGCAGATAGGCCAGCAGCATTTCGCGCACCAGCGCCGGGCTCTTGGAGTCGCGGATCATCAGGATGCCGTCGATGATCAGCGTGCGGTTGGTTTCCTCGTCGAGCAGCTTGCCGTGCAGCTTGTCAGCGATCGGCAGGCAGAACAGGTTCGCGACCAGCGCGCCGTAGAGCGTCGCGAGCAGCGCGGTCGCCATGAACGGGCCGAGCTTGGAGGGGTCGGTCATGTTGGCGAACATCTGCACCATGCCGATCAGCGTGCCGATCATGCCGAACGCCGGCGCGCAGTCGCCGATCGCGCGGTAGATCTTGCTGCCCTCGTCGAGGTGCATCAGGAAATTGTCGCGGTCGCGCTCCATGTTGTCGCGGATGAATTCGAGGTCATAGCCGTCGGCGACGTAGCGGATGCCCTTGGCGAGGAACGGCTCGTCGGTTTCGACCTTTTCGAGCCCGACCGGGCCCTGCTTGCGGGCGATCTCGGCGATGCGGGCGAGTTCGTCGACGAGGTCGCGCGCCGACAGCCGGCTCATGGTGAAGGCGAATTTCGCGCCGAGCGGCAGGCCGTGCAGCATCACGCCGAGCGGAAAGCGGATCATGGTCGCCGCGATCGAACCGCCGAAGATGATGATCATGGCGTGTTCGGAGATGAACATGTGCAGGTCGCCGCCCAACAGCATCATCACCGAGATGACGATGATGCCGGCAATGAGCCCAACGCCTGTCATGATATCCATGGGAGACTCCAACGCGTACGCAACACCCGCCTGTCCTGGACGGCCCGCGATCCAGGGCGGACCACGCGGCAAAACCCTAATGTTAATGCGATTAAGGACGCGTTACCGAATTTGGTAGGGATAACAACAGGTAAACAGCCCCCTGCGCAGGATGTCGTTGAAGATGCTCGATTTCCGCACACCGCGCCGCCGCATGCGCAAAAGCCCTCCCCGTAGAACAACGGACGTGAGATACCTTGCAGCCCGCGAGGAAACGAAGAAGCGAGAAGGACAAGATGAAGGCCGTCGTCGTCGAGCAGTACGCGCCCATCGATCAGATCGAGCTGAAGGAGGTCGCCGTCCCCCTGGTGACGCTGGGCCATCTCCGGGTCCGGGTCCAGGCCGCGAGCATCGGCTTTGTCGATGGGCTGAAGGTCGAGGGCCGCTACCAGACCAAGGATCCGCTGCCGTTCACGCCGGGCACGGAATTCGCCGGCGTCGTCGATGAGGTCGCCGCCGACGTCAAGGGCTTTGCGCATGGCATGCGGGTGATGGGCGCGGCGCGCTCCGGCGCGCTGGCGGAATACATCATCGTGCCGCCGTCGGCGGTCGAAATCATGCCTGATACATTGAAGCCGGAGGCCGGCGCCGCGTTCCGCACCAATTATCTGACTGCGCTCTATGCGCTCGGCGAGCGCGGTTCGCTCCGCGCCGGCGAGCAATTGCTCGTGCTCGGCGCCGCCGGCGGCACCGGCGTCGCCGCGATCCAGATCGGCAAGCTGCTCGGCGCACGCGTGATTGCGGCGGCCTCGACCGAGGAGAAGCGCAAATTCGCCGCAAGCTTCGGCGCCGACGCCGTGATCGACTATACGAAGGCCGACTGGCGCGACGCGTTGAAGGAGTTGACCGGCGGTCATGGCGCCGACGTGATCTTCGATCCGGTCGGCGGCGAGGTTTCGGTGCAGGCCTTCCGCTCGATCGCATGGAACGGACGCCACCTCGTCGTGGGCTTTGCGGCCGGCAGCATCCCCGCCCTGCCATTCAACCTGCCGCTCCTGAAGGGCGGCCTCCTGATCGGCGTCGACGTCGCGCAGATCGCACGCCGCGAGCCGGACGCGCAGGCCCGTGTGATGGCGCAGCTCTCGACCTGGCTGAACGACGGAAGGTTGACGCCCGTCGTCGGCAAGGTGTTCGCATTCACCGACTTCCGCGCAGCGTTCAAGACCATGCAGACGCGTGCAGCGCTCGGCAAGATGGTGGTGCGGATCGGGTAGCGGACGCAGTCGAGTACGCGGCTCCCTCCATTCGTCGTCCCGGCGAAGGCCGGGACCCATACTCCGCGGCGACCGTCGTGAACGGGACTCGTCGTTCCGGCGTAGCTCAGCAATGACCATTTGTGGTTATGGGTCCCGGCCTTCGCCGGGACGACGTTGAGGATGGATTCTCGATCGATTGTCAAACGGCGGCAAGGATGTAAGTTCTCGTTCTCGCGACATGATTTGCCCGAGTCTTACTCGTCTTTCCGCCCTCTCCTTTCGCAGAGGGCGCAGGGAAGGCCGGGCGCCGATTGCACCCGCGGGTCCGGTGCAACAAAAAGCACCGGGGTAGGACCACAGGTGAAACCGGAAACATCCCGGGCTTTCCCTGCGCGATGGTTTTACGCTTCGTGCTCTCCCCGGCGAGACCTGGCTTTTTTGTCACCGTCTTCGCAGGACGTTTCGCGTCTTGCGAGGAGACACCAGCCACTGGGGCGTCAGGACCACACGACTTCGCCGTCCGCCTCTTGCGTGCTCGTCAGTCACGCCTTCCGCGTCCACCGCATCCCACACCACGTTCGTGACGATCGCGAGCCGCCCCTCATTCGG
>NZ_JBHMET010000274.1:59418-484588 GCF_042430365.1 Bradyrhizobium erythrophlei
CCGGATCATTACACTGATTTGCGATTCCGCAAAACCGAAATGTTTTTTCCGGAGAGACTTGACAGGTTTTTGCTGACTTGCCCGACGGGCAATTTCTGCATAGCTCGCCGGCTCCGGACAAAGAATCTCCACACTGGAACCACGACCGCGCTCATGAATTGTCGTTGCACGTGACGGCGGTTCACGCCGCGTACCTCAGGCGCATTTTTTCCGACGCAAGGCATCTTCATCTTGGCACAAACTGCACATCGAGTTCTCGGCGAGACATTCAATACCGCCCGGGAATATTTGGTGGGGAATATTTGGTCGCTGTCCATTGTCTAGCATCGCGCAGGCGACCCATCGCCGGCAGGGGCGCCGAAAATGTCTACTGAGAAGGCCATCTGGTACGTCTCGTTCGCCGTCCGAGATGCCAATGCCGGTCATTCGCGCTACGCGCGCCAAACAAAAACCTTCGCAAGCGAGCATCAGGCGAAGGTCTTCGCGGGCACCATGCTCGATCGGACCGACGACATCAGCGCCGGCACGATCAATCCGCATATGCCAAGGCGCGTGATCGCGCCGGCCGCCATCATTGATTGGGGCGGCGACGCCTAGATGCGCGATGAGAATAGGTTGAATCGTCATCGCGCCTTAGCTTCTTGTTTGAGCATGATCTTTTCGGAAAACCGCTTCACACTTTTCCGGATCATGCTTTGGGCCCCGGCGGCAAGCCCGATCACGTCGCGGGCGGTAGTCCACCCTCACGGCCGCGATCGTCGCAGTGGCAGGGATATTCGATCTGCTCGTCGGCGGAGGGCCTCCCCGCCGGGGTCAGGTCGAACAGGGTCCAGAACGGCTCGACCGTTCCAAGATGCCGCGGGTCCTGTCCCGGATCGCGCGGCGCATGAATCATTTCGCTTGCCCAATGCAGGCGGATCTTGCCGTCGGGCCAGCGCTTGAACACGGTGAGCATCGAGATGGACTGCCCGTCCGCACCGTCCCCGCCATAGTCCCGGCGGAAGTGATTGGTGCCGCCCGACAGCAGGCGGATGTGCTTCCAGCCCCGCTCGCGCGCGAATGCCGCGACCTGTTCGATCGGAGCCCTGGCGACGACTGCCAGATTGCCGCCGAGCCCCTCGAAATGCGGCATCATGCTGTCCCAGCTTTCGATCAGCGCCGTGCATGACGGACAGGGGCCATCCGCCAGCGCGAGCGCGGCGGTGCGGCCTTGCGAAGGGCCCGGCCGCGTATCCTGCGCATGCCGCGGGAACATGAAATGATAGAGCATCAGCGTGTCGCTGTCGCGAAAGAGCCCGGACAGCGAAATCGTTGCGAGGCCGCCATCCTCGGCGACGCAATCGAAGAGATAATCCTCCGGCATCTCACCGCCGGGAGGAAGCGCCCTGAGCTCGGCTGCGACCGCCTCCATCTCCCGGCGCAACTGGATCTCGCGCTTAAGCAAGGCATCGCGCGCGGCGCGATAGTCCGACGACTCGTTCGGAAAGTTGACTTTCATGGGCACCGCCTCCCCGTCATTCTTGTCGTGACAGCTCAGGTCGGCCGCAGAATATACCTTTGCCCCGCGCGGGCGCTTCACATTGCGTTCAGCGGGCGCCTTTGTGCGCGTGGGTACAGCGCATGTGGTTGGTGATGTCCCCCATTGTTCCTGCAACGGAAAGATGCGCCATGAAGCGTCGCGCGATTGGCCGATCACTCCGTCACTTCAACGATCATCTCGACCTCGACGGCGTTGTTCAATGGAAGGCCTGCCATCCCGACGGCAGATCGCGCGTGTTTGCCGGCTGCCTCGCCGAACACCTGCACGATCAGATCGGAGAATCCGTTGACAACCTTCGGCTGATCGCCAAAACCTTCGGCCGAGTTGACCATGCCAAGGACTTTGACCACGCGCTTCACGCGATCCAGACTGCCAAGCGCGACACGCACCTTGGCCAACATGATCAGCCCAACCTGCCGCGCCGTGTCATAGCCTTCTTCCAGCGTGAGATCCTTGCCCACCTTGCCCTTGTACTTCCAGTCACGAGCCGGCGTGTTTCCCGCCAGGAACAGCAGGTTTCCGACCCGCACCGCATCGACGTAATTGGCAACCGGAGGCGGTACCGGCGGCAGCGTGATGTTCAATTCCTTGAGCCGCGCCTCAGCGGAAGGCGTACTCTGCGCGAGAGCGCCGGCCGAAAGAGCGATCGACATCACCAATCCAAGCGCGGCTGCGAACATTGCGACTGCGATCTTGTAGCTGGACTTCATGCTGTCCTCCGATTGTGCAACTTCGATCGAAAAACGTCGTGACTTCCAATTCGGGCAGAAGCTGCCCTCGACGTATGTCGCGGTGCCAAATTGAAGGTTCAACCGACCGGCGATCTGCAGAAACAGCCGTGACTGACGCCCCCGCCCGAAACCCCGTATCAAGGTGGCGATCGAAATCCCGACACACTTGTCACTCACCGCGCGCCGCCGGCTCGACTAGCGTTGCCCGCGAGCGAAGCAACGCCGATGCGACCTCGGCGTTGTCCGTCAGCATCGGGCTGGCGCGGCAACGGGTCGACGGCACGTCGCACCAAGCAACAGGAGAGACAGATGGCAAATGACAAGGGACCTCTCGGGATCAATTCGCCCGCGATCGTGTCGCGGGAGGCCTGGGACGCAGCGCGGCTGGAGATGCTGGTGAAGGAAAAGGAGCTGATGCGGGCGCGCGATGCGCTCGCCGCCCAACGTCGGCGGATGCCGTGGATGGCGGTCGAGAAGCCGTATGTGTTCGAGGGACCGACGGGCAAGGTCAGCCTGCTCGACCTGTTCGAGGGCCGCCGGCAGCTCATCGTCTATCGCGCGTTCTTCGAGCCCGGCGTGTTCGGCTGGCCCGATCACGCCTGCCGCGGCTGTTCGCTCGGTGCCGATCAGGTCTCCCACCTCGCCCATCTGAACCAGCGCAACACGACCCTCGCCTACGCCTCGCGGGCGCCGCAGGCCGACATCGCGCGGCTGAAGGCGCGGATGGGCTGGGAGATGCCGTGGTACACCGTCACCGACAGCTTCGATAAGGATTTTGGCGTGGACGAGTGGCACGGCCACAACGTGTTCTTCCGCGACGGCGAGCGGATCTTCCGCACCTATCTGGTCAACAGCCGCGGCGACGAGGCGATGGGCACCGTCTGGAGCTACCTCGACATCACCCCGCTCGGCCGTCAGGAGGCTTGGGAGGATTCGCCCACAGGCTACCCGCAGACCCCGCCCTACAAATGGTGGAACTGGCATGACAATTACGACGCCGAGGCAACGCCCAATCAGACATGGGTCGAAGTCTCCGATGCCGGCGAGGCGGCGTTCCGGCGCGAGTCGGAGAACCAGAAGCGCGCGTAGCAATGTAGAAGCGCGCCGCGCGCTCCTGCCGGCGCTCACATACTCGTCATGCCTGGGCTTGTCCCGGCCATGACGATGCCGGAACGTCAGCGCAAGAGACCGTTGGTGCCATATGCGATCGCCCTACCCGCAAGCGGGAGAGGGAGCGCAGCGTCTTCGCGGTCGACAATTCGACCTAATCTCATCACGCTCTACAGAAAGCGATCAGCGTGAGGCGATGGCCTTCGCGCAGCGCCTCGATGGTGCTGATCACGCCGACCGCGCCGGCGCCGATGATCGCAACGTGGCGCCCCTGCGGGTTCGGCCATCAGCGCTTGCTCTCCTCGGGCACGAAGTCCTTGCCGACCGACATCGCGCGCGGATCGACGATGCAGTGCAGGATCGCGGGCTTGCCGGAGGCCAGCGCGCGCTCGAAGGCCGGCGCGAATTCTTCCGTGCGCTCGACCCGCTCGCCATAGCCGCCGAACGCCTTGGCGTACATCGCGAAGTCCGGGTTCTTCAGCTGCGTGCCGACGACGCGGCCGGGATAGTCGCGCTCCTGATGCATGCGGATGGTGCCGTATTGCCCATTGTCGATCACGACCACGATGAGCGATGCGTCATACTGGACGGCTGTGGCGAACTCCTGCCCGTTCATCAGGAAGCAGCCGTCGCCGGCAAACGCGACGACGACGCGGTCGGGATAATGTCGCTTCGCCATCACCGCGGCCGGCACGCCATAGCCCATCGAGCCCGAGGTCGGCGCAAGCTGGGCGGCGAAAGTGTGGAAGCGATGGTGGCGATGGATCCAGCCGGCATAATTGCCAGCGCCGTTGCAGACGATCGCGTCCTTCGGCAGGCGGTCGCGCAGCCAGGTGACGACCTGGCCGTACTGGAAATGGCCGGGCAGCTCGCGCGGCTTTTCGGTCCAGGCGAGATAATCCGCATGCGCCTTCGCCGCTTCGCCCGTCCAGGCGGGCGCGCCCGCGGACTTCATCATCTCGATCGCCGCAGCGAAGGCTGTGGGCGTCGCCTGGATCGCAAGCGCGGGCTGGTAGACGCGGCCGAGCTCTTCCGAGCCCGGATGGACGTGAATGAGCTTCTGGCTCGGCACGGGAATGTCGAGCAGCGTGTAGGACGATGACGGCATTTCCGACATGCGGCCGCCGATCAGGAGAATGACGTCGGCGTCGGTGACGCGCGCCTTCAGGCTCGGGCTCGGGCCGATGCCGAGATCGCCGGCGTAGTGCGAATGGTCGGCGTCGAACAGCGAGGCGCGGCGGAACGAGGTGGCAACCGGCAGATCGAAACGCTCCGCAAAGCGCGCGATGCCGTTGGCCGCATCAGCGGTCCAGGCGGAGCCGCCGAGGATCACGAGCGGCGCCTTGGCGGCTGCGAGCATCGCGCCGAGGCGGTCGAGATCGGATGGCGAAGGCCAGCTTGCCGCCGGCTCGACGCGCGGCGCATCCGCGACCGCGGCGGTTTCGGTCAGCATGTTCTCCGGCAGCGAGATCACCACCGGTCCGGGACGGCCCTGCAGCGCGACGCGGAAGGCGCGCGCGACCAGCTCCGGGATGCGATCGGGACGGTCGATCTCGACCGCCCATTTCGCCATGGTGCCGAACACCGCCTTGTAGTCGAGCTCCTGGAACGCCTCGCGCTCGCGCATGCCGGTATCGACCTGGCCGACGAACAGGATCATCGGCGTCGAATCCTGCATCGCGATGTGGACGCCGTGAGCGGCATTGGTCGAGCCGGGGCCGCGGGTGACGAAGCAGATGCCTGGACGTCCGGTCAGCTTGCCATAGGCCTCCGCCATCATCGCAGCGCCCCCCTCGGCGCGGCAGATCACGACGTCGACCGGGCTGTCATGCAGCGCGTCCAACGCCGCAAGATAGCTCTCGCCCGGCACGCAAGTGGCGCGCTCGACGCCTTGCGCGACGAGCTGGTCGATCAGGATCTGGCCCCCGGTGCGGGCGTTACTTTTCGTCATGACAGCTCCCTGCAGGCATTGGCGATACGGCTTTGGGCGCGGCGCCGATTTTGGTCCGGGTTTGCGTAGGATAGACGGAATTGCCGCGCAAGGCCGAAGCGGCTTCCCGGGGCCGCCGCGACGTCGTGCCATGCGGCAGAGGACGGACGGGCTTGCTTCGCCGTCGATTTTCGCAGACCAGATCGCCGGCGCGAGGTCCGGCCGCCGATCCGCAGGCCGATCGCGATGCGCGCGGTGCGATCTGCGACCTTGCCGCAGACGTCATGACGATCGTGCCGATGGCGTCGGACATGTCCCGCGCCGTCAACCCGTCGAAGCGCGTTGCCTCACGAACGACCGCGCGATAGCCGTGGTCGACGCAGCAAACGCGATCAGCGTCAGCTCGCGCAGCGTTCAGCTGCGACTTCAGCGACTCGCGATGACGAGTTGAACGCTTGCGCGCGATGGAGAGGTGCACTGTCGCGACATCACCGTGTGCAACCACCGGTTATGTGCACGATAACAAACATTTGGTGGCACACGCGCGACCCGTATGAATACGGTGCGGCCAAAGTTTATACCCTTGACTGAAGCATCGATTGCGCAGATTTCGTTGCATTTAGCGGCCTATCGCGTCGATTTCGCTGATTTTGGATCGCGCGCATCGCATGTCGGCAACTGCGCGTGCGAATGCGCAAACATGGCGCGCGCTTCTAGACGGAACTCGAATCACCTACGGTTCCGCTCAACCAGAAACTGCATGTCGCATCTCGACACCGACCCTGCGCACCAGGGCGGACGGTGTCGTGCGGCCAACTCGGGCGCATCGCGCAAATTTCACGCAGCGACTTCATCCTATTTCCTGGAGGGCAATTTTCATGTTGGGCATTAAAAGCGTCGCAAGCGCGGTCACGTCAGACAGTTCGTACCGGCTGCTCGACGACATGCCGATCAGCGTCATGCTTTGCGAGTTGAACAATTTCCGGATCACCTACATCAACGAATCCACCCGGCAGAACCTGAAGAAGATCGAGCACGTGCTGCCCGTGAAGGTCGATGCGCTGATCGGACAGTCGATCGACATCTTTCACAAGAACCCGCAGCATCAGCGCCGGCTGTTGTCCGATCCGAAGAACCTGCCGCACAAGGCGCGGATCACGATCGGCGGCGAGACGCTCGATCTCACCGTGACGGCGATGACGAATTCACGCGGCCGCTACACCGGCCCGATGCTCACCTGGGAACTCGCAACCGAGAAAGCCAGGCTGGAGACCCAGACCGAACGGCTGTTGCAGATGCTCGACAACATGCCGATCAACATCATGATGTGCGACACCGACTTCAACATCACCTACGTCAACCAGACCAGCCTGAAGACCCTCGATACGGTGAAGCACCTCCTCCCGGTGCCGCCGAACAAGATCCTCGGCAACTCCTTCGACATCTTCCACAAGAACCCGCAGCACCAGCGCCGGATCGTGGGCGATCCGAAGAACCTGCCGCACGCGGCCAAGATCAAGCTCGGGCCGGAAACGCTCGACCTCCGCGTCTCCGCGCTCACCGACAAGCTCGGCAACTATACGGGCGCCATGCTGAGCTGGGCGGTGGTCACTGGTAACGTGAAGCTCGCCGACGACTTCGAGAAGGACGTCAAGGGTCTGGTCGGCACGCTGGCCGCGGCATCGTCGCAGATGCAGGGAACCGCAAGGTCGCTGTCGACGACCGCCGAATTCGTCAACCAGCGCTCGGCAAGCGCGGCGTCAGCATCCGAGGAGCTGTCGTCCTCGGTCAACGAGATCAGCCGCCAGGTGTCCGAGGCCAGCCGCGTCGCCAGGACGGCGGTCGAGGAAGCCGAGAAATCCGACAAGCTCGTCGCCGGACTGGTGACGATGGCGCAGAAGATCGGCGACGTCGTCGCGCTGATCAGCCAGATCGCCGGTCAAACCAACCTGCTTGCCCTCAACGCCACGATCGAGTCGGCCCGCGCCGGCGAAGCCGGACGCGGCTTTGCGGTCGTCGCCTCCGAGGTAAAGGCACTGGCCAACCAGACCGCGAAGGCCACCGAGGACATTTCCGCACAGATCACCGACATGCAGGCCGCGACCGGCAACACCGCCGCCGCGCTGAAGGCTATCTCGCAGACCATCATCCAGATCAGCGAGATCTCAACCGTGATCGCGAGCGCGGTCGAGGAACAGGCGGCCGCCACCAAGGAGGTCACCGCCAATATCAACGGGACGACCAAGGCCATCGACGACACGACCAAGGCCGCCGACAACGTGCTGACCGCCTCGGGCGAACTGGCGAGCAACGCGTCGGAGCTGGAGGTTCAGGTCGACAAGTTCCTCAAGAGCGTCCGCGCGATGTAGCAAGCCATCGTGCGCTGCATTCGGGCAGGCCGGCCACTGCGGTGACCCGCCTGCCCGTGCGTCGCGATCTCATGGCGGCGGAGCCTCCTCAAACAGGCGCAGCGCCATCAGCGAATGGGCCAGCGTCCCCCCTGCCCGCACCGCGGCCGCGATAAAGGCCGCCTCCGCCAGTTCCTCCTTCGTGAGGCCATGGGCGCGGGCGTGGCGGGTGTGAACGTCGATGCAGTAGGCGCATTGCGTCGTCAGCGCGACGCCGAGCGCGATCAGCTCGCGGTATTTGCGCGGGATCGCACCGTCGGTCCGCTTGGCGGCATGGTTGAAGGCGACAAAGGCCTGCCCTTCCGCGGGCGCCAGCGCGATCAGCGCGGGCACGGCCTGGATGTCGTTGCGTGACTGGTAGTCCGTCATATCCGTCTCCCGAATGTCCGTTCCGCCCTCCAAGAGGCCGGCGGAACGGAAACGGATTCGGGCGACGGGAGATTTTTTTCGAAGAGCCGCTCAGAGCGACCGCGCGATCAAAAGCTTCATGATCTCGTTGGTACCGCCGTAGATCTTCTGGATCCGCGAGTCGATGAACATCCGCGAGATCGGATATTCCTGCATGTAGCCGTAGCCGCCATGCATCTGCAGGCATTCATCCGCGGTCTCGACCTGCTTCTGCGAGCACCACCATTTCGCCATTGAGGCGGTGACGGTGTCGAGATCGCCGGCAACCAGCCGCTCGACGCACCAGTCGACGAAGACGCGCGCGATCATCGCCTCGGTCTTGCGCTCGGCGAGCTTGAAGGCGGTGTTCTGGAATTCGAGCAGCGGCTTGCCGAACGCGGTGCGCTCCTTGGCGTAGTCGGCGGTGATCTTCACCGCCCGCTCCATCGAGGCGACCGCGCCGACCGCGAGCGCAAGGCGCTCCTGCGGCAGTTGCTGCATCAGCTGCACGAAGCCGTTGCCCTCCTCGGCTCCGAGCAGGTTTTCCGGCGGCACCGTGACGTTGTCGAAGAACAGCTCCGAGGTGTCGGAAGCATGCAGGCCGATCTTGTCAAGGTTGCGCCCGCGCCGGTAGCCCTCGGCGCCTGCGGTCTCCACCACGATCAGCGAGATGCCCTTCGAGCCCGCGCCGCCGGTGCGCGCCACCACAACGACGAGGTCGGCGGCCTGGCCATTGGTGATGAAGGTCTTCTGGCCATTGATGACGTAGGAATTGCCCTGCTTCTTCGCCGTGGTCTTAACGCTTTGCAGGTCGGAGCCGGTGCCGGGCTCGGTCATCGCGATGGCGCCGACCATCTCGCCCGATGCCATCTTCGGCAGCCAGCGCTTCTTCTGCTCCTCCGAGCCGTAGTTGAGGATGTAGTGGGCGACGATCGCGCTGTGCACGGAGACGCCGGTCGTCACCTCCGGCACGGTGCCCTCGATGTCCTCGAGCACGGCGGCGTCATAGGCGAAGGTCGCACCCAGGCCGCCATAGGCCTCCGGCACGCTCGGCAACAGCGCGCCCATCTCGCCGAGCGCGCGCCACGCCGAGCGGTCGACCAGCTTCTGCGCACGCCATTTCTCGGCGTGCGGCGCCAAATCCTTGGCGAGGAATTTGCGAAACTGGTCACGGAAGGTATCCAGTTCCTCGGTCATCCATGACGATCGGTATTGCATCCTGCCCTCGCTGCAGATTCTTGCTTTGACGCGCTTTCTTTACGCGAAATCCACTTCGCTCGAAAACGCGCTAGATCAAAAGACCGCCGCCGGCGACGATCACCTGACCGCTGATGTAGTTCGATTCCGGGCTGCAGAACAGATAGACCGCATCCGCCGCCTCCTCCGGCGTGCCGCCGCGGCCGAGCGGGATCATGCGGCCCATGGCTTCCAGCATCTGCGGCTGCACGCCGACCTTGATGTCGCGACCCGCGACGTCGATCGTCTTCTGCTGCGCCTCGATCGGTTGGGTCAGGCGGGTGTTGATCAGGCCGAAGGCAACGCAATTGACGTTGACCTTGTAGCGTCCCCACTCCTTGCACATCGTGCGCGTCAACCCGATCAGCGACGCCTTCGCCGAGGAATAGCTCGCCTGCCCGGCATTGCCGTAGAGGCCGGCGATCGAGGAGATGTTGACGACCTTGCGGAATACCTCGCGGCCGGCCTCGGCGTCGTTCTTCGCCATCACCCGGATCGGCTCCGACGCCGCGCGCATGATGCGGAACGGCGCGACGAGATGGACGTCGAGCATCGCCTGGAACTGCTCGTCGGTCATCTTCTGGATCGTCGAGTCCCAGGTATAGCCGGCGTTGTTGACGATGATGTCGAGGCCGCCGAAGCCCTCGATCGCGGCGCCGACGAAGCGATCGGCAAAGCCCGCCTCCGTCACGCTGCCGTTGACGGCGACGGCGTCGCCGCCGGCCGCCTTGATCTCGGCGGCGACCGCATCGCCCGGTTCGGCATCGAGGTCGTTGACCACGACCTTCGCACCTTCGCTCGCAAGCTTCAGCGCAATCGCGCGCCCGATGCCGCGGCCCGAGCCGGAGACGAGCGCGACTTTTCCTTGCAGTTTTGACATGGTTCCTCCCTGGAAAATATGACGTTGTTGAATCGGCCGAGCCAACGGAGCCCTTCACCTCTCCCGCTTGCGGGGGAGGTCACATCGCATCGGAGATGCGATGTGGGTGGGGGCTCTCTCCACGATATGACTCGCGTTGAGACCCCCACCCCAGCCCTCCCCCGCGAGCGGGAGAGGAAGCACCAGTCCCTTCGTGGCGCGGCTTCACCACGCTACAGCGCGATCACAGCTTCGCCGGCGAGCTTGATCTCGCCGTTCTGATCCTTGGTGGCAAGCGCAAGCTTCGCGCGCTTCTCGCCATCCTGCTCCATCAGCTCGATCACCGTGCCCTCGCAGGTCAGCTTGGCACCAAGCTGCGTGATCGCAGCAAATCGCGTCGAGAACGAGCGGATGCGCGACGGCGCGACCGCGTCCGTCAGTGCCTGGCCGAGATAGGCCATCACCAGCATGCCGTGCGAGAACACGTCGGGAAATCCGGCCTGCTTCGCGAAATCGATGTCGACATGGATCGGGTTGTGATCGCCGGACGCACCGCAATAGAGCGCGAGCCGGTGGCGCGTGATCGGCGGAAACTCCTTGTGGACGATGATGTCGCCGATCGACGGAGAATTTGTGCTCATGACGGCCTCTCGTTGCGCACCACGATCGTGCGCGAGGTATCGGCGACGTGGACGCCGTCCTGGTTCGTGACCTCCGTGACAACAACGATCAGCGTCATCGCGCCACCCTTCTTGTCCGTGACGCTTTCGACGCGAGACTTGAAGGTCAGCGTGTCGCCGACGACAACGGGCGCGTGGTAGTCGAAGCGCTGCTCGCCATGCAGCACACGGGCGAGATCGATATCGAGCGCGTTCAAGAACTCGAACGGATCGGGTGCGTCCATCATCTCGAGGCAGAACAGATAGGTTGGCGGTACCGGTGTCGCCGTGTAACCGGCGCCGCGTGCGGCGTCCGGTTCCCGGTAGAGCGGATTGCGCTCGTCGAGCGTATCGAGGAAGAAGCGCAGACGCCCCGGCTCGACGCGCGCGGTCACGGGCGTGAATTGACGCCCGACTGCGGATTGATCGACCATGGCCCTGCCTCAGGTGCGTTCGTAGAGCGTCACGACGCAGGCGCCGCCGAGGCCGAGATTGTGCTGCAGCCCGATACGCGCGCCCTCGACCTGGGTGGCCGCCGCCGTGCCACGCAATTGCCGCGTCAGCTCGTAGCATTGCGCGAGGCCGGTCGCGCCGAGCGGATGGCCCTTCGACAGCAGGCCGCCGGACGGGTTGGTCACGATCCTGCCACCATAGGTGTTGTCGCCGTCGTCGATGAAGCGGGCCGCCTCGCCCTCGCCGCACAGGCCGAGCCCTTCATAGGTGATCAGCTCGTTGTGGGCGAAGCAGTCGTGCAGCTCGACGACGTCGAGATCCTCTGGACCGATACCGGCGGCCTCATAGACCTTCTTCGCGGCATCGCGCGCCATGTCGTAGCCGACCACCTGCATCATGTCGTTGGCGCCGAAGGTCG
Organism: Bradyrhizobium erythrophlei; assembly: GCF_042430365.1. Classification (GTDB taxonomy): domain Bacteria; phylum Pseudomonadota; class Alphaproteobacteria; order Rhizobiales; family Xanthobacteraceae; genus Bradyrhizobium; species Bradyrhizobium erythrophlei. The sequence continues at coordinate 71,150 of NZ_JBHMET010000274.1, forward strand.
ACGGCGTGTCCGTCGTCATGGCTTGCGCGGCGATGCGGACGCTCTTGTTGAGGCCGTGCTGATCGGCGAATTTTTCCGAAACCAGGATCGCCGCGGCGCCGCCGCAGGTCGGCGGGCAGGCCATCAGCCGCGTCATCACGCCGGGCCAGATCACCTGGTCGTTCATCACGTCATCGGCGGTGACCTCCTTGCGGAACAGCGCCAGCGGATTGTTCTTGGCATGGCGGCTCGCTTTCGCCCGGACCTTGGCAAAGGCCGAGAGCGGCGTGCCGTATTTCTTCATGTGGCTCAGGCCCGCGCCACCGAAATAGCGCAGCGCCAGCGGCACGCCGGGCGCGTCGACAAGCTTGTCGGCGGCGGCATCGAAATCGTCGAAGGCGCTGGGGCGATCGGTGAAGACCGCGCCGAGCGCACCGGGCTTCATCTGTTCGAAGCCGAGCGCCATCACGCAATCGGCCGCACCCGATTCAATCGCCTGCCGCGCCAGGAACAGCGCGGTCGAGCCGGTCGAGCAGTTGTTGTTGACGTTGACGATCGGGATGCCGGTCATGCCGACCGGATAGAGCGCGCGCTGGCCGCAGGTGGAGTCGCCATAGACATAGCCGACATAGGCCTGCTGCACCTTACCGTAGTCGACGCCGGCGTCGGTGAGCGCGAGCTTGGCCGCCTCCGCCCCCATCACGTGATACGGCGCGTTGGCGCCGGGCTTGACGAACGGGATCATGCCGACCCCGGCAACATAGGCGCGTGAAGCCATCTTATCCTCCCGAAAATTACCCGCTGGACTATTTCTTACCCACGGGTAATATACGGACCAGTTCGATCGCGAGTCAATACGAGCGGGTTACCAATCAGATGGACGGACAGCGCCCCTCTTCCACCCCATCGCCCTGGCTGCCCTTCGAAACCCGGCGGCGCGCGCGCGACGAGAAGCGCGAGGCGGTGCTGCGCACCGCTGTCGCGCTGTTCCTGGAACAGGGCTATCACCGCGCCACACTGAACGAGGTCGCCAAGCGGCTGAACATCACCAAGCCGGCCCTCTACAATTACTTCCGCGGCAAGGACGAGATCCTGTTCGAATGCTGGGCGATCGGCAACGAGCTCGTCGACGATTGCATTGCCGAGACCTCTGCCGGCAACGGCACGGGGCTTTCCAAGCTGCGCAAGCTGATCATCAGATACGCCGAGCTGATGACCACGGATTACGGCAAGAGCCTCGTCCGCTTCGACATCCGCGATCTCAGCGAGGACAATCGCAGGATCGTCCAGACCGCGAAGCGGAGGATCGACCGCGCCTTCCGCGACTATATCGGCGAAGGCGTCGAGGACGGCTCGATCAAGCCGTGCGACCCGAAACTGTCGGCGTTCGCGATCGCAGGCTCCTTGAACTGGATCGGCCACTGGTTCCAGCCCGGCGGGGCGATGACGGGACGAGCGGTGGCCGAAGAATTTGCGATCCGCCTGACGGAGGGGATCGCCACGACACCAACGCGCAAGAAGGCGGATCAACCGCCCGGCCAGAGAAAGACACCCAGGGAGGACAAAGTTGAACATCACACACGGACTGCGCCGCGCGCTGCAGGTCAATCCAAACGGGCTCGCCATCGTCTGCGGTGAGCGGCGGCGCAACTGGCGCGAGGTCGGCGAGCGCGTCACCCGCCTCGCCTCGGCCATTCGCGGCCTCGGCGCAGAGGATGGAGACCGCGTCGCGATCCTGTCGCTCAATTCCGACCGCTATCTCGAGCTCTATCTCGCCGCCGGCTGGGCCGGCACGGTGATCGTGCCGCTCAACATCCGCTGGTCTCAGCTTGAAAACGAGGATGCGCTGCGCGATTGCCGTGCCGGCATCCTGTTCGTCGACAAGGCGTTTGCGCCGGTTGGCACCGCGCTCGCCACGGCGATTCCCGGACTGAAGCTGGTCTATGCCGATGACGGCGAGACGCCGGCCGGCATGGCTGATTACGAGGCGCTGGTCGCACAGAGCGACCCGATTCCGGACGCGATGCGCAAGCCCGACGACCTCGCGGGCATCTTCTACACCGGCGGCACCACCGGCCGCTCCAAGGGAGTGATGCTGAGCCACGGCAACCTTATGGCCAACGCGCTGAACGCGCTCGGCGAAGGCCTGTGGCCGGGCAGCGCGGTCTATCTGCATGCGGCACCGATGTTCCACCTCGCCAACGGTGCCGCGATGTACTCGATCCTGCTCTCCGGCGGCTCCAACGTCGTGATCCAGGGTTTTACACCCGACGGTGTCGCGGCTGCGGTGCAGAAGGAGCGGATCACCGACGTGCTGCTGGTGCCGACCATGATCCAGATGTTCGTCGATCACCCCGCGCTCCCCTCCTACGACCTGTCGTCGCTGCGGCGGATCGCCTACGGCGCCTCCCCGATCAGCGACGCCGTGCTGATGCGCGCGATGAAGGCGCTGCCGAATGTCGAATTCACCCAGGCCTACGGCATGACCGAGCTGTCGCCGATCGCGACGATCCTGCACTGGAAGGAACATATCGGCGACGGCCGGGCCAAAGGCCGCCACCGCGCCGCCGGCCGCGCCACGCTCGGCTGTGAGGTGAAGATCGTGGATGCGAACGACAAGGTGGTGCCGACAGGCACCGTCGGCGAGATCGCAGTGCGCGGCGACGTCGTGATGATGGGCTATTGGGAGCGACCGGAAGAAACGGCGCGCGCCATCATCGACGGCTGGATGCACACCGGCGATGGCGGCTACATGGATGCGGACGGCTTCGTCTATGTCGTCGACCGCGTCAAGGACATGATCATCTCCGGCGGCGAGAACGTGTACTCGGCCGAGGTCGAGAACGCACTGGCGCAGCACCCGGCGGTGGCGCAATGCGCCGTGATCGGCATCCCGAGCGAGCGCTGGGGCGAGCAGGTCCATGCCGTCGTCGTGTTGAAAAGCGGCGCCACTGCCGCGCCGGAGGAGCTGATCGAGTTCTGCAAGACGCTGATCGCCGGCTACAAATGTCCGCGCAGCGTCGACATCACCGCAACAGCGCTGCCGCTCTCCGGCGCCGGCAAGATCTTGAAGCGCGAGCTGCGCAGGCCGTATTGGGAGAACCGCGACCGCCGCGTGAGCTGAGGCGCGGCGTCGTAGGGTGGGTTGGCCGAAGGCGTAACCCACCCTCTTTGTTGCGCGAAAATTGGTGGGTTACGCTCCGCTAACCCACCCTACGGACCGGTCTGCGCAAGCTGCGCCTCGATCGCGGCCTTGTCGATCACCGACCACACCTGCACGATCTTGCCATCCTCGAATTCGTAGAACACGTTCTCGGTGAAGGAGACCTTCCGCCCGTTGACGTCGAGGCCAAGGAATTTCCCCTTCGGCGCGCAGTCGAACAGCAGGCGGCTCGCGACATAGGGCTCGTCGGACAGCACCAGCCCAACGTTGAAGTGCAGGTCCGGAATCTCCTCGAAGTCCCGCTCCAGCATCGCCCGGTAACCCGACAGGCCGATCCGCCGGCCGTTGTAGTGCACCTCATCGTCGACGAACAGCCCGAGCGTCGCCCAGTCCTGCCGGTTCAGGCAGGCGATGTAATCGCGATAGATGTCGAACAGGCTGGTCTGGCTCATCGCAGCTATGTCCGGAATCGTAGGGTGGGTTAGCCGAAGGCGTAACCCATCATCTGTGTCGCGCCAAGGCGGTGGGTACCGCTACCCCACCCTACCGATTCACCCCGGCAATCCCGTCAGCTTGCGGCTCAGCGCGCGCAAGCGCCGGCGCGCTTCCGCATCATAGGCCTGCGGGTTGGCGCGCGCCTCATTCATGCCGTTGAAGAACAACCCGCTCCGGTCGGCGACATCGTCGTCGCGCACCAGGCGCAGGATGGCGTCGCCGCCTTGCTCCACGGTCGACATCGGCGTAATGCCGCCGGCGCGCACCATTGTCGTGTTCATGTAGGTCGCCGGATGCAGCGAATGGACGATGACGCCCGATCCCCTCAGCTCCTCGGCGAGGTCGATGGTGAACATGATCTGCGACAGCTTGCTCTGCGCATAGGCGCGGCTGCCGCTGTAGTTCCTGGTGATCATGACGTCGTCGAAATCGATCGGGTGCTGGCCGAGCGAGGCGACGTTGACGATGCGCGCCGGCGCGCTCGCCTTCAGCCGCGGCAGCAGGAGGTGCGCGAGCAGGAAGCCGGCGAGATAGTTCACCGCAAAGCGCAGCTCGTGGCCGTCCTTGCTGGTCTGCCGCTCCGGCCCTTCGTTCTGCGAGCCGATGCCGGCATTGCTGACGAAGACATCGAGGCGCTCATTGTCGGCAAGCACGGCTTCCGCGAGCTCGCGGACCTCGTCGAGCGAAGAGAGATCGGCCTGATAGAACATCGGCTCATGGCCGCTTGTCCGCTTGATCTCGTCGCACAGCGCTTTCGCCCGCGTCGAGTCGCGGCCGTGGATCAGGACGCAGGCCCCGGCGGCGGCCAGCTTCGCGGCCACGTAGCGGCCGACGCCGTCGGTCGAGCCGGTGATGAAGACGGTCTTGCCTGTCATATCCATCGCACCGGCTCCGTTTGCTCCACGCGCTAGTGAATTTCCGCCGAACGCTTCAGCGCTTCCTTCAGCTTCTCGAGCGAGAAATCCTTCGATCGCGCGATCTCCAGGATCGGCGTCTCGCGGCGGCCGCAGAGCTCGGCAGCTTCCGGAAGCTTTGCCGCCACATCATATGGGATCACGATCGCACCGTGGCAATCGGCGTGGATCAAATCGTCGGAGCGCACCGTCATGCCGGCGACCCGAACCTCGCCGCCGAAGCTTTCCGCATGCACCCAGGCATGCGACGGGCCGATCGAGCCGGCCAGCGCCTGGAAGCCCGGTGCCCATTGCGGAATGTCGCGGATCGAGCCGTCGGTGATGACGCCGAGGCAGCCGAGCGCCTTGTGCACATTGCTCTGCACCTCGCCCCAGAACGCGCCGTAGCCGACGTCGGGGCCGTCGATGTCCTGGATCACGGAGATGCGCGGGCCGAAGCCGGTGCCGACATATTCGTAATATTCGATGCGGCGCTTGGACTGCTCCTCGGCCGAGAGGCCGGATTTCAGCACCGAGCGGATCGCCACCGTGCGGGCATAGCCGACGATCGGCGGCAGCGCGGGAAACGGACAGACCAGCGGCTTAACCGTGTAGCCGATCAGCCGCCGCTCCGGCGCCACGACCTCCATCGCGTTGCAGATCGTCGGCGTGTCGTAGCGCGCCAACGCTTCGAGGACGGACGCAGGAAGCGGGGCGGAAGCGGATGTCGTCACGGCGTTTCTCTCCTGATTATTGGCTTTGGCTGGCCGGCCTGTCGCGTATAGCCGAGATCGCGCGCGAACCCAACCGAGGGAACGGTCATGGCTGATATCCGGAATGCCCCTCACCCGTCATTGCGAGGAGCTCGCGACAAAATTGCAAAGCAATTTTGCGCTGAAGCGACGAAGCAATCCATCTCTCCACGCGGTCGGAGACAACGGATTGCTTCGCTTCGCTCGCAATGACGTGGAGAAAGCGCGTCAGTGCAGATGCGTCGGACGATCGTCCTGATCGCTGCTCGCGACCTGCGGTGCATAGGTCGGCTGTGGCGCCTGCACCGGCGTCACTGCGGTTGGCGCCCCTGCCGCAAGAGTGCGCTCCTGGTCGCGATAGGATTTCCAGCCCCAGGGCAGGCTCAACAGATAGAGCAACGAGCCGGCCGACAGGATGTGCCAGGGATAGCCGATCAGCAGCGCGACGAAGAACACCACCGAGACGAACACCGGCAGCACCATCTCCGGCGGCACCCGCATCCGCACCGTCTTGCCGGAGAACACCGGCAGCCGCGACACCATCAGGAATGCGATCAACAGCGTGTAGATCGCGGTCAGCGTCGCCGGGGGCATCGGCACGCCGAGGAAGGCGAGATAGACCGGCAGCAGCACGGTGATCGCTCCGGCCGGCGCCGGCACGCCGGTGAAAAAGTTCGACGCAAAGGCCGGCTTGTTCGAATCGTCGATCGAGGCGTTGAAGCGCGCGAGGCGCAGCCCGCCCGAGATCGCAAACACCATCGCGGCGATCCAGCCGCCATTGTTCAATTCGTGGAGCTGCCAGAAATACAGGATCAGGCCGGGCGCGACGCCGAAATTGACGAAGTCGGCGAGGCTGTCGAGCTCGGCGCCGAATTTCGACTGGCCCTTGATCATGCGCGCGACGCGGCCGTCGATGCCGTCGAGCACGGCCGCGAACACGATGGCGGCGACCGCGAGCTCCATCCGCCCCTCAGTCGAGAGCCGGATCGCGGTCAGGCCGGCGCAGATCGCCAGCAGCGTGATGACGTTGGGTACCAGCATGCGCACCGGGATCGGGCGAAACCGGCGGCGGCGGTACTCGGGCGAGTTGAGGTCTGACGGCATCATGCCGGTCAATATAGCAAGCGCGGGCCGGCTCCGCCATCGCGGCGGGAACCGGCTGATTTGCCTGACAAAACAGAGTTAATCGGCGCGGAACGTGCGGCCGGGGTCGGCGCTGTTGAAATCGGCCAGAATCGTCTCGCCGGCGATCGCGGTCTGCCCTTCCGAGACCAGCGCCCTGGTGCCTTCGGGCAAATAGACGTCGAGCCGGGAGCCGAACCGGATCAGGCCGAAGCGCTCGCCGGCGCCGATCGACTGGCCTTCCTTGACGAATGAGACGATACGCCGCGCCACGAGCCCGGCAATCTGGATCACACCGATGCGGCCGTTCGCCGTCGAGATGACCAGCGAGTTGCGCTCATTGTCCTCGCTCGCCTTGTCGAGCTCGGCATTGATGAAAGCGCCCGGACGATAGGCGATGCGGTCGATGCGGCCGGTGACCGGGCTGCGGTTCACATGGCAATTGAACACGCTCATGAAGATCGACACCCGCGGCAGCGGCTTGTCGCCAAGGCCGAGCTCGGCCGGCGGCAGCGCCTGCACCACCATCGACACCCGGCCATCCGCCGGCGACACCACGATGCCGTCGCGGACCGGCGTCACGCGGACGGGATCGCGGAAGAACAGCGCGCACCAGATCGTGAGCACCGTGCCGATCCAGCCCAGCGGAGTCCAGATCCAGAACAGGATCAGGCTCGCGAGCGCGAAGCCGCCGATGAAGGGATACCCCTCGGGGTGGATCGGCGGGATCTGCGCGCGGATGGAATTGGCGATCGACATCGAATCTCGCTTACGGGTTCCCCGCCCCATTGGCGGGAGATCGGCGCCCTACTTCGACTATTCCGCGGCGGTCGGCAAGGGCTTCTCGACCGGTGCGACAGCGGATTCCTGGCCCGGTTCGGCGACCGGCGGCGGCAGGCGGTTCGGCGCCTCGCCGCCGTCGTCGATCTGGGCCAGCCTTTCGCGGGCCGCCTCGGCCTCGCGCTGCCTGTTCCACATGCTGGCATAAAGCCCGCCGGCGGCGAGCAGCTGCGCATGCGTGCCGCGCTCGGCGATCCGGCCCTGGTCCAGCACGATGATCTCGTCGGCGCCGACAATGGTGGAGAGCCGGTGCGCGATCACGAGCGAGGTGCGGTTGCGCGACACCCGCTCCAGCGCTTCCTGGATCTCGTGCTCGGTGTGGCTGTCGAGAGCCGACGTCGCCTCGTCCAGCACCAGAATCGGCGGCGCCTTCAAGACCGTGCGCGCGATCGCGACCCGCTGCTTCTCGCCCCCGGACAGTTTCAGCCCGCGCTCGCCGACCTGGGTCTCGTAACCTTTCGGCGACATCCGGATGAAATTGTCGATCTGCGCCAGCCGCGCGGCCTCCTCCACCTCGGCATCGCTGGCGTCCCAGCGGCCATAGCGGATGTTGTAGCGGATGGTGTCGTTGAACAGCACGGTGTCCTGCGGGACCATGCCGATCGCCGCGCGGAGCGAGCCTTGCGTCACCGCCTTGATGTCCTGGCCGTCGATCAGGATGCGGCCGCCGGAGACGTCATAGAGACGAAACAAGAGCCGCGAGATCGTCGACTTGCCGGCGCCGGACGGGCCGACGATCGCGACCGTCTTGCCGGCCGGCACATCGAAGCTGAGACCTTTCAGAATCGGCCGGTCGAGGTCGTACGCGAAGCGCACGTCCTCGAAGCGGAGGCTGCCTGCCGACACCGCCAGCGGCTTGGCGCCCGGAATGTCCTTCACTTCCGGATTGCGCGACAGCACCTCGAACATCTTCTCGATGTCGATGATTGCCTGCTTGATCTCGCGATAGACCATGCCCATGAAATTCAGCGGCTGGTAGAGCTGGATCATCATGGCGTTGATCAGGACGAAATCGCCGACGGTGTGGGTGCCGTTGCGGATGCCGAGCGCGCACATCAGCATCGTCGCGGTCAGGCCAGCGGTGAAGATGATCGCCTGTCCGGTGTTGAGCACCGCAAGCGAGGTGTAGGTCTTCACGCTCGCCTGCTCGTAGCGCTGCATCGAGCGGTCGTAGCGCCCGGCCTCGCGCTCCTCGGCGCCGAAATACTTGACGGTCTCGTAGTTGAGCAACGAGTCGATCGCCTTGGTGGTCGCCTCGGTGTCGGAATCGTTCATCTTGCGGCGGATCTCGATCCGCCACTCGGTCGCTACATAGGTGAAGTACATGAACACGACGACGGTGAGCAGCACCGCCAGCACGTAGCGCCAGTCGAACTGCCAGAACAGCACGGCCGCCAGCAGCACGACCTCGACGACGGTCGGAATGAGCTGCAGGATCACCATCCGCACGATGGTCTCGATGCCGGAGCGGCCGCGCTCCAGGACGCGGGTCAGGCCACCGGTCTTGCGTTCGAGATGGAAGCGCAGCGACAGCTCGTGCATGTGCACGAAGGTCTTGTAGGCAAGCCGCCGCACGGCATGCATGGCGACGCGGGCAAAGATGCCGTCGCGCCATTGCGTCAGCACCGCCATGACGATGCGCACCGCGCCGTAGCCGATCGTCATCAGCAGCGGCGACGCGATCAGCCACATCATCCAGTTGGAGGGCTGCACCGGCGCCGAGCCCGCGCCGTTCAGTGCGTCGATTGCCCATTTGAAGGTGAACGGCACCGACAGCGTCGCAAGCTTCGCGAACAGCAGGAGCACCACCGACCACACCACGCGCATCTTCAGATCCGCGCGATCGCCGGGCCAGATATAGGGCCAGAGATGAACCAGCGTGCCGATCAGGGTGCCCTTTTCGGCCGCGCGAGTCGCGGCCGAAGGCGCCTCGACGGCGGGCACATGCGGGTGCGGGGGCGACATCAGCGGGCCGCCCGATCGGGGACGGCGCACCGGCTCGCCGCCACATCTTTTCCATGGTTTGGCATTCTGGACGTCATATAGAGCGTTTCAACCTGACGTACAGTCTTATGAGGTAATTCTTTCGCGATTCGCGGGAATTTACGGGATTTTTTGACCAACCATACCCATATCGGACTCTTGACCCTTTTTACGTTGCAGTGCCACATGGATCGTATGAATCAAATCAAAACCGTCTGTGTCTATTGCGGCTCCGGCCCCGGCAACAATCCCCACTTCATGGAAGCAGCCGTTGCGCTCGGCAAGACCTTCGCCGAGAACAATGTCCGCCTGGTCTATGGCGGCGGCTCGATCGGGCTGATGGGCGCGGTCGCGAAATCGACGCTCGATCACGGCGGCGCCGTCACCGGCATCATTCCCGAATTCCTGCGCGCGCGCGAAAACGCGTTGACGCGCGTTCAGGAGATGATCGTCACGCCCGACATGCACGAGCGCAAGCGGCTGATGTTCGAGCGCTCGGACGCCTTCGTCGCGCTGCCCGGCGGCGTCGGCACGCTGGAGGAGTTGGTCGAGCAACTGACCTGGCAGCAGCTCGGCCGCCACTCCAAGCCGGTGCTGCTCGCCAACATCGACAATTTCTGGGAACCGCTGCTCTCGCTGTTGAGCCACATGCGCACGACCGGATTCATCCGCTCGACGCTCGACGTCAACGTCCTGATGGCCGACCGCGTGGAGGACATCCTGCCGAAGCTACGCACCGCGGCCGCGCGCGTGCCGCAGAAGGCGAAGGAGCTCGCCCCCGAAGTGGCGCGGCGGCTGTAGGCCAGAGTCTCTACGGCTACTCTCTTCTGCACGCACAGCCCTCTCCCCGTCATGCTGAGGAGGCCGCGGAGCGGCCGTCTCGAAGCACGACGGCCCGGCTGTGGCCGTTCGCCCTTCGAGGCTCGCTGCGCGAGCACCTCAGGACGACGGGTCGAGAGGAGCGCCGATCGTCGGAATCAATTTCTCACTCGCTCGGAAACGTCACCGCCTCGATCCGATTGCCGTCGGGGTCAAGGATGAAGGCCGCATAGTAGCGCACGCGGTCGTGCGGGCGCAGGCCCGGCGGGCCGTCGGAAAGCCCGCCGGCAGCGAGCGCCGCGGCATGAAAAGCATCAACCTCGCCCGTGGTTTTCGCGCGCAGGCAGATATGCGTGCCGCTCTCATGCGGGACCGGCCGCATCGCAGCGCGCAGGTTGATCCAGAATTCAGGGTAGGCCTTGCCGAAGCCGATGGTCGCCGGCCGCGTGACGAGACGCGTGAGGCCGAGCGCGGCCAGCGTCGGCTCATAGAACCGTGCGGCGCGGTCGAGATTGCTGACGCCGACGGAAACGTGATCGATCATTTAGCCCCTCCTCTTTCCGTCATTGCGAGCGAAGCGAAGCAATCCATCGGGCCGCAAGCGGATAGATGGATTGCTTCGTCGCTTCAGCGCAAAATTGCCTTGCAATTTTGTCGCGAGCTCCTCGCAATGACGCCCCCCTCACCACCAACCTCACGCCGGCGCGCCTGACTTCACCAGCTTGTAGATCACCGAATCCATCAGCGCCTGGAACGAGGCATCGATGATATTCGGCGACACGCCGACCGTGATCCAGTTGTCGCCGTTCTCGTCCTCGCTCTCGATCAGCACGCGCGTCACCGCACCCGTGCCGCCATTGAGGATACGCACACGGTAATCGATCAGCTTCAGGCCCTCGATATATTTCTGGTACTTGCCGAGGTCCTTGCGCAACGCGACATCAAGCGCGTTCACCGGGCCGTTGCCTTCGGCGGCCGAGATCAACCGCTCGCCGTCGACGTCGACCTTCACCACCGCAAGCGCGACCGTGACGCGCTGGCCATTGGCGTTGTAGCGCTGCTCGACATTGACGTCGAACTGTTCGACCTTGAAATATTCCGGCACCTTTCCGAGCGTGCGCCGCGCCAAAAGATCGAACGACGCGTTGGCGGATTCATAGGCAAAGCCCGCCGCCTCCCGCTCCTTCAGTTCCTCGACGAGGCGCGTCAGCCGCGGATCGCTCTTCTCGTAAGGGATACCGGCGCGATCAAGCTCGGCCATCACGTTGGAGCGACCGGCCTGATCCGACACCAGTACCTTGCGGTGATTGCCGACGGCGTCAGGCGCCACATGCTCATAGGTCTGCGGATCCTTCAGCACCGCAGACGCATGGATGCCGGTCTTGGTGACGAAGGCGCTCTCGCCGACATAAGGCGCGTGGCGATTGGGCGCGCGGTTCAGCATGTCGTCGAGCGTACGCGACACCTTGGTCAAGGTCGCCATCTTCTCCGCGGTGACGCCGATCTCGAAGGCATCGGCAAACTCGCTCTTCAGCCGCAAGGTCGGGATCAACGAACACAGATTGGCGTTGCCGCAGCGCTCGCCGAGGCCATTGAGCGTGCCCTGAATTTGGCGCGCGCCGGCGCGGACCGCGGCCAGCGAATTCGCGACCGCCTGCTCGGTGTCGTTATGGGCGTGGATGCCGACATTCGCACCCGGCACATGCTTGATAACGTCGCCGACGATGGTCTCGACCTCGTGCGGCATGGTGCCGCCGTTGGTGTCGCAGAGCACGACCCAGCGCGCGCCGGACTCGTAGGCCGCCCTTGCGCAGGCGAGCGCGTAGTCGCGGTTTTCCTTGTAGCCGTCGAAGAAGTGCTCGCAGTCGACCATCACTTCGCGGCCGAGCGCCTTCGCGGCGGCGACGCTGTCGCGGATCGAGGCAAGGTTCTCCTCATTGGTGGTCTCGAGCGCGACGCGAACCTGGTAGGCCGAGGATTTTGCCACGAAGCAGATCGCATCCGCCTTGGCCTCGAGGATGCCCGCAAGGCCTGGATCGTTGGATGCCGAGCGGCCCGGACGCCGCGTCATGCCGAAGGCGGTGAAGCGGGCGTGGCCGAAGGTGGGCTTCTCGCTGAAGAACTCGGTGTCGGTCGGATTGGCGCCGGGATAGCCGCCCTCGACATAGTCGATTCCGAGTTCGTCGAGCAGCTTTGCGATCACCTGCTTGTCGTGCAGCGTGAAGTCGACGCCGTTGGTCTGCGCGCCGTCGCGCAGCGTGGTGTCGAAGAGATAGAGGCGTTCTCGGCTCATGCGTGGCCTCCCCGCTGCGGGGCACTATCGAGCGTCTTCTGCATCGTGGTGTTGGCGAGCCACTCGTCGTTGATGGTCACGGAGTTGCGCTGACGCGCGACGTAGCCGCGCTTGCGGAAGAAATCGAGCGCGTTGTCGCTCGCATCAACCGTCAGGGTCTTGGCGCCGCGGGCGCCTGCGATCTTCTCCAAGGCATCGCACAGTGCGCTGCCCACGCCCTGCCCCGCTGCGCTCGGATGCACATAAAGCATGTCGATGTGATCTGGTCCCTTCAACGAGGCGAAACCGACGGGCGCATTTTGTAGCGAGGCGATCAGCGTGAGCTGGCCGGCGAGCTTCTTGCCGAAGGCGTCCTCGTCCTCGGCGGCCATCGCCCAGGCTTCCTGCTGCGCCTCGCTGTAATCGTCGCCGGTCAGTTCCATGATCGAGGCGGCGAAGATCGCCGCCAGCAGCGGCGTATCTGCCGGCAGGAATGGACGCAATGCGGGGGCGGAACGGCTCATCGCGCGACCTCCCAGGTGGTGCCTTCCTTGGAGTCCTTGATCACCACGCCCATCGCGGCGAGCTGATCGCGGATCCGGTCGGACTCCTTGAAGTCCTTGCGGGCGCGCGCCGCGGTGCGCTCGGCGATCAGCGTATCGACCGCCTTGGCATCGATGCCGCTCGCCTGCTCCTTGCGGCTCTTCCACGAAGCCGCGCTCTCGGAGAGGAAACCGAGCAGACGCAGCGAGCCGGCGAACTCCTTGCGGCTCGCGTCACTGCTCAAGGCAGCGTTGCGCAAGCCGTGCAGCACGGCCATCGCCTGCGCGGTGTTGAGGTCGTCGTAGAGCGCCTCGACCATCGCCGGTGACGGCGGACCGGACTCGGCGTCGGCCGCGACCGCATACCAGTCGTCGAGCGTCTTTGCGGCTTCTTCCGCGCTCTTCAGCGTCCAATCGAGCGGCGAGTGATAATGCGTCCGCAGCATGCTGAGACGCAGCACCTCGCCCGGCCAATCGGCCAGCAGATCGCGGATGGTGAAGAAGTTGCCAAGCGACTTCGACATCTTCTCGCTCTCGATCTGCAGGAAGCCGTTGTGCATCCAGACGTTGGCCATGCGGTCGGAATGGAATGCGCAGCAGGTTTGCGCGAGCTCGTTCTCATGGTGCGGGAACACCAGGTCGATGCCGCCGCCATGGATGTCGAACTTTTCGCCGAGATGCTTCCAGGCCATCGCCGAGCATTCGATGTGCCAGCCGGGCCGCCCCTCCAGCGCGATGCCGTCGGGCGACGGCCATGACGGCTCGCCCGGCTTCGACGGCTTCCACAGCACGAAGTCGGTGTTGTCGCGCTTGTAGGGTGCGACGTCGACGCGGGCGCCGGCGATCATCTCGTCGAGCGAACGCTTGGACAGCGCGCCGTAGCGCGGCAACACGGAGTTGGCCGCGTTCATCGCCTGCGGCGAGAACAGCACGTGATCCTCGGCGACATAGGCAAAGCCGCCGGCGATCAGCTTCTCGATGATCGCGCGCATCTCCGGGATGTGCTCGGTCGCGCGCGGCTGCACGGTCGGTGCCAAGCAGCCGAGCGCGGTGACGTCGTCCTGGTATTGCTGGTAGGTCTGCTCGGTGACCTTGCGGATCGCCTCGTTCAGCGGCATGCCGGGATAGTCGCGCGCGGCGCGGACGTTGATCTTGTCGTCAACGTCGGTGATGTTGCGGACGTACTTCACGTGATCGGCGCCATAGCGATGGCGTAGCACGCGAAACAGGACGTCGAAGACAACAGCCGCACGACCATTGCCGATATGGGCGAAGTCATAGACCGTCGGTCCGCAGGCATACATGCGGACGTTGCTGTCATCGAGCGGCACGAACGGCCGCTTCTCCCGGGTCAACGTATCGTAAAGGCGCAAATCCATGGATACCCATCCCTTGCGGCCGGGCGGTCCAATGATCTCAGGGTGATTGAGAAAAGACGGCCTCAGCCAGCGAATCGCTAGCTAATAATCTCGCGGCAAATGCAGATAGCGAGGAGGCTGTTCATGGTTCCACCATGTCTCATGGCCCCTCAATGGCGTCAAGAGGCTGTTTGCGGCGCTTTCGGCAGCCGTATCGCCCGGCAAAATCGCGCCAAGCCCCGCATGGTTAATCATTATTAAGGAGTTGGGCTTATCCGTGAGCTGCGGATTCCTCGCATTTTCACCGGTGCCCCCATGCGGTCCTTTTCAGCATTGATTGCCTCTGCCCTGCTCCTCACAGCCTCGTCCGCGTTTGCCGACAGCCGCGTCTTCATCATCGCCAACCAGGCCGACGGCTACGGCATTGACCAGTGCCTTGCGCGCGGCGACAAATGCGGTGCGCACGCCGCCCGCGCCTACTGCCAGTCGCGGGATTTCGCGCAGGCCACCAATTTCCGCCGCGTCGATCCCGACGAGATCACGGGTGCGGTTCCGCATGCCGCAAATGAGAAATGCGGGGGAAACGCCTGCGGCGAATATGTCGCCATTACCTGCCAGCGCTGATCCCCTGCCAAACGGCTGGTCGAGCCGGGCTTTTTGCCACATCGGTGCCCCGGAAACGACGTGACGCTGCCCCGAGAAAAGGCTATTGCAGGCCGCCTTGGCCGCGCGATTAGGCGTTCCCGCCGCGCGGCGTCGTTTTAATGGCCGGATATGCCCAAGACCCCCGATCGTCGCTTCCCGTCCCGATGGCTGTTGACCTGCACCGTGCTCGCCGGCATCGGCCTGCCCGCCGCTAATGCGCTGGCGCAGGTGAACCCGGGCCCGCCGACGCCGCCCCCGCCGCAACAGGGCGCGCAGGCCAACCCGATGTGCGCGCGCCTCGAGGGACAATTGGCGACGATCGACCGCGGCGGCGGCACCGGCGACCCGGCCAGGGACGACCAGATCCGCCGCTACCAGGACGCCGCCAACAAGCAGCAGGCCGAGCTCGATCGCGTCACGCTGCAGGCCAAGCGCATGGGCTGCGACAGCTCCGGCTTCTTCTCGCTGTTCAACAACAACTCGGCGCAGTGCGGCCCGGTCAACAACCAGATCCAGCAGATGCGCGGCAATCTCGACCAGATGACCGCGAACCTGGAGCGGCTGCGCTCCGGCGGCCTCGGCGGCGCCGACCGCGAGAACCAGCGCCGCTCGGTCTTGATGGCGCTCGCCCAGAACAATTGCGGCCCGCAATATGCGGCGGCCGCGCGCGGCCCGGGCAACTTCATCGACAATCTGTTCGGCGGCAACCAGGCCAATCCGCTGCCGCCGCCCGGCGCCGATTATGGCGGGCAGTCCGGCACCTACCGCACCGTCTGCGTCCGCACCTGCGACGGCGCCTATTTCCCGGTCTCGTTCGCGACTGTGCAGGCGCGGTTTCCTGACGACGAACGGACCTGCAAGGCGCTCTGCCCGGCGGCCGAAGCCACCCTGTTCGCCTATCGCAACCCCGGCGAGGACATCAACCAGGCGGTGTCGATCAACGGCCAGCCCTACTCTTCGCTGCCGAACGCGTTCAAATATCGCACCGAGTTCAATCCCTCCTGCGCCTGCAAGGCGGCCGGCCAGACCTGGTCGGACGCGTTGAAGTCGGTCGACGACAAGGCCGCCGTCGAACAGCAGGGCGACATCATCGTCACCGAAGAGAGCGCGAAGAAGATGCAGCAACGCGCGCAGGAGAAGGCGACGAAATCGGCGCCCGCCAAGAAGGGCGCGCCGGCCGCAGCAGCGCCTGCACAGCAGCCGGCCGCAGCGGACGCGGTCCCCGCGGGCGCGCCGTCCAGCGGCATCCGTACGGTCGGACCGACCTTCATTCCGCCGAAACAGTAGGGCGCTAAAGCGCGATGAGATTAGATTGTATCGTCCTCGCGCTTTAGCCTCTTGTCTGGGCATGATCTTTTCGGAAAACCGCTTCACACTTTTCCGGATCATGCGTTAGCCGTCGAACGCCTCCGCGGAGGCGCGGTTTGCGCGCGCGACCAGCTTCTCGTCGGGCTCGGGCAAGGCTTTGCCGGGGTCGCGGAAGCGGTTGGTGATGGGGTAGCGGCGGTCGCGGCCGAAATTCTTCTGCGTGACCTTGACGCCCGGCGCGGCCTGACGGCGCTTGTATTCGGCGATGTTGAGCAGGCGATCGACCCGCGTCACCACATCCTTGTCGAAACCGGCGGCGATGATCTCGGCCAGCGGCTCTTCGCGCTCGACCAGGCGCTCGAGGATCGCATCCAGCATGTCGTAGGGCGGCAGCGAATCCTGGTCGGTCTGGTTCTCGCGCAACTCCGCGGTCGGCGGACGCGTGATGATGTTGACCGGGATCACCTCGCCCGACGGCCCCAGCGCGCCCTCCGGCTTCCAGGCGTTGCGCAAGGACGAGAGGCGGAACACCTCGGTCTTGTAGATGTCCTTGATCGGATTGAAGCCACCGTTCATGTCGCCATAGAGCGTGGCGTAGCCGACCGACATTTCCGACTTGTTGCCTGTGGTCACCACCATGGCGCCGGTCTTGTTCGAGATCGCCATCAGCAGCGTGCCGCGGGCGCGCGCCTGCAAATTCTCTTCCGTAATGTCGCGCGGCAGCCCGGCGAACACGGACGACAGGATCGTCTCGAACCCGTTCACGGCATCCGCAATCGGCAACACTTCGTAGCGGATGCCGAGCGCGCCTGCGAGCTTTGCGGCATCATCGAGCGAAACCTGCGCGGTGAAGCGGAACGGCAGCATCACGCCGCGCACCTTGTCGGCGCCGAGCGCATCGACCGCGATCGCAGCGCACAGCGCCGAGTCGATGCCGCCGGAGACGCCGAGCAGTACGCCCGGAAAGCCGTTCTTGCGGACATAGTCGCGCAGGCCCAGCACGCAGGCGGCATAGTCGGCCTTGTCGCCTTCGAGCACCGGCGTCACCGGACCGTCGCAGCGCCAGCCGTCCGGCGTGTTGCGCCACACAAGCGTCGTGATGTTCTCCTCGAACGCCGGAAGCTGCGCCGCGACCGAGAGGTCGGCATTGAGCGCAAACGAGGCGCCGTCGAAGATCAGCTCGTCCTGGCCACCGACCTCGTTGAGATAGACCAGCGGCAGCCCGCTCTCGGTGACGCGGGCCACCGCGATCGACAGCCTGAGGTCGTTCTTGTCTCGCGCATAGGGCGAGCCGTTCGGCACCACCAGGATTTCGGCGCCGGTCTCGGCGAGGCACTCGACGACGTTCTCGTATTCCTCGGACTCTTCGAGCCAGATGTCCTCGCAGATCGGCACACCGATCCGCACGCCGCCGACCGTCACCGGCCCTGACGCCGGCCCGCGGGCGAACAGCCGCTTCTCGTCGAACACGCCGTAGTTCGGCAGGTTCGCCTTGAAGCGGAGCGCGGCGATGCGGCCCTCGTCGAGCAGCGCGCAGGCGTTATAGAGCTTGCCGTCCTCGACCCAGGGCGTGCCGATCAGCACCGCCGGGCCGCCGTCGGCGGTCTCGCGCGCCAGTTCCTCGATCGCGACGCGGCAGGCCGACTGGAACGCCGGCTTCAGCACCAGGTCTTCCGGCGGATAGCCGGCGATGAACAGTTCCGAGAGCACCACGAGGTCGGCGCCGTCGGCCTTCGCCCGCTCGCGCGCCGCACGCGCTTTCGCGGCGTTGCCGGTGACGTCACCGACCGTCGGATTAAGTTGCGCCAGCGTGATCTTGATCTGTTGTTCGCTCATAGCCTTATGTTGTCCCGCACAAGAGCAAACTTCAATGGTGGGGAATCAGAACGCGCCCATGCGTTCGGCGAGGGCGAACAGCCAGAACAGCCCGGCCATGGCCAGCGCGACGCCGACCGCGGCCGAGCCCATGTCCTTGACCCGGCCGATCGCCGGGTCGTGATCGGTGGTCAGGCGATCGGCGAGCTTCTCAATCGCGGTGTTGAGCAGCTCGATCACCAGGACCAGCACGACGGAGGCGACCAGCTCGACGCGACGCATCATGGTCGCCCCGATCAACCAGGCCAGCGGCAGCGAGAGCGCCAGCGCCGCAACCTCTTCGCGAATCGCCTGCTCCGAGCGAATGGCGAAGGCCAGCCCGTTGCGCGAGTTGATGGTGGCCCGCCAGAACCTCAGCAAGTCACAGCCCCGCGACGGCCGGCATCGGTTTGACCTTGCTCGCGCGCTCCTGCTTCAGGAGCTCGGCGATCAGGAAGGCCATGTCGATCGACTGTTCGGCGTTGAGCCGCGGGTCGCAGACCGTGTGGTAGCGGTCGTTGAGATCCTCGTCGGTGATGGCGCGCGCGCCACCGATGCACTCGGTGACGTCCTGCCCAGTCATCTCCAGATGCACGCCGCCGGCATGGGTGCCTTCGGCGGCGTGGATCTGGAAGAACGACTTCACCTCCGCCAGCACCCGGTCGAACGGACGGGTCTTGTAGCCCGTCGTCGAGGTGATGGTGTTGCCGTGCATCGGGTCGCACGACCAGACCACGATCCGCCCTTCCCGCTGCACGGCGCGGATCAGGCCCGGCAGATGGTCGCCGACCTTGTCAGCGCCGAAGCGGTTGATCAGCGTCAGGCGTCCCGGCTCGTTGTCGGGATTGAGGATGTCGATCAGCTTCAACAGCTCGTCCGGCTTCAGCGACGGGCCGCATTTCAGGCCGATCGGGTTCTTGATGCCGCGGAAATACTCGACATGGCCGTGATCGAGCTGCCGGGTGCGGTCGCCGATCCAGATGAAATGGCCGGATGTCGCGTACCAGTCGCCGGTCGTGGAATCGACCCGCGTCATCGCCTGCTCGTAGCCGAGCAGCAGCGCCTCATGGCTGGTGTAGAAATCGGTGGCGCGCAGCTCGGGATGGCTCTCGAGGTCGAGGCCGCAGGCGCGCATGAAGTTGAGCGCATCCGAGATGCGGTCGGCGAGCTCCTTGTAGCGGCGGGACTGCGGCGAATCCTTCAGGAAGCCGAGCATCCACTGATGCACGCTGCCGAGATTGGCGAAGCCGCCGGTGGCGAAGGCGCGGAGCAGGTTCAGCGTCGCGGCGGACTGCCGGTAGGCCATCAGCTGGCGCTGCGGATCCGGCGTGCGCGCTTCCGCGGTGAAGGCGATGTCGTTGACGATGTCGCCGCGATAGCTCGGCAGCTCGACGCTGTCCTGCTTCTCCGTTGCCGACGAGCGCGGCTTGGCGAACTGCCCGGCGATGCGGCCGACCTTCACCACCGGCAGCGCGCCGGCATAGGTGAGGACGACGGCCATCTGCAGCAGCACGCGGAAGAAGTCGCGGATGTTGTTGGCGCCGTGCTCGGCAAAGCTCTCGGCGCAGTCGCCGCCCTGCAGCAGGAAGGCCTCGCCAGCGGCGACCCGGCCGAGCGCGCGCTTCAGGTTGCGCGCCTCGCCGGCGAACACCAGCGGCGGAAAGGTCGCAAGCTGGGCCTCGACATCGGCCAATGCCTTGGCATCGGGATAATCGGGCACCTGCACGACCTTCTTGGTGCGCCAGCTATCGGGTGTCCACCGCTCGGACATGACGTCAACTCCTGAGCAAAAACCGCAACTTAATCGACGGCCTGAGGAAAGGCGGCGTTATACACAGCCTCTTTCCACCCCGCTAGACGGGATTCCCGCAATTCCGTCAAGCTCTTGCAGGCGCAACCGAATTCGCATTTGCTGGACCATAGCATGAATGCCGGGGGAAATGCCGTGGCCGAGGCTGCGCTGGACGACGTTTTTAGCGACGACATCGTCGTGCCTGCGGCCGACGGTTACCCGCTTGGCGCCACGCTGTTCCTGCCCCGCGGCGCCAAGCGCCGCGCCGTGCTGATCAATTCGGCGACCGCCGTGCCCCGCAAGCTCTATCGCGGCTTCGCCGGCTATCTCGCCCGCCGCGGCTGCGCGGTCCTGACCTACGACTACCGCGGCACCGGCGATTCCAGGCAGCAATCGATGACCGGCTACAACCAGCCGAAATCGCTGGTCGGGTTCAAGGCTGATATGGCCGACTGGGCGGCGCTCGACATCACCGCGACGGTCAGCTGGATGCGCGAGCGCTACCGCGACCTGCCCTTCGCCTATGTCGGCCACTCCTTCGGCGGCCAGGCGCTTGGGCTCCTTGGCAACAACGCTGATATCCCACGTGCGCTCCTGATCGCAGCCCAAGCCGGCTATTGGAAGCTGATGGCCTCGCCCGAACGCTACCGCGTCTATGCGCAGCTGAACGGCGTCGGCCTGCCGCTGACCCGCGTGCTCGGCTACATGCCGGGCTGGGCCGGCCTCGGCATGGACCTGCCGAAGGGCGTGCTCGAGCAATGGACGCGCTGGGTGATGTCGCCGCGCTATCTGCTCGACGATGCGACGCTCACCGCGCGCGAAAATTTTCCGAAGTTCAAGGGTGCGCTGCGTGCGCTCAGCATGACCGACGATCCCTGGGCGACGCGGCCCGCGGTCGAATTGCTGTGCTCGGCGTTCACGTCGATCACGCCCGAGATCATCTCGATCCGTCCTGCGGACGCCGGCGTCGAGAAGATCGGCCATCTCGGCTTCTTCCGCAGCGAGCACCGCGACACGCTGTGGCGCGGTGCTGCGGAGTGGATCGAGGCGGAGAGTTGAGCACGAGCCCTCACCTCCGTCGTCCTGGCGTTCCAGGCCGTAAAAAAACTCAGCGCGCTCGTTTCGACGTAGAATCTGATTCTATCGCGCGCCAGGAGAAAGAACCAAGTAGCCGGCGAAGAGCTTGCAGGTAGGGCGCATAGCATTCTGTTCTATCGAGTCTCCGCGTTCTTGAGTTTTTACACCGCCTGGTTCGCCAGGACGACAGCGATTGTGTGTCGCGCTTCAACTTCAAACAACTCGCAGATGTGAGTTCGCGTTCTCGCGACATCATTTGTCCGAGGTTTGCTTGTCGTTCCGCCCTCTCTCAAGCAGAGGGCGCAGGGACGACCGGGCGCCGATTGCACCCGCGGGTCCCGTGCAAAAAAAGCACGGGAGGTAGGACCACAGGTGAAACCGGAAACATCCCGGCCTTCCCTGCGCGGCTTCGTGCTCTCCCCGGCGAGACCTGGCTTTTTTGTCACCGTCTTCGCAGGACGTTTCGCGTCTTGCGAGGAGACACCAGCCACTGGGGCGTCAGGACCACACGACTTCGCCGTCCGCCTCACGCGCACTCGTCAGTTGCGCATTCCGCGTCCACCGCATCCCACACCACGTTCGTGACGATCGCGAGCCGCCCCTCATTCGGGTGAGACGGGAGGTTTGTAACGGTGAGTTGGGGCGCGCGTCAACAAGATTTCCGAAAATCGGAAATCGACAAGTCGTCGACACCAAGTGAGCCGAAAACGGGGTGTCCCGGAATCGGACGGGCCCGGACACCCCACCCCTCAAATAACTTCTCTGGGTGGTGTCCGTATTTAAGCCCAGTGTGATTTTGGGAGCGTCCTAATTCGGTTTAACCGAAGGAATACCATGGTTTAGCCGATGTTCTCAGTAGGACTACTGAGGCGACCCGGTGAATGTTCTAGTGCCCGAAACTCGGAGGTGGGCCCGCCCGTAACTTGGAAAACCGGACGGCCCCTGCCGACCACTTCCAATTGCCCTGCCTCAACAGAAGCGATGGCCGGCGCTCTAATTTACGAAGCGTCGGCCATATGGTTTCAAACGATTAAGGTCAGCATTCCTTCCCTAGCTCTCCGGCTGTCAACGACGTTCCTTAAAATCCCGAGCTGCATTAGCAAGGAAATGGCTGCTACGTGCGCCAACCTCGTTGAGCGATGGCCATCGAACAAAGCCGCCTCCCGGTGCTGTGCTCTGACTTCGTTCCTCGTCCGAATCTATGACCCAGCAAAGTTTACGCGAGCGGCCACCCTTTCTTATCCATGTAGACACATCCAGAAACAAATTGTTACATTCGTCAGGTTGGCGTAAGCTGGTCTCACTAGAGTTACGGCGTGCTGTTTTTCAGCACGGCACATGCCCTTGTGTCGAAAGCCCCATCCGGTGTGCCCACCGGAGGGGGCTTTTGCTCTCCCAACAGCCGGTGGGGGCGACAATGTTGAAGAATGACGACAGAACTTACTACAGGCTCGCCGTGTTCTCGGTGGTAATAGTCGCCATTGCCTTGCTCACGGTCGCTATTGAATTGCTATGAGCGGGTGGACCCTTGCTTGTCCCACTTCGCCGCTACGAGTGTCCTAACTAGGACAGCACCCAGCCCCTGAAACCGGCAACCTACCTGCTGCGTACCTCACTACAACTCGGCGGATCGAAAATCAGCGCTTACTTGACGGCTCCGGCACTGTCCGTCCCAATCCAATGCTGGAGCCGCTTTTTTTTAAGTCGATCGGCGCGGCAAACAAACGGCCCTAGGCATCACACCACCTTGCGCGGCGCCGCGGTTTCGGCGTTGCCGGCGTTCGGGGTGCCGGTCGGCTCGATCAGCAACAGATGCACCTCCTCCCGTGCGGTGGGACGATGCTCGACGCCTTTCGGGACGACGTACATCTGGCCCGGCCCCAGCGTGACGGTGCGGTCGCGAAGCTGGATATCGAGCACGCCTTTCAGGACGAGAAAGAAGTCGTCCGTATCATCATGCTTGTGCCAAACGAACTCGCCTATCACCTTCACGACCATGACGTCGCAGGCGTTGAATTGCGCCACCGTGCGCGGTGACCAGTGATCGGAGAAGGTGGAGAGTTTCTGCGAAAGATCGATCGGGTCGCTGTCGTCAGGTCGTTCATGGGGCCTCCGAGGTCGTGGCTCGCAGGCGCGTTAGCACAGCTCTCGTCGCTTGTCGCAAGGCTCCCACGCGGCCCGAGGCGCGCCCGGCACGATGTTCCGGCGTACCGGATTTGGCCTAGTGCCGTGCGTGGAGCGTGGTTTTCGTGGGCCGCGCTGTCCTGGCGGAGGATGCCTCCCCGTTGTGGGCCCGCTCCAGCAGCAGCTCCTTTTCGGCCTGATACCAAAGACGATCCAGCTTGCCCCGGGGTTCGCCGGCGTTCTTCCAGAGTTCGTAGGCTCGGGTGCGGATCGCCTCCTCGGTCAGACCATGCATTTTCCCAGCCATTTTCTGGCTCCTTCGTTTCCTGCCCGACAGCCGGTCAACCGCCGGGTCGACGTAAGGTTCCCGCGGCTCTATTGCTCCGTCGCCTGCTTGCTTGGACTCGTGATCTGAAGATTGGCCGGCGTCACCGGCGTGGCGCGGCGTTCAGGGGATTCGTAGCGCGCGGCAAGGTCGAGAAGGCGGCGCTTGATGAAGGGATCGGCGCGCGACGCCAGATCACGCACCATCTTCGCGCGCTGTTTCATGAATTGCTCGTCCAACATCGCAGACCTCGGCACGGCAAAACGGAACGACTGATCTTAACCCAGAAGGCGGAAAATGCATGGGGTGAGTTCGGGCCGGCCTGCACGCAACTCCCTCAGGCAGGGAACCAGAGGGGAACCCACCAGAAAGGCCCCAGCGCCGGGGGCTGACATGGAGCTGGGGCCTCTCGGGCCCGGCGTGAACGCATTACGCAGCCAAGCTCAGCCACCCTAGGTCAGATTGGCCGGGATACGCACAGCTCATCGGAGGTATGTTGCTAACCCGAATGGGTGATGGGTGCGTCCCGCTCGATTGGCTAACCTGCGAGAATCCTCACGGGACGGAGGGTGCGCCAATGGAACTGTTCGAGGCCGCGAAAGTCGCCGAATTCCACAGCGCGTCTGAGCGGCGATGCCGGTTCTGCAATCAACATCTCGAACTGGTGCGAACGATCGTGGACACCGCCAGCGGCGAGCTCATCCACATGTTCGAGTGCGAGTGCGGCGAGCGGGTCTGGGACGACTAAAGCGCGATGAGATTTGGATGAATCATCGCGCTTTAGCTCCTTGTTTGAGCGTGATCTTTTCGGAAAACCGCTTCGCAGTTTTCCGGATCATGCTCTAGCCAGCAGCGCCCCCCTACTCCGCCGCCTGGCGCACGTGGCGCACTGTCGGCGTACGCATGGTCACGAGCTCTTCGGCCGCCGTCGGGTGCAGTGCAACCGTCGCGTCGAAGTCGGCCTTGGTCGCCTTCAGCTTCACGGCGATCGCGACCGCCTGGATGATCTCGGCGGCGGCATCGCCGACGATGTGGCAGCCGAGCACGCGGTCGCTCAACCCGTCGACGACGAGCTTCATCAGCACGCGGGTATCGCGGCCGGACATCGTCGCCTTGATCGGGCGGAAGTCGGCCTTGTAGATGTCGACGTGGGAAAACCGCGCGCGCGCCTCTGCTTCCGTGAGGCCGACCGTGCCGATCTCCGGCTGCGAGAATACCGCGGTCGGGATCGTCGCGTGGTCGACCTCGACGGGGCGCTTGCCGAACACGGTGTCGGCGAAGGCGTGGCCCTCCCGGATCGCGACCGGGGTCAGGTTGACGCGATGGGTGACGTCGCCGATCGCGTAGATGTTCGGCACCGACGTCTTCGACCAGCCGTCGACCTGGATGCCGCCATTGGCGGGATTGATGGCGACGCCCGCGGCCTCGAGCCCGAGATTGGCGACGTTGGGATGCCGGCCGATCGCGAACATCACCTGGTCGGAGGCGATGCTCGATCCATTCGACAAATGCGTGGTGAAGTCCTTGCCGTGCCTGTCGATCTTCGCAACCGTGCAGCCGGTGATGATGGTGATGCCGCGCTTTTCCATCTCGGCGCGCGCATGTATCCGCACGTCCTCGTCGAAACCGCGCAGGATGTTGTCGCCGCGGTAGATCACCGTTACGTCGGAGCCGTAGCCGGCGAAGATGCAGGCGAATTCCAGCGCGATGTAGCCGCCGCCCTGGATCACGATGCGCTTCGGCAGTTCCTTGAGGTGAAACGCCTCGTTGGAGGAGATCACGTGCTCGATGCCGGGAATGGCGGGCCCATGATTGGGCGCGCCGCCGGTCGCGACCAGGACGTACTTCGCGGTGACCGTCTCGCCGGTCGCGAGCCTTAACGTGTGCGCGTCCTCCAGCACCGCGCGGGTCTTGACGACCTTCGCGCCGGATTTCTCGACATTGGTGGTGTAGATGCCCTCGAGCCGGCCGATCTCCTTGTCCTTGTTGGCGACCAGCGTCGCCCAGTCGAAGGAGACCTGCGGGATGGTCCAGCCGAAGCCGGCGGCGTCCTCGATTTCGTCGTGGACGTGGCTGCCGATCACGAACAGCTTCTTCGGCACGCAGCCGCGGATCACGCAGGTGCCGCCCATCCGGTACTCTTCGGCGACCATGACCCTGGCGCCATAGCCGGCGGCGATGCGGGCGGCACGAACCCCGCCCGAACCGCCACCGATGACAAACAGGTCGACGTCAAACTCAGCCATGGTAGTCCCTATCTCTTCTCCCTCGCCCCGCAAGCAGGGCGAGGTGACAAGGCGCGATCAGAGCTCCTTGCCGCGCTTCTTCATCTCGGCCCGGAACTGGGTGTTGACGATCTCGCCGAACTGCGCCGCCCATTGCTGCATATATTGCAGCGACATCGCGATCGCCTTGGGCTCGGAGACCAAAAGCTTCTGGCCGAGCGGCGACTTGTAGAACACCACGAGGTCCTTCAGCTCCTGCTCAGTGAACTCGCCGGCATAGACCTGCGCCATGCCCTCGCCGATCTCCTTCTCGCGGCCGGCGAGATTCTTGGCGACGATCACCGCGACCTCGTCGAGGTCCTTCTGATAGTTGAGGTATTGCTGCAAGAGACCGGTCTTGGTCTTCTCGACGATGCCGGTGACGGCGTTGGCGTACATCGCCTGCACGTTCTTCATGCCGAGGATCTCCTTGGCGGCGGCGACCGCTGCGGGAGACGACTGCTTGGCCGCGGGCGCTGCCGGTTGCTGCTGCTGCGCGGCGGCCGGCGCTATAGCCAGCGCCAGTCCGGCCGCAAGGGTCGCAGCCGACAAAAGTCCCGAAAAACGCTTCATTCCCAGTCTCCTCGATTGCGGCGTCATCGCCGTTCAACAACCCGAATTCCTTGTGCGCCGGCGAGCACAGCGCTACTGCCAAGCCCGATGAACAGGCCATGTTCAACCACGCCCGGAATCACGCTGAGCAAGCCGGCCAGGCGCGGCGGATCGCCGATCCGGCCAAGATGGGCATCGACGATCCAGTGGCCGCCATCGGTGACGAAAACGTGACCGTCCTTGCCCTTCCGGACCACCATCTGTCCGGCCACGCCGGCCGCCTTGAAGGCCCGCGCCATCGCGGCCTGCGTCGCTGCGAGCCCGAACGGGATCACCTCCACCGGCAGCGGAAAGCGGCCGAGCACATCGACCCATTTGCTCTCGTCGGCGATCACGATCATGCGATCGCTGGCGGCTGCGACGATCTTCTCGCGCAGCAGCGCGCCGCCGCCGCCCTTGATCAGATTGAGCGCGGGGTCGATCTCGTCGGCGCCGTCGATGGTGAGGTCGAGATGGTCGATCTCATCGAGCGTGGTCAGCGGCACGCCGCAACGGATCGCATCCGCCCGGGTCGCCGCCGAGGTCGGCACGCCCACGACCTTCATGCCTGATCGGACCTTGTCGCCGAGCAGCTCGACGAAATGCTTGGCGGTCGAGCCGGTGCCGAGCCCGAGCTTCATGCCGTCGCGCACCTCTTCGAGCGCGCGCGCCGCCGCCTGGCGTTTCAGTGCATCCATGTCCACGGCCGACCAGCCCTCTCGTTTGCGCTCATCCCGGGCAAGCCATCGGCCCGCCCGGCGGGCGCATATCTAGCGTCGTTTTGCCCGCAGGAACAGCGCCATAAGCGGCCCGTCCAAGGCCGATTTTCGGTCGAGACGGCGTCCACCGCGGCCGGATCCGCATCTTCTCTTGCATCGCAGCGTCGCAGCCGATAGCGAAAGGGGCGATGGTCTCCTCCTCTCCCCGCATCGTCGTGTTCGATCTGGACGGCACGCTGGTCGACACCGCGCCCGATCTGATCAACGCGCTGAACTTCGTGCTGGACCGCGAAGGCCTGCCGCCGGTGCCGCTGGCGTCAGCGCGCAGCATGATCGGCGCCGGCGCGCGCAAGCTGATCGAGCGCGGGCTGGAGGTGGAAGGACGCGCGGTCAGTGTTGCCGATCTCGACCGCCTGACCCGGGATTTCGTCGATTATTACGCGGACCATATCGCCGACGGTTCGCGCCCGTTCGAGGGGCTGGAAGCTGCGCTGGATGTGCTCGAGGCGCAGGGCCACCGGTTTGCGGTCTGCACCAACAAGCTGGAATGGCTCTCGAAGCTCCTGCTCGACCGGCTGGGCTTGAGCCCGCGCTTCGCCGCGATCTGCGGGCCGGACACCTTTGGCGTCGCGAAACCCGATCCGGCGTTCCTGCGCGAGACGGTCGCCCGCGCCGGCGGCAAGCTTCCCGGCGCGATCATGGTCGGCGACGCCGGCCCTGATGTCGGCGTGGCCCGACGCGCCCAGGTTCCCGTGATCGGGGTCGATTTCGGCTATACCGACGTGCCGATGGCGGAACTCAAGCCGGACCGGCTGATCAGCCATATGCGCGATCTGCCCGACGCCGTCGCGAGCCTCGGAAGGGCCTGAGGTTAAAGACGCAAGCAATTGATATTGCTTGAACAAATCTTGCCATGCGTTTTTGCCATTAACCATCCTTTAACGAACAGGGCGTGCGCTGTTGCGCCCCTGTTCTGACGCTCTTATGGTCGCCCACGGGGATTGTGGCTGATAGCCGCAGTAGAGTGTGGATCATGCAACGTATCATCGCGATTGCGGTCGCCGGACTGAGTCTGGGCGGCTGCTCCTCCTTGTCGTGGGACTCCTTCAAGCCAACGCCGCAGCCAATACAGGTACAGCTGGAATCCGTCCCGCCGGGCGCCGATGCCGTGACCTCGCTCGGGCCGGGCTGCAAGACGCCCTGCTCGGTGTCGGTGCCTGCGCCTGAGACCGGCTTCTCAGTTACCTTCAACATGCCGAAGTTCCAGCCGGCGACGGTGCCCGTGACGGTCACCCGCACACCTGGCGACTTCACCTCGCCCGCCACGACCGTGCTCGACCCGAGTCCGGTGGTTGCGGAGCTCAAGCCGGCCGGCCCACCGCCGCGGGCCAAGCCAATGCGGCCGAAGAAGAAGAAGCCGAAGCCCGCCGCGGCGCCTGCCGCCGGCGCGGCCTTCCCCGACCCGAACGCGGCTCCGCCACCTGCCGCGGCACCGCCGCCGGCCGCCGCGCCATCGCGCTGATCTGAGATTGCACTGCACAAGAGCCCGGCCCGGCGCCGGGCTCTTCGCTTTTCGCGCGTCGCCCATCATGCCGCTTGCCTATCGCGCGATCGCGTTTTGGCATGTTGCGGATCATCCTTACGGACGCATTGTGGCCGCGCGCCAAGGTGCCTAGATTGTGCTAAAGGGATTTGTCGTCCCGATGTCGCGGCTCCGCCGAACAAGGCATGAATGCACGGAACGCGCTGCGGGGACCGCAGCGCAAGGCACGAGTTGAATGAGCGGATCCACGCAAGCGCTGTCGCAATCCCTGCTCCGTCCGATGACCGACCCGTTCGGGCGGACGATCCGCTATTTGCGCGTTTCGGTCACCGACCGCTGCGACCTGCGCTGCTTCTACTGCATGTCTGAGGACATGACCTTCCTGCCGAAGGCCGATCTCTTGACGCTGGAAGAGCTCGACCGCCTCTGCACGGCCTTCGTCGCCAAGGGCGTGCGCAAGATTCGCCTCACCGGCGGCGAACCGCTGGTCCGACGCAACGTGATGGGCCTGGTGCGCTCGCTGTCGCGCCATCTTGCGAGCAGCGCGCTCGATGAGCTGACGCTGACGACGAACGGCTCGCAGCTCGCGCGTTTCGCGCAAGAGCTCGCCGATTGCGGCGTGCGCCGCGTCAACGTCTCGCTCGATACGCTGGATGCGGCGAAATTCCGCGCCATCACCCGCTGGGGCGACATCGACAAGGTGCTGTCGGGCATCGAGGCCGCGCGCGCCGCAGGGCTTGCGGTCAAGATCAATGCGGTTGCGCTGAAGAACCTGAACGAGGACGAGATCCCCGCGCTGATGGAATGGGCGCATGGCAAGGGGATGGGCCTGACCCTGATCGAGGTGATGCCGATGGGTGACATCGGCGAAGGCCGGATCGACCAGTACATCCCGCTGTCGCTTCTGCGCGCGCGGCTCGAGAAGCACTACACGCTGACCGACCTCGACGACAACACCGGCGGCCCGGCCCGCTACGCCCGCGTCAGCGAGACCGGCGGCAAGCTCGGCTTCATCACGCCGATGACCCACAATTTCTGCGAATCCTGCAACCGGGTGCGGATCACCTGCACCGGCACGCTGCACACCTGCCTCGGCCACGAGGACGCCTCCGACCTGCGCAAACCGTTGCGGGCCTCGCCGGACAACGACCAGCTCGCGGCCGCGATCGACCGCGCCATTGGACTGAAGCCGAAGGGGCACGACTTCATCATCGACCGCCGCCACAACCGGCCGAGCGTCAGCCGCCACATGAGCGTGACCGGCGGCTGAGAGCCCGATTTATTCCCGGCCGCCGTCGAATTTTATCAAGCGTGGGCAAGTGTTTGCCGCCGCGTCAATTTGCCCATTTTCCGATTGACGGCGCCAAAGAGCGCTGAAATGGTGCGGCTGCTTTCACGCCAGCCGGCCGGATAGGCCGTTGCGTCCCGGGAACAGGCGCAGCCAAGAACGGCAGAAGCGATTTTCGGGGGAGGACGACCGTTGCAACTGCTCCTGAAAGTGAGGCGTGGCTCCGTGCGTATTGGCGCGGCGGCCTAGCGATGCTTGGAAAGATATTCGGCGCGCAGATGGCGCGGCCGCGGAGATCGTGATGCGTCCATTGTTGGCTCTCAGTCAGGCCATCGACCAACTCAACGAGAAGATCGGCTACGTCTGTAACCTGCTCGTGCTGATCTCCTGCCTGGTCAGCGCCGGCAACGCGATGATCCGCTACGCGTTCAGCTACTCGTCGAACGGCTGGCTCGAGGCGCAGTGGTACATGTTCGCCATCCTGGTGATGTTCGGCGCCTCCTACACCTTCAAGCGCAACGAGCATGTCCGCGTCGAGATCCTCTATCTGATGCTGTCCGAGCGCGGCCAGCTCTGGCTCGACCTGATCGGCACCCTGTTCTTCCTGATCCCGGCCTGCCTGCTGCTCGCCTACCTGTCCTGGCCGTTCTTCTACCAGGCCTATGCGGTCGGCGAGATGAGCGGCAATGCCGGCGGCCTGCTGCGCTGGCCGATCAAGTTCGTTATCCCGTCCGGCTTCGTGATGCTCGCGTTGCAAGGCGTCTCAGAGGTGATCAAGCGGATCGCCGCGCTGCAGGGCTACGTGACGATCGACGCGAAGTACGAGAGGCCGACCCAATGATTACGCTGGAGATGATGCCGCCTCTGATGTTCGGCGGCCTGGTTCTGGCCATGCTGATCGGCTATCCGGTGGCGTTTACGCTCGCCGCGGTCGGCCTGTCGTTCGGCTTCCTCGCGATCCATCTCGGCTTCTTCGACCTGAACTTCCTGCAGGCGATCCCGGGCCGCATCTTCGGCAGCGTGCTCTCCAACGAGCTGTTGCTCGCGATCCCGTTCTTCACCTTCATGGGCGCGATCCTGGAGCGATGCGGGCTGGCCGAGGACATGCTCGATTCGATGGGGCAATTGTTCGGCCCGATCCGCGGCGGCCTCGGCTATTCCGTCATCATCGTCGGCTTCATCCTCGGCGCGATCACCGGCACGGTGGCGGCGCAGGTCATCGCCATGGCGCTGATCTCGATGCCGGTGATGATCCGCTACGGCTACAACATCCGCTACATCACCGGCGTGCTCGCCGCCTCCGGCACCATCACCCAGCTGGTGCCGCCGTCGCTGGTCCTGATCGTGCTCGCCGACCAGCTCGGCAAGTCGGTCGGCGACATGTATCTCGGCGCCTGGGGCCCGTCGGTGTTCCAGATCCTCTTGTTCGCCGGCTACACCTTCCTGCTCGGCATATTCAAGCCGAGCCACGTGCCGGCGGTGCCGAAGGAAGCGCGCACGCTGACCGGCTGGGCGCTGTGGAAGAAATGCCTGCTCGGCATCATCCCCTCCGCCGTGCTGATCTTCGTCGTGCTCGGCACCATGATGATGGGCCTCGCCACCCCGACCGAAGCCGGCGCCATGGGCGCGGTCGGCGCGATGGTGCTGGCCGCCATCCATCACAAGGATTTCAGCTCGACCGGCCACAAGATCCTGATCGCAGGCGTCATCGCCGCCGGTATCGGCACCGTCGTCGCGATGCTCTTCAGCGAGAACCTCGTCTTCAAACTCGCCTATGCGATCACCTATCTCGCGATCGTCTGGATCTGCATCGAGGCGGTGCGGATCCCGGACCTGCGCGACCTGATCAAGCAGGGCTACGAGACCACCATGCGCATCACCTGCATGGTCACCTTCATCCTGATCGGCTCGACCTGCTTCTCGGTGGTGTTCCTCGGCGTCTCCGGCGGCGTGTGGCTGGAGCACCTCCTGACCTCGCTGCCGGGCGGCGTCTGGGGCTTCCTGATCTTCATCAACATCTTCATCTTCTTCCTGGCGTTCTTCCTCGACTTCTTCGAGATCGCCTTCATCATCCTGCCGATGATCGCGCCGATCGCGCAGAAGATCCTGGCCCCCGTGGTCGGCCCCGACGCCGCGCTGATCTGGTTCGGCGTCATGCTCTGCGTCAACATGCAGACCTCGTTCCTGCATCCGCCGTTCGGCTTTGCGCTGTTCTATCTGCGCGGCGTGGCGCCGAAGGAAGTGAAGAGCTCGGACATCTATTGGGGCGCGATGCCCTGGATCGGGCTGCAAGCGATCATGGTGATCCTCGTGATCATGTTCCCGATCACGGTCACCGGCCTGCTCGACAAGCCGCTCGATGTCGACCTCAACAAGGTCAAGATCGAGGTGCCGCAGATCGAGCTGCCGCCGCTCGATTTCGGCCAGCCGAAGCAGTAGCGCCTTCGCTTCTTCAGAAGGAAAAACCCCCGGGGCTTTCGCGCCGGGGTTTTCGCTGTTCTGGCAGTAGCGAGCCGGGTCGGCCTTGACGCGCTCGGAGCGACCGCCGATGGCTAGGTGGCAGACAACAGCGCCCGGACCATCGGATGACGGTGATCGGCAAGACCGTCAATGACGTCGAAATGATGCCGGCCGGGTTCCTCGATGGTGCAGGTCCGCGCCCCGAGGCCGGTCCAGATGTTGGCCAGCAGGGCATTCTGACGGATGAATTCCGGACGTTCCGCACCGCCGACCCAGCAGGTCACCCGTGCCTCGGGCAATGGCTGCAGCAATGCCGGGCTTTCGGCCCATGCTTCCGCCTCATCAATCCTGAGATCGGCGTTCATGGCGGTCTTCATCAGCGGCCGCAGGTCATGGAGGCCGGAAATCGAGAGCGTGTGTTGGATCCGCGCCCGCACCTGATCCGACAGCGGCGACGTCGCCGAGATCATGCGCGTGACCAGATGGCCGCCCGCGGAGTGGCCCGTCAGAAATAGCGGCCCCTCGACCATCGAGGCGGCCCGCTCGACCGCGGCGCCGACCTCACGCGTGATGTCCGCGATGCGAACAGCAGGGCACAGCGTGTAGGACGGCATCGCCACCGCATAGCCGCTGTCGACGGACCCGCGCGCCAGGTTCGACCAGTAGCTCTTGTCGAGCGCGCGCCAGAAGCCACCATGGACAAACACGACCAGGCCCTGGGGCGAACCTTGCGGGAGGAACAGGTCAAACCGGTTCCGTGCGTTCTCGCCATAGCTGATGTCGAGCATGGCGCGGGCGCTGCCCTGAAGCTCATCACGATAGGCCTGGGCCGGCTGCACCCACGCCCCCGGCCAGCGTTCGCCGCCGGGTATGTTGGCGGCGTTAGCATAGGCATCATTCCAGTCGGAAACCTGATGGAAAATCATGGGCCGTTGTCCATTCGGGACCTGAGAGGTCAGCGCCGATAAATGCGACGCGGGTTGACGGAATCTAATAGCATGGACGCCCGAGACACAGCGGGAATGTATTTCATGCCTATAAATTTCAGGCTTGAAGTAAATGGCTCGCATGGCAGTATTTGCTGTTGCGCGTGAGGGAAACGGATGACCGATTTCAAACGAACGCAATCGCAGTTCAGCCTGCCGGATGGCGTGATCTATCTGGACGGCAATTCGCTGGGCCCGTTGCCCGTTGCGGTCTCGGAACGCGTCCACCGCATGATATCGGAAGAATGGGGAAAGCAGCTGATCCGTGGCTGGAACAGCGCCGGCTGGATGGTCCAGCCGCGCCGGATCGGCGACCGCATCGGCCGGCTGATCGGAGCGCCAGAGGGCACGGTGGTCGTCGGCGACACGCTCTCGATCAAGGTCTACCAGGCGCTGGCCTCCGCGCTCGAGCTCAACCCATCCCGGCGCGTGGTGTTGACCGACAACGGAAACTTTCCGTCCGATCTCTACATGGCCGAAGGTCTGCTCAGGACGCTCGACCGGGGATATCAGCTCAAGGTCGTCGCGCCTGAGGACGTCGAAGCCGCCATCGACGACACGATCGCTGCGACGATGCTGACCGAGGTCGACTACCGCACCGGCCGCCTTCACGACATGGCCGCCCTGACGCAGAAGGCGCACGGCGCCGGCGCCATCACGATCTGGGATCTGGCACATTCCGCGGGCGCGATGCCGGTCGATGTGCTGGGTGCGAAAGCGGATTTCGCGGTTGGCTGCACCTACAAATATCTCAATGCCGGCCCCGGCGCGCCGGCCTTCATCTATGTGGCGCCTGAGCATGCCGAGAACGCACGGCCGGCGCTGTCGGGGTGGATGGGACATCAGTCGCCGTTTGCGTTCGATCTCGACTACCGGCCCGGCTCGGGGATCGAGCGGATGCGGGTCGGAACGCCGCCGGTGATCGCAATGGCGGCGCTCGACGCCGCGCTCGATGTCTGGGACGGCGTCAGCATGAACGAGGTGCGTCAGGCGTCGATCGCGCTCGCCGAACTGTTCATCCGCGAAGTGGAGGCGCGCTGTCAGGAGCTGAAGCTGGCCTCGCCGCGCGACGGAAGCAAACGCGGCAGCCAGGTCTCGTTCCGTCACGACAATGGCTACGCGATCATGCAGGCACTGATCGCGCGCGGCGTGATCGGCGATTTCCGGGCGCCGGACGCGATGCGCTTCGGCTTCACGCCGCTCTACATCGGGGAAGCGGAGGTTCGCGCCGCGGTCGACGTGATCGCTGATGTCATCGCCAACCGACGGTGGGACAACGCCGAATATCGCAAGAAGGCCCTCGTGACATGACCGACAAACCCTACGACCCCTCCCAAGAGGGAGCCCAGATGTCGTTTGCAGGACGCATGTCTTACAGCGACTATCTGAATCTGGAACTTGTCCTGGGAGCCCAGAAGCCGCTCTCGGACGCGCATGACGAGCTGCTGTTCATCATCCAGCACCAAACGTCCGAACTCTGGATGAAGCTTGCGATTCACGAAATCCGCTCGGCGATCAGTGCCATTCGCCAGGATCAGCTTCAGTCCGCCTTCAAGATGCTATCGCGCATGGCGCGGATCTTCGAACAACTCAACAATGCCTGGGACGTGTTGCGGACGATGACGCCGAGCGAATACACCAAGTTTCGCGACCGGCTCGGACAGTCCTCCGGCTTTCAGTCGTACCAGTACCGGGCGATCGAATTCCTCGCCGGCAACCGCAACCCGGCGATGCTGCGTCCGCACGATCATCGCGGCGACATCGTCGCGAGGCTGGAGGAGATTCTTGCCGCACCCAGCCTCTACGACGAGGCCTTGCTTCTGCTCGGACGCAATGGCTTCGATATAGGCGAGGATGCGCATCGCACCGATTGGCGCGCGACGCGGAGCGAAAATGACAAGGTTCTGGCCGCCTGGAAGACGATCTACGCATCTCCCGGAACCTACTGGATGTTCTACGAACTGGCGGAGAAGCTGGTCGACTTCGAGGATTATTTCCGCCGCTGGCGCTTCAACCACGTCACCACGGTCGAGCGGATCATCGGCCTGAAGCAGGGTACCGGCGGCACCTCCGGCGTCTCCTATTTGCGCAGGATGCTCGACGTCGTGTTGTTCCCGGAGCTCTGGAAGGTGAGAACAGAGCTGTAGGATCCCCGGTGATTGTCTCGCGAAGCCCCTTTCCGAATCTCCACCCGGCGATCATGGTCGCGACCGTGATCGCTTTCCCGAACTGCCGCCGCTCGATTTCGGCCAGCCGAAGCAGTAGCGGCCGTCACCCTCCCCGTCATGCCCTGCGAAGGCGGGGCATGACAAGCAGACGGAAGACTGGATCATCCTCCAACCCCTGGACCGTTGCCCCATGCCCCAACCGCGCCCTGCTCCATCCTTCGTTCGCCCGTTGATCGCCTCGCTCTGGCTGGCATTCGCCGCCGTAGCGCATGCAGCGCCGGCGGCCGACATCCGCGCGCTGGCGCAGCAGGAGGAGCGGCCGCTGCTCGACACGCTGCGCGACCTCGTGCAGATCGAATCCGGCAGCAAGGACATCGAAGGGCTAAACCAGATCGCCGAGCGGATCGCCGGCCAGCTCAAGCAGCTCGGCGGCGCGGTGGAGATCCTGCAAGCCACCGACATCTATCGCCTGGACGACACTCCCGAGAAGATCGGCCCGGCCGTGCAGGCCGTCTTCAAGGGCACCGGCAGCGTGAAGATCATGCTGATCGCGCACATGGACACGGTGTACCTCAAGGGCATGCTGAAGGACCAACCGTTCCGCATCGATGGCGACAAGGCTTACGGGCTTGGCATTGCCGACGACAAGCAGGGCGTCGCCACCATCATCCATACGGTGGCCCTGCTGCAGAAGCTGAACGTCAAGGACTACGGCACGCTCACAGTGCTCATCAATGGCGACGAGGAGATCAGTTCGCCCGGCTGGCGCAGCACCATTACCCGCGTCGCCGCGGAGCAGGATGCCGTGTTCTCGTTTGAAGGCGGCAGCACGCTCCGCCTCGCCACCAGCGGCATCGGCTCGGCCTACCTCACGGTGCAGGGCAAGTCGTCGCATGCGGGCGCGAGGCCTGAAGGCGGCGTGAACGCACTCTATGAGCTGTCGCACCAGGTGCTGCAGATGAAGGATCTGTCCAAGGCCGAGCAGGGCCTGAAGCTGAACTGGACGGTTTCCAAGTCCGGCACCAATCGCAACGTGATCCCCGCCGAAGCCATGGCCCAGGCCGATGCGCGAGCGCTCAAGGTGTCGGATTTCGACGAGCTCGAGAAGGCGTTGCAAGACAAGATCAAGACCCACCTGCTCCCCGATTCCAAGGTGGACGTGAAATTCGAGCTGCGC
Organism: Bradyrhizobium erythrophlei; assembly: GCF_042430365.1. Lineage (GTDB taxonomy): Bacteria > Pseudomonadota > Alphaproteobacteria > Rhizobiales > Xanthobacteraceae > Bradyrhizobium > Bradyrhizobium erythrophlei. The sequence continues at coordinate 107,689 of NZ_JBHMET010000274.1, forward strand.
CGCCCGCCGCTCGAAGCCAACGACGCTTCGCGCCGCGTGGCCGACCACGGCAAGACGATTTATCAGGAGCTGGGCATGTCGCTGAACGTGGCCGAGAGGGCCACGGGCGGCGGCACCGACGCCGCGTTCGCCGCGCTCAAGACGAAGGGCGCCGTGGTGGAAGGCATGGGCCTGTCGGGCTTCGGCGCGCACTCCAACGATGCCGAATACGTGCAGATCAACAGCATCGTGCCGCGCCTGTACCTGACCACGCACATGATCATGGACCTGTCCAACGGCAAGGTGAAATAAGCCGGCAGGCTCGCCGCACGGCGGGCGCGGCAGATCAGGAGGCCGCGGTCGCGAGGCGGAAGCTCAGGGTGAACTGGGCTCCGCCGTCAGGCAGGTTCTCCACCGCAACGGTTGCGGCGTGGTCGTCCGCCACCCCGCGCACGATCGAGAGCCCGAGCCCCGCCCCGTCGGCGCGCCGGCGATCGCCACGCCAGAAGCGCTGGAAGATCAGGCCCTGCTCGCCGGGCGGAATGCCGGGCCCGCAATCGCGCACCCGCACCGAACCGTCGTCGCGGACCTCGACGTCCACGGAGGTCTGCTCCGCGGTGTATTTGATGGCGTTCTCCGCCAGATTGAAGATCGCCCGCTGCAGCATCTCGGCGTTACCCCGGACCGGCACCGGATCGTCGGTGCCGCGCAGCGCGATGTCCTTGCGCCGCGCCAGCGCGTAGGGCGCGATCGAGCCGACCACCTCAGCGCACACCGCGCGCAGGTCGGCGGTCTCGGCGGGATCGAGCACCAGCGTGTCGAGCTCGGCGATCTCGAGCAGTTGGCTGACGATGCGGCCCATGCTCTCGATATCGGCATGGAGTTCGTCGGTGCCCTCGCCTGCCTTCAATGTCTCGATCCGCGTCCTTAGGATCGCTAGCGGCGTCCGAAGCTGATGCGCCGCGTCGGCGGTGAACTGCCGCTGCACCCGAAAGCCGTCCTCGAGCCGGTCGAAGGCCTGGTTGACGGCCGTCACCAGCGGCAGGATCTCGCTCGGTATCCCTTCCGTCGGCAGGCGGATGTCCGTGCGCGACGGCCCGATATTCCGCGCCTCCTCCGAGGCGCGCAGCAGCGGGCTCACGGCGCGGCGGAAGATCACGATGTCGGTGGCGAGCAGGATCAAGAGGATTGGGATCGTAATCCAGGCAACCCGCCGGAAGAAGTTGGCGACGATGTCGTCGATGATGACGTCGCGATGCGACAGGTCTTCGGCCACGTGGATGCGGAGCGTCTCGCCGCCGACGTCCCGGGTGACGCCCGCGCCGGCGATCGTGCCGGACAAGGTCTGCTTGGGCGGCTCGGCGCGATGCGATGAGAACAGCAGGCGGCCGTCGGCGTCGTAGATGTCGTAGCGATAGCGGCCGTAGGCCTCGGAATAGAGATCCTTCAGGCTGTCCGGCAAGTTGAGCACCGCCTTGCCGTCGGCGCCGACGACAAGCTTCTCGGCGAGCACGTCGGCCTGGTCGCGCATCGCCTCGCGATGCAGCTGGTCGATCTCCGAGTTCAGGAGCCACAGCAGCAGGAGCGGCAGGAAGATCGCGGCGACCGCGACGGCGACGATGTGCAGGAACACGATCCGCGACGTCAGCGACGTGAAACGGAACACGTTATTTCTCCTCGGCCATCAGATAGCCGACGCCGCGGATGGTGTGGATCATGACCTTGGCATGATGCTCGGCGAGCAGCTTGCGCAGCCGCGAGACGTAGACCTCGACGGCGTTGGAGGCGACCTCGCCCGACAGCCCGAAGATGTGGTCCTCGACGTTCTTCTTCGGCACCACCCGTCCCTGCCGCCGCAGCAATATCTCGAGCACCGAGGTCTCGCGCGCCGAGAAGATCCGGGGCTCGCCGTCGATGAAGACCTGGCGGCTTTCGGTATCGTAGACGAGATTGGCAAGATTGAGCGAGGAGCCGAGCAGCTGCCCGGGCCGGCGCAGGATCGCCTCCAGCCGCGCCACCAGCTCTTCCAGCGCGAACGGCTTCGCGAGGTAGTCGTCCGCGCCGCTGCGCAGGCCGTTGACCCGATCCTGCAGGCCGCTGCGCGCGGTCAACACCAGAACCGGCAGCGGGTCCATCTTGCGGCGCAGCTCCGACAGCACCGACATGCCGTCACCGTCGGGCAGACCGAGATCGAGGATCATCGCGGCATAATTGACGCTGCGCAGCGCGTCGCGCGCCTCGGCGACGCCGCCGACGATATCGGCCTCATATCCCGCCGCCATCAGCCCGGTGGCGATCAGGCGCGACAGTTCGGCATTGTCCTCGACGATCAGAAGGCGCATCTCATTCCACCTGGCATCACTCGCGGCCCGCCCCCTGCGATTGCCGCAAGCACCTGTGAAAATAGATAAATGCGCTCCCGCTGCAATCAAAATTCGTTCGCTGGCCGCGCCGTTATGTGACCCCTTGTAAGGCTGGCGTCAGCCCGGCCTGATAACAGGGGGCGTTCCTTCCGGGGATCGACGTCACGGCTCACCGCGCGACCTCGCTTCCTGCACAAACTCTCCATGCGGCGACGAATCGGGCGGGCGATGTCATTTCACATGAAGTACGCAGGCTATGCGGCGACACCCGTATTGATCGGGCTTCTGGCCGGCGCGTGGCTGTTGACGCGCGCCGATGGCCTCGACAGCGCCAGGGCGTCCCAGCCCGCGGCGGCACGGGACGTCAATGTCGAGCAGCAATATGTCGAACTCAACGACAAGCAGGCCACGACGCTGAAGATCATGGCCGCCGAACAGCGCTCCTTCAGGACGCTGAAGAACGCGGTCGGCTCGATCGATTTCAACCAGAACATGCTGGTGCAGGCCTTTACGACCAATCCGGGCCGGATCGTCGACACATTCTTCAACGTCGGCGACGAGGTGAAGGCCGGCGACACGCTGTTCACGATCGACAGCCCGGACCTGGTTCAGGCGGAATCGTCCCTGCTGGCTGCGGCCGGCGTGCTCGAATTGCAGACGAGAACGCTGGCGCGGGTCAGGCAACTCCTGAAGACCGGCGGCGGTGCGCAGAAGGACGTCGACCAGGCCACCTCGGACCAGCAGACCGCGGAGGGCAATTACAAGGCGGCGCGCAACGCGGTGCGCATCTTCGGCAAGAGCGACGAGGAGATCGACCGGATCGTCGCCGACCGCAAGGTGGATTCCATCTTGGTCGTCCCGAGCCCGATCTCGGGGCGGATCATCGCGCGCAACGCCGCGACCGGTCTCTACGTGCAGCCGGGCAACGCGCCGGCGCCCTATTCGCTGGCCGACCTCTCGACCATGTGGATGGTCGCCAACGTGATCGAGACCGACGCACCTGCCTACCGGATCGGTCAGCCGGTGGAAGTCCGCGTGCCGGCCTATCCCGCCGAGGTGTTTCGCGGACGCGTGACAACGCTCGGTCTCAACATCGATCCGAACTCGCACCGCCAGCTCGTGCGCTCCGTCATCGACGATCCCCAGCGCAAGCTGCGCGCCGGGATGCTGGCGAGCTTCACCATCGAAACCGAACCCCCGAAGCTGTCGGTCGGCGTGCCTTCGGAAGCCATCGTGCGCGAGGGCGACGGAACGATGACGGTGTGGGTCACCAGCGACGGCCGTCGCTTCGACCGGCGGTCGGTGAAGGTCGGGATGGAGCAGGACGGCTGGCGCCAGATCCTTGACGGCCTCGCCGCAGGCGAAAAGGTCGCGTCAACAGGCGCGATCTTCCTCAGCAACAAGTTCGCCAACGCGGCCACGGGCTAGCCGCCGCGCGCGATCCCGGCGACGTCCCGCCGCCGCTCCAGAGCAAGTACAGCACCTTGGTCAAAAGCATCCTTCAGTTCGGCCTGACCCGCAGTGCCATCATCGTGCTGGGCCTCGTGGTGTTCTGCGCCGCCGGCCTCGCCGCGTTCACTCGCCTGAACATCGAGGCCTATCCGAACCCGGCGCCGGTGATCCTGGAGATTACGGCGCAGGCTCCCGGGCTCTCCGCCGAGGAGATGGAGAAATACTACACGGTGCCGATGGAGGTCGGGCTCTACCCGACGCCTGGCGTGGTCAACATCCGCTCGACGTCGTTCTACGGCCTGTCGTTCGTGCGGGTCACGTTCCGGTACGGCGTCGACTACTATTTCGCGCTCACCCAGGCCGCCAACAGCATCACGCAGAACATTCAGCTTCCGAACAACCTGGTCCCGACCATCCAGCAGTCGAGCCTGGTCGGCGAGATCTACCGCTACCGGCTCGTCGGGCCGCCGAATTTCGGCCTGACCAATCTCAGGACACTGCAGGACTACGTGGTCACCCGCCGCCTGATGACGATCCCGGGCGTGGTGCAGATCAATGCCTGGGGCGGCACCACCAAGCAGTTCAACGTCGACGCCGACCTGCAAAAGCTCGAGGCCTACAACATCACGGTGCCGCAGCTGGTCAGCGCGCTCGGCAACTCCAACGTCAATGTCGGAGGCCGCGAGATCTCGATCGGCCAGCAGTCCGTCAACATCCGCGGCATCGGCCTGATCAATTCCGGCGGCGATGACGACATCACCAAGGGCTACAAGGTCCAGGACATCGAGAACATCGTCCTCGCCCAGTCGAACGGCCTGCCGATCCAGATCAAGAACGTCGCGAAAGTCTCTGTCGGCTATGTGCCGCGGCTCGGCATCGCGGGCAAGGACAAGGACGACGATGTCGCCGCCGCGATCGTCGTGATGGGGCGCACCCAGCACACCAACGACATCATTCCGAAGGTCAAGGAAGAGGTAGCAAAGATCAACAGCGACGGCACCCTGCCCCCGGGCGTCAAGATCGTTCCCTATTACGATCGCAGCTCGCTGGTCAGCGTCACCACGCACACGGTGCTGCACAATCTGGTGTTCGGCTGCCTCCTGGTGTTCGTGATCCAGTGGGTGTTCCTCGGCGACCTGCGCAGCGCGCTGATCGTCAGCGCCAACATCCCGTTCGCGCTGTTCTTCGCCATCATCATCCTGGTGCTGCAGGGCGAGGACGCCAACCTGCTGTCGCTCGGCGCGGTCGATTTCGGCATCATCGTCGATTCCGCCGTCATCATGATGGAAAACATCTTCCGCAACTTCCAGTCCAGTCCCGAGAACCGCCTGCGCGTGCTGCAGCACCTCGCGGCAGGCTATTGGGGTCCCGATCCGACCGCCCCGACACCGGGGCAGGCCTCAGCACCTGGGTGGACCGAACGCCTGCGCATGATCTTCGTCAGCGCGCTGCAGGTCGACAAGGCGGTGTTCTTCACCGCGGCGATCACCGTCACCGCCTTCGTGCCGCTGTTCACCATGCAGGGCGTCGAGGGCCAGATCTTCGGCCCGATGGCCCGCACCTATGGCTATGCGCTGGCCGGCGCGCTGCTCGCGACGTTCACGGTGACGCCGGTGCTGGCGTCGCTACTGCTGCCGAAGCACATCGAGGAAACCGAGACCGTCATCGTGCGCTGGCTGCGCAGGAGCTACACGCCGGTGCTGCGCTGGTCGCTTGCGAATGTGAAGGTCGCGGTACTGGCCGGCGTCATCTTCCTCGGCCTCAGCACGCTGGCGGCGAGCCGGCTCGGCAGCGAGTTCCTGCCCGCGCTCGAGGAAGGCAATTTCTGGATCCGCGCCTCGATGCCGCCGACCATCTCGCTCGATGCCGGCACCGAGCCGACGCGCAAGATGCGCGAGATCCTGCTGCGTCACCCCGAGATCATCACGGTGGTCTCGCAGCACGGCCGTCCCGACAATGGCAGCGACGCCTCGGCGTTCTCCAATGTCGAGCTGTTCGCTCCGATCAAGCCGTTCGACCAATGGCCTCCCGGCCTGACCAAGGAGAAGCTCACCGAGGAGTTGCAGAAGGAGTTCGATGAGGAGATGCCGGGCGTCACCTTCAACTTCTCGCAATACATCCAGGACAACGTCGAAGAGGCGCTGTCGGGGGTGAAGGGCGCGAACTCGGTCAAGATCATCGGCCCGAACCTCGACGTGCTCGAACAACTCGCAGGCAAGGTCGCGCAGGAAATGGCCAAGATTCGCGGCGTCGCCGATCTCGGCATCTTCCATCTCGTCGGGCAGCCCAACCTTAACATCAGGGTCAACCGCGAGAAGACCGCGCGCTACGGTCTCAATACCGGCGACGTGACCACCGTCGTGCAGGCGGCGCTCGGCGGCACCAACGCTACGACGGTGCTGGAGGCTGATCGGCAGTTCGGCGTCTCAGTGCGGCTCGACCCGAAATTCCGCAAGAGCATCGACGCAGTCCGCGAGATCAAGGTCGCCTACTCGACGCCATCGGGCACCAACGCCTATATCCCACTCAGTGAGCTCGCTGACATCTCGCTCGATACCGGCGCGTCGTTCATCTATCGCGAGCGCAGCCAGCGTTATATCCCGATCAAGTTCAGCGTGCGCGGCCGCGATCTGGGCAGCACGGTGGCGGAGGCACAGGCACGCGTCGCAGCGGCCGTGCAGCTCCCCACCGGTTATCGGATGATCTGGTCCGGCGAGTTCGACAATCTCGAGGCCGCCAAGGCCCGCCTGATGATCGTGGTGCCGGTGACACTGCTGCTGATCTTCGTGCTGCTCTACAGCCTATTCAACTCGGTGCGCGACAGTCTGCTGGCGCTGGCCGGCATCCCTTTCGCGGTCGGCGGCGGGTTGATCGCGCTGTTCCTGGCCGGGCTCGATTTCTCGATCTCGGCAGCGATCGGCTTCATCTCGCTGTTCGGTGTCGCTGTGATGGACGGCATCCTCAACATCACCTACTTCCGCGAGCTGCGGGCCTCAGGCCTGAGCATCGCGGAGGCCGTGTTCAACGGTGCCGAGCAGCGCATGCGCCCGATGCTGATGACCGCGCTCTCCGCCGGCGTCGGCCTGTTCCCGGCTGCGCTCTCGCATGGTATCGGCAGCCAGGTGCAGCGGCCGCTTGCGACGGTGGTGGTCGGCGGCATGTTCATCGGACCGTTGCTGCTGCTCGTGGTGGCGCCCGCCTTGCGCAAGATATTCCTGTCGCAGGAAAGGGAAGCGCCGAGCGAAGACAGCGCGGCCGAAGTGCCGCCCGAAACGGCGCATTAGGGGTGCGGCTGATGTCCGAGACCGTCGCAAGGATTGTTGTTCCACTCGCGCTGTGCAGAAGGCGCGCCCTGCGCCCGACGCTTGGCGTCGGCACCGCCGGGCTGTTGCTGGCAAGCTGCGCCGTCGGCCCGAATTTCGCGCCGCCGGCCGCTCCGGATGTCGATCGCTACACACCAGAGAAGCTATCTTCCCCGAGCACAAGCGCCGGGGGCCCGCGCGTGCCAAAGCAGCATTTCGTCAGCGGAGAGGACGTGTCTCGGCGGTGGTGGACGGCATTTCGGTCAAGGCCGCTCGACGAGTTGATCAAGATGTCAGTCGAGCACAACCCCACCCTGCAATCGGCCGAGGCATCGATCAGAATCGCGCAATACAACGCGCTGGCCCAGCGGGGGCTTTTCTTCCCGCAGATCGGCGCAAATTACACGCCCTCCCAGCAGCAAATTTCCGGCGCATCGGGTTCGGGCCCGGGTGGCCAGTCCCCGTCGGTATTTTCCCTTCATACCGCGCAATTGAACGTCAGTTTCGTGCCGGACATTTGGGGCCAGAATATTCGCGCCGTCGAGAGCCTCGACGCGATATCCGAGCAGCAACTGTTCCAGCTGGAAGCGGCCTACCTCACGCTGACTGCCAACGTCGTCAGTGCGGCGATCCAGGAAGCATCACTTCGCGGCCAGATTGCTGCGATCCAGCGCGTTGTGAAGATTGAACGCGGCATCCTGGACATCGTGAAGAACCAGTTCAACGCAGGCAGCGCCGCCCAGGTCGACGTGCTGGCGCAGGAGGCCGCGCTGGCCCAGTCCGAACAACTCCTGCCGCCGCTCGAAAAGCAGCTCGCCGTCCAGCGCGACCTCCTGACTTCGCTTGCCGGGCAATTCTCTGCGGACGAAATCCTGCAGAAGTTTACGCTCGACCGCCTGACGCTACCCGCAAATCTGCCGGTGAGCCTGCCGAGCAAGGTGATACGCCAGCGTCCAGACGTCAGGGCCGCGGAGGCGCTGCTGCACTCGACCAACGCCCTGCTCGGCGTGTCGATCGCGGCGCGGCTGCCCAACGTCACGATTACCGGAAATGCCGGAGCCGCCGGCTTCAGCCTGGCCGAGTTGTTCACGCCAGGGACCAGCTTCTATGTCATCGCGGCGAGCATGACCCAGCCGCTCTTCGATGGCCTGACGCTTTACCACAAGCAGAAGGCCGCGGAGGCCGCGGTGGACCAGGCGGACGCGCTCTATCGCCAGGCCGTCATCACGGCAATGCAGAACGTCGCCGACGCCTTGCGAAGTCTGCAGGCCGACGCGCGTGCCTTGCAAGCAGCGGTCAAGGCCGAACTCGCCGCGAAGGCCAGTCTCGACATCATTCAGAAGCAGCTTGCTCTCGGGCAGGTCAATCAGGTGGTCGTGCTCAATGCCCAGCAGGTATATCTGACGGCTGCAGTCGTCCGCGTTCAGGCCCAGGCGACACGCCTCTCGGACACCGCCGCCCTGTTCATGGCGCTTGGTGGCGGTTGGCCGACAAACTGCGCATCCGACGATTGGCGCAAATGTGCCTTGGACGACGTGCCTGCCACCTCCCCGCAGGTGGTCAGCGAAGCCGGGCCACCTGCCCGCTAACAAGCGCCATACATAGTTACTGACTGGAGGAGCCCGCGAATGAAAAACATACTCACCTTGGCGGCTATTCTCTGTACTATCTGGGCGGGATCCGCGGCCGCACAAAGCGCAGTCGGCGGTCCGAAGAAGCAAAGCGTTATTGGCGGGCCCACCGTGCAGAAAAACCCGGTGGTTCGGACAACGCAGGGTAGCGTATCAACGCTCCCATCATCGCCGCCAAAGCAATTGCCAAAGAAATAGGGGCATCGTTCCTCAATTGAGTTGGCCGCCGTGATTCACTCGAAGGATCGGTAGCCTCGCAAGCGTGACGATGAGACAAATATGAAACACACAACGCTCCTGTTTCTCATCGCTGCGGCCGCGGCCTTGATGGCATCGGAAGTCTGCGCGGCACCTGTTCACGTCACAGGGCTGTCGTCGCAACAACTCTCAAGCGTCGATCGGGTTCGGCTCGTTTGTGACCAGAACTGCCGTTGCTGGCACACACTCTATCGGCAGCGAAACCATCGCTGGAAAACCGACGATCGCGAGCGTCAGGACCCGAATTATTGTCCGGGTGGAGGGCATTTTAACGGCCATTACCGCACCGGACCGGCCACCGGATTGAGCTTCGAAAGCCGCCTTCCCGTGCGCTCATTCCCATTCCCGTTTTGATCGACGGGGCAAATGCAATGGTAGCCACTCGATACCGTGTCGGGTCAGCCCTTTGTCAAGGAAAGACGCCATGAAACGCACCGTCTTCGGTGTTGTGCCGCTAGTGGCCGCGGCATGCCTGGGCGGCCTATCGAGCGCCCAAGCATCCCCCGCCAAGCTGAATGATTGCATCGCCAGAGTTCTGCATTCCGAAGAGCTGCCTTACGCGCCGATAGGATACTGGCTTGTAAAAGTGACCTTGGAGGTCACCCCGTCGAGCGGGCCGCAATTTGTAAAAACAGTGCTCCACAACGTCCCGTGGCAGCAGTCGTCTCCAAGACGAGGCGAGACATACCGGCTGAAGTGCAGCCCGCCCAACGAGCTCGTTTACTAACCCCTTTGCTTAGGTTCAAATGGTGGGGCCCGAAACGGTCAGCGAACGCGCTTACCAGATCACCACGGCGCACAACAGCGCAAGCGGAACGGCGGCGATCCCAATGACGACCCACCTGCGCATGTCCACGGGGTCTCTGGAATAGCGAAATATCTGGACGGCTACGAAGATGCAGACCGCAGCGCCCAATACGACGCGAAGCAGTTCGTCGGGCGTATCATAGACCGACCACAACGTCTCGTTTTGCGGGTAAGCCACGCGAGCCGTTACCACGACCACCACGATCAAAAACAGCGTCCGCAGGATGAGACCCAAAATCCTCATGTCATGCCGTCATTCGCGCCGTAGGGGAATCCTAGCACGAATCAGACAAAAAGGCAGTCATCCGACCTCGGCTACCCGGCAAGACCTTGGACAAAGCCCCGGAGCTTTCGCTCCAGGACCTCGCTTGGCCGGACGGCCATGTCAGCGGGCCGGAACGGGACGCCCTCTCTCGAGCCGTCGTCCCGTTCGTTTGGCTGGGCCGTCCGCTCCGAAGGCCGATCCCCACTTTCCGGATCAGGCTCACGCCTGGGAGTGGCGCGCCATGAAATTGTCGTAGCCGACCTCGGCAACCTGGAACCATTGATAGCCGTTGTTAGAGAACGACGTCAGCGAGTCATAGACCTTCTTGAAGTTGGCATTGGTTGCGGAAACCTCGGCATGCAGCTCCTTCGCCGCTTTGAAGGAGGCTTCCATCACCGGCGCCGGGAACGGACGCAGCTTGGTGCCACTGGCGAGCAGCTTCTTCAGCGCCATCGGGTTGGCCTGATCGTACCTCGCCATCATCCAGCTGTTGGAGAGATGCCCGGCCTGCTCGAGCACGCTCTGATAGTATTTCGGCAGCGCATGCCATTTGTCGAGATTGACGATTGCAAGCAGTATCGGGCCGCCTTCCCACCAGCCTGGGAAGTAGTAGTGCGGCGCGACCTTGTAGAAGCCGAGCTTCTCGTCATCGTACGGACCGACCCACTCCGCACCGTCAATCGTGCCTTTTTCCAGCGCAGGATAGATGTCGCCGCCGGCGAGCTGCTGCGGGACACAGCCCAGCTTCTGCAGCACGCGCCCGGCAAAGCCGCCGATGCGGAATTTAAGTCCCTTGAGATCGTCGACCGTGTTGATCTCCTTGCGGAACCAGCCGCCCATCTGGCAACCGGTGTTGCCGGCAAGCAGCGAGGTGACGTTGTAGCTCTTGTAGAACTCGTTGAGCAGTTCCCTGCCGCCGCCGAGCAGATACCAAGCCTGGTTGATGCGCTGGTTGGGACCGAACGGGACCGCCGAGCCGAAGGTGAAGGTCGGATCCTTGCCGAAGTAGTAGTAGGACGCGGTGTGGCCCATTTCCACGGTGGCGCTCTGCACGGCGTCGAGCACCTGCAGGCCCGGCACGATTTCGCCCGCGGAGAAGACCTGAATCTGGAATTTGTTGTCGGTGGCCTCGGCAACCGCCTTCGCCATCAACTCGGCACCGCCGTAGAGCGTGTCGAGCGACTTCGGCCAGCTTGCCGTCATCCGCCACTTGATCTCCGGCATCGACTGCGCGATTGCCGGCGCGGCCAAGGTCGCGGCGGCGCCTGCCGCGCCGATCCCGGTGACCTTGATAAAATCTCGTCGTTTCATTGAATCCTCCCAATTGATTGTGTTGCCCCTGCGAGGCTTGGCGCCTTCTCGTTCGAGCTTCGGGTCGAGCATGAAACAACCGGTTCCCGAACACCAGACACAAAAAGCCCGGCCTCCTCTCGGAGACCGGGCTACTTAAGTCGAAGGCTTCGGTTCAGAACCGAAGCCTTGGATTCCTATTTTGAGGCGCTTTCTTCACGCGAACCGGGATCCACCTCGCTCGAAAACGCTATGGTGGCCGATCAGCCGCGGGTGCGCGAGCGGATCATGAAGCTGTCGAAGGTGTATTCGGCGACCTGCCACCACAGATACTGGTCGGAGCGGTAGGCCTGCATGGCGTCGATCGACTTCTTGAAGTCGGCGTTCTTGGCCGAGATCTCGGCCCACAGCTCGTTGGTGGCCTTGAGGCAGGCCTCGAGCACTTCGTTGGTGAACGGACGGAGCTGGGTGCCGCCGGCAACCAGCCGCTTCAGCGCCGACGGGTTCTGCATGTCGTAGCGCGCATTCATCCAGCTGTTGGCGTTGGCGCAGGCATTGGTCAGGATCGCCTGATAGCTCTTCGGCAGCGCGTTCCACTTCTCCAGGTTGACGAAGGAGTGCACCATCGGGCCGCCTTCCCAGAAGCCCGGATAGTAGTAGTACTTGGCGACCTTCTGGAAGCCGAGCTTCTCATCGTCATAGGGGCCGACCCACTCGGCGGCGTCGATGGTGCCCTTTTCCAGCGCCGGATAGATGTCGCCGCCGGCGAGCTGCTGCGGCACCACGCCGACCTTCTGCAGGACCTGACCGGCAATGCCGCCGATGCGGAATTTGAGGCCGGAGAGATCGGCGACCGTCTTGATCTCCTTGCGGAACCAGCCGCCCATCTGGGTGCCGGTGTTGCCGGTCGGGAAGCCGATCACGCCGAACTTCTTGAAGAACTCGTTGCCGAGTGCCTCACCGCCGCCCTGGTACCACCAGGAGTTCTGCTGGCGGGCGTTGAGACCGAACGGGACCGAGGCGTAGATCGCAAAGGTCGGGTCCTTGCCGACATAGTAGTAGGCGACCGTGTGCGACATTTCGACGGTGCCGTTGGAGGTCGCGTCCAGCGCCTGCAGGCCGGGCACGATTTCACCGGCCGCGAACACCTGGATCTGGAACTTGTTGTCGGTCATTTCGGCGACGTATTTCGCGACCTGCTCGGCGCCGCCATAGATGGTGTCAAGCGACTTCGGGAAGCTCGACGTCAGGCGCCACTTGACCTCGGGAGACGACTGCGCAATCGCCGGCGCAGCAACGGCTGTCGCGGCAGCACCCGCCGCTGAAACTTTCAAAAAATCACGACGCTTCATTTTAAGGCTTCTCCTTGCGGGGCGTTTCCCAGTGGCGGCAAGCATCTCCTCGGCGGGACGAACTCACAGGCCACCGGGGCGCTCTGGCCGGCCCTTTATCACGGAAGTTGCCGGCCGGAAACGCGACAATGGCATGACTGCGCCCATTAAACGAAAGTCTGATGCCTCGGGATTCGGCCTGACCGGGCACAATTGACGTCCGTCCTGCGCGCGAAAACAAGCGTCTCCCGCGATTTCGTACAGTTGTCATGGTCCGGTTCAATAACGGACGGCGGGGAGGCAAATGATGCTGAGGCTGGCGGTGGGTATCGTGTTTCTGGCGTTACCGCCGCACGATGTCCCGGCGCAGACCTTTCCTGTCGCCGATGCGCTGTCCGAGGATACATTCTCGATCGAGTCATCAGCCGCGCCTGCCATCCGGGAGCAATCTGTCGCACCCGAGGACGCCATCAGAGCTCCCGCGACCGCCGCGCCGATCCAGGAGCGCGAGCTGCGCGGCAACCCAATATGGGCAGTCCCGCTCACGGCATTGTCCAGCACACGCGACCGGCCAATCTTCTCGTCGTCGCGGCGACCGCCGGTCCCTGCTGTCGCGGCGGCTCCGGTCGCGAAGGCCGTCGCCCCTGCGCCAAAACCACCCGAGCCCGAACGTCCGCAGCTCGCCTTGGTCGGTACCATTGCAACCAGCGGCACGAGCTTCGGGATTTTCCTGAACCCATCGACCAAGACCGACGTTCGGCTGAAGACGGGTGACTACTATCAGGGCTGGAGGCTGGCATCGGTTCACGGCCGAGAAGCAACCCTGGAGAAGGATCAAGAGACCGTCACGCTCGCCCTGCCGCTGCCTGGAGCCGGGCCGCCGGCCGGCAACGTCCCGCCGCCGCCTTCGAACGCCAGCCGGCTATTGTCGGCAGTGACGCCTGTGCGGCGCGAGAGATCCGGCCACTAGATTAGAGCTTCGATTCCGATTGAATCAGAATCAAAGCTCGAGAAACGCGAAACCGAGGAGCACGGGCCCCTCGGTCGTAGCTCAACGATCGCGGCGCTCAGCGGTCCCAACGCCCTTCCTGACGATTGTCCCACAGGCCCGGCAGCACCGGCGTGCGCTCGACCCGCACGGAATTGAGCGCTTCGGGTTCGATGTGGAGCGCTTGCAGGATCGTCGGTGCAACCTGCGAGGTCGCGACCGGCGTTTTGAGCGTGACTGCCGGAAAGCGCGGATTGGAAACAAGCAGCGCGACGTTGGTGTCGCCGAAACTGAATCCGCCGTGCTCGGCGTTCTTCTTGCCCGACGTCGTATAGACGGTGCCGTAGGCCGGCTGCACGATGATATCGGGAGTGCGACTATCAAGCGCCGGATCATTGAACTTGAGCTTCAGGTCGTCCCCGCCGATCACCTCATCAATGAACAAGGCCTTGGCGTTGGCGTTCAGATAATCAATAGCCGCCTGGGTCTTGGTTTGATCCTGCAGCCAGATCAGCGCGACGTCGTCATCCTGGACAAATCCACACGGACCCGTTGAGCAGGCATTGGCGCTCGCGATGGCCTGTGCCCCCGGATTGGTTGCGGCATCCGGCAGCGCGGCAACGAGGTCGGCGAAATGGCCCGGCTTGTTGACCTTGGCCGGGTTGATCGGCGACTGGCCGTGCTTGGCACTGACAATGAACAGTGTCGACTCGTACAGGCCGCGGTTCTTGAGCGCCTGGATCATGCTGCCCAGGGCTTCGTCGGTCTTCTGCAAGCCAAAGGCGAGCACCGCGCTTGGCGTCCCGGCGCCGTCGACGTAGCCGCCGGGCTGGCCCGAGTGAGTGCTCTGCCCGCAACTGCCGTCCCTGTTATCCTTGGACAGCTTCTGCCCGACGCTCACCGCCTGGAAGTTCATTCCAAACAGCTTCGGCGCGCCGCCGGCAGGCTGGCCATCGTGCGTGAAGCCGCCGATCTCCTTCAATATGGCCGCGACCTTCAACTGGTCGTTCGCAACCGTGCAATCGACGCCGACGGTGGCGTCGAAACCGTTCACGTTGGTGATTTCCGGCGTGTAGAGATCATCCACGCCCCTGCCCGACGGACCGTTGACGAGATCGTAGGCCGGGTGCTTGTCCGCCCACGCCGTGCGGCCACCCTTGCTCTTGACGACTTCGAAGATCGTATTGGTGCGGATGGCGTTGTGGGGATAGACCGGGACGCACTGGCCGAGCGCGTTGCGTCCGCGCGGCAGCGCCTTCGGATCGATGACATTCTGGGAGACGTTGTTACTGTTGTATTTGTCGATGCTCTCGTCGAACACCATCATGTTGCCGGCCTTGCCCTGGCAGGTCGTGTTGCCGGGGTCAAACAGGGTGCGGTCATAGCTGACGTCATAGAACAGGCCGTGGGAGATCGGCGATCCACCCGTCACCAGCGCGAGCAGGCCGGGAAACGAATCGGAATTGGCCGGTGTCCGGGCGTTGCTGTAGGTGATGCCGTGACGGGACAACTCGGCCAGGGCGGAGTTCGGGTGTCCTTCGACATAGCGCGCAACGTCGAGCGCATGCAAACCGTCCACGCTGACGAGCAGGACACGATCAATGTCGGCGGCCTGAGCCGCCGTACCCAAGGCTACGCCGGCCAGCAGCCCCAAAGCTGTCTTTCCCACGGCTATCTTTGCAAAAGTCATCGCTGTGAACCTCCTCCGATTCTTTTGTCTAGGGCGACGGAGTGTCGCAGCGCCAGATTTCACGCTGATGACTGAATGCCCGAAGACCGATCTCGAGAGAGGACTTCGATCTTGGGTCGCGAGAGGTGACGAGGCGGCGGACCGCTGTCCGCCGCAAGTATTCATGGTGCCGGAGACGCGCTGCTTCGCGAACCGGAAGTCGCCGGCTGTCCAGCGTCCGGGCAGGCTTTCGCTGAAATCACCTGGGAATGCGCCGCGTCAGGCCGCGGCAATCACGCCCTGGAGTTGCTCGCGGACCTTGCCCCCGATCGCGCGGTAAATCGCCGCGTGCAGGCCATCCGGCTCGCCTTCGACCATCGGCTGACCGGAATCCGAGGAGGTGCGGATGGCAATATCCAGCGGGATTTCGCCGGGGGACGGCACCCCCAACCGCTCGGCCTCATGGCGAGCGCCGCCATGGCCGAAGAGTCCGAGTGCGCGAGCCTCCGGCGGTGAGGAGGCGTACTGTCCCGATGCTCTCTCTATCGAGACGTTTCCGCGCCAATCAGCGCCTCGTCGTAGCCCTCGATTTCCTGGGTTGATTGGCCAAGTGTCGTCCGCGTCGGATCCAGCTCTGTGCTGTCGTGAAGCTAACGCCAAACATCTTCGCGACCGCCGCCGCAGCCTCCCCGAGCGAGTCGGATTTCTTCGCAAGGTTGAACGCCACGTGGGCTGCCGCTTCGCGCTCTTCCCGCGTGAGATGCTTGCGGCCCGCTCCTTTTGCTTCGCGTGACGAAGCCACGTTGATCGTCGCCTCACGGCCTTTCCCGCGTTTCTGCTTGGCCATAGACTCCCTCAAGCTGACGGACAGGCTGGTACGATTCGGCTATCTCTTCACAAACATACAGACCGAAAGCGGTCCAGCAACCATTCAGAGCGACAGTTCTGTGAAGAACGGCCGCCGAGGCCGGCAGAGCAGCCCTAGGCCGCGGCAATCACGCCTTGAAGCTGCTCGCGGACCTTGGCCCCGATCGCGCGGTAAATCGCCGCGTGCGGGCCGTCCGGCTCGCTCTCGACCACCGGATTGCCGGAATCGGAGGTGGTGCGGATGGCGATATCGAGCGGGATTTCACCGAGGAACGGCACTCCCAGCCGCTCGGCCTCATGGCGGGCGCCGCCATGGCCGAAAATGTCCGACCGCGTGCCGCAATGCGGGCACTGGAAGTAGCTCATATTCTCGACAATGCCGAGCACGGGCACATTGACCTTCTTGAACATCGCCAGGCCCCGCCGCGCGTCGATCAGCGACAGGTCCTGCGGCGTCGAGATGATGACGGCCCCCTTCAGCGGGACATTCTGCGCCAGCGTGAGCTGGGCGTCGCCGGTGCCGGGCGGCATGTCGACGACGAGCACGTCGAGCGTGCCCCAGGCGACGTCGCGCAGCATCTGGGTGATCGCCGACATCACCATCGGCCCGCGCCAGATCATCGCGGTGTCTTCCTCGACCAGGAAGCCGATCGACATGATCGACAGGCCGAAGCGCTGGAGCGGGATCATCTTCTTGTCGTCGTTGAGCTGCGGCTTCTCGCGGATGCCGGTCAGCCGCGGCACCGACGGTCCGTAGATATCGGCATCGAGCAGCCCGACGCGAAGCCCGAGATCGCGCAAGCCGAGCGCGAGGTTGAGCGCGGTGGTCGACTTGCCGACGCCGCCCTTGCCCGAGGCCACCGCGATGACGGCGGAGATGCCGGGAATCTCGGCCTGCCGCGCCATCGGCGAAGCGGCGCCGGGCGGCTGCGGATGGCGATGCGCTGCGGCGGGCGGGACGCCGCTGGCGGGACGCGGCGGCGGGGGCGGTGCGCTCCCCGGCTTGCGCTCGGCGGTGAGCGCAATCATCGCGACGCTGACGCCGGGAATGGCACGGACGGCGTTTTCGGCGTGCACGCGCACGCTCTCCCAGGCACGCGCCTCGGCGGCATCGACATTGATCGAGAAGAACACCTTGCCGTCGGTCACCGTGATCGCCGACAGCACATTGGCGTTGGTCAGGGCGACGCCGCGCGGCGACATCACCCTGGCAAGGCTATCGAGGACCTGTTGCTGCGTCACGCTCACCCGCGCATCTCCTGATTCAAGCGGGGCTAGATCTCCGCGCAAACGCATCGCGTTTGTCGCGCCGGAAAACCACCTTTCCGGATCAGGCCCAGGATGCGACCCATAGAGCGTTGCGGCGCAAAAGGCTACCTCGCTCCGACGTCGTCGCGCCGCTCGGCCGGGGCCGCGCCAGCCTCTTCCTTGGCGGCCTCATAGTTCAACTCGATCATGACCCCGTTGGGGTCGTTGACAAAGATCTGCCAGAGATCGCCGCCCGGAACCTGGCGGGAGTCGAATTCCATGCCCTTGGATTCCAGCCGCTTCTTCATGCCGGCAAAGCCCTGGCTTGCGAAAGCGACGTGATGAACGACGCCAGAATCCGGCTTTTGCGGCTCGTCGGTCTTGGAAATATCGACCAGATGCACCACGGCCTTGCCCTCGCTGTACATCCAGGCGCCCGGGAAGGCGAAATTCGGCCGCGCGCCCTTCTCGAGCCCGAGAATGTCCTCATAGAAGCGGACCGTATCGGCGAGATTCCGGGTCCGGATGTTGAAATGATCGAGCACACCCACGCTCACGCCCATGCGAGACACTCCCTTTTTTGTCAGGTTCTTTGGTACCCCCAGCCTAGCACAAAACCGGAAGCTCGCACCCAACGAAGCCGTTGCCCTCCGCTGCGCAGGGGGTATGGTGCGGCTCCCTCCATGGAAGACATGCCCAGCCCGCGCAGGCCCACCGGCGCGGCCGTCAGGGCAATCACCAAGGCAAAAACAAGGTAGCACACATGGCTAAAGTCGCTTTTCTCGGTCTCGGCGTGATGGGTTTCCCGATGGCGGGACACCTCGTGAAGAATGGCGGCCACGAGGTCACCGTCTACAACCGGACCGCGGCAAAGGCGAAGGAATGGGCTGACAAGTTCGGCGGAAAGACCGCAGCGACACCGAAGGCCGCCGCCGAAGGTCAGGATTTCGTGATGTGCTGCGTCGGCAACGACAACGACCTGCGCGCGGTCACGATCGGTGCCGACGGCGCCTTCGCCGGGATGAAGAAGGGCGCGACCTTCGTCGACCACACCACAGCTTCCGCCGAGGTCGCCCGCGAGCTCGATGCCGCGGCCACCAAGGCCGGCTTCAACTTCGTCGATGCCCCGGTGTCCGGCGGCCAGGCCGGCGCCGAGAACGGCGCGCTGACCGTGATGTGCGGCGGCAGCGCGGCGGCTTACGCCGGCGCCGAGCCGGTCATCGCCGCCTATGCAAGGATGTGCAAACTGCTCGGCCCGGCCGGCGCCGGCCAACTGACAAAAATGGTCAACCAGATCTGCATCGCCGGCCTCGTGCAGGGCCTCTCCGAGGGCATCCACTTCGCCAAGAAATCCGGCCTCGACGTCGCCGCGGTGATCGACACCATCTCCAAGGGCGCGGCGCAGTCCTGGCAGATGGAGAACCGCTACAAGACCATGAACGAGGGCAAGTACGATTTCGGCTTCGCGGTCGAATGGATGCGCAAGGATCTCTCGATCTGCCTGTCGGAAGCGCGGCGGAACGGCGCCACCCTGCCGGTGACGGCCTTGGTCGACCAGTTCTATTCCGAGGTCGAGAAGATGGGCGGCAAGCGCTGGGATACGTCGAGCCTGCTCGCCCGCCTGCAGCGCTAGCATCCAGGTTTGGAACGAACGGCACGGCGCGGCTCTGCCGCGCCCCTCCCACCTCCCACGAACCTGGGTCGTGCGAGGTCCATTGGGTAAATGCCCAAAGGTTAATTTAACCAGTCGTTAAGGTGATTTTTTAGCTCTTTAAGTCATCGCTTAATGATTTGGCTGCACAGATAGACAATGCAAAAGCTCGCGCGGTTCGCGGGCAGGATTTTGTGTTGTTTATGAGTAATCCCGCAGAAAAGCCTGAAGTTGTGCAGCTTCCGGCAGGACCTCAAGCCGCAGCGCCGGTGAACAGCCGGCGTGCCGCGGCCCAGCGGGTGCGCGAGGCGCGCGATCGGTTAACGTCAACGAGTGGAACCCGCCCCGCCTTCGACGCCGAATTGCTCCGCCAATATGCCCAGACCCGGATCTCGGCGTCCTATGTCGTGATGCTGCTGGTGGTGGCGACCGGCATCCTGTTCGGGCTGCTGTGGATGCAGCCGATCGTCGCCGCCGCATGGACCTGCGGCATGCTCTGCGTCCACGCCGCCATCATCCGCAGCTGTTCCCGCTTCCTCGCCGAGCCGCCCACGCTCGCGGTGACCCGCAAATGGCGGACGCGCTTTGTGCTGCTCGACCTCGCCTACGGCCTGTGCTGGACCGCGATCCTGATCCACCCGGCCGGACGCGACCTCGCCTCCAACACGCTGATGATGTTCCTGATGCTGCTGGTGATCGCGGTCTCCAGCATGCTGGCGGCGAGTCTGCCGATCGCAGCGCTTGCGGCGACCGTGCCGGTGACGGTCGCGATCGCGCTCGACCTGGTGCTGAGCGGCGGCTTCGATAATTATGTGCTGGCGCTGCTCGCGCTTGCCGCAGAAGGCTATTTCGCCCTGCTCGCCCACCGCCTGCACTCGACCACGCTGGCGACATTGGAGGCGCGCGCCGAAAAGGACGCGCTGATCGGCGAGCTGGAGCAGGCCAAGGCGATCTCCGACGAGGCGCGGCATCGCGCCGAATCCGCCAACGTCGCCAAGTCGCGCTTCCTCGCCCAGATGAGCCACGAGCTGCGCACACCGCTGAACGCGATCCTCGGCTTTTCCGAGGTGATGAAGAGCGAGATCTTCGGCGCGCACACCGTGGCGGTCTACAAGGAATATTCCGCCGATATCCATAACTCCGGCGTGCATCTGCTCAACCTGATCAACGAAATCCTCGACCTGTCGCGCATCGAGGCCGGCCGCTACGAGCTCAACGAGGAGGCCGTCGCGCTGGTGCATGTCGTCGCCGACTGCCACCATCTGTTGAAGCTGCGTGCGACCAGCCGCGGCATCACCATCCACGAGGTGTTCGAGCAGGGCATGCCGCGGATCTGGGGCGACGAGCGCGCCATCCGCCAGGTCGTGCTCAACCTGCTCTCCAACTCGATCAAGTTCACCCCGCAGGGCGGCGAGATCTGGCTCAAGGTCGGCTGGACCGCGTCCGGCGGCCAGTATCTGAGCGTCAAGGACACCGGCTCGGGCATCGCCGAGGACGAGATCCCGATCGTGCTGGCCTCGTTCGGCCAGGGCTCGAACTCAATCAAGTCGGCCGAACAGGGCGCAGGCCTTGGGCTACCGATCGCGAAAAGCCTGATCGACATGCATGGCGGTACCTTCACGCTGAAATCGAAGCTGCGCATCGGCACCGAGGTGATCGTCACCTTCCCGCCGGAGCGCGTGATGAGCGCGCTGGCACCGATGTCGGAAGAATCGCCGCCGCTGCAGCCGGAGACGGTTGAGGTCGCCTCAACCGACGACCGCAAGCGCGTGCGTCATCGATCGATCATGAGTGCCGGAACCGGTCTGTAGAGCATGAGCCGGAAGAGTATGAGCAGATTCATACTCAAAACGAAAAGCTGAAGCGCAACGGCAATATTGCGCTTCTGGCCGGACTTGCACTCGCGGCCGAAACCGTTCAACACTCGAAACATGAGCCAGGACACGCCGTGTATCGCAGTCTGCATGATGGACCCCCGAACGAAGCTCTGCTTCGGATGCGGGCGCACGCTTCCGGAGATCGCGCGCTGGCACAAGATGGACAGTGCCGAACGGCTCGCGACGATGGTGCTGTTGCCGGAACGGATGGCCGAGGCCGGGCTCGAGCGCATGGAGCCGCGCCCCAAACGCGCCTGATCGCGCCTGCGATGCGGGGGGATGCACGATGACCCGGATCGTCCTCGTCCTCCTGATGCTGTTGGCAACCGCCGGCGCCGTCATCGCCTATGGCGACCCCGAACAGATCGTCCGCGCCAGGGACCACATCTCGCATATGCTTGGCAGCGGCAGCACGCCCCCTGCCCCCGCGGTGCAGATCACGCGCGGCCAAGGCGGCGAATTCGCGTTCCGGGCCAAGATCAACGGCGTCAGCGCGCCGATGGTGATCGACACCGGCGCGACCTCGGTGGTGCTGACCTGGGAAACAGCCAAGGCGATCGGGCTGCCGATCGAGATGCTCGAATACAATGTCGATCTCGAGACCGCCGGCGGTCACACCAAAGCGGCGCGGCTGACGCTCGACCGCCTCGCAGTCGGCAAGCTGGTCGAGAAGTCGGTGCCGGCGCTGGTGGTACCGCGCGGGCAGATGAGGGCCAACCTGCTCGGCATGAGTTTTCTCGACCGTCTCGAGAGCTGGGGCGTGCGCGCCGACAAGCTGACGTTGAACGGCTATCCCGAGCTCACCTCAAGCAGCCATCGACGTTAGCGCCCGGTCGTCGACGAGCGCGATCGCATCGCGCAGGACATTGGCGCCGGCGTTGGACTTCACTCCGTGAGATGAGGGCGGAACGCCCGTGCGCCGGGAACGTGAACGAACATGTCCCGTCATTGACGGTCGGACCGCAGTCACCTATCGTGATTCCGACGGTTCCCTTCGGGGATCAAAAGGGAATGCGGTGCGGGGCAACCCTATGCCGCGGCTGTCCCCGCAACTGTAAACGGCGAGCTTTTCGTCATTTGCCACTGAGCGCTGCTCGGGAAGGCGACGAACGGCAAAGACCCGTGAGCCAGGAGACCTGCCGTCTGTCGTGGTCACACGCGAGCACATTGGGCGGGGTGTCCTGATGGTAGCCAAGCCGTTACCCAAGCGGTGACGGGGCGACTGCGCTTGCGGTGACGTGCCACGTTAGCCGCGAGCCTTCTTTATGATCTCCTGCTCACTTGCTGCGCTGAAGCAACGCGCCAGCCTCGTCTGCTCTCTCACTCTGTCTCCCGTATTGCTGGCAACCGACGCTTGGGCCCAGCAGGCACAGCCGGCCATCCCGCTCGACCCAATCGAAGTTTCTCCGGCCAATCTGGCAAGGCCGAAGCAACCCGATGTCGGACGATCAGGTTCGGCGGCGCAGTCTCGGCCAAAGTCGGCCCAGGGGCACCGCACGGTCTCGACCCAAACCAATACCGATTCCGCTCCCGCCCTCAACCTGACCAAGCGGGACTCGACCGGAAGTCGCCTCAACTTAACGCCGCTTGAGACGCCTGCGAGTGTCGGCATCATCACCTCGGAGACCATCGCGGAGCGCGGCCAGCATAATGTTCTCGACGCCGTCACCCAGAATGCGACCGGCTTCACCGCAAGCCCCGCGCCAGGCAATGGTGGCCTGTCGTTCAACACCCGCGGCTTCACCGGGATCAACTCGGTGATGACGCTCTACGACGGCACCCTGCTCTATCCGGCCGCCGGAACCATCACGTTTCCTTTCGACACTTGGTCGGCGGGCCGCATCGAGGTGATGCGCGGACCGGCCTCGGTACTGTACGGTGCTGGCGCGATTGGCGGCGTTATCAATGTGGCTTCGAAGAAGCCACTCTCGGCCCCGTATAATCAGGCCGAAATGTCGCTCGACACCAACCTGACCCGGCGGCTCGCGGTTGACAGCGGCGGGCCGATCAATCCCGACGTCTCCTACCGCGTCAACGCCATCGGCAACATGTCGGACGGCTGGGTCGACCGCGACAAGACCTCGAATCTGGCAATCTCGGCAGCCGTCAGGATGCAGGCCACCGACAGTGTCGCTTTTACGCTGTCCAACGACTACGGCGACCGCAGCCCATCGCGCTATTTCGGCACGCCGCTGATCAACAACACAATCGACGAGGCACTGCGCTTCAAAAACTACAACGTGCTCGATAGCCACATCCGCTATCAGGACAACTGGACCCAATTCAAGACCGAGTGGGATGTCACGGACGGCATCTCGGTCCGCAACACGATGTACTATCTGACCAGCCATCGGCACTGGCGCGATGTGGAGACCTACGCCTGGAATCCGGCGACACGAATGATCGATCGAAGCGATTACATCGAGATCTTTCATGACCAGGCCCAGATCGGCAACCGGATGGATGCGACCCTGCGCGGTCACGTGTTCGGCTTTTCCAACGAATTCGTGGCTGGCTTCGACGTCAACCGGATCGACTTCACCCACACCAACAACTCGCCTTATGGCGGATCGTCGTCGGTCGATCCTTTTTCGTTCAATCCGGGTTTGTTCTCGAGCCCGGATCGCACCGCGCCCAGTTTCAATGCGATCACCAACCAGTACGCGGTGTTCGCCGAAGACCGCTTGAAGCTCTCGGATCAGCTCGCGATCGTCGGCGGTGTGCGGCTCGACCAGCCGAGTATCGAACGCACCGATTTCAGGGATGCGACCAGGAGCTTCGAGACGTCGCTATCCGGCCTGAGTTGGCGGGTGGGGACTGTCTACAACCCGATCAAGGATCTCGCGGTCTACGGCCAGTACTCGACGGCAGTCGATCCGGTCGGCACCCTCATCACTACGTCCGCCGCACAGAAGGATTTCAAGCTCGCCACCGGCAAGCAGATCGAGGTGGGCGTCAAGCAGAGCTTCTGGAACGGACGCGGCGAATGGACGATTGCCGGCTATCAGATCGTCAAGAATGACCTGCTCGCGCGCGATCCGATCCATCCCGAGGTCGTGATGCAGGTCGGCCAGCAATCGTCGCGCGGCGTCGAGGCTTCGGTCGGTCTCGTGCTGGATCACGGCTGGCGGGTCGATGCCAACATCGCGCTGCTGCGGGCCAAGTACGATAACTTCACACAATCGGTCGATGGCGTGCCGGTCAGCTTCGCTGGCAACGTTCCGATCAACGTGCCGCAACAGGTCTCGAACGTGTGGGCGACCTGGGAATTTGCGCCGAATTGGTCGGTGTATGGCGGCGTTCAGATGGTCGGCAAGACCTTCGCCGACAATGCCAACACCTTAAGCATTCCGTCCTACGCCATCGTCAATGGCGGCCTACGCTGGAAACCCGATCCACGCACCACCGTGGCACTGCGACTCTACAACCTGTTCGACAAGGTCTATGCGACCTCGGGCGACACCGGCCAATGGCTGCTCGGAATGCCGCGCACGGCGGAATTGTCGATCAATGTGAAGTTCTGAGCATGCGGCGCGCGCTGATCCGGCGGGCACGCCGGTGGCTGTATATCACCCATCGCTGGATCGGCATCGCCACCTGCCTGTTGTTCACGATGTGGTTCATGTCCGGCGTGGTGATGATGTACGTGGCATTTCCGCAGCTGACCGACCACGAGCGCTGGTCGGCGCTGCCGCCCCTTGCCTGGGACAAGGTGCGGGCGACGCCCGACCGTGCCATGGCGATAGCCGGGTTCACCGAATACCCGCGTGAGCTCCGCCTTAACATGCTGAACGACACACCGGTGTATCGGCTGCTTGGCTGGGATGGTACGCGCAAGACCGTATCGGCCGTCGACGGCCGGATCATCGATCGCATCACGCCCGGCGAGGCGCTCGCCGTGACCGGCTTTCATCGCAACGCCGCACGGCCACGAATGATCAACACGATCGATCGAGACCAGTGGAGTGTCACGGCGCGGTTCGATCCGTTGCGGCCACTGTTCCGGATCGCGCTCGGCGATGATGCTGGAACAGAGCTATATGTTTCTGCCCGCACCGGCGAGATCGCATTGGACACCACGCGCACCGAGCGGATTTGGAATTGGCTCGGGTCGATCCCGCACTGGATCTACCCCACCGTGCTGCGCAAGGACGGCACCATGTGGCGGCAGGTGGTCTTTTGGATCTCCGGCATCTGCATAATCGTGGCGGTGACCGGATTCTGGATCGGCATCCTGCGGCTGCGGTTAAGGCGGCGCTACGCCAGCGGAGCGGTGACACCCTATCGTGGCTGGATGGCCTGGCACCACGTCGCCGGTTTGGTTGGGGGCATTTCGGTCGTCACCTGGATATTCAGTGGCTGGCTCTCGCTCAACCCCGGCGACTATTTTTCCGGCCGCGGAATGCCGCGTGACATGATGGCTCGCTATGGCGGCCACGACGCGCCGCAGATCGTCGCGGAATTTTCCTCAAAGCCGCAATCGGCAGCGGTCGAGGCACGCTTCACCTGGCTTGGTGGCCGGCCGCTCATGGTGCTTGTCGGTCGGGACGGCCATGAGAACATCGCCGATCCTCCCACCGGCTTGCCAACCACGGTGTCCGTCGAACAGATTTTCGCTGCCGCAAGCCGACTATTGCCAAATGCGACGATGATCCTGCGCCGGCGCCTCGAACAACCCGACGCCTACTGGTATTCCCATCATCACGAACGTCAGGTCCCGGTGCTGCGCGTGGGTTTTGACGATACCGGACAGACCTGGTTTCATATCGATCCGCTGACCGGCGACGTACTCGGCCGCATCGACGACAGCGGGAGAACCTATCGCTGGCTGTTTAATGCGCTGCACAGCTTGGACTTTCCGCTGTTGCTAAACCATCGCCCGGCGTGGGACGCAATCGTATGGTTGTCGTCACTGTTGGGGATGATCGTGTCGGCTAGTGGCATCGTAATCGGCTGGCGGCGATTGAGCCGTTAGCCTGATATGCGCCTCTTCTTCGTCAAGCTGTGCACCAGTTCGATGAATTCGTCGGGATTCGCCGACGTGGGGTCAAGGCTATCCCGAGTTCACCTCAAGCCGCCATCGACGTTAGCGCCAGGTCGTCCACCAGCGCGATCGCATCGCGCAGGACATTCACTCCTGCGCCTGGGCGGACGCCGTTCTCGGCCAAATGCCTGCGGAACGCGCGTGCGCCGGGAACACCGTGGAACGCGCCGACGAAATGCCGCGTCATGGCGTGCAGCCGCGTGCCCTGCGCAAGCTGCGCCTCGATATAGGGCATCATCGCGGTCAACACGTCCTTCATCGTCGCCTGCGGCGGCGTCTCGCCGAACAGTTCGGAATCGACCGCGAGCAGCCGCCACGGCTCCTGATAGGCCGCCCGCCCCAGCATCACGCCGTCGACATGCAACAGGTGCTGCTTCGCCGCGGCAACGCTCGGGATGCCGCCATTGATAATGAGGGGCACGTCAGGCAACGCCGCTTTCAGCCGATAGACACGATCATAGTCGAGTGGCGGGATGTCGCGATTTTCCTTCGGCGACAGTCCGTTGAGCCAGGCCTTGCGCGCGTGCACGACGAGCGCATCCGCGCCCGCCGCGATCACGCCGCGCGCCAGCGTATCGAGTGCGACTTCCGGATCCTGGTCGTCGATGCCGATCCGGCATTTCACCGTGACGGGAATCCTGACCGCGCGCTTCATCGCGGCGACGCCTTCGGCGACCAGCGCAGGCTCCGCCATCAGGCAGGCGCCGAAGCGGCCATCCTTGACGCGATCGGAGGGGCAGCCGACATTGAGGTTGATCTCGTCATAGCCGAAATCCTCCCCGATCCTGGCCGCGGTCGCGAGATCGCGCGGATCTGAGCCGCCGAGCTGCAGTGCCACCGGATGCTCGCTCGCGTCAAACCCAAGCAGCCGCGCCCGATCGCCGTGGATCACGGCGCCGGTCGTCAGCATCTCCGTATAAAGCCGCGCCCGGCGCGACATCAGACGATGGAAGACCCGGCAATGGCGGTCAGTCCAATCCATCATGGGCGCCACGGAAAAGCGATAGTCTTGATATTCCAAAGAGTTATCCTATCCTTTCAACGGACTAGAACGGGAACAAGTGCACACGTGTGCACTCCAAACTAGCCAAAATTGCACACGTTTGTACCGCATTTGATCTCTCGGTGCACACGTAGCGCACACGAAATCGAAACGGAGTGCACACGCAAATGCCGACCTTTACGAAGCTGAAGTCGGGAAGCTGGCGCGTTCAGGTCAGGAGAAAAAACGAGTACGTCGCGAACACCTTCATCCGACGGCGCGACGCCGAAGAGTGGGCGATTGACGTGGAGCGCTCAATCGATCGAGGTGCTCCAATCCGACGCTCGCGGCCTTACGAGCAACCGCGCATCTTTTCCGATTTGATTGCATTGCATCTTGACGATCTTGCTCAGGTCGGTAAGCCAGTTCGAAGATCGAAGTTTATGGTGCTTAAGGCGCTCAAGACTTCACTCGGGCGTGTGAACCTCAAAGACATAACCCGCGAGAGACTGATCGAGTACGGACGGAAGCGAGCCGCGCAAGGGGCTGGGCCGGCAACACTCGCGATTGATTTCTCGTTCATTCGGACAATCCTCACTCACGCTGCGGCAGTCCACGGCATCGAGGTCTCTGTCGAGAGCGTTCAGTTGGCCCGAGCTGCGCTTAGACACCTCGACCTCGTGGGAAAATCGAACGAGCGCGATCGTCGTCCGACCCAGGACGAACTAAATCGATTAACCGAATACGCTGAGTCTAATCCCCAACAGTACATACCGCTAGGGAGAATTGTTCGCTTCGCGGTAGCAACTGCAATGCGTCAGGCCGAGATTTGCCGGATTGAATGGTCTGACGTCGATATGAACAAGCGAACTGTTACTGTCCGCGACCGCAAAGATCCCCGAAGAAAGGACGGAAATCATCAGATCGTCCCTCTCCTCAATTCGACGGGCTACGACGCATGGCAGATCGTTCTCGAGCAACGTATCGTCACGCGCGGCATCGGGCGCGTGTTCCCCCATCACTCAAAGTCGGTTGGAGCTGCATTCCGTCGGTCGTGCAATGCCATAGATGTCGACGATTTGTGCTTTCATGATTTGCGCCATGAAGGCACAAGCAGGCTCTTTGAAGCTGGTTTCTCGATACAGCAGGTTGCTATGGTGACGGGCCACAAGGATTGGCGCATGCTGCGGCGGTATACGAACCTCAAGCCTGAAGACCTGCACAAAATGCAGAAGGCTGAACAGCCCTCCGTTGATCAATTCTTAGCAACACTGATTGCGAGCTAGGCCGCGTACAATTACGTCAAATACGTCAAATTTCCAGTTGCTGCTGGCCACTATAGGGGCAAGCTGTCGAGGATCTTGATCGGCGAGCCCGCTTCACCGACAGTAGCGGTCATCGGCCACCGTTCGAGCGACTTCGCCGTTGGGCAAGAAGCAGAAGCATCAGCACCCCTTAGTTCCCCGGCACGCCGGCAAGGCGCAGACCATAGCAGAACTTTTTCGTTGACGCTCTAACTGACGGCGGATCACCGCTTGACTGGCGGCGGCATCAATGCCGTGCACTTGAAAGACCGACATTGCGATATCCAGACCGACTGTCGTGACCGTTTGCATGGGTAGCTCTCCACAAGGGGCGTGCCTTCACGTGCGTCAAGACCGATGCGATGGCATCCCGTCCTGCGTGATCCTCGCGCCGTGCTCGGCGCCGTCAAGGGCGGCCTGGCAGCACGGAAGCGAGGGGCAAGGCCAGCGCGACGGCCAGCCTTGACGGCCCCTGTGCGCGGCGCGTCTGCACGCGCTGGCCGGGACGAAGGAACAGCCGCCAGGCGATGACCTAGTTGGTCTGCCTGCCGAGGTCTGCGAGAGGATGAGACGACGATGGAGGATCGGTCTTCCCGGCGCACGCGAACACCCGCATGGTCGATGGACATCCGATCAGCCGCCTGGACGAACTGCTGCCGTGGGCGTGGAAAGCCGGAAATCCTGTCAAGAGCTGAAAGAAGTGCACAAACCGGACGCTTACGGGCGAGATCTGCGCCCCAGCTCTCGGTCGGTAATGTCGGGTAGTGTCAATAGCGGACGAGAAGGTGGACTTGGCAATATTGACGCGAATGACCCATCTGAGACATCGGCGGCTTCCTCTCGAACTCCCATCCGGCGGGCAACCTGCCCGCCATTGATTTATCTCCGCCTTCGAGTTCGGTATTCGCGGACATCGATCGAGCCGAACCAATCAAGCTCGATTTGTGAGTGCACGTTCTAAGTCGCGACGCTCTCAATCGGGCAGCCCCGCCCTTCGCAATCCCTCTGCGTAATTCTCAAGATCCTTGGTCCGCGCCAGCGGCACGTGATCTGCAAGATTTGAAATTCGGCTCATCGGATCGATCTCAAGCACCCGAGCCACAGCTTTACGCGCCTCGTCTTGTCGCCCGGCAAGGGCAGCACTTGCAGCAACATTTCGGTGCGCAGGCAAGAAGTTCGCATTTTCTCGACGGGCTCTATCGGCCCAGACCAACGCTGCCTCGTAATCTCCTCCTATAAAATGCGCGAGAGCCATCGCCGCTTGCATTGAGTGAAGTCCGGGATCCAGCGGACTCAAGCGCATCGCCCGAACCAAGTGTCTGATTGCAACTTCCGATTCTCCAAGATAAACCCTCAGCAAGCCGCTGTACCGCCAAGCTGTTGCCAGATGCGGATTAAGCGTAAGGGCCCTCTCGAGCAATGCCGCGCCCTCCTGCGGTTTTAGCAGGACGTGGCCTATCGCAAATCCAGCTCTGCTCAACACAAGAGCATCGTCCTTCCCTAGGTCGGTCGCCAGATATGCTAGGCGCTCTGTTTCCAACGTTTCCTTTGCAAGATCGAGCATCCAGTTATTGGACTTCCGCGACGCGTAGCAGCGCGCCGCTGCCCCATACGCGGCCGCAAACCTAGGATCGAGATCGATGGCCTTGTAAAGGAAGCGCAATGCATTTTCGTTCGCCTTTTTTGATATCCGCTCCAGATCGTCGATTGCCCGTAAGTAGCAATCATAAGCATCGAGGTTCTCGGTCGGTTTGCGTTTTGCCCGCTGAATCTCTGCTTCTTCCAGTTTCGGCGACACCGCGCCGACAACGCTCATGCTAACTTGATCCTGGAGGTCGAAGATATCTGCGAAAGCACCTTCGAAACGATCGGCCCAGAGGTGGACTCCCGAGACTGCGTCGATCAGCTGCCCGTTGATGCGAATGCGATCGCCTGATCTGCGCATGCTGCCTTCCAAAACGTAGCGAACACCAAGTTCGCGGCCAACCTGTCTGATGTCGATAAGGCGTCCTTTGTAGGTAAATGAAGAATTGCGTGCGATCACGAACAGCGACCTGAAGCGCGTGAGGCCGGTAATGATGTCGTCGACCATGCCGTCGGCGAAATATTCCTGCTCGGGATCGCCGCTCAAATTTGAAAACGGGAGCACCGCGATGGACGGCTTGTCGGGCAAGGCAAGCACCGGTGACGCCTGCGGGTTTGCTTCGGCACGCGGATCACCAGGTGTAACCACCGGCCCGACGTAGCGGTAGCCACGGCGCGGCAACGTCTCTATCCAACTCGCGCCCCCAGCTGCTTCCTCAAAAACCCGGCGCAACGCCGCGATCTGAACCGTCAGATTGCCATCCTCGATCGCAAGCCCCGGCCACGCGGTCTCGATCAGCGCATCTTTGGAAACAGGTTGTCCCGCCCGCACCAGAAGCAACCGAAGCAGCGCAACCGCGCGTTTGCCCAGCGCAGTTGGTTCGGCACCGAAAAAGAGTATTTCGGCGTCAGCGTCGAGACGGAACGGGCCAAATTTATGGATCGTCGCCATTGGCCAAGTGGCCACCATTTGGGAAAATTTTGCAACCTTTTTGGGACGGATTAACGACCTCCGGGCGCAGCGGGACCATGTTGCAGCAGCTGCCGACATGCGAAAACCCGCAACGGTCGCGATCCATCGCAAAAGGAGCGACATATGACCAAGAGACAGTCATTGGTCTTTTGCGCCTTGCTCTCGACCTCGATCGCCACATTGCCTCGCGCTGTAGCTGTCGCCGAAGGAGGAACGGGAGCCATGAGCCAATACCTAGTCGAAGCCAAGTATGCAGATCAGGCCTGGTCTGCGATGGCCCAAAAGCCACAGAATCGACTTGAGCTTCTACGCCCGGTCGTCGAGCGGCTCGGAGGTAAAATTGAGAGCTTCTGGTTCTCGTTTGGTGAGTATGATGCTTTTGTTGTTATTGACCTCCCTGACAACGTTAGCGCCCAGGCTCTTCAAATCGCGGGAGCGGCCGGAAACGGCTTCAAGGTTCTGAAGACGACGCCATTGCTGACGATAGCCGAGGCGATGGAGGCGATGAAGAAGGCGGGCGAGCTTCGAAGCAGCGCAGCCTATGGGAAAGCCCGGCAGGAACTAGCACCTCTAGAGGCGCCGTCAAAGTAGCTGTGAATTCCGTCCGGGGCATTGAGTTGGCTTGCGATTGTTGCGATGCACGAATTCTGTTGTTGGCCCATCGCGCCGTTCCCGGGATTGATCGAAATGGCCGCAATCGAAGGGTAACCGGACCCACCCACGAAATCGGGAAGCCGCCCATGAGGCGTAGCGCAAGATCGCAGTCCGTCGCTGGTTATCCGGCCGGATCGCTGCGCCGGCCACAACGTCATAGCGCCACAGCGAAGCAATAAGTGCCCATCTTCATCGGCCGTGGCGCGCCAATTCGGGTACAAATTGAGCTCGCCAAAACCCGCAGCGGCCTCTGATCACATACCATAAGCATTGCGGCGCTCGAACGAAGCAGTCTCGAATTTGAGGCCTAATTCGCGAGCGCGGCGCCACGACCCCTCCAACTCCGCGTGCGTCGGTCGGCGGGCGATTTCCGCATATCTGTCCCGGTACTTCGTACTCGCGGGGTCACAGAAATTGTCGGGATGGAACTGCGCCATTACGTTTAACGGCGCTGCCGGCACGCGCGAGGCAACCCATTCGAGCACCGGATAGGTACAACACTCGACGTGATTGGGCATCACCAAATGGCGGATGGAAAAATCCTCTCCCCACTCGTCGAGCAGTGCAATGTTGCGCGTCACAGTCTCCCAGTACCAAGGCGTCTTCGCCAGCGTCATCGCGCAACGGCCGGGGCCGAACTTGAAATCAGGGAGCCAGACGTCGGTGAGGATGCGCAGGATCTTCATGCTTTCCAGCGTCATGAAGAAGTTGCTGTTCCATAGCATCGGTGCATTGAACTTCCCGTCATAGATAGCGGCACCAGGCACCTCGTCGAACCAGAAGAAACGGTCAGCCTTGGTCTTGCGCGCGCGGGCCAGCTCCGCTCGCGTCGGCGCGAAGTCGCGGCCCAACAGCGCCATGGCGTGGACGATGGCATGCAAATGAATGACGACCTCGCCGCCGACCCAATTGATATTGTGGCAACCCTCGCGGCGCAACGTCCACGCCATCGCCGCCAGCGTGCGCGGATCCGTCTCCTCCCCGTTTTCCTTGTCGGTGCTGATGTCGCCGTTCTGGCAGAAAGCGCAGCGCATGTTGCACGAGGTGAAGAAGATCGTGCCAGAGCCTTCCGTACCGCGATAAAACAGCTCCTCGCCGGTGTGATGGAAATGCGAGCTGACCCGTGAGCCGGCTGCGAGCTTGCAGGCGCCAAACTTGGCGCCCGCCACGCGATCGATGCGGCAATCCCACGGACAGAAATTGCAATGGGTGAGCATGCGGTAGGCGAGCTCGCGGCACAGCTCCAGCAGGCTCGGGCCATCCACCGCCGCTGGCAATGGCGCGCCCGCCCGGATCGCCTGCCGGCGTGAGAGAAAGATCGGCGTCAGGTGGTCGAGTTCGGCCCACAGGGCATCTTCGCTGCTTGCGGCAGGATCGAGCTGAACAGCAACCGTGGCGGCAATACGGAACTTGGCCGGGCGTCGGTTTTCCGCCACGTCAAGGTACCACGACAGCGCGTCGCGGATCGCTAGATCGTCCCACACTCTCAGCTGAGCCAAGTCGCTCATGCGCGGGCTCCGGTCGCGCCAGCGTACATCCCTACCTTGGAATTATGCATCGTTTTATTCGGGGACAAGCGGGTCGCACGGTCGTGTCTAACGATGACGATCTCGCCGCTGCGGGCGTAGAAGGCCTGATTCCGGGCGTAACGATCGCGCTCATCGGGGGCCCGGCTTTATTCGTCCCTCCATTTGATCGAGCAGCCAATGGACGCCTTTTGGTCCGCCGGCGCCACACCGGTGGTCGCAATTGCACGCATGGCCTCGACTAGCTCTCGGGACGCCCCCGCGCGAGGCGGAGTTGTGCGGCCTTCGTCGAGCCGGCCGCGATACTTGAGCTTGCGGTCGGCATTGTAACCGAAGAAGTCCGGTGTACAGACCGCCCCATACGCCCGTGCGACTGTCTGGGACTCGTCGTGGAGATATGGAAACGGGAAATCATGAGCCTTCGCGAAACGCTTCATATTCTCAAATGAGTCTTCGGGATAGCTCGCCGCATCGTTTGAGCAAATCGCCGCAAAGCCTACGCTCTCCGACATCAGCACGCGGGCGTCCGAAACCATGCGGTCGATCACTGCTTTGACATAGGGGCAATGGTTGCAGATGAAGACGACGACCGTGCCTTTTTCGCCCGCAACGTCGTCCAGTGTGTAAGTCTTGCCGTCGGTGGCCGGAAGCCGGAACTCCGCCGCCGGCGTATCAAGAACGACTTGAGTAGCTGTTGTTGTCACCATCTCGCACCTCCTTGTCCCCAAATATACGCTGACGACGGCCTGCCGGGGCACAGGGGGCGCCTCTCGGATTGGAGTCCGGGAAACTCCCTTCTGCTCTGCCACCGTGGTGAAAATTGCACGCCGAATAACACGTTTCGCCGAAGGACCGGTTGGGGTCATTCGGGTTGGCGGCGCATTGGTCAGCTCCTCTGACCTTAAATCGCTTGCCTGCCCCCTCCCATAGCTGGCGCGCGAGCTTTCACTACGGCTGAGATCATTGATGGAATATGTATCAGGGAGCGAGCAGGGCTAGGCCGCTATCTGACTTGGAATGGAGAGCAAGGCGTTGCGGCACAGCTACGATCTCTCAAACGCGCGTCGCTCGCCCCGGTCGCTTGGTGAACCGTCAGCCGGCGACATGCGGACCGTGATCTTCTTTTGGAGATTTGGGTTTTGTGATGAGTTGCAAGACCCACCAGAGTACGATGGCAAGCAGAACTAACAGGTCATCAGACTGTCTTTGCCTCATCACCTGACAGCGCAAGCTGTGACGCGTTCTGCGCTACCTGGCGGGAATGATCGGCCGCGATCAGGAGATAAATGGCCGGCACCACAAAAAGGGTGAACAGCGTGCCGATGGAAAGTCCGCTTGCGATGACAAGTCCCATATTGAAACGCGAAACCGCTCCGGCGCCGCTTGCAAGGATCAGCGGAACCACGCCAAAGACCATCGCCGCGGTCGTCATCAGGATCGGCCGCAACCTGATTCCGGCTGCCTGCTCGATAGCTTCGCGCTTGGGGACGCCGCCACGCTGCAGCTCGTTTGCGAATTCGACGATCAGAATGCCGTGCTTGCTGATCAGGCCCATCAACGTTACGAGGCCGACATCCGTGTAAATGTTCAACGATGCGCCGCCGACGCCGAGGCTCACGAAGATCAACGCGCCGGCGATCGACATGGGCACCGATACCAATATGATGAACGGATCGCGGAAGCTTTCGAACAACGCCGCAAGCGACAGGAAAATGATCACCAGCGCAAATCCGAACGTGGCGACAAACCCGGTGGATTCCTGGATGTATTGCCGCGACAAGCCGCTGTAGTCGACGGCATAGCCTCGCGGTAACGTCTTGGCAGCAAGGTCACTGAGGAAGTCCAGTGCATCGGACTGCGCCACGCCGGGCGCCGCAACTCCCTGAATCGTGGCACTGTTAAGCTGCTGGAAATGATTGAGCGTCTCCGGGACCGTTCTGGTCGTGATGTGCGCGATCGTCGACAGCGGCACCGGAATGCCCGACACGTTGCTCACGTAATAGTTGAGCAGTTGTTCGGTGTTCAGACGAAATCGCCGCAGGACTTGCGGGATCACCTTGTAAGAACGCTGGTCGAGGCTGAAATAGTTCACGTACCCGCCACCCAGCATCGCCCCCATCGCATTGCCGACATCGCTCATCTTGAGCCCGAGTTGCGCAGCCTTGTCGCGATTGATCTCGACGACGGCTTCGGGATTGTCGATCTTCAGATCCGTGTCGAGGAAGATGAACATTCCGCTGTCGATCGCTGCTCTTAAGAATTGTTGGGCGGCATCGTTGAGCTTGTCGAAAGAATCGGTCGTCTTGATCACGAACTGTATGGGCAGCCCCTGGCTGCCCGGCAGCGGAGCCAGTTGAAAGGCGGCGATCCGCGCACCGGCAACCTGGTCGAGTTGCTGCTGAACGATCGGCTGCAGCTGGTTGCTCGTCCTTGTGCGCTCGTCCCACGGCGTCAGCACCATGCCCGCGACCACGCGCGCAGGCGAGTTGATCTGGAAGACGTGATCGGTCTCCGGATAGTTCTTCATGACCTGGAAGACCTGCCGCGCATACAGCAGTTTCTGCTGCAACGTGGCGTCGGGAGCCAGTGTGGATGTCGTTATCACGACCCCCTGGTCTTCCTGGGGAGCCAGCTCGCTCTTGGCGCCTGTATAAAGGAAATAGATGCTGGACAGCACGAGCAGTGCGAAGACGTACGTCACGGGTAAATAGCTGAGGCTGCCGTGCAGCCGGCTCAGATAGAGGCGACGTAGCGCCTCAAAACGGCGATCAATCAGGGCGGTGAACCGTGCCTGCCAACCGCGCGTTGCACCATGCGGCTTGAGCAGGCGCGAGCTCATCATCGGCGACAGCGTCAGCGCGACAATGGCCGATATTGTCACCGTGCCGACCAGGGTGAACGCAAATTCCGTGAACAGTGCGCCGGTCAGACCGCCCTGGTACGCGATCGGGACATAGACCGCAACCAGGACGACCGTCATGGCGATGATCGGACGACCAAGTTCTCGCGTCGCCTCGATCGCCGCAACCACCGGCACTTTGCCGGCCTCAAGATGACGGTTGACATTCTCGACGACGATGATGGCATCGTCGACCACGAGCCCGATCGCAAGCACCAGTGCCAGCAGCGTCAAGAGATTGATCGAGAAGCCGACCGCCAGCATCATCGTGAAGGCGCCCACCAGCGACAGCGGGATCGCGACCATCGGGATCACGACGGAACGCCCCGACCCCAGGAACAGGAACACAATCAAATTGACGATCAGAAGCGCCTCGGCGAGCGTCCACACGACGTCATAGATCGCCGCGTGCACGAATTTGGTGGAATCGTAAACGATCTGGCCGTGCAGTCCGTTGGGCAGCTGTTCCTTAATGCCCGGGAAGATACGGTGCGTGCCCGCGATCACGTCGAGCAGATTGGCAGTCGGCGCCACCTGGACGCCGACATAGACCGCCGGCTTGCCGTCGAATGCGACCTGTGTGTCGTAGTCGTCGGCGCCAAGCGAGACGTCCGCGACATCCTTCAACCGCACAATCGCGCCACCGGCCTGCTTGACGATCAAGTTGGCAAATTCGCTTTCCGAGTGCAGGCCGGTCGATGCGGTCAGATTGATCTCCACCATCTGTCCCTTGGTGGTGCCGAGCCCCGCGATGTAATTGTTCTGCGCCAACGCAGCCGCTACATCCGTGGCGCTCAGGCCATAAGCAGCCAGCTTTTTCGGGTTGAGCCACGCCCGCAATGCAAAATTCTGTCCGCCGAGAATTTCCGCGGTCTGAACACCCGGTACTGCCTGCAGCTTCGGCTGAACGGCGCGGGTGAGATAGTCGGTAATTTGATTGCGTCCCAGCACGTCGCTGTCGAAGCCGATATACATGGCGTCGATCGTCTGACCGATCTGCACCTTCAGCACTGGTTGCTGCGACCCGGAGGGAAGCCGGTTGAGCACCGAACTGACCTTGGTGTTGATTTCCGTCAGTGCCTTGTCGGCATCATAGTTGAGGCGGAGATTGACGGTGATCGTGCTGACGCCGCTTGCGCTATTCGAGATCATATAGTCGATGCCGTTCGCCTGGGCGATCGCGTTCTCGAGCGGCGTTGTGATGAATCCGGCAATCACATCGGGAGCGGCGCCGTAATAGGTGGTGGTGACGGTGATGACCGTGTTCTGCGTGCGCGGATATTGCAGCACCGGCAGTGAGGTTATCGCGCGCAGGCCGAGCGCTAGGATCATCAGATTGATGACGGTAGCGAGAACCGGCCGGCGAATGAAAAGGTCGGTGAAATTCATGGCAGGCCTCTCATTGTTCCGAGACCTGAGGGTTCGCGCTGAAGGGCGTCGTGACTTCGTTGTTGATCCGGACCGGCGATCCGTTGTGCAGCTTGTTCTGCCCGGCCGTCACCACGACATCGCCAGGCTTGATCCCATCCAGCACCGCGACCTGGTCGCCGCGCGTCTGGCCGGTTTTCACGAAGACTTGGCGCGCAACCTTTTGCTCCTGCCCGCTCTTGTCGCCGCCGGCATTTTCGACGAGATAGGCAATGTCTCCATACGCGTTGTAGTAGATCGCCGTCTTCGGCAGCGTCACATAATCCTTCTGCGTCCCCACATCGACATCAACGGTCGCAAACATGCCCGGTAGCAGCTTCTCGTCGGAATTGTTGAATGTCGCCCGGACCTGGACATTTCGGGTCGCCACATTGACGAGGGGGTTGATCGCCATGATCTCTCCGGTGAATGTCAGGTCAGGATAGGTGTCGACCTTCGCAATAACGGGTTGGCCGACCTTGATCTTCGCCAGGTCCTGCTGCGGCAGGTAGAAATCCACGAAAATAGGATCAAGCTGCTGCAGAGTCACGATTGGCGTGCCCGGCGCGATATACTGGCCAACGTCGACCTGCCGGATGCCTAGCCGGCCGGAGAAAGGCGTTCGGATCGATTTGTAGCCGACTAGCGCCTGTTGTTGCGCGACCTGCGCCTGGTCGTTCTTGAGAGTTGCCAAGCCCGCATCGGCCTTCTGCTGACTCACCGACTGGCTCTTGAGCAACCGGGCGTCACGATCGTAATTGAGCTGCGCCAGCTCCGCCATCGCCTCCAGAGCATGCAAATGCGCGACATCATCGGCATCTTCCAGCTCGACGAGCAAGGTTCCCTGCTCGACGTTTTCGCCGGACTGGAAGTGGATAGCTTTGACGATACCAGACACCTGCGGACTGAGGTCGACGCCCTTCCCCGCCCGGGTACTGCCTACGGCCTCCAGGCGATCTCTCCACTGCTGCGTACCGGCCGTTATCGCGGAAACCGCCTGCGGCGGGTTGCGCAATCCGGCAATCGACTTCTGGACCGTCCTGGCCCTGAAAGCTTCAAACCCGAACACCGCCGCAAAAGCCAGGCCGACAGCGGCCAGCATGATGGCCATCCGTTGAAGCACCTGGTAGTTCCGACTCTTGGATGGAACGGCGTTTTTCATTGCCGTTGACCATTAGCTGTGGCGCCCGCGGCGAACTCCGTCCCTTTTGGATGGCTCTACCGATTTTCCGAGATGCAGTTCCAGGG
The DNA here is from genome assembly GCF_042430365.1 of Bradyrhizobium erythrophlei. GTDB lineage: Bacteria > Pseudomonadota > Alphaproteobacteria > Rhizobiales > Xanthobacteraceae > Bradyrhizobium > Bradyrhizobium erythrophlei. Next base: position 146,288 of record NZ_JBHMET010000274.1, read on the forward strand.
CTGATCTCGAAACGACTATTGAATGCAACGGTTCCCGACGCTGTGCTTCACGGCGGGAACTCCCTAACAAATCGCCGCGATCCGGGGTCCAGATTGGCCCGGAGCCGTGGCGACCCTAGGCTGGTTGGGCCCCAAGAACACCCCCGGGGCGAGCCAAGCTACAAGGCCGCCCGTGCATCGACCGAATGGTGAGCGGCGCGAGAGCGATCCCCGTGCCCTTTCATCGGTCGGAAGGGCGAACTCGCCGCGCTCAAGAATTCACATTGAACGTGCGATCGCGGCCGTTCGTTTGGTGGCTGATGACAGCGCCGGAACGACAAGGTGCGCCCGACAGCTCTGTCTCGATGCCCGGGTCTGGCGGACCGACAGGACGCGCCGCAGGCCGGAAGGATGCGTATCCAATCCCTATTCTGTCCAAACTGAGCTCACTCCCTCTAACGTCGCGCAACGCGATCTAAGATCAGCCCGCCCAATCAATCATCGGCCAATTTGAGCTAACTACAGCCAAGAAGATCCACGTCAATCAAGAGAGATTTGACATGCGCCAGAGGCACTCCTGGCGAGGTCGCCTAGTAACCAGCACCGACTAGTGGAGTTCGAATGCCCGCTTTGCGCCACTCACAAGCCTTTCGCGCGGCTTTCCCATTTTACACAAGGTCAGCTATTGAGCGTATCCAGATCGGCCATCGCAGTAGAAATTCTCTCAATCATCGTCAGGGTAGTGTCTTCCGGCTGCATATTCGGCAGCAGCGGCGAGTGACAGAGCGTGATCGTCCACATCAGGAGCGCGTGCACGATCTGCTGCCGGTAGTTGTCAAAGCTCTCGTCAAAATCCGGCCGGTGTCCGGTCAACGCCGCAAAGCGCTCCAGATATCGGGTCAGCAAATCCCTCTCCCACGCCCGGCGATCCTTCGGCGTCAGCGCCGCCGCCACGGCATAGGCGACATCCCGCGACCAATGACCGCGCGCCAAGCATTGCCAGTCGCACAGGCCCATTTTGCCCGCGCCGGTCCGATACCAGTTGCCGATATGCACGTCGGAATGGAGCAGCCCCTGCGGCTCGTTGTCGTGCACGGCGAGCGCGCGCATCGCAGCCGGCCACACGTCGCCGCGCCGCGCCAGCACGCTCTGCGGAATGACGTGCGATGCAGCGTCGAACGCCTTCCTCGTATAGTGCTCGAGGTCCATCTTCTGCGCGCCGATGCTGAACCAGCGCGGGTAGGACGCGACCCAGCGGTATTGAGCCGCAAACGCCGTATCGCCGTGGAAGCGGGCGTGCAGCGCGGCGAGAAGATCGATCATGTCTTCGGCCATGCTGCGCGTGACATATGTCTTGTGGTTGCAGAACGTCGCCGACTTCGCCGCCACGAGATCCTCGAGCAGCAGGATCGAGGCAAAACTTCGCGGATCGAACGCGGCGTGATAGCCCACCGGCGCCTCGATTTCGAGCTGCGGCCGGAGCTGCATGTAGAAGCGCCCTTCGGCGCGCGCGGTGCCGTTGAACCCGCCGATCATCCTGGTGACGACGCTCGGCAGCGACTTGGTAAACATCGAGCCCGGCAAGCCGGCCCGCCTGCCCTGCTCGTTGTAGGTGACGACCAGGCGATGCCGTTCATGCGTTCCGGCGCTGAAGGGCTTCACCTCGACCCCGGTGACCACGGCGCCCGGCACCTTGTCGCAGAGCACCGCGGTCAGCCACTCCGCGGTGATCGCGCCGGGCGAGCACGGCACATCGTCACGCCGCCGCGCCTTCGGCCGCACCAGCCGCTCAAAGGCGACGCGTCCCCCGATCTTCAACGCGGCCAGAGCCGTCGCGCTTGAGGCACCCATGTTCCCTCCCGCTGGCTTGACGATCGGAGGACCCCGCGCGAGGCGCGCCGGCGGCCTGACGTCAATTAGTACGCTTTATTACGACTTCTAGCACAGACTGATCCCTGTTCAAGCCGTTTCCGCTCGGCCCGTCGCATCAGCAACCATCATTCATTGCGCCGCAACACCGCTGCGGCGAAATTCGCACTCCCAAATCACAGTTTTATAGTATATCGTACATCTGTGTACTGATTGCTCACCATCGGCCGAAGCGCCCGAAAGGTGACGACGCACGGAAAGAACGGAAAGAATCGACATCGGGAGGGGAACTATGAAGATCTCGACACTGGTCGCTGTCTCGGCCCTGTTGTTGGGTGCATGTGCCGGCGGTGCCGCCGCGGGCGAAAAGCAATACGGACCGGGCGTCACCGATACCGAAATCAAGATCGGCCAGACCGTTCCCTATAGTGGGCCGGCGTCGGCCTTCTCCAGCTATGGCCGCGTCATGACCGGCTATTTCCAGATGCTGAACGAGAGCGGTGGCATCAACGGCAGGAAGGTGAACCTGATCTCGCTCGACAATGCATTCAGCCCACCAAAAGCCATCGAACAGACCCGCAAGCTGGTCGACGATGACGGCGTGCTCGCCGAGGTCGGAACGGTCGGCACCGTCCCCAACGTCGCCGTTCAAAAATATCTCAACCAGAACAAGGTTCCGCAGGTCTTCATCTCGGCCGGCGGCCGCCGCTTCAACGACCCGCAGAATTTTCCCTGGACCGTCCCGTTCTATCCGCCGTTCGAGATGGAGGGCGCCACGTTCGGCAAGTTCATCCTCAAGAACATGCCGAACGCCAAGATCGCGGTGCTCTATCAGAACGACGACTACGGCAAGGATTACCTCACCGGCCTCAAGACCGGCCTCGGCGCCGACGGCGCGGCGAAGATCGTGGCGGAAGCACCCTACGAGCTCAGCTACCCGACCGTCGATTCCGAAGTCCTCAAGCTCAAGGCATCCGGCGCCGACACGCTGATCTATTTTGCGACGCCGAAGTTCGCCGCGCAGGCGATCAAGAAGGCGAACGAACTGAACTGGAAGCCGGCTCAGTTCCTGGCCAGTCCGGTCAACTCCATCCAGGGCGTGTTGACACCGGCCGGGCTCGACAACGTGCAGGGCGCCTACACCACCCAGTTCACCAAGCAGGCCAGCGATCCGGCCTGGGCCGAGGACGCCGAGGTGAAGGCTTACGTCGCCTTCATGAAGAAATGGGCGCCGAACGACAGCCCGAACGATTTCATCGCGCTGTCCGGCTACATCAATGCGCAGGCGATCGCCAAGGGCATTCAGCGCTGCGGCGACAATCTGACGCGCGAGAACCTGCTGGCCCAGGCAACGAGCTTCAACAAGGAGCGGGTCGGCATGCTGCTGCCGGGAATCGAGCTGACCAACTCGAAGGACAATTATGCGCCCTACCGGTCGCTGCGCATGGCGATCTTCGAGAAGACCTCGTGGAAACTGCTGGAAGAATAGTCAGGTCGCATCAACTGGGCGAGGCGCGATCCGCCTCGCCCGCGCGATCGATCGGCCCCTCGTTCAATTCACCACATCGTCGCGGCGCAGCCCCTCGATGGTCGCCGCGGAGAGACCGATCTCCCTCAAGACCTCGTCGGTATGCTGCCCCAGCATCGGCGGCGGCAGGCCCGGGCTTCGCTCCTGATCGACGAAGGTCACGGGGTAGCCGACCGCATTGAGCCGGCCGGCCGCCGCGTGGTCGTACTGCATGATGAGCTTGTTGGCGTTCGTATGCGGATGCTCCAGCAACTGCGCCAGCGTGTTGATCGGCGAACAGGGGATGCCGACCTCGTTGAGCGCGGCGTTCCAATGCGCGACCGTGTTGCTCGCAATCACGCTCCGTACATGGCGCAGCGTTTCGGCGCGATACCTGACCCGGTCCGCATTGGTGCAGAATTTTGGATCGTCCACGATCGCGCTTAGACCTGTGACCGCGCAGAACTTGCGCCAGAGATTGTCGTTGGCCACCCCGATCATGATCGGCCCGTCAGCGGCCTCGAACGCCTGGTAGGGGCAGAGCGATTCATGGCTGGAGCCGCATTTGACGGGCTGCGTTCCGCGTTCCCAGAAGGTCTGCAGATTGTAGCCCAAGAGGCCAAGCGCAGTGTCGAACAGCGACACCTGGATCGCCGCGCCCTTGCCGGATTTCTCGCGCGCGAACAGGCAGGCCAGGATGCCGCTGAAGGCATGCACGCCGGTCATCTGATCGATCGGGGAGATCGGGCTGCGGATATAGCCGCCGCCCTCGTCGCCGGTCATCGACATGATGCCGCTGAAGGCTTGCAGGATCACGTCGTAGCCGGGCGAATTCCTCAGCGGCCCGGAGCGGCCGAAGCCGGAGATGCTGCAATGGACCAGCCGGTCGTTGAGCGCGCGAAGGCTCGCCGCATCGATTCCCAGCCGCTCGGCAACGCCCGTGCCGAAGCTCTCGATGGCGACGTCGGACGATTTCGCAAGCTCATGCACAAGCTGCCGTCCCTTGTCGGACTTCATGTTGATCGCAATGCTTCGCTTGTTGCGATTGGCGCTGAGAAACACCGTGCCGAGGCCGGGCGCGGGAAACGGCGGCCATCCCCGCGTCTCATCGCCCTGCCCCAGCGCCTCAACCTTGATGACCTCGGCGCCGAGATCGCCGAGATATTGCGCGCACAGCGGACCTGCGAGCACCTTCGAGAGATCAAGAACCCTGATACCATCGAGCGGTCGTGACATGATCTGTGTCCTTCTGCTGCGCAGACTAGCCGAGCCCTGCGGCAATCAGCCCGCCGAGATAGCCGGGGAAGCCGCCTTGGGTGACCAGGAGATAGTCGGCGGCTCGCCGTTCGGCCTCATCGAGCTCCGCGCGCCAGCGCGCGGCCACCGCTCCAGCCTCGGTCAGCCGGGCCCGCAGCAGCTCCTTGCCCCAGGATTTAGGCTCATCATCGAGCCAATAGGTCGCCCCGGCAATCCGGCCATCGAAGCCCACCTTCCACCGCGGCTCGACGCGGAACCCGGCGCGTGCAAACGCATCGGAGAGTTCCTGGCCGCGCTCCGACTGCGCATCCAACACGTTCAAGACGGCGGCGACCGCCTGCGTGACCTTCGGACTCAGTCCATTCTTCTTCAGCCGATCATGATCGAGCCGGCCGAGAAACAGTGTCCTGATCATGTTGCGCGGCTCACGCCGCTGGATCAGCCTTGCAAAGATCTGCATCTCGGTTCGGATCGCGGTATCGAAGGCTTGCGGAAACCCCTGTTCGACACAGTCGAGAATGGCGAGTGGCGCCGGATAGTGTCCAAGCGTCTCGGCCAGGACCTTTGCCCGGCTCTCGCCGATCATGGCAGGTGCGCGCGGCGCGTCTTCGGCACGCCAGTCCGGCCGATCCCAGGACTGGATCGCCTGCGGTCGCGACAGCACCCAGCGCTCGGCGGCAGCAACCTCTTCGCCCGGCACCACCAGCTCATGTGCGAGTCCGGCCGCAATGGCGGCCTGCCCGCCGATCCGCGCGCCGTCGAGCAACACCGGCAGCGCCGCCTCGATCCCGATCAGGCGCGGTAGCCGCTGTGTTCCGCCACCGCCCGGCAGCAATCCGACGAGTGACTCCGGCAGACCGAACGTGGCTTGCGGATGATCCGCAATGATTCTGTGATGCGCGGCGAGCGCGAATTCGCAGCCGCCTCCCAAAGCGAGGCCGGAGATCGCGACCGCAACCGGCTTGCCGGCGGTCTCGAGCCTCCGCAAGCCATGGCTCAGCCGAAAGAAATGATCGAAGGCGAGACGGTCACGCTCCGCGGATGGCGCCGCCATGATCATGTCGTAGGCCGTCTCGAGTTCAGCCAGGTCCGCGCCCGCGCAGAACGCCGACGGCTTGCCGGAGCGGATCACGACACCGGCCGCGTCGCTTTGCTTGAGCCAGTCCGCGAACAGGCCAAGCTCTTCGATCGCCGCGTTCGAGAACACGTTCATCGAACGGCCCGGCATGTCGAAAACGAGATGCAGGACGCCATTCGGCGACAATTCGCAGCGAAACTGCTTCAGTTCCGGTCCGACCGGCATCGTTCCCTCTCCCGTTCCCATTACCGTTACCGTTCATTGGTGTACGATTACGCTTGCCTAGACGCCGTTTCGGGTTGTACACCAAATCCAAATACTGTACACTAGCTAACTAAATCAGACAGGACGCCGTTTGACAATGATCGAGCGCACGATCTTCCGCGAGGAACATGAAATTTTCCGGGAAACGGTCCGCCGCTTCGTCGACCGTGAGATCGTGCCCTTCCATGCCAAATGGGAAGAGGACGGCATCGTTCCGCGGGACCTGTGGCTGAAGGCCGGCGCCGCCGGCCTGCTGTGCTGCACCGTTCCAGAGGAATATGGCGGCATGGGGCTTGATTATCTCTTTGATGTCGTCGTGTTCGAAGAGCTCTGGCGCTCCGGCGCCAGCGGACCGGGCTTTCTGATCCATACCGACCTGGTCGCGACCTATATCCTGTCCTTCGGCACCGAGGCGCAGAAGCGCAAATGGCTGCCCAGGATGGTCTCGGGCGAAGCGATCGGCTCGCTCGGCATGACCGAGCCGCACGCCGGAAGTGATCTGAAGGCGATCCGGACGCGCGCAACCCGCGACGGCGACGATTTTGTCATCAACGGCCAGAAGGTGTTCATTTCCAACGGCCAGCTCTGTGACTTCGTCGTGCTCGCGACCAAGACCGACAGCCATGCTGGCGCCAGAGGCGTCACCCTGTTCATTGTCGAGAGCAACCGGTCCGGCTTCAAGCGCGGCCGGAACCTGGAAAAGCTCGGCATGAAGGCGCAGGACACCTCGGAGCTGTTCTTCGACAATGTCCGGATTCCCGCCGGCAATCTGCTCGGCAAGGAGGGCAAAGGCTTTGCCCAGATGATGACCAAGCTCTCGCAGGAACGACTGGCGCAGGCCATCCGCTCGGCGACGGTCACCGAGACGGTCATCGACTGGACGCTGCAATATACCTCCGAGCGCAGCGCGTTCGGCCAGAAGCTAGCCGACTTCCAGAACACCCAGTTCAAGCTGGCGGAGCTGAAGACCAAGGCGGCCGTTGCGCGCGTCTTCACCGACAAATGCATCTCGCTCTTCATGGATGGCAAGCTCGATCCCGTCGACGCAGCGATGGCCAAGATGTTCACGTCAGAGCTTCACTGCGAAACGGTCGACGAGTGCCTGCAATTGTTCGGCGGCTGGGGTTACATGTGGGAATATCCGATCGCGCGAGCCTATGCGGATGCCCGGATCGTCAAGATCGCCGGCGGCTCGATCGAGATCATGAAGACGATCATCGCCCGGCAGATGTATTCGCAGCACGGGTTCGACATTCAGAAGAATGGGTCGGCCTCCTAGGCCTCCCCTGCCCTTCGAGACATCGAGGGGCGCCGCCAAGCTACAGAACGACCAAACGACAAGGGAGATCAGCGTTGAAGGGCCTATCGGGAAAAGTTGCCGTGGTAACAGGCGGCGGACAGGGCATTGGACGAGGATTGACGCTGCGGCTGGCCGAAGAAGGCTGCAAGATCGCGATCTTCGACATCAACCCGCAAGGTGGTGAAGAGACCGCAAAGCTCGCGCCGCAGGCCGTGATCAAGACCTACGCAGTCGACGTCGGGGACGCCGCCTCCGTCGAGGCGGCCGTCGCCAAGGTCGAAGCCGAACTCGGCCCGATCTGGCTTCTGGTCAACAATGCCGGCTGGGACCGGCCGATGCCGTTCCTGAAGACCGACAAGGAGCTTTGGGACAAGATCATCCGCATCAACCTCTATGGGCCGCTCAACACCCACAAGGCGATCGCGCCTCTGATGGCCGAGCGCGGCGGCGGCCGCATCGTCAATATCGCTTCCGACGCCGCGCGGGTCGGCACCAGCGACGAGGCCGTCTATTCCGCCTGCAAGGGCGGCCTGATCTCCTTCACCAAATCGCTGGCGCGCGAACTGGCGCGCAAGAACGTGCTGCTCAACGCGGTCTGCCCCGGCCCGACCAACACGCCGATGATGGCGGCGGTGCTTGGCGAAGGCGAGCACGCGGTGAAGTGGAAAGACGCCATGGTCAGGGGCATTCCGCTCAAGCGAATGGGCGAGCCGGACGACTACGGCGGGATCGTCGCGATGCTCGCCTCCGACGACGGCAATTTCATCACCGGCCAAACCATTTCCGTCTCCGGCGGAATGAACATGATCTAACGCGCGCGAGGAAACGCCATGACCGATCCCAAGCAATTCACCGATGTGCTCTATGAAGTCCGCGACCGCGCCGCGTGGATCATCATCAACCGGCCGAAGGTCTACAATGCGTTCCGGGCGCGCACGCTGGACGAACTGATCCAGGCCTTCCAGCTCGCCGCCAATGACCGGCAGGTTGCCAGCATCGTGCTGACCGGCGCCGGCGAAAAGGCGTTCTGCACTGGCGGCGACCAGTCCGCGCATGAGGGCCAGTATGATGGCCGCGGCGTGGTCGGCCTGCCGATCGACGAATTGCAGGGCCTGATCCGCGACGTGCCCAAACCGGTGATCGCCCGGGTCAACGGCTTTGCCATCGGCGGCGGCAATGTGCTCGCCACGCTGTGCGATCTGACGATCGCGGCCGACACCGCGCAATTCGGGCAAGTCGGTCCGAAGGTCGGCTCGGTCGACGCCGGCTGGGGCACGGCCTTCCTGGCGCGCCATGTCGGCGACAAGAAAGCGCGCGAGATCTGGTTCCTCAACGAGCGCTATTCCGCCGAGCAGGCCCACGAGATGGGCCTCGTCAACAAGGTCGTTCCCGCCGCCGAGCTCGATGCCGCAGTGAATGACTGGACCGACAAGCTCGCGCAGCGTTCGCCGACTGCGCTTGCGCTCGCCAAACGATCCTTCAACGCCGACTCCGACAACATCCGCGGCATCAGCAACTTCGCCCTGCACGCGGTGAAGCTGTTCTACGACACGGCGGAATCGAAGGAAGGTGTCGCGGCGTTCAACGAGAAGCGCGACCCGGACTTCCACAAGTTCGCGCGATGACGGCTGCGCCGTCGCGGCTCACAAGCTGAAGAGACCAGGCCATGGCGGCGTCGCACAAGGTGATCATCTCCTGCGCGGTCACGGGATCGATCCACACGCCCTCGATGTCACCGCATCTGCCGGTGACCGCGGCCGAGATCGCGGAGTCCGCGCTCGGCGCTGCCGCCGCGGGTGCCGCGATCGTGCATCTGCATGCGAGGAATCCGGTCGATGGACGACCGGATCAGTCGCCGGAAGCCTTCGAGCCCTTCCTGCGGGTGATCAAGCAGGGCTCCAACGTCGTCGTGAATCTGACGACCGGCGGCTCGCCCTACATGACGGTGGAGGAGCGCGTCCGCCCGGCGGCGACCTGGAAGCCGGAGGTCGCAAGCCTGAACATGGGATCGATGAATTTCGGCCTGTTCCCGATGCTCAAGCGCTACACGTCGTTCAAGCATGACTGGGAGCCGCAGATGCTGGAAGGCTCCCACGATCTCGTCTTCCGCAACTCGTTCAAGGATATCAGATACGCACTGGAGACGCTGAACGGCTCGGGCGCGCGCTACGAGTTCGAATGCTACGACACCAGCCATCTCTATAACCTGCACTATTTCTGGACCGAGGGATTGGTAAAGGCGCCGCTGTTCATCCAGACCTGCTTCGGTCTGCTCGGCGGCATCGGCTCGCATCCCGACGACGTCATGCACATGAAGCGCACGGCGGACCGGCTGTTCGGCAGCAACTACCGCTGGTCGGTGCTCGGCGCCGGCCGTGCCCAGATGCAGGTCGCCGCGATGGCGGCGTCGATGGGCGGCCATGTGCGCGTGGGGCTCGAAGACAGCCTGTGGATCGGTGCCGGCCGCCTCGCCGAGACCAATGCGGCGCAGGTGACGCAGGTTCGCAAGATCATCGAAGGCCTCGGGCTCGAGATCGCGAGCCCCGACGAGGCGCGCGACATTCTCCAGCTCAAGGGTGGCGACAAGGTCGCTTTCTAGTTTCTCCAACGTCACGGTTCGGCCATGCTGCAAAATCGCCCGGTCTTCGACGAAGAGCACGTCCTGCTGCGCGACAGCGTCCGCCGCTTCGCTGCATCAAAAATCGCGCCGCACTTCCAGGACTGGGAGAAGGCCGGGATCATCGACCGTGCGCTGTGGCCGGCGGCCGGCGAGGCCGGCCTGCTCTGCCCGCAGGTGCCGGAGCAGTATGGCGGCATCGGCGGCGACTTTCGCCACAACGCCGTTGTCATCGAGGAGCTCGCTTATTCGGGCTTCGCTGGTCCCGCGACCGACTTCTCGGTCCACAACGACGTCTGCTGCGGCTATCTCCTGAGCTACGGCACCGAGGAGCAGAAGACAAAATGGTTGCCGCGCATGGTCGCGGGCGAAACCGTTTGCGCGATTGCCATGACGGAGCCCGGGACCGGCAGCGATCTGCAGGGCATCCGCACCCGCGCCCTCCGCGAGGGAGATGAGTACGTCATCTCCGGCCAGAAGACCTTCATCTCGAACGGCCAGATGTGCAATCTCGTCATCGTGGTCGTCAGGACCAATCCGGACGGCGGCTCGCGCGGAATGAGCCTGATCCTGGTCGAAACCGACCGCCCAGGCTTCCGGCATGGCCGCAACCTCGACAAGCTCGGCCACCTCTCCTCCGACACGTCGGAGCTGTTCTTCGACGAGGTCCGCGTGCCCGTGACGAACCTCTTGGGCGCGGAAGGCGGCGCGATGGCGGCGCTGATGAGCGAGCTGCCGCAGGAGCGGTTGACGATCGCGCTCCACTCGATTGCCTCCGCGCAAAAGGCGTTCGACATCACCAAGGCCTACGTCCTGGAGCGCAAGGCCTTCGGTCAAGCAATCGGAACGTTCCAGAACACGCGCTTCAAGCTGGCCGACCTGAAATCCGACCTCATGGTCGGATGGGCCTATGCCGACCAGTGCCTGGCCCAGCACGTCCGCGGCGAGCTGACGACCTATGCCGCCTCAACGGCAAAGCTCTGGATCACGGAGATGCATGGCCGTCTGGTCGACCAATGCCTGCAATTCTTTGGCGGCTACGGTTTTATGCGCGAATACGAGATCTGCCGACTGTTTGCCGATGCGCGGGTGCTGCGCATCTATGGCGGCACGTCGGAGATCATGCGCGAGTTGATCTCGCGCAACCTTTGACAGCAGCCGTCGCTCAGTAGCTCTTCGGCAGATCGAGCACCTTTTCGGCGATGAAGCTCAGGATCAGCTGTTCGGTGATCGGCGCAAGCCGGGTGATCGAGACTTCGCGGAACAACCGCTCGACGTGATATTCCTTGGCATAGCCAAAGCCGCCATGGGTCATGATGGCCTGCCAGGCGGCATCGTGGCCGGCGCGCGCGCCGAGCAATTTGGCGCTGTTGGCTTCGGCGCCGCAGGGCTTGCCGCTGTCGTAGAGCCAGGCGGCGCGCATCGCCATCAGCCAGGCCGCTTCCAGATACATCCACTTCTCGGCAAGCGGATGCTGGATCGCCTGGTTCTGGCCGATCGGACGGTCGAACACCACGCGCTCCCGGGCGTAGCGCGTCGCCCGGCGCAGCGCATCCTGCCCGATGCCAATGGCTTCGACCGCGATCAGGATGCGTTCGGGATTGAGGCTGTGCAGGATGTAGGAAAAGCCCTTCCCCTCCTCGCCGATCCGGTCGGCTTCCGGAATGAACAGGCCATCGATGAAGATGGCGTTGGAATCCACCGCCTTGCGTCCCATCTTCGGGATGCGGCGCACCTCGATCTTCGAGCGATCAAGGTCGGTGTAGAAGATGGTGATGCCGTCGGTCGGCCGCTTGCAATCCTCGAACTTCGTGGTCCGCGTCAGCAGCATGATCTTGTTGGCGATCTGCGCGGTCGAGGTCCAGACCTTCTGGCCCTGGACGAGATAGCCGCCCGGCACCTTCTCGGCAAAGGTCTTGATGCGCGTGGTGTTCAGCCCGGCATCCGGCTCGGTGAAGCCGAAGCAGCATTGGTCCTCGCCCGAGACCAGCCGCGGCACCCAGCGCCGCTTCTGGTCGTCCGTGCCCTTCACCACGATCGAGTGCGGCCCGAACAGGTTGATATGAACCGCCGACGCCGAGGTCATGCCGCCGCCATGGCTTGCCACCTCGTGCATCATGATCGCGGCTTCGGTGACGCCGAGGCCTGAGCCGCCATATTCCTCCGGCATGGTGATGCCGAGCCAGCCGGCATCCGCCATGGCGCGATGGAATTCGCGCGGAAACTCGCCGTCCTCGTCGCGCGCCAGCCAGTATTCGTCGTCGAACCGCGTCACGACGGCGCGCACGCCCTCGCGGATCGCGGCATGATCCTCGGGGACGTCGAGCTGATTGGAGAATGATCTATCCATTCGCATGACCCTCCCCGACCGATGCCAAGGTTCGCCGTGCCGCGACCAGATGCGGAATGTCGTACATCTTGCCGTCGATCCCGACGGTGCCGACATCGGGCGCAGCCGCGAACGCCGCAACGACGCGCCGCGCATGCGCAAGATCGGCATCCGACGGTGTGAAGCAGGTGTTGATGGTTGCTACCTGATCGGGGTGGATCGCGATCCGGCCGACGAAGCCGTCCCGGCGTGCGATCCTGCAACTTTCGGCAAGACCGTCCTGATCCCTGAAGTCCGCATAGAGCGTCTCGAGCGCAGCCACGTCGGCCGCGCCGGCGGCAAACAGGCACTGCGCCCGCGCCACCTGGTACGGAAACGTCCAGCTTCCGTCGGCCTCCTTGTTGGTGAGCGCTCCCAGTGCAGCGCTCAGGTCTTCCGCGCCCCAGGTCATCCCTACGAGGCGCTGGTTCCTGCTGATATAGCCGTTGAAGCCGATCATCGCGGACGGCGTCTCGGTCGCCACGACCAGCAGCTTGACGTGACCGGGCGCGACGCCGGTGGCAACTTCCAGCACATCGACATAGTGCGAGATGAGATCAACGTCCTCGATGCCGTTGACCTTGGGGATCAGGATGCCGTCAAGACCCGGACGCACCACCGCCGCCAGGTCTTCCAGCGTCAGCCCGGTGCCGAACGGATTGATCCGCACCAGGAACGACCAGTCCCTCGGACCGCCGCCCAGCAGGTCCTTCACGGCGCCGCGGGCAAACGCTTTTCGGCCAGGCGCCACGGAGTCCTCGAGATCGAGGATCAGCGCGTCAGCGCCGATGCCGTCGGCCTTGGCGAACTTGCGCTCGCTGTCGGCAGGAACAAAAAGGAGCGAACGAAGCTTCATGCCGGCCTCCGCATCATCAACCCGTTCCTGCGGCAATAGACCACCTCTTCGTCGCGCTGATTGAAGCCGCGATGTTCGAAGGTCACGATGCCCTGTGTCGGTCTCGATTTGCTCTCGCGCACGGCGACGACCTTGGTCTCGGCACGCAGCGTGTCGCCGGCGAACACCGGACGCGGGAACCGCGTGTCCTCCATGCCCAGATTGCCGACGGTCGTTCCAAGTGTCGTGTCCTGGACCGACAGACCGATGATCAGGCCGAGCGTGAAGATCGAATTCATCAAGGGCTTTCCGAACTCCGTGCCCTTGGCATATTCGTGATCGATATGGACCGCCGCCGGATTGTAGGTCAGCGACGAGAACAGGATGTTGTCCATGTCGGTCACGGTGCGCCGGATCTCATGGGCAAAGGTCTGCCCGACCGAAAATTGCTCGAAGTAGAGCCCCGCCATGTGTTTGCCTCTTGCTTTGCAGGGTTTGAAGCGGCGGCCGAAGCCGCCGGAACGTCCTTGTCTCCCGCCTGTTTTCTACCGTATAGTCATATCGTACACAAGCGTACTAATTATGAGGAGCGCTCATGGCCCTTCGTGAGAACCGGCAGGTGCGGCTCGTGGCGCGGCCGCGTGGGGTACCGCAGCCCGAGCATTTCGCGCTGGTGACGGAACCGGTCGCCGCGCACGGCAGGGGCGAGATCCTGATTGCAAATCGCTATCTCTCCGTCGATCCGGCGCAACGCGGATGGGCCAATGACGAGGGGAACTACAGCGCACCGGTACCGCTCAATGCGCCGATGCGCGCACTCGCGGTCGGCGAGATCCTCGAAAGCAATGCAGCAGGATTTCGCAGCGGCGAGTATGTCTACGGATGGTTCGGCTGGCAGCGTTATTGCGTCACAACGCCGGAATCGGTGCTGCGCCGCGTTACCGCTTCGAGCCTGCCGCTGAGCGCCAATCTCAGCGTGCTCGGCATGAACGGTATCACCGCGTACCTCGCCCTTCATGGCCTGGGCGATCCCAAGCCCGGCGAACATGTCCTTGTCTCGACCGCGGCGGGCAGCGTCGGAAGCTTTGTCGGCCAGCTCGCGCAGATCGCAGGTTGTCGTGCCGTAGGGCTGACCAGCTCCGCCGACAAGGTCGCGCTGGCCAAATCCCGCTACGGCTATCAGGGCATGATCAATTACCGCGAGGCGGCCGACCTCGGCGCAGCGATCCGCGCCGCGTGTCCTGAAGGAAACGATATCTTCTTCGACAACACCGGCGGCCCGATCGCCGATGCCGCCATTCGAACCATGCGGCTGCGCGGCCGCGTGATCCAGTGCGGCACGGCCGCGAATGCGTCGTGGACACCTGTCCCCACCGGCCCGCGCCCGGAACGGGAAATCCTGACGCGGCGCCTGCGATGGTCAGGCTTCATCATCTTCGACCACGTCGCCGAATTCGAAACCGCGGCAGCACGGCTGGCTGAGTTCGCGATTGCCGGCAGGATTGTCCACGACGAGGAGATCCTGCCGGGCCTGGACCACGCGCCCGGCGCCATTGCCCGGCTTTACCGCGGCGAGAACCACGGCAAGCTGATGATCGCGGTGGATTGAGCGGCCGCCGGGCTTACGCGCTCGCCTTGCGCCTCATCACCTCGGGCAGTTTCGCGCGATGGAAGCCCTCGAACGGCACGCTCTTGCTGTGCGGCTCGAGCTTCCAGGTGGTGCGGGCATTCGGCGTTCCGCCATCGACGCGCAGACACGAGCCGGTGATATAGGCGGCCGCCGGCGACAGCAGATAGGTGATGGCGGCCGATATTTCCGCCTCCGTGCCAAAGCGCTGCAGCGGCACACGTTCGGTGAACTCGTGCAGCTTCTTCTGCATGTCCGGCGTGTAGGTATCGAAGCCGCTCGAGACGATGCCGCCGGGCGCGACGGCATTCACGCGTACGCCCGACGATGACCATTCGCAGGCTGCCGTCTCGGTCAGGGTCAGCATGCCGCCGCGCGCGGCCGCCGAATGGCCGAACTCCGGCCAGCCGTGCCAGATGTCGGCGATGATGTTCACGATCGCCCCACCGTTCGCCTCCATCCAGCGGTTATAGACCTCGCGCATGAAGATGAAGCCGCCGGTCAGATTGTTGCGCACGACCGCCTCGAACCCCTTGGTCGAGATCGCCTTCAACGGGGCGCGGAACTGGCCGCCGGCATTGTTGACCAGGCCATCGATGCGTCCATATTTCAGCAGCACCGCGTCGATCGCAGCGGCCACCATGGTCTCGTCGCGGATGTCGCAGGCATGGCTCATGGCCTGCCCGCCATCCTCTTCGATCTCGTGCTGCACGTCGGCGAGTTTCTCCACCGTCCTGCCGAGGATCACCACGTTGGCGCCGAGCGCAGCGAGCTCGTGCGCGGTGCAGCGCCCGATGCCGCTGCCGCCGCCGGTCACGATGACGGTCTGCCCCTTGAACAGCTCCGGCCTGAACACGGATTGGTACGGCATCTCCCTGGCTCCCTGAAGGTCTTCTGGCTGTTGCGGCCTGCCGTCTTGCGGCTATGGGCCACGACGAGCATTGCGCCCAATGATCGTACACTATATTACTATTTACGATCAACGACAATCAACGATGGGAGCGCACCGTGACGCAGCCGAACACCATCACGATAGAGACAAGTGGCACGATCGAGATCGTGACCTTGAACCGGCCGGAGCAGTTGAACGCCGTCTCGCCCGAGATGATCGCGGAACTGACGGCCTATTTCTCCGGACTCCATGACCGGCCGGCGGCGCGCGTCGTGATCCTGCGCGGCAATGGGCCCGAGTTTTCCGCGGGCGCCGAGCTTGGATCGGACGCCTTTGCCGCCCCCGGCAAGGGCCGGCCGCAGCGCCAGCTCAGGATGCAGCAGAACTACTCCGGCGTCATCCGCCTGATGCGGTCATGTCCGCAACCGATCATCGGGCTGGTCCACGGCGCGGCCTGCGGCGCGGGCTTTTCCTTCCTGCTCGCCTGCGACGTGCGCTTTGCGGCCCCTGATGCCCGGATGAATGCCGCCTATATCCGGATCGGCGTCGGCGGCTGCGATATGGGCTCAGGTTACCTTCTGCCCCGCCTCGTCGGATTGTCCGTGGCCTCCGAGTGTCTGCTCACCGGGCGCTTCCTCAAGGCCGAGCGGGCGAAGGCGATCGGCCTCGTCAGCGACATCGTGCCTGCGGACCAACTGCTCGCGAAGGGACTGGAGTTTGCCGCGGAGATGCTGCGCGTCTCGCCCATGGGATTGCGGCTGACGAAGCAGGCGCTGAACGTGCTGATCGACGCGCCGAGCCTCGATGCGGCGCTGATGATGGAGGACCGGCAACAGGTCATCCTGCTGGAGACGCATGATCACGCGGAAGCCGTCGCCGCGTTTCGCGAGCGACGGGACCCGATCTATTCCGATCAGTGACTACTTTGCGTCGGCAAACGCGGCGGCGATCTCCCGCAACTTGAACTTCTGGATTTTTCCGCTGGCCGTGCGCGGAAGCTCGGCCACAAGCTCCACCCGTTCCGGCCAAAACTGCTTCGCCATCCTGGCCTCGCCGAGATAGGCCTGCACTGCCGCGAGATCGATCGCGCTTCCCGCGCGCGGCACGATGAACGCACAGCCGCGCTCGCCGAGCCGGGCATCCGGAAAGCCGACCACGGCCACGGCGGCGACCGCGGGATGCTTGTAGAGCAGATTCTCGATCTCGACGACCGGCACGTTCTCCCCGCCCCTGATCAGGATGTCCTTCACGCGGCCGGAAATGCGGATGTAGCCGTCCTTGTCCATATAGGCGAGATCGCCGGAATCGAACCAGCCATCGCTGTCGAAGGTCGAGAGCTCGGGCCGTTTGTAATAGCCTTTAAACATCTGGGCGCCACGAACCAGCAATCGTCCGGGCTCTCCCGTCGGCGCCGGCCGTCCGTCAGTATCGACGATCCTGACTTCCATGCCCTCGAGCGAACGGCCGTCCGTGCTCGCCGACTTCTCCGCCGCGCGCACGGGCTCGGTGAGCGTGCCGGACAAAACCTCGGTCATGCCCCAGAGCGAGCAGACCTTGAGGCCGAGTTCGTCGGCTGCCCGCTCGATCAGGACGGATGGGATCGGGGCGCCGCCGCACAGGAAGGACCGGAGGCTCCGAGGCTGCGGCGCGCCCGCTTTTACGGCCTCACAGATGTCGCTGAGGAACGGCGTGGACGCCGCCGTGTAGGTGACGCCCTCGCGCGCCATCAGGCCGACGCCGCGCTTGGCCTCCCAGACATCCTGCAGGATCATGGTGCCGCCGAGATAGACCGAGAGCAGCACGATTGCGGCATAGCCCGTCATGTGCCCCACCGGAGAGGCCACCAGCAGCACGTCGCTGGAATCCAGCCCGAACCGTCCCGACAGCGCCTTGCAGCAGGCAATCAGCGAGTTCGACGTATGCATGACGCCCTTGGGCTCGCCTGTGGTGCCCGACGTGAACATCAGCACCGCCATATCATCCGGGCGCAAGCCGGCAGGAAGCTCGCCGGCTTCGGACGACAGCAGCATCCGCTCAAAACTCGTCTCGCCCTCGCCGTCGACGACGATCACCTGTTTCAAGTGTGGCAGCTCGCTTCGCATGCCCTGCGCCATCGCCGCGTACTCGAAACCGCGATAGGCCTTTGGCACGATGAAGACCTTCGCCTCACAGAAGTTCAGGATGTAGAGCAGCTCGCGTTCCCGCAGGATCGGCATCACGGGATTCATCACCGCGCCGATCTTGCTGCAGGCAAACGCGGTGACCACGAATTCCCACCAGTTCGGCAGTTGCACGGTGACGACATCGCCGCGCCCGACCCCGAGCCGCAGCAGCGAGCTCGCGGCGCGATCGGCGAGCCCTTCCAATTCGGCGTAGCTCAATCGACGTGCCTGGTCTCGATCCGCCCGGTCGGCGACGATCGCGACCTTGTCGGGCGCTTTCGCGGCCGCTTCGGACAGAAGCTGATCGACGGTCTTGTCCAGCCAATATCCGGCCTGGCGAAACCCGGCGTGAGACGCATCGCGCTTGGCGGCGGCTATGGTCATGTGTCCCTCCTCTGATGGCTCCCTTCCGGTTTCGATGCCCGGATTATAGTGCACTAGTGTACCTTATTTCATATTACGATATTCTGCAAATGGGCAAGATTGTCGCGTCCAGCCGCCGGCGCGGCGGCACGGTCACTTGCCGGCGAAGACCGGCTTGCGCTTCTCGACGAAGGCCTTGACGCCCTCGCGCGCGTCGTTGGTCCGCGAGATCGCGGCCAGCGTCCGCGCCTCCTCCTCGAGCTGGCTTTCCAGCGATCGCTCCAGCGTCTCCGAAAACAGGCGCTTGATTGCGCCGTAGGCCTCGGTCGGCCCCGCGGCGAGTTCGCGCGCCATGCGCTCCGCCTCGCCCTGCACCGCGTCGTCGGCGACCACGAAGTCGACCAGTCCGAGCGACAGCGCCGTCTTCGCGTCGAGCGTCTCGCCGAGCAGGAAGAAGCGCCTGGCGCGCGCAACGCCGATCCGGCGCGTGACCGTGGTGGTCGACCCGCTGTCCGGGCTGAAGCCGATCCTGGAAAACGCCGCCGAGATCCGCGCCGATTCCGCCATGACCACGAGGTCGGCCGCCGCCATCAGCGACACGCTTCCACCCGCGACATTGCCGTGGACGGCGGCAACGACCGGCGGGCGCATCCGGACCATTCTGGCGATCGCGGCATGAAGGTCGGCTGTCCACGTCTTGATCGTTCGCGGCAGCGCGTCTTCCTGATTCACCAGCGACATCAGGTCGCCGCCGACGCTGAACAGCCGACCGCGCGCGGAGAGCAGCACCGCCCGCACGTCCGTGCGTTCGCTCAGTTCCGCGATTGCCAGGCAGAACTCCCGGCAAAACTCCCCGTCGATCGGATTTCCGCGCTCGGGCTGATTCAGGACGATATGGGCAAGGCCATCGTCCATGGCGAAGTCGAAGCTCTTTGTCGATATGGCCAGTCCCATCGGCGTCTCTCCCTTCGTGACTGCAAGCGCGCCTTCTACCAAGGCTCAGATCGACCGCGCCTGCTTTTCCTTCTGCACCGAGGCCTGAATGGCGTCGCGTGCGCGCTGCCAGTCGGCCGGCGACAGTTTTGAGAGCCCCGCGAAGGTGCTGGGCGCCGCCAAATGATGACCGCCGTCGATGCTGATCGTGTCGCCGGTGATGTAGCTGCAGCCGTCCGACATCAGGAAGATCAGGAGATTGCGCAGCTCGTCCATCTTGCCGAAGCGACGCAGCGGCACCTCGTCCGCCTGCGTCGCGCCGACGCCGGTCTCCGCCAGCGGATTGAGCTTGTCCCAGGCCCCCTCGGTCGGGAACGGCCCGGGCGCGATGGCATTGACGCGGATGCCCTTCGGCCCCCACTCGACCGCAAGCGACATGGTCATCGCGTGCACGGCCGCCTTCGCCATCGCCGCCGGCACCACATAGGCCGAGCCGGTCCACACCCAGGTGACGAGATTGGAGATGATCACGCCGGGCAAACCGGCCGCGATCCACCGCTTGCCGCAGGCAAGCGAGGCATAGAACGAGCCGTCCATCACCGTCGCGCGCACCGCCTCGTAGCCACGAGGCGACAGGCTTTCGGTCGGAGCCAGAAAATTGGCCGCGGCGTTGTTGACGAGGCCGGTGAGCGGACCGTCCTCCCAGATGCTCGTCATCATCGCTTCGATGCTGTCGGGATCGCGGACATTGGCGAGCAGCGCGGACGCCTTCCCGCTCGATCTGGTACGGATTTCCCGCACGGCCAGATCAAGCACCTCCTGACGCCGCCCGCAGATGTAGACGTATGCGCCATGAGCGGCGAACCCGACCGCCATCTCCTTGCCGAGCCCGGTGCCTCCGCCGGTCACCAGGATGCGCTTTCCCTTGAGCACGGCGGCGTCGAACATGGCGACTTCCCTCCCTGTGGCCGATGTCTGTGTGGCGAGCCGCGTCCTCGGCCGGACCGGACCAGCGGCTCGACCTAATTAATACACTAGCGTACTTATTTTGTAAATCGGTCGTTCGGCCGACTATGGTACAGCGTGAATCTGTGCAGATTTCGTGCGCCACCCTTTAAAATACGCTGGTGTATGGTATTAGTGAACCTCTGGCCCGACTCGCCTGAAGGGAAATATCAATGGTCGATCAGCCCGATTGGGATCTTAGGCTTGGCTACCTCATCCACGACGTGTCGCGGCTCCGGAGGATGATGTTCGACCGCGCGCTGGCGCCGCTCGGCATCACCCGCTCGCAATGGTGGGTGCTGGCGTTCATCTCGCGCAAGGACGGCCTGCCTCAGACCCAGCTCGCCAACGAGCTCGACGTCGGCAAGGTCGCCGTCGGCGCCCTGATCGATCGGCTGGAGTCCTCCGGTTTCGTGTTACGCCAGGCCGATCCGGTCGACCGGCGGGTCAAGCGTGTCTATGTCACCAAGCAGGCGCGCGGCTTCCTGGAGAAGCTCCGGAAGGAAACCGACAAGTTCAATGCCAAGATCGTCAACGGGATCGACCGCAAGCAGCTGGAGGCAGCTTCGGACGCGCTCCTCGCCATGAAGCACAACCTCCTTGCGATGTCCGATGGCACGGTCGCCGACAGCGGAGAGGACGAGGCGGAGGAGGAGACGCAGCGTTCCAAGACCCGGAAAAAGCGGCGGGTGGCCGCCTGAGACCGTCCCCTGCCGAAAGGCGCGGATTTTCGGGAGAGATCCCGAAAAGCTCATGAGACGATGTCGCGTCCCCAGATATCGGCGTTGGGGCGCGCTTTCCGCATCAGCTCCATCACCTGAGGGCCGAGTTCGTTCGGGTCCTCGACCGGGTCGATGCCAGGGCCGGCGTGCCAACCTTCGGCAACCCTCAGAATGCCGTCGCCGGCCTCGAACACGCGGCCGGTGACGTCCGCCGATTGTTCGCTGGCAAGCCAGACCACGATCGGCGCAACCCAGCGCGGATTGCGCCGCTTGATCTCTTCTTCGGTGCGCTCCCGCAATCCCTCGGTCATCCGGGTCTGCGCCCGGGGCGCGATCGCATTCACCGTGATGCCGTACTGCCGAAGCTCCATCGCGGTGATGATGGTGAAGGCGGCGATGCCGGCCTTGGCGGCTCCATAATTGCTCTGGCCGACATTGCCGAACAAGCCGGATGCGGATGAGGTGTTGATCAGGCGGGCGCTGACGGGCGCGCCACGGGTCTTGGCCTGCTGGCGCCAATATTGCGCGGCATGGTGCGACGGTGCGAAGGTGCCCTTCAGATGCACCTTGATTACGGCGTCCCACTCCGCCTCGATCATGTTGACCATCATGCGGTCGCGCAGGATGCCGGCATTGTTGATCAGGACGTCGAGCCGGCCGAACGTATTGACGGCGTCGTCGATCAGCGCCTTGGCCCCGGCCCAATCGCTGACGTCGTTGCCATTCACGATCGCTTCGCCTCCGGCGCGCCTGATGTCGTCGACGACCTGCTGCGCGGGCGAGAGATCGACCCCTTCACCCGCGGCCGTGCTGCCGAGATCGTTGACGACCACTTTCGCGCCCTGCTCCGCCAGCATCAGCGCGTATTCGCGCCCAAGCCCGCGGCCGCCTCCCGTCACAATCGCGACTCGCCCGGCGCACAGCGTTCCCATCCGTCGTCTCCCGCTATTTAGTACGCTGATGTACTAATTTCAGGAGGCGATTGCAACCGCGAATGCCGCGCGCGTCACTTCCTCTCGATCTTCGCGAACTCGACGATTTCGGCCCAGCGTCGCGTGTCGGCTTCCTCGAAGCTCTTCAGCTCGCCGGGACCGGCCGGAAACGGCTTGGCGCCGACGGACTGCAGATAGGCCGCCGTGTCCTCGTCGTTGACAAAGGCGAGCACCGCCTGGCTGAGCTTCGCGACGATCTCGGGGGACGTGCCCGCACGGACGAACACCCCGACCCAGGCGGTCAGTTCGGCGCCCGGCAATCCGGCCTGCGCGAGCGTCGGAATGTCCGGCATGCTCGCGAGCCGCTCGCTGCTGGTCACCGCGAGCACGCGCAACCGGCCATCCTGGATCAGCCCTTGCGCGCTCGCGGGATCGGCGAAGACGCAATCGATCTCGCCGCCCAGCACGTCGGTCAGCGCCTGCGGCATGCCGCGATAGGGGACGTGCTGCATCTCGATCCCGGCCCTGTGGCGAAACAGCTCGGCTGCGCCCCTGCTCGAGGTGTTGCCGCTTCCGAAGGACAGCGGCTTCTGCCGCGTTTTCGCCAGCGCAACGAAGTCCGCGACGCCCTTGGCCGGAAAATCCGGCCGCACGGTCAGCATCATCGGAATGGTCATGATCCCTGCCACAGGCACGAAATCCGCCTTGGGGTCGTAGGGCATGGATTGGAACAGGCTGACATTGGCTGCCTGGGTCGAATTGGTGGTGACGAAGACCGTGTAGCCGTCGGCGTCGGCCTTCAGAACGGAGAGCGCGGCAAGATTGCCGTCCGCGCCGGGCCTGTTGTCGACCAGAACCGTCGCGCCTGTCCCGGCGCGGATGCGCTCGGCGAGGCGCCGCGTCACGGCGTCAGTCGCGCTGCCCGCGGGGAACGGGACAATGAGGTTGATGCGCCGCGACGGGTAGGATTCCGCCGACGCGCTTGCCGCCGGCGCCATGAGTGCAATGAAGAGCGACAACGCGACCGCAATGCGAAAGCGCATGACTTCTCCCTCAGGCCGGCGCCGGCGACTCGCAAGCTACCGTCCGGCGCAAAGTCCCGGTTTGTTCTTGTTCGTACTCTAATTTACTATCTGCGCGAACATCCACTTGCAAGCGCGCTGCTCGGTTCTGCCCTATCCGCATGGTTCCGATTCACCGCGCGTTCCGCGCAACTCGACACGATCGATCTCGGCAAAGCGTCCGTCGCCGACGGCCATATCCGCCGCAAAATGCATGGGGTCGGCATGCCCGCAGATCACATCGGGAAAGTGCCAGTTCGCCGTCCCCAAAACCGTTTCCCCGGCCAGCACCACGATCTTCAGCGGATGCCTTGCACCGATCCCGCGCGCACTCTGATAGCCGTCGGCGATGCAGTAGAGTTCGAGCCGCAGCCGGTCCTCTCCTATCCGCTGAACCGACACCTCGATGTCAAAGAAGCCGAATGCCGGATCATCCCGCGAACCGTCCGCGTAGAAATAGAATGCGCCGATCTTGCCATGCGAGCACGGGCCGAGCATGTAGTCCATCGGCACCTGCGGATCCGGCCGCGCCGGCGTGCGCGGCGGCAGCGGCCCGAGCGAACAGAACCGGCGATACGAATAGCAGATTGCCAACACGGCCTCCCTCTAGCGTCGCGGCGTTGAGGGCTCCGCGTAAAGCCCAAGCAGCCGCCTTGCATTGGCGGAAAATGTTTCGCGCGTCACGGCCAAGGCCTGTTCGGCAAATTGCGCAGGCCGGTCCTGCTTGATCGTGAACGGATAGTCCGATCCGACCACCAGCCGATCGATCCCGACCTTGGCGGCGAGATGCCGCAGCGCCGGCGGATCATAGAGAATCGTGTCGTAATAGTAGGATCTGGCGATCTCCGCCGGCTCTCTCGCAAAAAGGCCCTGCAGCGGCGGCCCAAGCGCGCAAGCGTGCTGCAGGCGCGGCAGGATCCAGGACAGCGCGCCGCCGCCATGGCTGAGCATGATCCGCAGTTTTGGAAAGCGCTCGAGTACGTCATGCGTCATCAGCGACACCGCGGCGAAGGCGGTCTCCAGCGGAAACGCGGCCACGGCTGCAAGCTCCGGCCGGCCACCCATCCGGTCAAGCCCGAGCGGGTGCAGCGGATGGATCATCAGTATCAATCCGGCCTGCTCCACGGCCGCATAGATGTCGTGCAAGCGCGCGTCGCCGAGAGGCATGCCATTGATATGCGTGCCGATCTCGATGCCGCGCAAGCCGAGTGATCTGATCTCCTCCACTCGCCGCACCGCAAGCGAAACATCCTGCATCGGAACCATCCCGATGCCGATGAAATGGCGGGAGTGCTCGGCACATAGCGCCGCGATCCCCGTATTGACATGGCGGCAAAGCGCATCCGCGTCATCAGGTGGAAACCAATGCGACAGCAATTCCGGCATCGGCGACACCACCTGCACGTTGACGTCGTCGCGCGCCATGTCATCGAGCCGGCGTGCCGCATCCCAGCTGCGGGCATCGATCATCCGAAAGACCTTGCCGCCGACCATGACGGCCGCGGCTTCGTCCCTGAGCTCGACGGACGGCCAGAGCGGGTTGCGGGCCGGTTCCGCCCGAATGTGCCGCGGCACGAAATGGGTATGGGTATCGATCGCTTCGACCAAGACGTTTCCTCGATGCATTTTGCGCCGCACGCGCGGCCGGAACCGCGCTGCTGTTTCATTTACAAGCAGGTTGGACTGTTTTTATTTTCTATGCAACGCCGAATTGGTATGCTAGTGCACTATACAAACATAAGCGATCAGCCATCGCATCAGGGAGCGAAGCGAGCGTGGCGCAGCCGGTCGACAACATCGTGATCGTGGGAGCCGGCCAGGCCGGCGGCCGCGCCGCGGAGGCGCTGCGAGGCCGCGGCTATAGGGGCTCCATCACCATGATCGGCGAAGAGCTCCACCCTCCCTATGAGCGGCCGCAGCTTTCCAAGGGGATGTTGCTGTCTGCGGATGCGCCGGTCGCCTACATCAAGCAGGCCCGGGACTGGAACGAAACGCTGGGCGTCCGGCTCGAGACCGGCGCCCCCGCAGTCGATTGCGACGCCGAGCGTCGCATCGTCTCGACCGCGGACGGCCGTTGCTTCCCCTACGACCACCTGCTGCTCGCGACCGGCACGCGGCCGCGGCGGCTTGCGGCACTCGAAGACGCGCCGCTAGAGGTGCAGTATCTGCGCAATGTCGAGGATGCGCTCCGGTTTCGTCGCCACATCGAGGCACGTTCGCGCATCGTCATCGTCGGAGGCGGCGTCGTCGGCCTGGAAGCCGCCTGTGCAGCCGCCAAAAACGGCTGCCGCGTCACGGTGATCGAAAGCGAAGCGCGGCTGCTCGCCCGCGCGTTCCCGACACTGGTCAGCGATCTCGTTGCGGCCGCGCATCGCAGTCAGGGCGTCGAATTCGTCTTTGGCGCGACGGTGAGCGGCTCTACGTCGAATTCCGTTCGGCTCAGCAACGGCACCGAGATCGCGGCCGACCTCGTGCTCGTCGGCATCGGCGTCATTCCGTCGGACGACCTTGCCGAACGGCTCGGTCTGCCCATCGCGGGAGGCATTGCGGTGGATGCCTGCGGCCGCACTGCCGTTTCAGGCATCTTCTGTGCCGGCGATGCCGCCCTGCAATGGAGCCGCTGTCACGGCCGCGCGATCCGCGTCGAGACCTGGGCGAATGCGCAGAACCAGGCGATCGCGGTGGCCGCCAACATGATCGGCGAGACCAGGGAATACAACGACCCACCATGGTTCTGGACCGACCAGTACGACCTGAACATCCAAGTCGCCGGCGACATGCGCGATGCCGACCACATCGCGCGCGGCGATCCCACCAGCGCGAAATTCTCTGTGATCGCGATGCGCGGCTCCGAAATCGTCGGTGCGCTCTCGGTGAACGCCGCCAAGGACATGGCCATGCTGCGGCGGATCATCGCCGCCAACGCAAGGCCGCAGCGGGCCGATCTCGAGTCGCCAACTTACGACCTCCGCGCCGCATTGAGACCGCAATGACGAGATCACCGAGGGAGGAACTACAATGAACGCGTTCGAACGAATGAACACCGCGCTCATGGTCGACGAGGCCAGGCAGATCTTCAAGGTTTCACGCCGGGCCTTTGTCGATCCCGACATCCTCGAAGCCGAACGCGCGCGCATCTTCGACAAATGCTGGCTCTATCTGGGTCACAGCTCCGAGCTTCCCAAGCCCGGCGACTTCGTGACACGTCAGGTCGGCGGCCGCAGCATCCTGTTCGCGCGCGACGCCAAGGGCACCTTGCGCGCCATGTTCAACACCTGTCCGCATCGCGGCGCGCAAGTCTGCCGTGAAAAGCACGGCAATGCAAAATCCTTCCAGTGCTTCTATCACGGCTGGGTGTTCGGTCTCGACGGCGCGTTGCGCAGCCAGCCCGGCGAAGCCTCCTATGCGCCGGATTTCAAGGAGCGCAGCACATCCAATATGCAGCAGGTGCCGCGGTTCGAGACCTATCGCGACTTCTGCTTTGTCTGCTTCGACAAGAATGCCGAGACGCTGGACAGCTATCTCGGGCCGGTGAAGGAATATCTCGATATCATCGGCGACCAGGCCGAGATGGGCATGACCATCGTCGGCGGCACGCAGGAATACTCCATGCGCGCCAACTGGAAGCTGCTCACCGAGAACTCGATCGACGGCTATCACGCGCTCACCACGCACGCGACCTACTTCGACTATCTGAAAGCGACCAATGGCGGGCTGGCACCGGTGCCGCTCGATGGCGCCGCGCGTGATCTCGGCAATGGGCATGCAGTGCTGGAATACAAGGCGCCGTGGGGACGTCCGGTGGCGCAGTGGATCCCGATGTGGGGCGAAGACGGCAAGCGCGAGATAGACCGGCTTTACCATGGACTCGTCAGCCGTTACGGCGAGGAGCGTGCGAAACGAATTGCGCTCTACAATCGCAACCTGTTCGTATTCCCCAATCTGGTCGTCAACGACATCATGGCGGTGACGATCCGCACCTATTATCCGCAGGCACCCGACTTCATGACCGTGAGCGCGTGGGCGCTGGCGCCAAGGGAAGAGACCGATTGGGCGCGCAAGTACCGCCTGTTCAATTTCCTGGAATTCCTGGGTCCCGGCGGCTTTGCCACCCCCGACGACGTCGAGGCGCTCGAACAATGCCAGCGCGGCTTCCGCAATTCCGCGGAAGCGCAGTGGAACGACATCTCCAAGGGCATGGGCAAGGAAACGCCGTCCTATGACGACGAGCTGCAGATGCGCGCGTTCTGGTCGAACTGGAACAGGCACGTCTTCGCGGCGACGGCGTAGAGGCAGGAGGCGCAGATGCAGAACATCTCCCGGACCGACGTCGAGGATTTCCTGTTCGCCGAGGCCGAGCTGCTTGACGAATGGCGGCTGCCGGAATGGCTCGAACTTTTCACCGAGGACGCGATCTACTACGTGCCGTCGACCGACGTTCCCGCCGATTCCTCGCCCGACAAGAACCTGTTCTATGTCGCCGACGACCGGTTCCGGCTCAGCGAGCGCGTCAAGCGCCTGATGAAGCGCACCGCGCATGCCGAGTTTCCGCATTCTCGAACCCGGCATCTCGTCAGCAATGTCCGCATCAGAAGCCGCAGCGACAACGAGATGGAGGTCGGGGCGGCCTTCATCACCTATCGCACCAAGGACGGCGTGACCGACACCTATTTCGGCAGCAACCGCTATCGACTGGTGGCCGAGAACGGCCGCCTTCGCATCAAGGAGAAGCGTTGCCTGCTCGACAGCGAAGGCCTGCGCACGCAAGGGCGTGTCAGCATCATCCTTTGAGGGGCCGCGATGGACAAGAAGCTCAGGAACAACGTGGCCATGGTGACCGGTGCCGCAAAGGGCATTGGTCTGGCGATCGCGGAGCGGCTGGCGAAAGACGGCGCCAAGCTGGTCCTCGCCGACCTCGATGAAGCCGGACTGAAGCAGGCTTCAGCCCATCTCGTCGGCCAGTTCGATACGGAGGTTGCCAGCCAGGCCGGCGATCTGGCCGATCAGGCGATCGCCGGGAAGACCATCGCACTCGCCTCCGAACGGTTCGGCCGCCTCGACATCCTGGTCAACAACGCCGGCGGCGGCATCATCAAGCCGTTCGCGGAACACACGCCAGAGACGCTGAAGACGACCATCGACCGCAATCTATGGACCGTGCTTTGGTGCTCCTGGTACGCGATCCCCACGATGCGCAAGCAAGGCTACGGCCGCATCATCAATCTCGGCGCCGATTCCGTGCGTAACGGTTTGTGGGATCACGCCGCCTACAATGCCGCCAAGGGCGGTGTGCATGGCCTTACCACCGGCATGGCGCGGGAGTTCGCTCGTGACGGCATCACCGTCAACACGGTCGCGCCGTGCGCGGTGAACACGCCGCAGATGGTCGCCATCACGAAAAGCCAACCCGCGCTCGCCGCCAAATTCGTCAGCGTCATCCCCATGGGCCGTCCGGCCGAAATGGAGGAAGTCGCCTCGATGGTGTCCTATCTCGCCTCCGCCGAAGCATCGTTCGTGACCGGCCAGGTCATCAGCGTCAACGGCGGCAGCACCATGCTCTAGGGTATATCGACATGGCCGAAACAGTCGTTCTCTGTACCGCCGATGACGTCGTCGAAGGAGAGATCAAGCAGGCTCCCCTGCCCGACGGTACCAACGTCGCGCTCTATCGGGTGGCCGGCACGATCTACGCCACCGCCGACATGTGCACCCATGGCGAGGCGTCGCTGTCGGAGGAAGGGCTCATCAACGGCAAGATCGTGGAATGCACCTTCCACTTCGGAACCTTCGACGTCACCACCGGTGACCCCACCGGCATGCCTTGCGAGATTCCCTTGAAGACATATCCCGTCACCGTCGTTGACGGGAAGGTTCAGATCGAGGTCTGACATGCCCATCCGTTCCGATCGTGCAACAACTCCTGTCAAATCCGCGCGCCGAGCGCTGGCGCCGCCGCGTCGTCGCACCCAGGCCGAGCGAACGGCGGAGACCCGGCTGCGCATCCTGAAGGCGGCGGCCAACCTGATCCGGCGTCGCGGCTACGCCAGATTTCGCACAGCCGAAGTCGCGGCCGAGGCGGGCGTCTCGCGCGGCGCGCAACTCCATCATTTCCCGACCAAGGACTCGCTGGTCGTCGCCACGCTCGAATATGTGTTCGAACAGGCTCAGATCCTCAGCCGCCGCCGTGCGGCGGCCGTGAACCGTCCGCGCGACCTGATCGAGGCGGTGATCGAGGACGCCAAGGAGTTCTTCTTCAGCGAACACTTCATGGTCGCGATCGACATCGTGCTTTCGACCTCCACCGACCAGGCCGTGCGCAAGCAGATCCTCGACATCTCGCGCAAGGCGCGCCGTCCGGTCGAGGCGGCCTGGGCCGAGGCGCTGGTCGCGGGTGGCGTTCCGGCCGCGGTTGCCGCCGATATCGTGGCGCTCACGCTCGGCGTCGTTCGCGGCATGGCACTGCGCACGCTGTGGGACAACGATCCGAAATGGTTCGAGCATCTGTTCGCGCTGTGGCGCCAGATGATCAGGAGCTTCCTCGAAGCCGAGCAAAAGCGGGGGCGGCCAAGGTGAGCAGGGACGCGATGAGCCGAACCACGCCACTGATCGCCTCGGTCTGCTATGTCCGTCACGCGGTCGGCGAGCCGCAGGCCTGCGCGCGCTTTGTGTCCGACATCTTCGGCCTGCAGCGGGTCGCGGATCAGGATGGCGAGCTTGCCTTCCGCTCCGATGATCGCTTCCGCACCGTGAGCCTCAGCCGCGACCAGGACGATGGCGCCAGCGTCGGCATCGAGGTCTGGGATGACGCGGCACTCCAGGAGATCAGCGAGCGCTTGCGCGGGCACGGCTTTGCCGCGAGACCGGCGACCCCCGCCGAATGCCGGCGCAGATATGTGCAGACAGCCCTGCTTGCGGACGACGTGTCCGGCAACCGCATCGATCTGGTGACGCGTCCTGCCCGCAGCGGCCGGCGTTACTTTCCGCCGCGCGACGCCGGAATCGTCGAGTTCCAGGGCGTCGGCCTGCGCAGCACCGATCACGTCCGCGATCTCGCCTTCTGGCGTCTGCTCGGCGCCGAGGTGACCGACCGGGTCGGCGACATCGCTTACTTGCGGATCGACAAATTGCACCATCGCATCGCGCTCTATCCTTCGCGGCGGAACGGCCTGCTCTACGCCGCCTTCGAGGTCGAGGCGCTCGATCAGATCATGCAGAACAGCTATTTCATGCAGGACAACCAGGTGAAGATCGTTCAAGGCCCGGGCCGCCAGTCCGCCTCGCGCCAGATCTTCCTGCATGTCGAGGGCCCTGACGGGCTGATGCTGTCTTACGTCAACGGCATGGCCGAGGTCGGCGGCGAGCCGCGTCCGGCCCGGCAATTTCCTCGCACCGCCACGTCACTTTGCAATTGGGGCAGCGAAAGCAAGGGCGTTCCCGAGCTGAGCGCGCAGCACCAGCCGAACGGGAGACAAGCATGATCCAGCTAAGGGACGTCAGCTATGTCCGCCTCGGTTCACCCGATCTCGAGCAGGCTGAAAGCTTTGCCACCGCTTGCCTTGGCCTGCAAGTTGCCGAGCGCGGAAAGAACGCCCTGTATCTGCGGTCCGACGAGCGCGCGCATACGCTGTGTTATTCGGAAGGAGATCCTCGCGAGCAGACCGTCGGATTCGAGGTCGAGGATGAAGCGGGGTTGCAGGACGCAGCCGCAACGCTGGAAGCACTCGGCCACGTCGTCCATTCCGGTACCGCGGAGGAGGCCGAACAGCGCAAGGTGAAAGCCTTCATGGGCTTTCGCGACCCGACCGGCAATCACATCGAGCTCGTCGTGCGCCCCGAGCGCAGCGGACGACGCTATTTCGCCAGCCGCGACGCCGGCATCACCGGCTTCAGCCATATCGGCCTGAACTCAATTGATCCTTCGCGCGACGAGCGGTTCTGGACCCGGGTCTGCAACGCCCGCGTCAGCGACCGCATCGGCGATATCCCGTTGATGCGCGTCAATGCCATTCATCACACCATCGCTCTGGTGCGCGCGCCGCAGGCGGGCATTCAGCACATCAATCACCAGGTCGAAAGCAATGACGACGTGCTGCGCTCGTTCTATTTTCTCAGCGAGAAGCGCGTCCCGATCGTGTTCGGTCCAGGACGGCATCCCACCTCGGGTGCGCGTTTCCTCTACTTCAAGGGACCGGACGGGATGATCTTCGAATACTCGGTCGGCGTCGACGAGGTCGAGGACGAAGCAACGCACCGGCCGCGACAATTCGGATTTGAGCCGACAAGCTTCTGCATGTGGGGCGCGAAGTCGGCCGGAATGGCCCTGCCAAGCAAGTAAGCGGTCAAGCGAGCGCAGGACGGAATCGCGGGAAATCGTAGTTTGGCGTACAAAATCGCGGAATTGGTAGCGGGGGAGAGCTACCGCCTTTCCCCACACCCGCCACGCCTGCGCTACCTTCTATCTTCGGCTTGAAGCAACGCCCCCTGTTTCGCCGTCCCACTTCTGCTTCCAGCCGAAGCGGATCGTCGATCCCCAGCAAGGCCAAGCACCATGTCCGAGAACCGCTCGCCCTGCACCAGGACGTGGTCGTGAAGGCGGCTCGCGGCGAGTTGCTCGTCGCCAGCGCGGATCGCCTCCAAAATCCCGGCGTGCTCCTGTAGCGACTGCAGCAAACGGTTGCGCGCGCGAAGCTGGATGCGTCGATAGGCGCTCAAGCGCTTGTGCAGAGCGAAGGCCTGATCGGCCAGGAAGCTGTTGCGGCTCGCGCGGTAGATCGCTTCGTGAAAATTGCGGTTGTCCGCGTAGTATTGCTCGCTATCGCCTTCCCGCGCCGCCACCTCGCAGGCTTTGTGCGCAGCTTCCATGGCCGCGTCGTTCTCCGGCGTGAGCCTGCGCGCCGCCAGTCGTCCGCAGGCGCTTTCAATCTCGGCCATGGTCTCGAACATTTCGAACAGCCTGGTCGGAGACGGCACGCTGACAATCGCGCCGCGGCGCGGCCGCACGTCGATGAACCCCTCGGCGCCGAGCTGAAGGAGCGCCTCCCGAATCGGGGTTCGAGACACCCCGAATCGGCCCGCCAGCGACGCCTCGTCCAGGCGATCCCCCGGCAGAAATTCCCCCGCAATTACAGCGTCTTCGATCGACTGCTTCAGTCTGAAGGCCTGGCTCATTGTATACATCCGGTCAGACGATTCCATACCACACACTTGACAAAACATACAGCATGCAGTTCATATATAAATTGTATGCAAGATTAGAATTAAAAAATGCAATCTGGCACGGGAGGTATGGAATGAAGATTTCAAGACGCCAAACCCTGGCGCTCGGGATCGCGGCACCGGCGCTGCTCCGGTTCGGGTCGGCCCGCGCGGCCACAGCGCTGAAGATTTCGCACCAGTTTCCGGGTGGCACTGCGACCGAGGGCGATTTCCGCGACCGGCTCTGCCGGCGTTTTGCCGCCCTGATCCAGGAGCGCAGCAAAGGAGCGATGACCGCCGAGATCTATCCCGGCTCATCGCTGATGAAGACCAACGCGCAGTTCTCGGCGATGCGCAAAGGCGCGCTCGACATGAGCCTCATTCCGATCTCCTACGCCGGCGGCGATCTTCCCGAACTGAACATCGGCCTGATGCCGGGCCTCGTCACCGGCTACGAGGAAGGGCTCGGCTGGAAGAACAAGCCGATCGGCCAGGAGTTCAGCAAGTTCCTCGCCGCCAAAGGCATCGTCATCGTCACCTGGATCTGGCAGGCCGGCGGCGTCGCCAGCCGCGTGCGTCCGCTGGTCGCGGTCGGCGATGCCAAGGGCATGAAAGTCCGCGGTGGCTCGCGCGAGATGGATCTCGTGCTCCAGGCTGCCGGCGCCTCGGTGCTGTCGCTCCCCTCCAATGAACTCTATGCGGCGATGCAGACCGGCGCGTGCGACGCAGCCCTCACCTCGTCCACCAGCCTGACCTCGTTCCGCCTGGAGGAGCTCGCCAAGCATCTGACGACCGGGCGGGCCAAGAGCTACTGGTTCATGCTCGAGCCGCTCGTGATGTCGAAGGCGGTGTTCGACCGGCTTTCGAGCGAAGAGCGCGACATCATCGTCTCGGTCGGCGCCGAGCTCGAAGCGTTCGGCCGCGCGGCGGCCGTTGAGGACGATGTCCGCGTGGCCAAGGTCTACCAGGCCGCCGGCGCGACGGTCCACGATCTCGACGACAAGACGGTTCAGGCCTGGCGGGAGCTTGCGCGCGACACGGCCTGGAAGGATTACGCCAACAAGAACGAGAACTGCGCCCGCCTGATCAAGCTTGCCATGGAGGCCGGCTCATGAGCGCGCACGGCGTCGATCTCGGCCATTCCGTCGTCGTGACGGCAGCGCGACCCGGCTCTCCGGTCGGGCTGATCAACCGCGCTATGAGCCTGCTCAACAGGATGATCGTTGTGGTCTGCTCGATCGCGCTCATCGTCGCGAGCGCGATCCTGAGCTACAGCGTGGCCGCACGCTACTTCTTCAACGCCGCAACCTATTGGCAGGACGAGGCTGCGGTCTTCCTGCTGGTCGGCTCAACGTTCCTGTCCACCGCTTTCGTGCAGGCGGGACGCGGCCACATCGGTATCGAGGCCCTCACCGGCTATCTGTCAAAGCGCGGCAATGCGCTGCGCGCGCTCGTGGTGGACGCTGCAAGCTTTCTGTTCTGCTGCTTCTTCGCCTGGAAATCGTGGACGCTGTTGCATGAGGCATGGGTCGACGGACAGGTGTCCGGATCGACCTGGGCCCCGCCGCTGTGGATTCCCTACAGCATGATGGCGCTCGGCATGACGCTGCTGACGCTGCAAATCGCGCTTCAGCTCGCCTCGGCGATCGATGGATGGAGAAGCAAATGAGCACGTTTGCCGTTGGACTGATGTATGGCGGAGCCACGCTTGCCGTGATGGCCTCGGGCATGCCGATCGCGCTTGCGCTCGGCGCCGTCGCCGTCATCTTCATGTACTTCTTCATGCCCGCCGCATCGCTCGATACGGTGACGCAGAACGTCTACGAAGAGGTGGCCTCGATCACGCTGCTTGCCATCCCGCTCTTCATTCTTAAGGGCGCGGCGATCGGCAAGTCGAAGGCGGGACAGGACCTCTACAGCGCGCTGCACGTCTGGATGGGTCGCATCCCAGGTGGACTCGGCATCGCCAACGTCTTTGCCTGCGCACTGTTCGCGGCGATGGCCGGATCGTCTCCGGCGACCTGCTCGGCGATCGGTTCGGCAGGCATTCCCGAAATGCGCAAGCGGGGATATTCCGGCGGCTTTGCCGCAGGTGTCATCGCAGCCGGCGGCACGCTGGGCATCCTGCTTCCCCCCTCGATCACCATGATCCTGTATGCGGTCGCGGCGGAGCAGTCTCTCGGGCGCCTCTTCCTTGCTGGGATCGGCCCGGGTCTTCTCCTGGTCGTGCTGTTTGCGACCTACGCGGTGCTGAGGTTCAGGGCCGAATATGCCGCGGCGCAACGAGCCTATGCCGCGGACCCTGCGCAGCATCCGATCCTTTCGAATGAGCGCTTCACCATGGCGATGCGGTTCGGCGCGCTGCCGCGCGTCCTGCCCTTCGTCGTGCTGCTCAGCGGCGTGATGATTGCGCTCTATGGCGGCTATGCCACGCCGTCGGAAACCGCAGGCCTCGGCGGCATCCTTGCGCTTGTTCTGATCGCCTCGATCTATGGCGTGTGGCGGCGCAAGGATCTCGGCCCGATCCTGGAATCGACGCTGAAGGAATCGACCATGCTGATGCTGATCATCGGCATGTCGCTGCTCTACTCCTACGTGATGAGCTATCTCCACATCAGCCAGGCGGCGGCGCAGGCGATCGTCGCGATGCAGCTCTCGCGATGGGTGCTGCTGGGCGCGATCCTGGTGCTGGTGGTCGTGCTCGGCTTCTTCCTGCCGCCGGTCTCGATCATCCTGATGACCGCACCGATCATCCTGCCGCCGCTCAAGGACGCAGGCTTCGACCTGATCTGGTTCGGCGTGGTGATGACGATCGTGATGGAGATGGGCCTCATCCATCCGCCGGTCGGCCTCAACATCTTCGTCATCAGGAACATCGCGCCCGACATCCCGTTGCGGGACGTGATCTGGGGAACGCTGCCCTTCGTCCTGCTGATGGCGTTCGCGGTTGTCCTGCTCTGCCTGGTGCCGTCGATCTCCACCTTTCTGCCCAACCTCGTGATGGGTCCGCCATCGCGATAACCGAGGAGGCACGAACCATGCTGAACGACATCCGATCCGGACGCATCGCGGCGCCCGAGTTTCTGCAAGGGCTGATCGACACGTTGACACAACGTGGCCGCGCGGTTCTCGGCATCAAGCTGGAACGCGATCTGGGCGAGGATCGCGATCTCGAGCTTTTGGGCGAGGCGCTCCTGTCGCGTCGCGGCGAGGCCTCCGGTGTTGCGATCGCGCAATCGCTGCTCGCCGCGTTCGAGGCGGCGGCCGAGCCGCAGCGGCTCAAATTTCTCGCTTCCCTCGCCGACCGGTTCGGGCCGGACCGTCGCGCGATCGAGCTTGCGATCGCGGCCTACCAGCGCAAGGAAGGCGGCGCTGGCGCCAAGCTCGAGGCGCTCCATGCCGCCGCGGAGCCGCGCCGGCAGGAGCTGATCCGGCGCCTCAATCTGTCGCCGGGCGGGACGGCCTCGCTGGTGCGCATGCGGGAGGTGCTGCTCTCGCTGTTGCGCGAGCATCCCGAGCTCCAGCCGATCGACGACGATTTCGTCCATCTGTTCTCGTCCTGGTTCAACCGGGGTTTCCTGGTGCTGCGGCCGATCGACTGGACCACCTCGGCGAACATCCTGGAGAAGATCATCAAGTATGAAGCCGTCCACGCCATCCAGGACTGGGACGATCTGCGCAACCGGCTCGAGCCGCCGGACCGTCGCTGCTACGCGTTCTTTCATCCCCAGCTCGTCGACGAGCCGTTGATCTTCGTCGAGGTCGCACTCACAAAGGAGATTCCCGGCGCGATTGGTCCCCTGCTCGACAAATCGCGCCAGGCGATTGCCGCACGTGACGCCACGACCGCTGTGTTCTACTCGATCTCGAACACGCAAAAGGGACTTGGCGGCGTCTCGTTCGGCAATTTCCTGATCAAGCAGGTGGTGCAAGACCTCGCCCGCGAGCTCCCGAACCTGAAGACCTTCGTCACCCTGTCGCCTGTTCCCGGCTTTGCCGGCTGGGTTCGAAGCGAATTCAAGGCCGAGGCCTCGGGCGCGATCGATGAGGACACGCGGCGCGCAATGGCTGCGCTCGATGATGGCGGCGATATTGCGCAGGCGAAGGAGGCTATCACCGCTCTTGCCGCCTATTACTTCCTCAAGGCGAAGCTCCCGACAGGCAAGCCGGTCGATCCGGTCGCCCGCTTCCATCTCGGCAACGGCGCGCGACTGGAGCGGCTGAATTTTCTCGGCGATGCTTCGCCCAAGGGCATCAAGCAATCCTACGGCCTGATGGTCAACTATCTTTATGCACTCGACCACATCGAGACGAACCACGAAGCGTTTGCGGAGCACGGCACCGTGGTGGCGTCCGACAAGGTGAAGAAGGCGCTCCGCGCAAGATTGTCGTCGCGCGAGCTTGTTCCCAGCCCGCAAACCAACTCCCAACGGAAGAGCTCGTCATGACCTGGAACCTGTACGACCGCCTGCTTGCTTCTGCCGCTTCCGACCAGTCCATCTGCATCGAGAAGGACGACGGCGCGACATTGAGCTACGCCGAACTCGCAGCGCTCAGCGGCAGGTTTGCGAACTTCCTTGCCAGCAGCGGCATCGGTCCGAACCACCGCGTCGCCGCGAAGGTCGAGAAGTCCGTCGAGGCGATCGCGCTGTATTTGGCAACACTCCGCTCCGGTGCAGTCTGTCTGCCGCTCAACACCGCCTATACGCCGGCTGAAACCGAGTATTTCATCCGCGATGCCCAGCCGACATTGATCGTGTGCGATCCGAGGGAGGAAGCTGACCTGCGCGCCATCACCGCAAAAGCCGGCGGACGCGTCGAGACGCTCGACGAGCAAGGCAAGGGCTCGCTCGTCGACGCCGCGGCGAGCTTTCCCACAGGATTCGACACCGTGCCGCGTGGCAAGGACGATCTCGCAGCCATTCTCTACACGTCAGGCACGACCGGCCGTTCGAAAGGTGCCATGCTGACGCACGGCAATCTGGTCTCGAACGCCCTGACGCTCGTCGAGCAATGGCGCTACTCGCACCGGGACGTCCTGATCCATGCCCTGCCGATCTATCACATCCACGGGCTGTTCGTGGCCGGCAACGTGACGTTCGCCGCGCGTTCCCGCATTCTGTTCATGCAGAAGTTCGACGCCGAACGCATCCTGGCCGCAATGGCGCGGGCGACCGTGCTGATGGGCGTGCCGACCTTCTACGTACGCCTGCTCCAGAGCACGAATTTGAGCGAGCACACCACCGCCAGCATGAGACTGTTCGTTGCCGGCTCGGCGCCGCTCCTGGCCGAAACCCATCGCGGCTGGAAAGAGCGGACGGGACATGAGATCCTCGAGCGCTACGGCATGACCGAGACCGGCATGATCGCCTCCAATCCCTATGATGGTCCGCGCATCCCGGGCGCGGTGGGTCGTCCCCTGCCTGCCGTCAAGGTTCGTATCACCGACCCAGAGAGCGGTGCCGCGCTGCCCACGGACGAGGTCGGCATGATCGAAGTGAAGGGACCGAACGTGTTCGCGGGCTACTGGAACATGCCGGACAAGACCGCCGCCGAATTCCGCGCCGACGGCTTCTTCATCACCGGCGATCTCGGCAAGCTCGATGCGAACGGCTATCTGCAGATCGTCGGCCGCGGCAAGGATCTCATTATCACCGGCGGCTTCAACGTCTATCCGAAGGAGATCGAGACGGAAATCGACGCAATCCCTGGAGTCTCCGAAAGCGCCGTCGTCGGCGTGCCGCATGCCGACTTCGGCGAGGGCGTTACGGCTGCCGTCGTGCGGTCACCCGGCGCAACGGTGGATGAACGCGCCATTCTCGCGGCGCTATCGGGACGGCTGGCAAAATTCAAGCAGCCGAAGCGTATCGTCTTCGTCGAGTCACTTCCACGCAACACGATGGGGAAGGTGCAGAAGAACCTGTTGCGCCACCGCTTCGCCGATATCTACTCGGCGCAAGTTCAGCAGCGAACCTGAAGCGCGCTGCTGGGACCCGCGACGCGATCGTCCGCATGTTGCCCGTCGCGCGGTATTGCGGATCCTCAAAGATAGCGGCGATGCCGCGGACGGCGCTCCGTTCACCGGCTGCGTAGCTATGTGTGACGCCACTCAGGAGTGGCGCGTAACGACGCCCGTCGGCGTGGCAAAGCCCTGGAGTGTCTTGATCCGCTTCTCGAGCCACCAGCCGAACTCGGGCGACCAATCTTCGAAACGGCTGTTGATGCCGAGATCGTGCGCCCAGTGGTGGGCTATGTTAGGGTTGAACTGCGACTGCCGCCCGACGGCAATGAGATCGGCCTGGCCTTTTTGAACGATGGCCTCGGCCTGCTGCGCCTCGAGAATGATGCCGACGGCCATGGTGGTGATGTCCGCCTCCTTGCGCACGCGCTCGGCGAAAGGAACCTGGAAGCCGAGGCTCCGCGGCACCTGGGCCGCCGTGGCCGCGCCGGAGATTCCGCCAGAGGAACAGTCGACGACGTCGACGCCGCGCGCCTTCAACTCGTGCGCAAAGGCGACCGTATCATCCATGTTCCAGCCTTCGACGGTGCCGTCGACGGACGAGACGCGCACGAACAGCGGCATCTCGGCCGGCATTTCGCGGCGCACCGCCTCGACGATCTCGAGCGGCAGACGCATGCGGCCGGCACGGTCGCCACCATACTCGTCATTGCGCGTGTTGGAGACGGGCGACAGGAACGAGGCAAGCAGATAGCCGTGCGCGGTGTGGATTTCGATGGTGTCGAACCCGGCGGCAACCGCCCGCCTTGCAGCGGCTGCCCAGGTGCCGACCATTGCCTTGCACTCGGCAGTGGTCAATTGCCGCGGCGTCAGCCAGCCCTTGGCGACCGGCTCGGCGGTCGGGCCCACCGGCTGCCAGATCCTGGCGCCGGCTTTCAGATTCTCCTCGGTCAGCGGCCCCATGCCCTGCATGGCCGACTGTGCCGACGACTTGCGGCCGCCATGCCCGATCTGAATGCCGATCGCCGTCCCCTGGCGCTTCATGAAGGCAATCAGCGGCTTGAAGCTCTCGGCCTGCTCGTCATTCCAGATGCCGAGGTCGTTTTCGTTGGTGAGTCCGACTTCCTCCACCGCCGTCACTTCGACGAAGACGAGCCCGAAGCCGCCCAGCGCGTAGCGACCAAGGTGTACGAGATGAAACGCTCCGCAGGTATTTCCTGGTTCGCAACTATAATGGACCATCGGCGGCACGACGAGGCGGTTCTTCAGCGTAAGGCCCCGAATCGTGAGCGGCTGGAACAGCATCGGCCGCTCGCCTTCTTTGCCGTTGATCATTTCACCACTCATGGAACTCTCCTTGCATGCTATGGCCGCCCGGTCGTGCCATGGACGGCAGGTCTTCAGGTGCGTCTTCAGGTGCGTCTTGGGGGGCCCAGCGACGCGCGCGGGATGAACTCGTTGGGCACGAGCACGCGCCGCGGCTCGTGCGGACCGTCGTTTCGGATGCGATCGAGCAGCATACCGGCCGCGATCCGACCGACCTCCGCCTGATCCCAGCCGATGATGGCGACCGCTGGCGAGACGAGCTCGGCGAGCTCGGAATGGCCTGACGCAATCAGCGACACGTCCTCCGGTATCCGCAGGCCTCGCCCGCGCACCGCGCGCAGCACGCCCGACAGCATGTCGATGCCGCCGGAAATGATCGCGGTCGGAGGGTTGCGCTGGCCGAGCAATGCCGAGGTGATACGAAATCCCGCGCCGGGCAGGAAGCTCCCGGCGTGAACGAGCGAAGGATCAGGCTCGAGATTTCGCGCGGCAAAAGCCTCCTGATATCCGCGAACGCGTTCGCGCGCCGGATAGAGCCCGGCGTCGCCGGTGATCAGCGCCACGCGCCGGTGACCGAGATCCAGCAAATGACTGACCGCGACGCGCATCCCTTCGGCGTGATCGGCCATGACGGCATCAGTCCAATCCGGCTGATCACGATCGATCAGCACGATCGGAATATCGAGATCGCGCAGGAAGGCCTCGAACTCACCGGCGATCGGCGTGTATGGCCCCATCATCACGCCGTCGGCCTGCCGCCGCGACAGCCGGCTGAGCAGCTCCCGCTCACGCTCCTTGCGGCCTTCCGAGTTGGAGATGAGCAGCGAGAAGCCGACCTCGTCCAGCACGTCGTGCGCGGCTTTGACGAAGCCCGCGAGTTGCGGAATGTTGATCTCACGCAAGATGCAGCCGATCGTGTGGGTCGACCGGATGCGCATGCTTTGCGCCACCGCGTTCGGCGTGTAGCCCAGATCATCGATTGCGCGCTGGACCTTCCGGCGGATGTCGGGATGAACGGTGGCATTGGCATTGAGCACCCGCGACACCGTGCCGGTCGAAACGCCCGCTGCGGTCGCCACGTCGCGGATCGTCAATTTGCTTCCGCGACCTGCCGTTTGCTGTTCTGCCATCACCATCACCGCGGCTGTGACCTCAATCCCCCGCACAATACGCGGAAGCCAATTCGGCCGCAGGTGCTATCCGCCGGCCGAAGGCAAATGTTTTATGCATTTCTCCACCGTGATCCAAACGGCTTGGCCTCCCGTCCTTGTTCCGGAGCGATCAGATGGCGTCGGCTTCGACGATATTGCGGCTCATACTTCGAACGCCCACTGCTCCGCCACCAGGCTGTATCGGCCTGCCTCGCGCCGCATATGTCCGAACCCCGGGAAATGCAGATGCATGCCGCCGACCAGCATGTCGTCAGTGACCACCATGTCGAACATCATCTGACGAGCGGCCGCGGCGGCCGCGGGGTCGGTGTCGAATTCCATCGTCACTTCCGGACGCGCAACCTGGATCTCCGGCACATGGACCGTGTCACCCCAAACCACCATTGATTCGCCTCCGCGCGATACGACATAGGCGGCGTGGCCGGGGGTATGACCGTGAATCGGGATGGCCGTGACGCCCGGCAGCACATCGCCCTTCCGGAAGGTCTTGACGCGATCGGCAGCCATATAGGGCTTCAGCTGGGTGCGGCCGGCCTCGAAATAGCGGCGCCGGGGCCGCTCGGCCGCCTTGGCCATCGCCTCGTCGTTGAACCAGTGATTGATCTCGTTCTCATGGACGATGACTTCCGCGTTGGGAAACAGGCGCGTTCCGGTCGCGGCATCGGTCAGCCCGTTGGAATGGTCGGGGTGGACATGGGTCAGCAGCACCGCGTCGACCGAGGCCGGATCGATGCCGGCGGCAGCGAGATTTGCCGGCAGGCGGCCGCAGGTCGGCCCCATCAGATCCGCTGATCCGCAGTCGATCAGGTAGGTCCGATTGTCCATGCGCACGGCAAAGGCGTTGACCGAGATGCGTGGCGGCGAGGTGCGGTGATCACGCGCCAGGATGGCCTTGGTTTCCTCCTCGGGGATATTGCGAAAGATCGTGTATCCCATGTCGACGTAACCGTCGCTGAGGCCGGTGACGAGCGCGTCGCCAAGCCTGCGGTGATAGACGCCTGCGACTTGCGTTGAGGGTGAAGTGCTCATTGCGCGTCCTCCTGCCAAAATCTTGCAACGATCGCTGCATCGTCGCGCCTGTGGTGCCAGCTCCGGCCCACGCCAAGTTGTGCCTTCGACCAGAGCCTGATCTGCATCAGCGCGTAGGCCCAGGTGACGGCAAACACGTCCATCACGGGAGCGCCAGCGATGCGGTGGACGCCATGACGAACCAGGAGTTCCGCCAGCACGCCTTCCGCCGGAATGACGACATCAGCGCCTCGCGCCACCAGGCGCTCGGCCGTGGCCGTGAAATTTGCGATGACCGGAGCCGGGTCGGCGTAAGCACGCGCCAGCTGCGGCTCGTCGAGCGGCGGATCCATCGCTGCGACCTCCAGCACACGGGCGGCGAGCTTGTGCTTGTCGACCGCCACCTTGGTCATCCACTGCACCGCCGGCGCATTGGAGATCAATGCCACATAGCTGCCGAGTGAGCAGCCGACCAGGAGGCCGCTCTCGGTCAGCGAGGCAACGGGGATATCGACCGCAGAACGGATCTCGCGCAAGAACGGTTCGCTGAACGAACCGATGACGAAAGCATCATAGCCCTGTCGCTCGGCCGTGATCGCATTGTCGATCACCCGACTGAGAATGCGGTGATAGGCAAACGCATTGCCCAGCACCGCCGTCGCCGACGCGCCGCCATACGATCCGGACGGAAGGCCGTGGACGACGACCTCGGCGTCATCGCCGAGGATTTCCGCGGCATGAGCCTCGAGTGCTCGCTTGTAGACATCAAGATGATCGAGCTCGTTGACCGACTGGTGCCAGATGCGCGGCGTCGATCCCTTCCCAGGCATTGCTGCGCTCATGCGTCGGCCCGGTCGTTGGTCAGGCGCAGCGAACGGATCGACCCGAGGTTCTCGATATTCCAGAGCTGCTCGAACAGCGCTGCGGCCTGACCACGCTTGAATACCCGCGTCGCGCAGTCCAGGAACTTATCCTGCAACTCGTCGCGCGAAAGCGGACGCTGCCAGCTGCCCTTGGCATGAACCACCGGCGCGTGCTCGAGCACCTCGCCCGAAACCAACACGACGCTGACGCGGTCGGCCGGCGCGAACGGCTGGTCGCCCGGCATGATTTCATCGGTTGTCGTGCAGCGGACCTTGGCGAAGGTAGCGCCGACTTCGGGCCGCGAGACGAACTCGTCCGTGAGCTCGGACAGCCCGACACGACCGGCGATCAGCGCGGCGGTCATCGCGAATTCCATGCTGAACTTGGCCTCGAGACCGGTCTGCGGATTGGTGTTGCGCAGCATCAGCCTTTGGGTGACGCCGGTATGGACCCGGATCTCCTTCACGTCATCGGGTCTGAGCTTGTGCGTGTTCACGAGGCCAATCATCGCGTCGATCGAGCGATGGGTGGCATAGCAGGTCGGATAGCGCTTCACATTGATGCCGAGATCGGCAAGCCGCCAGTTGCGGCCGATATCGATCGTGCCGTTTTCGATCTCCGGCGTGCCTGAGGGCGAATGGGCACGCAGGAAGCCGGTTTGATGCTCGAGCACGTCGAGCGATGCGGTAAAGCCCTGATCGGCCAGACGCGCGGCGAGTACGCCGGATTGGGCGGTGCGGCCAGCATGCAGCGATTTGGTCATGGTGCCGAAATTGGCGACCAGTCCCGATGCGAGCGAGGCGGCGATCGCGATGGCGTGCGCGGTCTTCGTGGAGTCGAGCTTGCGCAGCCGCGCACAGGCGGCCGCGGTCGCAAGCGCGCCCATCACGGCTGTCGGATGAAAGCCGCGCTCATGGAGGTGACCAGGCTCCAGCGCGATGACCTGCGCCCATACCTCGTACCCTGCGGCATAGGCGGCGAGCGCGTCGGCGCCGCTGGAGTCGAGCGACCAGCCTTCGGCCAGGATGGCAGGCACCAGCACGGTGCTCGGGTGTCCGGCAAGCGCCACGTCGTCATAGTCGAGCACATGCGCCGCGACACCGTTGACGAGCGCGGCATCCGGCGCCGCGAGATTGCGACCCGACGGAACCTCGGGTGCGCCGTCGTTCTGGGTGGACGCGGCCACCATCGCCGACACGATCCGCACTGGCTGCTCGGCGGCGCCGGCGATCATGACGCCGACGCAATCGATGATGCCGGTCCGCGCCGCTTCGCGGCAGCGGCCGGACAGATCGGACAGCTTGAGGCCTGCGACGAAATTCGCCGTCTGACGCGTGATATCCAGCATGGGTCTCTCCTCAGTAGGAACGCGGAAGACCGAGCACGTGCTGCGCCACATAGGCCAGCACCATGTTGGTCGAGATCGGGGCGGTCTGGTAAAGGCGGACCTCACGCCATTTGCGCTCGACGTCGTATTCCTGCGCAAAGGCGAAGCCGCCATGGGTCTGGAATGTCGTGTCGGCGGCCTTCCAGGTGGCCTCCGACGCCAGCAGCTTGGCAATGTTGGCGTCTGCTCCGCAGGGCTGCCCAGCCTGGAATAGCGCCGCTGCGCGGCGACACATCATGTCGGCGGCTTCGAGTTCGGCATAGGCGCGTGCCAGCGGAAACTGGATGCCCTGATTCTGGCCGATCGAGCGGCCGAAGACACGCCGCTCATTGGCATAGGCGACACCCTTGCCGAGAAGCCAGCGCCCGTCCCCCACACATTCAGAGGCGACCAGGATCCGCTCGGCGTTCATGCCGTCGAGGATGTAGCGAAAGCCCTTGCCCTCCTCACCGATGAGATTGGCGGCCGGCACTTTCAGGTTCTCGATGAACACTTCGGTCGTGTTGTGATTGACCATCGCCTTGATCGGGCGGATTTCGACGCCATTGCCCTTGGCCTCGCGCAAGTCGACGAGGAACACCGAAAGCCCGTCGGTACGGCGCTTCACCTGATCGACCGGACTGGTGCGCGCCAGCAGCAGCATCAGATCGGAGTGCAGCGCCCGCGACGTCCAGACCTTTTGTCCGTTGACGATATAGACGTCCCCCTGACGCTCGGCGCGGGTCTTGAGCTGGGTGGTATCGGAGCCGGTATTGGGCTCGGTCACGCCAAAGGCCTGCAGCCGCAGCCGACCCGCCGCGATCTCCGGCAGGTAGGTCCGCTTCTGGGTTTCGTTGCCGTGACGGAGCAACGTACCCATGATGTACATCTGGGCATGCGCGGGGCTGGCGCTGCA
This sequence comes from Bradyrhizobium erythrophlei, assembly GCF_042430365.1. Taxonomy (GTDB): domain Bacteria; phylum Pseudomonadota; class Alphaproteobacteria; order Rhizobiales; family Xanthobacteraceae; genus Bradyrhizobium; species Bradyrhizobium erythrophlei. The sequence continues at coordinate 190,865 of NZ_JBHMET010000274.1, forward strand.
GCCGTTCGCATTGATCTCTTCGAGGATCACCGCGGCCGCACGCAGCGGCAGACCCGAACCGCCATACTCCTCCGGAATGAGCGCGCCGAGGAATCCCGCTTCCGTCAACGCCGCGACGAATTCGGTCGGATAGGCGCTTTGGTCGTCGAGCTTGCGCCAGTATTCACCCGGAAAGCCCTTGCAGATCTGCCGCACCGTGTTGCGCAGGTCGGAGAAATCCTCGCCCAACGCGACGGTGACCTCAATGTCGGCGGTTTGGGCGGCGTCGTGATAGTTCATGTCAACTCCTTTCAGGCGGCGGCGCTGGCCGACACGCGGAACGTTTTGGGCAGGCCGGCACGGGCGATCGCGCCGGAGAACCGCTCGCCGGGCAGCCAGCTCTCGACCTCCCGTCGCAAGGCAACCAGCCGCTCGACATCGGCGCCGGTATCGAAACCGAGTTGCTCGAGCAGGAAGACGGTATCCTCGGTGTCGATGTTGCCGGTAGCGCCGGGTGCGAACGGACAGCCGCCGAGCCCGGCAAGCGAGGCGTCGAACGCGCGTACACCCGCCTCCAGTGCCGCCGTCACGTTGGCAAGGCCGAGACCGCGCGTGTCATGGAAATGGCAGGCGACCGGCAGCGGACGAACGGCTGCGATCACCGCGCCCATCAGGCGGCGAACCTGCCCGGGGTCACCATAGCCGACCGTATCGGCAACAATAATCTCGTCGGCGCCCATCCCGGCGAGCCGCACGGCGATGTCGACCACCCGCGCTTCCGATACTGCGCCCGAGATGGTGCAGCCGAACGCGGTCGCTATTCCCGCACCGAGCTCGATCCGCGCGCCGGGGCGCTCATCGCGCGCCGCGGCGATGCGTGCGAAGTCCTGCAGCGACTCCTCGGTGCTGCGGCGAACATTGGCTTGATTGTGCTCCTCGCTTGCCGACAGCACGTAGTTGACGATTGGCACACCGAGCGCGAAGGCACGCTCGGCCCCCTTCAGATTCGGAACCAGGACCGACGGCCGCAAGCCAGGCATCGCGAGCGCGCCCCGGGCCACCTCGTCCGCATCGGCAAATTGCGGGATCACCTTGGCCGGCACGAATGAAGTCACCTCGACCTCGCGGATTCCGGCCTCCACCGTGCCACGGCACCAGGCCAACTTGCGCGCGCTCGGCAAGATGGTCTTGACCATCTGAATGCCGTCCCGGGGTCCTACCTCGCGAACACGAGCTTTCTCACGCATTTCGCGCCTCCTCCTACTTGCCTTGAAAGTTGGGTTTGCGGCGCTCGTTGAATGCCAGCACGCCTTCACGCCGGTCCGCCGTCGGGACCAGGCGGTTGTAAGCCTCGATCTCGAAGGCGAGGCCATCGGCGAGCGACATCTGCAAGCCGCGATGGATCGCCTGCTTGGCTTGGCGCACCGAGATCGGGCCGTTGGCGGCGATGCGATGGGCGATGGCGAAGGTCGCCTCCAGCAATTCCCCTGGCGGCAGCACCCGATTGACCAGTCCCCACTGCTCGGCCTCGGCAGCCGAGAACGGCTTGCCGGACAGGATCAATTCCTTGGCGCGGCGCTCGCCGACGGCGCGCGGCAGATTTTGCGTGCCGCCGCCGCCTGGCATGATGCCGAGCGTCACTTCGGTCAGCGCGAAGCGCGCATTGGTCGAGGCGTAGACGAAGTCGAGCGCAGCCGCGATCTCGCAGCCGCCGCCATAGGCCGCGCCATTGATCGCGCCGATCACGGGAATCGGACAGCCCAGCAGGGCGCGCAGCATGCGCTCGAAGACCAGATGCTGTGCCTGCCAGGCCTCATCCGTCATGCCGTTGCGCTGCTTCAGATCGCCGCCCGCGCAAAACGCCTTGTCGCCATGTCCGGTCAGGATCACCGCGCGCAGGCCCTCGATGTCGGTCGAGAAGCCCTCGAACAGTTCCACCAAATCGAGGCCCATCTGGGTGTTCATGGCATTGGACGCTTCCGGCCGGTGCAACGTCACCAGCAGGATATCGCCGTCACGCCGTTCGACCTTGATGGTCTGGAATTCAGTTCGCATTGGTGGTCCCCCTGCTTGCGGGTGTTCGAAGGATGGCGTTGTGCTGGCCGAGCGCCGGCGCAGCGGTGCGTGCGCGTGGACGTGCGCCGTCGAACGCGAGCGGCACGCCAACAAGATCGATATCGTCGTCTGTACATCGCACCATCATGTCGAGGGCGCGGGTTTGCGGATGCCGTGCAACCTGATCGGTGGTCAGCAGCGGTGCATTGGGAACCCCGGCTCCGTCGAGAATGCCGCCAAGCGCGTCGGCCGTATACTTGCGCACCGCGGCTGCGATCTGCGGGATCAGGCGTTCGCGGTTGACGACCCGTGCCGCGTTGCTCGCGAAATCAGGGTCGTTCGCAAGTGCCTCAAGACCCAACGCCGCGCACAGCTTGCGGAACAGATTGTCATTTCCGGCGGCAATCATCAGCCAGCCGTCAGATGCCTCAAATGCCTGATAGGGCGCAATTTCCGCGGTGCCCGAGCCATACGGCTTGCGCACCTCGCCCGATGCTGCGTAGCCGGCGAGCGGCACCGTCATCCAGGCGAGCCCGGTCTCGTAGAGCGAGGTCGCAACGTTGGTCCCGTGACCACCCCTGTTGCGCGCGACAAGTGCGGCGAGCATGCCGATCACCGCCCACATGCCGGAGCCCATGTCGACCAGCGAGACGCCGACACGCACCGGCGGCCGGCCGCCCTCGCCAGTGACGCTCATGATGCCGGTGCTGGCCTGGGCAAGCGGATCGTAGCCGGGCTTGCTGGCGAGCGGTCCCTTGGCGCCGAACGCGCCGATGTCGCACCAGATCAGCGATGGCTTCGCGGCGCTGAGCGCATCCGCAGTGAGACCAAACTTGTCCAGAATGCCGGGCCGCAGATTCTGGATGACGGCATCGGCCTCGTTCAGGATCAGCGACTTCAGCCTCTCGCAATCCCCCGCTGCGCCGAAATCGACGGTGATGCCCTCCTTGCCGCGATTCAGGCTATGGAACACACTTGCCGTTCCGTTCCAGAACGGCGGCCCCCAGCCCCGTGCATAATCGCCACTCTTGGGATTCTCGACCTTGATTACGCGCGCACCGAGATCGGCCAGAATGAGCCCGGCATAGGGGGCGGCCACGCTGTGTCCGAGTTCAACCACGGTGATACCAGCGAGCGGCTTGTCAACGTCCATCAAATCCTCCCGGCTGCCGAAGGGCCGCCGCCGTTCCTGTTGTCATCAATCGATTCATCATATCGAGCGACGCCGCCTTCACGACTTGTCCTGCGCATTGTCGGCTACCAGCACCGCGCCATTGACGAAGCTCGCACGATCAGACAGCGCAAAGACGATCAGATTGGCGAGCTCCTGCGGCCTGCCCCAGCGCGTATTGCGCATCGAATTGTTTTCCGACCAGCGCTTGCGTTCGGCTTCCGCCTCGTCCTCGCTCAGATTGCGCTTGGCGAGCTCGCGCTCCCATTTTGCAAAACGTTCCGGAGTATTGACGAAACCGGGAACGACGCAGTTGACGCGAATGTTGTGCGGCCCGAATTCATTGGCGAGAATTTTGGAGAAGCGGATCTCGGCCGACTTGGCCGGACCGGTGCATGACGACAGGAACGGCGGCATTGTCACCATGATCCCGGTTTCGCCCGACACGTTGACGATGCTGCCGCCGTTCTGCTCGATCATGATCGGGATGATGCGCTGACAGATACGGAACTGAGCGAAGAAATTGATCGCCATGCCGTATTGCAGCTCCTCGTCGGTGACTTCGAGGAACGGCTTGTAGGTGCCGGTACCGGCATTGTTGACCAGGATGTCGATGCGGCCGAGGCGGTCGCGGGCGGCCGCCGGCAGCCGCTCGATCTGTTTCAAATCGGTCACGTCCAGCGAAAGCGTTTCGACCTTGACGCCGGTAGTCCGCCCGACGTCAGCGCGACATTCGGCCAGCGCGTCTTCGCGGCGCGCGCAGACCAGCACCTTGACACCTTCCTCCGCCAGCAGGCGCACGGTCTCGAGACCGATGCCCTTGCTGCCGCCGGTAACGATCGCAGTCTTGCCTTCAAGTCCAAGTTTCATTTGGTCGTATCCCCTTGAGATCGGGTCAGGCGATCGAGCAGCCTGCGCACAGGCATCGATCCGCCGCTGCGCGCCGAGGCGAAGACCTCGGCCGCAAGGCTGGTGCCTTCGCCGGCCGGAAGTCCGGTGCCGGCCAGACGGCTCTCAAAAACCTCGGTGGCGCGGGCTTCGTCCTGGAACACCAGAACCTTCGGCGCCTCTCGCGCGGTCCGGCGATGACGCGTACCATTTTCCATCTCCAGCTCGACGGTCGCGTCGAGATGCGTACCGATCGTGTCCGGCTCGACAATCGTCTTTCCGACGAGTGCCATGATCTCCCGGTCCTGGCGGTGCTCGACGCCCATGTCGTAGTCAAGGCGGCCGTAGCGCAGCATGGCGGCGACCGCGAAGGCGGTGCTGGCCTGGGTCTGCACCGTCCGCGTGAACGGTCCTTTGAAGGACGTTCCCGGATATTGCGTATAGGGCTCCCAGATCGTCACGGTGATCCGCTTCACCTGCGACAGATCGATGCCGTCGCGGTGGAGCACATGCGCCGCCAGCACCGCGGACATGTTGTCGCCCAGGGTTGCGAACGGCTTTGCCATGATGCCGATCATCGTCGTGACATCGGGGCCTCGCTGCCATTGTTCTGGCGTGCGATCGAGGCCGGCAAGCGAGCGCAACAACCCCTTCGGTCCTTCTAGTGCATCGGGCGCCCCCTGGACGCCGCGCGCCGCAAGCTCCGCGGCCACCAGCCCACCCTGGGCGGCGCGCCCGTTCTGTACGCGCCATTCGTCGGAGCCGCAGCGCACCGGCTCCAGCGTACCGCCGGTCGCGCAGGCCGCGATTGCAACCGCGCTGGTGGACCTCGGTGGATCGAGCCCAAGTGCGGCTGCGGCCGCCGCCGCGGCACCGATCGTGCCGAAGGTCGGGCTGGTCCGCACGCCCCTGCCGATCAGGCCGCGGGCAACAACTTCACCCGCACCAAGCCATTTGAGCGCGGAATAGCCGACCGTGAGAGCGGTCAATACGGTGCGCAGCGGCGCATCCAGCGTTTCGCCAAGCGACACCGCGACCGGCGCAATCAGGGATCCCGGATGCGTCCATGAATCGTGGTCGGTGTCGTCCTGAAAATGGGCGTGAACGGCAATGCCGTTGGCGAGAACCGCCTCGGACAGCGCGGCATGTTTGCCGCTCGCCCAGATGCGCGCGGTGCGCGGTCCAGGCAGCGCCTCCGCAGCCATCGAGCGCGCGGCCGCGGCCGTCGGCTCGTGTCGCGCCGCCAGCGCGAGCCCCAGCGAGTCGAGCAGGCAAATGGCCGCCTTCGCGGCAACGTCCGGGGACAGTTCACTCGCCGATGTCGTTGCGGCGAAGGTACCGAGCAGCGCGGTGGCGTTCAACGCAGCGGACATCACAAGTACTCCTCGGCAAGCGCAACGTCGCGAATTTCGGCAACAGTGCCGCTCCGCCTGACCTCGCCACCGCGCATCACGTAGCCGCGTGTGGCAAGCTTGAGCGCCGGACGCGCCATCTGCTCGGTCATGAGAATGGTCGTGCCGCGCTGTTGCATATGGCGGATCGCCTCGCTGATCTGCGCGATCCACACCGGCGCAAGCCCGAGAAAGGGCTCATCTAGCAGCAGCAGCTTGGGAAACGAGCTCATGGCGCGCGCCAGGGCGACGATCTGCTGTTGTCCCCCCGACAATTGTCCGGCCGGCTGGCTGGCGCGCTCCCTCAGGATCGGAAAGATGCCGCAGAGCCAGGCCCAAGCTTCGCGCTGGGCCGCCCCGCCGTGCCAGCAGGCGCCGCTCAGGACATTGTCAGCGACCGACATGGTCGCGAATACGCGGCGGCCTTCGGGCGAATAACCCATTCCGGCCCGCGCGCGGCCATCGCAGGATACGGCGCTGAGATCATGGCCCGCGAAGCGCACGCTGCCATGCGAGGCCTTGACCAGACCGATGACGGCGTTGATCAGGCTCGACTTGCCGGCACCATTGGCGCCGATCAGCAGGACCGTCTCACCCTCGGCGACGTCGATCGAGACACCGCGGATCGCCGTGATGCCGCCATAGCGGACTTCCAGATCTTCCACCGCCAGCATTATGCCGCCTCCTCGTCCACTGTCCCGAGATAGGCGTCGATGACATCCTTCCGTGCCAGGACTTCGGCCGGAGCGCCCTCGGCCAGGACATGACCAGAATCGAGCACCAGTATTCTTGGACAGAGGCGGCGCACGAGATCCATGTCATGCTCGACGATCAGGACCCCGCAACCGAGCTCTGTCCTTACGTGGCGCACGAAAGCATCGACCCGTAGGCGCTCCCGCCGCTCGAGACCGGCCGCCGGCTCGTCGAGCAGTAGGACTTTCGGCCGAGCGGCGCAGGCCAGAATGAGGCCCAGCATCTTCTGGAGCCCGTACGGCAGCTTGTCGCTCTGCTCATCGAGCTGCGCTTCAAGCTCGAACTCGTCGATCAGCGGCGCGACACTCTCCCATCCGGGCCCGCTGCCGCTGAAGCGAAGGGCCCGAGAAATGTTCTCGCGCACCGATGCCGTACGGAAGGTGTTGGTTTGTTGGAAGCTGCGGATAATTCCCATGCGACTGACGGCATGGAGCGGCTTGCCCGTCATGTCCTTGCCGTCGAGCCGCACCCGGCCGGTGGTCGGCGGCAGCATGCCGCAAATGACGTTGATGAGCGTGGTCTTGCCGGCGCCGTTTGGCCCGATGACGCCAAGGATGTCGCCTGGCGGGATGGCGAAGCTGACGTTGTCGAAGACATGCAGCCCGCCGAATCGCTTGGAGATGCCAGCGACTTCGAGCAGCGCGCCGCCGTCGGTACGTCCGGTGCGTTCAGCCGTCATTGCAGCGGCTCCATCGCATTGGGCACGCTCAGCGTCGGCGACGAGGCGACGGTGGAAGACCGCGACGGCGGCGGCGGGGAAAACACGCGGACACCGAGGCGATGGATCGTCCCGACGATGCCCTCGCGCGCGACCAGCACCACCACCACGATCAGGAAGCCGAACAGGAACTGGGAATACTCCCCGCGCAATGCGAAGACGTCTCCCGCCCAGATCAGCAGGGCGCCACCGACAACCGGGCCAAGCATGCTGCTCTTCCCGCCGATGATTGCATAGGCAATGTAGTTGACCGATGATAGCGCGCTGAATGAGGTCGGATGGGCGGTGAGCAGCATGTTGACGAGGGCGAAACCAGCGAGCCCGGATACACCCGCCGCGATGGCGAAGCCGAACGCCTTGTAGTGCCAAACGACGAGGCCGAGACTTTGGGCAAGCAGTTCGTTCTCTTCGATCGCCGCGAAGTGCTGGCGAAGCGTGCGGGTCACCGCAGCCGTGACGATGGCGCCGGCGAGCGCCAGGCCGATCGTGACCTGAAGCACCGCGCGGTTGTCGGCGAGTTCCAGCCCGAACAGCGTCACGGCCGCCATGCCGACCAATCCATTGGACCCACCGGTCAATCCCGGCGTTTCGAACAACAACAGTTGCGTGATCTCGGTGAGGACAAACGTGACCAGCACGAAATAGACGCCGGTCAGGCGGAGCACCAATGCACCGAGCGGCAGCGCAAACAGCGCCGGCACCACGAAGCTGGCAAGCCCCAGCAGCAGCACGTCGGTCACGCCGTGACGAAGCCCAAGAATCGCGACGGTGTAACCGCCGATCGCCATGAAGGTCGGCACGGCGAAGGTCATCAGATTCATGCTCAGCATGATGTAGACGCTGAAGGCAGCCGTAATCGCGATCAGCATCTGGTTGGCCAGCGAATAGACCATCGGGTTCTGGCTGAGCCAGGGGACTGCGAAAGCGGCCGCGATGACCACGACGCTTGCCGCCTCGGCCAGGTCGCCGCGCTTGGAGAGGGAGTGGGCTGTCATGTGCTCAAGCTCCCCGAACCCGGTGACCGAACAGGCCGGATGGCTTGACCACCAGCATGACCAGGACGAGCACGAACAGCGCGAGCGCGCCCTTCGAGCCGCCGAGATAGACCGCTGAGAACGCCTCCGCCATGCCGACGATGAAGGCCGCGACCGTCGCACCACCGACGCTGCCGAGACCGCCGAGGATGACGATCAGGAAGGACGTCGCCAGCACGGGATCACCGATATGCGGCGCGAGCGACAGGATCGGTGTTACCAGCGCGCCGGTGAGGCCGGCGAGCCCCGTCGCCAGGGCGAAGGCGGCCGGGAACAGAATCGCGGGACGCAGTCCCTGCGCCGTCGCAACCGCGCGGTCATCGGCCAGCGCACGCAGCGCGCGGCCGAAATCGGTGTAATAGATCAGGCCGTAGATCGACACGATCCCGATGATGCAGACGCCCAGCACCACGAGATTCTCAATCGGCACAAAGAATCCATGGCCATGAATCACACCGGTCAATGGAAAGGCGAAGGCCGGAGATTGCGGCCCGAACACCACCAATATGCCGCTCGACATCATCAAATAGAGGCCGAGCGTCAGCATCAGCGTCGCCAGATGATCGTCGATCACGTGATCCAGAACGAAGCGCTCGAACAGGAATCCGAGCACCGTGGTACCTAGCACCGCGCAGATCACCGCCAGCACGTAAGGCATGCCGAGATAGGTCACCGCGGAATAGGCGAGATATCCTCCGAGAACGTAGAAGCCGCCATGCGCGAAATTGACGACTCCGAGAATGCCGAAGATCAGGGTGAAGCCGAGGGCGAGCAGCGCGTACTGCGCACCCAGGCTGATGCCGATGAGGCTGGTGGCGACAAAACCTTGCACGGAGTACCCGCTACTTGCCGCCAGTCGCTTCAACCCTGATGGTCGGTTGCAGCTTGCCTTTTTCCACGAGTCCGACGCCAAACGGGAACGACAGTTCCTGGTTGATGCCGAAGAAATCCTGCCCGATCCAGTGACCGGGACCGATATTGGGATCCTCGACTGGCAAAGATCGCAGGGCTTCAGCAACCTTGGCCGTGTCCGAGATGGTACCGGCCTTGGCGATGGCCTTGGTTACCATGCGGGCGGCGGAGACCCACTGAAAGAACAGATTGTTTTCCGGCCGCTCGGCAGCGAGCAGTTTCTTGTACTCGTCGGCGATCAATTGCACTCTCTCGTCAATGAGAACCGGTTCGTACCAATAGAAGTCCTTCAGCACCTCATCGCCACCGGCGACGCGGGAAATTTCGCTGTATCCCGGACCGCCCAGACGTCCGATTGGTCCCTCAAAGCCAGCCTGACGCAATTGCTTCACGATGATGCCGGCGTCGCCAGGGGGCGACGAAGCGAGATCGACGGCGTCGGGCTTCGCATTCATGATCCGGGTAACAATCGGCGCGAAATTCGTGGTGCCACGCTGATAGTATTCCTCGGAAGCAGTGATGCCGGTTCTCTTGTATGCGTCGGCGTCGACGCTCGCGATATCCGTGCCGCCTTGGTCGTTCGGCGCGACCAGCACCACGCTCTTCATGCCGAACTTCTGCTTGGCGATCTTGATGATCGGTTCAGCCCAGCCCGAAGGCCCCGGTCCCATGTGAAAGACCAGCGGCAACTGCGGCGATAGCGCATCCTTGGCGTAACCGTTGCCCATCACCAGCATCGAATTGCGCTTGGCGATCGGCTTTACGCCGGTGAGCTCAGGCGAGCCGATCGGGCCGATGATGAATTTAACCCCCTGCCCTGCCAGCGTATTGGCCGCAGCGGCGGCGCCTTCAGCCGTATACTTGCTGTCGATGGCGACAACGTTGACCTTGCACGGCGCCCCATCGACCTTGATCAGACCGTCCCGGTTGGCCTCTGCGGCGACGAGCTCGACCGCACCGCGCAGCGCGAGCCCCCATTGCGCGGCGGGACCCGACAGGACGCCGACGACGCCGAGCGTCAATTCCTGTCCCGCCGCCATCACCGAAACATTCGAACTGGCAAGCGCAGCGCCGACGGCGATGCCAGACAACAGCAGATCTCTCCGCGTAGTGCTCATCACTCCCCCCGTAATTTGTTGCGGCTCATGCGCCGTCCACTTGTTGCGTGGAAACCCGAAGCGTTCGCTCCGGGGCCGCGCGTATCGCTCGGCGCCGGGACGCTAGGCGCGCGAAGGCCGCCTTGTCAATGAAACGTTTCATTGAAAATTGGGCAGATCAGCTATGCTCAAGATGAGCCACTATTTCCGATAAGCAATAAATATCAACAATAATAGATATTTACACGTTAGATCGAATAACCCGCCAGAGGTCGAGACGACGCCCATCTACTTGCGCACCAGCTTGATGAAACGTTCCACTTGAATCAACCCGGCCTGCCCGTTAGCTTCCGTGGCCCGTCGCGGACAGAAGACGACGGCCAAGGGAGAAACTCGATGATGCGAGGCGCCGTGACGGCTGTGCTTGCCGTGCTTGCGATTCAGTGCAGCCAGGGGGCGCTAGCAGCCGAACCTCAGTTCAAACTGCGGGCTTCGGTGGACACGTCGGCGACACACGGACGGACATTGTCTGCCGCCGACTACCTGAAGAAGCTGCAGGAAAAATCCGGCGGCCGGATCACAACCGAACTCTTCCACAGCGGCCAGTTGTTTCGCGACCGCGACGTGGTGAAGGCGCTGCGTCAGGGCGCGGTCGAGATGGCGATCCCCGGCACCTGGGTGTTGACCGCCTTCGTACCCGATGCCGACGTCTTCCAGCTGCCGGCATTTTTCGGGCAGCCATATCCGGTCGTCTATGCTGCTGCCGACGGCAAGATCGGCGAGATCATCAACAAGCAATTCGAGAGCAAACTCGATGTCAGGTTGCTCGGTCCCTGGCTGCAGCTCGGATATCAAAACACCTACAGCACGAACAAGCCGATCCGCGACTTTGCCGATCAGGCCGGCATGAAGATCCGCAACTCCGGCGGTGCCGGACAATCGGCGCGGGCCAAGTTCTTCAATGCAACACCGAACGTGACAGCCTGGCCGGACGTTCCGCTGGCGCTCTCGCAAGGCACGTTCGACGGGCTGAGCTCGACCGATGAAAGCCTTGCCAGTGCAAAGCTCTGGGAATCCGGTGTGAAATATGGATTTGCGGATCGCGAATTCGTCGGATTCTACGTGCCGATGATCAGCGAGAGCTTCTACAAGAAGCTGCCGCCGGATCTCCAGAAGCTGGTCATCGATCTCTGGCAGGAGAACATCCAGGCCTACCGCAAGAGCATGGAAGAAGCGCAGACCGAGGCACGCCACACTCTGGAAAAGAACGGCATCGTCTTCGTGTCACCGTCCGAGAGCGCACTGGCCGGGGTCCGCTCCAGGATGCTGCCCCTGCAGGACGGCATCGCGAAGGAGTTGCGGATATCGCCCGCCCTGCTGCAGCAGGTGCAGGCGGACGTAACGACCGCCAGCCATTGACTGCGCTCCATGATGAGGATTTGGAATAAGCTTGAACTCCTGTTGATCGGAGTTCTCGGCGCCGCCGCGCTGACAGTCGGGACCGTTCAGGTTATCGGCCGTTACGTGAACAAGAACCTCGTTTTCATCTATGGCGAGGAGGTGGTGGTCTATCTGACCGTCTGGGCGGTGTTCCTGGCGTCGAGCCAGCTGGTCCGGACCGATGGTCATGTCAGGCCCGACGTCGTCCTGCGGCTGTTGCCGCCGCAGGGGCAAAGATGGGTCGAGGCATTCAACTGCTGTGTCGCGATCTTGTTTTGTGGCGGCCTTGCCTATTGCGGCTTCCAGGTTGCCGACGTCGCCCGCAGCCTCGACGAGCGCAGCATCACGGGCCTCGAATTCCCGATGTGGATCTACTACTCGGCCATCCTGACCGGCGCCGTGCTGATGCTGTTGCGCTATGCCATCAAGCTTTATTCGCTCGTCTTCCGCTTCGATCCCGCCACCATGGTCATCGCCGTTCACGATCACTGAGCGATCGGCGACGTCAGCCGTCTTAATGACCGAACTGCCATCGTCAAATTGACCGTCGTGGTCCTGCACCGGGACCCTTCAGGTCCAGCAAATACGAGACCGACGCGATGTGGACGATGCTTTTCCTGCTGATGTTCTTCGGGCTGCTCTGCGCGGGGATGCCGATCTTTCTGGTGCTGGGTCTCTGCGCGGCAGTCCTGTTCAGCTTCAGCGACCAGCCTCTGGTGGCGATCGCGCAGAAGATCGCCGATGAAATGAACTCCAGCACGCTGATGGCCTTGCCGCTGTTCGTGATGGCCGCCGCCTTCATGCGGCGCGGCGGCGTCGCCAAGGCGCTGGTCGACGTCGCCATTGCCTGGTTCGGCCGGTTGCGGGGCGCGCTCGGCCTGGTGACGGTGGTGTCCTGTACCTTGTTTGCCGCGATCTGTGGCTCGTCGGTCGCGACCGCGCTCGCCATGGGCACCATTCTGGTGCCGGCGATGATCGAACGCGGCTATCCCCGTCATTTTGCGCTTGGCGTGGTCGGCGCCTCAGGCACCATCGGCATCGTTATTCCACCCAGCCTGTCGCTGATCCTCTACGGACTAATCGCGGAGCAATCGGTGCCGCGCCTGTTCCTGGCCGGCATCATCCCCGGGCTGCTGCAGGCAGCGATGTTCTTCGGCTGGGTGTTCTACTACTCGCACAAATACGAGCTGCCGCGCGAGCCAGCCGTGCCACGCGCCGAACTGGTGCGGATGAGCCTCAATGCCCTGCCCGCCCTTTGCGTGCCTTTCATCGTGATGGTCGGAATCTACGGCGGCCTGATGACGGTCACCGAAGCCGCCGCGGTTTCGGCCACGGTGGCGCTTCTCGTCAGCCTGTTCTTCTACCGCGGCTTTCAGGTCAGCCAGACCTTGGAGGTGATCGCCGAGGCGATCAAGAGCGCCGCAGCGATCATGATCATCGTTGCGACCGCTCTGGCGTTCGGCCACTGGATGACGGATTCGGGCATCCCCGCATCGCTGGTGAAGTTCACGCTCGACAACCAGCTTCATCCCTGGCAATTCCTGCTCGCGATCAACGTGCTGCTGCTCGTGCTCGGATGCTTTCTCGAGGTCGCCGCCACGCTGCTGGTGGTGATGCCGATCCTTGCGCCTGCGCTGAAACCGCTCGGAATCGATCCCGTTCATTTCGCGATCGTCTTCACCCACAACATGGAGATCGCGCTGGTTCATCCCCCGGTCGGACTGAACCTCTACGTGCTGGCCACGATTTCGACGGCGCCGGTGACCGACGTGGTGCGCGGCGTTCTGCCGTTCCTCGGCCTGCTGCTGCTGTGCCTTGCGATCATCACCTATGTCCCGCAGCTTTCGCTTTGGCTGCCCAATCTGGTCTATGGCGCGGGTTAGCGTCGCCGATCGTCACGACGGAGATCTCGAGCATGTCATCGAAATCGATCCATTGGGCCGGCGAATTCTCAGCGCTCGCGCTCCGCTACGGCGACAGGCCGGCCGTCGTCGACGCAGCCGGCACAACGTCCTATGCGGAGTTGTTCGCCAAAGCCGCCGGCATTGCGGATGCCCTGATGCAGGCCGGGATCGGCCCGGGTGATGCCGTGGCTACATTGTTCCGCAACAGCGCCAACGCCGTTGCGGCCACTTTCGGCGTCATGCTGACGGGCGCTGTCGAAGTCCCGATCAACCCTGCGCTGGGCAGCGACGAACGCGCTTACTGCCTCGCGGTCGCCAACGTTCGCCTATTGATCACCGGCGCGGCCTTCGCGACCGAAAAGGCTGCCGGCCGTCCGAATATCATCGAGGTCGAAAGCGTCGAACAGACCGCGTTGGATCCGGCCGCCTTTCCGCAGGTCGACGGCGACGCGCCGGCGCGTATCGTCTTCACCTCTGGTACCACCGGACGCCCGAAAGGTGCGGTTCACAGCCAGATCGGCCGCTGGACGGCCAACATATTGCTTCGGGCGAACCTGCCGTTCCGCCCGGATTCCGGCAGCAATGTCCTGCTGATGACGCCATTCTCTCACGGCTCCTCGTTGATGACGCATGCCTATCTGTCGTCGGGTGCAGCCGTGACACTGCTCGACGGCGTCGACCCGCCCCGCGTGCTTGATATCCTCGCACGCGGCGCATGCGATGCCATGTTTGCGCCGCCAACTGTGCTGGCAAAGATCGTGGCTGCTGCGGGCACGCGCCACTTCTCGTCGCTGCGCACGATCTTCTGCGGCACGGCGGTGCTGAAGCCCGCGCTCTATGCGCGCGTCAGGGAGATGTTCGGCCCCGTGGTGCGGGTCACATATGGCAAGAGCGAGGTGTTCAATCCGATCACGGTGCTTGAAGCCGAGGAAACTGAGTCCTGGTATGCATCCGGAGGCGAGGACGCCTGCGTCGGCTGGCCCGCTCCTGGTGTTGAGATCGTCATCCGTGGCGAGGACGGCCGGCTGGCCGCGGCGGGCGGCGACGGCGAGGTTCTGATCCGTGCACAACACCTGATGACCGGGTATCGTACCACCGAGGGTTTCAGCGCGCTCGCGCCGAATGAATTCCATGAAACCGGCGATCTCGGCTACATCGATGTCCGAGGCCGGCTGCACCTCACCGGCCGTAGCGCCGACGTCATCAAGTCCGGTGGCTATAAGGTGGCGCCGGAAGAGGTCGAGCGGTTGCTCGCGCCAGCGCTGCAGCCATCGGAGGTCGCGGTCGTCGGCATTCCATCAGATTATTGGGGCGAGGTCATTCTGGCGGCGATCGAAAATCCCGCACCAGGCTGGGAGGAGCGCATCAATCGCGTGGTGCCGACCATGACCGACTACAAGCGCCCGCGCCTGCTGATTGCCCTCGACGAATTACCGCGCAACGGAATCGGCAAGATCCTCCGCGGCGCCATTCGCACCGACGTGCTGTCCCGGTTCCGCATCACCGAAGGGCCGCGGCCGCGGCTCGAAAAGCGCTCCTAGTTCAGCGCGAGAGACAAACAACTCAGTCACAAATATTCTGCGCAGCACGGCTATCGGTCGTTTCATCCACTTCGTTGCGCGTTCTCGGCGTGGTCGGTTGACCGGTTAGTCCGTCAGGTTCGCGTTGACTTCCGGGAATGGAATAGCGCACTTCGCGACCAACGCATCGAGAGCTACCGTACGAAATCGTAGACTGGCGTACAAAATCGCAGGAATGGTAGCGGAGGAGCGACTCGAACCCCCGACATCAGCGTTCTCGTCCTTGCCTTGAATAGCAGCCCCCTACCAAGGTCGGTTCGGAATGCCGACAAGCTAAATCAGCTTCTCTGCTTTCGTCAGTTCGATCGCGTCGAGCCCCGCGTCTGCGTCGCGCCTCGAACCGACCGTTCAGACTTGCCGTCGATAGATTTTTCTTGATTTCCCGGTGCACACGTCGTGCACACGCGGCCTTCTAACTGCCTGAAAGAATTGAACTCTCGCTCCAATCCATCATGGGCCAATTTGAGCTAGCCCAAGCCAAACAGAGGCAGCTCGAGCAACTCAAAGAGCAGCCGGTGCGGCTGAGACCCGCCGGCACATGCCGAAATCTTGGTTGCGGAACGGGCAGTGACCATGCTGTCGGCAGGCATTTTACCAGCCGGCGCCGCTCCTTTGCTCGCGCGGCAATCTCATCACCGAATATCTGGCGACGTAAAAGCGATCAAATTGGATAAGTATTGCGGTTGAGCAGGACTCGATGCCGCCCACATCTGCGCCGACGGACGGCGGACGCTCATTTTGCTGGCATGCTGGTTCATCAATGGACCCCTGCATGCGCGCGACCACGATGCGGTCGCTGGGGCGATCGCGAAACAGCAATGATTGTAGGTCATCGTGGTGTATGGGTCGATGGCTTGCCTCGCTCGACGGCCCGGTGCTCATCAACGATGAGCGGATACTTGGCCCACCGATAACGCCCGCACCCGATGTCAGCAATCGGGCCCCTAACGAACCAAGAGCAACCCCTGCATCAACGTCCGCTTTGCAGAAATAGGCCGGATAGGGTCATACGAAGTCAAAATGCGCCTCGTCCGCTGACGGGAGCACACTGTGCTCTCCGATGGTCCCGCAAAGCGTTTTGGTCTAGCATGAAGATGGGACGGCATTCGAACCCCCGTGTGGACGGCGATCGTGCGGTCCGACCGCGATGCTCCAGCGCGTACGGCAGGCGGAGTCGCCTCTCTGGGCGGCGTCGGGTTCCCGTGGGCCGTGCTTGCGTGGGCCGCGCTACTGGCGGCGATCGCCGTATCGTTTGGGCCGGCGGTCCCGGTTATCTGGGGCGACACACCCTCCTTCGTGGAATCCGCGCTTCGCACGCTCGAGGCCGGAAGGCCGACCGTGGCGGGTGGGCGCGATCCGGGCTACCCGGCGTTCCTGGCGGTGACGTTTGCGTTCGGAGGCGACCTCGGGACCGTGGTGTGGCTGCAGCAGGCGGCGTGGGCCGTCCTGATGCTGGCGCTTGCAGCAACCGCCCAGGCGGCGACATGCAACGCCGGCGGGCTCGTGCCGATCATCTTCGTGGCGACATATCCGGGCCTGCTGCTGTTCAGGAACGTCCTCACCGCAGATCTTCTCTTTGCGGTCTTCCTCAATCTGGCCATGGCTGGATTGGTCGTTGCCACCTGCGTCGGCAAGACGGCGCGGTGCTACGCGGTCGCGGCCTCCGTCCTGTGCGCGGCGCTCGCGGCGTGCTTCAGATCGCAGGGAGTCCTTGTCCCGATCGTCGCCATCCTGGTTGGCATCCGCCTCGCCCGGCCAGACACGTTCGCGCGCCTCGGCGTGATTGCCTTATCCGTCGCGGCGGCGGTGGCGCTCCTCGCTGCCGGTTCCCGGTTCGGGGCTTCCGACTCGGACCAAGCCTCGGCCGTGTTCGTCCCCAAGACACTGTTCTGCAATCACCTGAACATCGTACTTGCAAGCGACGCAGCGCGACGCGAGATCGCGTCGGCGGCCGGCGACCGCGCTGACGCCACGATGGATCGGCTTGCCGCCGACTTCGCCGCGAAGCCGGATCGCTGGCCCGTGCTCGGGTTCTTTGGTGACGCGTGTCTCTTCGACGCTGCACTGGATCGAGACGTCGCCGACGATGGCGGGAATGCTGTGGGCGCGGCCGCAGCCTATCGGCGCATTTTCCTGGCCGCCGTGCGCGACCGGCCGCTGGCCTACGCGGGCAAGTTCGTCCATCAGATGGCCTATGGGGTCTCGGTTGCATGGCCGCCCTACGGACTCGACCCCGCCATACCGGTGTCGACCGATGACGTGCCGCTCGTGTCCGACATCATGATGCGGCACGGCCGCGCAGCTCAGCCGATCGACCTGCAAGGCGGATCAGTTCGGATCGGCCTATTGTCCGATCTCCCAGGGGTCTCCGCCCATCTCTTCGAGGCATTGTCCATCGCCTTCGTTATCGCTGTCATATTTTGGACAGTGACTGCTGTGTGGCGTCGGCGCTCCCGGTTCTTGACGCGCGCAGGCATTGTGATCGTGATGTGGGTGGCCTCGATCGTGACCGCCGCCGGCGCCCACACCCTCGACGTCTCGCGATATCTGGTTCCGGCAGTGCCGATGGTGGGCCTTATGCTGTCCCTTTTCGCCGTCGAACTGATCGAGACGATCGCGTTCCTGCGGAGGAGCTAATCGCAGCACTCGCGAGCTATCGTGCGCAGAAAATGCGAGCTTGCACTCGCATAGAAGAACGTCCTTACGGGACACCGCTCGAGAAAAATTGGAAGACATCTCTTATTCCGGGGGGCGCAGGGCCAAATAAGCAAGCCGCCGCAACTCGCGGCGGCCACGCACGACGGTGTCGAGAATCATTCCGCTGAATAAGCTAAGGAAGGCGAGTATCATGAGTCCTGTCGACAGGATCGCGGTGGGCAAACGCGGCACTAAGCCGGTCTGAGCATATGTGACGGCAAGAGGCACCGCGATCACGATCGAAACCAATCCGAGCAACGCGCCAATGATACCGAAAAACAGCATCGGCTCTTCAATTCGAAACAGCGTCACGATGGTTAATAGGATCCGCCAGCCGTCGCGGAACGTGGAGAGCTTGGACGTCGAACCTTCCGGCCGTACTTTGTAAGCAGTCACGACCTCGGCCACCGGCATGTGCAACTCCAAAGCATGGATGCTGATCTCCGTCTCTACCTCAAACCCTTCCGAGAGAGCTGGGAAGCTTTTTACGAACCGGCGCGAGAATACGCGATAACCCGACAGGACATCGCTGAACGAGTGACCGAAGATAAGCGACAACATTCCAGTGAGGATCGCATTGCCGAGGCGATGGCCTGACCTGTACGCGGCATTAGCGATCGAACTTCGCACCCCAACCACCATGTCCAGCTGGCATTCGATCAACTTCCGTATCATCGTCGGGGCAACCGACGCGTCATAGGTAGCGTCGCCGTCGGCCATCACATAGACATCAGCATCAATGTCGGCAAACATCCGGCGGACGACGTTGCCCTTTCCTGGCGTCAGTTCCGTTCGAACTATCGCGCCAGCAGCGCGAGCTACATTCACAGTGCTATCCGTCGAATTGTTATCGAAGACATAAATGACAGCGTCAGGCAAAGCTGCACGAAATGCGCTTACCGTGGCGCCGACGGCCGCCTCTTCATTACGACAAGGAAGGATTACCGCCACGCTGTGTTGCTTCATGGCCTGACCATAAGGCCTGCAGTATGCGCTCAACCGGCAGTAAACCGAAGCCGCCTGCCAATGCAGGCTTCACCGCAGAACCCGGGTTGAACGCTGCTTCGTCGCCTGCTTGCCATTCGGCGTATGCGAGAGCTTCTGAAGCGTCTAGCTAGCGGGGACGCGGTCTGCCCGACTAAGGGAGTACGCTTGGCTGGCGACCTTCCGGCTAAGGCCAATGCGTGCTGCCGTGACGTTGAGCGAGAGGCACGCAAGTACGCCATCGCGGAAGCTATCCTCGTCGGTTGGTATGAGAGATAGGTCGGCGAGGACCGGTGCATGAGGGGGGCACGTCGTCCCGGCTGTGCCCTTCTTATCGACCCAAGTCTTATCGACCCAAGACGATCCCACCCAAGTTCAGACGCAAAGTACCGCGCCGCCCTCCCCACGCCTAGCGTGAGTGAGCTTGGATACATTCGTTTTTCCTCGATCACTTGATCGCGCCCGTGGTAAAGCCCGTCACAAAGCGAGCGACGAAGAAATTATAGATAATAGCGATTGGGACGCTTGCAATCAGGCAGGCCGCCATCATCGAACCCCAGAAATAGACATCGCCTCGCACGAGAAAGGTCGGCACGCCGACGCTCACCGTATAGCTCGACGACGCGGTGATAAACGTGACCCCATAGACGAATTCCTGCGTCACCAGCGTGAAGGCAAAGATCACCGCCGTCAATATTCCGGCAGCCGATATCGGCATCACCACCTTGATGAATGCGCCGAAGCGGCTCAGCCCGTCGATCATGGCTGCGTCCTCGAGATCGCGCGGGATCGCCTTGAAGAAGCCCATCAGAAGCCAGGTGCAGAACGGCACGGTGAAGCTCGGATAGACGAGGATGAGCGACCACACCGAATCCTGCAATCCCAGTATCGCGATGATGCGCGAGAACGGGATGAACAGGATCGTCGGCGGTACTAGATAAGTAAGGAATATCGTGACGCCCAGAGTTTGCGCCCATGCGCTGGCCATGCGCGCGAGCGCGTAGCCTGCCGGGACTGCGAGCACGAGCGTGATGATCACGACGGCCACTCCGACGAAGCCGGTATTCAATAGCCATTGCAGGTATTGGGTGTCCTCGAACAGCACCGAAAGATGTCGCAGCGTCGGCGGGTCGTTGAACAAATAAGGGTTGTTTTCGGTGTTGTGCAGATCCTGGGTGGTTTTGAACGTGGTGATCAGCATCCAGTAGAACGGGAATGCAAGGAAGGTCACAAAGAAAGTCAGAATGGCGGCGTGACCGGTCTGCTTGGCGATACGACGTCCGCTGGCTGATCGAGGGGTCATCTCACGTCACCTCGGTGCGCCGGGCGAACCACAGGAACAGGATGGCGACGCCCGCGAGAACAGGGAACAGGAACAGCGAGATGGCCGCGCCTCCCGCAAGATCACCTCCCTGAATGCCGGTGAAATAGGCCCAACTGGCGATGACTTGCGTGGTGTCGTAAGGACCGCCACGCGTTAGCACGAACACGACGATCAGGTCGGTGAAGGTGAAGATGATGCCGAACAACAACGCCACCAGCGTAATCGGCAGAATCAATGGCGTTGTGATCTGGAAATGATGGCGCCAGAACCCGGCCCCATCCACTTCTGCGGCGTCGTGGATGTCTTGCGGGATCGACGACAGGCCGGCCAGGATGATCACGGTCGCCAGCGGAAGTATGCGCCAGACGTTGACGGCGATGATCGACGCTTTTGCCAAGGTTGGTTCGCCGAGCCAGATTGGCCATTCGTTCGGTCCGAGCAAGCCGGCTGCGCGCGCCGTCCAGTTGATGATGCTGTAGATCGAATCGAAGATCCATAGCCAACCGATGCTGCCAAGCGAGATCGGCGCTACCCACGGCAGCAGAATCAACAGACGAACCAGCCATTTGCCACGGAAATCAATGGCAAGCGCTGTCGCCAGAATGTTGGCGAGCACCATGACGAGAAACTGGGAGACGATCGTGATGATGATCGTATTCTGCAGCGAAAGCCAGAAAGGGCGGCTATCGATGATCCGCCGGAAATTTTCCAGCCCGACAAAATGCGCCTCCTGGCCGGCGACCGTCGCGCTGGAAAGGCTGTAATAGATCGAGAGCAGGAACGGAAAGCCGACCAGCAGAATTATGTAGAGGATCGCTGGCGCCAGCATAGCGCGCCACAGCCAGCGATCGCTATCGGCAAGGCGTGACAGGAAGCGTTCTTGCGCGGGAGTCCTGCGAGTCGTTGCTGCAGTGATTGACGTCACGCCGCACCTCCATCGATGCGCCGCCCGCTCTCCTGGTCGAAGCGGGCGATATCCTGGCGCCGCACAACGAAATCGTAGACCTCGCCGGCGTTGATATGGGTGCGAACGTTCGTCGGAATTTTGGAGATCACGTGCGCCTCGGCTGGGCGGCCGTCGATCACGCCGTAGACCAGTCGGTCGGCCCCGAGATACTCGATGCGGGTGATGCGGAACTGAAAGGCGACATTGTCGTCGTCCGGCTCAACCTCCTTCGGCAGGAACGCTTCCGGCCGGAATCCGAGCAAAGTCTTGCCCTCCTCGATCAGGTTCATCGGCGGTGATCCGATGAACGTGGCGGCGAAGATGTCCGCCGGCGCGCCATAAATTTCGTGCGGAGTGCCGATCTGGTGGACACGACCTCGATTGAGAACAGCGATGCGGTCCCCCAGGCCCATGGCCTCGGCCTGATCATGGGTGACATAAATGGTGGTGGTGCCAAGGCTGCGCTGAAATTGCTTCAGTTCGTCACGCGCGGAATTGCGCAACTTGGCGTCGAGATTCGACAGAGGCTCGTCGAGAAGAAAAACGACCGGCTCACGCACCACCGCGCGCGCAAGGGCGACGCGCTGACGCTCACCGCCTGACAATTGACGTGGCTTTCGATCAAGGAACGTTTGAATACCGAACAACTGCGCTGCCCAGGCAACCTTCTTGCGGATCGCCTCTCTTGGCATGCCGACTGCGCGCAGCGGAAAAGAGATATTCCTTTCGACCGTGAGGTGCGGATAGAGGGCGTAGCTTTGAAACACCATGGCCACGTTTCGTGCGCGGGGCGGCAGCCCGGTTACGATGATTCCGTCAATCAGGATATCGCCTGAGGTCGGCTGCTCGAGGCCGGCGATCAGGCGCATCAACGTCGTCTTGCCGCACCCCGATGGGCCGAGCAGAACCAGGAATTCTCCTTCCCTGGCGACGAGGTCAATGCCGTCGACGGCGCGGACCTCGTCGAAAAGCTTGGTGACGCGTCGTGTTTCCACACTAGCCATGCGCCAATCCCGATTGCCTCGCCCTGCGAAGCCGTTCACTGGAACGGCTTCGGTGCCAGGCATGATCCGTTGGGCTCAGCAGTGCCCAACGGCAATCAAATGCGAGGCGGTCAGATCATCTTCCGATCCTTCCATTTCGCCCAGATCGCCTTCATCTTGACTTCCGCGCGCTTGAGAGCGTCCTCCGGGGTCTCGGCGCCTGCGGCCGCTTCGGCGAACATCGTATTGATCACCCACGTATTGAAAGTTTCGTCGATCGCGGCACTGGAGTAGCCGGGATAGCCCACGTTGGTCGCCCAATCGAGCACATCGGAGAGGACCGTGTACTTGTCCGGCGGCACTGCCTTGGAATCCTTGGAGATGATTTGTGCGAGATCGGGCACCGTATCCGAGAAGCAGGGGAAGTTATAGAATTCGCTCGCCATGAAAGCGCTTTTGAAGCTGTCGATGTAATCGACCAGGAATTTCTTGGCGCCATCGATGTTCTCGGAAAACTTCCAGATCAGATAGCAGCTCATCAGGTGCTCGAGACCAATCTGGCGGATCGGACCTTTCGGCGGCTTGGCAAGGGCGATCTTCTCGTGGATCGGAAGCTTGGAATTTTCGCCTTCACGTGTGATTGAAATTGCATTGAGCACGAGCGACGACCTGCCAGCGAGCATCGCCCGGTTATTCGATGACGCATCCCAAGCAAACACTTCCGGCGTCTCCGTTTCCTGGAACAGCGCCTTGACGAATTTGAGCGCTTCGAGGGTTTCCTTGGAATTGATGGCGAGGTTGCCCTCGGCGTCCTGCTCGTGCGCACCGAACGAGTACATGATCGCCCGCATCGCCATCGCCGTGTCGATCTCGGCGGAAAGACCGATGCCGACCGGAATACCGGTCTTGTCCTTGATCTTCTTGCCACCGATACGGGCGTTGTCCCAGGTGTCGGGCTTCATGCCGATGTCGCCCCATAGGTCCGAGCGGTAATTGACGGGATCCGGCACGAAGCTGTCGGAGAATGCGAAGTATCTCTTGGTCCTGGGGTTGTAGGTGCTCTTGACGGCGAGATCGATCGGCCTGCCGTGCTTCTTCTCGCACTCGGCATAGACCTCCGTCATGTCAACTACCTGGTCTTCGAAGACCGACGGCGGCGAGAGGAACATCACGAGATCGTGGCCCTTCTGCGCCGACACCTCCGCCGTCGCGCGCGAGGAAATGAGGGCAAGGTTGATGTTGTCGATCACCACCTCGGTGCCGTTCTTGACGCCCCATTCCTTGGAGTAGGTGTTGTTGAACCACTTGTCATAACCGGGGACGAAGTGGCTCCATTGCAGGATCTTCAGGGTCTTGGCAGCCCGGGCCGGCGCAACGTGGAAAAAAGGTCCGGCGGCTGCGGCTGCACCCACAGCAGTCTTGATGACGTCGCGGCGCGACAGGCCGTAGCGACGAGATGTATGGGATGACATGTTTACCTCCCATGCTTGATCGTTCAGCGGGAGGTTGTGTGCCGGTCAACTGCAGAGACGAACTCCCGCTGACAGTAGCTGAGACAATTATCCCACGAATGGACAGTGTTGACAACGCGGCAACGGCTCCCGAACGCGGCAACCTAGCTCGGGCATATCTAAAAAAAGACAGATATTTCAATATGTTAAGAGCTGGAGCGGTTCGAGCGGGTGCGTCATTCCAAACCGCCGAGTCAAACTCGCCGCTGCATCACCCGGAAAGGCCAAAACCTTCGGCGACATCATCGATCTCCATGTCGAAGACATGCGTGAGGTCGGCCGCCCTCCCCGCCGATCCGAGGCGGCCATCCTGGAGGCACTGAAGGAGGATCTGGGATCCGTAAAAGCTGCCCCGGCTCAACCGTGAGCGGCTGATCGAATATGGCAGAAAGCGAGCGAAGGAGGTGCCGGACCAGCGCCCCTCGCAATCGATATCTCGTTCATCAGAACCATTGCAACGCACGCAGCAGCCGTTCACGGCATCTCAAGAAGAGATTTGCCGGCCCGACCGGCCGGACGTCGAATTGAAGAAGCGGATTCTCTTAATCAGACACGTTCGATGATGATGGCTGGTGCCATGCCTCCAGCGGCGCACATGGTCACTAGCCCACGCCTGAGATCGCGTCGCTCCAGTTCATCGAGAACGGTCCCGACCAGAATCGTACCTGTCGCTCCGATCGGATGCCCAAGGGCAATCGAGCCTCCGTTGACGTTGATCTTGCTGCGGTCGATCTTCAGGTCGCGAACGTATTTTTCCACGACGACCGCGAAAGCCTCGTTGACCTCAAATAGGTCGATGTCGTCAAGCGCCAGCCCTGCCCTCGCGAGCACCTTGCGCGTGGCAGGAACGGGCGCATTCATCATCAGCGTCGGCGAGTCACCCATGTTCGCCGTCGCCACCACGCGGGCCCGCGGCTTCAGGCCGTGCTTCCTTGCATAGTCCGGCGACGTCAGCAGGATTGCTGCCGCACCGTCGGCCACGCCCGACGAATTACCGGCATGATGCACGAAGTTGATGTCGAGGTCGGGATATCTGTCCCGGATCAGCTTCCGATAGGTCGTGCCGCTCTCGTCGAGCGGATAGTCCGCCATCGCGGCGAAGGCAGGTTTCAACATGGCCAGGCCTTCAAGCGTCGTCTGCGGCCGCGGATATTCCTCACGATCGAGAGCAAGCGTGCCATCCTCGCGGTAGACCGGCACCAGACTCCTGTTGAAATTGCCGCCCTTGATCGCGGCGGCAGCGCGCCTCTGGCTTTCCAGCCCGAGCTCGTCGAGCTCCTGCCGCGTGATGCCTTCAAGGGTTGCCACTGCGTCGGCGCAGACCCCCTGATGCGATTGCGGATGCCGCGCACGTAGGCGCAGGTTTCCTGCGTCCATCACCATCGGCCCCGCGCAACGGCGACCTTCCATCGACATCATCTCGGTGCCACCAGCGATGACGAGATCCTCCGAGCCCGACATGATCGCGTGCGCGGCCATGTTCACACTGGTGACGCCGGAACCACAGAACCGGTCGAGCGTGACGCCGCTCGCACGGACGTCATATCCTGCGTCAAGCGCAGACATCCGCCCGAGGTCGCCGCTCTGCTGGCCGCGCTGCGAGCTGGTGCCCCAGATGATATCGTCGACATCGGCGGTCTTGATGCCGGTGCGATCGGCGAGCGCCCGCAAGACCGTGGCACCGAGCTGCTGCGGGTGAACTCCGGAGAGAGCCCCCTTGCCGGCCTTACCGATGCCCCGCGGCGTCCTGCACGCATCTATGATCAGTGCCTCAACCATGTCGTTCTCTCTAGTGTTGGCGATTGGAATCGTAACGGCTCGGCGCGGGCATCCTCGCTACCCGACTTGCCGGTCTTGCCCGGCCCAGTACCTCAAGCGCAGCTGCTTCTTGTCCACCTTGCCCACTGCGGTCAGCGGAAGGCTGTCGACGAACTCGATCTGCTTGGGCGCATGGGTGCCGCCCTTGCGCTGCTTGACGAGATCGATCAGCAATTCGGCGCTTGGCTGTTTCCCGGGCTTCGCGACGACCAGGGCCGTAACGGCTTCGCCCCATTTGGGATGAGGCACGCCGATAACGGACGCCATCGCCACGTCGGGATGGGACGACAGCACGTCCTCCACCTCGCGCGGGAAGATATTGAAGCCGCCGGAGACGATCATGTCCTTCTTTCGATCGACGATGTAGAGGTAACCACGCTCGTCGGCCCTCGCGATGTCGCCGGTGTGCAGCCAGCCGCCGGCGAATGTTTCGGCGGTCTGCTCGGGGCGCTTCCAATAGCCCTCCATGGCCTGGGCCGCCCGGACGCAGATCTCACCGGCCTCGCCCTGCGCCACGGGTTGGTTGCTCTCGTCAAGCAGGGAAACCGCACAGGAGGCTAGCGGAAAACCGCATGATGCAAACAGCTCAGGGCGCCGGACGTCGTGATCCGCCTTGCCGAGCAGGCTGATTGGATAGCATTCGGTTTGGCCATAGAGCTGCCCGAAGATCGGTCCGATGCGCTCGAGCCCTTCCACCAAGCGGGTCGGCGACATCGGCGATGCGCCGTAAAGCAGGAGCTCAAGCGAAGATAGATCTGTCACTCCGAGCCTCGGGTTATCGAGCATGACGTAGATCATGGTCGGGACCATCATGGTCACGTTGATCCGCTCGCGCACGATCGTGGCCAAGAATTCGTCGGGATCGAACCCCTTCAGCAGATGCACGGTGCCGCCGCGCGACAGCGACGGCAGGACGAAGCTCCCGGAGACATGCGTGATCGGCGCCGCGGCAAGATAGCGAGGCGTGTCGGGAAGCCCGAACTCGGCCGCGACGGCGTGCGCCGACGCCGCCAGAGCGTGGTGACGGCGGATCGCTCCCTTTGATTTTCCGGTCGTGCCGCCGGTATAATTCACAATCGCACGCTCGTTGATATGGGTGAGATCGACCAACGGTACGGCGCCGGCTGCAAGCGCGATTGCCAGCAGGTCGGGGCCAAATTCGGCCCGTCCCATGGTGAACGTCACCTTGAGCTGCGCGGCGGCGCCGGCTGCGATTTCTGCTCCGCGTTGGCCATGAGTTTTCGGATCGACGATGAGCGCCGTCGCTCCGATGTCCTCGATCACCGCGAGATGATCGGCCAGCGAGCCGAGCGGATGCAGCCAGGTAATCAGAAGGCCAAGTGCCTGTGCCGCAACGCCAGCGCACCAAGTCTCGGCGCTGTTGGCGCTCAAGAGCGCCACGATGTCACCCTTCTTGAGGCTGGCCGAAACCATTCCCGACTGCAATCCGGCGATCAGGTCGCGAACCGCCGAATAGCTGAGGCTGCCGCCATTCCAGACGAATGCCTGACGGTCAGGATACCGCGACAGCGCGCGCAGAATCATCGTGATCGTCGTCGGCGCGAACCCGATTTGTTTGTTCACTTCTCACCTCCCTACCGCAGCTGTTGGCGCCATCTCGTTCGATTAACCGGCCGGACTGCCGACCTCACCGTTCATGACCGGGCCAAACAACTCCCACACACGTCCATCGAAACGTCGCATCTGCATCTGTTCGACCGGAAAGAAATCATTTGGACTGGTGTTGACCTTGATGCCCGGCAGCAGGACATCGACCTCGAAATCCCGGAGACCTGCCGCCTGCCGCATCACGTTCTCGCGGGACAAATCGTCGCCGCAACGCCGCAGGACTTCGACCAGGGTCTGCGTTGCCATGTAGGACGAGATGTGTCCCTGGTCCGCCTTGTTTGCGCCCGGCATGTATTTGTCCATGAAGGCATTCCACCGGATCATGCCCTGATCGTTCGTCCACAGCGGATCGGAGGGGTCCTTGGTGTAGGCCGTGCTCAGGATGCCCTTCGCGTTCTCCAGCCCGGCCGGCTGCAACACCGACCCGATCGAGCCGGAAACACTGCTCAGGAAATGCATGGGCTTCCAGCCGAGCTCGGCCACTTTCCGGATCGCCTGGGCCGCAAATCTCGGCGACGTGAGATCGACGAACACGTCTGCATTCGCCGTCTTGAGCTTCACGATCTGCGAGTCGGCGGTCGGATCCGAGATTTCGTAATTTGCTTCCGCAACAATCAGCGACGTCTTATCGCCGAGACCGTCTTTCAGGCCCTTCAGCACGTCCTTGCCGAAGTCGTCGTTCTGGTAGAGAACGCCGATCCTCGCCTTGGGATTATGCTCGAGGATGTATTTGGCGAAGATCCTGCCCTCGCTCTGATAGTTCGGCTGGAATCCCATCGTCCACGGAAAGTTCTTTGGATCGCCCCACTTGGTCGCGCCTGAGGCGACAAAGAGCTGCGGGACCTTCTTCGTGTTAAGGTATTTCTGAATCGCCGTATTTCCTGACGTTCCGAGCGGCTGAAAGATCAGCAGCACCTCATCGTTCTCGACAAGCTTTCTGGCTTGCTCAACCGTCTTCGGCGGACTGTAAGCATCATCGTAAGTGATGAACGTGATCTTGCGGCCGTTGATGCCGCCTTCCTCGTTGATCATCCGGAAGTAGGCCTCGCTCGCCTTGCCGATGACACCATACGCCGATGCGGGCCCGCTGTAGGGCGTGATGTTGCCTATCCTGATCTCGGTGTCGCTGACCCCAGGATCGTGCTTCTTCTGCGCGATTGCCGGAGTGCTCGCGAGCGCGACGCCCGCCGCGAGCGTTATGGCCGTGATCATCAGGTCCTTACCGCCCATTTCGTTCCTCCGGTGCATATTGTGAGCTTGCCGCCCGATATCTCAGCGCCCGCGCCAAACCGGCTTTCGCTTTTCGGCGAAGGCGCGAAGACCTTCGGCGCGATCCTCGGCCTCAAATGCAATCGCCGCGATGGGTGCCTGTCGGCTCCAGGCCTCCTCGTCAGTCCAGTTGGCAGACTGGAAGATAATCTCCTTGGAAGCGGCGAGCGCGGTGGGTCCGTTCACCAGCAGTTCCTCGGCGAAGGCGATAGCGTCGGCAAGCGCGCGCCCCGGATCGCTGATGCGGTTCACCAACCCGTGATGCTGGAAGAACTCGACACCGTAGAAGCCGCCGGTCAGCGCCAGCTCCATGGCAACGTGATAGGGAATGCGCCGCGGCAGGCGAAACAACCCGCCGCCCACCGCTGCAACATTGTGCCTCACCTCGGGAAGTCCCATCTTCGCGTTATTCGCCGCGACGACGAGGTCGCATGACAGGCAAAGCTCGAGCCCGCCGCCGACGGCAAACCCCTCCACCGCCGCAATCAAGGGTTTGCGCGATGGACGCTTGAACATGCCGAACCCGCCGCGCTCCGTTACGGCACGCTCATTGCGCGCCACCGCCTTCAGGTCGGCGCCCGCGGAGAACGTGCCGCCGGCGCCGGTGATGACGCCGATGAAAAGATCATCCTCGGCGTCGAGCAGGTCCATCGCCCGGTGCATCGCCTGTGCGGACGCAAGGTCGAAAGCGTTCTTTGCCTCCGGACGATTGATCGTGATGACCAGGATGTGGCCGCGACGCTCGGTCAGAATACGTTCACTCATTTGTCACCGTTCAAGATCACATTGAGAAGGAGAAGCCGCCATTGACCGGATAGGTCTGGCCGGTGATCCAGTCGCTGGCACCGGAGGCCAGATAGAGCGCCATATTTGCGACATCCTGCGGCTGACCTGGCCGCCGTATGACGTATTTCTCCATCATCTTCTTGAGCCGGTCCGGATCGGCCTTGAGCCGCGCCTCGATCGCAGGCGTCATGGTCGCTGCGATGGCTATGCAGTTCGCCGTGATCTGATAGCGGCCGAGCGATCGCGCGATGGCGCGCGTGAAGCCCGCCGCACCCGCCTTTGCGCCGGAATAGACTTCAAGGCCGGCCTCGCCGGTCCGGCCGGCGTCCGATATGATTGTGATGATCCGTCCACCGCGGCGCTCGATCATTGACGGAATGCACGCACTTGCGCAGTTGATCACGCCGTAGAAGTTGACGCCAATGAAGCTGTTCCAGACGCCGGGTCCGGTCTCCCAGAACGGCTTTCGCGCTTCGGGGTCCGGCACCGCCCCGGCATTGCCCGCGTTGTTGACCAGGATGTCGACGCGGCCGAAAGCTTCCTCGGCCTTGCGCACCATTCCTTTAACCGCACCGAGATCTGTGACGTCGCCAGGTGCGGGTGCGGCCATGCCGCCGAGCGCCTTGATTTCCTCAACGACGGCGTGCGCGCGCTCCTCGAAGAAGTCGTTGACGATGACGCCGTCGGCCCCGTGGGCCGCATAGTGCAGCGCGATTTGGCGGCCGACGCCTTGTCCCGCGCCGGTTATCAACGCAACTTTGCCATTCAGATCGAGGATCCCGCTCATCGTCTATTGCTTCTCCATTGGATTGATCACGCAGGCAGCGGCCCGGCTCCGTCTGCAAATCCGACGCCGAGCTCAAGCAGCCTGGAAACATCCGAAGGGTCAAAGCCCCATTGACGCAGCCCGGCAGCGCCACACTCGCCACGCCGCGGCGCCGGTTTTGGCGCTCCCGATGGTGTGCCGAGGAACCGCGGCGCCGGCGCCGGCTGAACGACCCCGTCGACTTCGATAAAGTTGCCGCGGGCGATATTGTGCGGATGATGCGGCGCTTCCGAGAAGGCGAGCACCGGCGTCACGCAGGCGTCGCTATACCTGAAGATCGCGCACCATTCATCCCGTGTCTTGCCGAGAAAGGCTTTTGCAAAGGCGTTGCGCAGCGTGGGCCAGCCGTTGCGATCGTATTGCTTCGGCAGATCGGCCGCGACGAGCCCGAGCCGCTGGAGAAGTTCCGCATAGAAACGCTGCTCGACCGCACCGACGGCCATGTAGTGACCGTCAAGTGTGCGATAGCTGTCGTACCAAGGTGCGCCGCCATCGAGGATGTTGCTGCCGCGCAATTCCTGCCAATTGCCCGCCGCCACCAGGCCCCACATGATGGACCCGAGTTGCGCGGCACCCTCGATCATGGCGGCGTCGACGACCTGCCCCGTCCCGCCACGGTGCACGTTGAGCAGCGCAGCGACAACCCCGAGCGCGAGCAGCATGCCCCCACCACCGTAGTCCCCGACCAGGTTTAGCGGCGGCAGCGGCCGGCCGCCGGCCGGGCCAATCGCCGAAAGAACGCCCGACAGCGCAATGTAATTGAGATCATGACCGGCATCCGCGGCCAGGGGGCCGGTCTGCCCCCAGCCTGTCATGCGCGCGTAGACCAGCCGCGGATTGCGCGCGAGCGCTTCATCGGGTCCAAGTCCGAGCCGCTCCATCGTCCCGGGGCGAAATCCCTCGATCAGCACGTCGGCCTTCTCGATCAATTCGAGCGCCGCGGACGCCGCCGAGGGCGATTTCAGGTCGAGCGTGATCGACCGGCGCCCGCGGCCAATGATATCGACGGATTTGCCGCTGCGGCGCGGTCCGAGATCCTCCGGCGGCGACGGGCGATCGACCCTCAGAACATCGGCCCCCATATCGGCGAGCAGCATCGCGCCGAAGGGGGCTGGGCCGATCGCCTCGAATTCGAGGACGCGAGTTCCGGACAAAACGCTCAAATTTGCTCCGATCGACTTGTGTGAATGCCAGCTTGCGCGAAAGCTACACTTGGACGAGCCTGTACCGCCCCACCCGCTCCGGGTGGTCTGTGTGCTGCCGGGCCGCATAATGTGTTCCCGCCACCGTCGAGCTGACCGGCTGGAAGCGGGCGTGGGCTCCCGGCGGAGAACGGAGGAATGACTGAGATGGCGTCCCGTCCGCCGGATGGACCAGGTCCATCACCCGAGGCCCTGCAATCCATCGTCAGCACCAAGCTCTTCCCGCCGCGCGAGGCCGGCCGCCTGCTTCCGCGGGACAATCTCATCGCCCGGCTGGTGAAAGCACGGCGGCATCGGTGCGTGCTGGTGCACAGCCCCGCGGGCTCCGGCAAGACATCCATCGTCGCGGCTTGGCGCCGCGAGTTGCTCGCGCTCGGTTTTGACGTGGTCTGGCTGACGCTCGCCCCCGACGACAACGACGCTTCCCGCTGGCTGGACTATCTTCTTGCGAGCTTTGGCCAGGTCGATCCCACCATCAGTCGGGCCGCGTCGCAGTTGGCGGGGCGCGGCATCGACCGCGAGGCCATCGAGAGGACGCTCATTGCGCTCGTGCGGAGTATCGCGGAACGGCCACGAGAGATCGTGCTTGTTCTCGACGACCTCCATTTGCTGACGGACGCGGCGAGCCGCTGGGCCTTGCAATGGCTGCTCGATCAGGCGCCCCGCAACCTTCACGTCGTCCTTGTTTGTCGTGGCGCCGCTCCGGTCTCGCTTTCCCGGCTGCGCGACCAACAAGGCGTCTTCGAGCTGGATTTTCAGGACCTGCGCTTTTCCCAAGCCGAGACCGATGCCTTTCTCCAGAGCAGGCTCGGCGAGATCGACCGTCGCACCACCCGACGCATCCACGAGCTTACCGACGGTTGGGTCGCCGGCCTCCAATTGCTCTCGATCGGTTGGTCCAGGAAGCGCGACCCACGGGAAATCAGGCTCGCAACCCGAGGCCAGATCCAGGATGAGCAATCATTCGCGGACTATTTCGAGCACGAGATCCTGTCAAAACTGTCGAAAAGCGAGTGCGCGCTGCTCGAGGCGGCATCGATTTGCAACCGCTTTTGCGCCTCCCTCTGCGCTGCGCTGCTCGGCAAGGAGGAAAGCAGTGCCAGGATCGAAGCGCTGCTAGCGAGCCTTGTGACTCAGAACGGCTTCATCATCCCGGTTGAAACATCGGACCGCGACACCTGGTACCGCTTCCATCCGCTCCTCGGCGAAGCCATGCGCGCTCGCTTTCGCCAGCGGGCGGAAGTGCAACAGCGGCAATGCCACAAGGAAGCATGGAGTTGGTTCCGCGATCGTGGCTACGTCGATGAAGCCGTTCGACACGCCGTCTCTGCCGATGAGGCGTCAGCGGCGGCCGACTTGCTGGATCAATACGGGCAGGATCTGCTTGCGCGAGGCGAGTTTCGGAATCTCAACAGCTTGGTTCGCCGCCTTCCGGAGCAGGAGGTCCAGTCGCGCACCAACCTGCGCCTCTGGATGGCCCGATCGCAGTTGCTGGCACGTGAACTGGACGCCTGCGCCGAGAGCCTTGCGCGCCTAGACGCCGATCTGCCGGCCAGCGACGTCTCCGCACGATTTGCTCTTGCCCTTGTGAAGGCAACGCTGGCGGTTGCACGCGATGATACGGACGCGGCCATGCTTGTTCTGCCGCAACTGCTGCATCCACCGCCAGGCATCGACCCTGCCTCCATCGGCGGACGAGACAACATCTTGTCATGGCTCTACATGCATCGCGCAAATTATGAGCTGGCGCGGCAGGTGCAGCTTGGCGCTTCTTCGATAAGCGCCGGTGGCGCCCCCCTGCTCGGCTCCCCTGGCGGCCGGCTCCAGGGTCGCTGCCTGGTCGGGCTCAGCTATGCCCTTGAGGGACAAATCATTGAGGCGGAGCGAATCTATCGCGACGCCCTCTATGAATCTGAGCAGCGCGGCGCCTCCTGCATCGACCCCGCTTGCCTGGCTGCAGCGCTGCTCGGAGAGGCGCTCTATGAGCTCAACGATCCCGCCGGGGCCCTGCAAATGCTCGAGGATCGCGTCGATGTGCTCGAACGCGTCTCGATTCCGGACTCGGTGTTGCGCGTCCTGACGGTGCTGTCCGCTTCGCACTGGCTTGCCGGACGGCGCCAAGAGGCCTTCTCCTATCTGGACCGGCTCGAGGACTACGCGTTGAATCTCAAGCTCGATCGACTTCTTGCGTACAGCGTTGGCGAGCAGGTTCGACGTCATCTCGAGCAAGCTGAATTTGAGGCGGCGGCGCGCAAGCTGACAACGCTGGATGAGATCGGGCACCGGCATCCAAAGTCCGGCAGCAATCTGGGCGACGAGATCTTCATCATCGTCGAACGGGCGCATGTGAGAGGCGACCTCGCGGTTGGCCGCTACGACGATGCCGCGGCGCGACTAGTTCCGCTCATCGAGATTTGCGAGGCACGAGGCCATCAGCAGATTGTGGCCGCCCTCCAGCTCCAAGGCGCGGTTATCGCGAAACGCCGCGGCATGGGCGAGCAGGCCGGCAGGATGACGCTGGCCGCACTGCGCCTCGGCCATCGGCTCGGCCTCGTGCGAAGCCTGCTTGACGCAGATGCGTCCGCGCCCGATCTCGTCTGCTCGTGCGGCGAGGCATCTGGCGTTGATGTCCTGCTGTCGTTCTATGTCGAGCGTCTCCGCGATGCGGATTTGCTGACACAGCGCGCCACCCCTTCATCGCGCCGCGACGCGGCCGAGAGCAATTCAGAGCTTCTCGAAAGCCTGAGCGAGCGCGAACTCGATGTCATCCGCCTGCTTGCGCAGGCATTTCCCAACAAGAAGATCGCTCGTGCGCTAGGCCTTTCGCCCGATACGGTGAAATGGCACCTCAAGAACATCTACGGCAAGCTCGGAGTTGCCGGCCGCGACGATGCGGTCGCGCGCATGCGCGACATCGGATGGAGCCCGGACGTCTCCACAGGACGGCCGCCATAAGGCGAAAGTCGGCGTGTCCTGTTGCGCCGCTCGACCTGGACAACCCTCAAAGCTGGCGCGAAATCAGATCACGCATGACCTCGCTGGTTCCGCCGTAGATGCGGCTGACGCGCATATCAACGAACGAGCGAGCGATCGGATATTCCAGCATGTAGCCATAACCACCGTGCAACTGCACCATCTCGTCGAGCGCCTTCCCCAGGGTCTCGGTCGCAAACAACTTGGCGATCGCCGACTCCTGAAGCGTCAGCCCCCGCTTCATGTGCTCGGACAGGTAATGGTCGACCATCAGGCGGACCGCAACGGCCTGCGCCTTGATATCGGCCAGCTTGAATTTTGTATTCTGGAAATCCCAGACCTTCTGGCCGAAGGCCTTCCGCTCCTTGACATAAGCGAGGGTATGATCAAGCGCCGCCTCGAGGCGCGCCGCCGCCGAAACCGCGATGGAAAAGCGCTCTTGTGGCAATTCCCCCATCAGGTATTTGAACCCCATTCCTTCCTCGCCGAGCAGGTTGCTGGCGGGGACCCGCACGTTGTCAAAGAACAGTTCGGCCGTGTCCTGGGCATATTGCCCGACCTTCTTCAGTTTCCGTCCGCGCCGGAAACCTGCACGATCCGCTTCGACCACGATGAGGCTCATGCCCCTCGCGCCCGCGTTCGCGTCGGTCTTGCAGACCACGATGACAATGTCAGCGTTCAGCCCGTTGCTGATAAAGGTCTTGCTTCCATTGACGACGTACTCGTCACCCTCTTTGATCGCGGTCGTGCGGATCGACTTGAGATCGCTGCCGGTACCCGGCTCGGTCATCGCGATCGCAAGGATCAAATCACCCGAACAGGCGCGCGGCAGCCATTTCTTCTTCTGCTCCTCGTTTCCCACCCGTGCGATGTACGGCGCAATGATGTCAGAGTGCACTTGAAAGCCGGGGCCGCTCACATTCGCTCTCGCGATCTCCTCTGCCATGACCACGGCGTGACCAAAGTCACCACCCCCGCCGCCATACTCTTCCGGCAAGATCACGCCCAGAAGCCCCTCCTGGCCGGCCTTAAGCCAGACCTCGCGGTCGACGCGCCCTGCCTCGTCCCATTCGTCTTGCCGCGGCACACATTCCCGCTCGACGAAGCGACGAACGGTGGCGCGGAACATTTCATGGTCCTCACGAAAGACTGTACGAGCGATCTGCATGGGGAAACGCCTTCCAGGATGGATAACCGTGTAGGGGTACGGTCGGGAGGTTAGCCGTGTCGCCGCCGAACAAGACCACCCGCGTTGGGTAGGCGGAGGACCTGCCCTGTCGGCTCATGCCACCAGGCTATCAACGCCACTTTGAGCACAGGCGCATGCCAACGGCTTCACGCTATCTCGGCGGCCGCTTGACCGATCGCGATTGCGGAGGCGCTCTCGAGGGCGTCGACCTGCGTCCACCATGACCGTTGCAAGACCGCCCTCGAGCGGCCTCGCTGTGGTTCAACGCATGGTTCGGAATCTCATCCAGCAAAGCCTGCGGAGAGCCCGATCTGGTGGGCCTGAACGACCGTCACGGCGATCATATGGTAGACGTCATCGGCGGTGCAGCCACGGGACAGATCATTCGCCGGTTTGGCGAGCCCTTGCAGAATGGGCCCGACCGCGGTGGCACCGCCGATGCGCTCAGCTATCTTGTAGCCAATGTTGGCGGCATCGAGATTTGGAAACACAAAGACATTGGCGCTGCCATGCACCTCCGAGTTGGGCGCTTTCGCAGCGCAGACCGCCTCCACAAACGCGCTGTCGAACTGGAGCTCTCCATCAATGACAAGCTCCGGATTGGCCTTTCGGACAAGCTGCGTCGCCTCGACCACTTTGGCAACGCGCTCATGGGCTGCGCTGCCGCTCGTGGAGAACGACAGCATCGCAACCTTGGCAGGCGCTCCAGCGAGCGCCTCGTAAGACCGCGCCGACATGCGCGCGATATCGGCAAGTCCAGCAGCATCCGGGTCGATGACAAGGCCGCAGTCGGAGAAGAGGAAGGCTCCTTTCTTCGGGTGATGCGGCGCGCACAACAGCATCAGGAAGAAGCTGGAGACGAACCTTACGCCCCGAGCCGGGCCAATCGTCTGCAATGCAGCGCGCACCGTGTCGGCAGTGGTTGCGACCGCACCTCCCACAGTGCCGTCAGCCTCTCCCTCGCGAACCATCATTGCCGCGAACATGAGCGGCGAACGAAGCACCTCCCGCGCGGCTGCAGCGTCGACGCCCTTGCTCCTGCGCATGTCGTGAAACGCGGCCGTGAGCCGCTCGCTCAAGGCCGACGTGACCGGGTCCTCGATGCGGAAGCAATCCGCGCTCGCGCCGACCGCCCTGAGTCTCTCGTCAACCACCTCACGATTGCCGATCAGGATGATCTCAGCCATGCCGTCACGCTTGGCGCGCACCGCCGCCTCGACGATCCGAGCGTCCTCGCCTTCCGGCAGAACGATCCGCCGGGGCGCTTGCCGGGCGGCCTCGATGATGCGGTCGAGGGGCTTCATACGTCTTCCGGCCTAGAGGCACTGCTGCGGACGCATATCGGCGCGGCTGATGCCCGCAACAACGACGGGCTTTTTCATGGCGTCGCGACGGAACGGTTCACCGAGCTCCTGGTTCAGGATCACCTCGACGAACGTGGTGATGCCCTTCGACTGCTGCTCGACGGCGCTGCGCAGCGCCGCGGTCAGCTCGGCCTGGGTGCTTACGGTCACTCCCTTCAGTCCGCAACCTTCGGCGACCTTGGCGTAGCTGAGGTGCGGATTCAGTTCGGTACCGACGAAGTTATTGTCGTACCAGAGCGTGGTGTTACGCTTCTCCGCGCCCCACTGATAGTTGCGGAAGATCACCATGGTGATCGGCGGCCAGCCGTCGCGACCGATCGAGCCCATCTCGTTCATCGATATGCCGAAGGCGCCGTCCCCGGCAAAGCCCACGACGGGAACATCCGGGCATCCGATCTTGGCGCCGACGATCGACGGAAAGCCGTAGCCGCATGGACCGAACATGCCCGGCGCAAGGTACTTTCGGCCCTGCTCGAAGGTCGGATAAGCGTTGCCGATGGCGCAATTGTTGCCGATGTCGGTGGAGATAATGGCATCCTTTGGCAGCGCCGCCTGGATCGCGCGCCAGGCCTGGCGCGGCGACATGCGGTCGGGCTCACGCCGGCGCACGCCCGCATTCCACTCGGTACCCGGATCGTCGTCCTCGTGATCCATTGATGACAGCTGCTGGAGCCAAGCCGAACGGGTTTGATGGACGAGCGCGGCACGCTCGGTGCGCCCCTCATCCCCCGCCGCTGGCGCCAGCAGTTCAAGGATTTGGCGGGCAACCTGCTTGGCGTCACCACAGATGCCTACGCTCACCTTCTTGGTGAGGCCGATGCGATCTGGATTGATATCGACCTGAATGATGCTGGCGTTTCTTGGCCAGTAGTCGATGCCGTAGCCTGGCAGGGTGGAGAAAGGATTGAGCCGCGTGCCGAGCGCCAACACCACGTCGGCCTTGGCGATCAACTCCATCGCGGCTTTGGAGCCATTGTAGCCCAGCGGTCCTACTGCCAACCGATGGTTGCCGGGGAAGGCGTCGTTGTGCTGGTAGCCGCAGCACACGGGGGCATCGAGGCGCTCGGCCAGCGCCGTCGATTCCGGAATGGCCCCGCCGATGACGACGCCGCCGCCGTTGAGGATGACGGGAAAAGACGCTCCCGACAGCAGCCTGGCAGCCTCAGCGATCGCCTTGGATCCGCCCGATGGCCGCTCGAGCCGTACGATGCTAGGCAATTCGACGTCGATGACGTGAGTCCAGTAATCGCGAGGCACATTGATCTGCGCCGGCGCGCAACCGCGCCAGGCCTTCTCGATCACGCGGTTGAGCACTTCCGGAATTCGGGTCGGGTCGCGCACCTCCTCCTGATAACAGACCATCTCCTCGAACATCGCCATCTGGTCGACTTCCTGGAAGCCGCCCTGGCCGATGGTCTTGTTGGCCGCTTGCGGGGTGACGACCAGCATCGGGGTATGATTCCAGTAAGCGGTCTTGACCGCGGTGATAAAGCCGGTCACGCCCGGCCCGTTCTGGGCGATGGCCATCGCCATCTTGCCGGTAGCACGGCTGTAACCGTCGCACATCAGCCCGGCGTTGGTTTCATGGGCGCAGTCCCAGAAGGTAATGCCTGCCCTGGGAAAGAGATCGGACACCGGCATCATCGCCGAGCCGATAATACCGAAGGCATGCTCGATCCCCTGCATCTGCAGCACTTTGACGAACGCTTCTTCAGTGGTCATTTTCATCGCGGATCCTCCCTGAATTGATCTGTTCTATAGTCGAGCGCACACACTCCGGCCGATCCGTTCAGGCCGCCTCGTCGCGCAGGTGATACCAGCGATAGAGCATGCGCTGGCCGAGACGTCGGAACGGTGCGAACGGATGGCCTGGCAGCGGCGACGTGAAGATCGGCAAGTCTTCACCCTTGAAGCTGCGCCGCGCTATCATCTGCGCCATGCGGCGGCCGGCCTGCGCCGAGTACGACACGCCGTTGCCGCCGTAGCCAAGCGCGTAGACGAGATCGGTATTCGGCTCGGGCCGGAAGATACGCGGCATCATGTCATGGCTGACATCGACCCACCCCCACCACGAATAGTCGATCTCGATGCCCTTCAGCGGCGG
Source organism: Bradyrhizobium erythrophlei (assembly GCF_042430365.1). GTDB lineage: Bacteria > Pseudomonadota > Alphaproteobacteria > Rhizobiales > Xanthobacteraceae > Bradyrhizobium > Bradyrhizobium erythrophlei. The sequence goes on from NZ_JBHMET010000274.1 coordinate 229,392, forward strand.
AAACTTGCGGTGAAGGCCGTCGATAAGAAGCTGCAGATGTCGCCCGTGGGTGGCGTCGGCGCCAGTGATGGCACTGCGGCTGCCGATCTGCACCCGGTCGTCAGGAAGCTTTCGATAATAGAAGCGCAACGTCCGCGTGTCGGTGATCACTTGCGTGGTACGAAATCCGGTGGCGTCAAGCTCGGCCGCTGTCAGCGGGCGGGTGACGATCGAGTTCGACAAGATCGGCATGCAGCGCCCACGCAAGTGCGGCGTCAGGCCCGACGCCGTATACGCGCCGGTGGCGACGCCAACCGCTCGAGCCCGCACTGTGCCGCCCGGCGTACGCAGATGAAAAATACCGTCGCGCCTCTCGATCTGTTCGACCGGGCTCGCGGTGTGAATACGCGCGCCAAGTGCGCGCGCCATGCGCTGATAGCCGAACGCAAGCTTCGCCGGGTGTACGCCGGTGCCGAGCGGCTCGTGCACCGCTCCGATCGCCTCCGCCTCGTCGACGAAGTCGCGCCGCAGCTCTTCCCGAGAGACGACGCGACTGGCGTAGCCGAACACCTCGTTCAGCACCTTCGACTCGGCAGCGATCTTTTCGAGACTCCGCATCCGGTGCGCGATGTAGAGATGGCCACCCCGCTGCGGTTCGCAATCGATGGCGCCACTGCGGATCAACTCTTCAAAGGTCTCGAATCCGTCGTGCACCTCGGCGTGCAGCCGCAGCGCCACATCGCGGCCGAAGCGCGCGATCCATTCCGAACGGCTGAGACGACCGGCCGCATTCTGCGCCTGGCCACCGTTTCGGGTGCTGCACCCCCAAGCGACCTGATTGGCCTCGAGCACCAACGCCTTGATGCCGAATTCGCGCGCCAGAAAGATCGCGCAGGACAATCCCGTGTAGCCAGAGCCGACGATCGCGACGTCGGCGGCGACATCGCCGGTAATCGGCCCATCGGCGGGCGGCGGTTCGCCTGCCGTCGCCAACCAGTAAGTCGGCGCGTAGGCACGGTTCTGCCCGGGCCCCTCCGACACCAGCGGATCGTAATGAGGATCGTAAGCGGCCACCGGCGGAAAAGTCGATCGAACATTCATGAGCGGGCTGTGTCCATCGGCTGAGCAGCGGGCTGGAGCGGCCTGTCCTTCCGGAAAGCGCTCTTGGCGCAGATTTTGTCGCCGGAGAACAGGAAGAGATCGCAGCCCTGGGCTTCGACGCGCGTCCCGTCCTTGGTCGTCGCGCGGAAAATCCATTCCGACAGGGCGCGATTGCCGAACACCGCATGGCGGGTGCACTGCCAGCTTGCATCGGGCATGTCCGCAAACGTCCGCTCGAATACGGCGCGAACCTCGATCGCACCGCTTATCCGGCGGCCGCATATCTCCGGCCCGGCTGCGGCGTCGAAGATGACGTCATCTGTCATGCACGCCATTACGGCGCCGCTATCATGACGATTGAAGGCGGTGAACAATTGCTGCAGGCGTGTCTGCCGGAATGTATGGAGGTCGGACATGAAGGGCCTCAGTTGGTCTTGCGCAGTGGTGGGCGGCGCAACATGTCGCTGCCGGCCCCAGCTACGTCACGACCATGGCACGGGCCACAGACAGCGCCTTAGAACCAGACGCCGTCATGTCTGTGGCCAGCATCACCACCCTGTTCTCGCTGGATCGGGCACCAACCAACTGGACCCTCACTTCCGCTCGGGCTACTCGATTGGTATGTGGCGATCTTCTCCGTCATCGCATTGCCGGCGATGCTGATCGGCAACCGGCTTGGCAGACTCGCGCCCGATCGCGGCGGCAATGCCGTGCACCGCCGGATCTCGGTCGCAAGCCTGAGCGTGATCGCGCTCGGCAGCGCGAACTCATATGAGGGATATCACGCCACTCGCGCGATGACTTTTCCGAGCCGCTCGATGCCGGCCTCGATTCGCTCGGTTCGGATCGACGAGAAGCCGAGCCTGAAGCAGTGGCGGCTGGCGCTTTCATTCATCGAGAACACATCGCCCGGCTCGATCACCACGCCTTCCGCACGGGCGAGTTCCGCGAGCTTCACCGTGTCAGTACCGGGGCGACACGACAACCAGTAGTGGGTACTGCCCGCGCCACGCGACCAGGTACAATGCCGCAGATACCGCGGCAGCAATCCGTCGAGGATACGGGCGCGTTCGAGCAGCACATCTCCAACCCGAGCGAGATGCGAGCGGTAGTGGCCGAGCCCAATGAACAACGCCGCGACGCGCTGGTTGTTGAGTGGTGGATGCCGCAGCATCAGTCGCCGCAGCGCGCGGAGTTCGCGGATCACCGGAGCTGGTGCCACGACATAACCAAGCCGCAAACCCGGCGCGAGCGCCTTGGACAGCGAGCCGACGTAGAGCACGTTGCTGCCGCGATCCAGGCTCATGAGCGGAGGCAGCTCACCCTCTTCCGGGATCAGCTCCCCGTCGTAATCGTCCTCGATAAGAATGACGCCGCACGACCGCGCCGCCTGCAGCAGTGCATGCCGCCGCGCCAGCGGCATCACGACAGCCGTCGGACATTGATGACTGGCGGTGACGTAGGCCAACGCGCAACTTTCGAAGTCGGCGTCAGGCATGAGCCCCTCGCCGTCGATGCGCAGCGGCACCACATTCGGTGTCAGCAAGCCGAAGATGTTGCGGGCATCGGGATAACCAGGCTCCTCCACCCCGATTCGCGTGGTCGGGCCGATGAACAGTTTGGCGATCAGATAGAGCGCGTGCTGGGCGCCGATGGTTATCATGATCTCATCGGAGCGTGCCCGGATGCCGCGCCGCGGCAGCACCTGAAGCTGGAGCTGCTCGATCAACGCCGGATCGTCGCCGTCGATCATGTCGCGCGCCCAATTGTTGATTTCCGGCACGCTGAGCGCGGCCCGCGCGCTCTCCCGCCAGTCGTTGGTTGGAAACAGGCTGGGATCGAACTGCCCGAAGATGAACGGATAGGGGTAAGCCTGCCAGTCGAGCGGCTTGACGATGTTGCGGTACGCAGTCGGCCTCAGCGCAAACCGACTGGCCCAGCGATCGTCGTCGCGGACCGCGGGGCTCGGCTCGTGGGTGGTCGCGCCGATGTGCCTGGGCAGGCCGGCGACGAAATAGCCGCTACGTTCGCGCGCGACCAGGAAGTTCTGGTCGACCAGCTGCTCATACGCGATGACAATGGTATTGCGAGAGACTTTGAGCACCGCGGCGAGATCACGGCTTGAGGGCATGCGGGCGCCAAGGGGCAATCGCCCATCCTCGATGGCGGAAACGATCATCTGACGGACTTGCAGCTGCAAAAACGACCCGTCGCGATCGAGGCCGTGGAACAACGATCCCCAGAATAGCGCATCGGTGCCACCCGGTGGTGTCACTCGGCCGGCCACGTCCGATTGTCTCAAGTCGGCAATTTTTCCCATCAGTCCAATGGCCCTACGCTACCGAGGCGCCTCATCGGACGTCGCGTTGCCGGGCGCTGTCAAGGAAAAACCGTGCCAGGACCGGGAGCCTCGCATCGCTGGCCCCATTCGTACTGGCATCTGGCGCTGGTCCAATCCTGCCCGGCGCTGCAGGCTCGCCAGCAACGAAATCTGGGAGAGGTGAGCGTGAGCCAGGACAGCAAGGACACCGTCGTCTTCTCGGCCCGTCACATCGTGACGATGAACCCGTCCCGGCCGGCAGCGACCCATGTCGCCGTGCGCGAAGGCCGTATCGTGGCGGTCGGCAGTGCGGAGGAGCTGGGCTCCATCAGTGGCACGCGCGACGACCGGTTCCACGACAAGGTGCTGCTGCCCGGCTTTGTCGAAGGCCACAGTCACATCATGGAAGGCGTCGTGTGGTCGCAGCCTTATGTCGGCTCCGGCAACCGCCGATCGCCGGAGGGCCGCCTGGTGCCTGGTGTCCGCGATATCGATGCGATTATCGCCCGGCTGAGGGAGGCCGAGGCGCGGATGACCGATCCGAACGCGACGCTGTTCGCGTGGGGGTTCGATCCGCTTCATATCGGCGGACGCATGCTCACCCGGCAGCAGCTCGATCAGGTGTCGACCACGCGCCCGATCATGGTCATCCATGCGAGCTTCCATATCATCAACGTCAATACGCTGGTGCTGGAGCGCACCGAGCTGTTACGCGCAACCGACATTTCCGGCGTAGTCGCCGGCCGCGACGGGCTTGCAAGCGGTGAATTGCAGGGCATCGCCGCGCGCCTCAAGGTATTCAGGGTGTTCGGCAATCCATTGTCCGGCAACATCACGCCCGCCGATGTCAACCGTTACGCGGCATCAGCCTGCGTCCAGGGCGTCACCACGATCACCGACCTGCACAACGACTTGAGCGAGCAAACCGTCGAGCTTTACCGCGCGGCCACTTCGCGAGACGATTTTGGCCTCCGCTTAGTCCCGGCCCTGTCATCGGGCTCACATGCCCCGGACCAGGGTATCGCCAAGATCGCGGCACTGCGCCAGGGCAATAACGACAAACTGCACTACGGCGTGGTCAAGCTTGTCGTCGACGGCTCGATCCAGGGCTTCACCGCCCGGCTGCGCTGGCCCGGCTATCACAACGGCGCGCCCAACGGCCTATGGTATATCGCCCCCGAGGAGTTGCCGCGGCTGGTCGACGCCTACCACCGCGCCGGCATCCAGCTTCACATCCATACCAATGGCGACGAGGCGACCGCGCTGGCGCTCGATGCGGTCGAGGCGGCTCAGACGGCGACGCCGCGGCCGGATCATCGCCACACCCTGCAGCACTGCCAGATGGCCGACGCCGCACTGTTTCGGCGGATGAAAGCCCTCGGCGTTTGCGTCAACCTGTTTGCCAACCACCTCTACTACTGGGGCGATTCCCATTACGAGCTGACCTTGGGACCCGAGCGCGCCAGCCGACTGGACGCAACCGGGACCGCACACCGCATCGGTGTACCCTATGCGATCCACTCGGATGCCCCGGTCACACCACTTGCGCCCTTGTTCACGGCATGGTGCGCAGTCAACCGCACCTCGTCCGGCGGACGCGAGCTCGGCCGCGGGACCGAAGCGCTCAGCGTCGAACAGGCGCTCGCCGCGGTGACGATCGGAGCCGCCTACACCCTGAAGCTCGATCATCTTGTCGGCAGCATTGAGACCGGAAAGCTCGCCGACTTCGCAATACTCGACGACAATCCGCTCACGGTTAACCCCGAGCGTCTGAAGGACGTGCCGGTCTGGGGCACGGTAGTCGGCGGCCGCGTTCACCAGGCGCCGCGAGCATGACGGACGCCGCCGCAACCATACCAGTCACCGTGATCGGCGGCTTCCTCGGCGCCGGCAAGACGACGTTCCTCAATCATCTGCTCGCGACAGGTACCGCGCGCACGGCGGTGCTGGTCAACGACTTCGGCGAGATCAATATCGACGCGGCACTGATCGCCCATCACGACGGTACCACCATGACGCTGACCAACGGCTGCATCTGCTGCAGCGCCGGCGGCGGCTTTCTCGACACACTGGGACGCCTTCTTGATAACGCAACCGCCTTCGATCACATCGTGATCGAAGCAAGCGGGGTCGGCGATCCATGGCGCATCGCCGAGATCGCACTGGTGGAACGGACGCTGCGATTGGATCGGGTCATCGTGGTCGCGGACGCTTCACGGATCGCGGAACTGTCGACCGATGCCCGCGTCGGTGACACCGTGCGCAATCAATTCGTCCGTGCCGATCTGGTTCTGCTCAACAAGAGCGATCTCGTCGACGCCAACGGTCTCGAGGCTGCACGCGGCGCCGTCACCTCGATCCGGCCCGGCATTCCCGTGCTCGTGACCTCACGCGACGCGTTGCCGCTGCTCAGGTCCATATCGATGCCGCCAAACAATCATGGTTTCCGCGCTGACGCGGTCGAGCGCGAGGCGTCGAATCATGATTCTGAATTCCGGCGCTGGGCCTATCGCCGCGACGGCGCGTTCGATCGCACCCGCCTTGTGGACGCGCTCGCATTGTTGCCGCCGCAGCTTCTTCGCCTGAAAGGCTCATGCCGGCTCGAGGGCGAGCAGGCGCCCGCGCTGTTCCAGATGGTCGGCAAGTCATGGTCGCTGTCTCCGATGGTCGGTCGCCTTGCCGAGCCATCGGACATCGTTCTTGTCGGCGTCGGCACGCGGGGGCTGCCGCCGGCAGCCGAGCTGGACGTTATTCTTGATCGCGCACTCACGACGACCCGATTGTGAGGATGGGTGCGGATCTCGCTTCGACAACGGCGGCAAAGAAACGCCGGATCACACCCAGTCACCATTCTCAGCAGAGAGGCCGTTTCATGCGGTTGAATCGATCCATTCTTCTTGGGACCATCGGCATTCTTGCGACATGCGCGGCGCCTCAGTGGTCGTTCGCCCAGTCGCCGGGCGGAACCGTGGTCATCACGACCACGCAGGTCCCACGGCACTTCAACGGCGCGGTGCAATCCGGCATCGCAACCGCAGTGCCAGGTGCCCAGATCTTCGCCAGTCCGCTGCGCTACGACGACAACTGGAATCCGCAGCCATATCTCGCCAGGTCCTGGGAGACGTCGCCAGACGGCTCATCCGTCACGATGCATCTGGTCAAGAACGCGGTGTTTCACGACGGCCACCCTGTCACCTCCGAAGATGTCGCGTTCTCCATCATGGCGATCAAGGCCAACCATCCCTTCCAGAGCATGTTGGCGGCAGTCGACAAGGTAGAGACGCCTGATCCGTACACCGCGGTGATCCGCCTGTCGCATCCGCACCCGGCGCTGCTTCTCGCCATGTCACCGGCGCTGATGCCCATCCTGCCCAAGCACATCTATGGCGACGGCCAGGATCTGAAGGCGCATCCCGCCAACCTCAAGCCGATCGGTTCCGGCCCGTTCAGGCTGACCAAGTACAAGCAGGGCGAATACGTCACGCTTGAGAAATTCGACAAGTTCTTCATTCCGGGCCGGCCGAAGCTCGACAGGATCGTGCTGCGCATCGTATCGGACCCGAATGCCGCGCTGGTGTCGACGGAACGCGGTGAGACCAACATTCTTCCTTTCGTCACTGGCGTTCGCGATATCGAGCGGCTGCAGAAGGCTCAGAACCTCGTCGTCACCAACAAGGGCTATGAGGGTATCGGCGCGCTGAACTGGCTCGCCTTCAACACCAGGAAGAAGCCGCTCGACGATATCAGGGTGCGTCAGGCCATCGCCTACGCCGCCAACCGCGACTTCATCGTCAACAAGCTCATGGGCAGCAAGGCGGCGCCCTCGACCGGACCGATCGCGCCAGGCTCCCTGCTTGAAGAAAAGAATGTCGAAACCTACAAATTCGATCTCGCCAAGGCCGTAGCGCTGCTCGACGCGGCAGGCTATCCGAAACGCGCGGACGGTTCGCGCTTGTCCCTGACGATTGACTACCTCCCAGGCGGGGACGAGCAGCAGCGCAATATCGCCGAATACCTGCGCTCCCAGCTCAAGCGTGCCGGCATTAACCTCGAAGTCCGCTCCGCTCCGGATTTTCCGACTTGGGCGCAGCGTATTTCCAACTACGACTTCGACCTGACCATGGACTCCGTCTTCAATTGGGCCGACCCGGTGATCGGCGTCGACCGCACCTACCTCACCTCGAACATCCGCAAGGGCATCATCTGGTCAAACACCCAACAATACAGCAATCCCAGAGTCGACGAGATCCTGGCTGCGGCGGCGAAGGAAACCTCGCCGGAGAAGCGGAAAGCACTTTATTCTGACTTCCAGAAGATCGTCGTATCGGACGCTCCGATCTATTTCATCAACGCGGTGCCGTATCACTCCGCCTTCAGCAAGGGGCTCGGGCATCTACCGACCACGATTTGGGGCGTGATGTCGCCGCTCGACGAATTGTCTTGGGAAGCGCCGCCGAAGACGTGATTCACCTGGCCAAGGCAGGTCCGTACCATGATGCTCATCGCGCACCTCTTTCAACGACTAGGCAATGCGGTCGCGTTGCTCTTGGCCGTGCTGGTCTTGAACTTCTGCCTGATCCACCTCGCACCGGGTGACCCTGTGCAGGTGATCGCGGGCGAGATGGGCGGGGCTTCGGCGGAGGTGATCGCCGCACTCCGGGCGAAATATGGCCTAGACCACAGCCTATTCGAGCAACTTGTCACTTATCTCGGCAAGATCGCGACCGCCGATTTCGGCTACTCCTACTATTTCAACGAGCCGGTGCTCAGCCTGATCCAGCAGCGGCTACCAGCAACGCTCCTGCTTGCATTCGCGGCCCTCACCCTGGCAGTCCTGATCGGGACGACGCTTGGCATCATCAGTGCACGGCGGCCCAACGGCTTCGTTAGCCACGCCGTCACGTTGCTTTCTCTCGCCGGCTACTCCGCCCCTATTTTTTGGACCGGGTTGATGCTGTTGCTCCTGTTCGGGTCCATCTGGCCCGTCCTCCCGATTTCCGGGATGACCGACGTCGTCAATCCGAAAACCGGTTTTGGCTATCTGCTGGACGTGCTGACCCACCTTGTGCTGCCGTCGGTAACGCTCGCTCTCGTCTTCATGGCGCAATATAGCCGTCTCGCGCGCGTGAACATGATCGACGTGCTGTCAGCGGACTACATCCGCACCGCCCGCGCCAAGGGTCTCTCCGAATCGGTCGTGGTACTCAAGCACGCGCTGCGAAACGCCCTGATTCCCATCGTCACCATCATCGGCCTGCAATTCGGCAACCTGTTTGCCGGCGCCGTCGTCGTCGAGACGGTGTTCAGCTGGCCGGGCATGGGTCGTTTGGTGTTCGACTCCATCCTGCGGCGCGACTACCCGACACTGATGGCGGTGCTGTTCTTCTCCGCATTGATGGTGATGGTCTCCAACATCATCACCGACATGGTCTATCGCCTGATCGATCCGCGCATCCGTACGGGGGCAAAATGACAGCGATCGAAAGCCGCTCTGTCGTGCTCGCTCCTGCGCCCGCCATCCTGCCAGCGCGCCGCGCCGCCTCTCCTTCCCAGGTAGCGCTGCAACAGTACTGCAGAAGCGCGTCCGGCGTCATCGGTGCCGTGCTCCTGATCGTCCTCGTGCTCTGCACCATCTTCGGCCCCCTCCTCTATCCAGTCGATGCCCTGGATATCGCCGGCGCGCCGTTCACGCCTCCGTCGCCGGACGCCTGGCTCGGGACAGATTATCTCGGCCGCGATGTACTTGCCGGATTGATCTATGGCGGTCGCGCCACATTGACAGTCGGCGCGGTCGCGGCGTCGATCACTATCGTCATTGGAGTCAGCATCGGCGCGCTGAGTGGCTATTTCGGTGGCGTAATCGACTCCGCGCTGGTCAAGGTCACCGAATTTTTCCAGATCCTGCCGCCGCTGCTGTTTGCCATGGTTCTGGTAACGCTATTCGGACAGAAACTGACGATCATCACGGTCGCGATCGGTACGGTGAGCTGGACCACCGCAGCACGATTGACGCGCGCTGAGTTCATGCGGCTTCGTAACCTCGATTTCATCAAGGCGTCGCGTGCGGCGGGAGCCGGCGACACTCATCTCATCCTTCGCGTCATCCTGCCCAACGCGCTGCCGCCGATCATTGTCTCCGCGACGCTTGCCATCGGTGTCGCGATCCTGTTCGAAGGCGGTCTCAGCTTTCTTGGCCTCGGAGATCCCAACACCATGAGCTGGGGGCTCATGCTCGGGCAGAATCGCAACTACGTGCTCGACGCCTGGTGGGCGGTGACGTTCCCCGGCGCTGCGATCTTCCTTGCCGTGCTGGCAATCAGCCTTGTCGGCGACGGCGTCAACGATGCAGTCAACCCGCGGCTGCGGCGGAGGACGTGATGACCCCGGTGTTGGACATAGACAACCTCGGCGTGGCGATCAAAGACAGCGCAGGCGCCTCCGTTTCTGTGCTGGAGAATCTGTCACTCAAGGTTCACCAAGGCCGGACCATGGCGCTAGTCGGTGAGTCCGGTTGCGGTAAGAGCATGACCGCGTTGGCGATCATGGGACTGTTGCCACCAGGATTCGTAATCACCGGGGGCCGCATCCTGCTGGCGGGCGAGGACCTTCTCACCGCCTCGGTCAAGCGTCTGCGTACGCTGCGCGGCAACGCGATGTCGATGATCTTCCAGGAGCCGATGACCGCGCTCAACCCGCTCTATACGGTCGGCAACCAGATAGCGGAAGTGCTGCGCGTTCACCGCGACCTCAGCCGTTCCGACGCCGCGGATCAGGCGATTGCATTCCTGAAGGCGGTGCAGATCCCTGCCGCGGATCAGCGCGTGCATGCCTATCCACACCAGCTCTCGGGCGGCATGCGCCAACGCGTAATGATCGCGATGGCGCTCGCCTGCAAGCCGAAACTCCTGATCGCCGACGAACCGACCACCGCGCTCGACGTGACGGTGCAGGCACAGATCTTCGATTTGCTGGCACATTTGCAGCAGGAAACCGAGACGGCGATCGTGCTCATCACCCATGACCTCGGCGCGGTAGCTGAGCTCGCCGACGACGTTTCCGTACTCTATGCCGGACGCTGCATCGAGACCGGCCCGGCGGAGCGCGTCGTCACACAGCCGCGTCATCCCTATACTCGCGGCCTGCTCGCCTGCGTGCCGCATCTGTCGCTCGGCCAAGCGAAGTCCGGCAACTGGGTCGATCTTGGCGAAATTCCCGGCATGGTTCCGCCGCTCGGTGCTCGTGGGACGGACTGCGCCTTCCTCGCGCGCTGTATCAACGCCAGCGATGTATGCCGCGCACGCCCTCAACCACCGCTCGGCGAAGCTCAGCCGGGCCACGCGGTGTCGTGCTGGCGCCAGGCGGAGATTGCGGCATGAACATGATGGCGATGGCCAGGGTGCCCGAAATCGCGCACGAAGGCGATTCCGTGCTGCTCGACGTAAGCAATCTCGTCGTTCACTTCCCGGCCGCGAGCAAGCGCGCATTCGGACCACCATCCTATGTGCACGCGGTTGACGGCGTCAGCTTCCGGGTTCGTCGCGGCACAACCTTCGGCATCGTCGGCGAGAGCGGCTCGGGAAAATCCACCGCGGCGCAGGCGGTGATGCGGCTGGTTTCGGCGACATCGGGAGAAATCGCATTTCGCGGCGAGAACATTATGCAACTCGCCGGTGATCCGCTGCGACAGGTGCGACGTCATTTGCAAATCGTGTTCCAGGATCCATACTCTGCGCTCGATCCGCGGCGCCGAGCTGGTGATCAGGTGCGGGAGCCGCTCGATCTCTTGCAGATCGGTACCCGGAGCGAGCGCGACGACCGGGTGCGCAATCTTCTCAACGAGGTGGGCCTGCCGCCGCAAGCCGCGGACCTCTTTCCGCACCAATTTTCCGGCGGCCAACGGCAGCGGCTGTGCATCGCACGCGCCCTCGCGCCCGAGCCCGACCTGATCGTGTGTGACGAGGCGGTCTCCGCCCTCGACGTCGCGATCCAGGCACAGATTCTCAACCTCCTGAAGAAGCTGCAGCGCGAGCGCGGCCTGACCTACATCTTCATCTCGCACGATCTCGGCGTGATCCAGCAGTTCTGCGACGAGATCGCGGTCATGTACCTCGGCAAGATCGTGGAGCAGGCCCCGGCGTCGACCCTGTTTACAGAGCCCCGTCATCCCTACACCTGGTCGCTGATCGCCGCCGCCGCGCCGCCCGGCCCGCTCCGCGATGCGCTGAAACAGCGCTATCTGGTCGGGGGCGATCCGCCGAGCCCAGTCGACCCGCCGCCCGGCTGCCGCTTCGTCCGGCGCTGTCCGTTCGCGGTCGAGCATTGCCGGCAGGCATTGCCGCAGCTCGACTCGGTCGGCCCCGATCACAGCGTTTCCTGTCATCTCGTGGGGCAGATCGAGGCGCCGAATTTCGCGGCGCCGTGAACCGCCAGCGCCTTGTGCACGACATGCCCATCGCCGACTTGCCCGTATTGCAGGGCCGGTTTCAGACGTCTGGAGCTCTCTTCTGAGCCCAGCACCAAGGGCGAGTATCGCTGCCCGGTCTGCGATACCGTGCCGGAGCTATTGGACGGCAGCCGGCTGGTCACCTACCGGCTCACAATCCAACCATCCGTTCACGCCTTGAGTAGCTCGTTGGGCCGCTTGCCGCGTTGATCGGCGGCCCTTCCACGTTCTCAGACGAATGCACTCAGCCCCGTGATCGATTTGCCGACGATCAAGGTGTTCATCTCTCGGGTCCCCTCATAGGAGTAAATCGCCTCAGCATCGGCCACGAACCGCCCGATATGGTTTTCAAGGAGGATGCCGTTGCCTCCGAGCAGCTCGCGGGCATAGCCGACCGTCTCGCGACATTTGACGGTGCAGAAGGCCTTCGCGAGCGAGGCGTGCTCGTCCAGCATCACACCTTCGTCCTGCAACTGTGCGAGGCGCAGCATCATTGCCTGCGTCGAGGTGACGTTGCCGAGCATCCTCACCAGCAGATCTTGTACCAGCTGGAAGCCACCGATCGGCTTGCCGAACTGTTTCCGCTCGGTGGCGTAACGCAAGGCGTGTTCGTAGGCGCCCATCTGGCAGCCAACGGCAAACCATGCCACGCCGGTGCGGGTCATCCTCAGGACCTTGGCGGTGTCCTTGAACGAGTTGGCGTTCTGCAGGCGATCGGTCTCGGGCACCCGGCAGTCCTTCAACGTGATCAGCCCGTTCTGCACCACGCGCAGCGCCATCTTGGTTTTGATTTTCTCGACTGAGAAACCGGGGTTGTCCTTTCCCACCACAAAACCCTTGACCTGGTTCGAACCTTCCTCGCGCGCCCAGATCACGTTGATGTCGGCGAAGGTGGCGTTGCCGATCCACTTCTTCTGGCCATTGAGTATCCAGACGTCGCCCTCTCGCCGGCACGTCGTCATCATCCCGCCCGACGTGGCCGAGCCGACCAGGGGCTCGGTCAGGCCGAACGAGCCGATCTTCTCGAAGCGCATCATGGCCGGTAGCCAGCGCTGCTTCTGCGCCTCGTCGCCACACAGATAGATCGACCCCGCCGACAGTCCGGTGTGCACGCCCCAGAACGTCGCGACCGAGGAATCGACCCGCGCAAGCTCCATCGCGACGAAGCCGTTCAGCATCCAGCTTCCGCCCGCCGCGCCATAGCCCTCGTAACCAACGCCGCCGATGCCGACCTCGGCCATCTTCGGGATGATTGCGAACGGAAATTCGTCACGGCCCCAATACTCCTCGATCACGGGCGCGACCACGCCTTCGGTGAAGTCGCGGACGCGCCGGAGCAGCGCACGTTCGCTGTCGCTCAGGACGTTCGCAATCCCGTAGAAGTCGCCGTTGATCGGAGGCGGAGCATAGTCCGGCTTTGCAGCCCGTGTCGTCTGCGGGTTCGCCATGGGTACCCTCCCTCATGCGTGGCGAAGTTTCGCCTGATATCTCGTCGCTGCTCCAGCGGGACGACCGTCTCCCGTCGATGCTTGTCGTTTCTTGGTGACGTCAGACCTGCTTGTTCGGACGGACGCTGGCGCGGAACTCCTCAAAGCTCTCCTTCACACGATCCTGGATGATCTTCACCGCCTCCGTGGTCGATTGCCTTGCGGTCGACGCGCTGTCCTGGGCGCCCTGGACGGCGATCTCGAACACTTTCTGCGCGAATTCGGTCTGCAACGCGATGTTCTCTTGAACCTTGCCGAGCGGCTTGTATTCACGCGCAAGCGTCGCCGCTTCGCGCAATCCCGCTTCAAGCACCTCGCGTTGCTTCTGCGCCACGGACTGCGCGACTTGCGCGGGCTACCTTCGCACTCTGACCGAGGGCGTCGATATTCCTCTTCTGGGCCTGGAGCAACTCGTCCACGTTCAGCTTCGGCAAGCCGAGATCGCTGCCGAACTTCCTCAGCATGTCGAAGTATGAGGGCGTATCCGTCATGACATCCTCCGCTGTTGCCGTGCTTAGGGCTGGTGGTGCCCGCCATCGGGCGACGGGACAATTTCTCTGATGCGATTGTTCGCCCGCGGACGCAGGGATGACGGCTCGATCTGCTTGCTCTCGTCGGCCAGGAATGCCTCAATCAAGCCCGCCGTTTCCGCCGGGCGCGTCACCATGAACAGGTGCCCGTCGTCGATCATCCGTAGCTCGGCGTTCGGGATCAGGCGTGCCAGGATGTGACCATTGATCGGCGGGACCAGCGGGTCGTCGCTGCCCATCAGCACGAGCGTCGGCTGCGGCAGCGACCACAGCCACGGCAGGCTGGTCCAGCCAGCCATTGCAAGAAGCTGGTACAGGTAGCCCAGATTGCGAGCACCATGCATCGCAGCCGCATGCTGGCCGATCAATGACGGGTCGTAGCGAAACGCCCCGCCATAGATGTCCGCCGCGACCCTGGTCATATAATCCTTGTCGGTGTAGCGGCGTGGCGTTGCCATCTTCCACAGCACCGCGGGGCTTGCCGGCACCATGGTGGCACCGGGCGCCGTTGCAGCCAGCACCAACCGCCGGCACAGTTTGGGATATTGATGCGCGAACTGCTGTGCCATGCCGCCGCCCCAGGACACGCCGGCGATATCGACCTCCGTATATCCCAGCTGCGCGACGAGGCCGGCCGCAAGCCGCGCCACCATCGACGGCCGATATGGCAATAGCGGCCGCGGCGAGCCGCCGACGCCAGGCACATCAAAGATGATGGCGGTCGTGTGCGTGAGCGCTTCGAGGAACGGCTTCGCCAACTCCCAGTTGGCGCCAATCCCGTTGAACAGCAACAGCGGCGGCCCGCTGCCGCTACCATGCCTGATCGCGACCTGAAGCAACTGATCGTCGATCGTGATCTGGCGGGCTTCGATCGCGCCCGACTTCGCGGCCACAGCCGGTTCGTCGCTGGTGAGATTGTCAGTCAAAGACGTAGGTCCCCGGCGCTGCCCCAAGTGTCGGATGGCGCGTGCTGCCAAGCGACGCGGGCGCAGTCACCTCCTCGCCCGAGCGCGCATGCAGCCAGTCACGCCAGTCGAGCCACCAGCTTCCCTTCCGCTTCTCGGCCGAGGCGAGGAACGCGTCCGGCGCAGCGGCGCTGATCGGCCCGATCATGAAGGACGCCTTCGGATTGGTCGGCGGATTGAGCAGGCTTTGCAGGTGCCCGCTGTTCGAAAGCACAAAGGTGGTGCCCTCGCCCAAGATCTGCGCGGTCTTGTAGACACCCTTCCACGGCGTGATGTGGTCGGTGACCCCGGCAACGACATAGCTATCCGCCTTGACCTTGCTCATGTCGATCGTCTTGTCGTTCAACGTGAGCTTGCCGGCGTTCACGAACGGATTGCTGAAATAGAGGTCGAGATAGTCGCCGTGCAGCGCCGCCGGGAGGCGGGTGGTGTCGGCGTTCCAGTAGAGGATGTCGAACGCCGGCGGCTGGTTGCCAAGCAGGTAGTTGTTCACCCAGTAATTCCAGATCAGATCGTTCGGTCGCATCCAGGCGAACATCCGCGCGAGATCGTGGCCGTCCACGATGCCGCGCACCCGTGAGGCCTCCTTCGCCGCCCGCATGGTTTCGGGCGTCATCAGGCAGCCAAAGGTGCTCTCCTCGGCCGAATTGGGATCGAGCAAGCAGACCGCCAGCACCAGGTTCTTGATCTTCTTCTCGACCGCGTTGCCAAGGGTTGCGAAATAGGCTGTCGACGTGATGCCGCCGGAGCAGGACCCCATCATGGAGATGTCGTCGCTGCCGGTGATCTCGCGCACCGCGTCGACCGCCTCGTCGAGCGCCGCGACGTAGGTATCCAGTCCCCAGTCGCGATTGGCGGCCGTCGGGTTACGCCAGCTGATGGCAAAGGTCTGGATTCCGTTCTCGAGAAGGAAGCGGACCATGCTCTTGTCCGGCGAGAGGTCGAGCGCGTAGTACTTGTTGATCTGCGGCGGTGTCACCAGCAGCGGCCGCTTCCGGACGGTCGCCGCCATCGGCGTGTACTGGATTAGTTCGAGCAGCTCGTTGCGGAGCACGACCGCGCCGGGGGTGACCGCCAGGTTCTCGCCGACCTTGAAGGCGCTCATGTCCACCATTGACGGCATGCCGCGATTGCGCGTGAGGTCGTCGAAATAGTTCTTCAAGCCGGCCCACAGGCTTTGCCCGCCCGTGTCGATGAACTTGCGGACCGCCGCCGGGTTGGTGAGCATCGTGTTGGTCGGCGCGACGGCGTCGACCAGGATTTCCGTGATCAGGTGCGCGCGCTGCTTGTCGATATCGCTGAGGCTGGTTTTGTCGACCAGGCCGTTGACCGCCTCGCCCCACGCCAGGTAGGCCTTGAGCAGGCTGCTATGCAGCGAGCTCTCCTTCCATGTCGGGTCCGAAAACCGTCTGTCACCCGCTTTCGGCGCACGTTCGGACTTCCCGGCAACGATCGAGCCAAGCTCGCCGACGAAGGAGAGCCACTGCTCGGTTGCGACCTTGGGCTCGTTGATGACCGCCTTGAACAGGATGTTGGCGCTGTCGACCAGGTCCTGGCCCCGGATGCCGACCAGTGGATTGAGCGCCAGCGTGTTTCTGGAGGCGGCCTCGGACATTTCCGACGCCGGCGAAGCCGAACTGCGATCTTCCGTGCTCATAGCAATCATGCTCCCTTGGCAGGAATCAACAGCGCCAGCGTTTCGGCGATCAACGCGGGTTTCTCGGATCCCTCCACTTCCAGCGTGTTCTGCGTTTTCATGATCACCTGCCCGCCTTCCCTCGGCTCGATCCCGGCGAGAACGACACGCAGCCTCACGCGCGCACCGGCCGGCACCGGCGCGAGAAAGCGGACCTTCTCGATCCCGTAGTTCAGCCCGGCGGCGGCATCGGTCGGGATGACGCCGACCTCCATCGCGAGCGCCGCCACCATCGCGAGCGTCAGATAGCCATGCGCGATCGGACCACGGAACGGACTCTCACGTTTCGCCCTCTCAACGTCGACATGGATCCATTGGCGGTCGCCGGTGCACGACGCGAAGGTGTCGATGCGCCGCTGGTCGATCGTGACCCAATCGGACATACCGAGTTCCTGTCCAACCCTTTCGTTCAATCCGGCAAGGGTGAGGTTGCCCATGTATTCCTCCCTGGTCTTTTAGCGGTGACGTCCGGACAGCTACATGTTGCCGTATTGCTCGCGCAGTTCCTTCTTGTTGATCTTGCCGACACTGGTCTTGGGAATGCCGTCGATGAAGATGATCTTCTCCGGGATTCCGTATTTCGAGATGACACCCTTGTCGGCGAACACTTTGAGATGGTCCTTGATGGCCGTGTCGCTGACGCTGTTGGCGTCGGACGTCTTCTTGACCACGAGCGCCAATGGTCGCTCGCCCCATTTCTCATCCTTAACGCCGATGACGGCAGCCTCCGCCACGCCGACGCATTGTGAGATCAGGTCCTCGATTTGCAACGAGGAGACCCATTCGCCGCCGGTCTTGATCACGTCCTTAATGCGGTCGGTGATGTGGACGCAGCCGCCGGGGCTGACCACCGCGATATCGCTGGTGTGCAGGTAGCCTCCCGCCCAAAGCTGCTCCGAGGTCTCGGGATTGTTGAAGTATCCCTGGGTGAGCCAGGGCGCACGCAGCACGATTTCACCCGGCGACTTGCCGTCATGCGGCACATCGTTCATGTCGGGATCGACGATGCGAAGGTCCACCAACGGCCCCGCCATACCAGCGCTGGTGCGGAAATCGACCTCACCATCGGGATCGCCGCTGAGGTCCTTGGATCGAACATGGCAAACGGCAGCCAGCGGGCCGGTCTCCGACATGCCGTAGCCCGCGAAGATATCGATGCCCGCGGCGAGCGCCTGTTTGGCCAGCGCCTTCGGCAAAGCCGATCCGCCGATCACCATCTTCAGACCGTTCAAATCGACGTTCGCCGCCGCGGCGGCATTGAGGAGCATCTGCAGGATGGTCGGAACGCCGTGGGTGAAGGTGACGCCCTCATTCTTGATCAGCTTGACCAGCAAGCCCGGCTCGTAGCGTCCGGGATAAACCTGCTTGACGCCGGCAAGGGTCGCCGACCAAGGGAAACCCCAGGCATGGACGTGGAACATTGGCGTGATCGGCATGTAGACGTCGTCACGCGAGAAGCGGCCCTGCATTCCTGCCATGCCGAACAGTGCCAGCCCGGCGATCGAGTGGAGCACGAGTTGCCGATGGCTGTAGTAGACGCCCTTGGGCAGCCCGGTCGTGCCGGTCGTGTAGAAGGTGGTCGCCTGGGTGTTCTCGTCGAAATCAGGAAAGTCATAATCGGGTGAGGCCGCACCAAGCAGACTCTCGTATTCGCCGATGAAGGACAGGCTGCCGGTCTGCGGTGCTGGCCGGTCCGACATCACGATCATCCGCTTGACCCGCGGCAATTGTCCCTTCATGCCCTCCAGCAGCCCGACGAACTCATCGTTGACCAGAAGGGTAGATGCTCCGGCGTGATCGATCGTATAGGCGATCTGTTCGGGCGACAGGCGGACGTTCACCGTCTGCAGTACCGCACCCATCATCGGGATCGCGAAGAAAGCCTCGAGAAACCGGTGACTATCCCACTCCAAAACGCCTACAGTGTCGCCGGGAACGACGCCTGCCTTGCTCAGGGCCGAGGCGAGCCGGCCGATCCGCTCCCTGGTCTGACGATAGGTGAAGCGCTTCAGATCGCGGTAAACGATCTCCTGATCCGGCGCTTGCACACGCGGCGTGTGCCACAATTGCTTGAAGATGAGCGGATACTGATAGGCGGATTTGGCGGTCTGAATCAGCCTTCCTACCATGGCGGCCTCCCTCGACTTGTCATTCCCTCCGGCCGTAGCGGCGTCCACATTCTGAGCGAGCGGATCGCCTGGTCTGCCGTCCTGCCTCACGACGGGTGCTATCTCGCGACATTAATCCCAAGGGTCGCGTGACGCCCGAGATTTGTGAAGGTCCGAAACGGACATCGCCCGGGTCTGAACCGGACAAGCCGCTCCCGTCGAGGGCATTGGTTTTTGCCGAACTTGCTGTTTTTTTCCGCAGCCAGCTTCTTGTTCCGAAACATCTTTGCTGCCCTGCAACAGAGGGGCCGGGCGGATGTGCTTGGGTTGTCCGAGGAACCGGCTATGTTCTGGTACCGGGTGATGCAGGCCCTTGGTGGAAGCTGACTCGGACCAAAATGCTGCGGTGCCCCCCTTTTCGCTGCCGAGAGAAAGGCCGTTCGATTTGCAACCCGTACATTTCAAGGGGCCTCCACGTTCCCGCGGCCGACCGGACACCCCGTTCGTCGGCGTTGGCGACAGGCTCTATGAGCCCACCAAGTTAGCTGCGGTCTTCGACATGCTGGCGAGTCAAGGCTGCTCGGCCGACGTGGTGCTGCGCGACGTGAACATCTCGCCGCATGACGTTCACTCACCTCAGGCGCGCATCTCGCTGATGCAACTGATGACCGCCTGTCGGAACGCAATGCGGCTGTCGACCGATCGACATTTGCCGTATCGCATCGGCGCGTCGATCCACATATCGACCTACGGCATGTACGGCTATGCGATCCTCTGCTGTCCCGACTTCCGGAAGGCAATGGAATTTGCGATGCACTATCACGCGCTCGCGGCGCCGCTGGCCGCGATCGACTTCAGGGAAGAGAATGAGGGGAATGCGAGCTGGATCATCGAACCCAATCTGCACGCGATCAGCGATTCGTCCCTCTATCGATTTGTCACCGAGATGCAGATCGGCATCCACATCTCACTGATGCGCGATATCATGGGTCCGACGTTCGCGCCCTCCGAGATCGAGTTGAGTTACCCGCAGGCAACGGATTTCGATCTTCCCCTTGATCACATCAGGTGCCCGGTGCGCTTCGATCGGCCGGTCAACCGGATCGTTTTTCGGTCGCAGTGGCTGGATCAAGTTGCCCGTCTCGGCAACAAGACGACCTATCCGACCATCGTCGCCATGTGCGACGATCTGCTTGGCGACCTGAGACTGCGAATTGGGGTTGCCGGAAAGATCCGTTCCATCCTGCTCCGCGACATCGCGAACCCACCCACCTTCGCGGCCACGGCGAAGCTTCTTGGCGTGAACGATCGCTCGCTGCGGCGTCAGCTCCGTCAACAGGGCTTCTCCTTTCGCGGTCTGCGAGACGAACTGCGAACCCAGATCGCCCTGAAATATCTTCGGAGCACGAGTCTCGCCAACGACGATATCGCGCTGGCACTCGGCTTCAGCGACGCCGCAAATTTCAGACGTGCCTTCCATCGTTGGACCAACAAGGCGCCGAGCCAGATTCGGAGCGAGTGAGTGTGGCTGAGTCGCCCGGCGCACCGGTTGGCGGCGCTGGCCATTGGCCTCGACTCAAACCAGCCGACCCGAAGCGGCGCGACGCAAGCGTGGCGGTCGACGTGCTCGTTCAAGAGCCGCAATCGCTCGATCCTCTGCTCCGCATACAGAGGAATACTGAAAGAGGTCGGGCTGCCGGTTGGGTGAGCGTTCGGGCGTCGGGGGCGTCGCGCCACGTGAACTACCGAAGAGATCTCCTGAGCACCGGGACGTGGTCCCTTTCGATGCGCTCGCTGAGCCAGACGCCGGGCTGGCCAGACGGTTGATCGCGCAACGCGTCCGGCCAGCAGAGAAACTAAGCACAAAAGCGTAGCCGAGGCGGATCAGTGGGCCAGCGCAGCGCTCGCACTGGTTCCGCGGCCCTTGGAGAGCCGGTTGTCGAGGCTGAGCGCGCCGGCACCGAAGGCGGAGATCTGAAGCAAGCCACCCGCCATCATGACGTTCTTGAGGAAGTGGATCATCTGATTTTGGTCGGCGAAGTTGCTATGGAACGACACCGCCGCTGCCACCGAAAACACTGCCAGCGCAGTTGCGATCAGGCGAGCCTGGTAGCCGGCGATCAGCATGAGTCCACCGCCGAGTTCAAGCGCGACGGCCACGGCATAGGCCAGCGGCGGGACTGGAAGGCCGACAACTGCAATCATTGCGGTCGTGTTGCCGTAAGCGGCGAGTTTGCCAAGACCGCTCATGGCGAACGGGAGGCCGATCAACAGGCGGCCGGCGAAAGGAAGATAACGGGTAGTGTCCATGGTGTTTGTTCCTATGCTGGTGTGAAGTCAGGCGGCATCGACGAGGATGAATTCGGCATCCTCCCCCGCGGTGATGCTGAGTTCGGATTCGTCGATGGCGGCGATACCGTCACCGACCCGAACCCGCTGCCCGTTGACGAGGATCACGCCCTGGGCCGGGGCGAGATAGGCGTGCCGAAAGCGCGAAGATGACGCGTGGGTCAGAGTGGTTCCGGCAAGGAGCGTCGCGCCCATGACCCGCGCGTCAGCCCGGATCAGAAGGGTCTCGGCATTCCTCGGGTCTCCGCTGGCGAGCTCGATGAGGCGTCCAGCGCGATCCGATTTGGGAAATTTGCGGCTGTCCCAGCGCGGCGTCCCGCCACGCTGGCGCGGAAGCAGCCAGATCTGAAAGAGCCTGAGGGGATCATCCTCACGATTGTGCTCGGAATGACTGATTCCGGTGCCTGCGCTCATGACCTGGACGTCACCCGCAACGGTCCGACCGACGTTGCCGGCGCTGTCTTCATGCGTAACCGTGCCCTGCCGGACGTAGGTGACGATTTCCATGTCAGCGTGAGAGTGACGGCCGAAGCCGGTGCCGGGCGCGATCTCGTCGTCATTCCAGACCACGAGAGAACCGAGGCGGGTATTCGCTGGATTGCCGTCGGCCGAAACGATGAAGTGGTGGCGCGCCTTCAGCCAACCGCGATCGCCGTGATCGAGCGTTTCCTTGGATCGAAGTTGCAACATGACCATCCCTCAATTTGCGGATGCGATTGATCCGCTCGGGATTGGTTATGGCGATGAAACGATCAAAGGATTAGTCAGCGATTTGGCAACTGAGTGTTCTATTTGGTGAACGATGGTCGAGCGGCCGCCCTATGGGACGACCGCCGATTTCAAGGCCGCGGCAGCGAAATCGATCACGGCCCGAACACCCGGCAACATGCCCCGCCGCGAGACAAAGACGAGATGCAGAATGCCGTCGATACCGCTCCATTCCGGCAGCACGCGCACCAGCGCGCCCGACGCGAGCGCATCCTGGCAGTTCGCAGCCGGCAACAGCGCAATTCCAGCCCCCTGGCATGCGGCCGCAATCAGAATTTCGAAACTGCCCGTCGCAACGCGCGGCTCGACCGGCACGGGACAGGTGTCGCCGTTGTCCGCCGTGAGTTGCCAGACCTCGCCACCTTGTTGCTCCTGATGGAGGATGGAAAACCTGCTGAGGTCCGCTGGCGTGGCAAGTTGACCTTCCTTCGCCATGAGCATCGGGCTCGCGACAAGGATCCGCCTGCTCATGCCGATCCGTTTCATTTGCAAGTCGGCATCGGTGTCAAGGCGTTCGCGAACCCGGATTGCCACGTCGATCCCCTCATGAACGAGATCGACCCGCCGATTGGTCACGATGCATTGGAGCCGCAGCAGCGGATTGGCGGCCAGGAAGTCTGACATGGGGGCCGCAATTGCACTCTGAAGGCCGAGCGGACAGCTCAGTCGAACGAGCCCGCGAGGCTCGGCCTGCATGCGAAGCGCAGCCTCCTCGGCGGCCTCGGCCTCGATCACCGCGGCATGTGCATGCTCGAAGACTTGTTGGCCGACCTGGGTCAAACCAAGCCCCCGGGTCGTTCGATCGAGTAACCGCACGCCTAGCCGCTCCTCGAGCAAGGCGACGCGGCGACTGATTCGTGATTTGGGCACTCCGAGCACACGGGCAGCCGCAGAGAACCCGCGATGGAGCACGACGGCAGTAAAGAACTGGAGGTCGTTGAAGTCGCGCATCATTACCTGCCGATCCTCCCGTGGCCACGGGCAGTCAAGGCCCCGATCAGCGGCCGGCGAAGACAATCTTCGGCGGCTCGCGTCCCCTTCTTATGGCCTCTGCTCTTGCTGTGCGGCCACGTGCTTGCGGGCGAGCGACTCGCCCCTCCCCGACAACAGCACGCAACCAGAAAGACCCCGGCATCCTAGTCGATAGCTTGCGGGCTCGCTATGTTCACTATATGTTCGAACGCTCGCGCGTCGATTCTACCCCTCCCACCGAATCCGCTATGCCCAATCAAATCGTCATCACGGAGAAGACGAGTCAGGCAAAAGACGTCCGGGCCGCCGTTGGCTTACGCTACGGAGATATCCTTCCGGCCGAGGGCCATCTGCTCGACCTCCTCGAACCTGAGGATGTTGTGCCGGCCTGGAAGCGCTGGTCGCCGATACTTCTGCGGCCGGAAGGCCTTTACGACACTCGCCCAGCAGAGGGCGGCAACAAAGCCGCGAAGCTCAAGGCCATTCGCGAGGCCCTTCGTGCCGCCGAGCGGGTTTGGCTCGCCACCGATTGCGATCGCGAAGGTCAGCTGATCGGCCAGGAGATTCTCGAGCATTACAAGTATCGCGGCGAAGTCATGCGGGTACTGTTCACTGCGCAGGACTCGCAAACCATCCGGGAGGCATTCAGTCGGGCAAGGCCAAATACCGAATACAGACGCCTTTACGCCGCCGCCGTCGCGCGTCGGCAGGCCGACCAGATCTACAACTTGTCGCTCACCCGGACTGCAACCGTCATCCTGGGTCGAGGTACGCGGAGAGTGATTGGGGTTGGACGCGTAAAGACGCCGACGTTGGCAATCGTATGCGAACGCGAGTTGGAAATCCGGAACTTCGTGCCGCTACCCTATTTTGAAGTTATCGCCACAGCGAAGGTGGCGGGAGGCCAATTCCAGATGCGGTACGCGCCGCAGGACCGGATCGTTCGACGCGAGCTTGCCGAGGATGTCGTCAAAGCAGCCGAAGGCTTCAAGGGCGCACTCGCCGTGCGCGTCGAAGATAAGCGTCAAGGACCACCCAAACTACATGATTTGCCGTCGCTGCAAAAACTGTGCAGTTCCCGCTTCGGCTGGCCGGCCAGCAAGACGCTCGAGGTGGCGCAGCAACTCTATGATGGCCAGGGTAAGAAGATCATCACCTACCCTCGCGCCGAGGTGCGCTACCTGCCGCAGAGCCTGATCTCAGACGTACCACGGATGTTGGCCGGACTGCGGGTGGACCAATCGTTAAGTGCGATCCCGGCGCCCGAGCCGCCGGTCATCCGTAGGGGCGCGAGCGGCACCTTCTACGACAAGGGGCTGGAGGGCGCGAGCCATCATGCCGTCATTCCTAACGTCAACACGATCGACAAACTGCGCGAGGTCTGGCCCCGTCTTTCGTCCGACGAGAAGAAGCTGTTCGACGTTATCGCACGGGCCTACCTGTCAACGCTGATGCCTGACTTCCGCTACCGGCAGACGACCGCAACGCTCGATGTGCGTGGCTTCGAATTCCGCGCCGCCGGTCGTCAGCCCATCGATCTCGGCTGGCGCGCCGCATTTCCAGAATGGCAACCCGCCGACGAAAAGGGCGACGAGGCGCAGTTGCTGCCGCTGTTGCAAAACGGCGAGACCGCGCAACTGCAGGATCCCAAAATTGAGGACAAGGAGACCCGACCGCCCCCGCGCTATAACGAAGGCACTCTGATCGAGGCGATGCAAAATGCCTGGCGCTTTGTTGAGGATGGGGTTCTGCGAGACCGCCTGAAGGAAGCCAAGGGTATTGGCACGCCGGCAACCCGAGCCGAAATCATCGGCGGGCTGACGAAACAGGGTTTTCTGATTGCTCAGGGAAAGCACATCGTGCCGACCGAGGCCGGCTTGTCGCTGTTCGGCATTCTCAAACAGGCAGACCCGGCGCTGGTTGATCCGGGCGTGACGGCACAGCTTGAATGCCTTCTCGACGATGTCGTAGTCGGCAAGCAGGAGATGGTCGGCGCAATCGACGCCGTGTGTGAAGTCGCCCAGCGCATCATCGGCAAGCTCATAGAAGGCGGCGCCATTGGAGGGCCTCCCTTGCTAGGTGCCGCAGTCGGCAACGGCGCTGCAGCATATCCCCCCACGCGTGCGATGAAGCGCTTTGCCGACGGCCTCGCCCGGCGAAACGGCATCAAACCACCGCCCGGCTACAAGACGTCGATGTCAATCTGCGGCGCGTTTCTCAGGCAGCACGCGCCCAAGAAAATCGATGGTGAAGCAACTGGAAAGCTCGAACCAAAATCGGTTAGTCCGGCGCAGTCGTTGTACGCCAACAAGATCGCGCTCAAACACGGCGTCGTCGTTCCCGACGAGGCCAAGTCCAACTCGGCGGCAATGGCCGCGTGGATTGATTCGCTCAAACGAACGAAACGCCGCAAGAGCGCCCTCAGGCCGGCGGAATCGATTGCACATCAATCGACGTCGCCGAGGAAGAGGTCTCGGAAACAAAAGGCCGATGCAGTCGCTGTTCCGCCGACGCCCGCTCAACCAAACTTCGTAACAGGGACGCCGCTACGAATTCCGTACGGCAACAAAGAGGTCGCCCTTAAGCTGGGCGCCCGTTATGGCTCGACGGGATGGTATGCCCCGCCTGGAATTGATCTCTCTGCATTTGGCGAGCGGGGCTGGCTGTAACGCTCGGTTGCTTTTGTTGGTGATCCAAGACAAAGGGAGCCGTCTCCATTACCATGGGCGCTCAGCTATCACATGGCACGGGCCACTTTGCGGGCGGCATGAGTGGCAGAATTCTGACGCCTTCCTCGAAGAGAAGCGCACCGGCAACATAGCTGTCGGACGCGCAACACTGCTCGACCGGCGCAAACCAGACCGAAGCGATAATCCATGGACGACCAAGCCGACTGTGCGACTCTGGTTCAATGTCCATTATCGCTCTGCCGCCAGATGCAATATCGTCGGAATTTTCCATTCGAAAGTTCAACGGCTTGTCTGCTGGTTCAAATTTCATACCGTTCGCGGCGTGCCAAAGCTGTGCCGCGCGTCGCACCACCGCCATCGCGGCCTACCTGCCGATGCGGAATACGACACGATGTTGCCCCGATAATCCACAATGTGAATATTGCCGCCGGCGATCTCGATCGGGTGCCGCGAACTGGGACTCAAATACACCGGACCGATGTTGGGACATAGCATGAAGACGGAGTTGAACTCTGCATGTGCGCGGTTCTGGATCATCCAGGAACCTCCTCCCGGATAACTGCTCCCCGTCATCGGCATCTCCTCCGATGGGCGGTAGACGATCTCCGCACCGTTGAAGGCGAGCCCGCACGGCCTCGTCCCAAAGTCTCGATGGCCGGCATGAAGGCAGACTCAATTGCCAGCAGTTTCGGCATGGAATTACGCAGGATGTGACTGCACGCGCACCTCCACCGCTTCGCCCCGTCGATCCGCTGAGATCGCACTTGGCCAGCGAGATAGTTTAGGCTTAAAGTATTCACGAAAGCCGCCGCCACAGCAAGGGCTGCGCACGGGTTCCGGCCGCCGCCCAATGCGGCGGGCTGGAGCCATCAATGGGAGCTATGCCCGCAATGAGCCGCGACATTCCCTATCGATCGCCATCGGATGCCTTCGCGGCAACAGCCGCAAGGCAGCCGGGCGCGCCATTCCTGCTTGCGCCAGCGAGCGCGGGACTGCCCTACGCACCGGACGGATTCAAGATCGCATACGGGGCGTTCAGGACAGAAGTCGATCGTCTCCGCGCAGAATACGCCGCCGCGGGCTATGGACGCGGCACGCGGGTCGCCCTGCTGCTCGAAAATCGTCCGGTCTTCTTCCTGCATTGGCTCGCGCTCAATGCGCTCGGGGTTTCGATCGTCCCGATCAACCCGGATGTCCGCCCCGATGAGTTGTCCTTCCAGCTTGAGCTGTCGCAGGCCGACCTGCTTGTGGCGACACCAGATCGCATCCACGTGACCAAAGATGCGGTGCTCGGGCGCGCCCGCCTGATCGACACCGACAGCCGCATTCCGTCGTGCCAGACGGAGGTTGTCGCCCAGGATCCCGAGTTCAGCGGCGAATGTGCGCTCCTGTTCACCTCGGGCAGCACCGGCAAGCCAAAAGGGTGCACGCTCTCGAACCGCTATTTTCTGCAGGTTGCCGACTGGTATCTCGCTCAGGGGGGCGTGGCCGAGTTGCGGCCGGGCCGCGAGATCAATCTGACGCCGCTGCCGATGTTCCATATGAATGCGCTCGGCTGCAGCGCCGTCGGGATGATGGTACTCGGTGGCGCCGTGGTGCCGCTCGACCGCTTTCATGCCAACCGCTGGTGGCAGTGCGTGGCCGACAGCGGCGCAACCGTCGTGCACTGCCTCGGTGTGATCCCGGCCATCCTGCTGCAACTGCCGGTGACCGAGGTTGAAAGGCAGCATTGCGTGCACTTCGCCTTTGCGCCCGGGGTCGATGTTCGCCACCGCGCCACCTTCGAAAACCGTTACCGCATCCCGATCGTAGAGGCCTGGGCGATGACCGAGACCGGGGGTGCCGCGGCCACGACCACCGCGCGCGAGCCGGCCGGGTTTGGCGCACGCTGCGTCGGCAGACCATCCAAAGGCATGGAATACCGACTCGTTGACGATCAGGGCGCCGATGTCTCGACCGGGCAGCCGGGCGAATTACTGGTTCGCGCCAAGGGCGAGGATATCAGGGCCGGATTCTTCAGTGGCTACCTGAAGGACGAGGACGCCACCGAAGCGGCCTGGCAGGGTGGCTGGTTCCACACCGGAGACCTGGTCTTCGCCGACGCGGACGGGCTGATGTATTTCTTCGACCGCAAGAAGACCATCGTGCGGCGCAGCGGTGAGAACATCGGTGTGCTGGAGGTCGAAAGCGCGCTCTACATGGATACACGTATCGGCGGCTGCGCGGTAACACCCGTTCCCGATGACATCCGGGGCGAAGAGGTTTTCGCCTTTATCGTGCCGAATGCAGAAGTCGACGACGCCGCTGCGCTCGCGGCCTCGATCGTCAAGACCTGCGCCGAGCGCCTCGCCTATCACAAGGTGCCCGGCTACGTGGCAATCGTCCACGAGCTGCCGCTGTCGTCGACACGCAAGCTGGCGCGGGGCGAGATCAAGACGCTTGCGGCCGAAGCCGTCGCCGCCAACCGCGCGATCGACATGCGCGCGCTCAAGGCGAAGCTGCGCCAAGCCTGAGCTGTGGAGCTGCTGTCGCTACGGTAGCAGCTTGTACTTGCCCTTTTCGATCTGAACCAAGATCCGCGCGCGGCCGTCGACGCCGTGGCGGTCAGCCGGCGTGTAGGTGTAGATGCCGTGCGCGCCGACCACGTCCTTGGTCGTGAACAGCGCCTCGCGTAGCGCGGTGCGGAATGCCGGCGTACCCGGCGCGGCGCCTGTCGCCTTTGCGCGTTTGGCGGCATCCATGAGCACCAGCCAACCATCGAAAGCATAGGGCGAAAACGCATCGGCCGGCGCCTCGCCATTGGCCTTCCCATAAGCCGCGCGGAACCCAAGCGCCACCTTGCGGATCGGGTTGCTCTCGGGAAGCTGTTCGGCTGCGGTCACCGGTCCGGTCGGGCAAATGATGCCTTCCGCGGATTTCCCGGCAAGCCGCAGGAAATCGGCGCTGATCATGCCGTGATTGCCGTACAGCGGACCCTTGTAGCCCCGCTCCGACAGCGCGATCACGGGCAGCGCGCCGGGCGTTCCGGTGCCGCCCAGCATGATCGCATCGGGATGCGCGGAAACCGCGCGCAGCACCTGCGCCGTGACTGAGTTGTCCGAACGCGCATAGCGTTCGTTCGCAATGACCTTGATGCCGGCCGCATCCGCGCTTTGTGAGAGCGAATTGTACATTAGGTCGCCAAAAGCGTCGGAGAAGCCGATGAATGCAACGGTCTTCAAGCCGCGGCTCTTCATGTGATCGACGATGCCCTGAACGAGAAGCGGCGTCGGCTGCGGCGTTTGCACCACCCATGGCCCGCCCTCGCCGGCCGGCACCGGCGCGATCGGTGAGATCGCCACCATCGGAACCTTCATCTCGATGGCCGCCGTGGCCATCGCCAGCGTCTGCGGTGCGCCCGACGTCCCAATCAGGAAGTCGACCTTTTCCTGTTCGACAAGCTTGCGAGCATTGCGTGTCGACGCCGCCGGATCCGAGCCGTCGTCGAGCTGGATGACGCGAACTTTCTCGCCATCTATCTCGCCGATATACGCCTGGCCCGCCGCAAGTCCCTTTGCGTTCGGCACGCCGATCGAGGACACGGGTCCACTCAGGCCGGTCACGAAGCCGACGAGGATTTCAGCACGTGCCGGCGCCATGACGCCGAGCAGAAGAGCGGCGCCGATCGACAGAGTCTTCTTCATTTCTTTGATGCCCTCGATGTGAACGAACGAAAAGTACTCACCCCTGCCCTGCAGGCACCAGCGCAAGGACGCGCAGCGGACTGCCGGAACCGTTCTGGATCTTCAGCGGCGCCGCAACGATCACCGCGCCAGTCGGCGGCAGCTCATCGAGTTTGCACAGGCATTGCAGACCGTAACGACCGCCACCATGAAGGAAATGGTGCGCCGGATATGGCGGGTCGAGATGACCGCCTTGGCCGGCATCCGTCCCGATCGTCTCGGTGCCGAAGCCGATGATGCCGCGCTCCTCGACGAGCCAGCGCATGACAGCGGCATCCGGCCCAGGCGTATGCGCCCCGTCGTCCTTCAGGTTGGCATAGTCGCGCCAGCCCTTCTTCGACCAGTCGGTGCGCAACAAGACCCAATGGCGTGGCGGGATTCGTCCATAGCGGCCTTCCCAGGCTTCTACGACCGGGATCGTTAGCAGGAAATCAGGATCCTGCGCGGCCTCTGCCGAACAATCGATCACGCAGGCCGGCGCGATCATGTCGCGGACCGGAAGCGTGTCGACCGAATTGTTCGGCAGATCCTTGCCAGTGAACCAGTGGATCGGCGCGTCGAAATGCGTGCCTGTGTGCTCGCCGAAGGTCAGGTTGTTCCAGTACCAGGCCGGACCGGCCGCATCGTAATGCGAAATCCGTTGGATGCGCACCGGCGCCGCCTGGCCGAACTCGGGCGGCAGCACGATGACAGGGAAATCCGGGCTGAGCGTGAAGGTCAGGTCGACGACGCGCACCGCGCCCGATGCGACCGCGCCGGCAAATTGCACGAGACTGTTGCTGTCCATCGCGCTTCTCCCGTTTCTTCTGACAAGCTCGGTTATGCCCCGAGCTCACGCTCGACGGCCTTGGGATTCGCCGCGAGGCGCTGGCGAATCTCCTCGGCGACATCGCCGACGAACACGTCTTCAAGTCCGCGCTTGAGCGCCGACACGATCGCGGACGCGACCGCACGGGGCGCGACCTTTGGCGGCGGCACTGTCTGGAACCAGTCGATGTCGAGCGGACCCGTGAATACGTTCACGACCTTGACGCCGCCGGGCCGAAGCTCCGCGCGCAGGCAGTGCGATAGCGAGAGCGAGGCAGCCTGCGACGCCGAATAGGCGCCGAATACCGGCCAGTTCGCCAGCGCATAGACCGACAGGATATTGACCCAGGCGGCGGCGCTGTTGACGCCATCAGAGCCCCGCATCCGCATCGCCGGCCCGAACGCCTGTGCCAGATGCACGAAGCCGAGATAGGTCTGGTCGATCTCGTCGCGCACGACGCTGGTACCCTGGCGATCGAGCAGCCCGCCGGAGCGGACATGCTCAGCGGTATTGATGAGGATATCGACCTTGCCGCCGATGTCGGCCGCAAGATCGGCGACCGCCTTCTCGTCGCCGACGTCGAGCGGCACGATCTCGACGCCTTCCATCGCGCGCAACGCGTCCTCGCCGCGAAACGGCTTCCAGGGTTCGGCAACGCCGACGAACACGATCGACGCGCCGGCCGCCTTCAGCGCGGCCACCGCTTCCTGGCCGACGACGCTCCGCCCGTTCGTCACAAGAACGCGCCGGAACTTCGGATCGGCTGTCATCTCACGCCACTGCCTGTCGTCCGTCATATTGGGGGTCTCACGTTCGGGGTGCGCGAAAGCCACGGCCTGCCCGGCCTTGTCCAGTTGAAACGACATCACAACCGGCCGGCCCTCTTCGCAATCGGCATGCAGGTGCGTCACCAGCCTCAGCCCGCAGTCCATCGCGACCAGGCCGACGCGCCACGGTGCGCGCTCACGGAAATGCACGTCAGCCGGGACGTGCAGCGTGGTTTCGCACAGCAGCGTGCCGCGCCGCGGCGCATCCGCAAAGATGAGATCGGCGGAAAGGCAGGCGGGGCACGCATCGCGCGCCGGATAACAGAAGGTCTCGCAGGCACCGCAGCGCTGCAGCATGAAGCGGCCCTCGGCCGCGGCGCGGGTAAAGCCGTGCGACGCGCGGCTGCGTCCGCGCGGTGGTGACGTCGGCAGCCGCGTTCGTGCAAGCGGATTCTTCCGGCGCGGTTTGACGATCGGTTCGATCATGAGCCTGGTCCCGCGAGGATCGCCGCGCCCGAGGCGAGGCCGCGATCATAGTTGATCATTCCGAAGCCCGACGCTAAGCCGATCCGCGCATCCTTGACCTGCGTCGGGCCGGCGAGCCCGAGCACCTGGCGCAGCGCCTCGACGACCCCGAGGTAAGCGCCGCCGGCGCCGGCCTGCCCGACCGACAATTGACCGCCGGAGGTATTGTGCGGGAAGGAGCCGTCGATCGTTAGGTCATGCTGCCGCACGAAATCCGCTCCTTCGCCCTTATGGCAGAAGCCGAGGTCCTCGAACTGCATCATCGAGATCACTGGGTAATCGTCATAAGTTTCGACGAAGTCGAGATCGTCAGGCTTGATGCCGGCCATCGCGTAGAGCTCATCGACGTCCATCGCCCAACCACCACGCACCTGGACAGGGTCGTTGCCGAACGCGTTGTGGCGTTCGATCGTGGCAAGGATTCTGGCGGCCGGCAAATTCAGCGACGCGGCGACATCCTCCCCCATCACGAGGAATGCCTCGGCGCCGGCACACGGCATCACGCAATCGAACAGATGGATCGGGTCGGCGATCGGCCGCGCTGACATATACTGTTCGATGGTCAGCGGCGTTTTCATCAACGCGTGGGGATTGCGAAGTGCATTGCTACGCTGTGCGACGGCGATCTTGCCGAAATCCTCGCGCCGCGCGCCGAACGTCCGCATGTAGTTGCGTGCGATCAGCGCAAAACTCGCATTGGCGCCGCCGGCGCCGTAGGGATAGACGGCATCCTGGTTGAAACGCGAAAAATTCTCGAGCGTGTAGCGGAAGGAATCGACGTGGTTGGTGTCGCCGGCCACGCAGGCCACGATGCGAGCATCGCCCGCCTGCACTGCCCGCGCGGCACGGCGGAGCGCGGCAATCGCGCTCGCGCCGCCCAGCGGAATGGTGTCGACCCAGCGCACGCAAAGGCCGAAATGCTGGGTGAGACCGACCCCGCTATCGAGTCCCGCCGTAAAGCTCGACACGCAGAAGCCGTCGATGTCGCGCGGCGTGATCCCGGCACCCTCGACCAGCGATTTCAGCGCGCGGCCGATCCACCATTGCGCGCTCTCGATCGAGTAGCGCACGTAGGGAATCGTCACCGGAACCGCCATCACGACCCGGTCATAAGGTGTTCGGATGGAGCGCTGCATCGGACTGCCGGTTCCTATCGTCAAGGCGCTCAGAGCACGGTCCCCGGCCCGCCCGGACCGCGGAGTCCTTTCGCCAGCGACAGCGACACCGACAGAAGACCGTCGTCGCTCGCGGCCTTGCCGTCGCGCCCACCGGTTGCCGTGACCTCGGCCTCATAGAGAATCCTTTCAGGCTGCAGCATGCTCGTCCTCAGCGCCTTTCGGGTGCGGCGGTCTGCGTCCGCGTCACGACCGTGCGAAAATCCTGGCGAGCGCGGTCGTTCGCAAGGGCGAAGCTCGGCCCGCGACTTGGCTCGGTGCCGTTGAGGCGTCGCAGCTGCACCCACATCTCGGCGCTCTTCAGCGCGACCGCGGCGCAGTTGACCACGGGGGCATGACCGATCTTGAAGCCATGCTCGCTCGCAATGAGGAGACCGGGCAACACGCCGGCGGGGATGACAACGTCGGCACCGCGATCGAGAAGTGGTTGCGCGCAGGCCGCAAAGTCGCTCAGCATGCGCGCTCTTGCCGCCGCATCGCCGGCGAAGGCAGCGCTGAAATCCTCCGGCCTGCAGCCCATGCCGGTGACATGGACCACGCGGCCGGAAAGCCCGTAACGATCGGCCTGCTCGTAATGCCAAACCTCGAATGCGGCATCGAGCGTGACAAGGCCAAGCCGCCGCCCGAGCTGCGAGGCCGCCAGCAGCGTGGCCTCGCCGGCTCCGACCACAGGAATAGTCAGCGCCGAGCGCAGTTCGTACAATCCCGGATCCTGGAAGTGACCCATGACGTAGGCGTCGAAGCCGCGCTCCTGCGCCGCGAGCCCATTGTCGACCGCCTGGATCGCGCAACGGAATTCGCTCAAGCGCCCGAAGTCGCGATCGGCGGGCGTGATGCCCTCGACATGGACGCTGGTGCCGGGCGCGGCGATCTCGTTCAGATAGGTGGCAAGCCGCGCCATGTACGGCGCGCTTGTGGCCTGGTCGACGAAGCTCTGCCAGAAGATGCGCACAGCGGATATCCCGTTCGCAGGCGGACCGCGCCGATCGTCGCCCTCGAAGTCTGCGAGGATTGACGAAACGCAAGCCTGTCGTTGTGAACATGTGCCGCAGCGACGGCACCGTCCATCGACCGAAATATTTCAACCACAAAATAATTTTCGCGTCAATTGAACGGCACGCCGACGCACCTCTGCGCACGACGGCGACGGCGTGCCGAAGCGACAGGCAGATCGCGCCTCCCGCTTTGGCATAAGCGAATTCAGCTTTCTCGGCGGCGCGTATCTCTACAAACTTTTCCGCGCTGCACGAAACAAGGCGTATTGACGTTCGGCCGAGAGATACTTTAGGCTTTAAACAATTGACGGGGACCGACGCTGCGCGGGCGCACGTCGCGTTGAAAGTGGCGTTGATAAGGTTCCTTCATCGTGACTGAGATCATCGAGCTCGGAACAACAGGTGCTCCCGGCGAATTCGCATTCGCCGCGGCAGCCGCTTCTTGGGCTCTATGGCTTGGCGACGTGGGTGGCCACGAAGTCGCGAACGAGGCCGGCGAAAACCTCCGGCATCTGATCGGGAAGCGGCACCATGCCTCCTGAGAGCTCGCGCAGGATACTGCCGCCGATAGCTCCAGCGACCCTTGGAGCCACCGGATGAACGTGCGGATCGCCTGTCGGAGCAATGACCAGCGTGGGACACTGGATGTGTCCCAGCCGGTCTTCCATCCGATAGCGATTCACCACCCGATGGCCTTCCGCCGCCATCGCGCCGGACCGCAGGGCATCGATCATGAAGCGCTGCAACAGATCGGTATCATCGGCCGGATAGAACGGCTTCCGACGGGCCCAGAGCTCGGTGAGATGGGTGCCGTCGGTACGCGTCTCGACATCGTCAATGACCCGCTTGCCCGCGTGCTTGGCGCGCCGCGCCGCATCGACAAAAGGACAGGCCGAGAGCACCAGCGCGCCCACCCGCGCCGGCGCCGAAGCGGCCACTTCCATCGCGATAACAGCACCGGTGTGATGACCGACGATCGCAGCGCGCGGCTCGTCCAGCGCGTCGAGCAGCGTAAGCGCCGCCTGTGCCCACAATTCGATCGAAGGTTCGCCGGTCGGACGGTCGGAATCCCCGAAGCCGAGCGTATCCATCGCAATCGCGCGGAATTCACGGCCGAGCAGCGGCAGCACGTCGCGATACTCATCCCACGAGCGCGGCGTCTGATGCAGCAGCAATACGGGGACGCCTGTTCCCACTGTGGCCACGTGGATGCGGCCGAAGCGCGTCGGAACGAAGCGGCGCTCGACGTTGGAACCGGCTCTGCTGGCAGTCATTTCATAGCTCCTGTCCGGCAGCGGGAACCTGCCCCCGCCGTGTTTCAACTGCAATTGCAACATCAATCGATCGTGTCGGTCCGACCTCGACCCATGTAGACATCTCGCTCAGGTAGCGCCTGTTTTCAACCAAGGGGAATGCGATGCGCAAGATATTGAGTTTGACAGCACTCATCGGCGGCCTCCTCGCGGCCTCGACCGCGCAGGCCGACATCACGGTCGGATTCGTGACGTCGCTCAGTGGACCCGGCTCCTCGATCGGCATCCCTTACGGGCGCGGCATCCAGGCCGCACTGGAGTACAAGAACGAGATCAACGGCGAAAAGATCAAGCTGATTCAGCTCGACGATGGCTCAGATCCGTCCTCTGCCACTCGTAATGCACGCAAGCTCATTGAGGAGGAGAAGGTCGATGTCCTGATCGGCACCGCAACCACCCCATCGACCATCGCGATGATGGCGGTTGCGACTGAGTTGAAGGTGCCGATGATCGCCGTCTCCCCGCTCAACGGACAACCGAATCCGGCCGATCAATGGGCCATTTCCGTTCCGCAACCCGCCTCGCTGCTGGTCAAGGTCGTCGCCGATCGCATGAGGCGCGACGCCATGAAGAACATCGGCTATATCGGCTTCTCGGACGCTTGGGGCGACCTCGTCTACAATGGCGCCAAGGCCGCCGAAGCTGAGGACGGCATCAAGGTGCTGACCAACGAACGCTATGCCCGCGTCGACACGTCGGTCACGGGCCAGATCCTCAAGGTGCTTGCGGTGCGTCCGGACGCCGTGCTGATTGGCGGGTCGGGCACGCAGGGCGCGCTGCCGCTGCTTGCGCTCGGCGAACGCGGCTTCAAGGGCAAGACCTACGGCACGGTGGCGCTGGTCAATCCGGATTTCGTCCGTGTCGGCGGCAAATCCGCAGACGGAATTCAGGTCTCCGCCGGCCCGGTCATCGTGGCCGAACAGCTTCCCGACAGCCATTTCGCCAAGAAGCTCGCGCTCGAATTCCGCGCCGCCTACCAGAAGGCCAACAATATCCCGACCACGGACGGGTTCTCGGCCTATTCCTTCGACGGCTGGATGATCTTCGGGTCAGCCGCGGCGCGCGCCTTGAAGACCGCGAAACCCGGCACCGTCGAGTTTCGCAAGGCCCTGCGCGACGAAATCCTCAACACCAAGGAGCTCTCGGGCGTGCACGCGGTCTACAATTTCAAGCCCGGAGCCTACTACGGCGTGGACGAGCGCGCGCTGGTGATCGTCCGCCTGATCAACGGTGCCTGGACCTACGAGCCCTGAGCGACGTCGAAGGGTAACACGGAAGGACAACCGACGGCATGACGGCAGACATCGCAGCGATCCTTGCGATCGACGGAATAGCGACCGGGGCGGTCTACGCCTTGGTGGCGATCGGAACCGTGCTGATCTTCACCGTCACGCGGGTGATCTTCATTCCATTCGGCGACATCGCGGCCTTTACAGCCCTGACGCTGGCGGCGCTGGACGCCAGGCAGCTTCCCGGAACGGTCGGACTGGTTGTCGCGCTGGCATGCATGGCATGCGTGATGGAGGTGGTCTCGCTTGCGCGCGCCGCCGAGCTTCGCTCGGTGCCGAAAGCCGTCCTCGGCTATCTCTTGCTTCCCCTGATCGTGGTCGGGATCGTCTGGCTCGCGATGCGCTTCAATCCACCGATGCCGGTCAGGATTGTGCTGGCGCTGCTTCTGATCATGCCGATCTCGCCGCTGCTGGACCGGATCGTATTTCGTCCGATCGCGGACGCCTCGGTTCTGCTGCTCTTGACCGTCTCGGTCGCGCTTCATTTCGCCTTGGTCGGACTGGGCCTGCTGTTCTTCGGGCCTGAGGGCGTCAGGACCGAGCCGCTGACCTCGCTTGCGATCGAGATTGCCGGCGTACACGTTTCCGGACAAACGGTGCTGATCCTGGCGGCAGCGCTGGTGTTCAGCGGCTTGCTGTTTCTGTTCTTCGACTTCACGCTGATCGGCAAGGCGCTGCGCGCGACGGCTTTCAACAGGACCGGCGCACGCCTGATGGGAATTCGGCCGGCGCGCGCCGGGACCATTGCCTATCTGCTGGGATCGCTGATGGCGGGCGTATCCGGCATTCTGATCGCGCCGGTCAACACAATCTTCTACGACTCCGGCTTCCTGCTCGGCCTAAAGGCCTTCGTCGGCGCCATCGTCGGCGGCATGACCAGTTATCCGGGGGCCGCACTCGGTGCGTTCGGCGTCGGCATTCTCGAAAGTTTCGCCTCATTCCAGAGCAGCACCCTGAAGGACGTCATCGTCTTCTCGCTGCTGATCCCCGTCCTGCTCTGGCGTTCGCTCGCCTCGCAGCATTCCGAAGAGGAAGTCGAGGAATGACCCTGCCGCAAATCCGTCTCATCGTTGCCGCGGTAATCGCCTGCCTCATCCTGGCGCCCTTCGTGCTCAATCCGTTCAGCATTACATTGCTGAACTACATCGGCATCTATTCGCTTGCGGCCATCGGGCTCGCCTTGTTGACCGGGGTCGGCGGCATCGTGTCGTTCGGCCAGGCGGCTTTCGTCGGCGTCGCCGCCTATTCCACGGCATGGGTCACTGCGCTGAACGGCTATTCGCCATGGCTCGGACTGGTGCTGGCGGTCGTCCTGACCTGCGGCATCGCGGCGATCCTGGGCTTCGTGACGCTGCGCCTGCAGGGACACTTCCTGTCGCTAAGCACGGTCGCCTGGGGACTGGCAATCGCGTTCCTGTTCGGTAACATTCAAGGGCTTGGCGAGCACAACGGCATTTCGGGCATTCCGCCGATCTCGATCGGGTCGATCGCCTTGGTCGAGAGCCGGCAGATCTATTTCCTGATCTGGGCCATCGTCGCAGCGGTCCTGCTCGTTTGCTACAACCTCCTGGATTCGCGCATCGGCCGGGCGATGCGCGCGCTCCGCGGCGGCAATACGCTGGTCGAAAGCCTCGGAATCAGCGCGTTCCAGATCAAGCTCGTGACGTTCGTCATCGCCGCGTTTCTCGGCGCGCTGTCCGGTTGGCTCTATGCCCATCTCGGCCGCTTCGTCAGTCCCGGCCCGTTCGATGCCAGCATGGGCATCGAATATCTGATGATGGCGATGGTCGGCGGCGCCGGTAGCATTCTGGGCGGCGTGGTCGGCGCGGCAATCGTCACGCTGCTGAAGAACGCCGTGCAGGACTACCTCCCGCTGATTGCGAAAGGCGCCTCGGGTCAACTCGAGATCGTCGCCTTCTCGGCGCTCTTCATCTTGTTTCTGCAACGGGCGCGGCAAGGCATTGTCCCGTTCGTCGCCGGCATTCTGCCGGAACTGAAATTGTCCCGTCCGCAACAGGCGGCTCGGTTGCCGCGCCGCGACCAACCGGCACCTGGCACCCTCCTTCTCAAGGTCAGCGGCGCACAACGGCGATTTGGCGGCCTGGTCGCCGTCAACAATGTCAGTTTTGAGGTGCGGTCCGGCGAGATCCTGGGCCTGATCGGGCCGAATGGCGCCGGCAAGACCACGATGTTCAACCTGCTCACCGGCGCGCTACGCGCCAATAGCGGCGACATCAAGTTCGCGGGCCGGTCGATCACCCATGACCAGCAATTCCGCATCGCCCGGTCCGGGATCTCCCGCACCTTCCAGCATGTCAAGCTGCGGCCGCGCATGACGCTGCTCGACAATGTGTTGCTCGGCACCTATTCGCGCACCAGGACCGGCCTGCTCGCCGGCGCGTTGCGCCTGAACCAGGCGGAAGAGGCGAGCGCGCGCTACGAGGCCCTGCAGCAGCTCGAACGGGTCGGGCTCGGCGAGAAGCCGTTTGAGCTCGCCGGCAACCTGCCGCTCGGCAATCAGCGCGTGCTCGAAATCGCCCGCGCCCTCGCCGCCGACCCGACGCTGCTCGTGCTCGACGAGCCTGCGGCCGGCTTGCGTCGCCAGGAGAAGCAGCAGCTCGCCGAACTGCTGCGGTCCTTGCGCGCGGACCATCTGACGATCCTTCTGGTCGAGCACGACATGGAGTTCGTCATGTCGCTCGTCGACCGCATTGTCGTGCTGGATTTCGGCTCCAAGCTCTGCGAAGGCGGACCGGCGGCGATCCGCAGCGACGCCCGGGTTCAGGAGGCTTATCTCGGAGGAGTCGCGTGACACAGATGTTCTCGATCGAGAATGTGTCGGTCGCCTACGGCAAGGTGGAGGCTGTGCGGAACGTCTCGCTTTCCGTCGAGCAGGGACAGATAGTGACCGTGATCGGCCCAAACGGCGCCGGCAAGACCACCCTGCTCATGGCGGCTATCGGCCTATTGCGATCCACGGGACGAATGATCTTCCAAGGGGCCGATCTTTCGAAGGTCGATGTCGAGGGCCGCGTCGAGCGCGGCCTCTGCCTTGTGCCCGAGAAGCGCGAGCTGTTCGCCGACATGTCAGTCGTCGACAACCTGTTGCTCGGGACCTACAGCCTGCGCGACCGCTCCGCGACACGGAAATCTTTCGACGACGTGTTCGACCGCTTTCCGCGGCTGAAGGAGCGCAGCAAGCAGGCCGCCGGCACGCTGTCGGGTGGCGAGCGGCAGATGCTGGCGCTCGGCCGCGCGCTGATGGCGAAGCCGAAACTCCTCGTGCTCGATGAACCCAGCCTCGGTCTGGCGCCGCTCATCGTCCGCGAGATCTTCCGCACCATTGCATCGCTGCGGAGTCTCGGCGTGTCGGTCCTTATCGTCGAGCAGAACGCCCGCGCCGCGCTGGAGACCGCGGATTACGGTTATGTGCTGGAAACCGGCGAGATCATCCAGTCGGGTCCGGCGGACACCCTGATCCACGACCCGAAGCTGATCGCAGCGTATCTCGGCGGCCACTGACGCAGGCGCCCATCAAGCGACGGGCTTGCGCGCAAGGCCCATGGCCCGCAGCGCCGAAGCAAAGGCCGCGAGCCGCCGTTCACGATAGGCGGCCTGGTCGACGCCCTCATAGTCCATGAATCCCTGCCCGGTCTTCATGCCGATACGCCCCTCGCGCATGTTCGACGCGATGATCGGCGGTGCGGCGTAACGGTTGTCGCCCAGCGCCTCGACCAGATAGCGGCTGGCATGATGCAGGATATCGCCGCCGCCCCAGTCGATGAACTCGAGCAGGCCCAGCACCGCGAAGCGGAATCCGAAGCCATAGATGACAGCCTTGTCGATGTCCTCCACCGACGCAACCCCCTCCTCCACCATGCGGGCAGCCTCGTTCATCGCCAGCGTCTGGATTCGCGGAACGATGAAGCCCGGCCGCGCCGCGCAGACGACCGGTACCTTGCCGATGCCTTCGAGCAGCGCCTTCATCCGCGTCGTTGTCTCAGGTGCCGTAAGTCTTCCGGGCGACAATTCGATCAACGGCACCAGATAGGCCGGATTGAGCCAGTGCGCATTGAGGAAGCGGCCGGGACGTGCGATCGATCCCGCGAGGTCGTCGACCAGTATCGTCGACGTGGTCGAGGCGATGATCGGGCCCTCGCCTGCGAGCCGCGAGGCCTCAGCCAGCGCCGCCTGCTTCAAGTCGAGGATCTCCGGCATCCCTTCGAAGATGACGTCGCAGCGCGGAAGCGCCGCAGCCGCCCCTTGCCGAGGCACAATCGTGATCCGGTCGGCAATCACAGGCACAAGCTCCGGCGGAAGGAGATCGATGCGCGCGAGGATATCAAGCGTCGATCGGATTTCCGCCCTGGCCCCGGCCGCCAGCGCGTCAAATGCCGACGCCTCCCGTTCCTTGAAATCAACGACAACGACCTGATGGCCGGCGAACGCGAACACGACCGCAATGCCACGGCCCATTCGGCCGGCGCCGAGACACCCGATGACCGGCTTCATCTGAAGCCTTCGGCCAGAAGGCCTTGCAACGCTGCCCGGTCGAGATGTCCGAGGCCGAGCGAAGACAAGGTCCGGCCGGTCACCGCAAGATTCTCTCCTGTGATGGCGGAGCCTATCGCCAGAAACGCGTTCACAAGCGGCGTCTGCACATCCACAAGGCCGGCCACCGATGCAAGGAACGACAGGCCGAGACGCAAATCTTCCAGCATGTAGCGGTGCTCGACAAGAACGAGGCGTTCGGACCAGTCTCCGGAATCCGTGAGCTGCTCATGCGCGTCGCGCGCATACATCCAGGGTTCGCCGTCGCGCGAATAGTGGTCGGCAAGAGGAAAATGCGGCCTTCCATAGCCAAGCGCCTCGCGGATGGCGATACGTTCGGCATCGAGCGCGTCGGTGACGCGGCGGATCGCCGGCTGTGTTCCCTCCTTGTGGATGTCCCACTTCTCGAAATGTTCGATCGGGCCAGCGTTCATGGTGATCAGCGGCGGATGGATGATCGGGCCGGCGTTCATCAGCGCTCCCGAAAGCGCATCGCCGCATGGCTCGATAGCGTTCGGAAACGCGCATTGGATCACGCTCAACGCATGCCGGGCGAGGCGCGAGGGAAATACGCCGGTTGGCAACCGCGCTCCCCGGCCCGAGATGCGGACCGCATAGGTGCCCTGTTTGCGCGCAAGCCACGGCAGAGTCCCGGTCTCAGCGGTTGCGATCTCCGCGCGATTGCCCGCGTCCAGCGCAGCGCGAGCGAAGATGTAGGAGCCGAATGTGCCGGGCGGCAGAAATACGACCTGGCCGTCGCGCAAATGTGGTGCGGCCAGAGCGGCAATCGCGGCCTGGGCGAATGCCGGCGCCGGGCAGAGGATGAGGTCCGCCGCTTCAATGGCTTCCGCGATCGATGACGTGATTGTCGCGAGCCTGACATCGCGGCGGCCCGAGCGATCGATGACTGTTATCGTGCCGCCCTGGGCACGGTGCGTCTCGACGTCTCCAGGATTTCGCCGCCACAGCCGGATTTCGTGGCCGGCCAAAGCAAGGTCGCCGGCGGCCGCGAACGAGCCGTTTCCTCCACCCAGCACTGCGATCTTCAAGATGTCCCCCAACTCCGTTGGCAAGATTCGATCTGTCCAGCGCCCTGTAGCAAGACGCGACTCGATCGCCGTGCGCTCAGGCTCCCTTCAGGACGTCGCGTCCGATGATGAGTTTCTGGACTTCGGTCGCGCCTTCATAGATGCGCAGCGCGCGTATCTCGCGATAAAGCTGCTCGACGATTTCGCCCGAGCGTACACCGCGGCCGCCGAACATCTGCACGGCGCGGTCGATCACCGCCTGCGCCGTTTCGGTGGCGACCATCTTCGCCATCGCCGCTTCGCGCGTCGTGGACGCGTTCTGCACGTCGCGCCGCCACGCCGCGCGGTAAGTCAGGAGCGCGCTGGCGTCGACACCCGCGGCCATGTCGCCGAGCGCGGCCTGCGTCAATTGCTGGTCCCCCAGCACGCCACCGAACATCCGCCGCGTCAGAGCATGCGCCGTCGCCTCATCGAGCGCACGGCGGGCGAAACCCAGCGCAGCGGCTGCGACCGACGCACGGAAGATATCGAGCGTGCGCATCGCGATCTTGAAACCTTCGCCCGGCGAGCCCAATAGCCGCGCCGCCGGAATCCGGCAGCCCTCGAAACGCAGCCTCGCCAGCGGGTGCGGCGCCATTACATCGATGCGATCGGCAATCGAAAAGCCCGGATCGTCGGGAAGCACCACGAAGGCGGAAATGCCCCGCGCGCCAGGCGCCTCGCCGGTTCGCGCGAACAACGTATAGACGTCGGCGATGCCGCCGTTGGAAATCCAGGTCTTCTCGCCATCCAGGATGAAGTGATTGCCTTCGCGCCGTGCGCTGCAGCCCATGGCGGCAACATCGGAGCCGGCTTCCTTCTCCGACAAGGCAAAGGCGGCGATCCATTCGCCGCGTCGCGCCTTGGGCAGCACCAGCGCGCGCAATTCGGGCGATCCGGAGATCGCCACCGCGCCCGTGCCAAGTCCTTGCATCGCAAAGGCGAAATCGGCAAGCCCGCTGTGCCAGGCCAGCGTCTCACGGGCGAGACAGATCAATCTGGAATCGATCACCGCATCGGGTCGGTCGCCGGCGACCGATGCCTCCAGCAATCCCGCGGCACCGAGCCTGCGAACCAGCGAGCGGCAGGTTTCGTCGACGTCCTCGCCATGCGTGTCGCCGAGACCGGCGGCAAACGCGTCGAGCGCGGCCACGTATTCGCTGTGACGGGAATCGAAGAACGGCCACGCGAGATGTTCGCGCGACGGCCCGCGCAACTGCGAAATCGGGGTCATGTCAGTCTCCCGCAACGCCGGTTTTGCGCACGCCGCCACACGCAACGCGCCTCAATAACGTTTCATGTCTAAAATATCCTGTCAAGCGAGCGGGTGCGGGCTCGGAGCCGGCCCGCTGCACGACGAGCCTACGAAACAAGCTGAAAAAAGCACAGAATTGAACGTGAGGAGTTTCGCCGAGCCAAATCCCTCGAGTCCGATTGACATCATTTTTGTTTGACGTCTAAAATTATATTCGGTCATCCCGAGTTCCGGGCCGAGGAGACGAGCATGGCAGAACGCTCTTTCGCGCGCGAGGTGGAAGACCTCAAGCTCGGCGCCGGCCAGGAATTCCGCGGCGAAGGCATCCTTGCCATCACCAAGGCCTTGCTCGAATGCGGCGTCAGCTATGTCGCCGGCTATCAGGGCGCGCCGATCTCGCATCTGATGGACGTGCTGTCGGACGCGCAGGATATCCTTTCCGATCTCGGTGTGCATTTCGAATCCAGCGCCAGCGAGGCAACCGCCGCGGCGACGCTGGCTGCCTCGGTGATGTATCCGGTCCGCGGTGCGGTGACCTTCAAGGCGCCGGTCGGCATCAATGTCGCGTCCGACGCGCTCGCCAACCTCACTTCGGGCGGCGTGACCGGCGGCGCGCTGATCATCATCGGCGAGGATTACGGCGAAGGTTCCTCCATCATGCAGGAGCGTTCGCACGCGTTTGCGATGAAGTCGCAGCTCTGGCTGGTTGATCCGCGGCCCAACGTGGCCTCGATCGTCAAGGCCGTGCGGGACTCCTTCGATCTGTCCGAGGCGTCGAATACGCCCGTGATGCTGGAGGTGCGGATTCGCGCCTGCCATGTGCATGGACGCTTCGCCACCCGTGACAACGTTCGCCCCGCCTTTCCGCTCTCCCGCGCGCTCGACCAGCCGTCGCGCGACACCAATCGGATCGTGTTGCCGCCGGCCTCGTTCCTGCACGAGAAAGAAAAGATCGAGCAGCGCTGGCCCGCGGCGATCGAATTCATCCACGCGCGCCGCATGAACGAGATCTTTGACGGCGATATCGACGATATCGGCATCATCATGCAGGGCGGCATGTACAACGGCGTTATCACGGCGCTGCGCGAGGCCGGACTTGCCGACGTCTGGGGCGAGACACGGGTGCCGCTCTATGTGATGAACGTGACCTACCCGATCGTCGACCGAGAGGTAATCGACTTCTGCCGCGGCAAGAAGGCCGTGCTGATGGTCGAAGAGGGCCAGCCCGAATTCATCGAACAGGCGCTGCACAAGATCCTGCGCAATGCTGATATACCGGCCAAGCTGCACGGCAAGGACCTGTTCCCGATGGCGGGCGAATACACCGCGCAGGTGATGGGCGCGGCGATCGGCGCTTTCATCCGTCGCTGGCGCTCGGACGCGCTGCCGGATTCCGCGCGCGCACCGAACATCGACCGTGTCGAGGTGGACGACAAGATCCGCGCGCTGGCCGACGTGGTGCCGCCGCGGCCGCCGGGCTTCTGCACAGGCTGTCCGGAGCGGCCGATCTTTTCCGCAATGAAGCTGGTGGAAAAGGAACTCGGGCCGCACCATGTGGCCGCCGATATCGGCTGCCACCTGTTTTCGATCCTGCCGCCGTTCAATATCGGCGCCACCACCATGGGCTATGGGCTCGGCCCGGCGTCGGCGTCAGCCTTCAATGTTCCTGCGGGGAAACGCCCGATTTCAATGATGGGCGACGGCGGCTTCTGGCATAACGGGTTGACCAGCGGCGTTGGCAACGCCGTCTTCAACCAGCATGACGGCGTGATCGTCGTGGTCGACAATTATTATTCCGCCGCGACCGGCGGCCAGGACATCCCCTCCTCGCGCGCAGACAACCGATCGCGTTCGACCAAGCATCCGATCGTCGAGGCGGTGAAGGGCGTCGGCGCCAAATGGGTACGCCAGATCGACCGCACCTATGACGTCACGCGGATGCGCGACACCCTGCGCGAGGCCCTCACGACGGAGGAGAAGGGACCGAAGATCATCGTCGCCTCGTCGGAGTGCATGCTGAACAAGCAGCGCCGCGTGAAGCCGCTGGTGGCCGCAGCCGCC
The DNA here is from genome assembly GCF_042430365.1 of Bradyrhizobium erythrophlei. Lineage (GTDB taxonomy): Bacteria > Pseudomonadota > Alphaproteobacteria > Rhizobiales > Xanthobacteraceae > Bradyrhizobium > Bradyrhizobium erythrophlei. The sequence goes on from NZ_JBHMET010000274.1 coordinate 274,328, forward strand.
AAACGCGGCGAGCGCATCGTGCGCGAGCGCTTTGGTGTCGATGAAGACGTCTGTTCCGGTGACCACGCCTGTATCCGCCTGTCCGGCTGCCCGTCGCTGTCGGTGAAACCGACCAGCGACCCGTTGAAGGACAGTCCGGTCGCCGCCGTCGACAACAGTTGCGTCGGCTGCGGCCATTGCGGCGAGGTTGCGGATGCGGCCGTCCTATGCCCCTCCTTCTATCGCGCCGACGTCGTTTCCAACCCGACCGCGTTCGAAGCGCGGCTCGACCGTATCTGGCGGCGGATGATCGGCGCGTTGCAGCGCTGGCGCGCGGGACGGCGGGTGATGTTCGAGCAGGAGGCGGCATGAACGTCCCGGTCGCGCCCACCTCCATTGCCCTCAGTCGGGCACGCCCCATCAGCGTCGCGGTGCTCGCGATGGGCGGTCAGGGCGGCGGCGTGCTGGTCGACTGGATCGTGGCGCTGGCCGAACGGCGCGGCTGGTTCGCGCAATCGACGTCGGTGCCCGGCGTCGCCCAGCGCACCGGCGCCACGGTCTACTACATCGAAATAATCGCGCCCGACGCGAGCAAGCCCGACCGTCACCCCGTGCTGTCGCTGATGCCGGCGCCGGGAAGGGTCGACATCGTCATCGGCGCCGAATTGATGGAGGCCGGCCGCGCCATCCTGCGCGGACTGGTCTCGCCCGACCGCACGCTTTTGATCGGCTCGTCGCACCGTTCCTTGGCCGTGATCGAAAAGACCGCGCCCGGTGACGGCACGGCTGACGCGGCGCAGGTCTACGAGGCGGCGAATGTCGCGGCCAATCGCTTCATCGCGTTCGACATGGCCGAGATTGCCGATGCCGCAGGCAGCGTGGTCTCTTCGGTGCTGTTCGGTGCGCTTGCGGGCTCCGGTGCCCTGCCCTTCGCCATTGAGGACTTTGAGGCCACGATCCGGGCCTCCGGCGTCGGTGTCGATGCCAGCCTGCGCGCCTTCTCCGCGGGCCGCGAGCGCGCTGCGGCTGCGCTCAAGCAGGACCCAAAGATCAAGCCCACGGCGAAACCGCCGCTTGCCAAGCGCTTTCCAAAACTCGAGCTGACCGGACACGCTGGCTACGACGCACTGGTCGCGCGAGCCCGGCAATTGCCGGCTGGGCTGCACGGAATCGTCGCCGCCGGCCTGCAGCGCGTGGTCGACTTCCAGGACGTCGCCTATGGGCGCGAGTATCTTGATCGGTTGGAAGCGTTGCCGCGCGATGCGACCGGCCTGCTGCAGGCCTATGCCAAATATCTCGCGGTCGCGATGGCTTATGACGACGTCATCCGCGTGGCCGACCTCAAGACGCGCGCGGGGCGGTTCGACCGGGTGCGCCGGGAGGTACGGGCCGGCGATGACCAAATCCTCGCCATCACCGAATTTTTCCACCCGCGGATCGAGGAGATGGCGGGACTCTTGCCGCCGTGGCTTGGCGAAAAGCTCGAACGCAGCGAACGGCTCGCCCGGCTTGTCGATCGTGGACGCAAGCTCCGCACGACCGCGCCGTCGTCCTTCCTGCTGTTGTATTGTGTCGCAGGGCTGCGCCGCTTCCGCCGTGGCACGCTGCGGCATGCCCGGGAGACGCGCCACCTCGACGATTGGACGCAACGCATCCGGAAATTCGCAGCACGCGATGTCGCGCTCGCGACCGCCGTATGCGAGGCGCGCCGTCTCGTCGGCGGCTATTCGGACACGCACTCACGCGGTGAATCGAAGTTCGGCAAGGTCATGCTTGCGTCCGAGCGCCTGGCCGGCCGGCCCGACGCGGCCGAATGGGTGCAGCGGTTGACCAAGGTCGCGCTGAAGGACATCGATGGCGCCGAGCTCGACGGCGCGCTGCGCACCGTCGAGACGCTGTTCGAGGACGCCTGAGGATGGATCAATTCGAAGTCGTGGTATCGAAGACCGAAGCGCTCACGCCGCGCATCCGCGAGTTCGTGCTTGCGCGCGCCAATGGCGCGCCGATGCCGGGCTGGGCCGCCGGCGCCCATATCGATGTCCATCTGCCTGACGTCGGCCGGCGCTCCTATTCGCTGATCGAGACCGGTTCGCCCCGCGCGGCGGAGCATCCGACCACCTATCGCATCGCCGTGCTGCAGGAGAGCAAGAGCCACGGCGGCTCCCTCTATATGCACGGTCTCAAGGCCGGCGATCGCCTGACGATCTCGCCTCCGGCGAACAATTTCCCGCTCGGCGCCGGCGCAGATGAAGTAGTGCTGGTCGCGGGCGGCATCGGCGTGACGCCGCTGCTCACGATGGCCTGTGAACTGAGCACCGCGAAACGACCGTTCTCGTTCCACTATGCCGGCCGCAGCCGTGCCGAACTCGCCTTTCTCGGCGAGATCGAGCGGCTCACAAGCGCAAACGCGACTATCCACGCCGACGACGAATCCGGTCGGTTCTTCGATCTCGAAGGCCTGATGACACGGCTCGCTCGGCACGTGCCGCTTTACCTTTGCGGCCCCCTGCCAATGATCGAAGCGGCGATCGCGCTGGCGAAGCGGCTCAACTGGCCGCAGGGTCGGCTGCATTTCGAAATCTTCACCGCGCCCGAAGAAAAATCCGGCGACACCGGTTTCGAGGTTGAACTCACGAGCAGCGGTCGCGTCTACGAAATTCCCGCCGGCAAGACCATCCTCGACGTGTTGATCGAGGCCGGCGAAGACCCACTACATGACTGCAAGCGCGGCGATTGCGGGATCTGCCAGACCGCGGTGATCGAGGGCATCCCCGATCATCGCGACTACATCTTGAGCGACAGCGAGAAGGCCTCGAACAAAGTGATGCAAATCTGCATTTCGCGCGCGAAGACCAAGCGACTCGTTCTCGACTTGTGATGGAGGAACGCATGCCCCGATATGCCGGGAACTCGGCGGCGATCCGTGCCCTGGTCCGCGATCAGGAGGTTCACCGCGACGTCTATGTCAGCGAGGAGGTGTTCCAGCTCGAGATGGAGCACATGTTCCCGAACAGCTGGGTCTATGTCGGCCACGACAGCCAGGTGCCCAATCCCGGCGACTATTTCGGCACCACGATCGGCACGCAGCCGGTTCTGCTGGTCCGGCACACCGACAACACTGTGCGCGTGCTGCACAACCGCTGCCCCCACAAGGGAACGCGCATCACCTCCGAGACCTGCGGCAACACTGGAAAATTCTTCCGCTGCCCCTACCACGCCTGGAGCTTCAAGACCGACGGCTCGCTGCTCGCGATTCCCCTGAAGAAGGGTTACGAGAACACCGGCTTCGAACAGAGTGAGGCCGCGCGCGGCATGACACCGGTGCGCCATGTCCGCAACTACCGCGGCTTCGTGTTCGCCAAGATCAACGACGGGGGCCTCGATTTCGAGGAGTTCTTCGGCGAAAGCCTGTCGAGCTTCGACAATATGATCGACCGCTCGCCGGTCGGCCAGCTCAAGGTTGCCGGCGGCGTGCTGCGCTACGTGCATAATTGCAATTGGAAGATGCTGGTCGAGAACCAGACCGACACCTGCCACCCGATGGTGGCGCACGAGTCCTCCGCCGGAACCGTGGTCGAGGTCTGGAAGAAGGCGCCACCCGGCACCAAGAAGCCGATGGCGGTGGAGATCATCGCCCCCTTCATGAGCCCGTATGAGTTCTTCGAGAACATGGGCATCCGGATCTGGGATAATGGCCACGGCCACACCGGCGTTCACCACTCGATCCATTCCGACTATTCGGCGGTGCCCGGCTATTTCGAGAAGATGACGGCGACCTATGGCGAGGACCGCGCCAAGGCGATCCTGGGCGAGAACCGACACAACACGGTCTATTTCCCCAACATCATGATCAAGGGGCCGATCCAGCTGTTGCGGCAGTTCAAGCCGGTCGCAGCCAACAAGACGCTGGTCGAGTCCTGGACGTTCCAGCTCGTCGACGCGCCCGACATGCTGCTGGAGCGCACGCTGATGTACAACCGTCTCATCAATGCGCCGACCTCCATCGTCGGCCATGACGACCTCGAAATGTATGAACGCGCGCAGGAAGGCCTGCATTCGAACGGCAACGAGTGGGTCAATCTCCAGCGCCTCTACAGCCCCGACGAAACCGGACAGACCAACGTGGCGATCAACGGGACCAGCGAATGGCCGATGCGCCACCAGTTCCGGGCGTGGACCAAGTTCATGACGATGGGGATGTGACATGAGCATGGTTGCCGAGGCCCCTCTCGCGAGTGCCGTTCCCACCGATCAGGAATTGATCGACTTCGTGGTCCGCGAGGCGCGATTGATCGATCAGCAGCGTTTCGACGAATGGCTCGATCTGTACGCCGATGACGCCTTCTACTGGATGCCGCTGGAATGGAATCAGACCGATCCGAGGCTGACCTGCTCGCTGATGTACGAGGACAAGCTGCTGCTCTCGATCCGGGTCGAACGGCTCAAGGGCGCGCGGACTTTCAGCCAGAAGCCGAAGAGCCGCTGCCATCACGTGCTGCAGACGCCGCAGGTGGATTGCCGTGACGCCGCTGCGAACAGCTACGTCACCTGGACCCCGATGCACTATGTCGAAACCCGCCAGGACGAGCAGACGCTCTATGCGGCCTGGGCCACGCATCATCTGACCGTCGAGAACGGCAGGCTGAAGATCAAGCTCAAGCGCGTCGATCTGATCAATTGCGATGCGGCCTTCGGCAACATCCAGCTCTTCATGTAGGGAACGATGAGCGTGGCCAACTACACGGCAATCGTAAGCGGCGGCAATACCGGCATCGGCGCGGCGATCGCGCGCGGCCTCCTCGCCGAGGGCTATGACGTGATCTCGCTGTCACGTCGAAAGCCCGACTGGAGCCATCCGAAGCTCTCCTCGCGCGAGGTCGATCTGCTCGATGCGGCGGCGACACGCCAGGTGACCGCGGACATCGCCGCGAAGGTTGCGATCACCCATGTCGTGCACAATGCGGGTGCGATCCGCGCCAAGCTGCTGGAGGAAGTCGAGGACGAAGACGTCGCCGCCTTGGCGCAGCTCCATTTCGGCGCCGGAATTGCGCTGGCGCAGGCGGCGCTGCCTGGCATGAAACAGGCGCGCTTCGGCCGCATCGTGCTGCTGTCGTCCCGCGCCGCACTCGGGGCCGCCACCCGCACGGTCTATTCGGCCACCAAGGCCGGCATCATCGGCATGGCGCGGACCTGGGCGCTCGAGCTCGCCCCGTTCGGCATCACGGTCAACGTCGTCGCACCGGGCCCGATCGCAGACACCGAAATGTTCGAGAGCGTGATGTCACCGGAATCCGAACGCGCGAAAGCGCTGGCGCGGTCGATTCCCCGTGGCCGCCTCGGCAAATCCACCGACGTTGCGCGCGCGGTCAGTTTCTTCAGTTCACCGGATGCAGACTTCATTACCGGGCAGACGCTTTATGTCTGCGGTGGCGCCAGCATCGGGTCGATTTCCATCTAGTTACGGTGAGACGCAGCAATGGATGCCACAACCAAACGGAAGGTCAGATCCCCGAAGAGCGCGCGCCCGCCACCGCTGCGACCGGTCGAGCCGGCGCACGAGTCCGATGGCGCACATCTCGAGCTGCGCATCTGGCTGCGGCTGCTCTCCTGTACGACCCGGATCGAAAAGGCCCTGAACGCCCGGCTGCGCAAGGAGTTCAACACGACGCTGGCCCGCTTCGACCTTTTGGCGCAGCTCGCGCGCAAACCTGCAGGCGCGACTATGTCCGAGGTTTCGCAGCTCCTGATGGTCTCAAACGGCGCAATCACCGCGCTGGTGCAGAAGCTGGAAGCCGACGGCCTAATCCATCGCGAGGTCGATTCCGAAGATCGCCGCACCTTCCGCTTGCGTCTGTCACAGGAAGGCGCAAGGGAATTCGGCCGGATGGCGCGGCGGCACGAGGAATGGGTGATCGCCCTGATCGGGGAACTGTCGCCCGTCGCGCAGTCGGACCTGCTGCAACACCTGACCCTGCTGAAGCGCCGCTTGGACAAGCACACCTGACGCGGACGCCACAAGCGGATTCCTGCCCGTGCATCGGCGGCTTCGCATCGCGATAGGCAGGCGGCACCAGCGCGTCGTCGGCATCAGATCACCTCAGCTTATACTAATCCTCAAATTGATCGACCGATGTAGGCCCAATCGCGGAGCGCGATTGACATGATCTTCCACGGCTGATCGATGAGAGTATTCCAGGCGTAACAGCAGTGATCGACGATGTTGTCATAGGATTTGAAGACGCGGTTTGACAGCCAATTCTGGCGCATGAACTGCCAGATATTCTCCTGGCTATTCAGCTCGGGCGAACGCGGCGGCAACGGCATCAGCGAGATGTTGTGCGGGATCTTCAGTTCCTTCGCTCCGTGCCACCCGGCCTGATCGAGGATGACGATGGCGTGGGCGCCAGGGCTGACCTTGCTGGCGATCTCGTTGAGATGAAGCTGCATGGCCTCGCTGTTGCAGAAGGGCAGAACCAGTCCCGCGCCGGTTCCGAGCTCCGGGCACACGGCACCGAACAGGTAGGTCGATTGCGTGCGTTGGTCGTGAGCGGCCCGCGGCCGCGATCCCTTTCTAGCCCAGCGATAGGTGAGCTTGTTCTTCTGCCCCACCCGCATCTCATCCTGGAACCACACCTCTACCGGCGTGTCCCGCGCGAGGCTGCTGCGGATTTCCTCCACGCGAGCGTGGAAGTTTTTTTAAATGCCTCGATCGCCTCGGGATCCTGCTTGTACGCTCTCGGCCGGGCGCTGACGTGTGAGAAGCCGAGGTCCTTGAGGGCTCGATAGACCGTATCGTCTGACACCGAGATGCCGAACTCCTCATACAGTCGCATGATCAGGTCACAGGCCCGCCAGCGCACCACGCCGTGGATGGGCGGGGTCGGCCCTTCGTCCACGATCCGCGCCAGAAACGCCCGGTGCTCCGTGTTGAGCTTCGCCGGCGCACCTGGCGCGGGAATATTGATCAGACCATCAGGCCCTTGCTCGTTGAATCTGATCACCCAGTCGCGAAGCGTCTGCCGGTCCATCCCGCCGACCTTGGCGGCCTCCGCCCGCGATGCGCCATCGAGCACCGCAGCGATCGCCAGAAGGCGCCGGACCTGATCGCTGTCCTTCGCCCGCCGCGCCAGCCGGCGCACCTCAACCGCTGCAAAATCCGTTCGAACCGCTATCGGCTGGCCCATGGCAACTCCCTCCAGTTGCCATGTTGAATCATCGATCCTCTGATTTGGGAATACCGCCGTGAGTCAGCACCTCAGCGGATTGGTATTAATCTGCAAATCGTTGTCCAGCATCGTTTTCTTGAGGATACTGCTGAGACGATTGTAGTAGTCTTTCTTCTTTTTCCATGGCCATTCCTTCACCTCACCATTCCAGTCCCGCGCCTCAGCGTCGGTAAGGCGAGAGCGAAGCAGGATGAAGAGGTTTTTCTGGTCCACCGTATTCAGCCGCGAGCCCTGCAGCCGCCCGGCCTTGAGTCCGAAATTGTAGAGTTGACGGAACGTCTCGCGCTTCTCGGGAAAGAAAATGTCGAGAGGCGGGGAAGCTAACGGCGGATAGAAGTCGTTCACGGTCTTGGCAGACCAGCCGTCGGCAGTCATGACGAATGTCGAACAAAAAAAAGCCGCCGAAAAAGTGCTGTCTCGTCTTGGACTTCAGGGCGTCATTGTAAGGTGCGCCGAGCGCAACGAACGGACCGGTAATCGCCGCGATCGCGCCGGTCGCGATCATTCCGCCTTCGATCAGAGCAGCAAGCGGAATCTGCGACATGCTGATGCCCATGTCCGCCACGCTGTAGATATCCAGCGCCTTGGAGATCGTATCGTAGGCGTTCTTGTCGCTGTATACAGGCGCGCTTACTCCGCCCACGCCCACTCGGCCGGTGATCGCGATCGCGTCCATGTTGTAGGTGAGGTTCGGAAGAAAGATGTATCCGGGATCTGCGTCGTCTGTGAACGCCCAGTTTCGTCCGCCGTCATGGCTGTGACGGCAACCGACATATTCACGCAAATACCAATTGACCTGGTCGGTGTAAAAGCGGTCCAGCGGGCTGAGGCGGAAATTGAGCCAGATGAGCGTGTGCTCGCCGAATTGATGATTGTTTCTCGCGGCTAATGTCAGCCAAGTATCGCCGGTCTGTACTTTGTATCTGAAAGTGTCAGGTGGTTGGGTCCAGGGCTGTAGCGGCTTCAGGGGACGCCTCTCATTTCGCAACTGCTGCACGGCCATGTTTGATCTCCAGATTTGTCTGGCTTGTTGACCCGTCTGGCCCTCACCAACCGGCTGGCGCAAGATCGCGGGAACTCGGCTGTTTGTGCGACCGAAACTCGATGAGGTTCATGGCCCGTTGGTCGTGCCGATCAACATCGGTGGGACGCGTCATTCGAACGACGTTGCGGTGCGCTTATCGGCTCGGCCGGCTGAGGCTGCACACAAAAATACAAATATTTCAAATGCTTACACTTCAAGCAGCGGCCGACCATCCACCGCGAATGGCTCGATCAGCTTGATCCGAGCCGAGCATGACGTCAGCCTCTACAAATCTTTGTGCTCCCTTGAACATCTTCATTTCATTGAACGACAACATCAGGAATGGATTAGGCTTGAGATAGCTACTGTACGAAGATGAGCGGCCGCCCATAGGTGCGAATTGATAGTTTTGCGCGGCTACCTTCCTCGATGCTTACCTATTTCGAGCCGCTGCCGGACGTCGCGCCATGAGCTTGTACAGACACATCAGATTTTATGGTCTTCTTCTTGCTGCTTCGCTGCTTCTGGCTTCCCAACCGGCCTGGGCAACGAAGCGTGTGGCGCTCGTGGTTGGAAATTCCAGCTATCAAAACGCGCCGCTGCTTCCAAACCCGGCCAATGACGCGGCAGCTATCGCCGCCACCTTGAAGGGGGCAGGCTTCGACGTGGTTGACTCACGGCTTAACCTTGCGTCCAGCGACATGCGGCGGGCGCTGAGAGATTTCGCTGATCAATCCCGCGACGCAGATATCGCGCTGGTTTATTATGCCGGTCACGGGATTGAGATCGATGGTACCAACTATTTGATCCCGACGGACGCCAGGCTTGAACGCGATACGGATATCTACGACGAGGCATTTTCGCTCGATCGTATCTTGCTCGCGATCGAGCCCGCGAGGCAGTTACGGGTTGTGATCGTCGATGCGTGCCGCAACAATCCTTTTGCGGACACGATGAAACGAACGGTCGCCTCGAGGACAATCAGCCGTGGCCTCGCCCGGGTCGAGCCCACCGTGTCCAATACGCTGATCGCATTTGCTGCGAAAGCCGGACTGACGGCGCTCGACGGCAACAGCAAGAACAGTCCGTACGCGGCAGCCTTGGTCAAGTACATCGCAAAGCCGGGACTCGACTTGCGCAGGGCCTTCGGATTCGTTCGCGACGATGTGTTGCAGGCCACCGGCAATCGACAGGAGCCTTACGTGTACGGCTCGCTTGGCGGCGAAGACGTTGCGCTGGTGCCTGCTCCCAAGGCGGCGGAATCGACACCCGCAACTAGCCCACAGTCAGAGACTCGTCGCGACTACGAGTTAGCGTTGCAGCTCGGCAACAAGGCCGCGTTGAACGCGTTCCTGGCCCAGTATCCGGACGGATATTACGCAAACCTGGCCAAGCTTCAGCTAGCCCAAATCGACGCGGAAGAAGCACGTGTTGCGGCGACCGAGAAAGCGCGGCAGGCCGAACAACAGCGCGCTCGGCTTGCGTCTGAGGGCGCGCAGAGCGCCGCCCAGGAGAAGGCGGCGGCCGAGGTGAAGGTTGCGGAGGAAGCCCGTATCGCTGCCGAAAGGACCAAGCTGGCGGCGCAGGAGCAAGCGGCTGACGCCGAGCGGAAGCGGAATGCATCCGAAATCTCGGCAGCCGGCATGCCCGCCGGGAGTAAGCCCGCCGGCGAGAATCCTGCAGCCGGTGCACCCGTCCAGGATGAGAAAGGCGTGAAGATCGCCGCCTTGAGCAACGGAGGGCCGTCGCCGACAGATCTCATCAAGTCGGTCCAGGGCGAATTGAGTCGCGTTGGCTGTTTCAACGGTGCCGTCGATGGCGAATGGAATGCGGCTTCGCAGCGCTCGCTGGCGCTCTTCAACCGGCACGCGGGAACCAAATTGGACGCCAAGCTTGCAAGTCTCGACGCGCTTGACGCAATCAAACTCAGGCCGTCGCGAGTCTGCCCGCTGATCTGCGAGCACGGCTACAGGCTTGATGGTGACCATTGCAGCAGGATCACCTGCGCCGAGGGCTCGTTCCTCAACGACGACAATGAATGCGAGAAGCGGCGCGAGAAGAAGCCGGTCGCTAAGCGCAATACGGATGACCGCCCGGCACGCGCGGATCGTCCGGTCCGCGAGAGGCCGGCGCCGACAGCGGACGTTCCGCGGCCACAGGCGACAGCCAGATCCGGCGGGAGCAGCGGTCAAATCTATTGTAATGCCTATCTCTGCCGTCCGGTCACGCGCGGCTGCCATCTCGAATACCGCGGCGGCGGCGGTCCCGGCGGTGGCACCGGCAATGTCGAGGTCTGCAACTAGCACGGCGTGAAGCAACCGGCGTCATCCGGAGCCATTGCAGCCCAGGAGATTGGCATCATGAACGCGTGGCGGGCAGCCGAGCACACCATCGGCCGGCTCGAGTCTCATGCCTGACTTGACCGAAGCGGAGCGACCTGCGTGCCGTGCAAGCTGGAGCAGAAGGATATCGGTACCTTTCCAGGCGTGACCCTCTTCACGAAGCGGACCGCACATTGCATGAAGGCGACGGCGATCTATCTGCCACCGAAACACGTAACGTCAGCCACCAAGTTCGATGTCGTGATCTGGCTGCATGGATTCTATGTCAAGGATCACGAATTCCTGTTCCGCAACGATCCCGCGCGGTTGCGCGAACAAGTGCGGGATTCCGGCAGGGATGTGGTGCTGGTCGCGCCATTCCTGGGCTACGAATATGCCGACGGCGACAGCTTTGCCGGAAACTACATCGTCAAGGACCTGGCGACGCCGAAATGGGGCGAACGCTATCTGGAGGAAATCCTGGGAGGACTTGCAAACTTCCTGGCTCCGGTCTCGGGTTCTCCTCCTCAGCTCCAAGTCGGCAAGCTCATCATCGCATGCCATTCCGGCGGTGGAAACGCCATGCGCAATCTGGTCGGAAGTCTGGGGAAATATCAGTCGAACCTGAAGGCATGTTGGGGATTTGACTGCCTCTACGGCGCGAGAGCGCAGCCCGACGACGCTACGTTCTGGTACCAGTGGCTGTCGGGACAAAACGGCTGCGCGCTCGAGATCATCTATGGCCCGTCGACGCTCCCGCAATCCGTGAAGCTGGACCTGATCGGGCGCGGGCTGGCGACGACCGACGGCAATAGAGCTCAGGCACAGCGCCCTGCTCTCAAGAATCTCACCGTGAGCTTGGGTCACTACGACATGTTTCCAGCGTTTGGCCAGATGGTCAGGGTCAACGATCTTGACCCGGCTTACGTGGATCGCTTCATGCTTCCGCAGGTTGCCGACGACGTCCCGTTGAGGCACAAGCCGACGCTCCAGCACGGGGAATTCCTTCGACAGGCGATTTCCAACGTCCGCGAGGCGTTTCCCTTCCCGAAGGACATTCATTACATGATCGCCCGGGGCGGCTTCTTCAGTCGGCTGAGCAAGCTGTAACGCGTCGGTTGAGCCGACGGGACGCTTCGGCTCACTTGATGGAATAGGGCTTGATGTCGAACGACCAATTGTTCGGCAGCAGTTTTCCGCTGCCGGTATCCGGCACGCGCAGTTCGCTGGTCCAGGATGACAGATAACTCAGCGCGTCTGCCTCACCTTGGAGCTTGCGTGGCGCGTCGGGCAGATCAAGCAATTGAACGCGCCGCTCGCTCAGGATCGCCACGACGGTTGCGGATCCGGTCGGCGGCGCGATCACATACTCAAAGCCACGTTGCTTCGCCGCCGGCGTCGGAACGAAGAATTCCACGCCGGGCTTGACGAAGTTGATGTCGCGTTCGCCCGACTGCGCCAACAGTTCGGGAGTCGGAAAGATCTGGGACATTCGCCCTTCCGCATCGACATCCACCAGCACAAGATATCCTGCCTTCCTGGCGGTCACACCGAACGACACCTTGCTGCCGACATTGACGGTTTGGCCAGGCAGCATCTGCAAGGACACGCTTGCGGGATTGGTCTGCCCGGGCGCGGTCTGCACGCGCCAAAGCCATGACGCGATCCCGGCCTTTACATGCGGCGGAACTGGCGCTGCGACCGCGGCCCCGCTTACAACGAACAGCAGCGCGAGAGCCAGCCATGGTGGCCCGCTGTGGATAGGCTTCGATGACGGCATGGCCGGCTTCACCCGGAAAACGTCAGGGCACGCTAAAAAACCCGATTGACCCGATCCGCGCATCCGCGGGCAAGTAACGTTCGAGACTCTTGATCACCTGCCCTGACGCGCGGCGCCGGTTGAGCTGTATCAGCACGTTCTCCAGATCAACCATGCGCTGCTGCGAGGTCACTGCAACGATTTGCTCGGCGCCGAACGGCTCCCCCACCTTCAGCGGCAACCGCAGGTTCGCCGATCGGGCCAGCGACGCGTCAGAACCGATCGGATACAGCATTTGGATCGTACCATCGCCGGACACGTTGAACAGTAACACGGCCTTTGATGCCACGTCGGAGAGATCAACCTCGACGGTCTGACCGCGGCGCTGCTGCCGATCATCCGGCCACATACGCATGACCTGCGGCGACCGGGTCGCCATGCGCTTGAGTTCACGGATTGCCGCGGTCCGATCAACAACGGTCGGCAAACCGGTCACGTCCACCCCGTAGGCGACCACGTCACCCCAGGCAATCACATCGTGGGACACGGGGTCCCAGATCAGGTCGGGATTGTCAGTCGGTTGAACAGCCTGCACCGCAATATCCTGCGGCTTCACGCTCGTGAAATAGTTCGTCTTCCCGTCGAGCGCTGCCAGACGGATCGGCGCCGCGACGCGCAGGGCCACCGGCGCAGCGCCGGTGGGCGCAACCGGTGCCGTTGCGGTGACAGGCAGCGGCGCGGGCGCGCGTCCCTCGATGGGCGCCGCCGCTCCGGTCTGACCAGGCGCCGCTCCCGCTGTCGGGCCCTGGATCAGCACCACGCCGCGCGTCAATTCGAAGGCGACGTCGGTTTCCAGCCTCTGCGCCGGCGATGAAATCGTCACGACGTTCTGGCGCTGGTCTGACAGCTGATAGACCACCTGTCGAACATTGCTGAAGAGCTCCTTGAGCGTCACCTTCCCATCATGGTTGATGTCGGCGTTGCCTTCTACCGCCCGCGCGACGGCATAGCTGAGGGCGCCGCGCAAGCCGTCGATCCCGGGGATCCGCACTTCCGGCGCCTTGGTGTGGCGATCGACCGCCGCGATGAACGCGGTGTGGTCGAGATCGAGCTCCGATTTCGGATCATTCCGATCTGTCACCGGCTTCAATTCGTCGACCAGCAGCGTGTAGCGCGGCACTTGGCGGAAGCTCATCTCAGCGGCACGCGGATCGATATCGCGCACCATCCCACCGCCGTGACAGGTGTCCGCAACGAAGATCACCTTCGCACCGCGCAGCTCGAACTGTCGGATGAAATGATTGAACTCGCTGCCGAGAATACGCTGAACCGACCCGGCGGGCGTGGTTTCGAAGCCAGGCAACAGGAACACGTTCTCCATCCCATCCGGTTCCGAGCCCTTGACGCGCTCCGGCTCCTGGGTGCCGTGGCCGGCAATCGACAGAAAGATCAGATCGTTGTTCCTTGTCCGCTCCACCAATGCGCTGACCTCGCGCAGGATGCTTGCCCGGTCGGCCTGGGCGTTGGTCAGCTCTACGACATCGCCAACCCCCATCGTCCTCAAGCTCGACACGATGTCGGTGGCGTCGGCTACCGCGCCCCTGAGCTTGCGCACGTGCTGATAGTCGTCGATGCCGATCACGAGTGCGCGCACGGCGCCCCCATCTGGGTTGCTGATCGATAGTCCGCCCGCCGCTTGTGCACGCGGGGACAGGAAACCGATCAGCACGGCGAGCGCGATGGCGACGCAAAGCCGCCCGATCAAGCGCTCAAGTCCTCTGGGCCTTTGCATCGTAGTCCACCTCGGCGTCATGCAGGCCTGTCCCCCAACCATGACGGTGGAACACGGCGGCGGAACGCCAGCCAGGAGCCGACCTGCGAGCAGTAATCCATAACCATCTGTAGCACCAACGAGACAGCTGGTTCAGCGCCTTGTATTTGCCGACTTGCGACCCGTCGGCGCATCAGCCGCTTGGAAGGCGTTCGCCGAAACTGTTGTCTGATCATCCGCGAAGGCGCGAAAACGGACCGGATTGTAGCCGCGAGCGAGCAAGCTCGCCAACGGATAGACGTTGCGGCAGACGCGCCCGTTGCAGCCACCGGTCGAGGATTCCATCACCTCCGCCTTGCGATCCGGCGTGAACCGCAGGAACAACATCACATGGGAACCCGGCTTGTTCAGCGCATCGCCGGGCTTCAGGTCCCAGGGATTTTCTACGGGCTTTGCGATCGCGGGGATCGCGGCGGTCGTGTAGTGGACAGAGAGGCCCCAGGTGGCGCTGACGAACGCCGAGCAATCAACGCCGGCCACATCCGGCCGCGGCGCGTTGCGGGTGCAGACATTGCCGGCCAGCGTCCCGCCCTCGATCCGCTGCCGGAAGTTCGCGAGCGAGCCGTGGCAGCCCCAGCAATAGGGCACGCCGCGCACCTCCTGGTTTACCTTGCCTTGGATATACCATGGCCGGCGGATACGGTTGAAGCCGCTGCACTGGCTGTCCGGATCGCTGCCATAGTTCGCTGCCGTCAGCTTCCACTGAATGCCCTCAAATGCAAATGCGATCTCGATCGCCTGCTGTCGGTTGGAAGGCCGCACGGCGGCTACCGCGCTGAACTTGCTGTCGGGCTGTGCGGCTGCTCCGGCTGGTGCTGTCCGCGACGGCCGTGCGTCGATCACCGATACGTTGCGCAACGGCCGGAAGCCGACGCCAACCACGTCGACACGGTCCGTTTGGGTCCGCAGGAAATAGACATCGCCGTCGCCCGAGATGGTGACGAAGCGCCTGGTCAGCGGGGTATTCTCCAGGGGCAGCTCGTAGATTCCCTCGAGGCGCCCGTTCGCGGCATAGCGCGCGACGAAGGTGGCAGCGTTCTTCCCCGAGGGCGGAATGTCCTCGGCCAACACGTAGAACCGGTCGCTGTTGTCAATCTCGAGAAATTCCACGGTGCCAAGCTGGTTGCGCACGCGCAGGCCGAGTTGACCAATCGTCTCGTTGGTGACCATGGTCTGGATCTCGATCCGTACGCTGGCATTGCCCTTGTCCGGAATGATGTCAGCGATCACCGATCCCTTGCTGCGCGAAGCAATGTACTGCCGGTCGGGCTGCCGCGTCGTCTTCACGATGGCCGCGCGGGTGTTCTGATCGAGCAGGTCGGTTGCGCTGCTGGGCGGCTGCGACCCCATCTGGGCGAAGGCCGATGCTGCGACCTGATCGTCTGCGCCGCGAGTGGAGACCTCCTCAAGCTGGATGACGTCGCCACCGAGCCCGCGCGTGGACTGCCCTGACGCCGCCCTCAGCGTGCGCACGCCGCCGTCCCAAACCATGATGTCGTCGTTGCGGACGACGAGATCGGTCGGCTGGACGTCCGCCGGCATCTTGAGGATATCGGGCTCGGCGTTCGGTTGCTTGGGATCGAACTGCAGAATGCGCCCGTTGACCTGATCTAGCATGAACAGGTTGCCCTGCCCGTCGGCGCTAAGCGCTTGCGGGCCAGCGAGCTCAACGTCCTCGCTGGCCGGGACGATCCCGACCATGCCGGCGGCCGAGCCGCCGGCGAAGCTCCGCAGCACGGTATCGTCGGCATGCGCCCCGCTGGCGAATGCGGCGGCGCCGACGATGAATATCCAGATCCAGTTAGTTCGACGAAGCATGTCCGCCTCAATGTCCCCGAACCGTTTGCCGCATCGGATCGACTAATCCAGGACGGCGTCAGTGCGGCTCATCAATTAGTGGCGAGCAATCTCAACCGAGTTCAATTCTATCACTGGACGGTGATAGTTCGAACTTGTTCAACGAGGCGGTGCAAATTCATGGCCAGGAACAGATTTGAGCAGGTCAGCGAAGTCCAGCCCGACGCGATCACCTTGGTGCTGAAGCGCGACAATGGCGGCACCTCCGGATCGATCGTGTTCCCAGCCACCGCCAGTGGGGGCCGGCTGACCTCCGACCAGATCAGCGGCCAGTTGCCGGCCCAGGACGCTTTTCGCGGCGCGATCCGGCTTGCCAACGACATGAAGGTCGCGATCGTGGTGTGCGATCCAGACAGCGTCTGGAATTCCGAGTGGGGCGATCTTTATCAGGCAATCGACTGATCCCGCCGGAGGGGGCCGGCATATGCTGCGACGCGGCATGGAGGCTAGCATGGTGAGGAGACCGTCACGCCGGCCGTCGTTCCGGTCGCAGGCCATGGTGTTGGCGCTGCTGGTTGCGACCGGCTGTCCGGCGCAGGCCAACGACTCGGCTGCCGAATTGTCGATTGGGGGGCTTCAGTTCGTCCGCACCAACGACGTGGCCATGGAGAGCGAGGACCTTCATATTGCGCTCGACAGGATCAGCGTTCGCTACCAGTTCGCCAACACCACCACCAAGCCGGTCACGCTCACCGTTGCCTTTCCGCTGCCCGATATCGACCTGTCGGAAGCCGAGAACATTGCGCTGCCGTCAAGCGATCCGGTCAACTTCGTCGACTTCGAGACGAGGGTCGATGGCAGCCCGGTGCCGCTGACGATCGATCAGCGTGCGATGGTGGGTAACAAGGATGTCAGTGCCCTGCTCCGTCAGCTCAAGCTGCCGCTGCTACCGATCGGTGGCCGCGAGATCCGGGTCGCCGATCTACCGGCGGCTACCCGCACCCGGCTCGTGGACGACGGGCTGCTGATGCCGGCCGGAACCAGCGACAATGGCCGCCAGCGGTATGTGCCAGGCTGGACAACCAAGACCTCGGCTGTGCGCCAGCAGGTGTTTCCGCCGACGCGTACGGTCATCGTCGAACACCAGTATCGCCCGAGCGTTGGCTCCAGCCCCGACACTATCCTGCGCTGGAGTCTGCGCCAGAGCAGCGCACTCAGTCAGGAGGTCGCGCGCTACCGGAAGGAATATTGCGTCACGGATGCGCTCCTGGCCGAGTTGGACAAACGCGCCGGCAACAGCCAGGCCAATACCGCGAAACTGCAGGAGCGGCGCATCTCCTATGTGCTCAGGACCGGCGCGAATTGGGCCGGCCCGATCCGATCGTTCAGGCTGGCTATCGATCCCGGCGGCAGCGACCATTTGGTCAGCTTCTGCCCAGGGCGGCTCAAGGCGCCTTCCACCGGCAGCCCGCTCGAATATACGGCCAGCGATTTCAAGCCGGAAGTCGACCTGAAAATCCTGATGATCGGGAAGTTCTAAGGAAGCGGCTCAGTTCGTGAGCGTCACATAGCGCGCGGCCGCGGTGATCGTCACGTTGCTGCGCTGAGCCTCACTCAGCGCTTGCAGGAAGAACATGTCGGCGGCCATCGGCCGCGACTGCCGCAACGAATCCAGAACCCGTGTGGTCGCCACGACCAACAACAGTTGCGGACCGGCTCCGCCCGCCATCGGGAACGCAAACGACAGCGAGTCGATGCCCGGCTTCAGAAGATAGGACAGGCTCTGCACCTCGCCGCGATCCGACACCATGAGCAGTTCCACCACGCGGTTGGCGAAGTTCTCGATGGTGCCGGTCAGGGTTTCGCCGGCCTTCAACTCCGTCGCCCCTAAGTTGATGCGCGGCGATCGTGACTGATCGCTCCCGACCTGGCTCAAGAACTTGACGGCCGGGCATTGCGCCGGGGTCACCTGCCTGACGCCGACCGAAGCCTCGAATCCCTGCTCCCGCCGGAACGCCTTGTCGAAGGTGTCGAACGGGGCGGTCGAGGCGCCAAAGCCCTCGATAACGGCGGCGCTTGGGGTCACGGCAACCGGCAGGATGAAGAAGCAGTCCCCGCCCGCATACTGCGCCACATATTTGCGGATGCGCTCGGCGCGCCCGGGCGCATCGAGTGCCGGAGACGGCGTCACCGTCGGCTGTTCCGGCGACTTCACCGGCTCCCGGCGTGCCGGCTCTGGTGTAACGGGTTCGACTTTCGCCGGCGTCGCTGTCGCAGCGAGTTTCGGCGGTGGCGGCAACGCCGCCACGCGGGGCGCCAACCAGACCAGGTTGTAGAACGCAAATCCACCGCCGCCGAGCAGGAGCACCACGGCCGTCACGCCCGCACCCAGCCAGAGGCCGCGCGACCTCTGCGCCGTTGATGGCGTCCCGTGCTGCGGCGCCGGCGCCGCCCGTTCGGGCCGAGCCAGCGGATCGAAGCCGTGCAATGGTGTGGCGGACGCCTGAGCCGAAGCAGTCGGCGTCCAGTCGGCGACCTCCGCCATGGTCGGACGCAACGCTGGATCGGGCTGCAGCATCCGCTCCAGCAGCGGCCGGATCCGCATGTCCACCGCGCCGAGATCGGGCACGCGCCGGCGCTTTTCCACCAGTTGAAACTGGCTGCCGCCCATGTCGAGCTTCTGCCCGGTCAGTGCATGGAACAGCACGAGACCCAAGCTATAGACGTCGGACTTCGCAGTGACATCGTTGCCATACAGCCCGACCTGTTCCGGCGACACGTAGTTGTCCTTGCCCGCGAAACCCGAGCCAATGATGGTCTTGTCGCCCATCTGGGTCGACCGCGCGATGCCGAAGTCGATGATCTTGGCCCGTCTTACGTCGTCGAGCGGCACGATGATATTGTCGGGGGATACGTCGCGATGGATAATGCCATGTTCGTGGGCGGCCTGCAGTCCCGATGCGACGCGACGCATCAGCTTGACCAGCGCCTCGAAAGTCAGCGGTCCTTCCTCGAGCATGTTCGAGAGCGAGCGGCCGTTCACGAACTCCATGGCGAGATAGGGTCGCTGCAGTACCGGCTCAACGGTGAACAGGAAGTAGCGCACGATCGCATCGTGCGGCAGGTTGTGGAGCGCCGCAGCCTCCCGACGGAACAGCCCAAGCGCCGCCTCGTTGTCAACCATGTCGGGCAGCAGCATCTTCACCGCAACCGGCGCACCGGTCTGGATCTCGCGACACCTGTAGACCTCACCCATGCCGCCCGCGCCGATCATCGTTTCGATCTCATAGATGCCGTTGAGACGCGTGCCGGACGGCACACCGCGGTAGGAGGATCGGAACGGTTCATTCGGCGTCATGGTTGCGGCTCCCGATCGAGTGGCGACCTCGTCGGCTCTGAGGACCGCGGCGTCAGCAGCCGCACGATCACGATCGTCACATTGTCGAACCCTCCGCGATCAAGGGCCAGAGCAAGCATGTCATCGCAGGCCGCCTGGGCACCACGCGTGGCTGCGTACTGCAGGATCTCCACGTCCTCCAAATGCCTGGTCAGGCCGTCGCTGCAGATCACGAAGATGTCTTCCGGCTCGGCCGGACCTGTCACCACCTCGAACTCCGGATCCGCAGCAATGCCGACGGCCCGGGTGATGGCATTGCTCGGCCAATCCTTGACCTCCTCGCGCGATAACGCGCCGCCGGCGATCAACTCCTCCACCTCGCTATGATCGTGCGACACCTGGCTGATGCGGCCGCGGTTGATCAGGTAGACCCGGCTATCGCCCGCCCATATGCAGGCATAATAACCGTCGCGCACCAGCAGGACTGCGGCCGTGGTGCCCACGGTGGCGCCGTGTCGCGCGCGACTAAGCGCGAGGATCTCCTGATTCGCGCTGAACAGCCGCTCCTCGCATTGCGCCAGCAGGTCCGCGGCAGACGTCGGCGCTCCGATCGCATCGAGCGACTGCACGACGATGCCACTGGCGAGATCGCCGGCCTCATGGCCGCCCATGCCGTCGGCGACCGCCCACAGGCCGACATCGGTCCGCACCAGACACGAATCCTCGTTCCGCGTCCGAACCAACCCGACATGGGTGACGCTGCCGACATCGAACAATGACGGGATGTGCACCATCGCGTGTCACCCCGAGGCGGATGCTGCCCGGCCAAGATCGCCGGTCAACAGCGTGGAATAGCGAAACGGGTCCGGCAATCCCCGGCAACACAGCGCCATTGGCGGGAAGCCCTCGCCTCCGGCGGTCCACCAGAAACTGGCAGCGGCGTAGACCTGCGGGTTCGCTGTGCCAAGTGCGGCAAACGACTCGGCGAATGCATCTGTCGCCGAAACCGTTCCCGCCATCGTCGCGCCGAGCGACACGATCGGCGGAGTGTCGCCGAGCGTCGCCTGCAGCCGCGGCACCGTGAGACGATCCAGCGCGTCGGAGACCTGCTCATAGGTTGCAGATCGATCCAGGGTCGAGAGCAGGAACGTCTCCGCGTGTCCGAACCATTCGTCCTGCGGATCGATGCTCGGCGGCGGCAGCAAGGCCCCTTCGTCCGTCACCGCGTGCAACGTCAATGGATAATACCGCCCCACCCCGTCGAGCGAGGGCATGATCGCGCCCGCGACGGGGGTGCCGCAGATTGCGGCGCCGAGCCAGAATCGCCAGACCGGCGCGGTCAGGAAGGCCTGCTGCCAGTTGGCGCCGAGCTGGTGGCGGCTTGCCGACAGTGCAGCCTGCACCCATGGCTCCCAGATTTCCAGGAAGCTACGTGGGGTCGCAATCGCGATGAAGTCGCGCTTCGCGCCGATTTTGCCGAACAGCCCGCAACGCATGGTCATATTCCGGTCGGGCAACGAAACTCGCGCAGCACCGTCAGGTTCAGCGGATTGCGCAACGAGCCGGTCGAGATCTGATAGTTGAGCTCGCGCCCGGCGACGATAAAGGTCGCGCTTGCGGTTTCCGACTTCGCCACCAGCGACCCCGCCTCCAGCATCCGGAACAGCGACCATGGGCCGATGCGTTCAAGGACTGATGGCGGGCCGCTGTCGTTGCTGACCGAGATCGCCGTCCGCGGCGACGGACCCGGCCACAGCACGGTGGTCGGTGTGTTGCTCTGCGGTGGCGGTGGCGGCGGCGCAGGTTGCGGGACACCGAACATGGACGGAGTGGTCGGCCCCGGAGTAGTCGGACTGGTGATTGTAGTGCCGCCGATCTCGGTCTTGATGACAACGCCCGGCCCCGCAGCGCCGGGCGGCCGGATCGCGAACGACACCGCCGGCACGCCGCCACCGGTCTGGAAGAAAGCGTCGCGGATATAGGCCGCATTCTGGAACTGTTTCAGCGTGTCCGGTGAGAACGATCGGCCGACCGGACTCTCCTTGCGCCAGACCCAGTCCGACCGCGATGTGTCGGCATAGGGTGCCAGGAACTGAGCAAAGAACTTGTCCATCACACCGTTCGGACTGAATAGCTTGGCGAAGTCCGCAAGCGGAACCTCCTGACTGCTGCCGCGTACAAACGGGTAGCGGTTGGTCACCGTCTGCTGGCAGACTGGCGTGACCTGATCGCGCAACGACTGCAGGATCTGTCCGGCAGTCGAGGCGGCGATGCTGCCCTCGAATTCCGCGGCCGCCGCTCGCAGCATATCTGAAAACGGCGGCGGCATGCGCGAGGCATTGTTGCGCAGGGCTGCGACCTGTGTCTGAAGCGCAGCAGTCGCCTGCGCAGTTAGTTGCGGATTCTCGGTGATCAGCGTCAGGTTCTGCGCGATGTCATTCAGGTTGGCGATGGTCGAGTCGATCGGCCGGTGAGTGCTCTCGCCCTCGAGCACCGCATGATAGGGTTTGAACTGCGCCTCGATCCTTGCTCCAGGCGGCCCATCCTGGGCATTGGAGAACAACACCGGCGCGGGAGCGGCGGGCGCGGCGGTGTTCGCCGGCTTCGGGCGTTCCCTGGTCAGCATCGTCTCGTCACGCACCGATTCCAGGATTTGCCGCATCGGCGACGTCGGCGCCGAAAGGGCCCTCAGCACCTCGTATTTCGGCTTGTCGGCGAGCAACTTCTTCAGGCGCAGGCTGCCGAGCGCAGTGCGCCAGGTCGTCACGAAGTCGTTGGCGTAGACGTTGAGCAGATCGCCGGCCAGATTGTCATACTGCTGGTCGATTGCTGACTGCTGGCCGGCATCGCCCAGCACCCATCGCTCGCGCTTCATGCGCTCCGACAATCCCGGGAGCCGTGCGATGAACTTCTGATGGAAGCCGTTATAGGTGAAGAACTCGGGCACCCGCACGGCGTCCAGGGGCTGCCCTGTCGTGGTTTCGAACACGACGGCCACGTCCTGACCACCGCGGCGGCTGACGATCCAATCGCCGGCGGTCGATGCACGCGCTTCCGACTTCAGAAACTCATAGGCGCGCTGCGACACGCTCAGCCGCGCCAAGGAGTTTTGGGCCTGCTTGATCAGGCGGCCGTCGAGCTCGACCAGCGGCGGCTGCTCGGTCTCCAGGTCGAACATCGCCATGAGGTTCTCCTCGAGCAGACGCCGCCCCTCCGCGTTGGTCGCGCCGGGATAGAGATTGTCCGCCCAGTCGCGCTGCATCCAGGAGCGGATCAGCTCGCGGTCCGGCGACTGCAGGCCGCCGAGCATCAGGTAGACCTTCAGCGCCTCGTAGACGAAGGCAGGTTCGTCGAGGCGCGCATTGAGCTGCTCCTCCAGGCGATACAGCAGGCGCGGCCGAAACATGCGTTCAAGCGCCGTATGATAGGCCGCCTTCGCGGGCGACAGCAGTCGGGCGTGCTGACTGAGCCCATAGCGGGCCGACAGTGGCACCGGCTCGTCGCGCGATCCGTAGCCCGCCGGCGCGTTGCGCAGCCGATAGAGCAGCGGCAGCACCTTGTCGAGATCACGGTCGGCGATCAGCGTCTGCTTGATGAGCGGCGCTCCCGCGGCCGCATACTCGTTATCCGCCTGCAGGCTCTGCTCGATCAGGTCGGAATTGCGTTTGTAGCTGGTCAGCCAGGCCGCGATCAGTCCGATCGAGACCAGGCCGATCAAGGACAGCGCTGCGGTTTTCAGGATCAATGCGCGGCGCACCGCCGCGCGATCCGTCGAGACCCAGTCGGCCTCGCCGATGACGACCTTGGAAATCAGATCCGCGAGGAAGTAGCTCTTGCCCGTCCCCGAATAGGCTCCCGCACTGACCTCCTCCGCGCCGAACGTGCGCGCCAAGGACCCGATCAATTGGTCGATCGGCGTACCTTGCTGGGTACCCGAGGTGAAGTAGAACCCGCGCAGATTCGCATTCACGTGATAGCGTGTCGGCTCGAAGATCTGGTTGAGGAAATCGTGGATCTGGGGCTTGAGCCGCGCCATCTGCGCCGGGAAGCCGAACAGTTGCACACGGTGCTGCGGCGTCGGCTCGTCCTGCAGACGGTCGAGCGTCTCCTCGCTCAGGCGCTCCAGCAGGCGATCGAATTCGAGTGGAATTTGCCCGACCAGATTCTGGGTCTTGTCGGCGGTCTGGAAGGTGGCGCCCCAGACCTGGCGTCGGCCGGCCTCGCCGAGATAGGCAAAATATTCGGTGAAGCCGGCAACGAGATCAGCCTTGGTGAACAGCGCATACACCGGGAAGCTGACCTTGAGCCTTTGATGCAGGTCGAGCAGACGCATCCGGATCGCATCTGCGTGGAGCGCGAGCTCCTGCTTCGGCAATGTCAGCACGTCCTCGAGACTAATGGCGACGAGGACGCCGTTGATCGGCTGGCGCGGCCGGTTCTTCTTCAGGATATCCAGGAAGGCCCGCCAGCTCTCCTTGTCGGCCTTGCTGTCGGTATCCTGGGTGGTGTAGCGGCCGGCGGTATCGATCATCACCGCTTCTTCGGTAAACCACCAATCGCAGTAGCGGGTGCCGCCTACGCCGGCGATCGCCGCCGGCGCCGCCCCACGCGCCAGCGGGAATTTGAGCCCGGAATTGACCAGCGCTGTGGTTTTGCCGGCGCCGGGAGGGCCGATGATGACGTACCACGGCAGATCGTAAAGATAGCCGGACTTGTTGCCGCTGGCGGTCTTCAGCGTCGCGAGCGCGTCCTGCATGCGCTCCTTGAGCACGGGCTCGTCGCTGACAGGCTGGTCCGCACCGCTGATACCGTCGGCGATCTCCTTGGCGCTCCTGCGCCGCTTGAACAGATTGAGGCCAACGAGGCCTGCAGCGGCGGCGCCGAGCAGCACAATAACGATCTGGCGGACGATATGGTTCTCCAGAGGCCGCCAGTCGCCGAACGCGACGAAGGGGCCGGCGAGATAGACGACCGCGGCCAGCGAGCTGAGCCCGACCCCGTAGAGAACGATGCGAAGAATGTCCTTAGCAAGCATTGAGCCGTACCTATCGCAAACCGCGTGAGCCAGCCGTGTTTGCCTATTCGCTGCGCTCGATGAAGATCTCGACACGCCGGTTCTTGGCGCGCCCCTCAGGTGTCGAATTGCTGGCAATTGGCGCGTCCGGCCCCTTGCCGTCGACGTCGATGCGCGAACCATCGGTCAGGCCTGGCTTCAGGGTGGCGGCCACCGCCTTGGCGCGCTCGACCGACAGCTCGAAATTCGAGGGGAAGCGGACGGTGCGGATCGGCGAGCTGTCGGTATGGCCGACGACCCGGATTCGTCCCGGCTCTTTGTCGAGGGTCGCCGCGACGCGGGTCGCGACCGGCTTGAAGGCGTCGAGGATGGTGGCCTGGCCCGGCGCGAACAATGCCAGATCACAGACCCGGATCACGATGAAGCTCGCGGTCTGGTCCGCTGTCATCGCACAGGCGGTGGTCTCCTTCGCGAGCGCGTTGCGAATGCGCTGCAACTGGGTGATACGGTCCGGTGGCGGCGGCGGTGGCGGTGGAGGTGGAGGTGGCGGCGCGATGATCCGTCGTTTGAGCTCGATCGGATCGCCAGGATGTAGCGCCAGTGCTACCTCGGCCGCGTTCTCGGCCCGGCTGGCCAGCAGCGTCCGCAGGGCGAAATAGCCCCCCGTCAGCAGCGCGGCAACCACGGCAGCCACCATCCAGACGGGAATACGGATGCGCTGCCTGCGACCAGCCAGCGCCTGTCCCCGCCAATTCGGCGACAGGTCGCTCATCACTTTGGGGCGGACCCGGCGCAGCGTTTCATAGAGGTTGCGCTGGATCACCTGCAGGTTCGCAAGCCCGCTCGCCGATGTGCGGTGAATGCCCTGGAACCCGAGCGCAAGGCAGGCGTGCTGCAGTTCGAGTACCGGATAGTTGACCAGCGGATCAGCCTTCAAATGGTCGAGGATCTCGAAGAAGCGGACGCCCCCCACCCGCTCGCCGAAGAACCGGCTCAGCATCGAATATTGGGTCCAGACGTGACGATCCTCGGTCGGGATGTGTTGCACGATATCGTCGGCGGTAGCGCACAGGATGTATTTAGCCGTGTTGGCCTGATGCTCGGAAATACCGGCCGAACGGATGTCCTTCTCGAAGAACTTGATGGCGTCGGCGACCTGCTCCATCAGGCTCGCGAATGACGCACGCATCAGCGCCACCCGCAACCGGCCAAGCAGTTGCAGCAATGGACCGGCGGCGCGCATCACCGGATTGGCGTTCGGCGCGACCAGATCGTCGACGCGCAGCGGCGGCCCGGGCGGCAGGATCGGTTGCGACGCCGGGGCCTGCGCGGGCGTCGAGATCCACTCCTCGGACGGATGGCTGGTCGGCGCGGCGGCGTAGTTTGGGCTCGGCGGGACGGGAGAAAAAGATGACGGCGGCGAAGGCGCGCCAGGAGAAGGCACGGGCGATGGCGAATAGGCCGGATGCCCCGCGGGCGGTTCGCCCGCCGGGGGCTGAGGGGGAGCAGCCGGCGGCAGCTTCCCGCCGGGGTTCGGACGGATGATCGTCCGTTCGCCCCGACCGAAAGGATTGACCGGCTTGTCCCTGTCGCTCATGGCCGATCTTCCAGGATGGCCCAAAGGTACAACTCAAGCTCCGGCCAGTCGCCGGAGAAGTGCATCCCGATCGAGGCCGCCGTGCTGAACTCGGGCCACAACGGCGACTTGCGATCGAGATAGAAATAGACGTGATCGGTGATCGCTCGGATGTGCGGTGGCGGCGTCGGCAAATGCACCAACGTCAGCCCCGGCAGGTTTGCGTGCACGATCTCGTTCATCTTGGTGTTCGGCCCGACCTTGAACAAGTGCGGGAATTCGTTCTGAATCTCCACGAGCGGCCGTCGCGCGGCGACCTCGAGCACCAGGGTCGCATTGCGGAACAGCGCCCGATCGCGGATCGGCGATACGAACGCATTCTGGGCGCGCTCGATGATCTCCAGGCGGATCGCCCGCCGACCGAGCCGCGCGCTCAGGAAGTCCTGGATGTCGCGCACCAGCGGCGCAAAGACGTTCTCGAGATCGTCGTGATCATACGCGGGATAGTCACGTGCGCGACGCTCCGCCGTAGCGAAGGTCGCGAGTTCACCGGCAAAACTCAGCAGCGCCTCGTACAGCCGTTCGGGGTGCACGCTGCCGGAACGCTGGAAATGGGTCAGCACGGGAATGGTACGGTTGAGCACCTGCAAGACCAGATAATCGACGCTCTGCAGCCCGCCACCGGACGACGGATCGACCGCATAACGCGACAACTCGTCGAGCTTGGTCTCGACCCAGCCGATGATGCGGTTGAGCCAACCATCGATCACCGGGTGCGCGGCACAGACCAGCATGGCCGGCACAAACTTGTCGTCGAACAGGATGTTCTTGTCGCGCACCTCCAGAATACGCGCGATTCCGAGGCCCATGTAGCCGGGTTTGCTGGTCTTGCGCAGCTCAAACGACAATCGTGGACAAGCGATGTCGATCTCTTCTTCGATGCGCAGCGACGAGGTCGAATCGATGAATGTCTCCGAGGTCCGCACATAACGACTGGCGCTGTCGCTACGGCCTTCGTCCACTTCGCGGGTGTTTGGCGCCGCGACCGGCATCATCAGCCAGACGATTTGGCCTGCGGCCGAGTCAGGCACGTCGATCGCTTCCGGGATCGGACTATCCGCAGGAATATCGAACGGCGTTCCGTCCGGCATGACGCCGGCCGCGCTGCGCACCGCGAATTTGCTCTGCTGGGTCAGATCGTGATCGATCTCGAGCTGGGCGAACCCCCAGGGGTATGGCGTTGTGTGGCGAACGCGTTTTTCCAGCAAATGCTCGACGTAGCGATCGTTCTGCTGCAAATGGTGCGGTCGCAGAAACAGACCTTCCGACCAGAAAACCTTGCTGTACCAAGACATTCCTACATCCACTTGGCAATCGTCGACGGCCGTCTGGTCATCGACAGTTCACTTTGAGCCGGCCTTGTCGGCGCGGTCGTAATAGTCCGAGAAATGCAGCATGAAAGTATCGATCGGCGCGCTGTCCTCGCGGCCGAGATGCGCCTTCCAGCGCGTCAGGAATTCGTCCCAGAGTTTGCCCTTGTTCGAGCCGAGCCAGGATCTCGCACCGCGCTGAAGCTCGAGTTCGCGCGCCATCAGCGTCGGATCGATGCTGGCGATGAGCTCGCTGACGGCATGCTGCATCGCCATGTAGGTCTTCAGTTGATGTGACTTGAGGTCGTTGAAGCCCTGCGCGAAGGCGCGCTGCGCGTCGAGGTAACTGCGCGACGGCGGTCCGAACAGGATGCGGATCGCTTCTTCTGGGGTCGGTGAGAACTTCAGCGGATTGTTCTCGATGGCCTGGATGGTGGTCTGGCTGGTGCTGCGCGTCAGCTGCTTGGCCTGGGTTCGCGCCTGCAGCAGCGCCATCAAATTATCCACGGTCATGCGCAGGAGCACGCCGAGTTGTTCGGCAAGTTCGGCGTCGGTCTTGTTGGCGAAGAAGTTGTCCGGCAGTCCAGCGGCGCGAGCAACCAGACGAGCAAACTCGGCACTGCGCCCTGGCGCCTCGGTGGTCACCCCCTCGTCGGCCACCCGCGCCGGACGTGGCGGCTCAATGTGCGGTCGCGGTGGCTCGGCAGTCGCGGCTTCATCATCGCTCCACACCGATGGCCGGCGTGGCGTCGGCATGGCTGGCGGCGGCTCAGCTGACGGTTTCGGCGCGGCGACCGGACCGGCTGCCCAGCTCATGTCGTCCTGCGCCGACGGCGCGTACGGAGACATCGACGGTGAATGTCGAACGGGATCCACGCCAGGCTTCGGGACGCTCGCCGCCCAGTCCAGAAACTCTGGATTGACGGGTCGCGCGGCCTCGCGCGGCTTCTTCAACTGTTGCGGATCAATCGGCGGGGGTATGTCACGATCCGCCGCCCAAAGCTCCTGGTAGTTCGCATGCTGCTGGACAATAGGGGCCTGTTGTTGCGTCGCATGGTTCTGGACGCCTTCGTCGGCCGCGTCCGCGTCGATCGAGACGCCAATAACGTAATGGCCGATGATGAGCCGATCGCCGTCGCGCAACCGGTGCGGCCCCCGCATGCGCTGCTCGGCGCCGTTGAGAAAGGTGCCGTTGGTCGAGACGTCGTGCAGCCAATAGCCGCCGTCGCGGTAATGCACCTCGCAATGCTTTCCCGAGATCATCCGAGCCGGATCAGGCAACGTCCAGTCGAGGTGACGGTCCCGGCCAATATCGACCGAACGCCTGCCGGTGACCGAAAATGACACAGGGCCGCCGTCGGGAAGGTTCGGTTCGTTCTCGATATTAAAGCGAAGCACCATCACGTCGTCTCGCTAGCGCGGAGGGCGCGGTTCGCCGCGTGCCAACTGAATACCATCCTCCAGGCATGCCGTCATTATCCGGTCCCCGGAGCCACGGGGGAGCCGGCAAAGGCCGATCAGCAGGGCCGCGCGCACGGCCCGTGCCGTTTGATCGGGCTTGGCTTCCACCGGCGGAAACTCCGCGGGAACCACGCTTCCACCGGACCAGCCGGCCGCCAGCGCGAGCCAAGTCGCCGGCTGCTCAGGGTCATTGGCGTTGCCTACCGCCAACGCCTTATTCCGGGATTGCTCGTCGGGTTGCCGGACCCAGGTCTCCGCGACACTGAGGGACCTGCTCTGGTTGGCGTCGAAATGGTCGAACATCCGATGCAAGGAGCGGCATCCCCAGGCAACGGCCACGCGCCTGGGCAGCAGGTAGGCGCAGAAGGATACGGCCTGGTGCCAGTTGCCCGCGTCGGCAGCCTCCTGCAGGAAATCCAGCGACGGCTTGTCTGCTTCCGCCCTGCCGACATCGTGGCGCGCCAAGGGATAGGCCTGAAACAGATCCTGCACCGTGCTGAACCGGACCTGGCTCATGGCCGTCAGCCGACAAGAGTGGGCGTGCCGTGGGCCACAAGCGGACCACCGGCTGCAAGCGCCATGGCGCCCTGCGCCGTCATGGCGATGGTCGGCGCGTTGATCACGATGCCGGCCGGGGACAGGATGATCTGGCTCGGCCCCACCTGCAGGGTGATGTTGACGTTGGCCGTCAGCGTAATGCTCATGCCTGCCTGGACGGACTGATCCATCGCCAGCGTGATGTGCTGACCGCCCAGCTCGATATCGAGCTTGTCGTTGCCGTTCTTGAGCGTGGTCTTGCGGGTGTCGCCGCCGAACGCAGCTTCGCCGATGGTACGTGTCTCGCTGTCGCGGACCGTCACGTCGTGGTCCTTCTCGGCGTGCAGCGTGATCTTCTCGGATCCTTTCTTGTCCTCGAAGCTCCACTCGTTGTAGCCGCCGCCCCCCTTGGTGGAGTCCGACTTCAAGCCCGCTATCGTCTTCTTGGACGGCAGATCGTAGGGCAGCTTGTATTCGTCGTTGTACACGGTGCCGATCACCAGCGGCCGATCCGGGTCCCCTTCCAGGAATTCGACCACCACCTCCTGTCCGACGCGCGGGATGACCTGACCGCCCCAGCGCTTGCCGGACCAAACCTGGGCCACGCGCAGCCGACATGACCGCTTCTTCTTCCGGTCCCAGAAAAAGCGGACATAGATTTCACCCAGTGACTCGACGTCGATTTCCTCGCTCGAATTGTCGTCCTTGGTCACGACCTTGGCGGTCTGGATGCCGTTGATCCTCGGCTTCGGCGTCATCATCGGCGACCGAAACGCCCGGTCGCTCGGCAGGAATTCGTAGCTGCCAAAATAGACATGCTGCCCGGCGTCGCTGGGCCCTCCAGAGCGATAGGATTCGATCGAGAACGAGTGGTTGGCCCGCACCACGAGATACTCGACGTTCTGCGAGTCCTTGGAGTGCTTTTCGAGCTTGGTCAGCCCGCCGGGGAACAGGTTGACCGCGTCGCCATTGCCGCGGCGTCGCCGGTCCATCGCCTGCTCGGCCTGCAGCTGGATCTTCGCGTACCGCTCACCGTCGGATTTTTCCTTGTACTTGCCTGGATAGTCGTAGAACTCCATCTCCGAGCGGCTGTAGTGCTCGGAGCCCTTGGCGTCGCTGACCATCTGCGCATTGGGCTTCAGGTAATTGTAGTCGTTGAGCTCGACCTTCCCGGTGCGAAACCGGCGCTCCGAAACCCATTCATAGATGTGCTGCTCGCCACGACGATCGGCGCCCGTCAGCGGGATGTAAGGAATTGTGGCGAGGCCTTTGATCGGGGAGTGCGACGACTTGGAGTCCGCCAGCACCAGCGTGTGCTTGCCGCCCTCATGCTTGAAGAAGTAGTAGATGCCGTGCTGCTCCATCAGCCGGCACACAAAATTCAGGTCGGTCTCGCGGTACTGAACGCAATACTCGAGCTTCGGACAGGAGCCCTCCTCGGTCAGCCTGGATTCATAGTCCGTGAAGCCGCGTTCGTTGAAGACCTCCTTGATGATGTCGGGCGCCTTCTTGTCCTGAAAGATCCGGCAATCGGTGGCGCGCGACAATAGCCATAGCCAGGGCTTCAGTACGATCCTGTAGCTGAAATAGTCGTTCTTCACCCCGAGCCACTGGGCCTCCGTGAGGATGCCGCTAAACTCGCGCTCCTTCTCGTGGAGCTTTATGGTAAGCGTGCATTGCTGACCGATCGCACGGTCGAAGTCGAGGTCAGCGTCCTCGCTGAGACACTCGATACGGTATTCGAACAGCTCGCTGAGGCCTTCCGAGGCCTCGAACCCAACAAAAACCAGAACGTCCTTGCCGAGAGGCGTCTTGAGCTCGCAGAGGCGGGTATCCTGGGTGAGCGCCTGGCCCATGTGGGCGTTAAACTCCCTCGTTGACCGCACGCCCCGCTGCGACCAGCGGACCAAGCCGTCATGCAAGAACCACGGCCTGCCGCACCGGCAAGCCCGACCGGGACGGCCCTCCCGACGCACAGCAGCTGCGTCCAAAAAAACGTCCCGACCCTCATATAGTCGGCTCCAAGAGCTTGCCGGTTCACGCGAAACTGTCATGATCGTCGGGAATGAACCGGGACTAGCGTGCGTCTGACCCATCAGGTGATCGGATCCTGATCGCCCCTGCATGAGCCGCCAGATGTCGCGGACCCGGCAGAGGTGTCGTGGTCCAGCAGACGGACGATCCTCGCATGCTCGATGTCGCATTCCTAACGCAGCCCGTGACCGCCGAGGATCCCTGCGGGCCGGATCTCGACGCCACCGGCGACGTACAATATCTTAACTTTTTCGCAGCCGCGGAATCGTTGCTGCCGATGTCCTATTTCGAAGTCGTCAACGCCCACGGCGAGCGTGGACGCTTCGACCCGAAGGCGATCGATTTTGCCGGCCAGTTTACCGCCGCGCAGCCGCTTCTGGCGCGCACCCGCGACCTGCGCCTGACCCTGCTGCTGGCCAAGTTCTCCATCCTCAATCGCGACCTCGACGGCTTTCTCAGCTGCCTGAAGGCGACCGCCGTACTGCTGCGCGAGCAGTGGGAAGCGGTGCATCCGCGGGGCGAAAACGACGACTACGCGCTTCGCGCCGTTACGGTCGAGGCGATCGACGTGTTTCCGACCGTGATCAACCCGCTGCAATTCCTCCCGCTGATCGAGAACCGCCGGCATGGCAGCCTCAATTACCGTGCTTATCAGGTTGCCAAGGGCGAAATTCCCGCCGCCGACGCCGACGTCGACATGCCCGATCTCGGAACCATCGAGCGCATCGTCAGCGAGACGGACCTCGACACCCTCAAGACCGTCAGCGCGCGCTGCTCCGCGGTCGCGGCTGAGATCGCGGGCATCAAGGCGATCTGGCACGAAAAGTTGAACTCGGGGCAGCCCCTCAGCCTCGACAGGCTGTCCGGGGTCGCAAATGGCATGGCCGCCTGGCTTGCGGGTCTCGTCGCGGCGCGTGATCCGACCGCGACCGCCGCACCGGTTAACGACGCCACCCAAGTCGACGTGCAAGCTCCGGTCGAGATCACGGGCGCGGTGGTCTCGCCGGCCCAGGCTTCCGCGGCGCTCGCCGCGACGGCGGACTACTTTGCCCGAATGGAACCGTCCAACCCGGCGCTGTTGCTGGTGCGTCAGGCGCAGGAAATGGTCGGCAAGTCGTTCATCGAGGTGATGCGCATGCTGGTGCCCTCCCTCGTGGAGAGCGCAGCGATCAACATCGGGCGCGACAAGGTCTTCGACCTGCCCATCGAACGGATGGCGGAGCTTGCCACCGCCTGCTCGCCGGCGGCCGCAAATGACACACAAGACATTGTTTTTACAATAGAAAATAGAACGCAGGCCCTTGATCTGCTCGCGAAGGTAGCGTCCTTCTTCCGCGCCGCTGAGCCGTCCAGCCCGATCCCGTTCCTGGTCGACCGCGCGCGCGATCTGGCACAGCGAGACTTCCTCAGCCTGCTGAATGACGTCCTGCCGGAAGGCGCGCTGAAGACAATCGACAAGTCGAATTGAACCCGCCTTCCGCTCGCCGGGACTAATGGGATGAAGGGAAGCGGCCTTGCAGACGGCAAGTTCAGGCGCCTTGCCAATCTGCACGTGTAGGCCGGCTTCCGGATCGATTTCGTGAGGAGGGCAAACCATGGCTACCGACAGCGGTCAGAAATTCATCCGGCGAAACCGCGCACCGCGCGTGCACATCACCTACGAAGATCCCTACGATGCCGAGCGGCTGATCGAGCTGCCGTTCGTCATGGGCATCCTCTCCGACCTCTCCGGCAACAACCCCGGCGTCGAGAAGGCGAAGGTCGAGGAGCGCAAGTTCCTCGAGTTCGACATGGACAACTTCGACAACCGCATGGCGGCGATCCAGCCCGGCGTGACCATGCGCGTCGCCGATCGTCTCAGCGATGCCTCCGACGACAAGATTTCCGTCAACCTGCGCTTCAACAGGATGGCCGACTTCGCGCCGGTCGCGATCGCCCGCCAGGTGCCGGCTACCGCCAAGCTGCTCGAGGCGCGCGAACAGCTCGCCAACCTGCTGCGCTACATGGACGGCAAGGTCGCCGCCGAGGATCAATTGAAGAAACTTCTCAGCGATCCGCAACTGATGACCGCGCTGCAGGAGCGCGCGACCACCCAGTCGACCGAACCCAACGCTGAGAACTAACGCAAGGAATGGGGACCATGGCAAAAGAAGCTGGTCGTAAAGAGACTACCACCCAGGTCGGGACCGTCGAGGCCGATGAGTTCGCCGCCCTGCTGAAGCAGAGCTTCAAGCCGCGCACCGAACGTGCGGCAACCGAAGTTGAAAACGCGGTATCCACGCTCGTTCGCGAAGCCTTGAAGGACACGAGCGTCATCAAGTCGGACGTGCTCGACACTATCGAGGAGATGATCGCGCGGATCGACCAGAAGCTGACCGCGCAGATGAACGAGATCATTCATGCGCCCGAGTTCCAGGCGATCGAAAGCGCCTGGCGCGGCCTCCACTACCTGGTCTTCAATTCCGAGACCGACGCCACGCTCAAGATCCGGGTGATGAACGTCTCGAAGAACGAGCTGTATCGCAACCTGCGACTCTACCCCGACGCGCGCTGGGACCAGAGCCCGCTGTTCAAGCAGATCTATGAATACGAATTCGGCCAGTTGGGCGGCGAGCCGTTTGGCTGCCTGATCGGCGACTACTATTTCAGCCACGTCCCGACCGACGTGCAGTTGCTGCGCGACCTCAGCAAGATCGCTGGCGCGGCACACGCGCCCTTCTTCACCGGAGCCGAGCCCACCCTGATGGGAATGGATTCGTGGACCGAGCTATCCAACCCCCGCGACATCGGCAAGGTGTTCGACACGCCGGAATATGCCGCGTGGAAGGGACTGCGTGACCAGGACGACTCGCGCTATCTCGGCCTGTGCATGCCGCGCGTGCTCGGCCGCCTTCCCTATGGCGCGAAGTCGGAGCCTGTCGAGGAGTTCGCCTTCGAAGAGGAAACCGACGGGCACGCCGGCGACAAATACGGGTGGATCAACGCCGCCTACGCGATGGCGGCCAACATCAATCGTGCCTTCAAGGAATTCGGCTGGTGCACCCGCATCCGCGGTGTGCAATCCGGCGGTGAGGTCATCAACCTGCCGACACACACCTTCCCGACCGACGACGGCGGCGTTGACCTGAAATGCCCGACCGAGATCGCCATCAGCGATCGGCGCGAGCACGAACTTGCGAAGGCAGGCCTGATCCCGCTGATCCATCGCAAGAACACCGACAAGGCCGCCTTCATCGGCGCGCAGTCGCTCTACAAGCCGAAGAAATACTTCGGCGAGAAAGGAGTGGATGCAACCGCATCCGACAACCTGTCGTCACGTCTGCCCTACATGTTCGCGGTATCCCGCTTTGCGCACTATCTGAAATGCATGGTCCGCGACAAGATCGGATCCATGAAGGAAAAGGATGAGCTGACCGTCTGGCTGCAGACTTGGATCAATGAATACGTTGATGCCAACCCAGCCTTGTCGTCAGAAGCTCAGAAAGCGCGCAAGCCGCTGGCTGCAGCGAAGGTTGAGGTCATAGCTAACGAGGAGAACCCGGGATATTACAACGCGCGATTTTTTCTCCGTCCTCACTTTCAATTGGAGGCGATGGACGTCGGCCTCAGTCTCGTTTCACGCCTGCCGGGCCCGAGCTCATGAAGCCGTATCGCCTCAACCGTCAACACTGAGGTTCTCTGAAAGGAACATGCTATGGCTGTCGACATCTTTTTGAAGCTCGATCCGATAAAGGGCGAGTCACTGGACGACAAGCACAAGGACGAAATCGATATTTTGAGCTGGTCCTTCGGCGAAAGCCAGACCGGCACCTTCCACAGCGGCTCGGGCGGCGGCGCCGGCAAGGTCAGTGTTCAGGATCTCCATTTCACGCATTTCGTGGACAAGGCCACGCCAGAACTTTTCAAGGTCTGCGCGAACGGCAAGCACATCGATAACGCGATCCTCACGGTCCGCAAGGCCGGTGAACATCCACTCGAATATCTCAAGATCGAGATGAAGAACGTTTTGGTCACCAGCGTATCGACCGGCGGATCGCACGGCGAGGATCGCCTCACCGAGAATGTGAGCCTCAACTTCCAGAAGGTGAAGATGATCTACAAGACCCAGACGGAAAAAGGCGGCGCTGGCGCGTCACCGACCTTCGGCTGGGACGTTGCGGCGAACAAGGAATGGGCGTGATCGTCGGCCACTCGCCTGGTGCCGGTTGCCGATAGCGGGAACCGGCGCCAAGCGCGGCGATCGGCCTGCACGACCAGGTCGGTTGCGGCTGGACTGCTTACTCACGAGACGTCAAGTCGGACGCGTGCAGGTGCCCCACGAAGCTACGCGCGCGCCGGCGGACACCGGGGACCGCAAATGACCGTTACACCAAAGAGGGATCGGCTCTGTCCACCGTTGATGCTGGCATTTCGCACGGCTCATGAAGCCCGAGATGCACGCAAGAAGCTGAATCTGCGCGATCAGTACGGCGAACGGGTGATCGCGGGGCGGCGCAGCGCGGGCCGCTTTCCGATCCCGGAAGCCTTGCTCCGGCGCGAGGTCGCGCAAGATCTTGAAACACTCCTCAATACCATTGCCCTGGAATCGACCTTGAACCTGACCGGCCGGGATTGCGTCCGAACGTCGATCCTAAACTACGGCTTCCCCGACATCGCCCACCGTTCGATCGACGAGGTCACGGACGAAGAGCTCAGCGACGCGTTGCGCATGGTGCTGACGAGCTATGAACCAAGGCTCGACCGTAAGACCATCCGGGTCCGGCGCGACAACTCGGTCGGCCCCGAGCAGCTCAAGCTGCGCTTCATCGTCCACGCCGACCTGAAGTGCGAACCGCTCAACGTTCCCGTAGAATTCGTCGCCGACGTCGACCTCGACAGCGGCGATATCCAGATCAACCGACTTTAGCATGAATCGCGAATTCCTCGACTTCTACAATCGTGAACTGTCGCTGCTGTACGAGCAGGCAGGAGATTTCGCCGAGGAATATCCCGGCATCGCAGAGCGCCTCGGTGGCCTGATCCGCGACCGCTCGGATCCGATGATCTCCGGGTTGCTGGAAGGCGCCGCGTTTCTCGCTGCCCGCGTTCAGCTCAAGCTCAAGCATGAATTCCCTGAGTTCACCGCAAACCTGCTCGAGCAATTGGTTCCGAACTATCTCGCCCCGACCCCGTCGGCCATGCTCGTCAAGGCGCAGCCAACCTATGCCGACCCCGCATTGCGCGACGGCAAGAAGATCGCGCGCGGCGCCTATTTCGACGCCACCTACCGCGAGAGGGAACGAAGCCTCGCCTGCCGCTTTCGACTTTGCCGCGATATCGTGCTCTGGCCGTTCGACGTCACCGGTGCCGAATATTTCTCGACGGCCGGCGCGCTGCAGGCGCTTGGAATTCCGGTTGGCCGCGACGTCATCGCCGGGCTCAGGCTGTCGCTGACCCACCGCACCGCGGCCCGGCTTGACGAGGAGCTGCCGGAAGCAGACGCCCGAACCAAGCCGGAAACGTGGTTCGCAGGCTGCCGTATCAGCGAACTGCCCATCTACCTGTCCGGCGCGGAATCCGACGCCATCGCGCTTTACGAGCAACTGATCTCGAACTGCGTGGGGGTCTACTTTCGCCATCTCGACGACTTCGGCGATCCGGTGGTGATCCGCGCGCCCAACGACTGCGTGCAGCAGGTCGGCTTCGACGAGAACGATTCGCTGTTTCCGAACGACAACCGGATCTTTCGCGGCTCGGAGCTGCTGCGGGAATATTTCGCGTTTCCGCGCAAGTTCCTCGGCCTCAACCTGACGGGACTGCGCGGCGTGATGCCGCGGCTGCGCAGCAAGTCGATCGATGTCGTATTCGCGTTCGACGAGCACAATTCACGGCTGGCCGCTTCGGTGCGACCCGACACCTTCAGTCTCTATACCGCGCCCGCGATCAACCTGTTCGAGAAGACGAGCGATCGGATTCCGGTCAAGTCGAATACACATGAGTATCATGTGGTGCCTGACCGCAGCCGCTACCTCGAATACGAGCCCCACCAGGTGCTCGAAGTCTACGCGCACTTTCCGACAGAGAAGGACAAACGGCAGGTGCGTCCGCTGTATTCGGCCGCGGTCGACCCGACCAGCGGATCGGTCGAGGGGCTCTATTTCACCGTCCGACGGCTACCCCGGCGCCGCACGGTGGAAGAGAAGACCTATGGCGCAGCTTCTGACTACACCGGGACTGACATGTTCCTGTCGCTGCTCGAGCCCGGTGAGCTGAGCGGCGGCACCTCAGCCGCCGAACTCAGCGTCCGGGCACTGTGCTCGAACCGGCACCTCACGGAGCACCTACCGGTCGGCCAGGGCGGCGCCGACTTCCGCCTGCTGGACGACACTTCGCTCGATCTGAATTGCGTCGCCGGCCCCACCCGGCCACGCGAGCCGGTGGTGGCCCAGCTGCGCAGCCGCAGCGAGATCGCAAGCAGCGGAGTGGTCAGCTGGCGGCTGATCAACATGCTGAACCTGAACTATCTTGGCCTCGTCGAGCGCGGGGGCGGCAAGAACGCCGCAGCGCTGCGCGAGATGTTGTCATTGTTCGCCGACCAGTTCGACGACGCCACGGAACGCAAGATCCGTGGCGTGCGTAGCATTGAAAGCCGACCGGTCGTGCGGCGGGTGCGCGAGCGCACCGGCAGCGGCGCGGCGCGCGGCCTGGAGATCACCGTTACGCTCGACGAGAAAGCATTCGAGGGCAGCGGCGTGTTCTTGCTTGGCGCCGCGCTGGAGCGCTTCTTCGCAGACTATTCGGGCTTCAATACCTTCACACAGACGGTCATCTCGACGCCGGAACGCGGCGAGATCATGCGCTGGCCGGCGCGCATGGGCACACGGAGACCGCTGTGACATTGATCGACCAGATGAAGACCGAACCCTGGCGGTTCGACTTCTTCCTGACGCTCCGCCAGCTTGAGCGGGCAAACCCCGATCGACCGCGGATCGGCGACAGCGCCGCGCGCCGCGAGGAGTTTGTCGACCTCGGCCAGACCCCCTACCTCGAGTTTCCTGCCTCCAACCTCAGCTCCGTCGACGACCACAATGGCCGGCTCAGGATGCTGGTCAAATTTCTGGGGCTCCTCGGGCCGCAGGGCGCGCTGCCGCTTGCCACCACCGATGAGAGCGTTGGCTGGCAATTGATGCGGGATGACGCCTTTCCGCGCTTTCTCGATCTCCTCAACGGGCGCTTCCTGCAACTGTTCTTCCGCGCCTGGGCCGACGCGCGGCCGATCGCCCAGCATGACCGGCCGGCCGAGGACCGCTTCATCGCCTACGTCGGTTCCTTCGTCGGCCTGGGCTCCGATGTTTTCACCAATCGAGACACGGTTCCGGACATGGCGAAGCTCGGCTTCGCCGGGCTGATTGCGCCCAAGACGAAGTGCGCATCGCGGCTGACGCGATTCCTGCAGGGCCTGTTCGACGTCAAAGTCGAGATCGACGAGTTCGTCGGCTCCTGGCTCTCGTTCGACTCCAGCCACTGCAGCCGGCTCGGCGGAACACACGCCACCCTCGGCCGCGACATGCTTGTTGGGTCACGGGTGTTCAGCGTGGAGGACAAGATCAGGGTTCGAGTCTTCGTCAAGAATTTTGCCCAGTACGAGCAGTTCTTACCGACCGAAACCCGCAACCTGTCCGAGCCGCTGGCGGACGCGGTTTTCTTCTATATCGGCGACGAACTCGACTGGGAGGTGGAACTCGCCATTCCCGCCGGAGCGGTCGCCCCGGTGAGGCTCGGACAGAGCGGGCGGCTCGGATGGACCACCTGGGTCTCACCGAACTGGACCTCCACCGACGAATATCGCCGCGATGCCCGGTTTCACCTCGGTGAGCGCTTGAGGGTCCGGCGCCGCGCCGCAGCCGACGCGATTTGAACCTGGCCACCCCGCCGATCGTCATAACACCATGGAAACCGAGCCGATTTCCACAATGCAGGGCCGCCGAACGTTGACGCAGGCATCGAGTAGGAGGGGCCGCCATGACCGACATCAGCATTGAGGCCGTAACGGGCAAACTGAACCGGGCTGGCTACGACGCCTTCATTCAGGCCCTGCGGCACGCCAAGAGCGCCGGCAACCGCAATGTCGAGCTCGCGCACTGGCTTTTTCATATCCTGCAGCAGGAACGCACCGACCTCAGCCTTTCGGCTGATCACTACAAGCTCGACCGGGGGCGGCTGTTGTCGGACCTCGCCGGCGTCATCAACGGCTTTCGCAAGAACGAAACCGACATGCCGGGTGTCGCCAATTCGGTCATCGATATCCTCGATCGCGGCTGGCACTATGCCACGCTGTTCTTCGGCGAGACTCAGATCCGCACCGGCCATCTGCTGGTGGCGGGACTGAAATCAAACGACATCCGCCGTGCGCTCAACAACATTTCGCAGGAATTCGCCAAAGTAAATGTCGACGCATTGGCTGCGGAGCACCGCGCCGTCTGGGCTGGCTCCGACGAGGAAACCATGCGGCCGATGGACGGCTCGGGATTGATCGGCGCCGGCACGGAGGGCGCGGACCAGTCGGGCTCCAAGGGAACGACACCGCTCGACCGCTTCTCCCAGGATCTCACGGCTAAGGCCAGGTCCGGCCAGATGGATCCGATCCTCGGCCGGGACGATGAAATCCGCCAACTGATCGACGTGTTGATGCGCCGGCGGCAGAACAATCCAATCCTCACCGGCGAAGCCGGCGTCGGCAAGACCGCCGTGGTCGAGGGGTTCGCCCAGCGCATCGCCGCCGGCGACGTACCGCCGCCGCTGCGCAATGTCAGGCTCTGCGCCCTAGACATTGGCCTGATGCAGGCCGGCGCATCCATGAAGGGCGAGTTCGAGCAGCGATTGCGCTCGGTGATCGACGAGGTACAGAGCTCACCCACCCCGATCATTCTGTTCATCGACGAGGCCCACACACTGATCGGCGCCGGCGGTGCAGCCGGCACCGGTGATGCAGCCAATCTGCTGAAACCTCCCCTCGCCCGCGGCACGCTGCGCACGATCGCCGCGACCACTTGGGCAGAGTATCGCCAGTACATCGAGAAAGACCCCGCGCTCACACGACGCTTCCAGCCGATCCAAATCGACGAACCCGACGTGGAGACCTGCTGCGTCATGCTCCGAGGCATTCTCGGTCCGATGGAAAAGCATCACGGCGTTCGCATTTCGGACGCCGCGATCGTTGCCGCGGTCAACCTGTCACACCGCTACATTCCGGCGCGACAATTGCCGGACAAAGCCGTCAGCCTGCTCGACACCGCTTCGGCACGCGTTGCCATCAGCCAGAGCGCGACGCCGGCGCTGATCGAAGACGCCCGCGTTGCCATTGCCGCCCGCGAGGCGGAGAAGTCGGCGCTGGTCAGCGACAGGGATCTCGGCATCGATGACGCCGAGCGCATTGCTGCAATCGACAGCGAGATCGCGGCACTGCAGGAAAAGCTGACCAGCCTCGAGACGGACTGGGCCGCAGAGCAAGAGATTGTCAAGGACATCCGCAGCCTGCGCGAGATCCTGACCGAATCCAAGGAGGGCGACGATCCCGCCGCCAAACGCGCGGAGTTGCGCGGCAAGTTCGAAACGCTCGAGGCCATCAGTCCGGAAAGTCGGATGATCTATGCCCATGTCGACGAACAGTCGGTGGCATCCGTGGTGTCGGACTGGACCGGCATCCCCGTCGGCCGGATGGTGCGCGACGAGATCCAAACCGTCCTGAACCTTCCCGAAATACTCAACCGCCGAGTGGTCGGCCAATCCCACGGCCTGACCATGATCGCCAAGAGAATCGAGACCAGCCGCGCCAAGCTGGACAACCCGTCGAAGCCGATTGGCGTGTTCATGCTGGCTGGACCGTCCGGGGTCGGCAAGACCGAGACCGCGCTCGCCCTTGCGGAAGCCCTCTACGGCGGCGAGCAGAACATGATCACGATCAACATGTCGGAGTTCCAGGAGGCGCACACCGTTTCGACCCTGAAGGGCGCGCCTCCCGGCTATGTCGGCTATGGCGAAGGCGGCCGTCTTACCGAAGCAGTCCGGCGCAAGCCCTACAGTGTCATCCTGCTCGACGAGGTGGAGAAGGCCCATCCCGACGTGCATGAGATCTTCTTCCAGGTGTTCGACAAGGGAATCATGGAGGATGGCACCGGGCGGCGGATCGACTTCAAGAACACCCTGATCATCCTGACCACCAACGTCGGTACCGATCTGATCATGGGTCTGTCGCGCGATCCGAAGTATCGAAACGAGCCGGAAGAGCTCACAAAGATGCTGAGGCCGGAACTGCTGAAAGTGTTTCCCGCTGCGCTGCTCGGGCGCATCGTCTCGATTCCGTACTTCCCGCTGTCGGATGAGATGCTCGCCGGCATCGCCCGGTTACAGCTCGACCGGATCGGACGGCGCATCCGCGACAACCACGATGCAGCTTTCAGCTACGACGATTCAGTGGTCGAGCACATCGTATCACGCTGCAACGATCCGGATTCCGGCGGACGCATGATTGACAACATCATCACCAACACGCTGCTGCCGGAGCTGTCGCGCGAATTCCTCAGCAAATCGCTCGCCAAGGAAGAGGTCAAGCAGACCAGGGTCTCGATCGTGAACGACAAATTTGCCTATTCGTGGAACTGAGGACGATGAACATTCAAACCGAGCATCGCTACCCGACCACGGGCTCGACGCCTTACGACGAGGTCTATTACCCCGGCCACGTCTATGGCCTCACGCACCCGAACCATCTCGCGACAATCGCGACCGTTTATGGCATGAAGCCGGCTCCGGTCGCGCGTTGCCGGGTGCTGGAGCTCGGCTGCGGTGTCGGCGGAAATCTGTTGCCGATGGCCTTTCAATATCCGGACAGCGAGTTCATCGGCGTTGACCTGAGCGGCGTGACGATCGAGCGCGGCCGGCGCAATGTCGCGGCCTTAGGCCTGAGCAACGTCAAGCTTCTGCATTGCGACATCATGAATGTCGACGCAAGCTTCGGGCAGTTCGACTACATCGTCGCCCACGGCGTGTATTCATGGGTCCCGCCGGAGGTGCGCGAGAAGATGATGACGATCTTCAAGCAGAACCTGGCGCCGCAAGGCGTCTGCTACGTCAGCTACAACGCGCATCCGTTTTCGCATCTTCGCAACATGGTCCGCGACATGATGCAATATCACACCCGCCACATCACCAGCATGAAGGAGAAAGTCGGACAAGCCCGAG
Source organism: Bradyrhizobium erythrophlei (assembly GCF_042430365.1). Classification (GTDB taxonomy): domain Bacteria; phylum Pseudomonadota; class Alphaproteobacteria; order Rhizobiales; family Xanthobacteraceae; genus Bradyrhizobium; species Bradyrhizobium erythrophlei. The sequence continues at coordinate 316,814 of NZ_JBHMET010000274.1, forward strand.
CGATCATGAAGTTTCTCAGCAACGGCTCGAAGGCCAATTCGGTGCACGGTGCGGTCATGCGCGACCAGTTCAACCGCGTCCTCAAGATACCCGATGAGCTGTTGTTTCACGATGATCTCGACCAAGGCGCTGCTGCCTTCCTGTTGCACGAGGTCGTCGAAGACGCGGGCCGGCATGGCCTGCAGTATCTGAGCGACGCGGATTTTTCACGACGGTATCTTGCCGGCTATTCCGAGGAGGTCCGCGCCACGCTGCAACGCTTTCCGGACAGCGAATTCATGGCGCGTGATCAGTATCAGGACTTCATCGACGGTAACGGCTTCCGACGTACCTTGCTCTGCCACGACAGCATTTCACTGCACCGCCAGATCGATCTCGATTTCATCACCCGGTTCCATCTGCTGAGCACCACCAGTCCTACTCATTCCGATGCCTGCCTGACCGACAGCTCCGCGATGGAATTCGAGAACCACGACGGCAGCAGGGTCACCGTGACCAATCCGCTCTTGAAGGCTGCACACCTCTGTCTCGGCCGGGCCTGGCCGCGAGCGCTGTCATTCAGCGAACTGCTCGATGGTGCCCGGGCGCTACTCGAAGGTCAGCGGACCGATGATGACGAGCAGGCGCTGGCGGAGGCAATGTACATCCTGGCTTGCAGCGGCGAGGTCTCTTTCCTGGTATCACCGCCGTTTCTCGTGAAGGAAGTTACCGACCGTCCGCAGGCGAGCCTGCTCGCCCGGAGACAGGCGGAAACCGGCCCGTTGGTCACCAACCTGCTCCACCAAACCGTGCAATTGGAGGACGATAGGACCCGGCATTTCGTGCAGCTGCTCGACGGCAGCAGGACCATCGACCAGATCGTTACCGAAATGACCGAAGCATTCGGCCCGACCACCAGAGTCGAACAAAGAGATGATGCCGGGCAGATCGCCGAACCGTTGCTGTTGTCAGCTCGAGAGAGCGTCCAACGTTCGCTTGCGATGGTTGGCAAGCTGGGCTTGTTGGTCGCCTGACGCACGCGAACCCACCCACTTGCTCCGACTTGCTTGGCCCGAGGCTTGTAAACGAGGCGATGGGGAGCCGGAAGCCCCCGCCGTCGCCTGGAACAGGTGCGGCGCCCGCCAATCAGCCATCATGGGTGTATTGTTGTCCAAGGACCCATCCGGTGAATATGCCGGCGGGGCCGCTGGTATAGACTGGATGAAGGCCCACGCCGGCGCGCAGCATCCGCCATTCATGCTCGCCGACCCAGGGAATTCCGGGATCCCCCTTTTGATATTGGGACAGTAGCGTTCGAGCGGCCAGTTCGGCATTGGCGTAGATCTGGCCGTTGGCCCAACCTGGTCGTGGCAGGCCTGTCATGCGGCAATAGAGCGCCGTGCAAACATAGGCGGAGGCCTCTTCCGCATTGGCGTCGAGGCCGGTGCGCAACAGATCGTACGCCGCATGCAGGCTCTCATGGACGATGTGCGCCTCGTCCAAACGCCCCGCCGCCGACTTGATTTCCAGCGTGTTGGCAGCGACCGCCGTACCGTCCGCCCGCGTCCGCGCGACGTCGTTATATTGAGCGGCGACGCCGGCCGCGAGATCGGTCGGACGTTTGATGTGGACCTGACCCAACCGGATCGCGCGGGCGACGTGGTGGAACGTTTGCGGCGCAATCGTCACGTGGCTGCCGCGGATAGGAAACCGGAAGCGAATACGCGCAACCACCGGGCCGTTGAGCACCTGCAGCACCCTGGTCTGGAGTGACATGGCATTACCCTCGCTGTCGCCGCCCCGATCATGGTTGTCGGCGCTCCGGGCCTGCAGGTTCAAACGACATTCGGCGCTGGCCGTCAGGGCCTCTTCGCGCACGGCCGCGTCGACAGGCGTTCCCGAAGGGAACCGCCTCACGATCCCCAATAGCCGCGATCCCTATTCCACGAAGCCCACCTTGATGCGCCGATTTTGCCGCCCCTTGTTGTCGACCTTGAGAAGGCGTATCGGGCGGGAGCGCGGTCGAATCGAGATGCGTTCCTCCGCAGGCCTGCTTGTCAAGATTTGCGGCCTCGACAATGCGGACGTTCCCGTCGGCCTGACGAGGCCGAGACACGCTCTTGCTGCGGAAAAGGCCGGGAACGGTGTTGGCTTCCTCCCAGGGCAGCTGGGACTAGCCTTGGCAAAGAAGCTGCACGTTCGGCTTCCTACACCTTCACCACCTGAGCGCCGCGGTATGCACCGGATCGTCCCAGAGCGCCGTGAGCTTGTCGTCGAGCATGGTGACCGTGATCGAGCACCCGGCCATTTCGAGCGACGTCACATAGGGGCCGACCAGCGAGCGGGACACCGCGATGCCCTGTTTACGGAGCAGGCGGGCAGCCGCGTTGTACATCAAATAGAGCTCAAGCGACGGCGTGCCGCCGAAGCCGTTGACGAGCAGCAAGGCGGGACCCGACACCTTGCTTTCGAAATCGCTGATGATCGCACCGACCATCTGCTCGGCGATATCGACGGCGCTTGTCAGCGTGACACGCCGGCGCCCCGGCTCGCCATGAATGCCGACGCCCATCTCCATCTCGTGCTCCCCGAGCGAGAACGTCGGCGTGCCGGCAGCCGGAACCGTGCAGCTCGTCAGAGCAACGCCGATAGACCTGGTCCTGGCGTTGACCGTCGTGGCGAGATCGACGCAGCCATTTAGATCAAGCCCCTTTTCGGCGGCGGCGCCGACGATCTTCTCGACCACCAGCGTCCCGGCGACGCCGCGCCGCCCCTCGCTGTAGGTCGACTTGTCGACGGCAACGTCATCATTGGTGACGACGCTTGCCGCCGGTCCCTCGAACACTTCGGCGGCCATCTCGAAATTCATCCGGTCGCCCGCATAGTTCTTGACGATGAACAACACGCCCGGCTTGCCACCGACGGCGGTAGCGGCTTCGACAATCTGGTCCGGCGTCGGCGACGTGAAGATCTGGCCGGGGCACGCGGCATCCAGCATGCCTTTGCCGACGAAACCGGCATGCAACGGTTCATGGCCGCTGCCGCCGCCCGACACCAGGGCCACTTTCTCGCGATTGGGTTGGCTGCGGCGCACGAACTTCCGCTCGGCCCCGAGCGTCACGATATCGGCGTGGGCTGCGGCAAAGCCGTCGAGGCTTTCCGCCAGCATGCTGTCAACGGAATTGATGAACTTCTTCACGCGTCCCTCCCCGGACCTAAGAGCTATTTTTCGTCTTGCATGAGCGCAATCAGCCGCCGGGCAAATTCCTGCAGCAGAGCGTCGAGCTGCGCATTCTTCTTGGCGCTGCCAAGATCAGGCAGATGCAGCGTCAGCATGCGCTCGTGCGGGCCCTGGGCCAGCCGGCCAATTCGCCTCGGATGCGCGCGGGCATAGGCGCGCAGGAATGCCGTCTTCGCCTGCGGCGGGAAATGGCATACGTCGAAGATCGTGTTGAGGTGCTGCGCGGGGATCGGCACCGGATAGGCCGGATTGGAAATCTGGCTGACGAAGCTGCGATTCTTGCCCATGGCGTGCGCAAGCCGGATGCGCATGCCGGACGGCCGGCTGTCCAGCACATCCTTGAAGATGCGCTTGTAGGCCGCAACCGCGCCGGCCTCGCCGGCCTCATCCGCGGCCGCTTCACTCACCGCTGCCTCCGCTGCTCAAGCGTTCGATCGCCTGCTTGATCTGAGCCAATGCGGACGGATTGACCGAGAGCTCGCGCAGGCCACATTGCAGGAGCGCAGGGATGAAGCGCGGATCGCTCGCCATGTCCCCGCACAGGCTCACGCCCGCTCGCGCGTGCCGGCCATGCTCTGCGGTTCGCGCGATCAGCTCCAGAACGGCCGGATGAAGCGGATCGATCAGTGTGCCGAGGGCTCCATTGGAGCGGTCGCATGCAAGGACATACTGCGCCAAGTCGTTCGAGCCTATCGAGAAGAATGTGGCCCTGAAGCTCGCAAGCGCCATCGCCGCGGCCGGCACTTCGACCATGATTCCAAGCTCCGGAAGCATCGCGCTGACGCCCTCGGCCTGCAAGTTTCCCACGACCTCGGCAAACAGGGCCCGTGCCGCCTCGAGCTCCGCCGCCACCGTGACCATCGGAAACATCACCTTGAGATTGCCGCGCACGGCCGCGCGCGCCAACGCCCGCAGCTGCACCTTGAAGATGTCCGGTCGGGCAAGGCATAGCCGCAAGCCGCGAACGCCCAGGAACGGATTGGCCTCGCCATCCGGCGTAAAGCCTGCGACGGGCTTGTCGCCGCCGGCGTCAAAGGTGCGAATGGTCACGGGGCGCTGGCCGGCCCACTGCAACACCGCATCATAGGCGCGATACTGGGTCTCTTCGTCGGGCATGCCGTCGGGACCAGTGAGCAGGAACTCCGTCCGCATCAGTCCGACGCCGTCGGCAAATTTCGCGTCGGCATGTTCGAGGTCTTCGACGCGCTGGATGTTGATCAGAAGCCTGATCCGCTCCCCACGCCAGGTCGCCGCCGGCTTGCGCAGGATCGCGCGCGCGGACGCACGGCTCTTGCGATGGGCCTCGCGCCGCCGCTCGAACAGGCCGATGCGCGCTGCGTCCGGATCGAGCTCCAGCGTCGCCCCCTCCCCATCAAGCATCGCGATTGCGGCATCCGGCACGGCACCGAGTTGGACCACCATCGGTATCCCGCGGGCGCGCGCCAGCATTGCGACATGGCTCGTCGGACTACCTTGCAGCAGCGCCAACCCGCCACCGCCGGACCAGTCGATCTCGAGGAAGCGTGACGGCGGCAGGTCGTCGGCGCAGATCACGGCATCGCCGGGAATCTTCGGCGTCTGGTCCTCATCGCCGCCCAACGCCCCCAGCACCCGGTCGCGCAAGTCGGCAAGGTCAGACGAACGCGCCTGCAGATACTCGTCAGACGCGGCGCTATAGTCCGCAATCTGCTCGTCGAGGGCAGCCGACCAGGCTGTATCGGCAGAAGTCCACTCGCCGATGGCTGCGAACACCGGATCAAGAAACTCCTGGTCCTCCAGAAGCGCCACCTGAAATTCCAGGATCTGCGCGGCCTCGCCGCCGGCGGCGGATGCGAGCTCGGCGATATGCTCGCTCGCGGTCCGGATGGCGTCACGAAGCGCGCTGGCCTCGTCCTGCGGCGAGCCCGCGATGCGCGTTCGGTTCTTGGCGGCGCTGAGACGGATGAAGGGCCCACGCGCAAAGCCGATCGAGGCGGTTCTGCCGCGAAAGAGCATCCCTGCAATATCCGCGCGCATCCTAACCACCTGCCTCCGGGAAATCGGCAGTGACCAGATCGATGATCGCAGCCACCGCCGCCTCTGCATCCTCGCCAAGCGCCTTGATCTCGATGGTCGCATCCCGTGGCGCGCGCAGCGCCATGACCTTGGCGACGCTCTTGGCATTGATCCAGTCGGCGGTCTCCGATGCACGGACGGAGATCTGGGCCTGGAACCGCTTCGCGAGCTTAGTCAACTTCACCGCCGGGCGCGCGTGCATGCCGGCGGCATGCACCAGCCGCACTTTGCCGGTGACGAATGGGCCGTTTGCGGTGGTCTCAAGCATATCCATATCCAATCATCGTTTCCCGCCCGCGCGCATCAGCCGGCAGTCAGTTCCTCGGCAACCGCTCTTACCATCTCCAGCGAACTGCCACCTGCCGCCTCGGTCGCCGCCATCACGGCGCCCTCCACAATCGGCGCGTTGCACACGACGACCAATTTGCGCCGTTCCGGCTCCAGCATCTCGACCGCCATTTCGCTGTTCGTTTCGGCGCCGCCGAGATCGACCAGAATCGCAACCCCCTTCGACGACCAAGCGCTGTTGATGGCATCCATGATCAAGGGAACGCTGGTGCCGAGGCCGCCATCGGGGTTACCGCCACAGAACGCCACCTTGACTTCGCTGCCGACCATCTGCCGCACCATGTCGGCCGTGCCCTTGGCGATATCCTTCGAATGCGAAACAATCACAATGCCGACCATGTCGCTCATTGCCGGCCCTCCAGCTTGTTGCAAACGGCGTGCAGGAGCACGCAGCTCGATCGCGCGCCAGGGTCGATGTGCCCGACGCTGCGCGCGCCCAGAAACGACGCGCGGCCCTTGGTGGCCTGCATCGGCACCGTTCGCGCGACCGCTTCACTTGCGGCGGTCCGGACGCGCTCGATCAGGTCGGGCCGGCCGGCATCCGCCTTCAGCGTCTCCAGGACAGGCACCAGCACGTCGAGCATGGTCTTCTCGCCGGCATGCGAACGGCCACGTGCGCTCACCGCGTTGACGCCGGTGGCGAATACTTCGGCGAGATCCTCCGGGAGTTTTTTTTGCGACAGCGCATCACCCGCGGCAAGGAAGAAGGAGCCGTATAACGGCCCGGACGCGCCGCCGACGGTCATCACCAGCGTCCGCCCAATGGTCTTGCAGGCTTCGTTCAGCGGCATCTCGCCGATTGCGTCGAGCTTGCTCAGCACCGCCTCGAAGCCGCGCTTCATGTTAGTGCCATGGTCGCCGTCGCCGATCGCCTGATCGAGCACCGTCAATTCCGGTGCGCAGGCGACCACCTGCTCGGCCGCGACCTTGACGAGGGATTTGAATGTATCGGGTTGCATTGTCATCGGAACCTCATCGCATCGTGGCGGAAATCCTCTTTCCCGCCGCGTCGAAATAGAGCGGATCAAGCAGGCTGAGCTCGACATCCTGGCCGGCATCCAATGCCTGATGGGGATCGGCAAGCGTCACCAACATCTCGCCCTTATACGCGAGATGGACATGATTCTGCTCGCCGAGATGTTCGACGCGATGCACGCGTCCAACCAGCCGGCCGCCGTTACGCTTGCCGATTTTCAGGTGCTCGGTGCGGATGCCAACCGTCTCCGTTCCCTGCGGTGTCGGCACATCAGAAAGAAGCTGCGCGGGCAGGAAATTGATCGGGGGGGTTCCGAGCCTCGATGCCACGTAACGGTCTGCGGGCCGCTCGTAGATCTCGCGCGGCGAGCCGAGCTGGAGAAGTTGTCCATCCCTGATCACGCCAATCCGCGAGGCCATGGTCATGGCCTCGACCTGATCGTGGGTGACGTAGAGGATGGTTGCGCCGAGCTCGAGCTGGACCCGCTTCAGCTCCAGCCGGAGCTCGGCGCGCAGCTTGGCGTCCAATGACGACAGCGGTTCGTCCATCAGGTAGATGGCGGGATCGCGCACCAGCGCGCGGCCAATGGCGACCCGCTGCATCTCGCCACCCGACAGCCGGGTCGCGGAATTCTTCAGCTTGCTCGAGATGTGGAGCAGCTCCGCGGTCTGCTCGACGCGCTTCTTGATCAGCGGCTCCGGAACGCGCCGCGCCGGCGAGCGCAGCGGAAACGCCAAATTGTCGTAGACGCTCAAATGCGGATATAGCGAGTACTGCTGGAACACGAACGCGATATCGCGGGCGCCGGGAGGCTCGCGGGTGACATCCTGACCGTCGATCAGGATCGTCCCGCTATCCGGCTGCTCGAGCCCGGTGATCAGGCGCAAGGTCGTGGTTTTGCCGGCACCGCTCGGCCCCAGCAAGACGACAAACTCACCGTCGTTGATCGACAGAGAAAGGTCCCGGACCGCTTCAATGGCGCCAAAACGCTTGCTGACGTTGCGTAAGGTGACATCAGCCATTGGTAGCATCTCCCAAACTTGCGGTCTGGATGGCGGAGCCGCTCGCAGCGTCAAACAGCGCCAGACGTTCAGGACGGAACGTCAGCCCGACCGTCTCGCCGGTTCGAACCGACAGGCTGGACGGCAGTCGTGCCGCAACCCGGCCGTAGGCCATGTCAACGGTCACGATCTGGGTGGTCCCGAGATACTCGGCACCGAAAACCTCTCCCCGCAGCGGCGCGTCGTCGGAAAAGCGGATATGTTCCGGGCGCACCCCGAGCACCAGCGGGCCGGCCGCACGGTCCTCGCAAACCTCGGGCACGCGGATGCTGGCATCGTGGAAGTTGATCGACCGATCGCCGCGCCGCAATCCACCCTCGAACTTCAGGAAGTTCATCGCGGGAGAACCGATGAAGTCAGCGACAAACATGCTGGCGGGCCGGTCGTAGATTTCCTGCGGCGAACCGATCTGCTCCACCCGGCCGCCGTTCATGACTGCGATGGTGTCTGCCATCGACATCGCCTCGATCTGATCGTGGGTCACGTAGATCGTCGTCGCGTTGATCCGATCGTGCAGATCGCGCAGCTCGCGGCACATCAAGTGACGAAACTCGGCATCGAGCGCGCCCAGCGGCTCGTCCATCAGGAAGGCCTTCGGCCGCCGCACCATGGCGCGCCCGAGCGCAACGCGTTGCCGGTCGCCGCCGGACAGTTTTGACGGTTTGCTCGCCAGCAAATGCTCGATCCGCAAGAGCCGCGCCGTCTCTGCTACGCGGGCGCGGATGTCCTGTCGGCTCATGCCCTGGCACTTCAGCGGAAACCCGATATTCCCCGCCACATTCATGTGCGGATAGAGCGCAAAGAGCTGGAACACGAAGGCGATATCGCGCGCCGCGGCGCGATCGAACGTGACGTCCTCGCCGTCAAGCAGGATCCGGCCGTCGGTCGGCAGCTCGAGGCCTGCGATCATGCGTAGCGTCGTCGTCTTGCCGCAGCCGGATGGTCCGAGCATCGCGAAAAATGTACCGTCCGGGATCGTGAAGTTCGAGCCTTGCACGGCGGTGAATTGATCGAACGACTTGCGTAGGTTCTCGACGCGAATTTCAGCCATCGCCCTACTCCGGAAAATGGCTCACGACGACGAAGCCGAGCGTCCCGGCCAGAATCGTCACGAAGGAATAGCTGTAGAGGTCGATCGAGAACGGTTGCACCAGCATAACGATCCCACCCGCAATCAGCGTCATGGCTAACGTTTCCCAGGGCCCGCGGCGGAACCAGCGCGACAATCGGCCCGTACCTATCGTGTAACTGCTCATTTCCGCACCGCTCCGAAGGTGATCCCGCGCAACAGGTGCTTGCGCAACAGGATGGTGAACAGAACGATCGGCACGACAAACAGCGTCGTTGCCGCCGCGACGGCCGGCCAATCCTGGCCGCCCTCGCCAATGATGAATGGAATGAACGGTGGCATCGTCTGTGCCTCGCCGCTGGTCAGCAGCACTGCAAACGCATACTCGTTCCAGGAGAAGATCAGGCAGAAGATCGCAGTCGCGGCGATCCCCGTCACCGCTTGCGGCAGGACCACCTTGCGCAACGCTTGCAGCCGCGTGTAGCCGTCGACCAGCGCCGCTTCCTCATATTCACGTGGAATCTCGTCGATGAATCCTTTGAGCAGCCAGACCGCCAGCGACACATTGACTGCTGTGTAAAGCAGGATCATGCCGAGCTTCGTGTCAGTCAGATTGAGCTGCCGGTACATCAGGTAAATCGGAATGGCGACCGCTACCGGCGGCATCATGCGCGTCGACAGGATGAAGAACAGGAGATCATCGGCCAGCGGGATCCGGAAGCGCGAGAACGCGTAGGCCGCCAGCGTTCCGAGAAACACGGCCAGGAACGTCGAGCCGAAACCGATTATCAGCGAATTGACGAACCGCGGCACGACCTTCGAGGGACCGGCGATCACCATGTCACGCTGGCGCACGAGCTTGTCGTACCAGGTGGTCGCCGGCGGTAGATTTGCGATGAAATCCGGGGTCTGGCGCGTCCGCACCGTGAACAAGTTGACGTAGCCCTCCAGCGTCGGCTGGAAGATCACCTTGGGCGGGTATGCGATCGCATCGCTCTGGGACTTGAACGCCGTGGCGGCGATCCAAAGCAGCGGCAAGATGGAGATTAGGGCATAGAGAATAACAATCGTGCCGGCCATGGCCTTCGCGCGCGGCGAGGCCTCGACGATCGAATGCGCGGTTGATTTGGCGAGCGCGGTCATCGTTGTTTTACCCGGTTGAGGACCTTGACGTAGATATTGGCGGCACCGAACACCGTCACGAACAGGATGATGGCAAGCGCGGATGAGTAGCCTGTGCGCCACTTCTCGAACGCGGCGCGCTTGAGCGTGATCGACACCAGCTCGGTCGTCGAGCCCGGTCCGCCCGAGGTCAAGAGGTTGACCATGTCGAACATCTTGAAGTTCTCGATCGCGCGGAACAAGACCGCGAGCATCAGGAACGGAACGGTCATCGGCAGCGTGATCGACCAGAATTGCCGCCACGACGAGGCGCGGTCGACCTCTGCGGCCTCATAGATGTAGTCTGGGATCGAGCGCAGGCCGGCGAGACAGATCAGCATCACATACGGTGCCCACATCCAGGTATCGACGAGCACGATGGTCCATGGTGCGAGCGCTACCTCGCCAGTCATGCTGAACGAGCTCGGCGGCACGCCGGTGATCAGGCTGACGAGATAATTGAACGGGCCGATTTGAGGCTGGAACAGCAAGGTCCAGAAGTTGCCGACAACCGCGGGCGACAGCATCATCGGCAGCAGGATGATGGTGGTCCAGAAGCTGTGCGAACGAAACTGTCGATTGATCAGGAGCGCGAGGCCGAAACCCACGACCACCTGCAGCGCCACCGACCAGATGACGAAGCGCGCCGTGGTCTGGAGCCGCTGCCAGACGTCCTCGTCAGTGAGAATATCAGAGAAGTTGTCCAATCCGACGAAGCGGAGCGGCAAATAGGACATGCTGAGATTCAGGCTGGTGAACGACAGCCGGATCATCCAGATCAGCGGAAAGATGTTGATGGCCAGCAACAGCGCGATCGTCGGAGCGACGAATAACCAGGCGATGCTGCGGTCCGACAGCCCTCGCTGCCACCCACGCGCGGAAGCGGTGGATGCCTGGGCGCGGTTCATCGAGGCTTGGTCGGGTTGAATGATCGTGGTCATCTTGTCCTGGCTGGCTGTTCCGGTTTCCCCGGACAATGGATGTCCGGGGAAACCACGTCGTCCCGCGCTGCGGTCCACCGGCTAGTCGGCGGCGACCTTCTTGCCCTGCTCGCCAAAGACCTTAGTCCAGTCCTTGACCAGGAGATCGAGCGCCTGTTGTGACGTTCCCTTGTCGGCAACGACATAGTCGTGCACTCGCTTCTGCATATCGAGGAGCAATTGTGCATAGGAGGGCTCGGCCCAGAAGTCCTTCACGATCGCCATCGATTCGAGGAACTGCGCGGCGAACGGCGCGCTCTTCGGGAAGTCGGGCGCATCGACCACAGCCTTCAGCGCCGAATAGCCGCCGAGTTGCCACCACTTCTGCTGCACGGCAGGCTGCGCGAACCATTTGATGTAGGCGAGCGCATCATCCTTGTGCTCCGACGTCGCGACGACCGAGATGCCCTGCCCGCCGAGCTGGGTGAAGTGCGCCTTCGGACCAGCCGGATTGACAAAGAAGCCGATCTTGTCGCCGCCGACATTCGGGTCCTTGTAGAGGCCGGGGAAGAAGGCGAACCAGTTCATCTGCATCGCCACCTGGCCGGATTTGAAGGCGTCCAAGCCCTCCTGCATGTAGGCGTTGGTCATGCCGGGCGCGGTGCAGCACTTGTAGAGATCCTTGTAGAATTCCAGCCCCTTGGCGGCATCAGCGGAATTCACGAAACCCTGCATTTGATACGGCTTCTTCGGGTTCTCGTAGTTGAAGCCGTAATTGTAGAGCACGTTGGTCACGCCCATGGTGATGCCTTCCGAGCCGCGCTCGGTGAAGATATAGGCGCCATAGACCTTCTTGCCGTCGATCTCACGCCCCTGGAAGAACTCGGCGATCTGCTTCAGCTCGTCGTAGGTCTTGGGCGGGGCAAGGTCGCGGCCATATTTCGCCTTGAAGGCGGATTGAATGTCCTGCCGGGAGAACCAATCCTTGCGGTAGGTCCAGCCGACGGCATCGGCCATTGCCGGCAACGCCCAATAATTCGGCGAATTCTTCGGCCACTGCGAATAGCCGACCACCGTCGCCGGCACGAAATCGTCCATCGAGATCTTCTCCTTCTCGAAGAACTCGTTGAGCTTGACGTACCACTTGTTCTCGGCGGCGCCGCCAATCCACTGGCTGTCGCCAATGATCATGTCGCAAAGCTTGCCGTGCGAATTGAGCTCGTTGAGGAAGCGGTCGGCGTAACTCGTCCAGGGGACGAACTCGTACTTCATCTCGATGCCCGATTGCTTGGTGAAGTCCTTGCCAAGCTCGACCAGCGCGTTGGCCGGATCCCAGGCTGCCCAACAGAGCGTGAGTTGCTTGCCCGCTGCCGAAGCCGACTGGCTCGTGACGGCAGACAAGGTGACGCCCGCGAAGAGAGCAAGCGCTCCGCCTGCCCATCTCGACAACATTCCTGTCGCAGTTTTTCGCATGTGCCTTCCCTCTCTTGACGCGTTTTTCGCAGCGTCCGGAGCGCCTGATCCGGAAGCGGTTGAAGCATCGAAGCCCGAATGGGCTGGAGGTGACCTGATCAAGGGAAAGCGCGATCGCGCACAGCCGCGATCGTGACGGTCCTTGGGGGCGCCTCCCGGCGCGATGTTCAGTTTAGTTTATTACTAAACATCAGACGTCAGTTTCCCGAAGCCGTCAAGTGGAATTTGGAGCACGCGCGCCAATCCGTGATCCCACGATATCGCTGCACTACAGCTAGACCATCATCTCGAAGCGTCCGGGAACGGCAGGGCGGCCTGGATTCGATGGCATGAGTCATTGATTTATCGAATGTTTATTAAACGTACCAACTAAACAGCATTCAGCTCTGGTCCCGTTCGGGAGCGGCAAATTGGTGTCGGTGCGCGAGGTTTCGCGAACTGGTGCAAGGTTTCGCGAAACGGCTCCAGGATTCGCGAACTGGATTCACGAACCAGGAGCTGGATCATGAGTAGATCCTGCGACCTGCGTAGCTCTCTGCGGCTTGGGCTTCCATGGACGGTGACGCCGCCCCGGCCTGGCGCGATGGACGCGAAGCAATCTGGACGCCTGGTCCGGGCTGAGAATGATGCCGAACTGGGTCAGCGCTGCACTGATAACTGCGCCGCGACGTTGACGCGCGCGATCAGCAGCGATCCATGTTCCCAACGCCTCGGCTTGCGCTCCGCTCAGTTGCGACCGGCATCGAGGACGCTCCAGCGCAGCTTCCAGGCCGTGCGTTGTAGCGTGGTGCAGCCAGCGACAGAGCGTTTGCCTGGTGACGCCGACGCTCTCCGCTGCAACCTCGACCGGCGTTCCGTCGCGGACCGCCGCGAAGGCGAACAAACGCTGACGACGCAATCTGTAACGCTCGCGGAGAGCTCGGTCGCGCAATTCATTTCCAGTCTCCGGAAGAGTTATGATCCAACTGCGCCAACTCCAGGGTCCTCTTGGCGAAGGAGCATTTGCCCGCGTCAGGATCACGCGCAGCCGTTCGCAGATCTCGGAGGACAGGTCGGGCACACGAGTGAGCAGGCGATCGAGCCGAGGGGCGTGCAGAATCGCGATAGTGGCCGGGAGGCGTGTCGGGAGGTCCTCGAGCAGCCAGGCAAGGATCGCCAATCCGCCGTAGTTCGAGGCCCACACAATATTATTGTGTTTGCTAAGGCCGAAGTCGTTAGCGATGCGAGCAAACAGCCGATCGCGGTACCTTCCCGGGATGTCGATCCAGACCATGCCGAGAAGCACATCGACCAGTGCCATCGTGGTCGACCAGTCGAGCGCGCCAAGGCCGGGGAGCTCTGTTCGGTTCAATTGCTTGCACGCGACAAGGAGTTCCTGAAGTCGCAGCGCCGCTTGATGCGCGCCGTCGCCCGCGACGCCTGCGAGCGTTGCGCCGCATCGCCGGCAGATGCTTGGGTCAACCGGTTGGCGAGCATTAAGACCAGAGGCGCGGAGTACGCAATAACAAGATGGACAACGTCCCGCCAGGACGGTCCGATGCCGCGGGCAGATGCCCGCCCATCCGTTCATCCAGAGCAGTCTCAAATAGCCTCGCCGGTCCTCAGCAAGGCATTGCGGACAAATATTCACCCGGCGGTCACTTGGATTGCGAGGCAAAGACAGGGCGCAGCCGTGCCTGCTGCACAACCGCTGTGGGGCCTCGTCGTCGCGGGCGCTCGCCGAGCCGATAAATGTCATCGCTGTAAGTGCATGCATGCTGATGCCGGTCCTTTTTGCAATCCGCGCCAGCGTTTCGATGGACGGACGTCGCCACCATTCCGCATCGACGTCGGCGTCGATGCCAAAAGCCCTCCGGCCCAGCGCCAGCGGCGACATTCTCAGAGTAGCGCTCAGCCGCAAAATCCAGGATGCCAGGGCCTCACCGTTCTGCGGAGCAATGTGCACGGGCAAGAGTCCGGTCGTCGCCGGAGCTGGCGGCAACGCCGTGACGACAAACAGATCAGATCGCAACACGTCTACGCTCGGAGGGCCGGATGAAGCCTGCACGCTCGATCATTCGCGCGGAGATCGTTTCCGTACCCGTCTCGACTGCCTTAACGGCGGCGCGAATGACGATCGCAATAATCTCGCCAAGCACACCTTCGGCAGCCGAGATGATGCGGGCTGCCATGGCCGGATCCGTCAGATGCGATGGCTTGCGCAGTGGGAGCACCGCCTCCAGCGTGGTCAACAGACGGCGATACTCTTCATCGTCGGTCCATAGCGGTAGCGGCCAAGGCTCGAAGCGATTGGCCAGTTGTTCGTCACTCCGGATCGCGCGCAGCGCTTCCGCCGTGCCGACCCCGACCAACGGGATCTGCAGTTCGTTGCCGAGCCAGCGAAGCACGTTGAGCAGGCGCCGCTGCTGCAGCACCGTGCCGGACAGCAGATTGTGCAGTTCATCGATCACCAGCAGCCGTACTTTGGTGGCGCGCATGAGGTGGACGGCCGCGTCCTGCTTGGCGGCGATCCGATCGCGGGGGCCGAACGGCATTCCCAGCGCATCGAGGATCGCGCCGAAGAAGCGGCCTTCGTCTGGACCCGACGGCATTTGCACCTTCAACACGGGAATGAGCGCCGGGCCCTCGGCAGGTTCTCCGACGGCCGCCAGATGTGTTCGCCGGAACTTCTCTACGATCATCGTCTTGCCGTTGTTGGTCGGACCGATCAACAGAAGATTGGGCATCCGCAATCGCTTCGGGAAGCTCAAGAGGTCTTCAAGCGCCGCCAGGACGGCTTCCGCCCGTGCGTAGCCGATCCATCGATCTGTGCGGATCCGCCGTATCCGCGAGGCAGCATCTTCATCTGCAAATAGCCGCGTCGAGGGACGAAGATGCGCATACTTCTCGCTCATTCCCATTCCTCCACAGGGAACATCTGCTCGTGCGGTTGCAGGTCTTTGCTGACCTGCCGGAAGGCATCCGTCTCGTCAATTTCGACGGGCAGCAGATCGGAACGTTGGCTGGCGGTCACAATGCTCTTGCGTCGCTCGCGCTGCCGTCGTGCCGTCTTGCTGGCGAGGACCGCGTCGTTGGCAATCGTGCGCATAGCCTCGATTGTGCGGAAGATCGCGGTCTCGTCGACCAAAGCCCGGCCGTCCTCGCGCAGTCGCTTCAGGGCCAAGCGGTGCTCCCACAGGCTAATGGGCGGGCGCCGCAGATCGCGGTAGCTCAAGTCATAATAGGTACCGTCCGGGCCGAGCAGATAGATGCGACTGAGGTCGCGCGGATCATAGCGGATGATCATTGGCTCCGGATGTCCGATCCAGGTGCTGAGCACGTCGGCCCAGTAAGCAATCGAGTTCAGCGCCACGCCATCGCGCCGGATCATGCGGCGGGCAATCGGCAGGAAGTCGATCAGGAAGCGGCGAGGATCGGCCACCGCTGTTGGTTCGCCGCGGCCGAGCGTCGTGGCGTCGCCAAGTGTACCGCGCTTCCAGGCAGCCAGCGGCGTCATGCCGATGCCCCGGTGCAGATCGCAGTGATAGACGCCAGCGATTGCGTGGCCCAGCCAGCGCTCGACTTCATCGAGCGTCATGGCAGCCGCCTTGTCGGGGTTCAGATCGCCCTTCGCCTGCACATTGGAGAATGTCGTTCCCGGCAGCAGATGAACTTTACCCATCATGGTGCCGATCAGCCGCTCAATGTGCCCTCCGTAATGCGGCGTCCGGACCGGCCTGTGATCAATGGCGATGCCATACTGTTGACAGCCGCGCTTCAAGGCTTCGGATCGGAACTCCTTGGCGTTGTCGAGATGCAAGCGCTCGGGGATGCCGCGCACCGGCCAGACTGCGTCAATGCCGCGCTCAGCCAACCAGCTCTCCTTGGAGAGGGCTGCATGACTCAAGCACAGCGCGACCGACGTCGCAGACGGCGGCTCCAACGACAGATGGAATCCAGCAACACAGCGCGTGCAGACATCAATCGCAAGCGTCAGCCATGGGCGCTGGATCGGCATCCGGGTCACGCTGTCGACCACGATCACGTCGACCAGCGTGTGGTCGATCTGGATCAGCGACAGGGGCCAGTGGGCCTCAAGGGATCCCAATGCGGGAAGGTAGCGATCACGGGCGGCCTTGCAGCCCTCACGCTTTGCCACGACGTCTCGCGGACGACGCGCTTGCAGACGCGCGGTAATTGCCTTACGGCTCGGTGGAACCAAGCCGGCTGCGATGCAGCGGCGTCTGACCTCATCAAAGAGGTCAGCGATCCGCGGCTGCTGACGCGTCAGATAGAAGTTGTCGATCACCTCGCTAATCAGGGCGTCGACCTCCTGATCAAGCAGGGATATGCCTCGCTCGGGGCCGCGGCGACGCGGCAACAGGCTGGTGAGCCGTGCATCGGCCAGGTAGCGTCGCAGCAGCGCATATACGTGGGTCGGTCCATAGCCAAGTTCAGCCGCGGCTCCGACGATGTCGCTTCGTTTGCGCATCGAATTCTCCGCCAAGCGACGGATGACCGGCAAACAACGACGGGCCTCGTCCCAGGCTGCCGCATCAACCATGGACAGCTCGGGCGCGCTCATGGGACCGTGACCTGTGTCTCGGCCGTAATCGGCTTGGTGAGATCGACGACGAACGCGCCGCGCGCAATCAGTCGCCAAACCACTGCGAGGCTGGCCTCGCGCGAGGCCGGCAGCACGTCGACAAGCTGGCCGACATTGATCGAGTGGGCGCGGGCATATCTAATCGCTTGCTCCGCAAGCACCGCGTCAACCGGCACGCTCCTTAGCGGAAGCAAACGCTTTGCGGCTTCAAGGTGCGGACCCCGGATGCCGCGCTCCGTAGCGATCCTGAATCTCGCACCGTTGCTGCGCGCCCAGGCCCGAGCAGCTGCAAAGGCTGGCCGGAGCCTGCGCCATCCCGCGCGCAAGTCAGCCCGATATTTGATCTCGACGATATCGGTGCGGCCATCGCTCCAGATGACCCGGAAGTCCGGCGTATATCGGCGCTGCCGACCGTCATGTTCAAAGCGGATTGTCACCGGCTGCGCCGTTATGACCGCGCCAGCATCAATGAAGCTCGCGAGCGTCACAAAATCCCGCTCCAGCGCGCTCTCGTGCTCCGTCACTCCAGTCGTCAGCGACTGGAATCCGGTCACATGCGACCGCCGGCTCAGCGGAATGCGCCGCAAATCGCCCTCCATCTGGAAAACGACTCAGTACGCAATCCTCGCACATTTTGGGATCAGTTCACAAACATGGAACGAACTCTATGCACGCAAGTCCTTGGTCGGACTCAGGTCCGCTCGCCAGCCGATTCACGAAACCTGGCACACCGACAATTGGCATTACGCTCGTCACGAGAACGAGCAGCGGCGTCGGATTGGCGACCGCGGTGTCGCCTGGACGTCGCGGTCATCGGGTCATTTGCTACGATGTAAAGCCAGTGATGATCCGCCGCGCTTCAGGGGATCGTCGATGAACACGACAAGGCGCAGGCAAGCGCAGGAGTTCGGCCTCGATCTGACACCTGATCGCGAACGTTCGTACGGACAAAGCGCCGCGAGTTAGCGGCTGCCTGTCGGAGCGCCCTGGGGCGGCACTGCGATATTTACGTTTGGCCTACCGCCTTCAACGATGATCGGCGCCGGTCGCGGCGCACCTTCAAACTGATCCTGGATGCGTTCGCAAACCGGATTGCACTGGTAAGCGTAATATTGGTGCAAGTCCGGCTTTGCGTGCGCGGTCACCTTGTTGGTCTGCGGCGCGCCGACTGACACGGTCGCCGAATAGATATCGCGGTCGTTCTGGAAAACGATGATGTCGGACGTCCCGACCTTCTTGCCGATGATCAGAATGGTCTTGTCGCTCTTGGGAAACGCGTCGGCCACCTCGGGATCACCGACCGAGACTGCAGTCACGGCCTGATTGAATCGCACGATCTGCTGACCACCCTGGCGCATCTGGATCCTGCTGGGTGGCTCATCCTGGGCGCGGGCAGGCAGGACAAACAGACAGCCAATCGTGGTCAGAACGAGGAGCCTCAGCATAATCAAATCCCTTTCCGCTGAACCTTAACTGCGTCACTTCATCTGACATGAGATGCGGGTACGACATTGTCCTTCGGAACCCTGTCGACGAGATCGATCACAGCTGCGCCGGCTCCCGCTGAACATAACGATAGCTCGAATTGAGAAGCTCCAGATTGTTGACGACCGTCGGATTGGTCGGGTCCAACTCGTAAGCTTTCAGGAAGATCTTCCGAGCCGCTCTCAGGTTTCCGCGCAGGAGCATCGAATATCCCTGATTATTGAGAACCTGGATCGTCGGTCCCGTCAGTTTGATCGCTCGCGCATAGGCCTGATCCGCGAGATCGAACCGACGTAACCTGTCGTAGCTGGCCGCAAGGCCGACCCAAGCAGTGGCGTCGCGCGGGGACTTCTCGACCGCGTCGCGGAAGTAGCGCTCCGCGAGGCCATAATCGCCACGGCCGAAATGTTCCAATCCGAGCTTTAGCGGCTCATCCGACGGATAATATTTGGCGTCGAGCGGCTCTTGAATCGTTGCGGTCGTTGGCACCGCATCTTCCGCTGTTGTCTGGCAGGCGGCCAGCCCCAGCGCCGCAAGCGAGATCAGCACCATCGAGTTCATCTTACGACGCATGTTCGTCCCCACGCAATTCAACCCCTACCCCACCGCACCTACTGCATCACCGAAAGCAATCTCAGCATGGCTGGCACCAAGACGGTCATCAGAATGACCGGGAAAATAAACATACCGAGCGGCAGCACCATCTTGACCGGCAGCTGGTTGGCACGCTCTTCGGCGCGCAACAGCCGCCGGTCGCGCATCTCGTCCCCGAAGACGCGGAGCGCATCTCCGACATCGGTTCCAAGCTCGATGGACTGCCGCAGCATTCCGGAGAACGACCGGGCCTCATCGATGCCGAGGCGATCGGCCAATGAATCGAGCGCATCCATCGTCGTGCGTCCGGCGCGGACTTCGGCGCCCAGCAACATCAGATTGGTGCCTAGCGCGCGGTTCTGATCGGTCACCTGCGGCGCCACCCTGTCCACCGCGGCCTCGAGGCTCAACCCAGCGTCGATGCAGACGACGATGAGATCCAGGAAATCGGGGAAATCCAACCGATAGTGGTCCTGCATGATCCGCTGGCGACGCGAAATGAACGCATCGGGACCAAGGACGGCCACGGCCATGGCGACGGCAACGACCAGAAATTTGATCGGCCACGAGTACTCTGCCATCAGCATTGCGACGAGCACATAGGCAGAGCCCGTGATGACGACGACCGAAGCGAGCCTTGCAAAGATGTAGTAGTTCAGGGCGTTGGGATTGAAGAATGCGGCTCGAACCAGATCCCGGCGCAGCTTCGCCCGGATCGACCCCTCAACGCCAAACTTCTTCTCGTCGAAATAGTTCTCGACCAGATGATCGAAATTCCAACCCAGGACAGAGCCACGCGACGTGTCGGTCGCCCGCAGGGGAGCGACGATACGACTGCGCACCCGCGCACGCGTGGCGAGATTCTGGCCGAGCACGAAGGCCACGGCCGTCACCGCACCGAATGCCAGGAATGCCACGAGGGTGATTTGAAGATCGGGTGTCATCGCTAGAACTTGAAGTTCACCATCCGGTACATCACAAAGTTTCCGATAATCAAGAGCAACGCTCCCAGGCCGATCACAGGCGGCACGATGGGATGATTGCGAACCGCGCTGAAATAGTCGGGCATCATCATCGAGACCACTCCGAACAAGATGAACGGTGCGAGCGACAGCACAATCGCGGAGAGGCGGCCCTCCGAGCTGAGCGCACGAATCTTGAGACGCAGCTTGGAACGGCTGCGCAACAGGCGAGAAAGGCGTGTCAGAATCTCGGCCAAATTTCCGCCCGTCTGGTGCTGCACATTGATGGCGGTTGACAAGAACAACAGGTCGCGTTGCCCGACCCGGGCATAGATGTTGTCGACTGCGACCGATTGCTCGAGACCAAACATGATTTCGTCCGCAACGATCCCGAATTCAGTCCCGACGGGATCCGGCATTTCTCGTGCGACAAGCGCCAACGAGACCCGGAACGGATGCCCCGCGCGAAGTCCGCGCACGATGATGTCGAGTGCGTCAGGCAATTGCTCACCGAAACGGGCGATCCGTCGACTGCGTGCGATGTTCAGCCAGCCGTAGATACAGGCGGCCGCCATGACCATGGCGACACCGACGGCGACTAAGAGCGAGCCGATCGGAATAAAGACGAGTGTACCGAACAGGGCTGCAAGAATGCAGAATGCGAACAACAGTGTGAAGACGCTTACTCTCACGGCGCTCTGAACGAGAAGGCTCTTAAGTCCTCTCAACGGCAAGACGTTTGAAAGAATATCCAGCCCGCGCTCGCGCCGCAGGATGTTGAGCACTTCGGCAGGGTTGTTGTGCTCAACCGACAGGATCAATCGTCGATTGATCGCGGCCTTGTTTTGCCGCTCTCGAAACAGCAACGCATAGAGGCTCTGGACGGCCAGCAGCACCGCGCCGAATACAAGTGCATAGACCAGCCAGAGCTCGTTTCCCATCATCCGCCTCTCATAGCGACCGGCTCGGATCGAAATACGTCGCCGGAAGGTCCAGCCCCATATGCTTCAGGTCGGCAAGGAAGGTTGGCCGTATGCCTGTCGCGCGGAATGAGCCATGGATATTGCCCTGATCGTCAGTGCTTTCCTTCTGGAAGCGATAGATCTCGTGCAACTGCACGATGTCACCTTCCATGCCGGTGATCTCGCTGACACTCGTCAGGCGGCGGCGGCCGTCGGCCAGCCTCTGGAGCTGCACCAGCAGGCGGATCGCCGAGGCGATCTGGCTGCGTACGCCGAGAGGATTGAGCTGCATGCCGGCCATGCCGACCATCTGCTCGAGCCGCTTGATCGCATCGCGAGGGCTGTTGGCATGCACCGTCGTCATCGAACCTTCGTGGCCGGTATTCATGGCCTGCAGCATGTCGAATGCCTCTTCGCCGCGACACTCGCCGATGATGATGCGATCGGGGCGCATGCGCAGCGCATTCTTGACCAGCTCACGCTGACGCACCTCCCCCTTCCCTTCCGCGTTGGGCGGCCTGGTTTCCATTCTGCCGACATGGGTCAGCTGCAGCTGCAGCTCCGCGGCATCTTCAATCGTGATGATACGCTCGTCGTCCGGCACATAGTTGGAGAGAGCGTTCAACATCGTCGTCTTTCCGCTGCCAGTGCCTCCCGAGATGACGAGCGAAATCCGGCCCCGAACCGCTGCGCGGAGCAGGTCCGCGATTGGCGCACGCAGTGTACCGACCTCCAGCAACCGCTCCATCGAGAATGGCCGCTTGGAGAACTTGCGGATCGACACCAGGGGACCGTCGACCGCAACCGGCCGAATAGCAACATTGACGCGGGATCCGTCAGGTAAGCGTGCGTCGACGGTCGGCGACGATTCATCGACACGGCGACCGACGCCCGCCACGATCTTTTGAATGATGCGGATGAGGTGCGCCTCATCTTTGAAGTGCACCGACGTCTTCTCGAGCTTGCCGAACCGTTCGACAAAGCACTGCTTGTGGGTGTTGATCAGAATATCGTTGATCGTCGGATCCTTGAGCAACGGCTCGATCGGACCGAACCCCACCATCTCGTCGACGACTTCATCAGCGAGGGTCTGCAGTTCCCTTTGGTTGAGCGCGAGCTTTTCCTTACGCGCGTATTCGACGAGATAGGTACGAACCTCCCTCGTCAGATCGTCGCGTGGAAGCTTCTCCAGCGAGAGCAAGTTGAACTCATCGATGATCCGGGCGTGAAGCTTGACCCGCTCATCGATAAGTGCCGGCCGCGATGCAATCTGGTCGCGATACAGTTCGGCTCCGTCCAGGGTCGCCAGCGGCTCTGGCGCTTCCTTCGGCGGCGGACGCGGAGCATTCCCATTGAAAAAGAAGCTCATAGCGAACTACCAAATATGTAATTGAACCTTAGTCTTGCTGCTTTCTCAAGGCGCCGCAACAATTAACTGATAGAAATCTAATCTTCAGGTTAACTGTTGCAGCAAAGCCCTCATTTGTTTCCGACGGACATCAATGAGCCGGCTGGCGTGATCTTGCGATGAGCTCCGCCAGGGCCCGGATGTCCTTGCTGATCCTGCTCGACGGTTGCCCGACCGCCATCGGAATGCCGGTATTGGCGCTCGCGATCGCCGTCTTCGTATCCTCCCTCACGGTGAGGACTTCCTCACTACCGATAACCTTGTGGATGTGGTCGCTGCGCACGACGCCGCCTAGAAGTCCCGCCTCGCAGCGGTTGAGCGCGACGGCAATCTGACTGTCGGCTGAAGGAGCGGATCTCACCGAGGCTAGAGTGTCGGCGACCTGACGCAGTCCGGGAACCGTGTTCAGCCCCGTCACGATGATGACGTCGCTTGCCGAAATGATGCTGGGGGTCCAGCTGCACCAGGACGTTGGCAGATCGAGGATCACGATGTCGTAGCTCGCGGCGATCATCTCGAACAAGGCATCCAAGGCGCTCATGTTCAATTGGATGTCGTTGGCCCTTTTTCGTGGAGCCGCAAGAACATCGACACCACTGGAGTGACGGCTGATGAAGAGGTCGAAGAGCTGCTTGTCGAGCCGCTCGGGCACGTCGACGATCTCGTCAAGTCGCAAGCGAGGCTCGATGTCGAGATAATCGCAGATATGGCTCGTCTGTATCTCCAGGTCGACCACGCAAATCCTGAGGTCCCTCGTCTTCTTGTCGTGCTTCAGCCAAACCGCACATTCGAGCGCCAGGGTTGCGTTTCCAACGCCACCCGCGCTCGGAACGAAAGCCGCGACCAACGGCTTGTGCGCTGGCGCAGGAGCGCTGTGATGCAATGCACCCGGCTGGTTACCGAGGATGATCTCCTCGATCTCTTCCGGCGCCTCCTTGAGAGACGCCCAGTCGGCCCGCTCGCCTCGAACAAGTCGCTTGTAGTGGGACGCGGCGATCTCCGCGCTCACAAAAATCAGAAAGAAACCGCTCTCCAGCCGGTCCGTGACCTCGATGATCCGGTCGAACGAGGTGAATCCCTGCAGCACCGGAATGATGATGAAGTTCTGGTCATGGCCGTCATGATTCGATTTCGCTCGGCCACGGATTGCGTCAAGCGTCGCGATCTTCTGCAGGGCCGGCCATTTCCTTCGTAAACGGCCTTCCAGCTCCTTGGCGTCATCGGTCTCCGGCTCGGTGGATAGAAAATAAATCTGCATGGCAATTACGGTGGGGCGCTGGACGACAGATCTTCGCCGGTGATTGAGGTGGTGAGTCCTGGGATCTGGGTATTGGCCATGCCCATGAACCCGCCCAGAAAATAGAACTGAAATGGCAGGTTCTGCACCGACACGGTGATCGTGGGAACCGGTCCGCCCGGACGGGCGACATAGCCCAGCCCGGATTGGGTGTAGGTGATCACGACATTGGCCGGAAGAATGCGGCTGAAAATGTCGCACATCCCCGTCGTGTAGACGGATGTCGAGTCTCCGCAGGCCGCGCTTCCCCGCCCATAGACGATGGTATTCAGCGCAGCCTGGCTGAAAGTACCGCCCGTGCAGGTCGACGTCGCGCCGTTACAGGTGCGCGTGAATGCCGGCATCGGGTCGCCGGGATTTAGTCCGCTGCCAAGCCCTGTGATCGACGACACATCGCTGGAGACCGGATCCGAAACCGCAGCAATTCTCGCGCCGATCTCAACGGCCTTTGTCGCCGCATTCCACTGGTACATCGCCATCAGGAAATCGACCGATCCCAATATGAACACGAACAGGATCGTCATCATGACCGTGGTTTCGACGAGAACACCCCCGTCCGTCTCGCTGCACGCTCTCTGAATCAGGCGACGCATCAGCTCAATCCTATGCATCGTTCAGAGTGGGTCACACTTACCGTCGGCGAGCTCAATCCGAGATAGGTGAGAAAGCCGAAAGACGCGTAAGGAAAGCTGCCGGTGACGTTGATGATCGCGATCTGGTCCGGTCCGCCGCATTCGGGCGGCGCCTCGCGGTAGGCTCTGAGATGGGTTGTCGCATTCAAGGCGTTCCCGACGTAACTGATACTGATGGCAACGTTGCCGGGGTCGAATCCATTCACTCTCCGGTAGCTCCCGCCGGTTGGCGAGCCAGTTGTCGCGAGATTCTGGGCAGTGGTTTGCGATGTGCTCGACGAGGGGTTGGATGTCCGCGCCAAATAGCGCGCCGCATCACGCACGCCCCCCGCGACCAGATGCTGCTGATAGAAGAAGAAGGAATAATCCAGAGTTCCGAGGATCAGCGTCATCAGGAACGGCATCAGGACGGTCCCCTCGAGCAGAGCGGAGCCGTCCTCGTTGCGCCAGATTCCTGAAATCCTCATTGCCATTCCCAGCCAACTCTCATCTTCAAATCACGCGAAGGCTCGCTGTCGGGACCGGAACGTCACCGATAAAGCTGCACCTCGTCGAAAAGCTTGCCGCCGCCGCTGCCGCGCGAGATCAGACCGGTGAACTCGGCATAGGGCTTGTACGTGCCTGCGGTCGGAACCGCGACGGTGAGAAAGAATTCACCGAACGCAGCGACCGGGACGTTTGTCGCGTTACTCTGGATCGGAACGGGACTGGAGCCGCAATTCACGATTGCTACGTCCATGATCCGGCGGCCGGCCACGCCGGTCGTGCCCGGACATAGCGGTGTGCCGGTTTCACCCGTCGCTGCGCCCCCGGTCGTGCCCGCCGTGTTGGGATCCGCCAGGTAGTTGTTGCTGATCTCATACTGGTAGGTCGCGTACCGGCTGATGCTTGCCGTGCCTGTGCAGCCCGCCGGCGCGGCGTGGCTCGACGGATGATTGACGCTCCAGTACGTCGCGCAATCCCATTGCGCGGCGCCCAGATTCGCGATCGGCGAACATGATCCGCCGCCCAGCAGACAGCTATCGGCCGGCAGCGCGCCGAGCCCGTTAACGCCCACCTGCCCGGGCGGCCAGTTGCTGCTGGTGCCGTCGGGATTCCCATTGCACCAGCCGGCGCTTCCATGGCCGTCGACAAAGCCGGTCCGCACATTCGTATCCGGCGGAAATGCCGATTTGCACGCCGACGAGGAATTGTTGCTGTACTGGCCGAACCGCGTGTTCAGGCCCCGCAACGCTTCGGTGGCGTTGCCGGGCTGCAGGTTGATGCCGTTCTGGCGAACACAGGTCAGTGGGCTCGACGAGGCCATGGCGAGACCGATCGAGCTGCCGGCCGACGAAAAGCACTTGTTGGTGTCTGCGGGAAGCTGGCCGGGGAAGGGCACAAGGTAGCCGAAATCTCCCGGCCCCCAGGTCCCCGAGGCGCCATTGGTGTTAGCGGCCATTCGGATCAATTGGATTTTTGTCGTCGGGCTCGCGTTCGCGTCTTCGAGCCGCTTGGTGGCCTGGTCGTAGGTATCGCCGGGCTGTTCGTACGGGTTGCAGATGAAGATCGGGGTGACGGCGCAGCTCACGCCGTCCGAGCCTGCAACGGCCTGAGCGCCGGAGGTGACCGAATTGCTGGCTGTTCCGAACAGGTAGCTCACGGGGAAGATCGTCGGCATCGTGACCGGCACCACGGTGATTTCCACAAACCGCGCCGCCACCGAATTGGCCTGGCTGCAAGTGCTGCCGGAGCACAGATAGCTTGAGATGGCCGTGTTGTCGCTCGCGGGCAGGCTGCTCATGAACTTGACGGTCGAGATCGCAACGTTGCCGGATGCAAACAACGGGCTGTTGGTCACCAGCGAGATTGCCGCGCTGTTCGCCCTCGCCGTCGATGTGGAGAGACGGTCCAGCTCTTCAGCCGCAGCGATCGCGGCGGCGTCGGCGGCCTTCTGCAGTTGGGTTTGCAAGCTCATGAATCGGGTCGCATCGATCGCCAACGCGCCCATGCCGAGGAACACGGTCAGCATCACCGTGACATAGGGCAAGATGATGCCGTCGGTGTCTTTCCAGAGCCGGGCTGCAAACTTGCCGAGACGGGACAACGCTACGCTGAACATGATCTGCGTCCTGTCTAAATCCTTTCGTCCCCCCGTTTGATTTCCGTTGTCCGCGCCCGGCTGACTAGCAGCCGCCCTGTTGTCCTGATGCACCGGTTTGCTGATTGCCGCTTCCGGTATTGAGGTTGATGATGGTGCCGCCGGCACCGGCCGTCTGGCCATTCCCACCCTGCTGCCGCTGTGGGCCCGCCTCGTAGCATTCGACAGACCGCGCCATGCGCGATCCATTGGCAAAGATCCGGCGGTCGTAGACGCCGGGCGGCCACGGCGTCAGCATGTGGGCACGCGCATTGACTTCCTTTGCATCGCCTGCGCTGAACGTCACCGTGTCCTTCCGCTGAAAGTAGCGTTCGAACTCGTCAAAGGCATGGGCCTGGTAACTTCCCATCAGGGTCATTACAGCGGCGCCAAAGAGCAGACGACCAAGCATTGCAATCCCCTTTATTGCTTGTTGACCTTGGGCTGGGCGAGTTCAGGCTGAATGATGTGGCCGTAGGGGCCCTTGATGCCGACGCCGTTCGCCACATAGTCGCTGTATTCCTTCTTCACCTCCTGCTGCCCCAGCAGGAAGGAATCGACGTCGTTGCCCGGCAGGCGGGAGTCGAGCGGCGTCGCCAGACGCTGGCCCGGAACCGCAGGAGCGACCAGTCGCGGCGTCACGATGATGACGAGGTCGGTCTCCTTCTGCTGGTAGGACGTACTCCGGAACAGCGTACCCAGCACCGGGACGGTGCCAAGCCACGGCACTTGCGACATGTTGTTGGTGTTAATTCCCGACAGCAGGCCGGCGATCGCAAAGCTCTGGCCGTCGCGCATCTCCAGCGTCGTCTTCGCATTGCGCGTCGTCAGCGCCGGAATGGTGGTGCCCGAGATCGTCACCGCATTGGTGAAATCGAGCTCGCTGACCTCCGGCTCGATCCTCAGGTTAACGACGCCGCGGGTCAGCACCGTCGGGGTGAATCTGAGCTGAACACCGAACTTCTTGAACTGGATGGTGATGGTCGGAATGCCGTTCTGCGTGGTCGAGGCCACCGGCACAGGGAATTCGCCACCCGCGAGGAAGCTCGCCTCGTCGCCAGAAAGCGCGACCAGGTTGGGCTCCGCCAGCCGCCGGACGACGCCCTTCTCCTCGAGTGCCGTCACCAGCACATCAAGCGTGTTGCCGTTCTTGTTGATGAGGTTGACCAGGGCGGTAAAGGCCGGCGCACCGAGGCTCGGGGTCGCAAGCGTGCCCAGCGTGCCGACGAGGGGAATACCCCCACCGGCGGCGGGATCGGCCGTGCCCGGCGCCGGCGCTACAGCGAGCCCGCGCTGAATGCCGGTGTTGATACCGCGGGTGCCATTGTGGTTGCCTTGGAACCAGTTGACGCCGAGCTCGCGGCTGGCGTCGCGCGTCGCCTCGAGGAAGCGCACCTCCAGCATCACCTGCTGGGTCGGGGCGACCTCCATCGCGTTCACGACCCCCTGATCGCCGACCAGGCTCTTGGCAACCTGCACAGCACGCTCGGCCGCAACCGAATTGCCGGCCACGCCGCTCAGCACGACCTGGTTCTGCACCGACGACACGCGGATGCTCTGGCTGCCCGTGCTGGCGCGAATCTTCTGCTGCAGGTCGGTGGTATCAGGCGTGATGGAAAGATCGAGTATGGCGATGATTTTGGCATCTTCGCCGAACAACGATACGTTGGTTGTGCCGGCCTTCTTGCCCTGGATGTAGATCGAGTGCTCGCTCAACGGCAAGACATCCGCAAAGTCCGCCGAACCAACGATCGCTCGCGAAAACTTCTTCCCGACTTCGTAAGTCTGGGATTTGTTGACCGTCACAACCACGCGCCGGACCACGGGGCCTTCGCTTGCGAACGTGTCGCCGGCGACGTGCCGCTCCGCGGCGATAGAGCTCGCCCCGCATACCAGCGTCAAGCCGACGGCAACCAGGGCCAACCGGCTAAAACACGAGTGCCACCAAGGCCTCGACGGATTGCCCGCGCCATTGGCCGGGCGACATTCCAAGTGAGTCATTTGCCCCTCACGCACGCCTAGTGCCTGTACGCAGTGCCGGCCGCCTGGACTACCTCCTGAACTCGCCGCTTTCCGTTAGACCCACCCTGCCGCCGGCCAAACTTTATCATCTCAAAACTTGTCGGCCAAAACCGTAACACTACTGGTGGCACATAAACGTTGCAATTTTGTCACTGCGCGCGAATTACGTTGTATCGTTCGATCTTCATGCTGCGGATCACCTCGACCACCGTCGGGGCGGGCGCCGTGGCGGGCAGCGACGCCGGGATGGGAGTGGCGACACTCGCTACGGGCACCTCCTTGCCAGCGCCGAGGTCGTCTTCCGAGACCGGCCTCACGGCAGTGGGGTCGCCCGCGCCCGACTGGCGCAGGATCAGCGACAGCTTCCCGATGTTGGTCGCCAGCAGGACTTTCTGGGCCTGCTCGGTCGTGACCTCCAGGGTCACGGCCTTGGCGACAGTCGGTGCCTCCTGCCGCTCGTTAACCAGCTGATCGACGGCGAGCACCTTGATGTGCTGGAGCAGGACCTCTGAGACGTTTTCGGGACGCGAATTCTGACGCTCGACCGTGCGGATGAGCACGACGTCGACGCGATCCCCCGGCAGCACGAAACCCGCCACTCCGCGAACGTCATCGACGCGGACGGTAACAGCGCGCTGGTTCTGGTCGAGCAGCGCCGAGAGCGAGGCACGTTGGCCAGGGCCGGTCACTTTGCTTTTCAGCACGGCTTCGGACCGCGCAAGAGGCGCGAGCAGCGCCCGCCGGCCGTCCTTTAGGAGTTCATTCTTGGTCGCAAATGCCCCGTCCGGAAGCGCACCGTGCGGCCAGGGTATCTCGTTGAGATTGTCGGAGTTCAGCACCGTGCCGAAGCCGAGCGCGGTAGCGGCAACGACGATGGTGCCGCTGGGCGGTGGTGGGCTGGCCATCGCCAGCATCCAATTCCGTGCCAGATAGGCTGCCGCGCAGCCCAGCAGCACGGCGAGCACAAGGATCAATGAACTGCTTCTGCGCATGGTAAGTCCGTCCACATGATGGCTGCATTTGAAGCAGCCGAAATGAACTCGTTCTCAATGCGGCCTGCGAGCGAACCGTGGGGTGGTGCTCGCCGACCAACAAAACCGGCTAAGCCGAACCTATTCCGGCAGGGCGCCACTCAGCGCGGTCCACTGCCCTGCGACCCAGCGTCCAACAAAGCCAACCGACGCAATGTTAGCCGCGAGCAGAATGCCGAGCAGCACCGTGTGCTCGATGAGAGTCGCGCCCGCCGCGTCACAGTCAAGTTTCCGGATCAAATCCGAACTATTTCCCATGACGCAACTTCGGCTCACATTGGCCGCGCCATTCATTCAAGTCGGTCTTGACAGCAATCTGTGAGCGGGGCGCAGTCGCGTCCCGCCGTTTGATGATTTGCCGCAATTACGGCAGCTGGCCGCTGAGTGCGGTCCATTGTCCCTGGATCCAACCTCCGACAAAAATGATCGAGGCAATGACGGCCACCAGCATGATGCCGAGCAGCACCGTATATTCAATGAGCGCTGCACCTTTTTCGTCGCGGCTAAGTTTCCGGATCAAATTCCAAGCATTCCTCACGACGCAACTCCCGGCAATCAGTCAGGACTTGACTACAAGATGTGAGCAGGGCGCCTTGGCGCGCCCCGCCGCCCGGTAATCGGGCTGGACCCGATTACGGCAACTGGCCGCTAAGCGCAGTCCACCGACCCTGGATCCAGCCTCCGACAAAAATGATTGAGCCAATGACGGCCACCAGCATGATGCCGAGCAGCACCGTGTATTCAATGAGCGCTGCCCCGTCTTCGTCGCGGCCAAGTTTTCGGATCAGATTCCAAGTATTCCTCATGATGCAACTCCTGTTCGAAATACCCTTCAACGCCACAGAAAAGGCGCGGCGTCCAAAAAGAAACTAAGTTGATTCAAACTGGAGCACTATACAACAGCTGTTATAGGCGATTGACTAACCCTAACGAGGTAGCCGCTCGATCATAATGGGGTATTGGCGGAAGACGCCGGGCCCGAAGAGCGCCTCAGATCCTGCTGTAACGGCGAACCAGAGCGATCGCTGCGCAGGTAATCGCGATGCCTGCGATCACGTCGATCAGGTGGTGACCGCCTTCCGGGACAGTCGATACGATCACCAGCACATTGAGAGCGGCGACCGGGAGAAATAGGCGCCTGACATCGCGCACCGCGTACGGCATCAGCATCGCGAGCATGGTGTGGAACGACGGGAACACCACCATGCCTTGGCTTCCCTCAAACGCGAACGAAGGCGCAGCGTCGTTCCGTAGCCCAAGCAGTATGTCGAAGTGCCACATGCCGGCTTTCGGGTCGAGATGATTGAACAACCGTGCATCTGGCGCATAGTGCGCATATGCACCCGCGGCCGGTACGACGAGGAAGAGCAGGACCGTCGCAACCGCGGTCAGGCTCAGCAAAAGGGATAGCTCGGCAAGCCGCGCGCGGTGACCGGCAAGCCCCAGCAGGAGATAAAGCAGGATCAATTGAGGACCGCTGCTGTCATACGCCAGCACCAGCACCCGCGCCCACAACGCATTCGAATTGCTGAACGCCAGAAATCCGGGCCAATCGAAGCCGAGCCATCGATCGATCAACGCCAGCTGCGCATCGCGCAGCGGCCAGCCGATCGAAGCGGCCAGATAGGTGAATCCGACCACCGAACCGAACAACACGATTAGGAAGATGAAGCCATGGACCACAAGCGCGCTTCGCTCGCTGACCCGCGACATCACTCTCGCCATGCGATGCGTGTCGTCCCCGAGATACCAGTGCAAGCCGAACAGGGCGAGGTAGCAGACCACAATACTCAGAATGATAGCCAGATCGGCCAGGAAGGTCGGAGGGTCGGCGATGCGCAGCCGCGAAAGGGGAAACCACGCCAGATCGACGCACAAGACTGCGCCCGCCAACCCCCAGGCCAGCGCAAAGTCTCTCTTCGCGGGCGACCGCGCGGCCGCCGCGGAGCGCCCATCGCCGGCGCTCGCCCTCACCTCGTCGGCACCCAGCGCTGCGCCGCTACCGGTCGCAACCGAAGCCATTGCAACATGCTTGGCAACATTATCGCCAGTCGTCATGCAAAGGAGTCCTAGCACCGCGACCTGCTCGGGCGTCGAATCCTAGATATATCCGATAAAGTGCAACAAATCCTCCTTCACGCATTTGGACCGGATGGAGCCGGGTTCCACGCAATCGGGCGGGGCGCCGTTGTGGATACCAACCGAAGCCGAGCGAAATCGGCGCATCACCTTATTGGCGAATCGTCTAAATCTTCAGCATGAGATCAGGTCTTCACTGGCGTCCGTCGACCGAGTAGCAGTTGCGTTTCGCAAGCCGTTCCGGACGACGTTGCCCGCTGCAGCTTACCAGTTAACCAAAGTTCAATCTCTTTGGGTTATTCGCAGGCGATGGGAGACCTTGCGCGCATTCAGCTGGTCGGGCCAATCACCCTGCTGGCCGCGGCCATGGCAGCCGACGCCACCGCATTCGAGCTGGCGCAGCATCCGTCGTCGAACCTGCTCTGGTACCTCAATCTGGACGTCTTCAACATGTTCCGGAAGAGCCGCGCTGCGCTTGACCTTGGCGGCACGCCTTTTGCGCTGACGTTCCTGATCGCCAGCCCCATTGCGGTCATCGGGTTTGCAGGGATCGCCCTCAAGAAGAACCTCTGCCTTGCGATATCGAGCAACCTGGCTTTGGTCTTCTCGGCCTTCGTGGTCTACAGTTGGCTGGTGTGGGGACGAGCCGGCGAGGCGAAGTCGGCCTCGCTTGCGTGGATCACCGCGCCGAGCAGCGGCACGTCGACTATGCTTGCCATCCTGGTTCTGACCTCCGTCGCTTCCTTTGCCACCTCGCATCTGCTTTATTTCCTTATGTTGCGCAGCCACGCAAAATGATCGACGCGAACTTCGCATCGTTTCTGATCCTCATCCTCACATCGGTCCTGCTGTTTTATGTTGCCGCTAACGATCTGCGTGAGCTCAAGATCCGCAATGAACTCCTGATCGTGCTCGTGGTGCTGTTTGTCGCCCATGCCGCGGTCTCGGGCCGCTGGGTTCAATTGCACTGGAATATCGCCTTCGCGGCCGCCGGCTTCATTTTCATGCTCTACTGGTACGGCCAAGGCTACATGGGCGGCGGCGATCTCAAGCTGCTCACCGTCGCGCTCCTGTGGACCGGGATCGGATGTGTTCTGCCTTTCCTGATCATCATGGCGGGCGCGGCTCTGCTTCACACCTTGCTCGGCCGCCTCGGCTTGATCCAGGTGCAGTACGCCCACAACCGGATGAAGGTCGCCTTCGCGCCATCGATCGCGGCGGGACTGATCGGCATCTTCATGCTCGGCTGTCTGCACCCGATGCACTAAACCCGGTCATTGGTTCACGATCTCGGAATATGCTAGCGCCATTGCGACAAGGGCAGCCCGGCTACCAATTCCCGTTTTCTGATAGATGTGGTGCATATGGAGCCGCACTGTTCCCTCGGACAGGCGGAGCTGATGCGCGACAGCCTTGTTCTCCAAACCCTTGGCCGCAAGCAGGAGAATTTCATACTCTCTTGCCGATAGCATCTGCACGAAATAGTCGAGCCGTTCGCGTCGCCCGATCTCCCGTTCAAGCGCCGCCGTTATTGTTTCCGGAGGGAACGATCGCCGTCCGCTGACGACCTGTCGGATGCAGCGTACCAATCCATCGATATGCGTGTCCTTCAAGAGCAGGCCGAAGGCGCCACCTTCGACCATCGAGAAGATGTTGGCGTCCGTTGCATTGGCGGTCAGAAACACGACCCTCGTCGCGCTATCCTCGGCCCTTAGCTCCCGCATGACCTGCAATCCGGTCATATCCGGCAGCGCGACATCGAGTATGGCAACAGCCGGCTGGTGCTGTCGGATCGCATGCAGGGCTTCTGTGCCGGTGTAGCAGCGCGCCCGGACGTCGAGATCGCGTTCGGCGCTGAGCACGCGGACGATACCCTCCAAGAGCAACGGATGATCATCGGCGACCACAAGGGAAATTCTCGGCGCGACTATCATTGCAGAGGCAGCTCGAAATAGACATAGGTTCCCGATGTCGAGGTTAGGATGCGCAATCGTCCGCCGAGATCCAGCGCGCGCGAGTACAGCGACTTCGGAAGACCATCGGGATCAACGTCACGCGGCCAGTTCGACGTCGCCACCGGAAAACCGCGACCGTCGTCGTGGACCTCCACCTCCAGCGCAGCATCGTGACGAACGACGACCTTGATCGATTGAGCCTCACCGTGCCGAACGGCGTTCGCAACCGTTTCGGTAAGCATCAGCGAGAGATCGTTGAGCTGCCTGCGCGACACCCGCGCGGACTTCGGCGCCAATTCAAGCGAGAGATCGCAGCCCCAGGTTCTGGCACACTCCTCGAGGTGGGGTCGCAGCGCTTCGAGCGCCTCCTGCTCGTGCTCCATCGAGCGGATGAACTCGACAAAGCGTCTGACGCGGTGTTGTTCGACCTGCAACAGATCGCGGATCGTCTGGAGCTGCCCCGCAGTCTCGCCGCCTGCCTGCACCAGTTCCAGCTGCGCCCGCGCTGCGGTCAGGTTCTGCAGCAATCCGTCATGAAGGTCGCGGGCAATTGCCTCGCGCTCACGGAACGACGTGCGCTCGGTGGCGAGTTCGGAAAGAACCTGGCGATCCAGCTCGGCGCTGACGCGATCCGCGACGATACGCGTCACGAAGAGATGATCGTCACTGCCGCGAATATTGCCGATGAGGAACAGCCGGCCGTCGACATTCGATCCTTCGAGCGGCGCGGATGAATAGTCGACGATCGGCAGCGCTGTCACCAGGTCGCCACTCAGCGCGTACGATGCTTGCGCCAGTTTGGCGCCGATCAGATTGAGGCGATCCGGATCCGCCCCGACCCTCGAGAATGTCGCCTTGGCCAGCGTCGCCGGAACCACGATCGGAGGCTGCGCCGACGGCGTCAAGATCTGGCCGCGACCGTTCCGCCAGATGGCGGTTTCCCAGGGCCCGCCATCAATCTGCCACATCGCAACTGCGCAATGCGCCTCAAGGACTTCGGCCGCCCGGTGGAGCGTTTCGCTCAGAACGGCCGCGCGATCCACGGATGCGCTTGGCCCCCACCTGGCGAGCGTGACCAGTCGCTGGTGCTGATATTCCCGATGCGCGCTCGCATAGCCGAGCAGGATCGACACCACGAACAGGTAGCCCATCCTGATCGCCAGTTGACCGGGGCTCTCCGGCGTTCGGCTCGCCCACATATCGGCCATCACCGACAGACCACTCAGCAGCACCAGCAACAGCAGCGTTGCCACGACCCCCCGCCAGCTCCACCGCAGAGAGGCGGCCACCAACACGAAGTTGAACACCACCAGAAACGGACTGGAGATCCCTTGCGTCAGCATTGTCAGAAGTGACAGCGCCAACAGATCCACCGAGTGTGCGACGAAGGCGCTAAGCTTGCGCACCCAACCCCAATACAGCGCCGCCAGAACGACGATCGAATACCAGGCATAGATGATCAGGACCGCGCGGACGATCTCCGCATTTTCAGCCGGCTCGGTCGCGTCGAACACGATTGCAATCAGCGCAATGCATGTGAAAACAACCCGTCCATATGCGATGACGATATCCGCGGGCGCGTCGAATATCTCCGCAAAGGACCTCCGGGACAATGCGGCCCAGCGGCTGAGAAGGCTCAAATCATCGGCCGTTTCGTCTCGGGCGATGAAACGTTGCGATTGCTCCGCTTGGTATTTCTCCCTCCTCATCATGACTGCCGGCCCAGCCTCAGGGGGATCAAGCGGGGCGTCTGCGCAGCATAGGCCCTGTATTCGGGAAAGGCGGCGCTCAGAACCGCTTCTTCGTTGATCATTCGGCGGTACTGGATCAGCGCAACGACGATCCCGATCGCCACGCCAAACGGCGAGAGCACCTGGAGCACCCGACCAACCAGCGCAATTCCCTCACAGATGTACAGCGGGTGGCGGACCCAGCGGTATGGACCACCCGTCACCAGCAGCCGGGCTTCCGCCATGATGCTGAACGACTTGCCCAACCAGCGAAGGACTACGAACGAGAGTGAGACCCCGATGATGATCAGTACGATCGCGGTGATGGACAGGATCGAACCCATCTCAACCTCGGGAAGCAATGCGAGCGACATGGCGCTGAAGGTACCGAGCAGGGCCGATATCCGAGGCTCGATGCCCCTGGATTTCTGCACGGGGGCCAGCCGGGTCAGTGCGGTTGCCGCGACCAAGCTCAAGAACAAGACATTGGAAACGCGCGCCGCCGCCAGCAGCAGCTTGTGGGTGTTGTCCAGCGGCATGAGTTGCGGGAGACCGCCGAGGCTGAGCATGGCGAGCACGGTAAACGTGACCAGCACCACCGCTCTTGCGGTCCAATCGATCCACCGGACCGAAGCGGACGCCGGTGCGGTTCCCTCCCCTCCGGGAGTACTTTCCTTCCCAGCTTTGAGGTCGACCATCTCTTGCCCCTGTTAAAACTACCGGCGCACCAGCGAGGCGTAATGAGTATCAGCGGACTATGTCTTGAGGTCTATCCGCGGATTCCCGGGTATCGCCGATAAAGATCGGCATGCTTGTCCCCCGCCTTCCATCGGCGCGACGAGCGGAACGTCGCGCTGACGGGTAAACGGATAGATCAGTTGCCGGACATAGCGATCGGGCGTCGGCTGATCCAACCCGTACGCCGTCGGCATCCGCCCGCGCGGCATATGGAGGCTGCCGAACATCGCATCCAGCAACGGCAACTGCGCGGCAAAATTCTTGTCCCTGGCTTCAGCATCTTTGCTGTGGTGCCAATGATGGAATTCAGGCGACGCAAGCACCCAGCGCAGTGGACCGAAGCGGAGGCGGACGTTGGAGTGAATAAGCATCGTCTGCCACCCATAGATCGCGGCGTAAACAAGGACCGCAGTCTCGGAAAACCCCAGCACGAAAACAGGAGCAAGGGAGACGCCTCTCGTTAAGATCAGATCAAAGGGGTGAATTCGCGCGCCGGCTAGCCAGTCGAGTTCTTCGATGCTGTGATGTATGGCATGAAATCGCCACAGCCACGGCACAGCATGAAACATGCGATGGGTCCAGTAGAATCCCAGATCGGCGACCAGAATGACCGTCGGTATCTGAATCCATAGCGGGAGGGCAGCGACGCTGTCGCTCGCGGATGACGGGACCAATTGTCCGGCCAGGTAGACAACCGTGACGATCAGCGCGATAAGTCCAAGCCTGACCAACAGGCCGTTCAGAAACAGGAAGAGCAGATCGTTCGCCCACTGCCGGCGGAAAATCTTCTGCTCCTTGCGCAGCGCGAACAATCGCTCAAGAGGCACAAAGACCAGAAACGAAATCAAAATACCCTTAAGACCTAAAATA
Source organism: Bradyrhizobium erythrophlei (assembly GCF_042430365.1). Classification (GTDB taxonomy): domain Bacteria; phylum Pseudomonadota; class Alphaproteobacteria; order Rhizobiales; family Xanthobacteraceae; genus Bradyrhizobium; species Bradyrhizobium erythrophlei. Next base: position 353,566 of record NZ_JBHMET010000274.1, read on the forward strand.
TCCATGCGGCGCCTCAAAGCGATCTGGCACGCATTCCAACTTATGACTAGCACGGTATCGGCCAGCGTCAAAGCGACCGCGACGTCGGGCAAAGGCATTAAAGTGTGCGACGGTTAAGATGGCCGAGGTGCGCTCGGTCCCACATCTTGATCCGGTCGCCCACAAGAGGCTGCCGGCCAGGTCACTCAAACACTCCGCGTCACCAAGAAATTCACCGACGGCGGTGGTTGCTGCTCGCCGCCCCCAGCTCAATTCGGCGGGATGATGAAGCCGACCCGATCGCTGGTTCCCACGACGATGACGATGGCCCCGTTGCGGTCGGTGGCAAACCGCGCGCCCACAAGCTTCGGGACCCGATCGGTGATCTGCGCAGGTAATGGAACGAGCACATGGTTACCGACTGGAGCGCCGACGCTCATCGTTGCGGCAGCGCCGGCCGCCGGAGGAGGAAGCTTGATGTAATCCTTGATGATATCGACCTCGGCGCGGGTCAGCGTGACGGGAGGGTCAGCCTTGACCACAGCTGCCGTCTCACCCTCGGAGCGGCCAGAACCTGCAGGGCCATCCGGCGCGCGGCGAGACCGCTGTTGTTCCATTTGCAATTCGAGCCGCCCGACCCGCTGCTCCACCGACGCGATCTGCTTCTGTAACTGGGTTGCGTGGTCCCGCAGCTCTTTGATCCGCTCCGCCAGAAATGCATCAACACCCGCTAGAAGCAGCAGAGCCCCCACCGCGGCAACGCCGAAGCCGACCGACTTCGACGGTGCGAGCGACCTGCGCCAAGTCGCTCGATCTCGCGCATCAAAGACTGGGCGAGCCCCTGCCCCAAACGCGCCAACGGGGTCACGTGCTCCCTGAAGCGGTTGATCTCCTGCGTCCTCGATATTCGGATTTGATGACATCGCAAGGCTATCGCGCTCGGGCCGAACCTGATGCCGCCTTGAACTGAAGCGACGGCGGAAACCTACAACAACGCGCCGCAAGGTCAAACAGGCAGCTCCACTTCAGCTATTGCTTGTGCGTTGCGCGCTGCCTGCGTCACCATCTCGTTCACAGGGTTTGGCCGTCACGTTCCCTCGCGAATTCAAACGAGCCATGTCTACCGCCCCGTTGAATCCAGACCGACATGGGCCGATCGATCCCGCGGATTGCCTGCGCTTCGATAAATTCAAACGAGACCTTGAGATTGGCCGCATTGCCAGCTTCGGCGCTCGCCTGCCGTACAATGGCGTCGCTTGCGACGAGCTGGCACCCCAGCTGGCGTGTCAACGCTTCGAGCCGGCTTGCGAGATTGACTGTGCCGCCGATGACGGCGAATTCGAGCCTGTTCATGCCGATGTCGCCAAGTACGACGGGTCCGTAATGGAGGCCAATGCCGGCTTCGATCGGCGCCTGACTTGCAGCGCGGCGCGCGTCATTGATTTCGTCAAGCGCCCTTATCATGGCCTGCGCGCAGCGCAGTGCGTTGCCGGCGTCACGATCGGTCGGAAGCGGTGTGCCGAAAGTCGCCATCAGGCCGTCGCCCAGGAACTTGTCGAGCGTGCCGCCATGTTCGAATACCGCCTGCTCCATGCGGGCATGGAAAACACGCAACGTTTCGATCACCTCGGTCGGACTAAGGCTGTCCGCCAGGCGTGTGAATTCGACGATGTCGACGAACAGCACGCCGACACTCTGCGTTCGCACGTCGCGGAACGGTTCGTCGTTCCTTGCGAGCTCCTCGACCACCGTAGCGGAGAAATAGCGTGACAGATTGGCACGCGAGCGCTCAGCCGCCGCTTGCGCCAGCACGAGGGCGTGAGAGCGCCGCACCGCGACCGCGAGCGTTGCGGCAACAATCACGAACACCACGACGATCTGGAGCTGGGTACCGAAATCGACATGATTGGGATCGAGCAATTGGAACAGCCGCTCATCGTTCCCGACCGCAGCACGAATGCGCTGTGACAGCGGCCCAGTCACGGGCGTCCACCAGATGACGTAGGCAATGCCGACAATCCAAAGAGCTGCCGACCACAACCCCATCGCGATCATGGTGCGCCAAGAGTAGGACAGCGCAGCCCCACCGAACAACACAAAGAAATAGATGAACGACGGAAAATGGTACTGCATGGCAAGCGGCCAACGTACCGAACTCAAGGGATTCGGCACCACAGCGATTGCCGTCAACAGAGCAAGATCGCAGAACAGCAGGATTAGTTCGGGAATGGAGCGGCCCGTGGTCCCGACACGGAGCTGCCCCCAGCCGATCACCGCGAACAACAACAACGAAAGTTCTAGATAGACCACCTCAAAACGGGGGTTGGTGATCGGCAACATCACGGCGATCACGGCAAGCGCAATCCAGCGCATCCGGACGGCGAGCCGCAATCCTTCCTGCTTGGCAACACGGAGTGCCGTTTCGACGAAGCTCCGTGACGCAATCTCAGCATATTCCCTGGACATGCGAACGCTCCCGGTGACTTGGTCACACCATACCATAGCGTGCGGCCGCGGCAGAAAGCCGAGGGAAACAACGTGGAGGGTCGGGTGGCACGGCGTGCTTGCCGGATGCGTTCGGCCAACCTCCCTCCCTGGGCATGGTGCCGATCGGAGACAGCTCGCCGCCATGTGACGTTCGACACGCCAGGCAGACACTTTCACCGCGCCGACGTCAGAACGGTCATTTGACGAACTCGGCAGCGTTTGTTTTCTCGTCGCCCCTATGCGCGATGTGCCGGGCTGTGGCGAAACACGACGGCTGCGAACAGCGCTGTTCCGGCGAATACGATCATGGAGCCGGCGACCACGAGCGGCTTGAGTGTCGGCTCACCAAGCACCTCGGCTGCGATCCCAATCGGAAATATGACCGCGCCGACAACCGCGGTCCAAGCCTGGACTCGTCCAAGCACGCTCGCGGCGGCCTCTGGTGCTGCTTGGTAATAAAGACCAAAGAGGAACAGCGCCACAAAGCCGAGGAGATTGAGGTGGGCATGGGCCGGCGCAAGCGCGAAGTCGTGCTTGATGCCCATCGCGACTCCCATAGCCATACCGATCAGCGCCAGCAGGATGCTGATGCGCATCAGAAACACCGATATCACCACAACTCTCCTTTTGCTGATGGCATCCAAGCCGGATTCCCTTCAATATTGGTACATCCGCCCGCTCGGGCGGTCTCTCCGTCTCGCATGGTCACGCTGCTGCCCTAGATCGTCAGGTGATCCCGATCCAAACCTGCCTGGTGAACGCCCAGATCACAGATCGACCTTCTAATTGTGTACAGCCTGCACGGCTTGGGCAGATCCGACCCACGACTTGGACCAAAGCGACATCGACAATGGTCGCGAGCTGGAATGTTGTTGAATGATGGATAATGTGTTCGCCGTTTCACCGGCATCGCGCCGGATGGTACGATCCGACGCCCGTGACCGCGCAAACGCGCAGGAAATCGGTCAGTATCGACTGGTCCCGCCGTCGCCGTAGATGGCGTTGCGTATCTCGGCTGGAAACGCCCCCGAGACGCCTTCGAACGTGGTGTTGGTAAGGATGACGACCGTCAGCTTCCTTGCGGGATCGATGAACCAGTTGTGACCATAGGCACCGCCCCAGCCGATCGTACCATTCGACTGCGGCGAGCCCGACTTTCGCGCGTCGGTTAATACGGCCCAGCCATAGCCAAAGCCCCAGCCAGGATCCCGCAGATTAACCGGAAAGCCGGCATGATCGCTCATCATGTCGACAACGGTCGAAGCCTTCAGAATCTGGGTACCGCCGTCGTGTATAGCCAGCAGAAACCGCAATGTGTCGTCAGCGGTGCCCGCCATTCCCGCCCCGCCCGAGGGATAGGATGACGCGTCAAGGATGCGGCTTGGTGCGAAGCGAAGCGCTCCTTGAAGTCTGGGCACTTCCATCCCGTCGGTAATGGGCTGCGGTGTCGGCGTGCCATCTGCGTACGGTTTGACGAGGCGGGACGGATCGGCGACGTGGAAGGCCGTCTCGGCCATCCCGAGTGGCGTCGTCACCAGCTTCGCGACAATCTCGGGCAACGGGCGCTGCATCACCCGTTCGACCACCGCGCCGATCACGTCGATCCCGACCGAATAGTTCCAACGCTCCCCGGGGACAAAAACCAGCGGCGCCGCCGCGATCCGGCGCAGCGCGTCCTCGAACGAAAGACCCGGTTGATCCAATCCGTCCGAAATGTCGAGCGCGTGATAGGCGCTGCCCGGTTGCTCGAGAAACCGGTAGCTGAGACCCGAGGTGTGGGTCAGGAGCTGAGCGAGAGTGATTGGAGGTGCCCTGCCGTCGGCAAGCCGGGGCCGGAACTCAGGCAAAAATCGTGTCACCTGGTCGTCGAGCGCCATGCATCCAACCTCGACGAGCCTCATGGCGGCGGCAGTGACGTAGGATTTGGTGATCGAAGCGAGCCGGAAGATGGCATCCTCGCGCATCGGCGTTCCCGCCTCGCGGTCGGCAAGCCCGGCGGCGCGGCGATAGATCACGTCATTGCCGTGAGCCACCAGCACCACAGTTCCGACGATACGTCGTTCGGCGATCGAGCGCGCTATCACGCCATCAAGCCGCGCGCCCATGTTTGCAACATATTTGAAAAGATTCACGATGACAGCCCTCAAACGAAACGCACGCCGCCTGCGTGACGGCGACAACGGTTATTGTAAAACTTGCGGCTAGTTAGCTCTGAGGCCGGTCCACGCCGGTGACGCAATGATCAGCGCCTCGCCCAGCTCGATTTGCTGGCTTTGCCGAATTGAAAAGCGCACCTCGAAGCCGTCGACCGTGCGCAACGTGACGATGTTGATCGCCGAATCGGACGATCCTTCGAAGGTCCACGAGCCCAGCGGATAGGTGAAGCGCAGGCTGTCATCGCGAAACCGCTTGCGCATCGCCTTATCGATCAGACCCGGCAGCGTCATTATCAGAGCGCCGACCTGGTCGACCGGAAATTTCACCGCCGCCGCTCTGCCGGCGCGGTCGATGAAGCCGACGGAAATCGCCAGTCCGTCCGAAGTGATGTCGCAGATCGTCAACTCCCGGCTTGCGATCTCCGTCGCATTCGATCCCAAAGGCAGCCCCTTTCATCAGCATAAGAGAGCGACATTCTAGCCGCGCCCAAGCGGCAAGGCTTGGCCGGAAGCGGCAAACGACACGGACGGAGACGACATCGTTCGACATCTTCGAGCCGTGCGCTATGCGAGCGCCACGCCGCTGCGATCGCAGTCCCACGATTAGCCGACACATCGAATTGCTGGGAGCGCAGCTTGATGGTGTGGGCCGGTCGTGCAGCCCTGCGATGTCCGGCACGAGGTGCCAGGCGATGTCTCCCTTGTCCTGATCGATGTCGCGCCCGCCCAAGCCCCGCGCCCCTCAATTGCCTAAACGTCCCGCCGATCGGGGCGAACCAGCTCGGCGCCCTCCAAGCCCATCAGGGGAGTGAAAAAATGGCAAGGACAACTGAGTCTCAAACGGAGCGACTACGCGCTCCGTGGGGGCAGGTAAAACGCCGAACGCTCGGCGCAGTGAGCTGGGCGATCATTTCGGCGTGCCCGCTCTCGGGAGTCACAGTCTTTGCTCCTGCTGCGCAGAGCGCATCGGACAAGAACTCCTCGCCGCCCTCTTCGAAGGCAGGCGACACCGACGAGGACATCGACACGCTGCATATCGAAATTGACCACCTCGCAAGATCGGCGGGCTGCTCGGGTATTCATTCCGCGCTGCAGGGCATCGCCAACAACATATCGTGCTCCGAGAGCGACGACCTTACCACCAACAACGAGGTAACCACCCCGCAGGACGACTCCATCTCCGGCCTGCCGAGAGGTGCCTTCACTCCCCGCAGCGACCGGCAGGTCATCTCTCCGGACGCTCCTTTCCGCACACCTGTTATGAAGAAGGTTCCGGGGATCCAGGTCTCTGCGACTTTCGCCGACAAGGATGAAGCGCGCTTCGTCATTCGCCTTCCGAACGACTGGAACGGCAAGATGGTGACAGGTGCGCCCTCCTCGACCCGAAGCGAATTCGGCCTCGACTTCGCCTGGAGCGACTACGTGCTTCAGAAGGGTTACGCCTTCATCGCGACCAACAAGGGCATGTACAACGCGCGCTCGACGACGGCCGATGATCCACTGGGCTGTCAGATGGCCCCTGACGGCTCAAAGTTCTCGAGCGTCTATCTGCATTTCTATTTTGAAGATCCGCAGAATTCATTCAAGGAATGGTCGATTCGCACCGTCCAGGCGGCCAAGATCGGTCAGCGACTGTCTATGGTGCAGTACGGACGCCGCGCTTCTCGCAACTACCTGGTTGGCATCTCCGCGGGTGGCTGGACTGTCCGACACGTTATCGAGAATTACCCGACGCATTTCGACGGCGGTATCGACTGGGAGGGCGTGCTGTTCACCGCGGAGCACAACCTGCTGCGTGACTACGCGGTGGCGCTCTCCAACTGGCCGGCGTATCGCGCCACAGGTCACGACGCTGACAGCACAGCCTACCAGAACATCCTGGTGTACGGTTATGGCGACGAGCTCATGGTCGGCCCGAAGCCGGGCAATCCCTTCAGCCCGGTCGGCTCCTTCTATGAGACGCATGCCAACAACTACTGGCAACTCTTGCACTGCTTCGTCGTCCGCAAGGTCGATCCAACCTATGCCGGGCCCAGGGCGAGCTACGACTATGCGGCACGCGATGCCAAGTTGAATCTGACGCAAAACTCCAGAGACGCTCTTACGCTCGGCAACATCAAGCTTCCGCTGATTTCCGTCTCCGGCACCATGGATCAGCTCTCCCTGATGATAACCGACCAGCGCATCTACCATGATCTGGCGCTTCGGCACGGTCGAGGCCACTTGCATCGCCTCTACGAGGTGCAGAACGGCAACCATATCGACAGGTACAAGCAGGGTTACGGCTTCTCTGCGCTCGAGTTTGTCCAGCCACACGCACAGGCGGCGTTCGACCAGCTCGCACGCTGGGTGGAAGACAGCATTGCGGCGCCCATGGGACAGTGCATCCCGCGCGGCGGCTCGCTCGCTCCGGACTCCGAGATCCCCTCCAGGCTCGAGCACTGCGCCAGACTATCCGAGCCTTAGCCATCAAACTCCGTGCCGTGCGATGTTCGAGGGCTGAAGAAGCGCATCACCCTACCGACATCGTGCGGCAACTCGTCGATCGGAAGTGCCTCGGAACGCGACCGCCACGGCCGCTGGCCTGCGTCACCGTATCGCGAGTCGCACCGTTGGTCGCCACCGAGGCGCGCATGGTGACCACGACACAAACCTCATGCGGGTCCAAAGACGATCAGACGCCGTTCACAACGGATCGGACGGTTGTTCGAATGTTTGGCGCGCCCGGATGTCCTTGTCAGCCATTTGTCCTGCTTGAAGCTTGGTATCGGCAAGGGCGGTTAGGAACCCGAGAACAAGAATCGACGCAATGAGCTCGGGCTCAGCCGCAAAGCCGAGCGTGAGAACCGACGCAACAATCACCACAGCAAGGCTCGCAATCGCAAAACCGACGTCGGCGACCAGTTGAAAGAGAGCGTACAGCAACGCGGGGATCTTTTGCATGAAACGCCCTGCCAATTCATCGCATCGACACGCACGCCGGCGTCTTCCAGGAGCCTCGATCAAGGTACTTCTCGCGGGCGATTCCGATCGGGCCGTTCGATACGGAGAACGGCGCCGAAAACGGGAAACAGGCAATGTGAGCGGTTTAGCGTGCGCTCGCGGTGGACGTCGACTTCCTGCCGTTCCGGTCAGCAACCGGTTATAGCGGCGTCGAATTGAAACGACTTGGACAGGCGCGACCATCCCCTTGGACTGCAGCGACATCACCTGTTGCCTCGAACCGATTGCACGGTGCGTATACATATCGAGATGATCCCCTGTAGATGGAGATTGATCGATGACCTCAACCGTGCCGGATTGCGACCCCATTCGATTTTCGACCTGCGATTGGGCCGAGCGGGATCGCCTGGCGGCGTTGCGAGAGCTGTGCGGGCGCGAGATCATGAAGCTCGCCCCGGAGCCCCTGTCCGGCGGCCCGTTTCATCTCGCGACGACGATGCGATCATTTCCGGGACTGGGAACCGGAACCTGGGCGGTCGGCAACTTGCAGGTGGCCAGAACGCGCGAATTCGTTCGTGACGGGAACTCCGACGATCTCCTCATGCTGGTCGTCAGCAGTGGCGTTCAGACCGTGTCGCAGCGCGGCTGGGAGCGAACGCTGAACGCCGGCGATGCCTGCCTGATGTCGATGGCTGAGACCGCCACAATGAGCTATCCCTCGTCGTCGCACCTTACCAGCCTCCGGCTGCCGCGGCGGATGCTGGCGCCGCTGGTTCCTAACCTTGATGACGCGGTGATGCGTCCCGTGCCGCGCGATGCACATGCACTGCGGCTGCTGGCCCGCTATGTGGAACTGAGCGACGGCTTTGAGCTCACCACGCCGGAGTTGCGGCATGTCGTCACCAACCACGTGCACGACCTGGTGGCGCTGGTGATCGGGGCGAATCGCGATGCGACGGCGCAGGCCAATGGCCGAGGGGTCCGCGCGGCCCGGCTTGCGGCGATCAAGGCCGACATCGTCGAAAATCTCGGCCGGCACGATCTGACGATTGGCGCCGTGGCCGCGCGCCAGCGTCTCACGCCACGCCACGTGCAGCGGTTGCTCGAGGGTGACGGCACCACGTTCTCCGAGTTCGTGCTCGGCCAGCGCCTGGTGCGGGCCCATCGGTTGCTTGCCGATCCACGCTTTCTCGACCGCAGCATCAGCACGGTCGCCTTCGAGGTCGGATTCGGCGACCTGTCCTACTTTAACCGCACGTTTCGCAAGCTCTACGGCGCAACTCCTTCCGATGTGCGCGCTGCCGCGTGGCGGGACCGTCGATAGGGCATCAAACGCCGACACGATCTAGCCCCCTCAGGATGTGGCAGATCCGCGACAACCAGACCGCAAATCTTCCGATGTCGTGACAGGCAGGCTCGCCGTCGCCGCTGCCCAAGCGCGCAGGACCGGCGGCGCTTAACTCTTCGATCGTTCGCGGCTGTTACCAGGACCGAACCAGAGATGCGCATGGGGCGCCCCCGCGCTGCGCTCCTTGCGGGCGCCGATCACACACGGCGCGCTCTTCGTGGAGGTCTAACGCAATGGAGGGAATTCATGAAAGCAACTGAAGCAACCAAGCGAGCGCTGATCATTGCGCCGGACGACGCCCCGACGGCCTGGTTTCTGAACTATCGCATGACGGTCCTTGCCACAGCGGCCATGACCGGCGGCGCCTATGGCCTGGTGGAGACCCTCGCCCCTGCCGGAGAATCGCCGCCGTTGCATGTTCACCATGCCGAGGATGAGTCGTTCTATCTCATCGAAGGACGGATGACCTTCCAGTGCGGAGAACGCAGGTTTGACGCCGGGCCAGGTTCACATGTGTTCTTGCCGCGCGGGATCCCCCACACCTTCCGGGTCGACCGGGCTCCAGCAAGATTCCTCGTCATTCACACGCCGGGCGGCCGCGAACAATTCTTCCTGGACGGAGGCCGACCGGCGGAAGAAGCCGGGCTGCCCCCGCGCACGCCACCCGATATCGAAACCCTGAAGTCCGTCGCCGCCAGACATCAGATCGATATCGTGGGCCCACCCATGACCTCATGAGAGGGCGCAGTCCCCCGAGAGGCGCGCGGTCAGGAATCGAGGTCTCGTCCCCGTGTTTCGGGCATGAAGCAAATCGCGACGACAAACGCCAGGCCGGCAACGATGACCGGGTACCACAGCCCATAGTACAGGCTGCCCGTGAACACGTTCATTGCCGAGACGACGAACGAGAGCATCCCGCCCACCCAGCCTGCGCCGACGTGGAAAGGAAACGAGAGCGACGTGTAACGTATACGCGCGGGAAACAGCTCGACCATGAAAGCCGCCATGGGGCCGTACACCATCGCCAGATAGAGCACGAGCACGAACAGCAGTCCGAACACCGCAGGCCGGTTGATGCGGGACAGGTCCGCCGCCTGGGGCCATCCAGCCGATATCAAGGCTTGCTTGAGCGCATCGGGTTTGAAGCCGTCCACGACGCGGTCCGCAATCTGGACCGTCGTGGGCTCCCCGGGGGCTGCTTCGATCGATCGATACTGGACGCCGAGGTCGGTCAGGAAGCCCGTCACCTTGTCGCAGTCCGTGGTCGCTTCCGCGAACAGGCGGAAATGACAATCTCGGGCGCTAACCACGATCTCGGTGTTCTCGAGGAAGCGTTCGAGCGTCGGATTGGCGTAGTGGGTCAAGCCCTTGAATATGGGCTGGATCGTCAACGCCGCGAGCAGGCACGCTGCAACCATGATAAGCCTGCGGCCGATGCGGTCCGAAAGCCAGCCGAAGGCAATATACAGAGGCGTTACGACGACCAGCGCGAGCCCAATCAGCAGCTGCACCTCCTCGATCGGCACCTTCAACGTCTTGTTCAGGAAGAACATCGAGTAGAAGTGCCCCGTACCGAAGATCGCCCCGAGGCCCGCGGCGATCATGAACAGCAGTGCAATGCATTTGAGGTTCGAAGCGCGCGTAAAGCTCTCGACGACCGGCGCCTTCGACGTTGCCCCGGCGGCCTTCATCCTCTGGAATGTCGGCGACTCGTGCAGCTTCGCTCGGAAATACACCGAGATGATGAGCATGAGCAGCGAGAGAAGGAATGGCATCCTCCAGCCCCACTCCTTGAACTGCGCGTCGGAGAGAACAGCCTTGAGGCAGAATACGACAATGATGGAGCTCAGCAGCCCAAGCGTCGCCGTGGTCTGGAGCGAACTTGTATAGGCCCCCCGCCGATCGATCGGCGAGTGCTCCGCGACGTAGGTTACGGCTCCGCCAACCTCGCCTCCGAGTGCGAGACCCTGCAAGAGACGCATCGTGACGAGCCCGTAGGTCGCGGCGATCCCGATCTGGTCGTATGTCGGAAGCACTCCCACGCCCACCGTGGCAATGCCCATCAAAAGGATGGTCACTAGGAAGGTCTTCTTGCGACCGACCATGTCTCCGAGGCGCCCGAAAACCAGGGCTCCGATCGGGCGCACCAGAAAGCCGGCTCCGAAGGTCGCCAGACTTGCGAGGAAGGCCACGGTCTCGTTACCCTTCGGAAAGAACAGGTTTCCGAGCTGCACCGCGAGCGCGGCGTAGATGTAGAAATCGTACCATTCCAGCAGCGCGCCGAATGATGAGGCCAGAACGACCTTCTTCTCCTCGGCAGTCATCGCGGAACTGCCGCGCGTGACGCTGATCGGCTGAAGCACTTCCGTCATTTCGTCCCTCCCGCTATCTCGTCTATCTTTCACTTCCCAGGACGGCCTCCGCCGCCCCCATTCAGGCGCCCGCGGTTGTTCAAACCGAACCTGTTGCGATCCCGGATCCCGCAATGCGCGCCAGTGCCTCATCGAGACCCATGACCGAAGCGCATTTCTGTGCCATGTCGAACAGGTTGGCCTCGTGGGGCCCGATTGCGCGGTCTCCGACGCAATCCCTGACAACCAGCGGCCGAAAGCCGAGCGACATGGCATCGACGACGCTGGCGCGGACGCAACCGCTGGTCACACAACCGGCGACAACAAGCGTGCGAACGCCTCGCTGGGTCAACCAGGGTGCCAGCGATGTCGCGAAGAACGCCGACGGCGCGGTCTTTCGCACCACCAGCTCACCGTTCCTTGGTGTAAGTTGCGGAACGATCGCGCTGTTTGGGGTATCCTCCTTCAGCGCGAGCACGCCCGGTACCTTCATCGCGAAAATGTTGCCATCACTGTCGTCGTCGGCAAAAACGATCCGCGAATGTGCAATGGGCCAGCTCCGCCGACGCGCTTCGTCCAGCAGAACGATCGTTCGCTGCATCGCGGCGGAAATGTTGCCTCCGCCGAACACCGCCGGATCCAGAAATCCGTTGACGAAGTCGACGATCAAGAGGCCGAACGGGCCGCTGATGTCGAGCTCGTTGCCGAACCCTTGCCGCCGATAGGTGAGCGCCTCGTCGGTCATTCCGCCGCCTCGCGGATGGGTCCGCCGTCAAGAACCTTGCCGTTGCGGACGACTTCCTCGCCATCAAGCGCGATCGTGCAGTTGCGCATCGGGATATCGATATGGCATGCCGTCGTCCGGCTGCCCCCGGCTTCATTGTTCGGCCCGAACGAGAAGAGGAAGTTGCCCTCGAATGCACGCGCGTCCATCCCGATGGTCGCCTCGCGATCGTAGAGGCCAAGCGTCGACCACTTCGCCCGAGGTTGCAGCCCCCAGCCGATATGCGACATCGCATAGGCGTCCGGATCGTCGTAGGAAGCCATGTACTCGCTGAGAATCTCGGCGTCGACGCCGCCTTCGATCAATGTGACGAAGCCCTTCTCGATCTTGAAGTGGATGCGGTCCTGAATGTAGGACTTCATCGGGAGCAGGATATCACCCTTCTCCATCACGATCCGTCCTTCGGCCTCCCCCTCGTTGGCCCAGGTCAAGGCAAAGCCGCTCGGCCAGTGGTCCCAACGTCCCGGTTCGTCGACAAACCCGTACTCGCTGATCGCAGGAAATTGACCGAGCTTGAAGCGAACGTCGGTTCCGGCGGGGGACGTAACGTGCATTTCCTTCGCCTTGCCAAGTCTAGCGCTTGCAGCCATCACGCGCGTACGATCCGCCAGTGTAGGCACCATGCGAACCAGAACCTCCGGCGGTTCCACGGCGAGCAGTATCTTGGTCCCGGCGCTCAGGATCTCGTGCTGCTCCGGAGAAAACAGCAGGGTCATGAGGTCCAGGACGAGATCGCTTTCCTTCAGGGCGGCGATCGCCGCGCGGTTTCCCGTCAACGGCGTCGTACCGAGATAGGCAAGCGAGTCGCGGCTGAGCGCCTTTTCCCCATTCACCGGGAGCAGGTCGAGGCGGTTGACCATTGCCCCCATTGACGCAGCGGCAACGATCGCGGTTGACATGGTCTGCGGATGCGTCGACGCGCTGGTCAGCACGGTGACAAGTTGCCCGGGCTGCAGCTTGGAAAGCGTGAGAACCTGCTTCCAGGCCTGTATCAGATCGTGATCGCTGACCGACATGTTCGTTCTCCTTGCTGGTTGATATCTCTAGGCATCCAATCGGGCGCCGAGGAAGTCGGCGAAGGCGGCGTAGAAGCTCTCTTCATCGTCCCACGGGATCATGTGGCCCGCGTCGGCCACACGGGTGACCGAGACCGGCGGCACAAGCGATCGAATCTCGGTGATGTCTTCGTCGCGGATCACATCCCCACGGCCGGCAGCGATCAGCCGCACGGGAATCCGGAGGGATGCGAGATCCGCATGGATGTCGTCACGGTGAAAGCCGTCGAAGCTCTCGCGAACCGCCCGCTCGTCGCATGTGTGCAGCCATTCCGCCCGAAGCCGCAGCTGATCGTCTGTCCAGGTCGGACAGAATGCGCGCATCGCGTCGGCGTCGCATCCCTGGCCGGCAAGGCGAATGGAATCCACGTACCAGTCCAGTTTCGCCGGATAGGCCCTGCGCGCCGGTCCCGACACCGGCGGATCAACCAATGCGAGCCGCACCAGGCCAGCGGGGCGCGCTCGCGCCGCGCGGATCGCAATACAAGCGCCCATGGAATGCCCGACGACGGAATACCGATCGAGCCCGAGGCCAGCCGCCAGTTCGACCACATCGGCGGCTTGGGCATTCAGGCCATAGTCGAGCGACGGTCCGCTTTCCGAGAGACCGCGGCCGCGGATGTCAACGACATAGGTCTCGAACTGGCGGCCGAACCGTTCGCCGACGAAGCCCCATGTGATGGCCGGGCTCGTTATTCCCGGCAACACGATCACGGCGTCGCGGTCAGGCCGGCGTTGCCCGTAGCGCAAGTAGTGCTGCCTGATCCCGTTGGCGCGGATATTTCCGCCGTATTGGAAGGTGCTCATCCCGCGTGCGCCCTTGCAGTACGCGACACCATCACCTGGTCGTCGAAGGCACCCGACAGCAGCGCGCCCGCACCGGGCACCCTGGTGCTGAGATTCAGCGCCTTCAGCATCGCGTAGGTCGTGGCGACCGCCGCCGTAATCACCGGCTTCCCGGTCCGCGCCTCGACTTCGGCGATCGAAGGCAGCGAAGGCATTTGCACGCAAGCCGACAACACGATGGCATCGGCGTCCTGCAAGCTCATCCCCGCAACGATCCCGGGAAGCTTCGCCGGATCATGGCGTCCGACCTGGATGTTGTCAGGAATCTCGAGCGCTCTGGAGTCGATGACGTTGACCCCCTCGTGCTCGATGTAGTCGACAACGAGCTGGGTCAGCGGCTTCATATAGGGTGCAACAACAGCGATACTCTTCGCGCCGATGATGTGCAGCGCGTCGACCAGGGCTCCCGCGCTGGTCACGACGGGCGCCGGCGCACTGTTTTCGACCGTTCGACCGTGAAGCCGCTCCTGCGAAATCCGGTGATAGGATTTTCCCATGCTCATGATGGCAACAAGGCAGGCGTAGCCGAGGACGTCGACGCGCGCGTCGGACAGTTCGAGCGCGCAGCGATCCGATTCGCCGTCCATTGCCGCCAGCTCTTCCTTCCTCACGGTCTTCATCCGCATGCGACTGGAATGGAACGTGAAGCGCGTCCCATGCACGCGTGCGTGCGCGTCGAGCATCGCCGGGATTTCGGTCTCCATTGTCGTGTTCGAGCTCGGTACGATCTGACCGATACGAAAGACTCTCTGCATTGTCATACTCCCGCGGATAATCAGCCCAGTTTCAGGATGCGTTCTGCGTTGCGCGAGCAGACCCGCTCCCGGATATCGCCCGACAGCTCCGCGCCTTCGATGAAGTCCGCGGCGATCGCCGTTGACTCGTACGGATAGTCGACGGAGAACATGACGGCCTCGCTGCCCATCTCTGCGAGCGCGCAGGCAAGTGCCGCCGGAGAGCAGACTCCCGACGTTGTGATGAAGATGTTGCGCCCGAAATATTCGGACGGCTTCAGTGCCAGCGTCACCCCGTGCGAATAGACGGCAAACCGACTGTCGAATCGCCAGCGCAACATCGGCAGCCCCTCACCCATGTGACCGAGGATGATCTTCAGCCGAGGGAAGCGGTCGAACACGCCTCCAAACAGCAGCCTGAGCGCATGCGTCGCCGTCTCAACGCCCCATCCCCATACAGCGCCGGAGAGCTCCGGATGCCCCTCATAAGCCTTCGGGAATGGTCGCGGGTCGGTCGGATGGAGATAGAGGGGAACGTCCAGGTGCTGCATGCACTCCCAAAACTCATCATAGGGCGGTGCGTCGTAATAGATTCCGTTCGTGTGCCCGTTCACCAGCGCTCCCTTGAAGCCAAGTGCCTCAACCGAGCGCGACAGTTCAGCGGCCGCCGCTCGCGGCGAATGCGTCGGAAGTGATGCAAATCCCGCATAGCGGCGCGGATGCCGCGCGATCTGCCGAGCCAAGAAATCGTTGTTGTCGGCGGCCTTGCGGATGGCGGCGTCGACGTCGACCTCCGCCTGCACGCTCGGGCCGGTCTGCGACAGGACCGAGACGTCGATGCCGGCCCGATCCATCTCGCCGAGGCGGATATCGTCAAAGTCCGTGAGCCGCGACGACAGGTCGGACTGGGCGGCAGCGCCCATCAGGCCGGTGAAGACTTTCGAGTAGGTCTCGAATCCGGGCGCCGTGAAGTGCTCTTCAAGCGCGATCTTTCGAATTCGTCTGACGGTCATCTTGTTCGTTCCGGATTATCGGGATTGAGGACACAGGCCCGCCCACGCCTTGACGGACGTCGTTCCGTCAAGGCCAGCGCAGGCATCGAGTCGCATTCACCGCGGCCGCATGCAGCCGCGGCGTTGACGTCACTTCACAAGCGGGCAATCGCTTTCGGCGAGCGGCTTGAACGCCTCGCCCGCCGGAATGGTCGCAAGGACCTTGTAGTAATCCCACGGCGCCTTTGATTCCGACGGCTTCTTGACCTCAACGAGGTACATGTCATGCACCATGCGCCCATCGGCACGCACCGTGCCGGTCTGCGTGAAGGCGTCACGCACCGGCATCGCCCGCATCTTCTCCGCCACTGCCAGCCCGTCATCGGTGCCGGCTTCCTTCACGGCCTTGAGATAGTGGAGGACGCCGGAGTAGACGCCGGCCTGCGCCATCGTCGGCATTGCCTTGCGCCGCTTGTAGAACTTTTCCGCGAAGGCCCTGGTCTGGTCGTTGAGATCCCAGTAGTAGCCGGTCACGAAGGTGAGCCCCTGCGCGACGGCAAGACCGAGGCTGTGCACGTCCGTGATGAAGGTGACCGGCGTAACCAGCGTCTGCCCGCTCTCGAAGATGTTGAATTCGTGCGCCTGCTTCACGGCATTGACGGTGTCACCACCGGCGTTGGCGAGCGCGACGACCTTCGCCTTCGACGATTGGGCCTGGAGCAGGAACGACGAGAAGTCCGGCGTGTTGAGCGGATGCCTCGCCGTTCCGGCGACCGAACCTCCGGCTGCCTTGACGGCCTTGGATGCCTCGGCCTCCAGCGAAAGCCCGAAGGCATAGTCGACCGTGATGAAATACCAGCTCGTGAAACCCTTCTTGACCAGAGCCGACGCGACGCCGGCCGCATTGGAATAGTTATCGTATGTCCACTGAAACCCAGTTGGCGAGCAGGCCTTGCCCGTGAGATCCATCGTGGCTGCGGTCGAGTAGATCGCTACCTTCTTCTTGGTCTTGGCAATTTCCTGCACCGCAAGCGCGACACCGGAGTTCGGGAAGTCGATCACCATGTCGACGTTATCGATGTCGAACCAGCGGCGCGCCAGCTGTGCGCCGACATCGGGCTTGTTCTGGTGATCTCCCGAAATCACCTTGATCGGTTTACCGAGAACGGAGGGCCCGAATTCCTCGACCGCAATCTCTGCGGCCGCCACCGAACCCTGCCCACCGAGGTCTGCATAGACCCCGCTGAGATCATTGAGAACGCCGACAGTGACGGCATCCGGCCCTGCCTTGGCCGGGCCGAGTCCCAAGATTAAGATGAACGCGAGCGTGGACAGTACGAATCTGCACATGAGCCTTCTTCCCTCGACAGCGCGTTCCATTCGGTTCTTGAATTTGTTAACGGGGATCAGCCCGCTTCGATGGTAACGCTCGTAATAAAACGATGTATACTGAGTATTTATGAACCAAAGAAATCGGGTGTCAATAGCCTTGCGGCGCAATTTGCGGGCGCCGCGTGCCTAAAAATGGAAGGACATGAACGTTGAAGAAGCAGCCAACGAACAAGCCATCGAGGACCGAGGCAAAGGTGGAGACCGCGCGCATGCCACTATCGTCGCGCCCGGGATACCTCGTGCGCCGGCTGCACCAGATTCACTCGGCGATATTTCAGGAGGAATGCCAGGAGTTTGGCATCACGCCGGTGCAGTACGGCCTCATCACGGCCCTGCTCAACAATCCTGGGATCGATCAGGTCACGCTCGGGGGCGAGGTCGGGATCGACCGGACCAATGTTGCTGATGTCCTCAACCGGCTGTCCGAACGGGGCTTGGTGCGTCGTGAGCGCAGCAAGACGGACCGCCGGTCGATGGTCGCGTTCCTGACCAAGGAGGGCGAGGACATTGCGGAACAGATGTATGACAGCATGCGCCGCGCGCAGGATCGCTTCCTCGCACCGCTTCGCCCCGAGTTCCGCTCCGCATTCCTGGCAATGGTCACGGAGCTGATCGAAGGAAACAGCCAGTACAGCCTGCCCGAAGCCTCCGCGACCTCTGAGCGACGCAAGAAAAGGGCGCAGGACGACGAGTAATGGAGTGCAATGAGCCCGGCAAATTAGTCAGTATACATCTATACAATACTCGCCTTACCACGCATAATACGGAGCGCCGTCTGGGCGAAGGTCGACGGCTATCTCCACGACATCAAGCGCGCTTTGACGATCGACCAGATCAACCGCAAGCCGCCGAGCGCTGCGCCGGCTTGCGCAGGCTGAGGCACGCCGCTGATCGCGGCTTCAAGATTGGCCGCGAACGTCGCAGCGAGGCGACGCACGATGTCCTGTACCAGGCCGGACCGATTGAACTGTGCCAGTGGCCCGCCCAACTTCCAACTCAGCGTGACAGCGATCACCGAGGCATTGGCGCCATCGGCGAGAACCTTCCAACGGGCCGTCCCCTCGGCCGAGGAGCCCTGTCCGGCATCGCGCCCGCGCCCGCTCATCCAGCCTTCGCGGTTGTCGGCGTCCATACCGACCTTGGCCTGACCGCTGAACGCAACCTTGATCGGTCCGAGCGCTATCCGGATCTTTCCGGTCAGATCATCTCCCGCAAGGGTCGTGATCTCGGCACCCGGTACGCAGGGCACGACCCGTCGGAGATCGGAGAGAACGGCCCAAATCTGTTCGGGCGATGCAGCGACCTTGACTTGTTCGTCGATCGAGGTTCCGCCGCCGGTGGACGCGGCGGTAGGCAATGCACGCGGTATCGCCTGGCTCGTCGCTTGGGTTGACGCGGGGGCCGGTCGCGGACCGTCGAACGGCTGCGCAGAAATCGTGGCCGGTCGATTCACCGCGACCGGGCTCTTTCCTGCCGCGACCTTCCTGACAGCTGCGACGATACCGACATAGCCGGTGCATCGGCAAAGATTGCCCGACAGCTCCTCGCGTATCTGCGGCTCCGGAATGTCGCCAAGACGAAGCACGATGTCGCGCGCGGTGGTCAGCATCCCGGGCGTGCAGAAGCCACATTGCAGCGCATGACACTCCGAAAATGCTTCGCGCAGCTCACTCATGGTGGGATCGTCATCGAATCCCTCGATTGTCGTGACCTGCGCCCCCTCGCAGTCGGCGACGAACGTGATGCAGGATCGCTGCACCTTGCCGTCGACGACCACCGTGCAG
Organism: Bradyrhizobium erythrophlei; assembly: GCF_042430365.1. Taxonomy (GTDB): domain Bacteria; phylum Pseudomonadota; class Alphaproteobacteria; order Rhizobiales; family Xanthobacteraceae; genus Bradyrhizobium; species Bradyrhizobium erythrophlei. Next base: position 372,417 of record NZ_JBHMET010000274.1, read on the forward strand.
GCGCCGCACACACCCTGCTCGCATCCCAAATGGGTGCCGGTGAATTGCAGCTCTTGCCGCAGGAAGTCGGCGAGCAGCGTCCGCGCGTCAACGTTTGCGTTCACCGCATTGCCGTTCACGGTCATCATGACCATTGTCATTCGTGCTGCTCCCTGCCGAGCTTTGCCAGCGCCCGGCACACCGCTACCGCATGCAGTCCTTGCGCGTCGCAATCGAGATGTGGCAACGCCTCGCGGATTTCGTCAACGACGGTCGTGCCGGCCGCCTCGGCGCCGGACTCGGCGAGTCGCGCCGCGGCCTTCGACAGCATCGCAGGCGGCCCGTCGGTCGCACCGGCAACGACCCTGCTCAAGTCCGTTTTCGGATCGTGAATGACGACGCCGATCGCGTTTGCAAATTCGCCGGTCTTGCGACAGATCTTGTAGTAGACCCACTTGGCAGCGGTTGAGAGCCGCGGAATCTCGATCGCCGCGATGATGTCGGTCTCGGCGAGCTTCGTCGTGAACGCGCCCTCGACGAAGGTCTCGGCCGCGTAGCGCTTTTGCGGTGACTTGCCTCCGACACCCAGCACCACAACCGTGGCGCCCAGGGCCGCAAGGGTCGAGACCCAGTCCGCCGCAGGGTCGGCATGCGCAAGGCTGCCACCCATGGTCCCCCGATTGCGGATCGCGCGATAGGCGATGCCGTGCGCGACGTAGCGCAACAGGCCCCGGGCTGGATCCTCGAGCACGCCATCCTCGATCTCGGCATGGGTCCAACCGGCGCCGATCGAGAAAACCTTGTCGTCGGCGGCGACCTTGCGAAAGTCGCTGGCACGCTTGATGTTCACGAGGAGCTTCGGTCGTGCCAGCCTCAGATTGAGCATGGGCCCGAGCGATTGACCGCCGGCCAGAACCTTGCCCTCGCCACCCGCTTCGGCAAGCAGCTCAGCTGCTTCGCTCAGCGTCTGGGCATTCCTGAATTCGAACGCGGAGGGCTTCATCGCACAACGACCCGCTCGTCTTCGGCCCTATCCCGCGCCCTTCTGATCACATCGCGAATTCGTCGTGGGCTCGCCGGAACCTGCCGGATCGTCGCATCGAGCGGAGCAAGCGCATCATTGATGGCATTGATGATCGCCGCCGGCGGCGCGATTGCGCCGCCCTCGCCGACCCCCTTGATGCCATGCGCCGAATAGGGCGAGAGCGTCTCGCGATGCTCGATGCGAAATCCGGGAAGTTCGGTGGGCCCTGGCAGGATGTAGTCGAGAAGCGTCGAGGCCAGCGGCTGGCCATTGCTGTCGTAGGGACTTTCCTCGAACAGGGCGGTTCCGATTCCCTGCGCCGCGCCGCCATAAGTCTGGCCCTCGACGATCATCGGATTCACCATGCGCCCACAATCCTCGACGATGGCATAGTCCAGGATTTCGACGTGACCAGTATCGGCGTCCACGGCAAGCCGGACCGCATGCGTAGCATAGGAGAAGACGCCCGTGTCGACCTCGGGCTTGTACCCTTCCGTTGTTTCGAGCCCACCAGTATCAACTGTGTCCGGAAGCTGATCCGGCCGCATATACCAGGCGCGTCCGACGTCCTCGTAGGTCACGCTGGCATTGCCGGCGACGATCCTGCCATCAGCGAATTTGACCGCTCCGACCTCGACCTGCAGCAAGTGAGCCGCGATCGCCTTGATCCGTTGCGCAACGACTGCGGATGCGCGCGAGACCGCGCCGCCCGACATCACAATGCCGCGTGATGCGTAGGCACCCGTCGAGAACGGGGTGGTCGCAGTGTCCCCGAGCGTGACCCTGATATCCCTGAATGGCACGCCGGTTTGTTCGCTCGCGATCTGCGCCAGCGTCGTCTCCAATCCTTGTCCAATCGTATGGATGCCGGCACTGACCTCCAGGGCCCCGTCAGGCGTGAGCTTGACGTGGGCCTGGTCAAAGCCCGGCACCAACGGCAGCCCCCAGGCTGCAAATACCTTCGTGCCGTGCGCGGACTGTTCAGTGAAACTAGCAAACCCCACGCCGAGATAGCGGCCCCTGTCATCGCGCCTCGGCCCCGCCCGAAATGCCTCCAGCCCGATCATGTCCTTCGCCGCGATCAAAGCTTCCGGGTAGTTGCCCGAGTCGTAGTGCTTGTTGGTGATGTTCGTGTACGGCATCGCGGAGGCCTGAACGAGGTTGTCCCGCCGCACCTCCCACGCCTCGCGCCCCACCTCGCGCGCGATCGCGTCGATGACCTGCTCCATGGCGAAGCAGACCCCGGGCCGGGCCACGCCACGATAGGGTGCGAACGGTGGCTTGTTCGTCGCAACGGAATAGGTCCGGCATCGGTAAGCGGCCAGATGGTACGGCCCCGGCAGATTGCCGCCCGCCTGTGCCGCCTCCAGGCATGCCGTGAACGGCCAGACCGAATAGGCGCCGGTGTCGACCGATACTTCGGCATCCATGGCCAGCAGCCGACCATCCCGGTCCGCATAGGCCTTGATCCTGTATTCGTGCTCCCGCGCATTGGCGCCGGCCACGAGATGCTCGCGGCGATCCTCGGTCCATCGGAACGGCGTCTTGAAGGTCGCTGCAAGCCAGGCAACCGCAACTTCTTCCGGCTGCAGCAGGCACTTGTAGCCAAAGCCCCCGCCGACATCGGGCGCAGCAATCCGGATCCGCGCCTGGGGAATCCCGAGGCACTCGGCGAGCCCCACGCGTATTAAGTGCGGCACTTGCGTCGACGTGTGCACCACGAGCTGATCGGCGCGATGGTCCCACCACGCCAATACCCCCTTGCCTTCCATTGGATGCATGGTTTGGCGGGCACAAGACATCTCAAGCTCAACCGAGACCGGTGCTTTCGCGATGACGTCGTCGATGCCGCTGTCGAAGAATGTCTCCAGGAACAGGTTGTCACCCCACTCGTCGTGCAGGAGCGCAGCGCCCGCACGACGGCCCGACGCGCAGGACGTGATCACCGGGAGGTCCTCGTAATCGACCCCGACATGTTCGGTCAGATCCTCCGCCACCGCGCGACTGACGCCCACGCACATCGCGACCGGCTCCCCGACGAACCGTACCTTGTCAGTTGCAAGAATAGGGTATTTCGAAAGCTTGTACCCCGGAATGGACGATCGCGTAACGATCGGAGCGACCCCGGCGAGGTCTTCAGCAAAGAACGTGCACGCAGCGTGCTGTGGAGGTTTTCCCTTGGAGACAAGCCGAGCATGGGCAGTGGGACTGCGCAGAAAAGCCACCTCGCGAAGGCCGGGCATATGGATGTCGTCGACGAAGCGTCCCCGACCGCGCAGATGTCGCGCATCCTCCTTTCGCCGGACCCGCGCGCCGATTCCTCCACCCAACGCCTCGCTCTTGTCCATCACCGTCCCCAGCCCATTGTGCGCGTCCGGCTTCCAATCACGGCCGCGCCGCCCGCCTCGCGCACCGATCGTCGCTCATCATACCGGGATGCAGAGCGCGTTTGGAACCAGCAGATTGTCGTAGATGCAGCGGCGTTGCACGAGCTTCAGACCGGTGTCTGTACGTCGAAAGATGTCGTGATAGGTACCGACCTGGTGAATCGTCGCATCCGGCCGATCGAACAACACCTGAAGCACGACATAATTCGCCTGCGCCTTGATGTCTCCTGCGTCGGTCTCACCGTGAAGCAGAATATTGCTGATCATGTGACGCAAATAGCGGGGAGCGAACATGGCTGTCTTTTCCAGCGCGAACGCGCGATCGCGGATCATGCCCTGGTTCTCGCAATAGATGAGGCCGACGGGAAATCCGCGGTCCTCGTTCTCGCGCGACAGCACGACATAGCTTGCGTCGGCCGTAAACATTTCGCTCCAGTCCGACAACCTTTGTTCGTCAAGCGCAGCCGCATAGGCGCAGTTGAAGCGCTCGATCTCGAAGTGAAGCAGCAGGTCGTCCAGACGCCTAGGACTGGATAGGGTCGTGTTTGTTGCCAGCATGGGATTAACCTGGGGATGAGATGCCATCAGAGTTCCATCGCGCTGCGCCAATGCTGGTACATTGCGCGGATCGACGCTTCGGAAATCAACGTGTTCGCGGTCCCGATGACGCCGGGATCCAGCTCGACGACATGGTTGCCGTCAGGCACGCCAAGCATGCCGTCCTGGACGAATTTGATCGCCTCATTGTCTTCAAGGCCCAGGAAGCCGGCGGGCCCCATCAGGTTGCCCTGCCGCAACCGGTGGCGCGTCATTTCCTCATCGTCGCCCTCGAAGCCGAACATCGTCCATTTCATGATGAATTCGTTCGGGCCAGTCGGGACGATCTGCCGGACGCCCAGCGTGTTCATCTCGCGCTGTACGATAAGGTTCGGCCAGACTGTCGTCATGGTCACCGACCATGGACTGTCAAACTCGTTGACGAAATCCATGAAACGCGGCTCAGCGAGCGTCATGCCTTCCTTGTAGGCGCGCATTTCCTTCTTGGTGTCGCCGTCCAGCTTGCTGGCGTCCGATTTGGCCGACGCCATCACCCCATGACGACCTGACGCATCCGCGATCATCGACGACTTGTTGCCGGCCACCAGCAGCCCGAACGTAACGAGGAAGGTGTGGAGCAGCGTTGCGTGATAGGGGTCCTTGAGGTTCTCGTGATAAAGCTTCCAGTTGCCCGGAAGGGTGTGCCGGTAATGGCCGAGCACTTTCGGCTTGCGGCCGTCGAACGTCGCCTCGAATTCGCGCAGAATCTCTGGGCCAAGATAATCGGCCAGAGGTTCCATGTCGTCGCAGTAGGACGCGAACACGACGCCACGATGCGATGTAACATTAAGCCGCTTCAGACCGTGATCGGCGGGCTTGAAGCTTGCCGGCATGCCGCCCTTGCCGTCGACGCCGCGACGGAACGGGACACCGGCCAGGTTGCCCTTCAGATCATAAGACCATTGATGATAGGGGCAGACGAACTCCTTGGCATTACCGCTCAGCTCGCGGCAGAATTCAGCCGCGCGGTGCGCGCACCTGTTCTCGAAGGCGCTGATCGTCCCATCTTCCGCGCGCGACACCACGATCGGCGTCGGCCCCACGTTCGAGCGAATGAAATCCCCCGGATTCGGGATCTCGCCTTCGAGCGCGACGTAGTTCCAGGTGCGGCCATGGAATATCCTCTCGACCTCGCGCTGATAGATGTAGTCGTCGGTATAGACCCAGTCGGGGATCCTCGTCAGTCCCTCGGATGGCCACACATATTGCTTCGCCGACTGCGATCTGGCTTCGACTCCCACGGAGGGCTCCTCCCCTTTACCTTCACTGTCCAGAAGAACGGCAGACGCCTTGGCGACGTCGAAACAGTCCGCGCTCCCCAGCTCTTCGCGCGCCCGGCGGATTGCGCCGGCATCGGAGAACGCGACGACACTGGTCAGCCGCCCCGTCATCGGATCAATTGTCCTGTAGATCGCGCCCTGCTCGCCGTCGCGCCCCGTAAGCGCAACCCTGTCACCGGGCGCAGCGACGCCGAGGATCTGGATGCTGAGACCGAACTGGTCGGTCCAGAACCACGGCCGCGGCTCGTCCGCGACAGGCGCACATCCGGCAATGGATCGAGCTGCGGCGGCACCTTGCTGCTCGGCATTGTGCCAGCTCTCAAGTCGGCCGCGCCGCCCTCTGATGGGCGAATGATGCAGCGCGCAGTCGCCGGCGGCCCATATGCCCGCTACACTGGTCCTCTGCTCGGCGTCGACGACGACCGCCCCATCCACCTCGCAGCCTGCCGCAGCGGCGAGCGCCGTCTCGGGGACAAGTCCAACACCGATGCAGACGGCATCGGCCTTGAGGATGCCGCCCGTCGTCCGCACGGCAAGCCCATCGCCGTCGCGCTCGATCGCCTCCACCGCCGCCCCGAGCTGAACACGCACTCCATGGCGCTCGGCAAGTGTACGAAAAGCCCGCCCTATCGGAGCCGGCAGCACGCGCGTCAGGAGTTCCGGTTCACGCTCGAGAACGGTCGCAGACACGTTGAGCGACGCTGCGACGGAGGCAAGCTCGAGGCCGATAAATCCACCCCCGATGATCACGATGCGGCGGGCGGCTTCCAACGTCGCGCCGATCGCGGCCGCATCTTCAAGCGTGCGGAGATAGTGAACACCGGGCAGGTCGGCACCGGGAATCTCGAGCCGTCGCGGAACGCCGCCTGTGGCAAGAAGAAGTGACTCGTAGCTCAGCTCGCGGCCATCGCTCAGCGTTACGGCCTTTGTTTTCGGATCAATGCGCGTCGCCGTGACGTTTAGATGCGTCACCACGTCAAGCGTGGCTGCATCGACTTGCGACAAGCGCACACACGCCTCCGCGGTCGCCTTTCCGAGCAGGATATCCTTCGAGAGCGGCGGCCTTTCATACGGAAAATGCGGCTCGCTTCCGACCATTGTGATCGCACCGGTGAAGCCATTGACGCGCAGACCGCGAACCGCGGCGGCAGCCGCCTGCCCCGCCCCAACGATGAGGACAGAGCCATGCGGGCGAGATGACTCGGACTTGGACTCGCCCGGCACGGGCGCCGCGTGCTGCACCTCTGCCGCGGGCGAGTCAAAATCGACGAAAACCGTTCCTTCTTCGACTTTGACGGCGAAGGTCTGAAGGTCCGTTGTCAGCGGCGCGCACAGCGCCTTGCCGGTGCGAATGTCGAAGAGGCCTTGATGGAGCGGACACTCGATCTTCCCGTCCTCGACATACCCATCGGCAAGGAATGCAAGGGCATGAGTACAAACCCCGTGCGTCGCATAGACCTGGTCACCGAGCCGATAGAGCGCCACTGGCGTTCCGTCCACGCGGACACCCTTTACTGCTCCGGATCGCAAACCCTCCAACGAGGTCGCCGCTCGCCACGCCATTTATGCCTCGCATCCTCCGCTAAATTTTACTCAGTATACATCCTTTTTTTGTTCGCGCAAGATAGGGCGCTTTTTTTGCCCCGCCGGCAGCGACGGCAAGAATTGCCAAGAATTATGCTTGATTCACGGAGCCGCCCGCTAGCCCCCGCGCCGTGCGATCCGTGCCTATCAGCGTTCAAAAGAGATAAATACTGATGTTATTGAAAGATCGCGCGCATTTCCCATCGGTGAGGCGCGCGACGGTTCGCCTGGGGGCCACGGATGGTTCGCGCCAGGATTGCCGCGATGATCCGCGTTGTCGCCCTGGAAGTTGAGAGTTGAACGAAGGCCGACCTTGATCGCGGCCGCGGAACTCGGCGTCGACTGCTTCCAGCCCCGCGCATTCGCGAGATTGCCGTCAAGAACCGCCACGCGGTTATTGCGCTGCCTTCCCCACCCGTGACTGCTCCATCCACACCTTTGTGGCGCCGGTCCGGCGAAGCATAGGGCGCGCTCGACGGGCTGCCACCAGGTTGATAAGCCCTCCCCGCAGGGAAACTTTGAGTCGAGACATGACCGTTGCGATCGAGATGGGGCATACGACGGCAGGCGGCCTAGCGACTCTGGACCTCGAGGAACTCCTGGCGACCCGCCTGCTGGTGCAGGGCAATTCCGGCTCCGGCAAGTCCCATCTGCTGCGCAGGTTGCTCGAGCAGAGTGCTCCCTGGGTGCAACAGACCATCATCGACCCCGAGGGCGACTTCGTAACGCTGGCCGAACGTTTCGGACATCTTGTCATCGACGCCGAGGACCATACCGAGCGGGGCCTTCAGGTCGCCGGCGAGCGCGCGCGCATCCATCGCGTCTCCACGGTGCTCAATCTCGAGGGACTCGACGCCGAGAACCAGATGCGACGCGCTGCCGCCTTTCTCGGCGGACTCTTCGAGATTGCCCGTGACCACTGGTATCCGATGCTGGTGGTGGTCGATGAGGCGCAGCTCTTCGCGCCGGCGGTCGCCGGCGAGGTTTCCGACGAGGCGCGCAAACTCTCCCTGGGGGCGATGACGAACCTGATGTGCCGTGGCCGCAAGCGCGGGCTTGCGGGGATCATCGCAACCCAGCGGCTGGCGAAGCTCGCCAAGAATGTTGCGGCGGAGGCTTCCAATTTCCTGATGGGTCGAACTTTCCTTGATATCGACATGGCGCGCGCCGCGGACCTTCTCGGCATGGAGCGCCGACAGGCAGAAGCCTTCCGGGACCTGGAGCGCGGGCAATTCATGGCTCTGGGCCCCGCCCTCTCCCGCCGCCCTCTGGGGCTGCGCATCGGTCCGACGGATACGCGGCCTCGCAATGCTCCACCGCGTCTTATGCCGCTGCCCGAAGCGACACTGGAGGACGCGCGCGCAATTATCTTGGCAAACCCGCCCCCCGAGAATATCCGGCCCCAACGCAGACCATCGCCGGATCTCCTTGGCCAGCTCATGGCAGCGAAGTCCGCGGCGCTTGAGATTCGCGACGAAGCCGTGGAACAGCCACTCAATGCCGAGGAACTGGCGGAGCGGCGTCAGCGGCTGGATCGTATCCTGCGCGCCATCCTGGCGGAACCCGACGCAGGCTTCCGTGCCATCGGCGTCCTCTATCAGGAGTTCGTCGTGCGCTGCCGAATCGAGGGCCTCGGTTCGGCGGCGCCGGACCTGGGAGATTTCCGCCGGATGCTGACGCACGCCCGTGCCGGGCTCGCCACCGATATGGCGGAGGAGGATAGTTGGCAGGATGTCTCGATCCGCGCCGCCATCCTGCCCGAGGATATGCAAGGCGTCTTCATGATGATCGCCCGCGCGGCCAAGGCCGGCTGGCCCTGTCCGAGCGATGCGGCGATCGCTCGCGCCTATGGCACCCACTCGCTTCGACGCGCCCGGCGTCTGCTGACCTATATCGAGGAACAGGGCCTCATCGTTTGCCAGCTTGACGGTACTGGTCGGCGAATCGTGACGCTTGTCGAGCTAGCCTGGGCGACGGCGCCGGGCGACCCCAACGGAGAGGAATTGCCGGCGGAGCCAGCCCAATCTGACTCAACCGTCTGACGCGACATCAAGCACCCCGCCCGAAAAGCGGAGCTATTGAAGCTAATCCATGCTGGACGCTGCGCAGTCGCCGTGCGCTTCGGGACGTCAAGCGCTCGGTGGCTTTGCCATCCCATCCGGATTGGCTGATGCCTGAACCGACACGAAAGCTGACAGGTGCGGCACATTCTAACGTTTCAGGCGCTGACAAAGAGAGCACCGCAGCACGCCGGGATGTCGTGGTAGCCGTGCGATAGCTGGCGACCTCGCGAAGGGCACGCCGGCTCCCGTCAGATCCCTCCACTTCGGTCGCAAGGTTGCGTGCGGACCTCCCCACCCGGCCCACAGAGCAGCGTACGGCTGCCCCCTTGAAATCCTGCCTGACTAATTTATGATGATAAAATGGATAAACCTGATAATCATATCCTCAACCCTTCTCGTCGGGCGGCGATCAAGCGCAAGCGCTCCGATGTCGTTGCTGACCTGATCCGCAGCCACATCTTCCAGGCCGGCCTGCAGCCCGCCGATCGGCTGCCGCAGGAATCCGAGCTGATCGACATGTTCGGCTGCAGTCGCTCCACCATCCGCGAGGCACTCAAATCGCTGGAGGTCCAGGGCCTGGTGCAGAACACCACCGGTCCAGGAGGCGGCGCCCGCGTCGCGCCGGTCTCGGCCAACCGGATCGTCGGCCTGCTCAGCAACTACTTCTATTTTCAGCCAACCAGCACGGCGCAGATCTATCAGATCCGGCGCCTGACCGAGCCGGAGCTCGCCTTCAGCGTCGTCGGACACCTGACGCCGGCGCACTTCGCTGCGCTCGAGAAGGCCATTGCGGTTCAGGAACACCATCCGGGCGGTGCCGCAGACTGGGAGCACCATCGCCACGCGGAAATTGATTTCCACGATATCCTGATCGATGCATGTCCCAATCCATTGCTCGGCCTGGTCTGTCGCTTCGTCAACGAAGCGATCCGCCATCTGATCGGCAAACAGGGCGTGCAGGAATTCTGCGCGGGCTTCACAGTAGAGAACATCAACTTCCACCAGCGTCTTCTGAGCGCCTTCCGCGCGGGCAACGCGGCGCGCGCCAGGCGCATCATGCTCGACCACGTGCTCAGCGCCGAGGCCACAGTCGTCCCGCCGGCTGACCGGCGGACTGATCAGCCCGTTTTCACGGAGCCGCTGCGGCTCGACTGATGGCGCCGAGCCCCTCAATCCGTTCAACAGTGGAGTAACAACATGGACAACGAATTGTGGCGCTGGTCGGCAGTCGATCTCGCGCACGCGATCGCCACCCGCGCCATCTCGAGCCGGGAAGCCGTGCAGTCGAGCCTCGACCGCATCGCGCAGGTCAATCCATCGCTGAACGCCATTGTCGAGGTCCTAACCGACGAAGCGCACGCTGCAGCGGACGCCGCTGATGCCGCGGTGAAGGCCGGTGCCGAGCTCGGCCCGCTGCACGGCGTGCCCGTTACCACGAAAGTCAACGTCGACCAGCGCGGCTACGCCACCACCAACGGCGTCGTCGAGTTTCGCAACGTCATCGCCACCGAGGACAGCCCGGTGGTTGCGAACTTCCGAAAAGCCGGCGCGATCATTGTCGGCCGCACTAACACACCGGCTTTCTCCCATCGCTGGTTCACTGACAACGACCTGCACGGCGCGACCTACAATCCCTGGAGCAAGCGGCTGACGCCGGGCGGCTCCAGCGGCGGCGCGGCCTCCGCGGTCGCCGCCGGCATGGGCGCGATCGCCCACGGCAACGACTTCGGCGGTTCGATACGCTACCCTGCCTATGCCTGCGGCGTCGCCGGCTTGCGCCCGACGCCGGGGCGGATTCCTGCCTTCAACCCATCCGCGACGAGCGATCGCCCGATCACCGCGCAGATGATGTCGGTGCAAGGACCGCTCGCCCGCACCGTCGCCGATCTGCGCAGGGCGTTGACAGCGATGGCACAGCCCGACATGCGCGACGGCAACTGGATGCCGGTGCCTCTGCAAGGTGCTGCGCTAAAGCGCCCAATCGGAGTGGCAATCGCGCCTGCTCCGTTCGGCGACGAAGCGCCGGAGGTCAGTGCCGCCGTGAGAACCGCCGGTCGCTGGCTTGCTGATGCCGGCTTCGCGGTGAAAGAGATCACGCCTCCGCGGCTCGCCGAGGCCGCGGACCTCTGGCATCGCCTCGTCATCAACGAAGAGCGGCGCACGCTCGCGCCCGCAATCCGCAAGTTCGGCGATTCCAAGAGCCGCTACAATCTCGACTGCCATATCGCCTACGCGCCACAACTCGACGGCGACGAGGTGCTCGCCTGCTTCGAGCAGCGCCTCGCGATCGTTCGGGCGTGGCAATTGTTTCAGGAACGTTATCCGATCATCATTCTGCCGGTATCGGCGCAGCTGCCGTTCCGCTTTGACCAGGACCAGGAGAACGAGACTGTGGTGCGCGCCCTGCTCGACGCGCAGCGGCCGCTGCTCGCCGTTCCCGCGCTCGGCTTCCCCTCGGTGGTGGTGCCCACCGGCACCGCCGGCAACGCGCCGGTTGGCGTCCAGGTCATCGCCGGGCGCTTCCGTGAGGATGTCTGCCTTGCGGCCGCGGAAGTGATCGAGGCGCGCGGGCCAAACCTGACGCCCATCGATCCGAGGGAATGACGTCGGCCCGCACGACCAACAAGGTTTGTCGGCATGCGTCGACAGCGCACGCGCTACAATTGATAACTGAAGCAAGGGGAAGAAGCGTGACAAAGACTCCGATCTGGCAGTGGTCCGCAGTCGAGACGGCTGCGGCAATCAGGAAGGGTGACGTGACATCAGAGGAAGTCATCCGCACCCATCTCGACCATATGCACAAGACCAACCCCGCGCTGAACGCGGTCGTGGTCGATCTCGGCGCTGAAGCACTGACGGGCGCAAAGGCCGCAGACGAGGCGCTGGCCAAAAGCAAGGGCAGCGACATCGGACCGCTGCACGGTGTCCCCGTGACGATCAAGATCAACATCGACGTCAAGGGTCAGGCCAATTCGAACGGGGTCGTCGCCTTCAAGGACAACATCGCGCCGGGCGATTCTCCGGTCACCGCCAATCTCAGGAAGGCCGGTGCGATCATTATCGGCCTGACCAACACGCCGGAATTCTCGTTGCGCGCCTTCACCGACAATCCGTTGCACGGGTTGACGCGCAACCCCTGGAATCCTGCGGTGACCTGCGGCGGCTCGTCGGGTGGCGCAGGTGCGTCGATTGCTGCCGGCATCGGCACAATCGCACATGGCAACGATATCGGCGGCTCGCTGCGCTGGCCGGCGCACTGCAACGGGGTTGCCACCATCAAGCCGACCCAGGGCCGCATTCCCGCTTTCAACCCGAGCGCCACCGCGGAGCGACCGTTGATGGCGCAGTTCATGTCCTCGCAGGGACCGTTGGCGCGCGAAGTCAGGGACGTTCGCCTCGGCCTCGAGGTCATGGCACAGCGCGATCCGCGCGATCCCTGGTGGGTCCCCGCGCCGCTGACCGGACCCAAGCCCGCAGGCCCGATCAAGGTCGCGCTCGCCAAGATCCCTGACGACATGGCGACCGATCGCGCCGTGATCGCTCTGCAGCGCAAGGCGGCCGATCATCTCGCCAACGCCGGCTACGCGGTGAGCGAGGTCGAACTGCCCGAGTTCAATAAGGTGTGGCAGCTCTGGTGCGACCTGATCATGACCGAGGTCCGCATCCTGCAGCAGGAGCAGATGCTGGCCACGACGAGCGCCGACTTCCGCAACTCGTTCGAAGGCTTTGTCGGCCTGTCGACCATGCTCGACCAGGCCGGCTACATGAAGGCGATCGCCGAACGGTCCCGCCACATCCGCAACTGGATGATGTTCCTCGAGGATTACCCGCTGGTCCTGACGCCGACGACGGTTCGGCCGACGCCGGAAGTCAACGCCGATCTCAGCGGCGCAGCACGGGTGAAGGAGCTGTTCTGGAACGATCTTCGCTTCATTTCCGCCATCAACGTGCTGGGATTGCCGGCCGCGGTGGTGCCCGTCGGCCTTCACAACGGCTTGCCTGTCGGGGTCCAGATCGTCGGTTCGCGCTATCACGAGGATCTTTGCCTTGATGCCGCAGAGGCGATCGAGCGGGGAGCCGGCGTGCTGGTCCGGCAATTGTGGGATCGTCGCTAACTCGCTCACCGGAGCCCGATCTACGAGGGTCGGGCAGCAGACAGCGTGGCGCGTCAGCATCTCGCGACCACACTGTCGCACGGCAGCAAGGGATGCGCTATCCGGGACGGATCGTTCTGTGTAAGCTGGCGCGATCCTGCCCTTTTGGGAGAATTCGAATGAGGGCCTTCCTGCTCGCCTGCGTGACCGCCATCGTCGTGGCGGCAGTCGGGGCCATGGCTCTTAACCGCGTGCAAGAGCCGGTCGAACAGGCCTTTGCGACGACCGCCGTGCGCCTCTAGCGAGTGCCCGGCACGCCTGGAATTGCGTGTCCCTATTCCGCTGCGGTCGCGGCCGGATTTGAGCGCGCATTACCCGTCCGCCTGTCCTGCTCTTCGAGCCAAAGGCTATGGTGCTCTCGGGCCCAGTTGACATCTACCGTGCCGGTGCCCATCGCTTCGAACGCACCTTGCATCCCGATCGTTCCGATGTAGATGTGAGCCAGCATCATAGCTACGAACAGCACCGCCACGATCGCATGGACCATCTGGGCTACTTGCATTCCTTCGATACCGGACAGGTAGAACGGAAACATCAGCTCATACCCGGTAATCGCGACGGCAGCACCGCCAAGCACCACGATCCAGTAGACAGCTTTCTGGCCGGCGTTGAAACGATAGGCCGGCGGATGATCGTGTCCGACGATGCCGCCCCCTTGCTTGATCCATTCGACGTCAACCTTGTTGGGGATGTTCCCGCCGATCCACATCAGGCAAATCAGCACGACACCGATGGTGAATGGGAAGCTCAAATAGTTGTGCGCGTACTTTGCCCATTGCGACCATTCGGAAAACGCATCATGACCGATCAACGGCAGCAACAGCGGGCGGCCGAAGGTGATGTTCAGCCCCGAGATTGCCAGCACAATGAAGCAGGTCGCTGCCATCCAGTGCACGAAGCGCTCGAAGGCGTTGAAGCGGATCACGGTTCGCCCTGACCTCCCGCTCTGAAGCCGGACCATGCCGCGGATGAGGTAAAATGCGACGAGCGCTGCGAGCATGCCAAGGATGGAGACCCCACCGATCCAGCGCAACGTGACGTTCCGAAATTCCCGCCACTCACGCCCAGCGGGCTGCTCAAGGACCCCCGACCGCTGATCGGGAATGCTGACGCGCCCCTGGATCCGACTGAATTCCTGCAGAAGCTGCTGCTCCTTTACCGAGCTTGCGGTCGGATTGACCTGCTGGGCAGCCACTGGCGCTGCAGTGACAATGGCGAGGAAGAATGCGCATGCACCGAAAGCGAGGCGAATCCATCTTGCAAACGACGCCATCAGCTTCCTCCCTGTTTGCCAGCTCACGGCAGAGTCTTCAGGACTCGATCGTCTCGCGATAGGCGGTCTTCCAGCCCCACGCGCCCGAGCCATAACCACGCTTCGTCACCCGCTCCTTGTAGATCTGGGCGATGACTTCACCATCTCCCGCGAGGAGCGATTTGGTCGAGCACATTTCGGCGCAGAGCGGCAATTTTCCCTCGGCTAGACGGTTTGCCCCGTACTTTTCGTACTCTTCCTTGCTGCCGTCGACCTCGGGGCCGCCGGCGCAGAACGTGCACTTGTCCATCTTGCCGCGGGAGCCGAAATTGCCAACCTTCGGATATTGCGGCGCGCCGAACGGACAGGCGTAGAAGCAATAGCCGCAGCCGATGCACAGATCCTTGGAATGAAGCACGACGCCGTCGGCGGTGGTGTAGAAGCAGTTGACCGGGCAGACTGCCGCGCAGGGTGCATCCGTGCAGTGCATGCAGGCCATGGAGACCGACCGTTCTCCCGGCTTGCCGTCGTTGATGGTGACGACGCGGCGCCGGTTGATACCCCAAGGCACCTCGTGCTCGTTCTTGCAAGCGGTCACGCAGGCGTTGCACTCGATACAACGGTCGGCGTCGCAGAGAAATTTCATCCGAGCCATAGGCGTTGCTCCTCCTAAGCTGCGACGATCTGACAGAGGGTGACCTTGGCCTCCTGCATGTTGGTTGCAGGGTCATATCCGTAGGTCGTGATTGTATTTGCGCTTTCACCGAGCACGATCGGGTCAGTTCCCGCGGGATAGTTCTTGCGCAAGTCCGCTCCCGCAAGCCAACCGCCGAAGTGGAAGGGCATCCAGGCTACCCCCTTGCCGACCCGTTCGGTGACGAGCGCCTTCATCCTGGCCCGCGAGTTGTTTTCGGCACCGTTCACCCAGACCCAACCACCATCCTTAATGCCCCGGTCGGCCGCGTCGGCAGGGTTGATCTCGATGAACATGTCCTGCTGAAGTTCGGCGAGCCACGGATTGGTTCGCGTCTCTTCTCCGCCACCCTCATATTCGACCAGGCGGCCCGAGGAGAGGATCAGCGGGAATTGCTTGGCGATCCCCTTCTCCACCGCGGCCTTCTGCACAGAGAACCCGATGTTAGGCATTCGAAACTGCTTGGCATCTGGCAACGTCGGATATTTGGCAACCAGGTCGACGCGCGGCGTATAGATCGGCTCGCGGTGAACCGGAATGGGATCCGGCAGGCCGAACGCATTCATGCGCGCCTTGCCATTGCCGTAAGGCACACAGCCATGCATCAGCGCGACGCGCTGGATGCCGCCCGAGAGGTCGAGCGACCACGACACCGCGTCGGGAGTAGCGGGATTGACCTTGTTGATCGCCGCCATCTCCGCTTCCGTTAGGTCCTTGTCCCAGCCGAGCTTCTTCAGGCTGGCCAGCGTGAATTCCGGATAGCCGTCCTTGATTTCGGAATCCTTTGAATAGGACCCATCCGCCAGCAGACTGACCTTGCGTGTCGAGCCGTCGGCCATTTTCTCCTCGCGCTCGATGCCAAAGCGCGGTCGGAACGTACCGCCGCCATCCATCACTGCGATTTTGGTGTTGTAGAGCAACGGCGTGCCCGGGTGCCGTACCTCGGGCGCGCCCCAGCACGGCCAAGGCAGGCCGTAATAATCGCCACCAACTTCGGGATCGTCCTTGGGCGCCCGCATCGTCAGCATGTCGAACTTCGCCTGGTTCTTCATATGCGCCTTGAGCCGCTCGGGCGATTGCCCGCAATAGCCGGTCGACCAGCTGCCGCGGTTCATTTCGCGAAGCACATCTTCCGCCTCCGGCAGATTGTTCTCGACCTTGATGTTCTTGAACATCTTGTCCGCGAAGCCGAACTTCTTCGCCATCAGATAGATGACTTCGAGATCGTCCTTCGATTCGAAGATCGGCTTCACGATCTGCTCGCCCCACTGCAGCGAACGGTTCGACGCGACGCGCGACCCCTTGCACTCGAACTGGGTGGCAACCGGGAGAATGTAAAGGCCATCCTTGCGCCCAGCCTCCACTGCAAGCGATGCCCAGGTGGTCGGATGCGGATCGGCGATCACGAGTAGCTCGAGCGCCTTCAAGCCCTTCAGGGATTCCGGAATGCGGGTAATGCTGTTGCTGGCGTGTCCTTGCACGAACACCGCACGCACATTGTCCTTTTGCGCAACCTGATCCTTCGGCAGGGTCACCGATTCGAACCAGCGGGTGAGCGGAATGCCGGGGGTCTCCATGATCTGCTTGGAGTCGAAGCGTGACTTCAGGAAGTCGTAGTCGACTTCCCAAACCCGCGACCAGTGCTTCCAGGCGCCTTCCGCGAGGCCGTAATAGAATGGCAGCGTGACGATATCGAGCCCGACGTCGGTCGCGCCTTGCACATTATCGTGGCCGCGGAAGATGTTGGCGCCCATGCCCGGTCCGCCAACATTTCCAGTCATTAGGAGCAGGATGCAGCTCGCCCGCACATTGGCGGTGCCGACAGTCTTCTGGGTCTGGCCCATGGCCCAGATCAGCGTCGACGGCTTTTCCGTTGCGAACATCTTCGCAACACGCTTGAGCTGTTCGCCGGGAATACCGCTGACGCGCTCGACCTCTTCCGGATTCCACTTCTCCACCTCCTTGCGAAGATCGTCGAAGCCGTAGACGCGCTGCCTGATGAATTCCTTATCCTCCCAGCCGTTCTGGAGGATGTGCCACATCATGCCGTAGAGCACCGGGATGTCGGTGCCCGGCCGCATGCGCACATACTCGGTCGCATGTGCCGCGGTTCGCGTCAGGCGGGGGTCGATGACGATGAAGTTGGCCTTCTGAAGCTCCTTTCCCTCGAGCAGATGCTGCAACGAGACCGGATGCGCCTCGGCGGGATTGCCGCCCATAATCATTTGGGTCTTGGCATTGCGAATATCATTGAAGCTGTTGGTCATCGCACCGTAGCCCCAAGTGTTGGCCACGCCGGTGACGGTGGTCGAATGGCAGATGCGCGCCTGATGATCGGTATTGTTGGTACCCCAGAACGCGCCGAGCTTGCGGAACAAGTAGGCACCTTCGTTGGTCATCTTGGCCGATCCGAGCCAATAGACCGAGTCGGGGCCCGACTTCTCGCGCACCTCCAGCAGTTTGTCGCCGATCTCGTTGATCGCGGTGTCCCAGGAGACGCGCGTCCATTGTCCGCCCACGAGCTTCATCGGATACCGCAGGCGCCGGTTGCTGTGCACGAGCTCGCGCACGGAAGCGCCCTTGGCGCAATGCGACCCGCGATTGATCGGGGAATCCCAGCTCGGCTCCTGGCCGATCCAGACTCCGTTCAGCACCTCAGCCGTCACGGTGCATCCGACCGAGCAATGCGTACAGATGCTCTTGCGAACGGTCGCGCCCGCAGCAAGCGGACCTGCAACCGCAGCCTCGGCTCTGCGGACGCCGCCGATCGGCAGCGCGCCGAGCGCGGCGAGCGTGCCGCCGGCAAGGCCAGACCGGCGCAGGAACATGCGACGGTCGAGACCGCCAGCCTGCCCGGACAGATTGGCCGCGACGGATCCGCGGCGATCGGAATCGGAACGCGGTGTTCTCCTGATCAGCACGGCGGCCTCCCTCAAGCAGGATAGCGATTGACCCGGTAATACGTTTTGACGTGCTCGGTTTCCCTGTAGCGCGCTTTGCGCTTCTCGACCTCGGTCTCGCTGTCAGCCCGCGCAGGAACGATCAAGGGCGTTGCCAGCGTCGCCCCCGCGCCGACCGTGCCGATACCAACCTTGCGAAGGAAGTCGCGGCGACCAACGGTCGTAGTCGTTTCGTCCTTCATCGTATCCCTCCTCCACCAGCATGTTCGGTCAGTCGGCGAACGGGAAAGCCTCAGTTTCGATCTCCAGAAAAACGCGTCCAAGCGCCCCGACCGCCTGGTAGAACCTGGCGCGTTCGATTTTCTCCATGTCGGCGAACAGACGTCCCATCCAGCCAGAGACGTGCTTCTCGAAGAAAGCGCGCTGCGCCTCGGCCGAAACCGCAAAGCGGCCGGAGGCGAGGCCTGCCATGATCTCGCACAGCGTCGCCGCATGATCCTCAGGCTCGACATTGCCCTCAACACGCTCGACGCCGAGCACGGCGAGATCATTGCGCAGGCGTGAAAGCGGGCGTTCGTTGAGAAACCCGGTCAGATAATAGGATGCGTAAGGCAGCAATTCGCCACGTCCGAGCCCGATGAACAAATCGAAGTACTCGCGCTCGACTTCGGATACGACCGCGATCGAAGCCGCTTCCGCAAGCGCCGCATGCGCGCGCCCAAGCGGCGTCGCATCGCCTGTCAGTCCGGCAATCTGCTCAAGCAAGGCACGCGACGGCGCGCACGAAAGCAAGGTCGCAAGCAGCGCATATTCCTGCGCACGATCGGCATCGACCGGATCGATTTCTTCGTCCGACATGTCATAAAGATCTGGGCGTAGCAGGTTCCGCGAGACGCCCGTTGCAGCTTCGACGGCGATGACACGTTGTGCGGGCACCCGGTTCCAGTTGGACACCGAAGGCTGGGCAATACCGATTTTTCGGGCAAGCTGAGCAACGCCGCCCGCAGCATCGATCGCACGTTCAAGGCCCGCATCGCGCACGCCACCCTCCCATCCAAGGGGCCAAGCGCTTGATTGCGTTTGCTTAACACAAAGACTAGTCGCGTGCACGGAAAGGGTCAATTGATGGCATAGCCTCTGCCTATAGCATTTGGTCGCAGGTCTAGCGGGGCAGCGCGCCACCGTGCGTGCGGCGCCGCACGCACGGTTCTTCGGTTGGCGGTTGCGGTGCAATAGAGCTTAGCGGGAGGTCTGCGGGCGTGGCCTCGCCAACCTCGCGGGGATCGCTATCGGCCTGCACTGAAACAGACACCTGATCCCGCTCGGGCTCAGGAGCGGTCGATCGGACGGCGTCTTCCGCAGCCCCCCCAAGCGGATCGGCGGCGTCCTCGGCCGCCTGCACCACGTCACCCACAACGCGGCGAACGAGTGCGCCGATCTGCTCGGCCGAGCAGTCGAGCGGCCCAAAGCCGGGCATCGCGGTAGGGTCGTTGAAATCCCAGGCGTTCTCCGCGAGCCCCACGAAATCCCGAATAGCCGGATCGGCGGACCAGGCGCGGCGAAGCGCCGCCCGGCTCAACTCTTGCGGAATCCCCTTGCGCAGGAAGGCTGCGACGTCGGTCGCCGCATCGATCGACTCGATTGGCGGCAAGCTCGAAAGATCGACCCCGGTGGAAGCCGGCGGCGCCGCGGCGGGGGCGGACGCCGCCGGCCCGTTCGGCTCGACCGGCTCTTCGGGTTTTGCTTGGCCGGCCTTCGCCTCGTGCTTGCGGCGTGACCAGCGCGTCAGGAATTGCTCGTCGCTCATCGGTCATCACCTTGATGCTGTCGCCGCGCCAAGGCCTCCGGATCAGCGCGGCGCCGCTCCCGCTTGACGAACTCCTTCTCGACGTGGTGCTCGGCGATGAAGGTTTCAATCGCTGTGCGCAAGATGTCGGGCATTGGCGTCGCTTCGACCAGATTGGCGCCGGCTTCCGTGTACGCCTCCCCCTCCGCGGGATCCGCCGTGACGGCTGAGACGAGGTAGGGCCAGGCGCCTTCCGAGGGAGCCAAAACGATCCAGACGCTGGGGGCGCCGGTGGCAATGTTGTCGCGATAACGATCGGTTTCCGACCGGTAGAGATCAACAGTCGCCCTGCCGGCGTAAAACAGCGTCGCCCCGTCCTGCTCGCGGATCACCGTCCAGGCCGCCATCTCCGGCTCGTCTGGCAACACGCCGATGCCGCGCCAGACAAAATCGACCCACGGCGAATCCGCCTTGCGGCGCTCGACCACGACACCGACCGGAATACGCAGCAGCGGCTGAACGACGGACGTCACATTGCAGCCTCCAGATGCTTGATCGGCAATCCTGTCAGCAGGTTCTGCGGCTTCATCCGCACGACCTGGTCCGAGTTCATAGCAAGGATCAGATAGGCCGGCCTGCGCCCGACGGCATCAACGACCAAATTGGCATCCGCAAAGGTGAGCCGAAATAACGCCAGCACGCGTCCCCCTATGCCGCTGTCGAGGCCTTCGCCATGCCAAAGCCGGTCGCCAATGCGCGTAGCCTCGGCATCGAGGCCTACGTACCAGGTAAGCTCAGTGTCACGCAATTCGGTAAGCGGCTCGATTGCGACGTCGATCCCAAGCAGATGCGAAATCCAGCGACGCATCGCATCGGCAAGCGCTGCCTGTCCCCGTCGTCCCCCGGTCAGATCGAGGCCCATATCGAACTGGTCGCTGCGCAGCCAGTAGCTGTCGGCATTCTCCTCATTGAGAACATCGACGCTCGCATCGGTCGTAACCCCAAGCATGGACATCAGCGACAGCACCGGCGTCGGGCTACGCCCGCCGACGACCTCCTCGTCCCCCAAGAGCAGCGAATGTTCGTGCGGCAGGATCCGCTGCGGCCGGAAAAACAACTCGGCCGCCCGCAATTGAAACGGATCCTCGCAGCCATCCATCGCGTTGCGCAGGATCACGTGGACGAGCTGGTTCATGAACAGTGGCGGCAAATTGAACGCTCCCGAGCGAACCACCGCGAGATAAGCCGCTTCCAGCGTCGGATAACTCAGCAGCAGGTCGCGAAAGGCCAGCACGAATTGCCAATTCTCCCGCGCGTCGGCATCGGCGATCGCGGCCACCTCGTTGACCCGAATGGCATGGCGGGGATCGGCCAGCACTTGCCGGTGCAGCCGGCGTTCCACCGCGCAGGCGTCGTCAGGCGGGTTCAACTCGGGGCGCGCGAAATAGGCCTTCAGGAACTCGTCCGTGACAACCAACCCGCCGGTCGCGTCGCGATCGAGCAGGTGATGGCCGCAGGCGATCCAGAAGTCCCTCATCGCCGCGTCTCCCTCGTCATATCCGCAAGGTTGAGGTCGCCGCTTGGCTCGACGTCATCATCCATTTCCATGAACGAGAACGCCTTTCCGTGCCCCTGCCCCTCTCGCAATTGCAATCTGCGAAAGGACTCTCGGACCTCACCGTCACTTGCCGCCCGGTGGACAGCGATGAGCGTGCCCAAGGGATGCGTGCAGAGCGATTGGGCAAAGGCGATTTCTTCCTCCGCAGCAAAGCGCGCGACTTCAACGTCGGGCGCGCCGAACCGCTCGACCAGCTGTCTCGCGAGGAGTTCCACTAACGCCCGGCGATCGTCCTCGGTTGCGTGGACGATCTGCGCCAAGGTCGACCATCCCCAGGACCGCACTCCGAGAAATCCGCTGCGGAACGCCGAACGATCCTTACCGCTCAACCTCAGCGGATCCCGATCGCAGAAGCGAAAAGCCCCCGACACCGCCCAATCGCCGGGCTCCGCGGCCGCGTCGAATACGAACCTATCGGAGGGATCGAGCGCGATGGTACGCAAAAGCTTCACAGGCGTGGTCCTCCAGATTTCGGATCGAGCCACGAGGGCGCAGCCAATGCCGTCCTCAGGTCACGGCGATCAGTCTTGTCGGCCCCGCTGCGGCGCACCAGGAGATCGCCGTGGCCGTCGATCATGCGCGATGTCTGACCTTCACGCGCCAGCCGCTTGAGGAATTCGCGTGAGATGGCATCGAAGCCGTCAGTTTGCCAGGTGTCGGTTGCGAGCATCAGATGCCGCGCGAAGCTTTCCGTGATCTGAACCGCGCCGGCCTCGCCAAACCCCTCCTGGTCGAGAGCCGAAGCGAGCGGATTCACACCCGCCCCGGTGTCGAGCATCGCAACGGTTCGGATCATGGCGCCGAACACCAGCCAGCGCGGCGGCTCATCCTCCCTTGCGGACGAGGGCCAGCCAAGCCGCCCGCCGCCGACCAGCCCGCCATCGACCCGGATCGCGTCCGGCCAGTCGATCGCGACCTCCTTGTTCGGCGGCGCATAGGCGCGCAGCGCGTCTGTCAGTGCCACCATGCCGGCATAGAAAGCCCGGCGCGCCATGCGCAAGGGTTCGGCGGGCTCAAGTACAACGGCGAACTCGGCAAGGTCGAAGCGCCCCACATAGGTCAGCGTCCCTGCCCCGCTCTCTTCCGCGATATTGATGGCATGGGCAAAGGCATCACGACTTTCGCGCAACCTCACCAGCGTAAATGGCGGAGGCAGATCGATGGGCTCCGAAATCGAGGAGCGCGATCGGGCGATCGGCGACAGGCAGGCCTCCTGCTTCCTTTTCTTCCCTTGCGAGAATAACTTATCCGAGCGGGCGGGTCGGCGCGAGTCCGCTCACGGACGCGCTGACCTCGCTAGGAGGCAAGCAGCTGCCCATGTCGGAACCGCCCAAGACAATCCTGGTCTGCTCGTGCGAAGACACAATGCGTCTCGATACGGCGGCCATCAAGCGAGGGTGCCGCAACAGCCAAATCGCTGAATTCCATCAGCTCTGCCGCGCGGAGCTCGATCGCTTTCGCAATGTGGCAAACTCCGCGGGATCGCTCATTGTGGGCTGCACCCAGGAGGCGCCGCTATTTGCCGATGAGGCGGAAGGACGCTCCGAAAGCATGGACTTCGTCAACCTTCGCGAGCAGGCGGGCTGGTCGACGGAGGGAGCGCGGGCAGGCCCGAAAATGGCGGCGTTGCTTGCCGCGGCATCCGAGCCCGTACCGGCCTATCCGTTCGTCACCTTGTCCAGCGAGGGCGTCGTACTGATTTACGGCCGCGACGAAGTTGCGATCGAAGCCGGCCAACTGCTCGCAGATCATCTCGACGTGACGGTCATGATTACGGGGCCGGCGCAGATTGCACCGCCGGCGCGAACATCTTTCCCGATCGTCCAGGGCACGATCCGCAACGCCAAGGGCTATTTGGGGGCGTTCGAATTGACGGTCGACGACTATGCCGTCCCCCGCCCCTCCTCGCGCGATGCTTTCATCTTCGAGGCCCCACGCAGCGGCCTGACCTCGCGCTGCGACATCGTCCTGGATCTTTCCGGGGGAACACCACTTTTCCCAGCACATGGCCTTCGTGACGGCTATCTGCGCGCCGATCCACGCACGCCGTCAGCAATGCTGCAGGCAGTCCTCAAGGCGCGGGACCTCGTGGGGACGTTCGACAAGCCGAAATACGTCAATTTCACCGCACACCTTTGTGCCCATTCACGCTCGAATCTGACGGGCTGCCATCGCTGTCTCGATCTCTGTCCGACCAGCGCGATTACGCCGGCTGGCGACCACGTCAACATCAACGCTGAGGTGTGCGCCGGATGTGGCCAATGCGCTGCGGCTTGTCCGACCGGTGCTGCAACCTACGCCTTGCCGCCCGCCGACGCGCTGCTGCACAAATTGCGCGCGATGCTGTTGTCCTATCACGCCGCGGGCGGCGCCAATGCAGTCGTCCTGCTCCACGATGGCCAACACGGCACCGCGCTGATCGATGCGCTCGCCCGCCACGGCGACGGCCTTCCGGCCAACGTGCTGCCGTTTGCCGTCAACGAGGTGACGCAGGTTGGACTGGAATCGGTCGTGGCTTCCCTTGCCTATGGCGCAATGGCAGTGCGCTTTCTTCTGCGGGCAAAGCCCCTACATGACGTCTCCGGACTCGTCCAGACCATCGCGATGTCGGAGGCCATTGCCTCCGGGCTCGGATTCTCGGGTTGCCGGGTGGCGACGATCGAAACCGACGACCCCGACGTGCTCGGGCGAACGCTGCGCGCGATAGAGCCAGCACCCGCGGTTCAGCCTCCCGCAACCTTCAAAACGGTCGGCAAGCGGCGCGATCTGCTTCGTTTTGCCCTCCACGAGCTGCATCGCGTGGCGCCATCGCCGGTCGATGTCATCGCCTTGCCTGCCGGCGCTCCGCTAGGCGCGGTCAGCGTCGATGTGGACGGATGCACCTTATGCCTGTCCTGCGTCTCCGTATGCCCCACCGGCGCACTTCGCGACGACCCCGAACGTCCCATGCTCAAATTCGTCGAAGACGCCTGCGTGCAGTGCGGCCTATGCGAAAGCACCTGCCCGGAAAAGGTGATTACGCTAAAGCCGCAGATCGATTTCCGTGCCGCCAGGGCTTCGGCCAAAGTCATCAAGGAGGAAGCGCCGGCGCTCTGCATTCGCTGCAACAAACCCTTTGGCGTGAAGAGCACGATCGAGAAGATCGCAGCGAAACTTGAAGGCCGACACTGGATGTTTCCGGCAGGCGACAAACGGCTGGATACGGTCAGAATGTGCGCCGACTGCCGTGTGATTGCCATGACCGAGCAGCAGTTCGACCCGTTTGCCGGCGTGCCCGAACGAGCATCACCTCGCACCACCGACGATTATCTCCGCCAACGCGAGATCAAGGATTAGGCTCCTGCCCCACAGACACCTCGCCATTTTCGGACCAACGTGGGAAGGCAAAATGCCCCCTCTCACTAGAACCTGGTTCGCCTTCAATTTCGCTGTTCTTGTCAGCGGTGGCGCTATCGCGATGCCCACGCTCACCCAGGCGGCCAGCCTGTCCAAGGCCGACAAGGTCGCGCTGAAGCAGGCGATCACGGCCTGCAAAGCGGAAGCGAAGGGCAAGAAAATCAAATGGCTGGCGCGCCGGAAATACCTAAATAACTGCGTTGCGGAAGCCCTGAAGCAACATCCGAACATCGAGGTGATTCAATTGCTGAAGGCCCACCCCAATCTAACGGACCTTCCTGCAGAAAAGTGGGACGCGTTCTAAGCCAATCAGTGCTGCAACCGCTCCGTTGCTACCTTGACGTCGCCCGCTCCAGAAACTCCGTGAGCGCCTTGCGGTCCTCCGCCGATCCGATCCGCTGCTCGGGCATTTTTGTCCCCGGCGTATAGGCATTCGGGCCGAGCTCAAAGAGCTTTGCCACCGTCTCGGGAGTCCAGATGATGTCCATTTTCTTCAATGCATCGGAGAAGCGATAGCCCGGCAACGACGCAATCCTGCGACCGTACAGTCCGGCAAGCGTCGGACCGGCACGCTGCGTGTCTCCTTCGGATAGTGTGTGGCATGCAACGCACGCTCTGAACACCTCGGCGCCGTGATCGCCAGCGTAGGCTGCCAGGGGATCGCTCGACGCGACATGCAGAGACGAATCCAGGGAATCGCCAGTCCGCACGCTCCAGCGCCGGATCCTGCCGTCTGCGCCGCCCGTTAGCAAAGTCGCGTTGTCGGGCAGGAAAGCAACCGACCAGACCCGCGGACCTTGCGCAGCCATTGTTCGCACGACGCTCCGTGCCTTTCGATCGAGGACGGCAACCGCTCCATCGACTTGAGCTGCAGCGAGCAACGCACCGTCCGCGGATAACGCCAACGCGACGATCGACGTCGAACCGGTCGATACGTCACCGGTCTCATTGCCATCCGAGGTCAAAAATCGAACTTTCCCATCTGCCCCGCCTGTGATGATTTCGCCGTCAGCAGCGACTGCCACAGCGTTAAGTGGTGATGGCAACATGACGACATCGGGTGTTCCTGCCACCATCGGCCATATTCTCAATTCATGATCGTAGCCGACGCTGACCAGCGATTGTCCGTCCGGCGTGAAGGCAACGCCGTTGACGTTCTGCGTATGCCCTTCCAGCATCTGCGAGGCACCGCCAGCGAGCGGCCAGATGCCGACGGCGTGGTCCCACGACGCGGTGGCGAGTTTCGCCCCATCCGGCGAAACTGCGAGTGAGGCGATCGGCGCGCGATGCGCCTCGAAAACCTGATCCGGCTGCTGCCGGCCGGACGTCCAGATCGCGATCCGCCCGTCGGCTCCAGCGGTCGCCATTCGCCCATCTTTCAGGAAGCCAACCGCATTTACGGCGTCGGCATGAAACCGCAGAACCTGCTCGGCGGCTTCGGCCTTGAGTGACCATCGAATTGCCGAGGTGTCGAAGC
Source organism: Bradyrhizobium erythrophlei (assembly GCF_042430365.1). GTDB lineage: Bacteria > Pseudomonadota > Alphaproteobacteria > Rhizobiales > Xanthobacteraceae > Bradyrhizobium > Bradyrhizobium erythrophlei. Next base: position 398,608 of record NZ_JBHMET010000274.1, read on the forward strand.
TGCCTGACAGCGCAACGTTGCCATCGCCGCTAATCGCAATCGCCCGCACCGGCCCGCCATGGCCCGCGAGTTGTCCATGTGCCGGTGTCGGACCAAACGACGACAACGCGGCAACCATGCACAGACTTGAGATCCAGTTCATCGGCGGTTCGCGGGTTGGCTCGGGCATTTTGCCGTTGCTGTGCAAGATAGCCTGTCCGTGCGCGATCCGGGTCAACGATTGGAGACGTTGTTCGGCCTCCATGCTGCAGCGCAGAATTCGAACGTCCTTGCCACGCGTGCCGCGGCGGCTTGTCAACTTGCGCTGGGGACGAGCGACTCCTATGTTGAATGCGAAACGTCAGGGATAACGGCATGCAAATACGATCCAAAGCGTATCTGCATTTTATTTGGCTGTGGCGATCGCGTCGCAATTCGAGTTCGCCCCGCCGCGACGATGCGCCTGCTGAAACCTCGCCGTCGCTCATATATGTCGCGGTCGTCCTGGCCCTGCTCTTGGCTATCCTGGAAGTCGATCTTCATCGCGGCGAATTGGACTCGCTGGGTCTCCTTGGGAACGACTCCCCCATAACGGCGGCCTTGATGGGCCCGTAGTGCTGGTGGCTCGAACGCTCGGCACGACATAGCGATGCGAGTTGTCTTCAGGGCCTCAGCTCATCGGTCGCCTGCAAGCACGGGCAGCTCCAACCGTGAGACATGGCCCTCGCCCCATCGAATCGTCACGAGCGGCGGGCGTCCATGCGGTATCTGTCCGCAATGATCGTCATCGGCGCCTGCGATCGACAAGCGAATGCGGCTGCCGGCGGAAAATCGCCATGCCACTGGAAGGAACGGGATCCGAATACGCTCGACCACGCCAGGATCGAGCGGTACGGCATCCGCACGCGCGAAGCTGCGGAACGGCCATATGGTGCGATAGCTGTCGGGCGCTGGCCGCTCCTTCCGGTGCAGCGCCCGCAGCAGTCCTTCGGTCACATAGCGCTCGGTGCCGTCGACCTCGACTTCGGTGAGATAGACGAACAGCGCAAGATCGCGCTCGCTGGCGGAGACCCAGAGATCGGCAAGCCCGTGCCCTGCAAGCTCAGCGGCCGTCTCAAGCGGCTCCGAAGTATAGCTCAGCATCCTGCCGCTGCGGCCCTGCCAATCCGCATAGTAGTGACGGCTGTCGATGCCGGCGATGCGCTCATAGCGGGTCTCCGTACCCGTGCCCAGCGTGAAGTCGACCTGATAACGATCCTCGCCTGCCGGCGGCGTCGTGTTCACGAGCCGTCCATCTGACGCGAGGAAGAACGTCTGCTGCTCCTTGATCGGTGGCCAGCTTTCCGCCGCGCGCCACTCTTCCGCATGGACCGAGAAATAATGGATTGGCGCTTCGTCGCGCAGGCCGGTCTTGAGCCCCATCAAATAGGTGTCGAAGAAGCGCAGCAGCTCTCCGAGCAGTGGAAAATCCGGTTCGACCGCCTGCCTCCAAGGCGAGATGTCAATGCGTGCGCCATGATCCCAGGGGCCGAGCAGAAGATGACGAGGATTGCCCTCCTTCGTGAGGTAGCGTGAAATCGCTCCATTCATATAGCCTGCCCCATCGAGCCAGCCGGACACCGAAAGGATGGCAACGTCGGGCCGGATATTGTGACCGACGGAGTACGGGCTGATCGTGGCCGAGCTGAATTCGGGGTCATAAGGCAGCCCCTCCTCGCGGAACTTGAACTCCGCCATAAAATCAGTCTGCCGGAAATTGTTGAGATGGTCCCTGATCGCGTCCTTCAGGAGAACGCCGTCCGGATCCTCATCGACGGGTTGCGGCCCCTCGAAATCGGGGTTGTTGAAATAGGAGAACTGCCTGAGGATATCGCGCCGGTCGTGGTCGAGCCCGATCATCAGCTCATCATAGACCTTGGTCAGAGACTTCAGTTGGATGCCGCCTGGAAAGTAGTTGTCGACGTAGGTGTCCCAGACCGACGAGATCGGCGCGATCGCCTTCACCGCGCCATGACCGGTGGAGGCGAGAAAATCGGCCGCCGCACCGACATAGGAGATGCCGGTCGCACCGATCGAGCCGTTGGACCAGGGCTGCGCCACGATCCAATCGGCGATCTCTCGGCTATCGTGGCGCTCGCGCGGCGACCGGAAACCGTCGCGCGTGCCGAAACTGGCGCCGGTGCCGCGCACGTCGACGATCACAACGGCATAGCCGCGCGGCACGAAGAAGTCTCGGAACTTTCCGGTGTTGGGATTGACCTCGCCAACGCCGCCCGGCCGCAGCTTGAAACGCCGGTAGTAAGGCGTGAAGAAGACAAGGGTCGGAAAGGCTGGCTTGGCGGCTGTATCCGTCGATTCCGGAAGATAAACATCGACCGCAAGCCTGCAGCCGTCGCGCATCGTGACATATCGAGAGCGCGGCGCGGCGAGCCGAAAGGCCACAGGGCGTTGCGCCAGATAGGCCGTCGGCGATACGCGCCAGGCATGATCGAGATTGGCGCCGTCGCTCATCGGTTACGCGACCCACTCGGCCCTGATGGCGAGCCGATCGGTCCGGCCGCTCGGATCCGGCGTCTTCCAGGAGCAGAGTTCAAAAAGCCCAGCCGGCGCGATCTGTCCAACTTCGGATTGTTCCGTGTCGCGCGCGATGATGACAAGGCAGGAAACCGGCGCCGCCTCGACCCGCAGCGGACGCGGTGGCGAGAATGTTGTGCCGACGCTCTCAATCAGGAGCGGTTGCTCGCTCTCCGCCACGCGCACCAATCCCTTGATCCGCAACAAGCGCTCGCCGAGTGCACCGGCTAGATTGTCGAGCCAAGCCGCAAGATCGGCGTAGGCGACCTCGGTCACTGGCCTGACAAGGCAGACCGCAACACGCGGATGCGCGCTTCCGGAAACGTTGGCAACGTCGAAGCGCGGCAGCGCCGTCAAGGGAGCAAATGCCGCAAGCACCGTGCTGGCGCGGTCCGCAGTCGCAACGACCTCGGCCAGTGGATTGACGTTCGCAATCATCGAGGGCGCGTCATCCAGATCGGCGGATGCGACAAGGTCGGCCTTGGTCGCGACAATGCGATGCGCGGCCGCCCATTGCGCGACCGCCTCCTCATACGCCGCGACGTCGCTGCCGCGCGTGAGATCGAACGTGCCGACCACGGCCACCCTTATCCGGTGTTCGGCCAGTGTCGCGAGCGTACGCAGCACCGGCCCGGGCATCGAAAGCCCGCTGGCTTCGAGGATGATCCGGCGCAACGGGCCGGCCCCGGCCGGCCGCGGCGCCATGATGAGCCGGTCGATGGTGAAGGCCAGATCGCTGCCGATTTGGCAGCAGACGCAGCCATTCGACAGCATCGCGATCGGCAGCTCGCCGCTCCCCTCGCGCAGCAAGACGCCGTCCAGCCCGATCTCTCCGACTTCATTGACGATCACCGCTGTATCGGCCGCCTCGGGATGCCCGAGAAAATCACGCAGTAGCGTGGTCTTTCCCGAACCCAGAAATCCCGTCAGCACGAAGAAATCGAGCACGTCGCCGTTCATTCCGCCGCCGCCCGCGAGACGAATTTCTCCGGAATGTCGCTTTCCCAGCTCGCTTTCACGAGCTCGCGAACATCCGCCAGCAATTCCTCGGTATCGTAGATAATGCCGTCCTTGATGGTGTATTTCAGGCCATGGTGCCATTCGACCGCGTTGGTCGCGTCGTTGAACCGCATCGCACCGGTACCGTAGAGCAGCTTGAAATCGGTGAGCGGATTGTGGTCATGCACCAACAGGTCGGCGCGCATGCCGATATCGATGGTGCCGACCTCATCCTGAATCCCGCATAGCGCCGCACCTTGCGAGGTCGCGGCACGGATCACTTCGAGCGGATGGAAGCCCGCTTCCTGCAAAAGCTCGAGCTCACGGATGTAGCCGAAACCGAAAATTTGGTAGATAAAGCCGGAGTCGCTACCGGTGCACACGCGCCCACCGCGGTTCTTGTACTCGTTGATGAACGCCATCCACAGCCGATAATTTTCCTTCCACTCGATCTCATTCTGCGTGGACCAGCGATACCAGTAAGAGCCGTGACCGCCGCGCTGCGGCGTGAAATAGTCCCACATGGACTTCCAGGTGTAGTCCTTGTGCCAGTAGGCCTGACGTGCGCGCATCAGATCGCGGTTGGCGTCGTAGATCGTGAAGGTCGGCACGAAGGTGAAGCCGATCTCGAGGAATTTCTCCAGCGTCTCCTCCCATTTGGGTGAGCCGGGCTTGGCGGCCTGCCCGAACATCTGCCCCGAGACCGAGAAGCGGAAATATTCGTCGGTGTAGTTGTAATCGAGCGGGAAGTTCTGCACGACGCGATCTTCATACAGCGCTTCGGGCAGCCCGTAGTAGTGCTCGGCGCTGGTCAGGCCCCAGCGCGCTGTGGTGAGCGCATTCATGCGCGTCACCGCCATCTGCGCGTGATGGCAACCGGACCGCAGGCCGAGCTTCCTGCACTCATCGAGCGCCGCCTCCATGATTGCCGGCGGCGCGCCGAAGAATTTGATGCCGTCGGCGCCGCGCTCCTTGACCTTGCGCAGCCACTCCCGGCCCTGCTCCGGCGTGTAGATGGTCTTGACCATGTCGTTGACCGCGGGGAAATAAGCGTAGGCGAGCAGCCTCGGTGCCGCGATGGTGTTTTCCTTCGACCGCTTCTGCTGGTCGATGACCCAGCCGAGGCCATTCATCGAGCCCATTTCGCGCACGGTGGTGACGCCATGGGCGAGCCAAAGCTTGTAGACATAGTCAACCGGCGGCACCCAGCCATTGGCGGAGTGGTAGGCGACACCAGCATGGGCATGGCAATCGACGAAGCCCGGCGTCACCCATTTGCCGCGGCAGTCGATCTCGTGATCGGCCGGCTCGCCTGGGCCGGCGCCGTAGCCGGTGACCTTCTTCAGGCTGACAATGCGGCCATTCTCCACGATGATGTCGACCGGGCCGATCGGCGGCGCGCCGGTGCCGTCAATCACAGTGGCGCCGCGCAGCGCGAGCCGCTTGAACGGCCCGATGCCGCGATCCCGCGACGTCGCCTTCGCGACGACCGGGATCGCCCCCTTGTTGCGGATGACCGCGAGTTCATCGCCCGGGGGAACTTCCGCCTTCGCCTGATCAGCCATGGAGCGTTTCCTTCTTGTTTAGCGGATATCCTTAAGCGTTCCGCGATTATCTCACCCGATAGCGACGCGCAAAGGCGACGCTGCCAAAAATCGTAAAACTCATGGTCACCGCGAGCAGCATGAACGCCAGCGCGGCGCCCATCGGCCAGTTGTTGCCTCGCACAAACTGATCGAAGATCGCCGGCGCCATCATCTTGAACCGCGGCCCGCCGAGAAGCACCGCAGTTGCATAGGTGTTCATGCACAATACGAAGACCAGGATCGACCCCGCCGCGACGCCCGGCGCCGACATCGGCAGGATCACGCGCCAGAATCTCTGCATGGCGGAGGCGCCGAGATTGGCGGCTGCATCCTCCAGGTCACGGGGAATGCTCTCGATCACCGAGGCGATGGTCAGGATCATGTAAGGTAGCACCACCGCGATGATGCCGAACACGACCGCCTTCGGCGTATATATCAGCGTTAGCGGCTCGCTGATCACATGGGCCCTGAGGAGCGCCGTGTTGATCAACCCCTCACGCGTGAACAGCGCCATCCATCCGGCGGAACGGACGACGTTTCCGACCAGGAGCGGAAACAATGTCGCGATCACGACCAGACTTTTCCAGCGGCTCTGCAGGCGCCCCAGCCAATAAGCTGCTGGAAAGGCAATAACGAGCGTCAACGCCGTGCAGAGCAGCGCCATTCCCAGCGTCGTCAGGATGATCTCCTGATAGTAGGGGTCCGCCGCCGCCCGCGCGTAATTGTCGAACGAAAACGCCTCGATCATCAGTTGCGTCGGGCTGAACCGATTGAGCGAGATCCTGAACATCAGCATCATCGGTCCGATCAGGAGGCCGAGCACAAGCAGGCAGGCCGGCAGCACCAACAGCGCCATGCCGGACGCTGCGGATTTGACGTTCGCCTCCTTCCCGTCGCTATTCTTGTCAGTGAACGTCAATCGGAAGCTCCGTCAGCAGCGACCACCTGCTCGTGATACCTTGATCCCGACATTCGCCAAGCACCTGCCGCAACGCGGGTGAGTGTCAGGATCGAAGCGCTAGCCCTTGAACTGCTTGTTCCAGAAATCGAGCGTGCGCTGCGCGCGCTCGGTCTGATATTTGTAGTCGGGCTTCAGGAGTCTTGCGCGGTCGGCCTCGCTCAGGCTGACCTGCTTTGCAAGATCCTCCGGCAGCACGGCATCCGACACGGTCGGCACATATCCCATCTTGTCGGCGAAAGCGGCCTGCGCCTTAGGATCGAGCATCGCGTTGAGATAGGCGAAGCCCCCCTCCTTGTTGCGCGCATTGCGTGGAACACTGGCTTCGAACACGATCGACACCGCGCCTTCCTTGGGCACGATGTGGGAGAGCGGGATACCCGCTTTCTTCCACATGAAGCCGCGCGCAAGCCACATCACCGTGAGCCAGACTTCCTCGGATTTGAGCGCGGCCGCCAGCGCCTCGTTGGACGGATAGATCTTGACGTCCAGCGACCGCAGCTCCATCAGCTTTTGTTCGGCGGGATCGTAGTTCGAGACGCCGCCGCCACCGGCTAGCGCTGCAGCCAACGTGTTGTTGGGATAAAGGATATCGGCAAGTCCGACACGGCCACGCCATTTTGGATCCCAAAGCTCGGCCCAGGATGTCGGCGGGGCCTTCACCAAATTCTCGTTGTAGAGGATCACCTGCGCCGAATAGATGTGCGGAATGGCAGTGTCGGTGCGCAGTTCCGGAAACACCTTGTCGAGCCGCGAAACCTTCGCGCTATCGACCGCCTCGAACGCATTGGTTCCGGCGACGATGTAGTGATCGCTGTCGGAGAGACACGCGACGTCCATCGATCCGCGCCGGCTTTGCCGCTCAGCCAGAAGCTTTGTTTTCCTTGGATCGGCATTGGCGACATCCTGCAGCACCTCGACGCCCTTCGGCGCCAGCAGCGGCTTGTCGATCAGCTCGCTGAGCAGCTGCCCGTAATCGCCGCCCCAGGTGCCGACCACAACCTGGCTGGACTCCGCACGCGCGACCGGCGCGCCCGATGCCAGCATGGTCGCCGCTCCGGCACCGGCAGACAAGAAATGACGTCGCGATATCATGATCATCTTCCTCAAAGGGACGTATGCGGGACCAGCCGCGGGGCCTTGCAGTCCCACCGCAGCGAAACCTGATCTTGCGGTTTGACTGCGGCGAGCGGCTCGTTTGCGCCTGGGGTTTGCTGAATCACAACGAAAACCTCCTTGCCGATGCAGACATGGTACTCGGTCTGCGAGCCGAGATAGGTCACGGCCTGAACGGCACCATGGAGACTGCCCTTCGCGCCGGGCTCGACCGAAATCCGTTCCGGTCGCAGCGCAAAGACATTCGCATTGTTGCTCTCGTTCGGCGTTGTGTCGACCGGTAACACGAGCCCGCTCTCGGTGCGGAACTCGGTCTCGTTCTCACGCCGGCCCGACAGGATATTGCAGCGCCCAACGAAATCGGCCACGAACGCGTCCCGCGGCTCGTCATAAAGCTCGCGTGGCGAGCCGACCTGCCGAACCCGTCCCCCTTCCATCACGACGAGACGGTCGGCCATGGTGAGTGCCTCCTCACGGTCGTGCGTAACCAGGAGCGTGGTCAGTCCGAGCCGTTGCTGCAGCGCACGTATCTCGATCCGGACCTCGGCACGCAGCTTGGCGTCAAGGTTGGAAAGCGGTTCATCCAACAAGAAGAGCTTCGGATTGATCACCAGCGCGCGGGCCAGTGCGACGCGCTGCTGCTGTCCGCCGGACAACTCGCGCGGAAAGCGCCCTGCAAGATGCGCCAGCCGCACCAGCTTCAGCGCCTCCTCGACCCTGGCTTGCCGCTCGGCGGCACCGAGCCCGCGCATCTCTAGCCCAAAGCCGACATTCTGCGCAGCGGTCATGTGCGGAAACAGGGCATAGGACTGAAACACCATGCCGGTAGAGCGTCTGTGCGCAGGCAAATTGGTGACGTCGTCCCTGTCGAACAGCACACGCCCGCTGGTCGGCGGGAGGAATCCTGCAACCATGCGCAGGGTGGTGGTCTTGCCGCAGCCAGAGGGGCCGAGCAGCGCGACCAGCTCGCCCTCCTGCACGGAGAGATCGAGACGATCGACGGCGAGCGAGGTACCGAACCGCTTGGTCAGATTTTCGATCGACAGGCTTGCCATCAGACGACCCGCGACAATTTAACGAAGCGATCAGTCACGACCATGAGCACACCGACGATCAGGATCTGCACCGTTGCCACCGCGGCGAGGGTCGGGTCGATCCGGAATTCGAGATAGTTGAGCATCGCAACCGGGAGCGTAATCCGGCCGGGACCGACCAGCAGCAGCGAAAGGTCAAGGTTTTCGAAACTCTGGATGAATGAGAACATCGCCGCCGCCACGATGCCCGGTCGCATCATCGGCAGCGTGATGCGGCGAAACACCGTGAAGGGGCTCGCGCCGAGATTGGCCGCAGCCTCCTCCGCGGCCTGATCGAGGCCTTGCAGGCTCGCAACCACGAGCCGCACTGTCCAGGGAATGGCGAGCAGAACGTGGGCGGCGACCAGCCCTTCCGTCGTCGCCTTGATGTCGCGATCGAGCGCGTTCTCCGCGAGCACGTAGAACATGTAGAGCCCCGAGCCGGCCACGACACCGGGCACTGCAAGCGGCGCGAGCAGCAGCGTACTGATCGCCTGCTTGCCCGGAAACTCGCCGCGCACGATGGCAAGCGCCGCCGCCGTCCCGATCGGCACACCGGCCGCGGCCGCGAGCAAGGCGACCTGAAGGCTTGTGATCAGGCCGCGCAGGAATTCCGGTTTGTCCCAGGCGTTGACGTACCAGTGCCAGGTTAACGCCGGCGGCGGAAAGCTGACGATCTGCTGGGCGAAAAAACTGGTCACGACGATCATCGAGACCGGCGCGAAGATGATGATGTAGGCGATCACGACCAGCGTCCGCATCAGGACGCGGCTCAACGTCGGCCGCTCCATCAAATTGGCAAACAGTGACGCCGGCATTCTTCGCGGCTCGTTTCTCGGAGCGACAGGTCTGCCCCTATCGTAATCAGATAACGCTCCGGTCGCCAAGCCCACCTGAACCCGAGTCGGGTGAATCGCCAGCAGCAGCGCCCTCGAGCTTCTTGCGCAGTACAAGCCACGCAAAGTGGATGTGCTCGGACATCAGGCTTTCCGCCCGCTGCGGCTCGCGCTTCGCGATAGCGTCAAGAATCCGGTGGTGATCGTCATGGGAGCGCGCGATGACGTGATAGTCCTCCCAGATGAACACGCGATCTGAAGCCATCGGCACGTTGTGGCACTGCCGCACGAAACTGCTGACGAACGGATTTCCGCAGGTCTGAATGATGGTCTCGTGGAAATCCACGTTCATCCGCCGGTACGGGGCCAGATCTTCCGGATCCAGGATGCCCTTCGACAGAATGCGGTCCCCCTCGACAACACAATCGCGCAGCCGGTCGATCACCTCTCCCGGCGCCCCAAGCGTCGCGACGATACCGCAAGCCAGCGCCTCGAGCCGCGCGCGCACCTCGAAGGCCGCACCGATTTCGGCCGTTGAGAATGCCCGGACTGCATAACCCCGGTTGGGCTCGTAAATCAGCAGCCCTTCCTTTGCGAGTTGCGCCAGCGCTTCGCGCAACGGTGTGCGCGAGACTCCAAGCGCCTCGGAGAGCGGGATTTGTTGAAGTCGCGCCCCCGATGGCACATCGCCCGAGAGGATGCGCTCGCGCAGCAATTCAGTGACGTCCGATGCGCTGGTCACAAGCTTTGATCCACATCCAAATCGACAATTGGATAAAATATTGCTCTCTTAATTGCAACAGGATTGACATTTTGGGCCAACTAGCCTTGGATTGTATCCAATCTTGGTCAGGGAGCACAAACGCGTGGTTGGGCAGGAGCGGCGTGCCGCCGTCGTGACGGGGGCGAGCGGCGGGATTGGTGCGGCAATCTGCAAGGGATTGGCTGCAGACGGCGTGCGTCTCGCCGTTCTCGATCGCGATCAGGAAGCGCTCGAGGCGCTTCTGCCGCAGCTCGCCGGCACAGGTCACATTTCCATTGTCGCGGATGTCTCCGATGAGACGGAGGTCCGATCGGCATTTGATCGGACCGAGGCCGCGCTGGGCGACATCGCCATTCTGGTCACTGCCGCGGGAGTCCTGATGTTGCGCCCCGACGGATCGCGCAACCTTGTCGCGGAGACGGACCTGGCCGAATGGCAGAAGACCCAGGACATCAACGCGACCGGGACATTCCTGTGCTGCCGTGAATTCGCAGCGCGCCTGCCCGAGCGCGTCGCCGGCGGACGTATCGTTACGCTGTCATCGGTTGCGGCCCAACTCGGCGGCTATCGCTCGAGCGCATCCTACATCGCCAGCAAGTCCGCTGTTCTCGGCCTCACCAAGGCCATGGCGCGCGAGATTGCTCCACGCGCCGTGACCGTGAATGCGGTCGCGCCCGGCCTGATCGATGCGCCGATGTTGCGGCTCTCCCTCGATCCCGCCGACGACGAGAGGGCTTCGGCGCAGATTCCGCTCGGCCGGCTCGGTACGCCCGACGACGTCGCGGCGGCGGTGCGCTTCCTGGTCTCTCCAGGCGCCTCCTACATCACCGGCGTCACGATCGACGTCAACGGCGGCTACCGGATGCAATAAGCGACAACAAAAGAGGAGGAGGAGTAACGATGTCCCTTGGAGAATACCGCTCGCTCAAAATGCTGGCCATCGCAGCGAGCTTGGCCACAGCGAGCCTGCCCGCGACCTGCTTCGCCCAGGAGCCTGGAGTTACCGACAAGACCATCAAGATCGGCATGTTCGCTCCGTTGTCCGGGCCAAACATGGCCTATGGCTTCGACGTCGCCAATGCAGCGCGCATGTACTACGACAAGGTCAACGCGGAAGGCAGCATTCACGGCCGCAAGATCGAGGTCGTCATGGAGGACGACCGCTGCAACGCCAATGATCTCGTCGCAGCGGTCAAGAAGCTCGTGGAGCAGGACCAGGTGTTTCTCTTGAACGGCGGTTCCTGCTCGGCCGCAGTCGTCGCCGCCAAGGATTACGTCGTCCGTTCCAAGATTCCCATGGTCATGCTGAACGCCTCGGGCGACGGAGCGCTCTATCCGCCGACGGATTATATCTTCGGTGCCTTCTCGATCTCGCAATATGCGGTCGGCGGCGCGATCGTCGACTTCGCGGCGAAGACCTTCGGCGCCAAGAAGATCGCCTACATCAATCACGACGACGCCTACGGCGCGTGGAATCTGGAAGGCTCGAAGGCGGACGCCGCAGAACATAAGGTCGACCTCCTGGTTGAATCGATCAGCCCGACCATCACCGACGTCACCGCCCCCTTCTTCAAGCTGCGAGCCGCCAATCTCGACGCCGTTGCGATCGTGACCTATGCGCGTCCGGCCGCGCTCCTGATCAAGAAGGCCCACGAGCTCGGCTTCAACAAGCCGATCATTCTTTCCGTGACCGGCACAGCGAACCTGTCGCAGCTTGTCGACAATGTCGGCAGCAAGGACGCGTTGAAGAATTTCTATGTGCAGGATGTGCTGGCGGACCTGCCCGGCGGCCCGAAGATCAAATGGGTCTACGACATGTACAAGAAGGCCTATCCCGATCTCGCCGCCAAGCCCGACCATCCGCAGGCCTACATGCCCTACGGCATCCCGTCGGCGATGAGCATCGTCAACGCCCTGAAGGAGGCCGGTCCGCAGCCGACCCGCGAGAAGGTGCTCGAAGCGATGAAGAAGCAGCATTTCGAGAGCGGCGTGATGGCGGGCCCGGTCGTGTTCGGCCCCACCGAGCGCGCCGCAAACAAGTCGACCATCTTCATCAAGTTCGATGGCGCGAGCCAGGTACTGCAGCCAGGCGTCTATACCAGCCGCTGGCAGTACAAAGGCTGACGCTTCGCTTGCCGCGCGGGTCGACTGCGCGGTGAGCCCCTTCCTCGACATCCAACTCTTGAGCCGCTCCCTTATGGATCTGCAACTCGTCCTTCTGTTCCTGCAACAGGGCGTCGCATCCGGTCTTGTCGTCGGCAGCGTCTATGCGCTGCTGGCGCTCGCGATCGTCATTATCTTCAAGACGTCGGAGGTGCCGAACTTCTCGCAGGGCGAGATGCTGATGGCGGCAGGCTATGTGGCGCTCTATCTGCTGGTGTTCCGCGCGGTGCCCGCCTGGGCAGCGATCCCGATGACAATCGTCGCGGCATTTGCGGGAGCCGCGCTGTTCCGCCGTGCCGTTCTCACGCAGGTGGCGCGCGCCAGCGGCAGCCCGGTCAATTTGGTGATTGCGACGCTCGGCCTCTCCTACGTGCTGAAAGGCTTGGTCCGCCAGACCGGCTTCGGCGATACGCCACGCTCGTTCCCGGCGCTGGTGTCGACCGACTCGTTGATGATCGGCCAAGCCAGCGTGACCCGGCTCGATCTCACCATTCTGGGTACAGCCGTGATCGTCATGGCGGCCTTCTTCTGGATGTTCGGATACACCAAGCTCGGCCGCGCCATGCGCGCGGTCGGCATGAATCCCAAGGCGGCGCAACTCGTCGGCGTGGATCTCAACCGGATCCACATGATCATCTGGGGCCTGTCGGGCGCGATTTCGGCGGTCGCGGCGCTGCTGATCTCACCCAAGCTGCTGATGACGGCCGACATGGGCGCGGTCGTCACGCTCGGCTTCGCCGCCGCCATTGTCGGCGGATTTGCCAGCCTGCCGGGCGCGGTGGTCGGCGGCGTCATCATCGGCATCGTCGAGCAGCTGGTCGGGCTGTTCGTGTCGTCGCGCGCAATCACGCTGGCGCCGTTCGTCGTCATCATGCTGGTCCTGATCCTGCGCCCCCAAGGCCTGTTCGGCGGCCGCATCGTGATCAAGAAGGTCTGAGCCGCCATGCGCATCCTCGGCCTCCTTGCCGCGCTGATGGCTCTCATCGCGCTCCCGTTTTTCGCCACAGGCTACATCGTCTACCTCGCCAACCTGTTGCTCACCTTCGCCGTCCTTTGCCTCGGCATGCACATTGTCATCGGCGAGGCAGGTCAGTTCTCGCTGGCGCAGGCGGCGTTCTACGGCATCGGCATCTACACCAGCGGCCTCGCCGGCCAGGCCTTCGGCTGGCCGTTCCCGCTCTCGGTGCTAGCGTCCGGAATTGTTGCCGGACTGGTCGGACTGTGCATCGGCACGATCGCGCTCCGGATGCGCGACATCTACCTCGCGCTAGCCACCTTCGCGTTCGGCGAGGCCATGCAGTGGGTGTTCTTGAACTGGACATCGGTGACCGGCGGGCCGAACGGCCTGAGGATCCCGCCCGCGAGCCTGTTGGGCTTCGACATCGTCAGCGACAAGCAGGCCTATCCGGTCGTGCTTGCCATCACGATCCTGATGATCTGGGCGACGATCGTGATCGCACGGTCAAGGCTCGGACGCGCCTTCAGGGCCGTGCGCGAGTCCGAGGTCGCCGCGCTGGCAATGGGCGTACCGGTGCGCGCGATGAAGCTCGCCGCCTTTGCGCTGTCTGCGTTCTTCGCGGGGGTCGCCGGCGCCATGTTTGCGATCTATTCGACCTATATCCATCCCGACAGCCTCGGCTTTCAAACCACGATCCTCGTGCTGACCATGGTGGTGGTCGGCGGCCTCGGCTCTCTGTCCGGCGCGATCGGCGGCGCGATCGTGTTTGGCCTGATCTCCGAACTGTTGCGCCAGGCCCCGTCCTATCAGGAGATCATCTACGGGCTGATCCTGATCGTTTTCATGATGTTCGCGCCACGTGGACTGTTCGCCTTTATCGGCGACAATATGAAGAGGTTCGCCCGTGCCTGATCCTCTGCTCCAGGTGCACGACGTCACCGTCCGCTTCGGCGGGCTCGTTGCGGTGAACAATTTCAGCCTTGCGGTCGAACGTGGCACCATCCACGCGCTGATCGGCCCGAACGGTGCCGGCAAATCCACCACCTTCAACTGCATTTCACGGTTCTATCAGCCGACATCGGGCCGCATCGTGTTCGACGGGACCGACATAACCGACGCCCCGGCGGCAACGATGGCCGGGCGCGGCATCGCCCGCTCGTTCCAGAATCTCGAGCTCTTCAACGAGTTGAGCGTGCTGGAAAACGTGATGATCGGAGCGCACGCGCATTGCGGCGGCTCCTGGCGGGACTGGCTGCAGGCGAAGCCGCCCGCAGTCATGCGCCATGTCGACAGCGTGATCGAGCGTACCGGTCTTGGGCCCTACCGAGATCACAAGGCCAGGAATCTGGACTTCGGCCATCAGAAATTGCTGGAGCTGGCGCGTGCACTGGCGATCCGCCCACGGCTCCTGCTGCTCGACGAGCCCGCGGCCGGCTTGCGCAACCGTGAGATTGCCACTCTCGACCGTTTGCTGACGGATCTCGTCAGGACGGACGGGCTCACGGTGCTGATCGTTGAGCACGTCATGCAGCTCGTGATGTCGATCTCGGACCGGGTCACGGTGCTCAACTTCGGCACCAAGATCGCGGAAGGGACGCCGCAGCAGGTTCGCAACGATTCGGCGGTGATCGAGGCCTATCTCGGCAAGGAGGCTGCGCATGCCTGACCTGCTCGAAGTCGACGGCGTTTCAGCGGCCTACGGCCGCATCCAGGCGTTGAGCAGCGTGAGCCTGCGCATGGGCGCCGGCTCGATCGTGGCGCTGCTCGGCGGCAATGGCGCCGGTAAGACCACGACGCTCAATACGATTTCGCGGCTGGTGCCGCTGACGGCTGGCTCCATCCGGTTCGAAGGCAAGCCGCTGGACCGGCTCGGCTCCCATCATGTGGTCAGTGCCGGAATTTCCCAGGTCCCCGAGGGGCGCGAGGTGTTCCGCGACATGAGTGTCCGCGAGAACCTCGAAATGGGCGCATATAGCCGTCGCGATTCTGCTGCGGTCCGCAGCGATCTCGAACGCGCCTTCGACTACTTCCCGGTGCTGCGCGAGCGGCTGAAACAGAAAGCGGGGACGCTGTCCGGGGGCGAGCAGCAGATGCTTCTGATCGCACGCGCCCTGATGGCGCGGCCGCGGCTGCTGTTGCTCGACGAGCCTTCGCTTGGCCTGTCACCGGTGCTGGTGCAGAAGATCTTCGACATCATCGCACGCCTGCACGCCGACGGGCTCAGCATCCTGCTGGTCGAGCAGAATGCTGCGGTGGCGCTCGCTGCCTCGCAATATGCCTACATCCTCGAGAACGGCGAGATTGTGCTCGAAGGCGCGTCCGATGCGTTGCGGCAGGACGAGGCGGTCAAGCGCACCTATCTGGGCAGTTGATCATGGCGTCGCGACACGGACGCTTCGCCGGCAAGGCCTTCCTCATTACCGGTGCCGCGCGCGGCATCGGTGAGGCCGTCGCCCGCAGGCTCGCTGCCGAAGGCGCGGCCATTGCGGCAACGGATCTCGATGCGGCAGGCCTGTCGGCCCTGGAAACGTCGCTCGCCGCCGCCGGAACGCCCGTGGTTGTGCAGGCGCTCGACACGCGTGACGTTGTCGCGACAGACACCTTTGTCGCCCATACTGCGCGCCATTTCGGTCGACTCGACGGCGCCGTCCCCTGCGCCGGTATCGCGCGCGCGGCCCCGGCCGAAGTCATGAACGATGCGACCTTCTCCGACGTGCTCGACATCAACCTCAAGGGTGTCTTCTTCACGTGTCGCGCCGTCGGGCGCGTGCTGCTTGCGCAAGGACGTGGGGCGATCGTCACCATCGCGTCCATCACCGCGAAGGGCGGCCAGCCAGGTCGGGCCAACTACGCCGCTTCGAAATGGGGACTGGTCGGCCTCACCAAGACACTCGCGGTGGAATGGGGCCATCGCGGCGTGCGCGTAAATGCGGTGGCGCCGAACGGCGTCGATACGCCGATGATCCGCGACGGCATTCCGAACGCCTTCCTCGACGATGTCATGCTCGACCGCACGCCGCTCGGGCGGCTGGCTCAACCAACTGAAGTGGCTGATGCGATCGCCTTCCTGCTCAGCGACGAGGCCGCCTACATCAACGGCGCCGTGCTCGAGGTCGACGGCGGTCTCACGGCGGGTTTCCTGACGCATCGTCACGGCGCAGATCTCGCGCGCAAGAGCCCTGGGCCGAATCCCACGGAGAAAAAGCCATGACAACTCCTTCGGCTCAACCGCCTCTCGCGCTCGTCACCGGTGGCGGGCGGGGCATCGGCAAGGCGATCGCCACCCGGCTCGCGCAGGACGGCTTCGAGGTCATCGTCCTCGACCGCGACGGCGCGGCGGCGGAGGCCTGCGCCGCCGACATCTCGACGGCGACCGTTACATCGCGCGCGGCCGCCATCGACCTTGGCGACCGCGAGGCGGTTGATGCACTGGTGGCGCGGGATCGACCGCTCGCGGCCCTCGTCAACAACGCCGGCATCTTCGACGAACGCGCGTTCTTCGACCTCACCGCGGACGATTTCCGGCGAATGTACGAGATCAACCTGGTCGCCCTGTTCGCGCTGTCCCAGGCGGCCGCCGCGCGCATGCAGCCCGGCGCAAAGATCGTCAACATTGCCTCCCGCGCCTTTCTCGGGGCCCGCAACCACGCCCACTACGTTGCATCCAAGGCGGCCGTGGTGGGTTTCACGCGCGCGACCGCGATGGAGCTCGCGCCGCGCGGCATTCTGGTCAACGCCGTGGCGCCGGGACTGATCGACACGCCACTGCTGGCGGCACTGACACCCGAACGGCTCAAGGCGCAGCTTGCGTTGCAGCCGACCGGGAAAGCTGGACGGCCACAGGATATTGCCAATGCCGTAGCTTTCCTGGCGTCACCGACGATGGATTTCATTACCGGCCAGACACTGCTGGTCGACGGCGGCAAGTCGCTCGGAGGAGGACTCGGGATTTGAGCACGACTACACCACCCATTTCTGCACAGCGGTTCGACGAGGAACATGATGTCGTCGTCGTCGGCTCCGGCGCCGGCGGCATGGCCGCCGCCCTGACCGTCGCGCACCACGGTCTCAACGTGGTCGTGATCGAGAAAACTGACGCGATAGGCGGCAGCACGGCGGTCTCAGGCGGTGCGGTCTGGATACCGCTCAATCCGCACAGCCGCGAGGTGGGCGTGGAGGATAGCCGCGAGGCGGTGCTCACCTATCTGCGGGCTATCCTTGGAAACCGCCTGCGTCTTGACATGATCGAGGCCTTTCTCGATGCCGGTCCGCGCATGGTGAGTTTCATGGAGACCAACACCGCACTCCGCTTCATCCCGCGCGCCGTATCTCCAGACTATCAGTCGGATCTCGACGGCGCCTCAAGCGGCGGCCGCACCATCGATCCGGCGCCGTTCGACGGCCGCGAGCTTGGCAAGCAGTTCAATCTTCTGCGCACACCGATCCGGGAATTTCTGGTGTTCGGCGGCATGATGGTCGGACGCAAGGACATCGACACGCTGCTCGGCATCCGCTCGTCCTGGGCCAACTTCCGCGATGCCACCAAGCTGCTGCTGCGCTTCGGCCTCGATCGCCTGAGCTATCCTCGGGGCACCCGCCTCCTGATGGGCAACGCGCTCGCTGCCCGCCTGCTGAAATCCGCGCTCGATCGCGGCATCCCGCTGCGCACCGAGACCGCCGCAACCAAACTGATGCTGGACGGGCCACGCGTGGTCGGGCTCGAGGTCACGCGCGACGGACGCGTGTCGCGGATCCGTGCAAGGCGCGGAATCGTGCTGGCGACCGGCGGCTTTCCTGCTGACACATCGATGCAGTCGCACATGCTGCCTCACGCCAATCAACACTATTCGATGGCGCCGAGCGGCAACAGCGGCGACGGCCTGCGCCTCGCCTGCGAAGCCGGGGCTGCGATCGAAACCGACAACATCGGCAATGCATTCTGGACGCCGGTCTCTGTCATGCGCGACAAGGGGGGCCGCGAGATCCGCTTCCCTCATCTGATCCTCGACCGTCAGAAGCCCGGCGTGATCGCCGTGAACCAAGCCGGTCGGCGCTTCGTCAACGAGGCGACTTCGTATCACGAATTCATCGAGGCGATGCATCGCGCCCACGAGACCACTCCGACCATACCCGCCTATCTAATCTGCGACGCCGATTTCCTACGCAACTACGGTCTCGGCCTGGTGAGGCCGGCCGCCCGATCGTTGTCGCGCTTTCTCGACAGCGGCTATCTCGTGGCCGGCAACAGTATCGCCGAGCTCGCGCGCAAACTCGATATCGATGCGACGGCACTCGCCGACAGCGTGGCCCAGATGAATCGCGCAGCCGCCAGCGGTCATGACCCAGCTTTCGGCAAAGGCAGCACAGCCTACAATCGCTATCTCGGCGATCCCGCGCACAGTCCCAATCCCTGTCTTGGACCGATCGAGAAGCCGCCGTTCTACGCCGTGCGGGTTTTTCCCGGCGACATCGGGACGGCCGCCGGCCTCAAGACCGATCCGAAGGCCCGGGTGCTAAATGGCGATGGTCACCCCATTTCCGGCCTGTTCGCGGCCGGCAACGACATGAATTCGATCATGGCCGGTGCTTATCCGGGCGCCGGCATTACGCTCGGGCCGGCCCTGACCTTCGGCTACATCGCCGGCCTTGAACTCGCCAACGCGACGCAAGATGAGGCGCAACCATGAAGATCTACTATTCGCCGTATTCTCCTTACGTCCGGAAGGTGCTGGTCGCAGCCCACGAGCTCGGCCTCGCCGACCGGATCGAGCATCTCCCCAGCGCGGCCCATCCGATCAACCGTGACAAGACCATCATCGCGCACAACCCACTTGGACAGGTCCCGACACTGCTGCTTGACGACGGAACGCCGCTCGCCGACAGCCGCGTGATCTGCGAGTATCTCGACGATCTCGCCGGCGGCGCGCTGTTTCCGCGCTCGGGCGCCCAGCGTTGGCGCGCGCTCGTCGACCAGACCGTGGGTGACGGCATCCTGACCGCCGCCCTGCTCTCACGTTATGAAGCTGCGGTCCGGCCGGCCGACAAGCTCTGGCAGCCCTGGTTCGACGGTCAGATGGACAAGGTCGAAACCGCCATCGCCGCGATCGAGACGGCCGCCCCCACCCTTGGCGAACGTGTCGACATCGGAACGATCAGCTTTGCCTGCGCCTTCGGTTATCTCGATCTGCGCTTTCCCGACTGCGGCTGGCGTTCCCGGCATCCGCAATCGGCCGCATGGTTCGCCCGCTTCGAGCAGCGGCCGTCAATGCAGGCGACCCGCCATCCGAGCTCGAGTTGATGTCCTCGCAGCGGCCGGCCGAATTTCTCCGGCCGCTACGACCGCGTTGACTACGCCGCGCTTGCCTTCTTGTCGCGATCGGGCACGGCAATCCCGAACAAGCGGTTGCCCTCGGCCTGTGCCATTTTCGACAGTGCGAGCCTCGCCGTGACGACTCCCTTGTCGGCGCGAAGGTTGACCTCGCGGAACAGTGAGCCGTCGGCGAACTCCGGGCTGTACTCCAGCGCTTCGTGTTGCTTCTCCAGCGCCCAGACGTCTTCCAGCGCGACATCGGGAAATTCGGACGCGATCCCCTGCACCAGCGTCATGGTCGGATCGGCGGGGAAGCGCTCGCCGCGCTTGGTCATCATGATCCACCGCCACTCGAGATTGTGCTCGTCGATCGGCGTGTTGCAGTTAGCGACGATGTAGCCGCGCTGTTGGTCGGTGCCGAGCTTGCCGGGAGGCGCCAGACGCAGATCGACCCGAATCAGCCCGGGACCCACCATCTGGTGGGTGTGCTCCCGGTCGACAATGTCGAGATCGAACCAGCGCTTGAAGTAAGGCGCGAGCTCGTAATTCTGCACCTTTCGGATCGTCATCACGAACGGATTGCCCTCGTGCTGGCGTTCGACAACCTCGGCCGGAATGAAGGAGTTGGACAGGTTGCCGATATTGCCGTCATGCAGCGGATAGAGATGGGTGATGTCGAGGATGTTCTCGATCAGGAAGCGATAGTTGGCCCGCACCCTTTGCGGCGGGTCGGCCGCAACGAACTCGTATTCCCCGCTCGACAGCTCGGGAATGCGGGGCGCTTTCACGCCGGCAGCCTTCGCGGGATCGCCAGGCCAGATCCAGACCAGGCCATCCTGCTCGGTGACGGGATAACGCCTCAGATCTGCCGTTGGGGCGATCGGCAGGTCGCGCTGCGAGGGCACGTCAGTGCATTTGCCGCTGCCGTTGAAGCAGAAGCCGTGGTAGCCGCATTGCAGGGTACCGTCCTTCAACAGATTGCTTTCCCACAGCGGAAAGCCCTTGTGCGGGCAGCGGCCATCGAAGGCGACCACCTCGCCCTCGAGCGTACGCCACATGACGATGGGAAGGCCGGTGATGACCTTCTTCTGAAGCGCGAATTTGAAATTGCGGCCGAAGTCCGCGACGTACCAGCTATTACGAATCATGACACACGACTCCCCTCTGGGTGAGGCGTGTCGCCAGATTCATTTCTGCTGCGACCAGCCGATGGTTTTGCAACGGGCCCTTGGCGACGATCCCCGACGCTTCCCATCATCGGGATCGGCGTCCTCAGGGACTGGGGCCCTCAATCATGACTAGGCAAACACGAGTCTAACCAGCGGCGTTCGTCCTTCAGCGCACGAAGAGCAATGCGTAGTGTCGAAATTCACCACCCAACGCCCACAACAAACTGAAGACCGCTTCGACGACGAACAATATGACCACGACCAATGATGTGCCGAAGAGCAGGGTGCGACTGACCCAGTCGCCGAACAAGCGCTCCCGCGCTGCCGCTCGGCGCGAACGGCCTGCCCCGCTCTCCTTGTTGGCCATCTGAGCCATCTCGCGGGCCTTCAAGGAATGGGAGCAAACGTGACCACACCCACGCCTTCGAACCGCCGCGCGCGGGCCCATCTGCCGAACTCTTCCAAGCCGTTCACCACCGATCCGAAGACCGTCAGCGTGTTCGGACCGGACGGCAGGCGGGCTTCCGCCGTGCCGTAGGTCACGGTGATCTCGTCGTACTTCGGGTCAAAGGCGACATCGCCGGGCCGTACCAGGCGGGTGTGGTTCTCCGCCTCGTTGTAACCGATCGGCACCGAGCGCGCGCCCATCAACATGTCCCCGCTCCAGGCAACGTGCACCATCGGCAATTCGATCGGCAGCTTGGCCAGAACTGCGGCCGCTGTTCGCGGAACCCCCTCCTCATAGACGAGGATTTCCGCGCGACCGCCTTCCCAATTCATCGACATCCGTCGTGTTCCGCGGCGGAAATCGCTCCAGGTTTTCTGCCAGTACCAGCTTTCGGCTTCCATGTTACGACCTCACGATTTGTGCGATCTGCGCGTAACGCAGCGTCTTGAATTTCACCTGCTCGACAAAGGGACCCCATCCACGCCGCGCAGCGAACTCGGCGCTCTCGAGCGCATTGGCGGCCGACAGTTCATAGACGCTGACATAGCTGCGCGAGCCGTCGCTGTCCTGGGCGACGTACCGTTGAGCCGACTCGAAGCCGGGGCAATCGACGATCTCCGGAAGATGTACGTCGTTGTACCACGCATTCCATTCCTTCTCGACCGATGGCTCGATCGTGGCCGTCACGATCAGTAAATCCGGGGCGATCGCCATTTTCTGTTCTCCTGTTTCAGATGCCGAGATAGGCCGACTGGACATTTGGATTTCCAAGCAGCTCAAGCCCCGACCCGGTCATCACGACACTGCCGGTCTCCAACACATAGGCGCGATCGGCGAGTTCGAGGGCGATCGAGGCGTTCTGTTCCACCAGCAGGATGGACATGCCCTTCTCGTTCAGCTCACGCACGCGCTCGAAGATGAACGAGATCACCTGCGGCGCGAGCCCGAGCGAAGGTTCGTCGAGCAGCAGAAGCCGCGGTTCGGACATGAGCGCACGCCCGATCGCCAGCATCTGCTGTTCACCACCTGACAAGGCACCGGCCTCCGCCGACTGTCGCGCCGCCAGCACCGGAAACAACTCGAATACTTCTGCGATCGTCCGCTCGATGCTATCGACGGGGCGCGTATAGGCGCCGAGCTCCAGATTTTCCCGCACGGTCAGCGGCGCGAAGACCTGCCGGCCCTCCGGCACCTGGACAATACCGCGCCTGACGCGTTCTGCCGCGGGCGCTGCCGCGAGGTCCTGGCCGTCATACTGCAGACGTCCACCGCTCAACGGTTGCACGCCGGAGATCACATTCAGCAGCGTGGTCTTGCCCGCGCCGTTCGCCCCGATCAGGGCCGCGATCTCGCCCTGTGCGACGTCGATATTGACATCGTCGAGCGCCCGGATGCGATCATAGTGACTGGAGACGCCTTCAACCTGCAGCCGCATAGCTCTTCTCCTGCTTCGGCTTCCGCGCTCCGAGATAGGCCTCGATAACCCCCGCATCGTTACGCACGGCATCCGCCGTGCCATCGGCGAAGACCCTGCCGCGAACCAGCACCGTCACCCGGTCCGAGATCGACATCACCAGCTTCATGTCGTGCTCGACCAGCACGATCGTGGCATCGGTTGCATCCGCCATCGCACGGATCACCTGACCCAATGCCTTCTTCTCGGCGCTGGTACATCCCGCAACCGGCTCATCGAGGAACAGGATCCTGGGACGGCTTGCGATCGCACGAGCGATCTCGAGCCGCTTGAGCTCGCCATAGGAGAGGTTCTTTGCCATCTCTGTCTCACGATCGCCGAGACCCACCTTCGCTAGGATCGCGCGGGCCTCCTGTTCGATGATGCGCGATCGCCGCACCAACGCAGGCGTTCGCAGCAAGCTGCGCCAGAAGCCATGGCGGCTTTGCAGGTAGAAGCCGCAGACGACATTCTCCAGCGCCGTCATGGTCCAGAAGATCTGCAGGTTCTGGAACGTCCGGGTGACACCTCGACCAGCGAGCTTGTGGGCTGGCAGATCCGTCACGTCGGTCCCGTCGAGGCAGACGCTTCCAGCCGTGGCCCGGTACACGCCGGTGATGGCGTTGATGAGCGAGGTCTTGCCGGCGCCGTTCGGGCCGATGATCGCGTGGACGCCACCCTGCCGAAGCGTCAGCGACACGCCGTCGAGGGCCTTCACGCCGCCGAAATGCACCTTGAGGTCACGCGTTACGAGCGCGCTCATCGTCGTGCCCCGAGCACGCCAGCAATGGTCGGCAGCAGGCCCTGTCGCATCACGAACGCAATCGAGATCAGCATCACGCCGAAGACGAGCTGTTCGAAATCCTTGGCGACAGTGAGCACCTGAGGCAGGATGACGACGATGGCCGCGCCAATCACCCCGCCATACACGCTGCCCAATCCGCCAATCACGATCATCACGATCAATTCCACCGAGCGCATGAAGCCGGACAGTTCGGGCGTGACGAAGGCGTACGCATGCGCATAGAGGCTTCCCGCGAAAGCCGCGAGGCATGCCGAGAACACGAACACCGCGACCTTGAGTGAGTGCACGTCGATCCCGACGGCGGCGGACGCCGGTTCAGAGGCGTGGATGGCGCGCAGCGCCAATCCCCAGGGCGAGGACGACAGGTTCTCGGCCATCCAGACACTGAGCACCAGTGCGCCGGCAATGATCCAGTACCACGTCGCCTCGCCGCGCAACCGCGTCCCGGCCATCACGACCGACTTCACCGCACGGCCATCAGGCCCGCCTGTGATCGCGAGCTCATGGGCAAGCACCAGATAGATCACGAGGCCGACGCCGAGCGTCGCCATCGCCAGATAATTGTCCTTCAACCGCAGGATGGGCCATCCGACGGCGGCGGCAATCGTGCACGACACCACCAGCCCAACCGAGGCGGCCGCGATCGCGCTCCAATCATAGTCGCCGGTCAGGATCGCGCTGGCATAGGCGCCGATCCCGAAGAACGCCGCATGGCCGAGACTGATCTGCCCGGTATTGCCGACCAGGAGATTCAATCCCACGCAGACGATCGCGTTGATGCCGACCAGCAGCAGGATCGAGAGCTGGAACTTGCTGGTGAAAATGAATGGCAGGATGACGAGGACCGCGGTGAACAGCAAAAGCCGCCAGGGTTGCTTCGGCAGAAAGAACATCGTCACACCCTTTCCTGCCGCAGTCGTCCGAACAAGCCGCTCGGGCGGGTGAGAAGCACGGCGATGATCAGAATGAACGCCAGCGCGTCCTTGTAGGTCGACGACAGGTACCCCGCGCCAAGGGCCTCAGTGACCCCGAGCAGGAGGCCGCCAGCCACAACACCATAAAGGCCGCCGAGACCGCCGAGCACCGCGGCGGCAAAGCCTTTCAGGCCGAACATCAGGCCCGACTCGAATTGAACCATCGACAACGGCGTCACGAGGAATCCCGCGATGGCGCCCAACAGCGCGGCGATCAGGATTGTCGCTGCGTTGACCTTGGCCAGATCGATTCCGACCAGCGCCGCCGCGCGCGGATTGATCGCGGCGGCGGCCATCGCCTTGCCGAACCGCGTATGTCGCAGCAGGTAGTCGAGGAGGACGACGATCAGCGCCGTACCGGCCAGGACCAGGATCGTCTGCGGCATGATCGCGACACCTGCGATGCGCAGCGGCTCCGCGCCGGCAATCGACGGCAGCGAATGAAAATTTCCGCCCCAGACGATCTGGGCGGCGCCGCGCAGTGTGATCGACGCACCCATGGTGACAATGATGATCAGCGTGATCGAGGCCGATTTCGTCAACCGCACCAGCACGCTGTGCAGGAGAAACGCGCAGGCGACCGCGATCGACAGGCTCATCGCCAACGCGAGCCATCCGGGCAAACCCCACAGCAGGCCGCTCGCGGTACCAAGCCCCCCGATCATCACGAACTCGCCCTGGGCGAAGTTCACGATGTTGGTGGCGCGGTAGATCAACGAGAAGCCGAGCGCGACCAGGGCATAGATGGCACCCTGGCTGAGACCCGCGACGATGAACTGCAGAAAGTCGGTCATCTCGGCCCTCCCGCTCCGCGGTCAGTTCGCAAACCGGTACTGACTGTCCCTCACCTCGAGCACACGCAGCGCTTCAGAGGTCAGGCCGAGGTGGTTCGTCGCGGAGTAGGAGTAGACGCCGGTCACGCCGGGGAATTTCTGCAAGGACTCGATGGCTTCGCGAATCTTCTCCTTGTCGGTTGATCCGGCCTTCTTCAGTGCCGCGACCGCGATCATCAGGGCGTCATAGGCATAGCCGCCGAAGTTCGACGCCGGCTCCTTGAACGCGCCTTCATAAGCCTCGACAAAGGTCTTGGTCGGCGCATAGATGGGATCATTGGGCGACAGATCCTTGAAGGCCAGCAGCGCCGAACCGGTCACGCGCGTGCCCTCGGCGGCGCCTTCGGAACCTTCGATATAGGCGGTCGAGCCGACGCCCACCGTCAGGTACAGCTTTGGCTTGAGGCCAAGCTGCCGGTAATTCTTCGCCGCGATCGACGACGACGCGCCAGCGCCGCAATAGATCACCGCATCCGGGGCCGCGGCCCGGATCTTCGTGAGCTGCGGGGTCAGATCCGTGTCGCCGGCGCCATGTTGTTCGTCGGCAACGATCTGCATCTTGTAGCGGGCAGCCGCTTCGTTGGCATTCTTCCGGAAGGACTGGTCGTACCCGCCGGCGCCGGACAACAGACCGACCTTGGACAAGCCCTCCTGCCCAATGCGCTCAAAGGCTTTCTCGACCGACATCAGATCGGTGTGCGGCGTCTTGAAGACGTATTTCTTGACGGGATCGATGATGATGGTGGAGCCGGCGAGCGAGATGAACGGCGTCCCGGTCTCCTCGAAGTAAGGCAGCGCCGCCATGGTTTCGCCGGTGCTCGTGCCGCCGACCACGAGATCGACATTGTCCTGGTCGATCAGGCGCCGGGCGATGGCCGCCGCGTCCTTGGCATTGGTCTTGGAGTCGTAAAGGATCAACTCGATCGGGTGACCGTTGATACCGCCCTCCTTGTTGATCCTGGCGACGAACAGTTCGAGCGTCTTCTTGGTCGGCTCGCCAAGAACGCGTTCGCGCCGCTCATCGCCGCGAACGAGCCGATCTTGATCGCGGTATTGGCTTGCGCATTGACGAGTGAAATGCTTGCGAAAACAATGGTCGCCGACACACCGCGCAGGAAATGCTTCACTTGCAAAAATTGCTTCATTTGAGTGGCTCCGCGAGTTGGAGTGGTTGTTGATTTGCGCTGTAGGGCTGTGCCGGCGGGCGGAATTTGTCTTCCGGAAAACCTGCGAGCCGCGACTGGTGAACGCGTCCTCCGAGGCCGTAGAATTCGCGGAAGCTCATGATCAACGGCCGCCACTTGTCCGGATCGATCCGATTCGGGTTTCCGTCGACCAGAATGTCGGGATGTGCGTGGACGCGGGTAATCCGCACCTCGATCGCCAGCATCTTGGTGCGGATGCGGGGGTTGGTCGCCCCAAACGGCGTGATCTGCTCGACCACCGCCTCCATCTGCACCGGACATTCGATCGCGCGAGGCGCCATCACGGTGTCGCCGGCCGCCGGCGTGAGCTGCGCCAGCCCGAACTTGTCGGCAACATAGCGAAACCCCATCCCGACCTTGTTGGCCGGAACCGGGTTGCTACCCGTTGTCAGCGCAATGCGGTCGACGCAGGCGACGAGATCGGCCGAGGGCATGTTGAGCACGCATTGCCCGGTTCGCTGCAGGTTCTCGAGCGTCTTCGAGCTTGCATTGAGCCCGAGCATGCACCCCCACCCCAGCCACCATGCCGACGACATCGGCGCCAGGTTGGGCATGCCGTCCTCGTTCTGGGTGCCGATCAGCACCACCGGCGTGCCGAGGTAAAGGATCGCCGGATCGACGGCCCGAGTTTCGCGTCCGCCGGTCTCACCCGCGCTGCCGTTCATGTCGCCGCCTCTCTGCCGATTGCCGGCTCGGGCAGCGCGGAAGGCGCGATGCCGATGAACTCACCCCGGTAGAAGCACAGCGGTGCCTGCTGGCTGACGCCGAACTCCTGGACATGGCCGATCAGGATCACATGGTCGCCGGCGTCACAGTTCGACCAAGGCTCGCACGTCATCCATGCCAGAGATTGCGCGAGCAGCGGCACGTTGCCGACACGGCGCCAGATCGGCTGCGTATCGGTCGCTCTGCCCGCAAAATGCCAGGCGAGATCGCGCTGGTCGGCGCCGAGCACGTTCACCGCAAACGGGGTCCGGGGGAGATGCTCGATCGCCCGCGACCTCTTGTTCAGGCAGATCAGCACCAGCGGCGGATCGAGCGAGACCGACGTGAACGAGTTGACCGTCAACCCGCGCACCTCGAAGGCTGCTGTCTCGTAGGAGACCACAGCGACGCCCGTCGCGAAGTGCCCGAGGCATTGCCGCAAGGCGCGGGCGACGTCGCCGGGCGCAACAATATCGTCTTCCCGGAGGGACGATGAATCCATGACTTGACCTCGACGCTGCGGAGGTTGCGATTATTCGGCGGCGCGCGCGGTAATGCCGCTCGCGCTGCCGGACGCGTCCGGAAGGTCGTAGGTGGCCATGAACTCTTCGATCATCCCCTTCGACCGGTCCCAGTCGAAGTAACGGAAGGAATGACCGCGGGTGACGAAGGTCGCCCCCGAATAAAACATCTCATACTGCAGGTGGCGCGAGCCGAACTCCGATCCGATCGCGTCCCAAACGAGCTTGAACAGCTTGACCCGCTCTTCCGGCGTCGCCGCCGAGGATCGCTGCGTCTTGCTGATGATGGACGCAAACTCCGGATTGGAGAAGTCATGCGCGCTCGACGGCAGCATGATCAGCCCGCCGCCTGCGAGCGTGCGGATCGCCTCGACCACCTCGGGATAGATCTGTTGGGCCAGCACCTGCGACGCCGACAGGATGTTGCGGCTCGGCACGAAATACTCGCCGTAGCTCTCGCCCGCCGCCTCCATCGCGATGACCATGCTTTCGATCGCGGTCGCTTTCGCGGCCAGGAGACCGAGCGTCTCGCGCACTTGCGGAAAGTTGATGATGCCGTTGACCTCCGCGATCTTGCGGACGGCGCCCATCAGGAAGCGCAACTTCACCATCAGGCGGATCTGGCACTGGTAGTTCTGGTAGACATGCGCGCGGGTGTCGAACCATTGCGCCTGACCCATCTGCACATCGCGATGCACCAGCACCCGCTCCCACGGAATCTTGACATCATCGAAGTATATGACGGCGTCGTTCTCGTCGAACTGGCTGGAGAGCGGATTGTCGAACAGCGAGACCGCGGCTTCCTCGTAGGATTTGCGCGAGAAGGCCTTGAGACCCTTCGCATTCATCGGCACCATCGCAGTGAAGGCGTAAGCCTCCTCGCCGGCCTGCAGGCCCATGAAGCCCGCGACCAGGAGCTCGTTGGCGAAGACCGCACCGGTGCCGAGCATCTTGGCACCGCGGATCGTGATCCCTTCGTGATCCTCGTCGACGATTCGCGCGACGAGATCCTCGCCCGGCTGGGCGGATGATCCCTTCGATTTGTCGGCCTGGGGATTGATGATGACGTAGGAGAGATACAGATCGTTGTCGCGTGCGTATTCGAAATAGTCGGCCAGCGCCTGGGCTCGTTTCGGGTCGTATTTCTCGAACACCTTGCGCCCCATATACATGCCGGCGAGCGACGAGCCGACATGGTCCGGGGAGCGGCCGAGCATTCCACAGGTGGTTTCGGCCCAGGCTTCGAGCGCCTTGCGGCGCGCGACCAGGTCGCGATGCGATTTCGGCAATTGCCACAGGCGATTGACGTCCTTGCCGTTGGACGGCGAACGGAACGTCATCTTCTCCAGATTTGCGGCTTGGTAGTCGTAGAGATTGCAGGCCGACGTGACCGAGCGCGCGAACGCACGATAAGTCGTTACGTCATCGACCTTTTCGGAATTGATATAGACGGACCGACCGTCAATCAGCGACCTGCGATGGTCGCTTCCCGTTTTCACCATAGCACTTCCTCGGCGTGCTGGTGGCGGGCGCCGAGCTGATGCTCCTTACACCGACCGCTGTGCTTACGATTAAGCGACCCAACGCATCTCGTTATTGAGCTCTGCGTGTCGTAGACGAAGGGTCGCGTGCCGAAAACGTACCAACTCCCGCGCGTCTGTCAAGGGCAACGCGCCGCTGCAGCTTGTGCCATCAAGAGGCATCGACGTTGCTGCGTTCTCAGATGCAAGGTCGCGCGGTAGCCGGTCCATCCGCGGACCGACCACGTGCTCGCGAGGTGGCGGCTATGCCTTGCGCACGGACATCAGGCCTGGCTGCAGCACCAGTGACAACAGCAGGCCAAGTCCCGACAACACCGTGATCTGGATCAGACCGGCATGGCTCCAGCCGGCGAGACTAGCGAGAAACCCGATCAGGTAACCAGCGAGCGCCGCGGCTCCGTAGAGACTGGTCACGAATACGCCGGAGGCACGGCCCGCAAGCGGCGCGACCACGGCCTTGACGTGAAGGGCGGCAAGATTGACGTAGATCGTGCCGCTGACGATGAAGCCCCAGCAGAACGACAACAGCGCCTGGGTCGCAAAGCTCTGCGCCGCGGAAAACAGGAGATAGCCGAGCACCGCAGCACCAAGGAAGGCGAGGCCCAGCACCGCGCGCGGCGAGAATCGGTCGCCGAGCCATCCACCGATCAGCGAGCACAACACGCCGACACCGTAGATGCTCATGACGAGACCGGTATCAGCCAGGGTAAAGTGCAGCTGCTCGCGCAGGAACACCGGGTACATGCCGAGATAGCCGTAAATGATGAAGCCGCCGATCACGCTGAGGACCGTCAGGATGACGGTGTTGCGGTTCATCAGCGTGGCGGCGCCGCCTTCGAGCTGCGCGCCATCGGCCCGGCCACGCAACTCGGTGAGCGACGGACGTACCACGATTGCGATGACAACCATCGCCACAAAGCCGATCGCGCCGAACAGGATGATCGGCCCGCGCCAGTTGCCGTAGGCGGCAAGCGCGTGATTTGCCAACAGCCGCCCCACCATCGCGCCGATGCCGAAGGAGGCATTGACGGCGCCGACGGCGACCGCGCGGGCACCGACGAACGCGGTGGTCGCGATCGCGATCAGCGCGGTGAGCTGCATGGCCTCACCGATGCCGGTCGCTGCGCGATAGACCAGCATGTCGGCCATGCTGGTCGCAAACGCCGTCAGCAGCGTACCGGCGGAGAAAATCGCAATCCCGATCTGCAGCACGGTCTTGCGGCTGAAGCGCGCGAGCAGATATCCGGTCGGCCATCCCGCCAACGCCATCCCGAGCGTGAAGATCGTGGAAAGCAACCCGGTGTCGGCGAGGGAAAAGCCGTACTCCTTGCGCACATCGGCCGCGATCAGCGGGAAGATCTGGCGGTCCATCGCATTGATGACGTAGGACGCAAGCAGGATCCCGAACATCGGCAGGATCAGGCGCTGTGGCAACGGGCGCGCGTCTGCCGCCGTCATGATTGTGGTTTCGCTGCTCAAAGGTGCCTCCCTGCAAATTGATTGTCGTTAATTGCGGCGTTCGGCGTCGCCGCCGGACACCGGGAGCGAATTGCCGTCGGCTCAGCCTTTCGAAGCCGCGCGATGCCAGTCGAGAATCTCTTCGCCAGTGCGGAACAGCACGCCGGGCTTGCCGGCGATATGCTCGAGCGCCTCGCGGAAATAACGCAGGCGATGCGGCGCGCCCATGATGTAGGGATGGACCACGAGTGCCATGACACGCGCCGACGAGCGCGCATCGGCGTAGAGCTGCTCGAACTGGTCGATCGCGCGATCGCGGTATTCGGAGGCCTTGTGATGCTGGATCAGCATCATGGCGACGTCGTTGCATTCCTGGGTATAGGGAATGTTGACGATCGGCCGGCTGCGCGTCTTGAGCGTGACCGGCTGATCGTCCAGCACCCAGTCGCAAACATAGTCGTAGCCTTCCTCAACCAGGATATCAGGCGTTTCCCAGGTCTCGGTGAGCCCCGGGCCGAGCCAGCCGCGCGGCCTGCGACCGACAAAGTCGGCGATGGCCTTCGTGGTCATGGCAATGTCCTCGCGCTCGTTGGCGACCTTCTGCATGTTCTTCTGCGGAAAGCCGTGGCCAACTCCCAGCCGCGGTCGCGCGCCGCCCGCGCGATCGGCTCGTAGGCTGCGATCGCCGACCCGTTGATGGCGAGCACGGCCTTGATGCGCAGCGTGTCCAGGACCTCGAGCATGCGCCAGAAGCCGACTCGGTTGCCGTATTCGTGCCAGGCCCAGTTCGGGATATCCGAGCTCGGCGAGCCGCCGGCCGGCGGCGTCAGGACGGTGCGCGGCATGGTCTCGCGCGGGTCCCACTCTTCCACATTGACGATCACCCAGACGGCGAGCCGCGCATCACCCGGTAGCTTGAGCGGCGGGCGATCGATGATCGGTGAATAGGACAAGCGGTCGGTGGGCAGCATGATCATCGCGCACTCCGTTCGCCGATGGTGAAGGAAACCTCGCCGAGACCAGCGACGGCGCCGACCATGCGGTCGCCTGGGACCACCGGCCCGACGCCGGCCGGTGTACCGGTGAAGATGAGATCGCCGGGCGCCAGCGCGCGTAGACGCCCCCTGCCAGATCCTCCGCGATCCGCCGATTCAACGTCGCGATCGCATCCCGCAGGCGCAGCGGGAACAGATCCAGCTTCCGCCAACGACCGCGGAACGCGTCGCTCAGCATCTCGACAATCTCGACCGATTCGTTCGAGACGATCCGACGGGCCTTGCGATCCCACAGCACCGGCACCGTAACCTTGCCTGTATAGCTCGCATCGGAGGCTGCATACGCCTGGTGTAGATGCGTGAATCGGTTGCCGGCAAGGTCCGGCGTGGAAAACGGCGTCTCGCCGAACACCCACCCGTCGCCGGTGTTCCAGCGTGGATGCAGCACGCTCATGCCGATCGTGTGCTCAAGTCCGAGCAGCGCTCGCGCCAGAATGGTTCGGTGGGCGAACGGACAGGCAAAGGAGATGTAGAGGTGATAGCGGCCAGGCTCCGGGGCATCGCCGTCGGTGCCAGCTTCAATCCGATCGCGAAACAGACCGGCATGGATCACGCTCTCGGCATCCACCTCAGCAGATACCTGCGCGACGTCACCTCGCCACGTGCCGTCGATCATCAGCTTCATCGCGGGCTCCGCGTCCGGGACGCTTCCACATCATCTGCGTCGCCGGACATATAGTCGGGCATTTCTCCTCGCTCAGTCGGCATTTGTGCGATACCTTATTGCAATAATGCACAACCCTTCTGACAGCCGCAGTCACCGGATCGACTGGGAAGATCTCCGCATGGTGCTCGCCGTGGCGGAGGCAAGCTCGCTTGCCGGCGCCGCCCGCATCCTTGGCGTCAACCACACCACCGTGCTGAGGCGCGTGAACGCCTTCGAGGAGCGGCTTGGCATCCGCCTGTTCGACCGGCTGCCTTCGGGATACGCGCTGACCGCCGGCGGCCAGGAACTTCTCGCAACCGCCCGCAAGATGGCCGAAACCGTGACCGAACTGGAGCGCAAGCTGTCCGGGCAGGACCTCCGCTTCGAAGGGCCGCTGCGCGTCACCACGACCGACACGCTGTTCTATTCGGTGCTGCCGCCGATGTTGGCGGCCTTCCGCGAGCGCTATCCGGCGGTCGAACTGCAACTGGCGATCCAGAACCCGATGGCGAATCTCACGCAGCGCGATGCCGACGTGGCGATTCGCCCGGTGGCCCAGCCGCCGGAGACCCTGGTCGGACGGCGGGTCGCCAACGTGAAGTTTGCGGTCTACGCCTCGCCCGGCTACATCGCGACGAGGGAGACGATCGATCTGGCGGCCCTGCGCTGGATCGTCCCTGACGACAGCCTTGCAAGCTCGGGCGTTGCGCGCTGGATGAAATCTGCGCTGCCGGACGCGGACATCGCACTGCGCGTGGATTCGCTCGTTGCCATGGCCCATTGCGTCCGCGCCGGCCTCGGCGCCGCGGCGCTGCCGTGCTACCTCGCCGACGGCCTTCCTGGCCTCGTTCGGATCGGCCCCTTGATCGATGACATCGATTCGGCGCTGTGGGTGCTCACCCATGAGGATCTGCGTCGGACTGCGCGCGTCAGCGCATTCATCGAATTCATGGCCGACGCGCTGCAACGCCAGCGCGATCTGATGGAAGGCCGCTCCCCCTGAAACGACGCGCCCACCCGGCAGCTCTGAGCCGCCCGCGAGGCCCGCGCTGTGCGCGGATGCAACTCCGAATGCCAAACTAGCACGTCGCCAATTCGAACCGTCCTGTCCACATCGTCGCTTATGCAATGCAAGCGACGGGAGCATGAGGATGTATTGGCTGATGTTGGTGGGCGCGGGGTTGCTCGAGATCGTCTGGGCGCTCGCGCTGAAGGAGATGGGCGGCTTTACCCGGTTTTGGCCGAGCGTCGTCGGCATCGCTTCCGCGGTGGTAAGCTTCGTGATGCTGGGAGCCGCGCTCAAGGCCCTGCCGGTCGGCACCGCCTACGCGGTCTGGGTCGGCATCGGCGCGCTCGGCGTCGCCATCGCCGGCATCCTTGTGCTGAACGAGAGTGCCAGCCCGATCCGGCTGGCCTTCCTCGCGATGATCCTGGTCGGCGTGATCGGCCTCAAATTCGTCGACGGGTAACCTCGTTCGCGCGACGAGCGGCCTTCACGGGCAGGCATCGCGCGGCACAGGTGCCGTCATCGCTTGCCGCCCCGCCGCTTCTCCGCCCGGCGCGGTGTCGCCTTCGCCGTCACGCGCGCCCTCTGCTTCGGTTTTGGCGTCCGCAGGCCGTAGGTCGAGAATCCCTTCGCCGTCTCGGCGATCTCCTCATCGGTCAGGATGACGCGCGAATCGAGCGCGAGCGAGAGGTAGTATTGGCGTGCGATCGTCTCGAGCTCGACGGCGAGCCACATCGCCTTGTCGAGGTTTGCGCCGACCGCGATCATGCCGTGATTGGCGAGCAGACAGCCGTTGCGCCCTTCGAGGGCCGCGATCGCCAGTTCGGACAGCTCCTCGGTGCCGTAGCGGGCATAGCCGGCACAGCGGATATCGGTGCCACCGAACGCCGCGATCATGTAGTGGCAGGCCGGGATCGGCTTCCGCGCAATCGCGAGCACGGTCGCGTAGGTCGAATGGGTATGGACGATGGCGCCCACATCGGTCCTGGCCCGCGTGATGTCGAGGTGAAAGCGCCATTCGGTGGACGGCTGCAACGGTCCTTCCCATTCCCCATAGGCGCCTTCGATCGGCATCGACGCGATCATCTCCGGCTTCATCGCGTCATAAGGCGTCGCCGACGGCGTGATCAGCATCCGGTCGTTGTAACGGGCGGAGATATTGCCCGACGTGCCCTGATTGAGGCCCGACGCGTTCATCCACCGGCACTTGGCGATGATCGCCTCGCGCAATTGTCGTTCCTCGCGGGTCATGCGGACTGCCTTTCCTCCGACGCGCAGCGCGGCAAGTTGCTTCCGGACCGGCCGCGACGCCAGTCTTGCATCAAGAATAAGTCGGGAACATCTTCGCGTAGCGCCTGCCAGGGCACCAGCAGGCGCCCCCGCCCCCTCGGACAATCACCGCTACTCGACAGTCACGGACTTGGCAAGATTGCGCGGCTGGTCGACGTCCGTACCCATGACCACGGCGGTATGGTAGGCGAGCAACTGGACCGGAATGGCGTAGGCCATCGGCGCAAACGTCGGCGCCATGTCCGGCAACACGATCGTGGTGGCGGACTCGATGGTCGCCTCGGCGGCCCCCCTGGCGTCCGTGATCAGGATGATCCTGCCGCCACGCGCGGCAACTTCCTGCATATTGGAGACCGTCTTCTCGAACAGCCGGTCGAACGGCGCAATAACCACGACGGGCATGCTCTCGTCGATCAGCGCAATCGGGCCGTGCTTGAGCTCGCCCGCCGCGTAGCCTTCGGCGTGGATGTAGGAGATTTCCTTCAGCTTCAGCGCACCTTCGAGCGCAAGCGGAAAGCCGGTGCCGCGGCCGAGATAGAGCACATCGCGCGCCTTTGCGATGTCGCGCGCAAGCTTCTCGATCTGCGGCTCGGTGCCGAGCGCCGCCGCCATCAACCGCGGCACCTCGATCAGCCCCTTCACGAGCTCCCTCTCCTCGATCCCCGAGAGTTCGCCGCGCGCCGTACCTGCGGCGATCGCAAGTGCGCCAAGCGCCATCAACTGGCAGGTGAAGGCCTTCGTGGAGGCGACGCCGATTTCGGGGCCGGCCAGGGTCGGCAGCACCGTTTCGCTCTCGCGCGCGATCGTGGAGGTCGGAACGTTGACGACCGATACCGTGTGCGCGCCCTGCTCCTTCGCGTAACGCAGCGCCGCCAGCGTGTCGGCGGTTTCACCGGATTGCGAGATGAAGATCGCGAGATCGCCTCTGCACAGCGGCGCCTCGCGATAGCGGAACTCGGAGGCGATATCGACCTCGACCGGGAGACGCGCCAACCTCTCGAACCAGTACTTCGCGATGATCCCGGCATAGCTGGCGGTGCCGCAGGCTGTGATCGTGATCCGACCGATGTCGCCGAAGTGGAACGGAAGCTTGACCGGCAGCGTGATCCTCTCCGCCGCCATGTCGGCATAGTGCGCGAGCGTATGGCGGACGACTTCCGGCTGCTCGTGAATCTCCTTTGCCATGAAGTGGCGATAATTGGCCTTGTCGACCAGAAACGACGATGCACCCGACCTCAGCACCTCGCGGTAGACAACCGAGCCGCCGGCATCATGGATCACTCCCCCGTTGCGTGACAACGCCACCCAGTCGCCATCCTCCAGGTAGCTGATGGTGTCGGTGAACGGGGCCAGCGCAATCGCATCCGAACCCAGATATGTCTCGCCTTTGCCATATCCGACCGCGAGCGGCGAGCCCTTGCGCGCGCCGATCAGGAGATCGCCATGGCCCCTGAACAGGAAGGCCAGCGCAAAGGCGCCGCGCAATCGCGGCAACGATGCGCTCACCGCGTCCTGCGGCGAATAGCCCTTCAGCAGATAGGAATTGACCAGATGCGCGACGACCTCGGTATCGGTGTCGCTGGCAAACCTGGCGCCCTGCCCCTCGAGTTCCTGACGTAATTCGCGAAAATTCTCGATGATGCCGTTATGGACCACCGCGACATGTTCGGTTGCGTGCGGATGCGCATTGTGCTCGGTCGGCTTGCCGTGCGTGGCCCAGCGCGTGTGGCCGATGCCGGCGTAGCCGCCGAGCGGCTCGCGACGCAGCCGCGCTTCCAGGTTCCTGAGCTTGCCCTCGGCACGGCGGCGCTCCAGACGGCCCCCGTCAAGCGTCGCGACACCCGCGGAGTCGTACCCTCGATACTCAAGCCGCTTCAGCGAATCGACCAAACGCTCCGAAACCGGAGCCTGTCCCAGAATGCCGACGATCCCGCACATCAGGCCAACTTTCTCAGCTCACCGGCCATTGATCGAATCTCACCGCAATAACGAACCAGATACACGGATTGCGGCCGATCGGGTCGTTCGAATCCGGTGACACCGGGACGAACGCGAGGTACCCCATTTGGCGGAACCTCGACGTATCGTTTGACTCTGGCTTGATAGTCTGTTGCGTTCTCACCAATCCTCCAGCGTTGGAGGCAGCGATTGGAAAATGAGTTGAGTGGCTGCTTCCGTCTCTGCCTCGGCAAGAGTTCATGACTGGGACTACGGTGCCATCGCATTTGGGTTCAATTGTCGACAACGACGTCCTGGTGACGGGAGCAGCTGGATTCATCGGCTTTCACGTGGCTCGCCAGCTGCTCGCCGAGGGCCGGCGCGTCATCGGCCTGGACAACGTCAATAGCTATTACGATCCGGCGTTGAAGCGCGCTCGTCTCGGCATTCTGCGCGACGAGCGCGGCTTCTCCTTTCATCAGACCGATCTCGCGAATCGTGCGGCGATCGCCGAGTTGTTCGCGTCGCATCGCTTCGCCACCGTGATCCACCTGGCTGCGCAAGCCGGCGTGCGATACTCGATCGAGCATCCGCATACCTATGCCGACGCCAATCTCGAAGGATTCCTCAACGTCCTCGAGGGCTGCAGGCATCACGGCTGCCGTCACCTGATCTATGCCTCGTCGTCGTCGGTTTACGGCGCCAATACCAAGCTGCCGTTCTCGACGCAGGACCGGACCGACCACCCCGTAAGCTTCTATGCCGCGACCAAGAAGGCCAACGAGGTGATGGCGCAATCCTACAGCCATCTGTATCGACTTCCGGTCACGGGCCTGCGGTTCTTCACCATCTACGGACCGTGGGGACGGCCCGACATGGCGATGTTCCTGTTTGCCAACGCGATCGTCGAGGGCAAGCCGATCAGGCTCTTCAACCACGGCAAGATGAAACGCGACTTCACCTATGTCGACGATGTCACCCGCGTCGTATCCAGGTTGATCGATCGCATTCCAGCTGATAACCCGGATGCTGCGAATGCTCCCGCCAAGGTCTACAACGTCGGCAATCATCGTCCGGAAGAGC
The DNA here is from genome assembly GCF_042430365.1 of Bradyrhizobium erythrophlei. Lineage (GTDB taxonomy): Bacteria > Pseudomonadota > Alphaproteobacteria > Rhizobiales > Xanthobacteraceae > Bradyrhizobium > Bradyrhizobium erythrophlei. The sequence continues at coordinate 436,053 of NZ_JBHMET010000274.1, forward strand.
TGATGCACGTCGTCGGCTTGATCGAGCGGGAACTCGGACGAACGGCGGCGATGGAGATGCTGCCGATGCAGCCCGGCGACGTGCTGGAGACATTCGCGGATGTTGACGATCTGATGCGCGACACCGGATTCTCGCCGTCCACGTCGATCGAGATCGGCATCCGTAACTTCATCGCGTGGTATCGCGAGCACTACAGGATCTAGCGCCAGAAGATGACGGACAGCGTGCATATCAGTTTCGATGCCCCCGCCACGCTTCGCAAATGGCCCTCACGAAACAACGAACGCGTTGCGGGCGGAAGCAGCTATCTGGTGCGCGAAGGCACGCTCGACAGTTGCTTGCGTGATTTCATGGCCAAGCCGGAGCCCACCCGTCACCTGTACGAGATTCACACGCCGCCGCAGCCCCCCGTCATCACCGGGATACTGTCGGCGCATCAGATCATCGAGATCACGAGATTGCGCAGCTTCCTCTGACGGCGGGCGACGCCGACGCCGTGTAGGCGCGCGAGCCTGAGCTGCACGCGCGCTCCCTGCCGATGAATCCCTACTGGTGAACAAGACCGCGGCCCCGGCGGGGGGCAATGGGTTTGCGAGGCCGGGGCCGCAAGGCACGCCGAAGTGGGCACTGTCGGCGCATTCGAATTGTACCGCGCGCGAAGTCGCTGTCTACGTCAAGCACGTCGCAGCCCTCGTCGACGTCGAGGTACCCAACAATGATGATGGACCTCCCTACAAAATCAGCTTGCCGTGTGCCCCATTCCGGGGCGATGACGCTAATGTGATTGCCATGGCTTGTTGTTGCTATCCGATCGCTTCCGTTATCCGGAGACACCAATGCCCCGCTATTTCTTCCACGTGCATGACGGCGGTTCCGTGTTGGACGACATCGGATTGGAGCTTCCCGACATTTCCGCCGCGCGGACAGCGGCGATCGAGCTGACCGGCGAAATTCTCAGAAGCGAGGTAGTGGGACCGTTCATGGATCACCTCAGCTGGCAGGTCGAGGTCACCGACAGTCCCGAGCTGGGCGGCCGGCCCCTGTTCGTCCTCCAATTCTCGGTCGCGGAGTAGCGCAAGGCCGGATCGTGCGCACGGCATGCCTGCGGCGCGCCAGCATCTCGTTGCGCCGCAATGGAAAGATTTGGCGATCGTTCAGCGCTCTCCGCCGGTCGGACCAGTGCCCGGCAGCGGCGGTTTCTCCTGCGCGGGAGCCGCGCGATCATTCTGCGAGATGGCGAGGGCAGCGAGCGCTGTACGATTGCTGATCTCGAGCTTCTGGAAGATGTTGTGAAGATGCACCTTGATGGTGCCGTCGGCGATGCTCAGGCGCCGCCCGATCTCCTTGTTCGACAATCCTTCGGAGACCAGGCGCATGATCTGACGTTCGCGGTCGGTCAACACGGTGAGCGCGTTGTCCGAATTTGAGGCCTGCTCCCGCGACACCTCCGGCGCGGGCAGCGGCGCGAGGTTCTGGCCATTGACGATTTGCCGCAACGATTGCAGGAGGACTTCGGGCATCACGTCCTTCAGGACGACGCTGCATCCCTCCGGTCCACCCGACAACACGAGGTCGCAATCTTCGGCGGCCGTAAAGAACACCAGATGCGTCGAGCGACCGCCCGGATTGGTGGACGGCGGATTCTTCAGCGCGATCAGCTCGGGCATCGCAGGGTCGAGAATGGCGATATCCGGTGCCAGATCCCGGATCGCCTCGATGCAGCTCGTCGCGTCACTGCACGATGCAACGATGTTGAAATCGGCTTCGGCGCCGAGCACGTTGCGCAGACCATGCAACACCACCGGATGCCGGTCCGCGATCACCACACTCGTACGACGCATTGAGCGCTCCTTAGCGTGTCACCCCCATGTGTGAAACTCAGCGCGCCCGCTGTCGTTGCTTCCAATATCGATAGGATCACTACATTTTTCCAATAATACAAACGTGCCAATATCGCGATGCAAAACGCATAGGTTAACGGGTAAATAGCTCTCGCCGAATCCAGGCTCACGCGTGACAATTTACGACAAGTTTACGGAAGCGAGTCGTCCGTAGAAATCCGGTACTCAAATTGGCTTCGCGCTGTCGCGGTGACGACGAAATTGCCGGTCGTACGGCGGGCCTCACGAGCGCTCGCCACTCGCCGACGTTCAACGCCCGCGACGCTCCAATCTCGTTCGCGCGGCATAACATCTCAAACAGCGCACGAAATTTTCAACGTTCGATAAGCACAGCAATCCGCACTCACCTAGAGAATGTGTCTGAAAGGCAAAAAAGGTTCAAACGCGCCCACCGTAGTCGCACGGACGCGCCTATAACGAACGGTATATAGGGAGATCGGGATTTCGCCTCTAACATTCATAAAATATTAACGAAAACGGGGCCCTCAGAATCTGCCAACCATGAATTTCCACCGAAGAAAGAAGCGCCCCTCCAAAGGAGCGCCACGATCGAAGTAAGCATTTTTTGACGACGAGGCGTCGAAGAAGAAAAAACCCAACCGCGCAACGAGTGTTTGTCGTTCTTCGACGCAGCCAACTTGAAAGACCGGGGACGGACTACCTGTTGGAATTGCCTAGTTTGAAGTTGTCCCATTGAAGTTGTGTCATTGCGTTTGTCGCGGAGGGTATTATGAGGAGGCGGCAGTCTTACGAAAGCGTTCTTATTGGAAAAAACGTACTCATTAGAGAAGGAATTTCACGAATACTGCATGCAGCGAATTTTCGTATCCTGGTATCGGCAGCGACCCCGGACGAACTGCCGAGCACACTCGAAGCGCATCAACTGCTGTTCCTCATCGTTCATACTGACGATGATTTCGATCTCGCGCTGGAGCAGATCGGGTTTGCCAAGAATAGGTACCCTGCAGCCCGGATAGCGGTCGTGTCCGACCACTACCGGCCAGGCGAGTTGGCCGCCGCGTTTCGCGCGGGTGCCAGCGGCTACTTCGTCAACGTCAATTCGTGCGATGCCTTCATCAAGTCCATCGAACTGGTGACGATGGGCGAGACGGTATTTCCGCCGGCATTTCTGTCGTTTGCTCTCGACAGCAATCACGTGCCTCAGCTGACGCCGTCAGGTGAAAGCGAGCGCGAACTCCTGGTCGCGGCGGAGGACACCATCGCCCCACCGCATCTCTCCCCGCGGGAGAGGGCGATCCTGTCCTGCCTCATCGAAGGTAACTCCAACAAGTGCATCGCCCGAAAGATCGACATCGCCGAGGCCACGGTGAAGGTCCACGTCAAGGCGATCCTGCGCAAGATCCGGGTGCAGAACCGGACACAGGCCGCGATCTGGGGCATGAACAACGGGTCGCTGGTCCGAGCAGCCAATGGCAACGTTCTGCCACTGGCCGTCAGCCATGACACGGGTCCCAAGATCTCTCGAGGTGATCGCCGAAACCATCAGCGGGCCGGCATCACTGAGGTTGATCAAACCGGCTGATCACTTCCGGGGCGCCTCGCATCGACGGCCTGCTTTCGCATGGCCGTCGACCGAGGGCCCCGCGCAATGACGCAGCTTGCGAATGAGCTGGGATCGCCGGACATCGCAGCGTCACCGCTGCGGCGGCGATGAGTTGACAGTTGCAGATGCGATGAACGTCCGACGGCCAACGTCGCGGCGAATGCTGTGTTTTACGTTGTCCGGCACATCGATCGGGTGGCGGCGCATGCCAGCGGATGCTCGCACGCTGCAGCGACGCTATTGCGGCAATCCCACCACCTTCGATGCAGAGGCCGATCGGCAACCGGCGGTTGCCACCGCCGTGGCGCACTCCCGTCAACGGCCGATCCGAACCGGCCCATCGCGCATACACCGGGTCTCGTTCGAATTTGCGGCCTGACATCGCGGCAACGAGAATCCCCGTCACCGCGATGTCGTTCTGACCACTAAATCTCGCCCGTCGTTCATCTTGCGACGCGCGCATCCGTCCTCCGAGACATCGTCGAATCGTCTCATGCAAACGCACGAAGACGCATGCGGTCTTTGCGACTAGCTTTTTTGAACGCTCAGCCCGACCAGCACGGTGAAAGCGGTCTGTCGCGATCGAGTGAGTCGACTCAGCGATTGCGCGCTCTAGCAATACGGAGGGAATGATGAAGGCGGTTATTCAATGCGGCGGCAAGGGAACGCGCCTGCGCCCCCACACATCCATCTTGCCGAAGCCGCTCATGCCGATCGGCGCCCGCCCCGTCCTTGAGCTTGTCCTCAAGTGGCTCAGGCGGAACGGGATCCGGGACGTCTACATCACGACGGGATATCTCGGACACCTCATTCGCAGCGTGTGCGGTGACGGCAACCAGTGGAACATGCGGATCACCTATACCCAGGAGGTGGAGCCGCTCGGAACGATAGGCCCGCTGTCGTTGCTGCGTGACCAGCTCGACGAACCGTTCCTGGTTCTCAACGGCGATGTGCTGACCGACCTCAACCTCAACCAGTTCGTGGGCAGCCATCGTCGCCGCAACTCGAATCTCACGATCGCCACCGCGATCCGCCCGACCAAGATGGACTTTGGCGTGATCGACGAGATGGAAGGACGCGTGACGGGCTTCCGCGAGAAACCGGAGCTGACGCACCTCGTCAGCATGGGCATCTACTGCATGGACCCGTCCGTGCTGGAACGGATCCCGTCGAACGTTCCCTTCGGCTTCGACGATCTGATGTTCCAGATGCTGGACGAAGAAGCCCCGGTGAACGTGTTCAAGCATAGCGGGCTCTGGCTCGATATCGGACGCGTCGAGGACTTCCTGAGGGCGCAGGACGTCGCATGGGACGAACAGTCGCCGGCCTTCGCCGCGACGGTCGCCGCCTGACCCCAAGCCTCGTGTTGCAGCGACCGCTTCGGCGGTCCTGCCGTCTCATTCAACCCGGGATTGGAGAGAACACATGCTATTGGTATCAGAGCCGGTCCTGGGCGAAGACGAGAAGGCTGCCCTGTCCGCCGTGATCGAGAGCGGCTGGGTAACGATGGGAGATCGGGTCCGCGACTTCGAGCAGGCGTTCGCGCGCATGCATGAAGCCGAGGACTCGGTCGCCGTCGGCTCGTGCACGGCCGCCCTTCACCTGATCCTTCATGCGCTTGGCATCGGCCCCGGAGACGAGGTCCTGGTTCCCTCGCTGACATTCGTCGCCACCGCCAACAGCGTCCTCTATGTCGGCGCACGGCCGGTCTTCGTCGATATCGGATCGGCAGAGGTGCCGCTGATGTCCCTGGACGATGCCGAAGCCAAGTGCACCTCCCGAACCAAGGCCGTCATTCTCGTGCATTTTGCCGGCTATCTGGCCCATCGCGACGCCTGGCAATCCTTTGCCCGCCGGAAGGGTCTGCTCCTGATCGAGGATGCCGCGCACGCGCCCGGCATGCCTGATGTCGGGACCTATGGCGAAGCGGCGGCATTCAGCTTCTATGGCAACAAGAACATGACCACCGCCGAGGGCGGCGCCATCATCGCCCGCAGCCGCACCTTGCGCGAAACCATCCGGAGCGCGCGCGCCCACGGCATGACGAGCGGCACACGGCAACGCCTCACCAACCGTCGTCCGGACTACGACGTGACGATCCTCGGCTTCAACTACCGGATGGACGAGTTGCGCGCGGCCCTCGGCCTCGCACAGCTGAAGAAGTTGCCGCAATGGAATGACACCAGACGCCGGCTCTCGACCAGCTACCGCCAGCTGTTCGCGGAGCAGTGCCCGTCGGTGATGGTGCCGTTTGAAGCGCCCTGGCCCTCGGCTCATCATATCATGCCGGTCGTGTTGCCGCCGGGAACGATCCGACAGCGCGTCATCGACCGACTGCGCAAGCGCGGCATCCAGACCACGGTTCACTATCCGCCGGTCCATCGCCTCACTTTCTACAGGGATCTCTATCCCGAGACGACCCTGTCGCGAACCGAGGATTTTGCCCGCCACGAGCTCACCTTGCCGCTGCATCCCGGAATGACGACATCGGACGTCGAGCGTGTCGTGACTGCGCTCGCGGCGGCACTTGCTGCGGACTACCCTGTTGGAGCGGTTGCATGACTGTACCCGAGACGGCCAATCACCTGATCGCGCCATCTCGTCTTTCTCAGGTGAACGGACGGCGCATCATTGACCTGGTCTGCGCCGGCGCCGCGTTGTTGGTGCTCTCGCCTGTCTTCATTATCGTGGCGGCCGTGATCTGGCTCGAGGCCGGCCGGCCGATCCTGTTCTCGCAACTCCGCCTCGGACAGAACGGGCAACCATTCTACATCTACAAGTTTCGCAAGTTCAGACCGAGTTGCGACGACAAGGGCTCGCCCTTGACGCTGCGGGAAGATGACCGGATGACCGCGGTCGGCCGCATCCTCGCCGCAACCAAGCTGGACGAGCTCCCGCAGATCTGGAACGTCCTGCGCGGCGATATGTCTCTCGTCGGTCCCCGGCCGGAGTCGCTCACCTTTGCCGACTGCTTTCGCGACGGCTTCGAGCAGCTCCTCGACCACAAGCCCGGCGTATTCGGCCCGTGCCAGGTCATCTTCCGGCACGAGAACAGGCTCTACCCCGCGGACGCGCCGGCCGCGGACTTCTACCGGGAAGTTCTGTTCCCGGCCAAGGCGAAGATCGATCTCGCCTATTTCCCGCGCCGGACCCTCGTATCCGATCTTGGCTGGATTGTTCGCGCCGGCGGCGTCATCGCCGCGGAGTGCTGGGCCGCATTGAGGCGGAACGTTCGATCGGACGCTTCCACCGATGAGAAAGAGCGACGACCATGAGCTACCTTGGGGCAAAGATACTCGTCACGGGAGCCGACGGTTTCATCGGATCTCACCTGACGGAGGCGCTGGTTGCGGCGGGAGCCGACGTGACGGCTCTGGCCCAGTACAACTCCTTCGACAGCCATGGCTGGCTTGACGATCTCCCGGAGTCGACGCGGCATAGGCTCAATCTCGTTCGCGGCGACATTCGCGACGCCGCCTTCGTCGGCCGCCTGGTCCAGGGCCACCACTTCGTCTTCCATCTCGCGGCGCTGATCGCGATCCCCTATTCCTATCTCGCCCCGCAGTCGTATGTCGAAACCAATGTCCTCGGCACGTTGAACGTCCTGGAGGCCGCGCGGCAGCACGGCACCGAGCGGGTCGTCGTGACTTCGACCAGCGAGGTCTACGGCACTGCGCTGAGAATGCCGATCGACGAGTCCCATCCCTTGCAGGGACAATCGCCCTACTCCGCATCCAAGGTCGCGGCGGACATGATGGCGGAGGCGTTCGCGCGGTCGTTTGGCGTTCCCGTCGTGATCCTCAGACCGTTCAATACGTACGGGCCGCGGCAAAGCGAACGCGCGATCATCGGCACCATCATTCGGCAGGCGCTCGATCCGTCCTGCACGGAGATCATGGTCGGCGATACGACGACCGTGCGTGATCTCACATTCGTTACCGACACCGCCGCAGCGTTCATGGCCGCCGGTCTGGCCGACGACATCGAGTATGGCCATGCCTACAACGCCGGCAGTCAGCGTGCCATTACGATCGGCGACCTGATCGATATCATTGTCGATCTGACGTCCAGCCGGAAGCCCGTCATTCAGGACGAAAAGCGGCTTCGTCCGACCAACTCGGAGGTGCGGGCGCTGCTCGCCGATTCCACCCGGTTTGTCCGGGCGACCGGATGGTCGCCAAAGGTAACGCTACGCGATGGACTGGAACGGACCGTCAACTGGTGGCGCGGTCGCCTCTCGACAAGCCAGGTCCGCCGCCAGCACGATTTCATCACATGACCGCCCGGCTACATTGGGTCCGGGCCGGGCTGTGGTGCGGCATCATTGCCTCACTCCTCCTGTCGCGGAGCGCGCAGCCGGAGACACTGGCCAATGCGCGGTTTGCCTTTGCTTCGCCCATGGACCTGCCGGACTACCTCGTCCCGACGGCAGACAAATCCCTCGGGACGACGCTCGTGCGTGTGACCACCCCGCAGAGCGCGCTCGGCAACGGCGTTGCCTGCAAACGTAATTACTGCTCGCACCGCTATTCGAGCGCGCAAGCCTGGAACGCCGACCAGAGCCTGCTTCTGATCGTCAACGGCTGCAACGGGCTCTGCTTTCTCGACGGGCGCAGCTACACAGCGCTATTCCAGCGACAGCGGGCGGGTGAATGCGAATGGCATCCGCGGGAGCCGGAGGTCATGATCTGCGTCCTCGGCAACCGCATTTCGCGATGGGCACCGCGAACCAATGCCGAGGATGTCGTCTTCGAGCTCAGGGAATACCGCGAACTTCAGTTCGGCCCTTACAAGGGCAACCCATCCTGGGACGGCCACCGCATCGCGGTACGCGCGACCAGGCAGGATGGCCCGCTGGTCGCTTTCGCCGTCGATCTCTCGACCCGGCAGAAGTTTCCCGACATCGACCTCGCGCGAATTCCCGGCAAGAACAGCTATTGCGGCATCTCGCCGCTCGGTGGCTCCATCTTCTGCCAGCAGGCGCTCGCCGATCAAACGGATCAGGCGTTCATCTTCGCGGTCGACGGCAGCCTGGTGCAGAGCTGGACCGAGCATCATCGGCCGGGCCATGGCGACATGACCGTCGATGCCGACGGGCTGGAAGTCTACGTGGGCATCAGCAAATCGGCGCCCGACAAGTATCAGGTGATCAAGCGAAGACTGCGCGACGGGTTGGTCACGGCGCTTGCTCCCTATGGCGAGGCCCAACATGCCTCGACACGGGCGATCCGCCGTCCCGGATGGGTGTTCCTCAGCTATGCCGGCAGCCCGCTCGCCCTGGTGGGCAACGCGCGGATGGCTCCGTTCGCCCAGGAGATTATCGCGCTGAAGATCGACGGCAGCGGCGAGTTCCGGCGCGTCGCGCACACGGTCAACGTATCAGCAGATTACTGGAGTGAAACCCACGGCTCCCCCTCCCCCGATGGATCGCAGGTCATCTGGTCGAGCAACTGGGGGACGCGAGGCGGACCGGTGTTTGATTTTGTGACCAGGCTCGATTGGGGTGATCCCGAGAGCGGGTCGCAGCTCGTCCAAGGAGAGCGTCATGAAGGGCAACATTCGCACTAGGGCTTTGCGCCACCTCTGCACCGCCTTCTGGGTAACAGTCGTTGCCGCGACGAGCAGCGGGGCCAGCGTCGCGGCGCAGTACAAGCTGGCGGCCGGCGACACGCTCGAAGTGTCGATCGGCGGCCTGCCCGATCAGCGCTACAGACTGCAGATTCAAGATGATGGCACCATCGCGTTCCCCGGGATCGGCGCGGTGGAGGTCTCCGGCCTGACGCCTGCGGAATTTCAAGCGCGCATGGAGGCGCTGCTGCGCTCGCGGGTGCTGCGTCAACGGGCGCCGAACGGGGGCGAGCAGCCTTTCGTCGTCAAGCCCGGCGACGTCATGACGAGCGTCGCGGAGTATCGGCCGATCTACGTCACCGGCGACGTTTTGACGCCGGGGCAGCAAGTTTATCGCGCAGCCATGACCGTACGTCAGGTCGTGGCGGTCGCCGGCGGCTTCAGCCTGTTGCGATCCCGCGGCCAGACGCCAGGCGCCACCGATCCGGCCGATCTGGTGCGCGACTATCAGTCGTTCTCGACCGAATACGTGAAGGAGTTCATCCACGTTCAGCGCACCAACGCGGAGCTACGCGATCAAGACAAGTTCGATGCGAGCATCCCGAGGGAGATTTCCCTGCCGGCCTCCGCGATCGACCCGATCGTGCAAGCCGAGGCACAATCGCTGAAAACGGCCGTGACCGACAATCGCAATGAACGGGCCTTCCTGGAAGACGCCGTCAAGCAGGCGGATGCTCAGCTCGTGACGCTCAAGAAGCAGCAGGAGGCCGAGGAGAAAGGTGTCCAGGCGGACGAGGAGGAACTCGACCGCGTCATCAAGCTGTTCGGCCAGGGATCATTGCCAAGCCCCCGCGTTGCGGAGAGCCGGCGTGCGCTGCTGCTCTCATCGACGCGCCGCCTGCAAACCCAGGTTGAGGTCATGCGGCTGCAGCGTCAGCGTGAGGATTCCCTGCGGCAGATCGATCGCGTCGGCAGCCTGCGCACCGTCAATCTGCTGAAGGAGCTGAAGGATTCGAACGCCCGGATGGCGGATCTGCGGGTCAGGATGCAGGCGCTGAGCCAGCGGCTGCAGCCGATCGGCGGCGCCGGCGCCGTGCCGCTCGGAATGAGCGAGCTCCAGCCCGAGGTCACCATCATCCGTAAGGTCGGACAACGATGGGACAGGATCGCCGCATCGGTCGATTTCGATGTCGAACCGGGGGACGTGGTCGACGTCGCATTGCGGGCTTCGGCAGCTACGAACGCCTCAAACTAGCCGTCGGCATCAAACGGGGTACCCACAACGGAGGTCGCGCCGGCGGCCTCCGCAGCCGCATGCTGCGCCAGGCCGCGCCCGCAGCAGCGCAAGGGGGCGGTCCCCGCTATCCCGCAACCGCCACCCGACCGCACCTGCGCGCCGTCGACGGCCGCCCCCGACGAGGTAGCTGGATTAGTCGTCCGTGAAGAGCGGCTAAGCGATTGAGCTGGAATCGCATTTGTCTTTGTGGGCTGTTTTGAGATTGCAGGGTTTTGATGCTTGGGCATCGGAACCCTGCAATTTCATTTTCAGGATTCCGTCGAATCGCCAGTCATGATTCCGTCGTCGTATCGGAGGTGGCGATGCGACCGAAGAAGCACAGGACGACGGGATCGGGCGATCTGTTCCGGGCCAGGCTGGACCAGATCATCAACATGAAGCACGAGCTTCGATTGGGACTGGATCGACGGCGAGATCGCACCGCTCTATAGCGAGAATGGTCGGCCGGGCATCGCGACCCGCTTCATGATCGGGCTGCTGCTGCTCAAGCAGATTTACGGGCTGTCCGATGAGGGGGTGTGCGAGCGCTGGGTCCACGACCCGTATTTCCAGTACTTCACCGGCGAAGAGTTCTTCCAGCACGCCTTCCCGCACGAGCGCTCGGACCTGAGCCACTGGCGCAAGCGGCTCGGCGACAAGCTGGAGCTGTTGCTGGCCGAGAGCCTGCGGGTGGCGCACGAGGCCGGCGCGTTACGCAGCCAGGACCTCAAGCGGGTCACGGTCGATACCACGGTGCAGCCGAAGGCCATCACCTTTCCGACCGATGCCAAGCTGCTGCACGCGGCGGTCAAGGGGCTCAACCGCCTGGCGCGGAAGCACGGGGTCAAGCTGCGGCAGTCCTATCTTCGCATTGCCAAGACCGCGGCGATGATGGCGGGGCGCTACGCCCATGCCAAGCAATTCAAGCGGCATCACCGGCAGCTGCGCATCCTGCGCAGCCGGTTGGGCCGGATCATCCGCGATATCCGCCGCAAGATCGAAGGTCAGGCTGTGCTCGAGAACGCCTTTGCCCTCCCGCTCAGCCGGGCTTCGCAGATCCGTTCGCAGCAGCAGCGCCAGCGCGGCTGGAAGCTTTATTCCTTCCATGCCCCGGAGGTGGAGTGCATCGGCAAGGGCAAAGCCGCCGCGCCTTACGAGTTCGGTGTCAAAGCCTCCATCGTCACCAACAACCGCCGGGCTCCCGGCGGCCTGTTCGTGCTGCACGCCAGGGCGCTACCCGATAACCCGTACGACGGTCACACCTTGCGGGACGTCATCGACCGCACCGAGACACTCACCGGCTGCGCGATCGAGCGGGCCTATGTCGACAAGGGATACCGCGGCCACGACGCGCAAAATCCGCGTCGCGTCTTCATCTCCGGCCAGAAGCGCGGCGTCTTCGGCGCCATCAAGCGCGAGCTGCGCCGCCGCTCCGCCATCGAGCCCATCATCGGACACCTGAAGACCGATGGTCACCTCGGCCGCTGCTACCTCAAAGGCCGCGCCGGCGATGCCGCCAACGTCATCCTCTCCGCCGTCGGCCACAACTTCCGCCGCATCCTCGCCTGGCTCAGGGCTCTTTGGTGTCTGATCTTGACCACCCTCATCGCTGCCGCCAGCGACCGCTCACCGCGTCAATCGGTTTTTTAACGGACGACGGATTACCCCCGATTTGAATTTTACAGCGTTTGCCGAACTTGGGATGCTTTTCACGCCCTCATTCCATTCATTTGAATGAGACGGCCTGGAGGCAGGAGAAATGCTCAATTTGGACCAGACCACCACATTGCCAAACGCGATTGCATCACTTCATCAGTGCAGGGAATCCGTGTTTAACATTTCCAACCGTACGCCCATTCAGCCCGATACCTATTCTGCGGACAAGCGGGACGAGTTTCCCGCGGCGCTGGGGCGCATCGGATGCGGACAGATCCTGCTCATTCGGGATCGCGTGATCGAGGCAAGCGCGACCGCCCGGGCGATCCTGGAGCGCGAGTCCCGCCAACTACCCGGTCGCGAGACTCCCTACGGCGCCTTGCGGCAACTGCTCAATCGTGCAGGAGCACAATTGCCGATCGGCTCGACGTCATGGCTCGCGACGTCAACCAAGGAAGGCATCAGCCGCCTCGTCAACCAGATCTGCAATGCCCGCTCGGACGGCACTAGCGCCGTCATCCTGCTTGATCTCGACGCGCATCCGGAACCCACTCCGGGCACGCTGCAGCGCCTGTTTGGCCTCACCGCCGCGGAAACCCAGCTCGCGGTCGAACTGGCGCGAGGTCGCAATCTGCTCGACGTGGCCCGCGCCCGGCGACTGAGCCGAACGACAGTGCGCTCGCATCTCGCTGCGCTGTTCGTCAAGACGCAGACCCGGCGGCAAGCGGAGCTCGTTGCGCTGCTGGGCCGCGTCGCCGTCTTGCCCTGACGGCCGCACGCGGCTCGCCATTCAATCGCGTCAAATCCGCGGTGGTCCGACCTCGGGAAAATCCGTTCGTGGGCGGACCACCGCAAGACAACAAGGCAGTTTCGACGGCGTTCTCATCCAAACGAATGAAGACACTTTCCGATCGTCTCGTAAGCTCGTTTGCACCTTGAGCGTGCCCGGAGAAGCGCAAGGCCGACGGGGTGGCCGATCACCCGGCCGGCGGAACTGCACAGCGGCGTGACCGAGAGGACTCGCATGACGATACATGTGCTCTGCGTGGGAGGCGAGGATCATGCGCTCCGCATCCCCTTCCTGTCCGCCCTGCGCGATCGGGGCTTCCGGGTGAGCGCGGCCGGCACCGGCGCCGCACTTCCATTCACCAGGAACGACATCGAGTATCATGGCTACAGCTTCGACAGATTTGGCGCGCGCATCAACGATCGCGTGGCGATCGGGCAGCTCTCGCAGCTCGTTCGAAGTATCCGGCCCGACGTCGTCCAGACGTTCGACACCAAACCCAACCTGCTTGCGCCGCTCGCGATCCGCGGCAGCGTCCCCGTCGTGCGCACCATCAACGGGATGGGCTGGGTGTTCTCGTCGACCAATCTCAAGGCCCTCGCGTTCCGGCCAATCTACCTGACGATGCAGCGCCTGGCCGCCCGCTGGACCACGGCGACAGTATTTCAGAACACGGCGGATCGCAGCTTCTTCCAGCGCTATCACCTGCTCGGCAACAGTCCCGACGTGCTGATCGGAAGTTCGGGCATCGATGTTGCGGCCTTCGAGACCGCGCAGAGCCAGGCAAGCTCCGATGCCAGGCTGCGCGCCGAGCTGAATCTCGGCGATTGCGAGGTGGTGCTGACCGTCAGCCGGCTGACCGTTCAAAAGGGCATCCCCACCCTGCTCGACGCTGCGGCCATCGTGCACGCGGCCCGGCCTGGCGTACGTTTCCTGCTCGTCGGTCCGCGCGAGAGCGAGGGTCCCTTTGCGGTGGACCAGGCCCTGATCGATCGCCATGCGCCCTACGTGACGGCGCTCGGCGCGAGATCCGACGTTCCCGCGCTCCTCGGCCTCGCCAATGTCTTTGCCTGCCCGACCGAATACCGGGAAGGCATTCCGCGGGTACTGCTGGAGGCGGGGCTCGCCGGTGTACCCATCGTCGCGACACGTGTTCCGGGCTGCGACGACGTCGTGGTGGAGAACTGGAACGGCCACCTCGTGCCCGAGCGCGATCCGCGCGCGCTCGCCGCCGCCATCCTCGACCTGCTCCAGGACCCCGCCCGGGCAAGAGCCATGGGCGCCCGCTCGGTCGAGACGGTACGCCGCGAATTCGATCTGAACGTCGTGACCGACCGTTACGCCGAGCTTTACCGACAGCTGGTTTCCGCAGTCAGGCCGGGCGACGACCAGCTTCCGTCATCCCGTGATGGCCGCGACTACCAAAGGGCTCGCCTTCACAGCAGCGCAGTATCATGATTGGCAACGCACTCTTTGCCCTCGGCATTGTTCTCACGACGGCCTCACAGTTGCGGCTGCCTGGGGCTGTGTCGATGGGCATTGGCGAACTCTGCCTCGTGCTGTGGCTCATACTTGCCGCCCTTGAGCTGATCGCTGGCGGCCGCATCCACAACGCACGAGCCGTGCTTCGCATCGGCGCGTTCTGGGTCTGCTTTGCGTTTGCGATGAGCATCGGAACATGCCTGGCGTTGCTCATGAACGAGCTCGATCCCCCCACCATGATACATGACACCTTCGCATATGTGCTGGTGGCCGCGCTCGCCCTCATGATCGCTGCGACAATGGATCCGCACGGCGCGTTGCGCCAGACCCAGTGGTTCCTGATCGGATTCTGGATTGCCGCGCTGGTTCTGCAGCTCGCGATGGGTTGGAACATCATCAGCCTGCCATCGGTCGAGCCGTGGTTCTGGGACCGCTTTCGGGGCTGGGCCGAGAATCCCAATCAGGTCGGGCTTTACTGCGCCGTCTTTACGCCGCTATCCCTGAGCCTGGCGCTTTCCGCGCGGGGATTTGGTCGGATCGTTGCCTTCTTCAGTTGCCTTCTGTCCCTCATCGTCGGCCGCCTCACCAAGAGCGATACATTCCTCATCGCGATGACCGCGGCCCTCGCGCTGCTGCTCCTGCTGCGCCTGCGGAGCTGGCTGACTTCTCCGGAGCACCGATCGAGCCTCCGGTTCGCCATCGGGCTGTTCGTCATCCTCGCTGCCGCTCCGCTTGCGCTCTCATTGACGCCGTATGCCGTGGCGACCGCCGGCGACGTCGAAAGCCTTGCGTTCAGTCTCACCAAGGATCGTGGCGGTAACGCAACGAAGGCGACCGCGGCACTGCGCCTGCAACTTTGGGGGGACGCACTGGATATCGGATTGAATACGGGATCGGTAGGGCTCGGACCAGGTCCGCACCTGACGAAGCCGAACGTGGCAAACGTCAACAATCTACCCCTCCCGTTCGAAGCTCACAGCACACTGATGGACGTGTTCCTGCAAGGCGGCCTGCTCGGCGTGATGGCCGTGTGCGGCCTGTTTGCGACCACGATCGCCCTGGTGCTGCGTGCGCGGCTTGATGTCCTGGCGGCGTTGGTCGCGACGCTTTCCATCTTCAGCATAAGCCATTTCATCCTGCGTCACCCGATCGTGTGGTTCGCGCTCGCCCTCAGCCTGATCCTTGGCTCGGAACGCACGACCTCCCCGCAGGCGCGTCCAGGAACCTGAACATGTGCGGCATCACCGGCATACTCCAGATCCCGCGGGCTTCCCGGCCCGTCGACCTGGTCGCGATCAGGCAAATGACCGCAACCTTGCAGCATCGCGGTCCCGATGCCGACGGCTTCTGGAGTGACCCATACGCCGGGATCGCGCTCGGTCATCGCCGGCTCGCAATCGTCGACCTTACGGACGCCGGACGACAGCCGATGCGCTCCGAAAGCGGCCGCTTCGTCATCACGTTCAACGGCGAGATATACAACTACCTGTCGCTGCGCCAGGAGCTTGAAGGCATCGGTCATCGCTTCAACGGCGGCAGCGATACGGAAGTCCTGCTCGCAATGATCGAAAGCTGGGGGCTGGAGAAAGCCCTCAGCCGCAGCAACGGAATGTTTGCGATCGGCGTGTGGGATCGCCGGGACCGCATCCTCCATCTCGCCCGCGACCGGATGGGGAAGAAACCGCTCTACGTCGCCAGGACACCAAGCGCCATCGCCTTTGCCTCGGAGCTGAAGGCAATCGCCGCACTGCCCGATTTCTCGTCGGAGATCGATCCGCGCGCGGTGGCGGAGTTTCTCGCGCAAGGCTGGTTGCCGGACGATCTGTGCATTTGGCGTGATGCGTTCAAGCTCCCGCCCGGAAGCATCCTGTCGTTCGGCGCCGGCGAACTTGCAGCCCAGCCGGATGCGGCGACGCTGCGCGCGAGGGCGCGCCGCTGGTGGTCGCTGACGGAGGTTGCCAGGAACGGCCGGGCCTCCCCCGCTCCCGAAGACGATCGTCAGCTCGTGACGGAGCTCGACGAGTTGCTCCGCCAGACCGTGCGTGAGCGCATGGTCGCCGACGTCCCCATCGGGCTTTTCCTTTCGGGCGGCATCGACAGCGCGACGGTGGCCGCGCTGATGCAGTCCCAGTCGCCGCGGCCGGTCCGCTCGTTCACGATCGGGTTCAACGAACCGACCTTCGACGAGGCGGCCAGCGCTGCTGCCGTCGCACGTCATCTCGGCACGGATCACACGGAGTTCAGGCTTACTCCGGCGGACGCCAGAGCGGTCATTCCCGGCCTCGCCTCGATCTGGGACGAGCCGTTTGCCGATGAATCGCAGATCCCAACGCTCCTGCTCTCTCGTCTCGCCCGGCGGGACGTCACGGTCGCTCTCTCCGGCGACGGCGGCGACGAATGCTTCGGTGGCTATTCCAGGCACCTTCTGACGGCTCGCCTCGCCGCGCTCCTTGCCAACGGAGCCTTGCGGCAGACCGCGGCGGCAGGCGTCGGACTGCTGGCGCGCGTGTTGCGCGAAGATCTGACCAGCGCGCTGCCGCTGCCCGTCCGTCTGCGGCGAATGATCCAGGGCGACCGGATCAACCGCCTGGCGCAGCTGTTCGGCGGCGACAGTGTCGACGACATGTACCGGAAGACGACGCGTCTTTCCGAGTTGCAGCTGACCGCGGAACCCGCTGCCGTCGATCCGGCCCAGGTGCCGCCGCTCGATGATCTTCTGTCCGACTTCATCGTCCGCGACATGACCGGCTATCTCCTCGGCGACATCCTGGTGAAGCTCGATCGCGCCAGCATGGCGGCAAGCCTCGAGGCGCGCTGTCCGATCCTCGACCATCGCGTCGTGGAATTCTCCTGGCGATTGCCGAACTCCGCAAAGGTTCGCGACGGTCGCGGCAAGTGGATTCTGCGTCAGGTGCTCAACCGCTATGTCCCGAGCCACCTCATCGATCGCCCGAAGCAGGGTTTCGACGTGCCGATCGGCGCCTGGCTGAAAGGACCCCTGCGCGCATGGGCGGGCGACCTCCTTTCGGAGCCGCGCCTTCGCCGCCAGGGGCTGCTGGACCCGCGAAGGATTCAGGAGTGCTGGCAGGACCACCAGAGCGGCCGCCGCGACCATGCGCGGCCGCTGTGGGCGGTTCTGATGCTGCAATCATGGCTGGATACGACACGAGATCACAGAGCATCTCGGCCGATGAGAGTGCTCGAACCCGCGCAGTGAGGATCAAGCAATGGAAGCCCTGGTACGCAAACGCATGCGGCAGCTGACCGTCCTCCCGGACACCGTTCCCGGGGCACGCATGGGCGAACAATCCGTCGGGACCAACGACGGCATGCAGTCGTTGAAGCAAGTGCTGGAGAGCCTGCGGAAATACAGGCGGCTCATCCTCAGGATCGTCATCGTGGGCGCCATCCTCGCCGGCCTTGCAAGCCTGTTCGTATCGCCCACCTATCTGGCGACCGCACAGCTTGCTGTCGACGTCAGGCAACCGGCAGCAACCGAGGGGGCCCCCGCTGCCGCCGCCGGCCAAGGTGCCGAGGAATCCATCATCGACACGCATGTCACGGTCCTCTTGTCCGATGCCTATCTGCGGCAGCTTCTGCCCACGCTTCGTGAACTTCAGGATGCGAGACACCGCGCCGCAGGAGGCTGGATCCAGAGCCTGCGGACGCAGGTGCACGACGCTTGGACAAATATCAAGGCGCTGATCGGTGGCGAAGCAAAGCCGGACGACGGCGCGGCGCTGGCTGCTCTGAAGGGCAGTCTGAAGATTGGCCAGGAGCGTCGCTCCCGGATCATCGGCGTGAGCGCGGCGTCGCCCGATCCGCAAAAGGCGGCGGACATCGCCAATACGGTCGCACAGTCCTACGTCGAAGCGCTGACGCGGCAGAAGCGCAGCGAGGCCGAGAACGCTTTGAATGCCCTCGCGGTGCGGTCAACCAAGATCCAGGCCGACCTCGCGCAGGCGGAGCAGGAACTGAAGAATTATCGCCTTGCCGGCCAGGTGGTGCCGTCACGGGATGCCGCGCTCGAATGGAAAGTGACCACGCTCGCGCAGCAGTTTGAGACGCTTCTTCGGCGACGGCAGGAACTGACCGCCACCGGTCTCGTCGTGCAGCCGGACGTCAGCCTGCGCGCTACGGCCTCGCCGCCGGAGCGGCCTGCCTCGTTGCCGCCTCTGCTCTTGGTTCCTCCCGCCGTGATCGCGCTGGCGCTGTTCGCCTGCGTTCTTGCCGTTGTTCTCGATCGTCTCGACCACACGCTGCGCACGGAGGCCGACGCGACCTCAGCTCTGAACGTTCCGTGCGTCGGCGTGATGCCGACCATCCCGCTCGAGCCGGGCGTTCAGCCCCAGTACTTCCTGGAGCAGCCCACGAGTAGCTATTCCAGGGCAATCCGCTCCATCCTGGTATCCCTGCTGGCGTCCGATCCGGTCGTCCAGCAACGGATCGTTCTCGTGACGTCCAGCGTCGGCGGCGAAGGCAAGACCCTCCTTGCGCGGAGCCTTGGCGTCTACGCCGCCCGGCTCGGGCGACGCACGCTGCTGATGGATTTCGGCCAGTTCGGCCGTCGCCCAAGCGACGAGAGCGCCAATCTGCGCGGCGTTCTGTCGTATGACCGGCCGCTTGCGGATGCGGTGCAGTATATTCCCGAGTTCGGCATCGACTATCTGCCGGCTGGCCTGTCCGATGGAAATCGGCTTGGCGTGTTCGCTAATCCCAAGATTGCTCCGCTGCTCCGGCAACTGGGCGAAGCGTACGATCTCGTGATCATCGATGGACCGTCCCTGCTCGAAGTCCCCGAGGCACGGCTCATCGCAAGCTGGGCCGATCACATCCTGCTCGCTGTGCGTAGCGGAAGCACCCATCGGGATCTGGCGCTCGCTGCCCTGCACCAGCTCGCTCGCACGGAACATCTTCACCCCAACCGCGATACGAGCATCTCGGTGGTCCTGACGCGGGCAGATCCGTCCGGCAACGACCAGGCCACGCAGCCCGCGGATGATCGGCCGAACCCACTGGTCGCGCGTTACCAACGGTACGAAGCGGCGATCACGCGATGGTTCACCCCCAAGGCAGCAATCGAGGCCATGCACTCGGCGTGGGCAAAGCTGAGGGCGCGATCCTGAACCGCAGATGATGGAATTGAGTATCGCATGATTATCGAGACCTTCGGTCCGCCGGGTGCAGGCAAGACGACGTTCAGCCGAGCGTTGGCCGATCGCCTGCGCGAGCGGGGCCATACCGTCGATCTGGTGCTGACGCTGCCGCGTATGCAAAGCAAGTGGCTGAGCCGCGGCGGCATCATTCCGGCGATCGTGCGCATCTTTCATGCGCTCCTCGCTGATCTCGCGATCCTGTGCCGCCCGATCTCGAACGCCCGGGGACTGCTTCTTGCGCGCGACCTGCTCCGCCTGATGCCGCCGAGGAGCGCCATCTGGTGGATCAGACTGAGCCAGTACGTCATGCGGTTCTCTTGTGTCTGGAAACGCGCGCACGACCCGAACCATATCGTCCTGTTCGACCAGGGGTTCGTCCAGGTCGTTTGCACCCTTGCCATGTTCAGCCGTGCCGATCAGAAGACGATCGCCCACGCCATCAGCATGCGAACACCGTCGGACCTCGTGATCCGCTTTGACGCCCCGCGCGACATGCTGGAACGGCGCCTTCATCAGCGCGTGAACGGGAAGACCTTCGCGGAGAAGTGGTTCGAACCTGACGTCGAGACCTTTCTCGAGGCCAAGCCGATCACCGACTATGTCGGATCGCTGCTGGCAACCGACGATCCGCAGCCGATCTGCTTCAATTCGTTCGACCCGGATCTCCTGACCGAGGCGCTCGACCGCGTCGAAGAGGAAGTCTCCACCAGATTCAAGAAGGACAACACGGCGCATGCGCGGCCCAATCCGGAGCAGCGCGCACTCCCGTCCTTTGGCGAAATGCTCGCACCGGTGCCGTCGCCGCTCGAGAATGCCGGCCCCGACGACCCCGAGCTCACGCGCCGTCTCGCCAACGCCAGCCTGTGGGCCTTCATGGTCTACGTTGGAGGAGCCGGGCTGACCTGCCTTGCGCAGCTCGTGATTGCCCGCCTCATTGGCACGAACAGCTACGGCATCTACTCGTATGCCGTGGCCTGGACGACCTTGCTCTCCTATATCTCGGCCCTTGGCTTCAACACGGTCCTGCTGCGATTTGTGCCCGCCTATAGCGCGACCGGACGGTGGTCGCTGGCCTACGGACTGATCCGGTATGCCTTCGGACGATCGACGCTCCTCGCGGCTGTTATCGCAATCGGCGGAATCGCGACCGTGTTCGTGCTGCCGCACCACGAGCATCCGGAGCTGACGATCAGCCTCGCGATCGGCATCGCGACAGTCCCGCTGGTCACGATCTACGTGCTTGCCGGCTCCGCGGTTCGCGCGTTTGGCGGCGTCGTTTCGGCTCTTGCTCCCGAGCGGTTCGGTCGGGACGGCCTCATGGTCGTGCTAGTGCTGCTGGCACTGGGCCTCAACATCACACCAATCGACGCAACGACCGTGCTGCTGGCCTTGTTTGCGAGCTCCGCCTTCACGGCCGGGGTGCTCGGGTTCAGCATGCGCAAGCTGTGGCCGCCGCAGCTTCGATCGGTGACACCGGCTTACGCCAAGGCCGATTGGTGGCATCTCGGAATTCCGGTCGTGCTCATGATCGGCGTAGAAATCCTGATGAGCCGCGCCGGGTTGATCCTGCTGGGCTGGAGCGGCGACGCACACGCCGCCGGCCTGTTCGCTCTCGGGCTGAACCTCGCCATGTTTCTTGTGCTTCCCCGTGTGGCCGTCGGAACCTTCTTTTCTCCGAGCGTCTCGAAGCTCCACGCGCACCGCAATGACGCGGCATTGCAAAGCCTGTTCGCCCGCGCGACCGTGCTCTCGCTGCTCGGCACGGCCGTGCTGGCAATTCCGCTCCTGGTCCTGACGGAGCCCTTGTTGCGCTTCTTCGGCGAGGAGTTCATCGTAGCCGCCCCGATCGCCCAAGTCCTCGTCATCGGTCAACTGCTGGCCGCCGCAACCGGTCCTCAGCTGAACCTCCTGACCATGACGGGACACGAGCGCGCAGCAACCCTGATCATGCTGGTCGGCGCGGCGGTCAATCTGACCGCATGCGCGATCGGGATTGCCTTCTTTGGCGCAATGGGTGCTGCCGTCGCGACGGCCGTGACGAACGTGGTTTGGAACACGGCAATGGTTGTCTACATCCACAAGCGCGTGAACATGATGGCCGGCCTTCTCCATGCGATCTGGGAGTTCCGTCGCCCGGCCGCGGAATAGACCGCAGAAATATTCTGTAACAACAGAAGCTTAAGGTTCGTCCTTCATTCGAACGATGCGCTTGCCGGCGCAACGGCCTAATAGTCACCTCATACTCGCGAGGGCCGCGATGCAGCTTCAGACACCTTCTCTCAACCCGCCGAAAGGCGCGAAGTTGGTTGCTGGCCCGCGTTTCCCCCTCACAGATGCAAGGAAGTCCGCAAACATGGTCTGGACTACGGCTCTCGACGTCCCGCTCGATATGCGAGGTCCCGTCGACCGGCCGTTTAACCGCATGGGCGCAGGATTTGCCGATGTGCCCGCCATCGAGCACCTTCGGAGCGTCGCAGCGAAGTTCGCCGACAGGATCGCAGTCAGCGATGCCGACCAGCAGATCACCTATGCCGGTTTCCTCGCGCGGGTATTGGCGCTCGCCGAAGCGATCGTCGTGGCAACCCCCGAAGGACAGGCGGTAGGCTCACTGTTGCGCCATTCGATCTGGCATCCAATCGCGATGCTTGCATGCATGGCCGCCGGACGACCGTTGGTCCCGCTCAATCCGCGCGATCCCGCGCAACGGCTCTCCTCCATGACCGCGGCGGCGCGGATCACCCTGCTGATCGGCTATGACGGCGACGGTTCGGCGGAATGGATCGAGAAAGACCGCCTGCAATGGCTCGATGTCACACGCGTCGGTGAAGCATCGGGCAGCGGCGCGTGCCTTGCGCCGGTCGCGGTCGACGCGCCCGCGCTTGTGCTCTACACCTCGGGCAGCACCGGTCAACCCAAGGGCGTCGTGAACAGCCAGCGCGCGCTGCTGCAGCGCGTCCAGCACTATGTCGACGCGTGCCACACCAACGAGACCGACGTCTTCATGCCGTTGAGCGGTCCGACGACCATCGCCGGAAGCCGCGAGATGCTCTCCGCCCTGATGACGGGTGCAAGATTGCACATCGCCGATATCGAGGCGCTTGGTCTTCGCGGCCTGGTGCGTCAAATCCGCTTGCAGAAGGTCACGATCACCTACATCGTGCCCGCCCTGCTGCGCGCGGTCGCCGGCGCGGCCACGAAAGACGATTTCGCATCGCTTCGGCTCATCCGCATCGGCGGCGAGAAGGTGTTGTGGGCGGATATCGCGCTGGTCCGCAAGGTCGCGCCGCCGCGCTGCTTCATCCAGATCAGCTATTCATCGACCGAGAGCCAGGGGACGCACTGGTTCCTGCCGGATGACTTCACGCAGCAGGACTTCAACAGGCACGACAGCAGCGTTCCGGTCGGCTATCTGCTACCGGGCATTTCGTTTGCCGTCATCGACGACAGCGGCGCTCCCGTCCGCCCCGGCGAAGTCGGAGAGCTGGTGATCAGCAGCACGAACGTCCTGCTCGGCTACTGGGAAAGCGGCCACCTTCTGCCCACTCCCCCCGCTCCCGAGATGGACGGGCACCGGGTGTTTCCAACCGGTGATCTCGTCGTCGTAGGTACCAACGGCCTCATGCAGGTGGTCGGACGCAAGGGGCGTCAGCTCAAAATCAACGGGCGACGCGTCGAGCCGGCCGAGCTCGAGACCGCCATCCGCGGCATTCCCTGTGTGGCCGACGCGGTCGCCGTCGTCACGGATTCCAACGAACTCATCGCCTTTGCATCGCGCGGCGATGACGCCCCGCCGACCTTCACCACCGACGTCCGTAACGTGATCAGGCAGACGCTTCCGTCGGCGCTGCATCCGACCAGGCTGCACGAGATTGCGGAAATTCCGCGTCTGCCCGGAGGAAAGGTCAACGTCGCGAAGCTCAAGGCTTTCGATCTCGAAAGCCGGGCAGCAGCGGCGCCTGCGCCGCAGTCGCCGGACGCGAACGACGTGGCGCAGGCGCGCAAGGCCGTGGCGGAGGTCTGGCGCCGCATCCTCGGCACGGCCGAGGTCGCGGGCAGCTGGGACGAGGCCGGCGGCGATTCACTGAAGCTCTTGCGTTGCGTGATGGATCTGGAAGGCCTGATCGGCAGAGAGCTCAACATGGAGGCCTTCACGGTCGAGATGAGCGTCGACGACATGGTCCAGGCGGTCGCCATGGCGGGACGGCCGGGAGAGCCGCAACGCGAAGACACAACTCTGCCTCCCCTCGTGATGTTGCCGGGATCGATGGGCTACGGGCCGAGCATGGCCGCGTTCGGCGCGCATCTGAGCAAGGTGGCGCACGTGATCCCGATCCGCTATCCCGACCTGACGTCGAGCCTGATCGGAAACGGCTCGGTGGAGGACATGGCGACGCTGGCGATCGAGCAGATCAACGCGGTCCAGCCGAGCGGCGACATTCGTATGATCGGCTATTCGCTCGGCGGCGGCGTCGCCTTCGAGATCGCGAGCCGGCTGATCGCGCAGGGCCGCCAGGTCAAGTTCCTCGGCATCCTCGACACCAATGTCGGCCCCCGCCGCAACAACGGCCGCGAGACGCTGTCGCGCACGCTGCAACGGATCAGGTCGCACCGCGTCACGCTGTATCGCATGCTGTGCCGCGCCGTCGCGAAGTCGGCCGTGCGCTGGGGTCGCGAAGTCAAGTTCAGCCGGCTTCTCGACGCCATGACCTGGGCGCCTCTGGCAAGCACCCGCTTCATACTCAAGCTGGAGCTCGAGGAGATCCTCAGGATGCGGGCCTTCGGCCGCTGGGTTGCGGGCGGCAAGCGCCAGCTGCCCATCAAGGGAACGCTGTTCCT
The DNA here is from genome assembly GCF_042430365.1 of Bradyrhizobium erythrophlei. Lineage (GTDB taxonomy): Bacteria > Pseudomonadota > Alphaproteobacteria > Rhizobiales > Xanthobacteraceae > Bradyrhizobium > Bradyrhizobium erythrophlei. The sequence continues at coordinate 460,279 of NZ_JBHMET010000274.1, forward strand.
CTGTAACCGGCGCGGACTGTTGGGTGACTTGGGCTGGGCTTCCCTGTTCACGGGGCTCGACATCGTTCCGATTGCCGGCGGTCACCTCGACCTCGTTGTCGAGCCGCATTTGAGCGTCAACCTGCCGGTCATCGAGCGCGCCGTCTCGGCATCCTGCTCCCAATGACATGAATTCGCGGCGCGCGCCGGCGGTGCCCTGTCCCCGTCGGCGTGCAGCGGGCACCGCGCATAACGCGCCAGCGGCTTTTCAAAGCACCGGTAACTGATCAGAGCGACCGCAAACGGGGCCGCACACCAACATCGCAATGTCGGGTAAGGCGAAGGCGAAGCGACCGACCGTATCGATCGCGTCTCATTGTCCCGCTGCCGGATTGGCGTCTCCTGCCCTGCGGACGCACGCAACGGCGGCGCTGTGCGGGCGTCCCTTCACGGACGCAGATAGCTCCAGCCCCGCTCCTGCAGCTCCATGAGCCGGACCACGCCGGACTTGGTGACCTTCGCCTGCGCAATCAGCGGGATCTCTTTGGCCTCCGCTCTCGTCATGTTGTCGCGGGTATTGCCGCAAGCCGAGAATGTGACCTCGGGCATGGTCTCGCTCATGGTCTTGATGCGCGCCTTCACGGGCGAGGTATCGTCGCGCAGCATGTGCAATCCGGGTCCAAAGGCGACCACCTCGATCTCGACCTTCTGACCGAGAGCGCTGTAGTGCTGAGCAGTGTTGCTGACATTGTTCAGGGCGAGGTTCATCAACGCGGGATCGTTGACGTCGACCTGGACGGCGAGCCGATGGAGTTGGGGCTTGCTGGCCGGCGGGGTCATCTTGGCGTTGGCATTGAGCTTGGCGGAGGGAGCGATCTGGGCCGCCCCGCTCATCTGGGTGCAGTTCACCAGGATCAGGCCAGCCGCGGCCATGCCGGCGAAAACGACGAATGTTCTATTCATGCTGTTTCCCTTGAGTGTGCGGCACGAAGCAATCTCAAGTCCGATGCGACCTTGTTGCGTGCGGCTCTGCGGGTCAAGAAAGGTTCGGCCACGGCGCGCGCGATCTACTTAATTCCTACGATCGGCGCGCCTACCCCATTCTGGCTACCTATCCTGCCACATCGACAGAGCACCGGCCAAAGCGGTGTCATGAACGCAAATGACGCCTAAATCCGAGTTGTCACGATGGAATTCCAGGCAATTGCCGCAGCGTCGCAGGACCCGACACCGGCTGTCCCGCTGACCACTGTCCCTCGGCCGATGCGCCTCACGGCCATGTTTCGCCGCCAACTGCAAACCGACTTGACCGACCGCTCGCGCTGCACGGACAGACGAGCGGCGCGGATATGCGCGGTCGTGGTCGCCTGCATGGCGTCGCTCCTCGTCGGCACTGCCGAGGGCGGACAACGCGGCGACACCGAATTGGCCGCTCCCGTCGGCGGCGCAGACAGCGCCAGGCAAGGACAGCCAGCCGATCAGGAGCGCGACAGGGCCGACAAGCTCGCGCGCGAGCTGGCAACCGTGCGGACGGAGCTCGAAGCGGCCCGGCGCGAACGCGCGCAGGCGGTTCAGGCGATCGACGTCGGGATCAAGCAAACGCAAGCGCTCGAGCTGGAGCGCGACAAGGCAGCCAATCTCACGCGCGAGCTCTCGTTCCTCAAGGCCGAGCTCGAGACCATGCGGATCGCGGTTTCGAAAGCCGTGCAAGCCTCCGACGCGGAGCTCAAGCAGCAGCGTGCGCTTGAACAGCCCAGCGGAGCAGAGCCCCCGGCGCCTGAGCTTGCATCTCTCCGCTCCGAGCTCGAGGCCGCACGGACCGCGGCCTCGGATGCGGCGAAAGCCGCCGCGGCGGGCGCAGAGCAAAAGCAGGCACTCGAGCGGGAGCTCAAGCAGCAGCGCGACCGCGCGGATACCGTTGCGGGCGAACTGAACGCGCTGCGGGGGGAGTTCGATGCCACACGAACCACCGCCGTTGATGCCTCGAAGGCAAACGCCGCGGAAGCCGCGCAGAAGCAGGCATTCGAGCAGGAGCTCAAGCAGCAGCGCGACAAGGCCGACGCAGCCGCGAACCAGCTCGCCGCCCTCAAGACCGAGCTCGAGACCGCACGAACCGCCGCGTCCGAGGCCTCGAAAGCCACCACAGCCGAGACTGCGCAAAAGCAGGCGCTGGAGCAGGAGCTCAAGCAGCAGCGCGACAGGGCGGATGCAGTTGCGAACCAGCTGACCGCCCTCAAGGCCGAGTTCGACAGCGCGCGAAGCACCGCGTCCGAGGCATCGAAAACCACCATCGCCGAGACGGCGCGAAAGCAGGCGCTGGAGCAGGAGCTCAAGCAGCAGCGCGACAAGGCAGATACCGTTGCGGGCCAATTGACCGCCCTCAAGGGCGAGCTCGAGACCGCCCGCAGCGCTGCGTCTGAAGCCGCGAAAGCCACCACCGCGACGGCCACGCAAAAGCAGGCGCTGGAGCGCGAGCTCAAGCAGCAGCGCGAGAAGGCCGACGCCGTTGCGCGCGAACTCGTCGCGCTGCGAACGGAATTCGACAGCGCGCGAACCGCGGCCGCCGAGGTCACGAAAGCGCGCAGTGCGGAGGCGACGCAAAGGCAGGCGCTCGAGCGCGATCTCGGACAGCAGCGCGACCGGGCGGATGGGTTGGCGCGCGAGGCGGCATCCCTGAAGAAAGAACTCGATGCCGTGCGTGCCGCCGTCCCGGAGGCGACCCGCACCGCGGATGCAGCAAAGGCTGATGCGAAGCAGGCGCTGGACAGGGAACGCAGCAAGGCAGAGGCGTTGAGCCGAGAGCTTGCCTCGACGCGCAAGCAGGTCGAGGAGCGCTCGACGCGTCTTGCGGCCGCCTATGCCGAGGTCCTGCAGGTGACCGAGGCAAACAGCACGGTGGCCGCGGAGCAGAAGCTGGCGCTTGCCGGCGAGCGGGAACGCGCCGACGGCCTGGCGCGCGAGCTTGCGTCGGTCAAAGCCCAGCTCGAGGACACCAACCGGAAGCTCGCGGCCGTCGCGGCGGTCAAGCCGGCTCCTGCCCCCGCGGCCCGCGCAGCCGCCGAGAGCGCGCCACGGCGCGTCGCCGAGGCGCCTGCAAAGACCGGCAAGGAAGCGGGCCGCCCGCAGGAGCAGTCCGTTGGCCGGGCTGCGGCCTCGCCCCCCGAACGCAAACCCGTATCGCAGCCGTCGCCGCCGAAGCCGCCGCCGGCAGAGCGCGCCTCCCCGCCGGAACGGACTCCGCACCTCGCTGCGGCATCGGAGCGATCCGCGCCGACCCCATCACCCCGTCCGCTCGCGGATGAGCAAAGGCTGCTCGTCCGGGCGAACGCGTTGCTACGGCAATCCGACATCGGCGGCGCGCGCCAACTCCTTGAACACGCGGCCGGCCGTGGCAGCGCGCGCGCGGCCTTCATGCTTGCCGAAACCTACGATCCCCGCGTGCTGCAATCGTGGAGCGCCTACGGCGTCGCGAGCGATCCGGCGAGGGCACGCGAACTCTATGAGCGAGCAAAGGCCGCCGGCATCGACGATGCGGCCGAACGGCTCAACACGCTGAGATAGCAATCGCCCCGCACGCTGGAGGCAGCCCGAACGGAGAGAGGCACATGTCCTTCATCAAGCTTGCATCGACAGTTGCATTGGCAATGCTCGGCCTGCAATTCGCGGCCAGCGCCCAGGCTCCTCCGCCGCGCGACCAGTCCGCGGCGGCGGCTGCCGCGGCGCGAAAGATCGACATGGCCGCCAAGGAGCGCATCAACGCGTGGACCGTTGGCCTCGCCGGCGGGTTCATCGAGGGCGCGCCGCTTCGGCTCGCCGCGGAGATTGCTCGCGTCGTCAACGAGGAGGACAAACTCCACGTCATCCCGATCGTGACGCAAGGCGCGACGGAGAACATCAACTCGCTGCTCTATTTGAGGGGCATCGATGCCGCAATCATCAACACGGATGTCCTTGACGAGTACAAGGCCCAGATTCCGTTCGTCGACCGGCGCATCGTCTATATTCTCAACCTGTTCCCGTCCGAATTGCACATCTTCGTTCGTCCCGAGATCAAGTCGCTGGAGGATCTCAAGGGAAAGAAGGTCAATTTCAACACCCAAGGCACGGCAGCTGCCTATTCCGGTCCGCTGATCTTCAGCCGGCTCGGAGTGGATGTGGACAAGATGTTCATTCCCCACCAGATCGCAATCGAACAGATGAAGCGCGGCGAGATCTCTGCTGTCGTCTTCGTCACCTCAAAGCCAATCGATGCCTTCTTGAAAGGGCGCTGGGATCCCGGCTTCAAGTTGCTGCCGGTCGAATACGACTCCAGGTTAGAGGACTACTATCTTCCCGCGTCATTGGACGCGACGGACTATCCGAACCTGGTGCCTAAAGGTGAGCGGATCGCGACCATCGCCGTCCCCACCATTCTCGCTGCCTTCAACTGGGCGCCACAGACCGATCGTTACGCGCGCATGGCGCGCTTTGTCGAGCACCTGTTCGGCCGGCTCGACCGGCTGCAGTCCCCCGGATTCGACAAGAAGTGGAAGGACGTCAACCTGCGCGCCAGCGTGCCCGGTCTCGTCCGGTTCGCGCCGGCGCAGGAATGGCTCGATCGTTCACAGAAGGCGACGGTAGGACTATCGCGATGAAAGGCGTCTGCGTCGTGGCGTTGGCCACGCTCGCAGGTCTGGGTCAAACGACCTGCGCGCTTGCAGGCGATGCCCTCGACCGGCTGAAGGAATGCGCGCGGTTCGAGGGAATGGAACGCCTGAAATGCGTCGATGAACTGCTCGGGGAAGCGCCGGAATCGACCGCGGCAGTGCCACCGCAAGGCCCGAACTGGATTTTCAGCGAGACGACCTCGCCGGTGGACTACAAGCCGCAGGTCGCCGTGCAAACCACCGCGCGCGTATGGTCAAAGGACGCCCCCTCCCGGCTCGCCATCCACTGCCGCGCCAGTCGCACCGAGCTGATGATCTCGAGCACGGGCGCCGCGAGGCCGATACCGGATGGCGAGGTGAAGGTTGTCTACCAGATCAACGAGGAGCCGTCCGTCGAACAGCGCTGGAAGGCCGCCGAGGGCGGCAGGAGCCTCGCCTTCTCGGGCGACGTTGTGCGCTTCCTGCGCGCATTGCCGGACGGTGGCCGGCTCCTCGTCCGGATCTACGCCGGGAAAGCGCCGCCATATGAAAGCACCTTCCCGCTGGCCGGCTTGGATCCGGTCCGGCGCAAGCTCGCCACCGCCTGCAACTGGCCCCAGCCCTGACTGAAGGACAATGCCATGGTCGATGTCGCGCAGGCGTATGACGAGGGCCGCACCTGGTTCATGGGGATGGAGCTATTGGTCGCGCGCGGGGTCCTCGTTCCCCGTCCGGAAACGGAATTGCTTGGCGCAACCGCCGTCGCGGCGCTGCGTCGATGGGACTTGCCGGCGCCGCGCGTGATCGACATGTGTTGCGGCGCGGGCAATCTCGGATGCGCCATCGCACAGGGCGTTCCCGGCGCGCAGGTCTGGGCGAGCGACCTGACCGACGATTGCGTCGCCATCACCCGCCGCAATGTCGCCCGTCACGGCCTCGCCGCGCGGATATCGGTGTGCCAGGGCGACTTGTTCGACGCCCTTTCAAGCCTTCCACTCCAAGGATCGATCGATCTGATCGTCTGCAACCCGCCCTATATTTCAGAAACGCGCCTGAAGGGCGACCGCGCGCCTCTGCTTGACCTGGAACCCCGGGAAGCGTTCGCAGCCGGCCCCTACGGGCTGAGCATCCATATGCGGGTTGTGAAGGATGCGCTCACCTATTTGCGGCCCGGCGGCATGTTACTGTTCGAGATCGGCCTCGGCCAGGACCGGCAGGTCACCACGCTCCTCGAGCGCAGCAAGGGCTATCAGGACGTGAGCGTCGTCGCCAACGACCAGGGCGAAGGCCGTGTGGTTATGGCGCACGCAAAGACATAGAACTGGATCCGCGAAAGGACACCGGCGTCAGCTCTTCTTGCGGATGATGTACTGCGCAATCCCTTCGATGGAATCGAGATTCTCCGGCAGCAGTTCGACATCCTCGACCGTGATGCCGAAGGTCTCTTCGATGAAGCCGATCACCTCGAGCACACCCGTCGAGTCGATAACGCCCTGATCGAGCAACGACGTATCGGCCTTCAGCGCGTTCGCATCGGAAACATAGAAATTGGACAGCAGGAATTCGCGTATTTCTGTCCGATAGGTCTCAAGCGGTTCCCTGTTGAGCAACATGGCCTAAACTCCGGTACAAATGACAGCTCACGATCAAATCACTCGAACTCCTCCAACAGCGCCCGCTTGTTGAGCTTGGCCGTGTTCGTCCGCGGCAGTTCGGGCACGATCACGATCGATTTCGGCACCATGAAGCTCTCCAGGCGCTGCCTGCATTCCCTCTGAAGCTCCCGCTCGCCGAGAGTCTTGCCCTGCTCGACGACAACGAACGCCTTGATGGCCTGGCCCAACAGTTCGTCGGGAACGCCAATGACCGCAGCCTCCGCCACTCCCGGGATATCCATCAGCGCGTTCTCCACCTCCTTCGGGGCGACCTTCTCACCGCGTGATTTGATCACCTCGTCGCTGCGGGCGACGAAGTAAAGGTACCCCTCGGCATCCATCCAGCAATAGTCTCCGGTGTAGAGCACCATCTCGCCGGGGAGCGGCCCGGGCCTAAGCTTCTTCGCCGTGGCCTCCGGCTTGCGCCAGTAGCCGCGCATCACGGTCGCGCCGCGAATGACCAATTGACCGACGACGCCGGGGCCGAGACGTTTATCGTTTGCGTCGACAATCCACATCTCGGTGTTCGGGATCGCGATCCCGACGCTCGACGGCTTCCGATCGATGTCCTCCGGTGGCAGGTAGGTGCACCGCTTGCACTCGGTGAGCCCGTACATGGAATAGAGGCGCGCCTTCGGGAGCAGGTCGCGCAGCAGGCGGATATGCTTCATCGTCAGCGCCGCCCCGGTATTCGTCACGTAGCGGATGCTGGAGAGATCGCGTTCCTTCAGCGATTCCATTCCCAACAGCGTCGAGAAGATGGTCGGAACGCCAGGCAGGCCGGTGACCCGCTCGTCCTCGATCAGGCGGACGATCTCGGCCGGAAACGCGAAGGAGCGTTCGAGGACCAGCCGCGCGCCGGCACGACACGCCATGATCATTTGATACAGCCCGTAGTCGAACGCGAGCGGAAGGACGTTCAGGATCACCTCGTCCTGGCTCAGCGCGAGATATGCCGATATCGACGTGCAGGCGGCCAGCATGTTTCGGTGCGTCAGCATCACGCCCTTCGGATCGCCGGTTGATCCGGAGGTGTAGACGATGGCGGCGAGATCGATGTCGATGCAGCTGCGTGGAGGTGGCGTCTCCCGGCCGGCGGAGACCGCCGCATTCCAGCGCACCGCACCCGGCAGCGCCGCCAGCTCGGCATCCGCGATCGACCCGGTGACCACCACACCTTGCAATGACGGGCATTTTGCCGCCGGCTCGCCGAATATGGAGAACAGGTGCCCGTCGGCGATGAGGGCCGTGGGCTGGCAATCGTTGAGCAGGTAGCCAAGCTTGTCGCGCTTGGTCAGCGGATTGACGACGCACACCACGGCATTCGCCTTGAGCGCGGCCCAGAAGCTGATCACCGTCTCGACGGTGTTGTCGGCGAAGATGATCACCCTGTCGCCTCGCGCCACCCCGCTTCCGACCAGCTGGTGAGCGACGGCGTTGGCGCTCGCCTCGATCTCTCCGTAGGTCACGCGGCGCTTGCCGCACACCAGCGCCACCTTGCCGCCGAGCGTCCGGGCGGAATGGCTGAGGTAGTCGTGCAGCAATGGTACGGGCCCGTGCATCAGGAAAAGGCCGCCTCACCCCGGTGCTCGCGATCGATATCGACGGTCAGCTCGCGGGCATGACGTCCGGCAGGACGGCTCGCGATGAACTGCCGATGCAGCAGCTGGGTCGAGATCACGCCGACCAGCGCCATGTTGTCTGAATTCGAGAGATCCGCGCCGCCGGCAGCGGACTGGGCCCGGCACTTGGCGAGCAGGCGCCCGACCGCGACGGGATCGAAGACATCAGCCTCGCGGACTGCCGTTTCCGAAAGCGCCTCGGCGACATAGTCCGGCGCCTGGTCGCCGACGAAGCACAGCGCATTCGGCGCACGGAATGGCTGCTTCTTGCGGGCGACGATCTCCGGCGGCAGCAGCGGCCTTGCGACGCGCTTCAGCACGTGCTTCTCGTCCAGCACGCGCAGCTTGTAGGATGGCGGCAGCGCATTGGCGAGCGTGACCACGCGCTCATCCAGGAACGGGAAGCGTCCCTCGACCGAATGCGCCATGAGCATTCGGTCGCCCTGGGATGACAGCAGATATCCCGACAGCAGGGTCTCGATCTCGATGTACTGGTCCTGCGCGAGCGGACCCCATTGCGCGAATTCCGGCGGCAGACCGCCGATCAGCTCGGACACCGCATCATGCCTGGCCGCTTCGGCCCGCATGTCGGCGGAGAACAATCGCTTGATGGCGCCCGTGGTGTGCCATCTCGTGTCGTGCGCGAAACCCGGCGCGGCGTAGGCCGACAGGTTGCGCCCGAAGAACCGCCGGGCCATCGCCTGCTGCTGCACCGGAGAGCGCGAGAGATAAGGATAGAGCCGCTCCAGCAGACGCGCGCGCCGGTCGGAGGCCGGCTGCCGCGCCCAGAAGCGGCGGATCTTGGCTTCGCGGAAGATGTCGTATCCGGCAAAGACCTCGTCGGCGCCCTCCCCGGTCAGCACGACCTTGATGCCGTGGCTGCGCACCAGTCGCGACAGCAGGAACAGCGGCGCCGGCGCGGTTCTCAGAATCGGGCGTTCAGTGTGCCAGATGACGTCCGGAAACACCTCAGCGATGTCGCGGCGCGTGACCTCCACCTCATGATGCTCGCTGTCGATGGCGCGGGCGAGCAGGCGCTGGAAATCGGTTTCGTCGTATTCGGCATCGCTGAAGCGGAGCGAGAAGGTTTGGAACCGCTCCCCGGCAAAGCGCCGCCCCATCGCCGCGACAAGCGAGCTGTCGAGACCGCCGGAAAGATAGCTGCCGACGGCGACGTCGGAACGCACCACGCGAAGAGAGGTCGCAGCGTCCAGTGCGGCGCGCACCTCCCCGGCCGCGTCGTCGAGCGAACCTGCGAACTGGGCGCTTGCCGCGCCAGGATATTGCGGTTGCCAGTACGCATACTCGCGCACGCCGCGCCGCTCGTAGATTCGGATATGCCCCGGGCGAAGCTCCCTGATCCCCTGAAACACGCCCTGCGGCGGGACCACCGTCCAGAAGGTGAAGGTCTGATCCATCCCGGCGGGATCGAAGCGCGGCGGAATGGTCGTATCCGCCGCGAAAATCGCCTTCACTTCGCTGGCAAAATACACGCGGTCCTTGCGCTCGCAGATGTGCAGCGGACAAATGCCGGTCCGATCGCGTGACAACACGAGGCGGCGCCCAGCCGTATCCCAGATCGCGATCGCCCACTGTCCGGTCATGCGCTCGAAGGCCGCCTCGCCCCAGGCCCGATAGGCGTTGGCGATCACCTCGGTGTCGCCGCGGGTCCGGAACCGGTAGCCGAGCGCAATGAGCCGCTTGCGCAGCTCGACATAGTTGAAGATCTCGCCGTTGAACACGACCCACACCTTGCCGCTGGCATCGACGAGAGGCTGCCGGCCTCCCGAGATATCGACGATGGACAGGCGGGTATGGGCGAGCCCTGCGCGTTCGTCGCGGTAGAGTCCCCGTTCATCGGGGCCGCGATGCCCCAGCGCGCCGATCATTCGCAGCAAGGCCTCGCGCGAGGGCGGCGCGGCAGCGGAGTTCAACGATACGATCCCCGCCATGCCGCACATGTCGGTCAGTCCTCGAACGTGTCCGCGATCAGGGGTCGGGCGCGGAGATAGCGCGCCGCGCGCCGCTTGGCGTCGATGTCCCGGAACACCGTCTCGACCTGGGCCGCCGTGAGCCCGACAGAAGCGCTGATCTCATCCGGTGGAATGTCGTGATTGCGCGCGTAGAGGCAAAGGTCCATCAGGTGATACGGCAGCGCGAAATAGAACTCCTCCTGGCTCTGGGGCATCGAGAACGTATCTGTCGTCGGCGGCCTGCGCCGGATCTCATCGTCGATATCGAGATAGTCCGCGAGCTGATAGACCTGCGTCTTGTAGAGATGCGCGATCGGCATCACGTCCGCGGTGCCATCGCCCTGCTTGACGAAGAAGCCAAGCTCGTGCTCGAGCCGGTTCGGCGTGCCGATGACCGCGTAGCGAAGGCGATCGGCGTGATAGTACTCGGTCATCTTGCGGACACGCTGCTTATAGTTGGTCGCGGCGACGATCTGCAGGTAGGCCTCCGACGGAAGCCGCACGGTGCGGGTCGCGCCGTCCGGGCTCTGAACCGTTAGGCGGGTGATGTTGAGCCCGCTGCTCTCGAGAACCGGGGGCAGCACCAGCTTGCACTTCCAGCCATGATCATATTCGGGAACGGCGGCCTGGATCGCCTCGATCTGCCGCTCATAGGCGCCGAGCGCTTCGAGCCCCGGCGAGATGTCTTCCAGCGCGGTGTTGATACCAAGCCGCGTCGCGCAACTGTGGCCAAGGCGCAGGGATTCGTCCGACGAGTGGCGGTCGGGCATGAAGATGCCGAAGACCTTGTGGTTGCCAAATGCACGCACGCACAACGCCGCCACGACCGAGCTATCGATGCCGCCGGAAAGCCCGACGATGGCGCCGCGGCGTCCCAGCGTGTCCAACACCTGCTTGCGAAGGGCTGCGACGATCCTGTCGATCTCGGCGGCAGGATCGAGCGCCAGCACGTCGCTGCTGAATCGCACCGTAATCGGGATGCGCCGGGCCAGGCTCATGACGGCATCCTCCGTCCGCAAAGCTCGGTCGGCAGGTAGGTTTGCACGACCGCGGCCTCGACCAGGGGATGGTTCGTGGTGAGGTAGGGCTCGGCGACGAGATCGACATGGCTGCCGACGATCGGGATCACGTCCAGGCTTGCGAAGGTGACATCCCAGCCGAGCGGCTGCGGCAGGCTCGGCCGGTTGCAGCGGAACAAGGTGCCTGCGATCGGCAGCCTTGGTTTGGCGCCCGCCAGCCATCGGAAGAAGGCGCGTGCCCGCAGCACTTCCTGAAGCTCGAGCTTGATCCGAAAGCGGGTCGTGGCGAACTTCCCGCGCGAGTAGCGATCGAGCATCCCGGCAAGATAGGCTTCGCCGTGGACGATCGCGGTGACCTTTGCAAGTGCCCGGCACGCGAGCCTCGACATGTTGACGCGATTGGCGCGCAGCCGCCGCAAGGTGCGGGCGAGCGTCTCGTGGTAATCTTGGCGCTCATAGATGTTCGGCGTATCCAGGATCCCGAGGAAGTTGACCGACCGTCCCGATTCCAGGAGCCGGGCGGCAACTTCGAACGCCACCGCGCCACCCAGCGAGTGACCGATCAGGCGAACCGGGCCGACCGGCTGACTGCGCTGGATTTGCGCGATGCCGGCCTCCGCCATGTCAGCAACGCTGTCCTTTCCGTCGAGGATGCTGCGCAGGTCGGGATATTTGATCGGGACGACCCGGGCGACCTTTCCCAACGCGCCGGCAAAGGCAGCCATGCTGGGACCGTAGCCGAGGGACCCAGAGAACAGGAAAAGGGTCGGTGGTGCCTCGCCCGGCGGGCGGGCGACCTCGCCGGCCGCCTGCCCGGATACGATCACCTTAACCATCTCGGCGATGGTCATGTCGGGGCTGAAGCGTTCGCGCGCGAGCTCAAGCCCGGTGGCGCTCTCGATCTCGAGGAGGCAGCGCGCCAGGCCGGAGGAATCGCCCCCGGCTTCGGCCCAGCGTTCGGGCGCGACCTCGGTCTTGAGGATCCCGGTCCAGGCATTCGCCACGATCTGGCCAATCGTCTGGTCAGGGATCTCCGGACGGGACGACAACCTCCGACCCCGCCGCGGATCAGCCGGTCCGCGCGCCAGTTCGGGTTGGAGATACGTCCGGGCCATCGACCACCTTCGCCGAACTCAAAGCTTGGTTATGGCCTGTCGCGAAAATATCGGCATCCTTCATTCGAAGGGAATCGTGCGCCGAAAGACGATGCAACCCAAGATTGGCGGATAGAACCCCTCAAAAAATGCAGGCAACAAAGTGCATAGCGAGCCTTGCTTCGATCATGCGTCGCTTCGCCGCATATCGAATTCGCCTGGAACCCCAGCGGATTCCAGGCGAAGCAAGACGCTCGTGAAGCGACGGCGGGCGAGCGGCCGCGACCGCTCAGTTTTCCCGCATGCCGCGCCGAATAGCATCCGTCATCGGCTGGGTCAGGTATGCCAGAACGGTGCGCTCGCCGGTCGCGATCAGGACGTCGGCCATCATGCCCGGCTTGAGCTTTTCACGGACCTTCTCGGGAAAGTTCGCGACCTGCACCGAGACCTTGACCTCGTAGAACGGCTGATGCGTGGCTTCGTCGCGAACCGCGTCGGCCGCAACCGAAAGAACCTCGCCGACGGCGATCGGCGTGGAGCGCGCCTTGAATGACGGCAGCCGCACTTCGGTGGGCAAGCCGACCTGCACGTGATTGATATCGAGCGACGACACTTTCGCGGCCACCACGAGGACATCGTTGTCGGGCACGATCTCCATCAACGTGTCGCCCGGCTTGATCACGGCGCCCACGGTGTGGACCTTCAGATTCACGATCCGTCCGGAGCGCGGTGCGCGAACCTCCATGCGCGCCAGAACGTCGGCGGCGACGCGCAGCTTCTCGCGCGCATCGGCAAGCTGCGCCCGCGTCTCGGCGAGCTTGGCGGTCGCCTCTTCGAGGACCTTCTGCCCGACCTGGTCGATCTGCAGCCGCGACTCGTCGATGATGCGGCCAAAGCGGGCAATGTCGGCCTCGTACGCGCCGATCTTGCCTTCGAGCTCGGACTTGGACCGCTCAAGGGTCGCGACGCGCGCGAACGCCACGATGCCCTGATCGGCCAGCGGCTTGAGCTTGGTGTATTCCGCGCTCACGCTTTCGAATTGCGCCTGCGAGGCCTTGCTTTGCGCGATGTTTCCCTGGATCTGGCGCTGCGCTTGCCCGATGCGCTCTTCAAGGATCGAGATCTCGATCTTTCGTGCGGCGCGGCGCTCGTCGAACCGCCGCTTCTGGTCACCCATCGCGCGCAGCGCTGCCGGATCAGAGGTCTTCTGGACAAGTTCGGTCGGGAACGTGATCTTGTCGCCGCCCTCGGCTTCCGCCTGCAGGCGCGCCTCTTCAGCAATCGCCGAATAGACCGCGGATCGTGCGATCTCCTCCTTCGCGCGTTCCTGGGTGGCGTCGAGCCGCAACAGCACCTGCCCCTTCTCGACATGGGCATCGCCGGTCACCATCAGGTTCTGGACAATACCGCCTTCGAGATGCTGGACCGTCTTGCGGTCGCTCTCGACGACCACCGAGCCCGTGGCCACCACCGCGCCGTCGATCGAGGCCACGGCGGCCCAGCCGCCGAACACGCCGAAGGTCAGGAACACGATGGCGAAGCCGCGGCGCGCCGGCGTGTGCCAATCGCCGGACGGGCCGTCATTACCAAGTGCAGCCCCGCGGTCCGACGCGTTCGGCAGACGTGCGAATAAAAACCGGCCCACCGAAATTGCCCGCGACCACGCCTTCGCGGCGAAGTCCCGCAGCGTGCCCGATACGCCGGACGTCTCGCCGCTCGTGGTGAAGCGCCTGAGAACGCCCGCCAACTCAGCGTGAAGCGCCCCCATTTCCCGCCTTATCATTCTGTCCATCATTGCCTCGTCGCGTGCGCCTGACGCGCCGGATTTGAAATGTGCACGTAGCGCTGCGCGCCGTCGGCACGGAATTGGGCTTCAGCGCGGTTGTGATCCTCGGCGAGCACGCGGCCTTCGCGGTGCATCGGCGTCACGGTCTGCCCGAGCAGCACGGGAAGAAGTTCGTCGCGCGTGCCGACCCGCCCAAGGCGTCCCTCATGCATGAAGACGATCTTGTCGACCAAAGCGAGCAGATTGGGCCTGTGGTTGATGATCACGATCGTCACGCGTTGCTTGCGGAGCATCTGGATTGCTTCGGCGAGCGCGCGGTCGCCGTCGCCGTCCAGATTGGCGTTCGGCTCGTCGAGCACGACCAGCACCGGCTTGCCGAACAGCGCACGCGCGAGGCCGATGCGCTGCCGCTGACCGCCGGACAGGCCGGCGCCATTGTCTCCGATCACGGTGTCATAGCCCTTCGGAAGCCGCTGGATCATGGCGTGCGCCGACGCCAGTTTCGCCGCCTCGACGACCGCCTCGTCGGAGGCATCCCCGCGGAAGCGCGCGATGTTGTCGCGCACGGTGCCGGCGAACAGTTCGACGTCCTGCGGCAAATAGCCGAGGCTTTGCCCGAGGAAGTTGGAGTCGAAATGCCTGATGTCGTTGCCGTCGATGCGCACGCAGCCCCGCACCGCGGGCCAGGCCCCGACCAGGGCGCGCGCCAGCGACGATTTGCCGGAGCCGGACTGACCGACGACGGCGACGACCTCGCCGGGCGCGAGGCGAAACGAGACGTCGGCGACCGCCGGCAATTGCGATCCGGGGACGAGGACGGTCACCGCTTCGACCGAGACCTCACCCACCAGCGGCGGCAACCGCGTCGGCGGGCGCTCCGCCGCGCGGGCCCGCAGCGCGTTGTCGAGCCGCGCGAACGACGTGCGCGCGGCGACCAGCGCCTTCCACTGCGACACCGCCGCCTCGACCGGCGCAAGCGCGCGGCCCATGATCAGCGAGGCCGCGAACAGCACGCCGCCCGAGATTTCCTGCTGGATCGCGAGGTAGGCTCCCACCCCCATGATGGCGACCTGGATCGCCATGCGCAGGAACTTGGAGATCGCGAGCAGCGTGCCACCGCGCTCGCCGGCCCTTGCACTTTCGACAAGCGCCTGATCATGCGTGGCCGCCCACGCTCCCCGCACCGCCGGTCCCATGCCGAGCGCACGGATCGCTTCGGCGTTGCGCAGCGAGGAGGTCAACCGGTCGAGCGCATGAAGGTTCTTCAGCGCGGCGGAGGTCAGCGGGGCCTTGGTGACGCGCTCGTTGAGAAAGGCGAGCGTCAGGATGACGACCGCGCCGAGCAGCGCAACGAGGCCGATCAGCGGGTGGAGCAGGAAGCACATCGCCAGGAAGATCGGCGTCCACGGCACGTCCATCAGCGAGGTGATCACGCCGCCCGAGAGCACCTCGCGCAGGGTGTCGACGTCGCGCAACAGCTGAACGTGATGCGAGCTGCTCGTCGCCAGCGACTGCCCGAGCGCGGTCTCGAACGCCTCTCCCGAGAGGATCTGGTCGAAACGGATTCCGGTCTGCACCAGGACCCGGCTGCGAAAATGCTCGAGTGCCGCGTAGCTGACGAACAGCGCGAGCGCGATCAGCGTCAGCAGCAGCAGCGTCATCCCGTTGCGGCTCGTCAGCACGCGATCGTAGATCTGCATGGTGTAGAGCGGCGAAACGAAGACCAGCAAATTGATGAAGATGGACAATCCTCCGGCGGCCATCAGGCCGGGACGGATCTGACGGAACGCGCCCGCGAGTGCGGGCGGTTTTGTCGAAGTAAACATGTGCACATCCGGGCCGCCCTTGGCGGGGCGGCGGCAAGCGGTTGAAATTTGCATGCGATCGAGCGTGACGGCGCCCGCACTTCAACATTCCACTGTGCGCGGAATGGCACCCCGCCTCGCGGCCACTGCGGCCGCGAGATAGTCCCCTGGGTATTGTCATACGCGCGGCGTGCCGCGCGTATGACCTGCTTGAGAAAGACCCCCCTTACAAGCCTACCAGTGCCAGTGATGATCGGTGGTGGAACCACCCATCGCATCGGCCCAATGATATCCGCCACCCGACCAACCGGTGCCTGACGTGGTGCCGGTCGGATCCGTCACGACGGGCGTCGTGGCGGTCGATGTCGACACGTCGATCGTGGGCGAGGTCGTGCTGGCACCCGTGAGAGCCGCGTAATCCAGCCCGTGGTGGTGATGATGCCCACCGGTATCGGTCGTTGTCGTCGAACCACTCGACGAGCCCGTGGTCGTGCCGCCCGGGGTCGTGCTTCCGCCGCTGGTGTCGGTGCTGCCGGTCGTGCTTCCACCCGTGCTCCCGGTCGGAAGCGTCATGCTGGTGCTCGTGTTGTGCTGCTGGAAAACGGCCTGCAGCGCCGGCGAGCTCTCCAGTGCGGTATCGCCATTCTGCGATGCCCAGGAATAGGCCATGTCGAAGGCCGGATTTGGCACCACCGCCGCCCAATGGCCCAGCATCGCCTGCTCCTGCGCCGCCGTCGGCATGACGTAGGAGCCGCCGGATTCGGTCGACCAGTTGCCGCCACCGAAGGTCTGGAAGACCGGGACGATCGCACTCTGCGGAATCCCCTCGGCTTCAGCGGCAGCCACGGCCTTGTCGATGATGCTGTAATCGATCGTGCCAGTCGACTGAACGGGGTACGGATCGATTCCGAACAGATCGATGTGAGTGTTCGCCGGGTTGTAGGAGTTGGCGTAGCTCGGATTTTCGTTGGACCCCATGTTCATCATGGTGATGAACGTTTTCGCGCCCGGAAGGTGGGAGTGGATGTAATCCGACTCGGCCATGAAAGTGGAGGCCGAGATCTGCGTCCCCCATTGCCCGGTCGGATCCGGCTCGTCAGCGAGGTAGAAGCCGTAGAGCTTCGAATTTCCGGCGTACTGCTGCACCTCGTTGATGAAGCTCTGGTCGACGCCATTGGCGTTGTTGAGCCAAACGAGACCCTGCACGCCGGCCGGCAGCGCGTTCAGTTCGTCCACCGACGAAACGTCGGCCAGGTTGAAGCCTGCCGCGGCAGGGGCGTAAGTCCCCTGCGCATTGAGGCCACCACCTGCGGCAAAGTGTAGTGTTGTCAAGTTTTATCCCCTTTTTGTTGAGAACCCCCAAGACCTGTAAGTCTGAGCGCAACAACCGGGTGGCGCCTCATTGCGATGAACGTATGTTTACGTTTGAGGCAGGAATTCCCGTTCCATTGGGCGGAACCAAGGGAAGATTGTGCCGAAATCTTGGGCGCCCAATTGCACCAAAACTGCCTCACGGGATTCATTTCAAGGAATTTCAGGGAGTAATTTCAACGGCATCCAATGCGGATGCTGCGCTGACTTCCAACAGTTGCGTACAGCAAAAAGCCGACGGTCACCACGTATTGGGCATGCCAGTCGCTGATCGGGTGAAACCAAGCTCCGAATCAGCACGTGTGAGCTAACCCTAATGGAGGAAGTCCATCTGCGGAATCCACCAAGTTCAACTATGAACAGGTTCCCGCGCATGTGGCGCTCAGCGTTTCATTGGCATCTCTCGCCGGAAGCGAAAGCTCTCCGCTACTCTCTTTCGACGCAGCGAACCGGCAGTGCCTGCCCGGCGGGAGTCACATCTTGATATCGGCTGCGACCAGCACGCGATGGCCGCACAAGAGTTCCTGCAGGGCCTGAAGCGCCGCGAGACCGCATTGCGTGTCCTGCTCGCCATTGCCACCGCTCAGCCCAACGCCGCCGATGACCTCGTCATCGACCACGATCGGAAAGCCGCCGACGAACACCGCGAACTTGCCGTCAAAGCTCCACTGGATGCCGAAGGCCTCGTTGCCCGGCAGCGCGGGACCGTTCGGCGCCTTGTTGAACAAATGCGTCGAACGCTTGTGGCCGGCTGCGGTGAACGCCTTGTTCCAGGCGATCTGCGGGCCGGTAACGCGCGCGCCATCCATCCGCTCCAGCGCGAGCGGATAGCCGCCTTCATCGGTGATGCAGACGGTCTCGGGAACGCCGAGCTCGGCAGCCTTCTTGATGGCGGCAGAGACCATGTGGCGGGCCTCCGCGAGTTCAAGCTTCAGCGAACGTTTCATCGTATCTTTCCGTGTGTTGGTTAGTTCGCGAGCTACACGCCGCGATAGACAGTCTTGATCTGGGTGTAGAATTCGAGCCCGGTGCGGCCGGACTCGCGGAAGGTCGAAGTGCTCGACCGCTTCAGTCCGCCGAACGGCGCGTTGACGAGATTGCCGGTCGTGGTGCGGTTGATCTTCACCGTGCCGGACTGGATGTCATCAGCGAAGGCGTGCATCAGCCGCGGATTTCGCGTCGCGATCGCCGCCGACAGGCCGTACTCGGTGTCGTTGGCCTTGGCGATCGCGTCTGCGTAGCTTTCGACCTCGATGATCGCAAGCACCGGACCAAAAATCTCCTCGCGCGCGATCGTCATCTCCTGCGTGACGTCAGTGAAGACGGCGGGCGAGACATAATAGCCGCGGTCGTAGGCGGGGCCGGCAAGCCGCTCGCCGCCGCAGAGCAATGTCGCCTCGCGCTTTCCGATCGCGATGTAGCGCAGCACGGTGTCGAGCTGCTTGGCGGTCGCCAGCGGTCCGATATCCATGCCGCTCTCGAGGCCAGAGCCGATCTTCATCGCCTTCACCTTGGCGACCAGCTTCTCGGTGAACGCGGCGCGCACCGCGCGCATGACGAGGATGCGGCTGGTGCCGGTGCAGGCTTGTCCCGCGAGCGACAGGCCGCCCTTGATCGCGAGGTCGACCGCGAGATCGAGGTCGGCATCGTCAATGACAATCAACGGATTCTTGCCGCCAAGCTCCATCTGGGTGCGGGTGGTGAACTCGACCGCGCGGCAGATTTGCGCGCCGGCCGCGGTCGATCCGGTGAAGGAGATGGCGCGGATGACAGGCGGCTCGGTGATCGCAGGACCGATCTCGCCGGCCTTGCCGGTGATGAAGTTGAGCACGCCCTTCGGCAGGCCGCCCGCGATCAGCGCCTCCGCGAGCCGGTAGCCGGTCAGCGGCGCATCCGACGACGGCTTGAACACCACCGTGTTGCCGGTGATCAGCGCCGGCGCGATCTTGCGAGCCGGAATCGACAGCGGAAAATTCCACGGCGTGATGACCGATACCACGCCGAGCGGCTCGCGCAGCGTGTAGACAGTCATGTCGGCATCGTCGTTCGGAAACACCTCGCCGGTCAGGGTCTGGCCTTCGACGGCGTAGAACCGCAGGGTCTGCGCCGAACGCATCACCTCGTCGCGGGCAAGGTTGAGCGCCTTGCCCATCTCGCGCGTCATTTCGCGCGCGATTTGGTCGGCGCGTGCCTCGAGATGATCGGCGGCACGGTTGAGCACCTCAGCGCGCTTCGAGATGGACGTCTTCTTCCAGCTCTCGAAGGCTGTGGCCGCCGCCTCGACCGCGGCGCGCGCATCCGCCTCCGTCGAGGCCTGGAAGCGCCCGACCGTCTCGGCGAAATCGGCAGGGTTTTGATTGTCGAACAGCGCGCCGGATGCGCTTCGCACCGGTTCGCCGTTGATCAGGTTGCAGAACTCCTCGGCATCGCCGCTCGCCGCGGAGATCCGCACACCCTTCGCCGCCGTGTTAGCCGTCATCGCCAAGCCTCTCCTCAATGCCAGATCAGGACCGCCGCGATCGTCGAGACGGCGAGCCCGATCAGCACCGGGACCATCACGGTCCGAACGATCTCGAACACCGGCACGCGCGCAAAGCCGGCCACCGCGATCAGCGACGACCACGCCACCAGCGTGCCGCCGCCGGTCCACACCGCTCCCATCTGGCCGATCGCAGCCAACGTCGCCGGGTCGAGCCCGACGGCCGGCGCCAGCGCGCCGGACAGCGAGCCGGTCAGCGGCAGGCCGGCAAAGCCGGAGCCGTCGATGCCGGTGATCATGCCGGCGATCAGCACGCCGAACGCGACGAACACCTGGTTGCCGGGGATCCAGCCCTGCGCGGACTGGATCAACTCGAACAGCAGGCTCGGCGCCTGCGCCGGCGCGACGCCGAGGATCGGCGCAGACAGGCCCGGCTCGGCGCCGAGAAAGAAGAAGCCTGCGATCGGCAGCACGGAGCCCATCGCCTTGAAGGCGAAGACGAAGCCTTCGGTGACGTGATCGGCGCTGGCATCGAGGAATTTGCGCAGCTCGTCGGCGGCGAACGAGGCGCAGATCATCAGCAACGCGGCAACGCCGCCGACCAGCGCGGCTGCGTCGCCGCCCTTGAGATCATGGCCGATGCCGAGCTTCGCCAGCACCATCACCGCGATCACGCAGAGGAAGGCGAGCGGCGTCACTACGGCGAACAGCCGCGACCATCTCTCGCGGCTGACAGGCACGCCCGCGAGCGCCTTGTCGATCTGGGCCTGGGTCGCGAACGGCTTCTGGCCCTCCGCGGTGCCGCGGGCGATCTCGACCTTGTCGAAGGTGCCCTCCTCGGCGATACGCGCCAGCTCGCCATTGCTGGATTTCGCCTGCCAGAGCGCGAGCAGCCGGTCGTCCGACTTGGTGATCGACTTGCGGATCGACAGATAGGCCAGCACCAGTGCGATAATGCCCGTGATCAGCGACAGCACCAGCGCGCGGTCGGCGACCACGGCGGCGCTGACCGCGCTCCCCGCCGCCTTGGCGCTGATCCCCGGCGCGACGCCGATGACGTAATCCGACGACAGCGCCATGCCCTGGCCCGCGATCGCGATCGCCAGCGCGCCGCCGAGCGGCGGCAGACCGGCCGCGATTGCCGCCGGCAGCAGCACGGCGGAGACCAGCGGCACCGCCGGCGTCGGCCAGAAGAACAGCGAGATCACATAGGTGATCGCCGCGAGCACGAAGAAGGCGGTATGCCCGTCCTTCATGACGGCGCGGAACGGCTCGACCATGCGGATATCCGAGCGCAGCACCTTCAGCGCATTCAACAGCGCCGCCATCAGCGCGATGACGAGGAAGATGTTGAACAGCTCCTTGGCCGCAGTGAAGCTGGCGTTGAAGATGCTGGCGAGCGCCGCAACCGGACTGTGGGTGAACGCCAGCGCGACCAGGAAAGTCGCGACGATCGACGGCACCACGACATTAGCGCGCCAGATCATTGTCAGGACGATGATAGCGACGCCGCACAGGTAAACCCAATGCGCGGCGACAATCGGAGCATGCTGTTGCAAGACCGGACCTCCCCTCCCAAGGATGCAACCATATTGTATACTGTATTCTATAATTGCAACAGCAAACTGTGGATGGTTCGCGATCAACCCTGCTTAAATAATGTCGCCGCGATGCACAATTTTGCGGCCATTTGCTCATATAGCAGCACTTCGCAGGCGATTCTGATCGTCCGCAGGCACCCGCCAAACGGTCCGCTACCGCGTGTTGACACCTCACCATTTTTGTATACAGTATACTGCAACGAACCCGGAACAGCGACCAAACCGCAAAAGGCGACAGGAGCGCGACGATGCAGAAGCTGATGAATCACGTTGAATTTCGTGCAGCCCTCGAAAACGCCATCAAGGGCAAGAGCGCCAACAAGGCGCCGTTCAGCATCGCCTGGGCGAGCGGCAAGCTGAGCCGCGCGCATCTCGCGCGCTGGGCCGAGAACCACTACCACTATGTCGGGCCGTTCGCCGATTATCTCGGCTACATCTATGCCCGCATGCCCGAGCAGTATCAGGAGGCCAAGGACTTCCTGCTCGCCAACATGTACGAGGAGGAGATCGGCGGCGACCGCCACACCGACCTCTTGATCCGCTTCGCGGAGGCCTGCGGCACCACGGCCGAGCGGGTCAAGGATCCCGACAACATGACGCCGACCACGCGCGGCCTGCAGAGCTGGTGCTATGCGGTCGCGATGCGCGAGGACCCGATCGTCGCGGTCGCCGGCCTCGTGGTCGGCCTGGAGTCGCAGGTGCCTTCGATCTACCGCAAGCAGACGCCGACCCTGCGCGAGAAGTACAAGTTCACCGACGAGGAGGTCGAGTTCTTCGATCTCCACATCGTCTCCGACGAGATCCACGGCGAGCGCGGCTACCAGATCGTGCTCGAGCACGCCAATACGGTGGAGCTGCAGCAGCGCTGCCTGAAGATCTGCGAGATCGGCGCGCAGATGCGGCTGCTCTACACCACCGCGCTCTATCACGACTATGTCGCCAAGGAGGTCTCGCTCGCCGAGCTCGGCATGGCCGAAGCGAGCGTTCCGGCCGACGAACGCACCCTGCTGCAGGCTTGAACGGCGCGCGACAACCGGAGAGCTGGGATGCCTCAAGTCGTTTTTCACCGCAACGGCCAGACCTTCCACGGCGAGGTCAAGGAGAACACCAACCTCGTCGTGCGGGCCGGCATCCGCCAGTTCCCCTACCCCAACTTCCTGTACGGCTGCGGCATGGGCAAATGCGGCAAGTGCGCCTCGCTGATCATCAGGGGCGGTGAGCATTTGCCCGAGCCGAACTGGAAGGAGAAGAAGCGCCTCGGTGAGCGGATCGCGCGCGGCTATCGCCTCGCCTGCCAGCTCTGGCTCACCCATGACATCGAGCTGTCGCAGGAGGCAACGCCGCTCGCCGACGTCGTCGCGCCGACGGCGGCTGCAAATCTGAAGACCTGAGACGACGGCGCCGACGCGCGCCGTCGGCGCGATCGCAGCCACAGCCGGGAGGCCATCATCGATGTATGTCATTCTCACCAGCAAGCCGGGCCTGTTCCGGACCGAGATCGTCGAGGGCCTGCGCCCCCTCGAAGCCTACGATTACCTGTTCTACGGCGTGAAGAAGGCGACCTTCGTGATCGCCGAACTGCTCAAGGAGACCAAGGTGAAGGTGATCGACGAGGCGTGGTCGCCGCCTGTTGTCAACAAGGTCCCTTCCAAATTCCTGGAGAAGTTCGAGACGCCGGAGCGCGCCTATAGCGAGCTCGAGCATCTCATCACGTTCGGCCACATGGACACCAGGCTGCGCAAGCTGTGACGCCAACCCTTTCTTGAGCATCGAGCCGACATGATCGAGGTCACGTTCCTCACCAACAACGGGAAAACCGTGACCGCGCCGGAGAACAGCAATCTCCTGCGCGTGTCGCTGCGCGAACAGGGCGGCATCCCCTTCAAATGCGGCGGCGGCATCTGCGGCACCTGCAAATGCCGGATCGAACAGGGCATCGAGAACACCGACGCGATCAAGCCCAAGGAGCGCAAGCACCTGACCGAAGAGCAGTTTGCTGCCGGCTATCGGATGGCATGCCAAACCTTCCTCACCGGCAATGTCAGCGTGTCCTGGACGCCGAAGCCCGTCGCGCAGCCGGTCAGAAGCCTTGCTGTTGACGGGGAATGACAGCCGCTTGATGGCCTCGGCGGGGCAGTCTAAATACGAATCTGTTGCTGCCGCATCGGAGGCGGCGGCTGATTGGGCCTCGTCGCGCGGTCCGGAACGTTGCGCCGGCGCGGCCCGGACGGACATTGCATGGCAGGCAGGCTGGGAAACTCCAAACCGCGTCTCGGTGACGACTACCTGTCCCTCCATGGCCGGGTGATCGAGGAGCTGCGCCAGGCGATCCTGAGCCGGCGGCTCAAGCCGGGCGAGCGGCTGGTTGAGGGCCGGCTCGCCGAGGAGCTCGGGGTTTCCCGCAATCCTGTGCGCGAAGCGATCCGCGTCCTGGCCTCCGAGGGCCTCGTCGAGGTGACTGCTCGGCGTGGCGCATCAGTGCTCGCGATGACCGATGAGGAGGCGCGCGAGACCATCGAAGTGCGGGCCCTGCTCGAAGGCCAGAACGCGCGGCTCGCCGCCCGGCGCCGCGACCAGGACATCCTCAAGCGCATCGCCGCGGTGCTGAAGCAGGGCAACGAGGCGGTCGCCGCCAGGCGCTTCGAGCTCTTGCCCGGGCTCAACCAGCAATTCCACCACGAGCTGGCCGAGGCCGGGCGCAACCGCGTGCTCGCCGATCTCTTGAAGCGGCTGCGCGAGCGCACCGCGATGCTGTTCTCGCCGACCGATCCGGTGCGTCAGGCGCGGACCTGGGACGAACATGCCGGCATCCTGCGCGCGATCATCGACGGCGACGAGCGCGCGGCCGCTACGCTCGCCGCCGAGCACGTGATGCGCGCCGGCGCGGATTTCCTCACCACGATTCATGTCCTGGACGAGGAGCCGTTGCAGGAGGAATCGGCAACGGGCGTGAAGACGTCGTCGGGGCAACGTCCCGTCGCCCCCAAATCTTCCATGAAGCCGAAGCGCGCAAAGGCTAGGTCGTAGCTCGCCTGGGCACGCCACGTGGACAGCTTTGTAGGGCGGATTAGCGGAGCGTAATCCGCCACGCGGCGCGACCAGGAACGGCGGGTTACGCTTCGCTGACCCGCCCTACGATGCTCCGATGCCGATCGGCCCATAGCTCTGATTTGCCCGACGGCGCAAGACCTCACGCACAAAATATTTCCGTTTTCCAGAACCGAAAATCAGTGTATGAATTCGCCCGTCTCACCCGATTGAGGGGCGCGTCGCGATCGTCACGAGTGTTGCGGTGGGATGC
>NZ_JBHMET010000274.1:484598-515258 GCF_042430365.1 Bradyrhizobium erythrophlei
AGGTTGCGTCAGCTCACACAGCGTCCCGGCGCGGAACGATCGGCGGCTTGGCGTTCAGACCCTCGACCTGGAAGCCGGCGACGCGCTTGTAGTTGGCGGCGATGTCTTCCAGCTCCTGCTGCGACAGCACGTCGGTGACGACGTTGAAGCCGTCGGGCGCGCGCTCCTCGACGAGTTGCATCACCTGCTCCGGCCCGTTGCGGCGGTTCAGCATCACAAGCTCGCTGGTCGCGGGCCGCCGCTCGGCCTCGTAGGCGGTGAGCGCCGCATGCGTCGGCCCCTGCGCCAGGATCTCGCGCGTCAGCACCCGCGCATCCAGGATCGCCTGCGAGGCGCCGTTGGAGCCGATCGGATACATCGGGTGCGCGGCATCCCCCATCAGCGTGACGCGGCCGAACGTCCATTGCGGGATCGGATCGCGATCGACGAGCGGATATTCATAGGCGTGGGCGCAGTTCTTGATCAGGCCGGGCACGTCGAGCCAGTCGAAATTCCAGCTCTCGAACCAGGGCAGGAATTCGTCGAGTTTGGCGGTGCGGTTATAGTCCTCGCGGCGCCACTGATAGGTCGGCGGCATGTGCCGCTCGGCGATCCAGTTGATGTCGTATTTGCCGTCGGCGCCAGGCGCTTTCGAAATCGGATAGCAGACGAATTTCAGCACCTCATGCCCGGCCATGATCATGGTGCGGCCGGTGAGGAAGGCATTCGCCCGCGTGATGCCGCGCCAGAGGATGCGACCGTTCCAGATCGGCGGGCCCTCCAAGGGATAGAGCCTTTCGCGCACCGCGGAATGGATGCCGTCGGCCGCGATCAGGATCGCGCCTTCATGACTCCCGGCGGACTTGCCGGTCGCCTTGTCGATGAAGTCGGCGCGGACGCCGTCCGGCGTCTCGGTCCAGCCGGTGAGGTGGTGGCTGGTCAGGATGTTGTCGCGCCCGAGCCGTTCGGTTGCGACATCGAGCAGGATCTGCTGCAGCCGGCCGCGATGGATCGAGAATTGCGGCCATTTGTAACCGGCCTCGAGCCCGCGCGGCTCGCTCCAGATCGGCTTGCCGTGCTTGGAGAAATAGGCGAGCTCCCGCGTCCGGACGCCGGACGCGTCGAGCCGGTCGTGCAGGCCGAGCTCGATCAGTTCGCGCACCGCATGCGGCAGCACGTTGATGCCGACGCCGAGCGGTCGCAATTCGGGCACGCTCTCGAACACGCGGCAAGGAACGCCGATCTGGTGCAGGCTGAGCGCCAGCGTCAGCCCGCCGATTCCGCCACCCGCGATCAATACGGTCATGACAACTCCTCGTGATTGACTGAGGTCATGGCACGACAGCGCCGCTATGGGCAACCGCGAAGGCGTGGCGGGGATGGACGGCGGAGGGCGCTGCCGCTAACGTCCCGCGGCCTGCGATGGCGCCCAAACAAGAAGCGAGGCCGGGTCCTGAACGGATCGACAAGGCCCGAAGAGGACTACACTATGCTCAAGCTCTATTACGCTCCCGCCACCTGCGCGCTCGCCTCCCATATCGCGCTCGCCGAGGCCGGCGCGCCCTATACGACAGAGAAGGTCGACTTCAAGACCAACCAGCAGAACAGCCCGGAATACCTGAAGATCAACCCGAAGGGCCGCGTGCCCACGCTGGTGACCGATCGCGGCATCCTGACCGAGACGCCGGCGATGCTGGCCTACATCGCGCAGACCTTCCCGCAGGCGAAGCTCGCGCCGCTCGACGACGCCTTCGAATTCGCTAAGCTCCAGGCCTTCAACTCCTATCTCTGCTCCACCGTGCATGTCGCGCATGCCCACAAGATGCGCGGCGCCCGCTGGGCGGCGGACGAGACCTCGTTCGCAGACATGAAGAAGATGGTGCCGAAGACCATGGGCGCCTGCTTCAGCCTGATCGAGCGCGACATGCTCAGGGGGCCCTGGGTGATGGGCGAAGGCTATACGGTCGGTGATGCCTATCTCTACACGCTCACGCTCTGGCTCGACGGCGACGGTGTCGATATCGCGACCCTGCCCAAGGTCAAGGCGCATCGGGAGCGCATGGAGCAGCGCCCCGCCGTGCAGAAGGTGCTGGCGGAGCAGAAGGTGTAAGGCAGGGAGCAAGGAATTTGTAGGGTGGGCAAAGCGAAGCGTGCCCACCATCGCGAACACGATATGGATGGTGGGCACGGCGCAAGCGCGCCTTTGCCCACCCTACATTTTCCGCCCCTCCAACTCCCGTCCTGTCTCCAGCATCAGCCGGCGCAGCCAGAGCGAGCCCGGGTCCATCTGCGCCCTCGTCGGATAGAACATGTGCTGCTCGTCGATCCCGGGATCGAACGGCGGGGGCACGGTCACCAGCGATAATTGCTTTGCCAGCGCCGAGATCAGCCGGCGCGGCACGAAGGCGACGAGGTCGGTGCGCGCGGTGACGTGCAGGGCCTCGATATAGCCCGGCACGACCAGCGCGATCCGCCGCTCGATGCCCTTGGCGCGCAGCCAAGTGTCGATCAAATCCTCGTTCTGGCCGCGGATGATCACCGCGACATGCCGCGCCTCGAGGAAGACGTCACGCCTGTTCAGCTTGGTGCGAAGCGGATGGCCGCGCCGCACCGCGAGCGCGTCGCTGTCGTTGTAGAGGCGCTGGCGGTGAAAGCCCTTGAAGGCATCGCCGATCGAGATCACGAGGTCGATGGTGCGGGCGAATTCCGGCGTGAAGATCGCAGGACCCCGCCACGGCACCACCTCGATGGTCACGTTCGGAGCTAGCTGCGTCACCTTCTCCATCAGCGGCGGCATCAAGAGCTCGACCGCGAGGTCGGGCATCATCAGGCGGAAGTGCCGCTCGCTGCGTTCGGCGTCGAAATCGTCAGGCACGAACAGCGCGCGCACCTGGTCGAGCGCCTGCGCCAGGGGGGCGCGCAGCGCCTGCGCGCGCGGCGTCAGCTCCATCCGCGCGCCGTTGCGCACCAGCAGCGGATCGCCGATCAGGTCGCGCAGCCGCTGCAGCGCATGGCTGGTCGCCGGTTGCGACAGGTGCAGCCGCATCGCGGCGCGGCTGACATTGGCTTCCCGCAGCAGCGCGTCGAGCGCCACCAGGAGATTGAGGTCAAGCGCGTTCAAATTCATGATACGAATATATATCATGCCATCTATCGATTGGAAGAATGCACGCCCGTGCGGCCATGATTGGGTTCCACCCATCAACAGGAGAGCCGCCATGAGCGCAGCCGACAACAAGAAACTGGTGCAGGAGATATTTGCGATCGCGGGTGATCCCGACCCCGCGGTGCGTGATCGTTCACTGTTCATGGCAAGCCTTGCCGATGACGCGACCTGGACCGTGACTGGGCAATATTCCTGGTCGCGCACCTTCACCGGCAAGCCATCGATCATGAACGACCTGCACGGCCACGTCCGTTCCAGGCTGGTCGAGCGCAGCCGCACCATCGCCCATCGCATCATCGCCGACGGCGATGTCGTCGTGGTCGTAGCCAAGGGCAACAACCTCACCAGGGCCGGCGAACGCTACGACAACGACTATTGCCTGGTGTTTCGTTTCGACGGCGGCAAGATCAGGGAGGTTCGGGAGTACTGCGACTCGGTCCTGACCGAGCGGGCGCTCGGTGCGTTTCCGGCATCGCAGTCACGGGCGGCGGGCTGACGCCGTTGAGCAGCCTCACGGCCGGCGACAGGGCGCTCCGGCGACGGAGGGCGCGAACCCGCATGGGTTCGATGCTGGCCGCACTGGCGGCGCTGCTGTCGCGGATCAGGCGATGGCGCGAGCGGCGGCGGGCATGGCGGCGGCTTGCCGCCATTGGCGAGCGCGACTTGCAGGATATCGGCATCTGCCGTTCCGACATCGCCCATCACAGCCTGCATGACCGAGGCAAGCCGTACTTGCTCCCATGACGGCTTGTCGTCATTCCGGGGCGAACGTCAGCGCGAACTACGATGAGCGTTTGCACATCGGAGAATCTCGCATACGACGTCTGGATTCCGGGTTCACGCGCAAGCGCGTGCCCCGGAATGACGGAGAGTGAGGTGCTTCAGGCCACCTTGGTCTTCATATGGCGGAACATGATCCCGCGCGCCTCGTCGTCCATCTCGGCCTTGAAGGTGTGCTTGTCCTTCAGCGCGACCGCGCGTGCCGCCGCCGGGCGCGCCGAAATCTCGTCGACGAGCCGCTTCACGTTCGGATACTTCGCGTAGCTCTCCTCGCCGATCACGAACGGCACCATGCGCGCCCAGCCCCACAGCGCCATGTCGACGATCGAATAGGCGTCGCCGACCATGTAGCGCTGCTTGGCCAGGTGATCCTCGAGGATCTGGTAGTGGCGATGCGCCTCGAACTGGTAGCGATTGTGGGCGTAGTCCTGATCCTTCGGCGAGAAATGCTTGAAATGAACGGCCTGTCCCGAATACGGCCCGAGGCCGGTCGCAACGAACATCAGCCAGGACAGCAGCTCGGCGCGGTTGGACGGGAGGAATTTTCCGGTCTTCTCGGCGAGATAGAGCAGGATCGCGTTGGAATCGAACACGATCGTGCCATTGTCGTCGATCGCCGGCACCTTGCCGTTCGGATTGATCTTGAGGAATTCCGGCTTGAACTGGTCGCCCTTGCGGGTATCGATCGCGACCGCCTCGAACGGCAGGCCGGACTCTTCGAGGAACAGCGCGACCTTGGTCGGGTTCGGCGATCCGTTGAAATAGAATTTGAGCATGCAAAGACTCCTGTTGTTGCCGACGGGATCGGCACGCGGCGGCGCTGCCGCAGGCGGCTTTTCATGCGCAAATTTCAGCTCGCGGCGCAAGCGACGAGTTTGTGAAGGTCGGCGCGAGCGCGCTCGTCAGCCGAAATAGAGGAAGCCTGCGATGCCGGCGGCGATCAGCAAAGCGCCTGCGACCTCGAGCAGCGCAGCAAAGCGGGTCGCGGCATGCAGGTTGGAGACCTGCGTGGCACGCTCCGACCCCCTCGCATAGCCGTGGACGATGATTTCCTCGTTGAAGTCGCCATGGGCTTCGAGGCCGAGGGTCAGTCCGACCGAGACCAGCAGGACGCCAAAAATCACCAGGCCGAAAAAGCCGAGCAGCCCGATCAGCAGCATCGGAAACATGCCGACCAGGAAGATCGGCAGCAGCGGCACCATCAGCAGGCTCTCGGATTGCTTTCGCATCGGACGCCCCATCGGAACGGGCAGGCTGGCAACGGCGAGTCTAATCCGATTCAGCTAGGCATCAAGGCGGAAGCGTTCAATACGGTGCCCTTGTTCGCCGCAATGCGGCGCCGGACAAAACGCCGCAGAACCGCAGGATGTGCAGAGAATCGTAGAATGGGGAGAGCGAAGCGAAACCCATCATCGGCACGCGGGTTCTGATTGGTGGGTTTCGCTTCGCTCTACCCACCCTACAAATTGTCGGAAACGTCAGCCCGCCGCCATTCCGGAGCGGATCTCGGCGCGGAGCTCGTCGATCAGCTTGAGCCCGTTCTTGGTCTCGACGTGCCAGAAGGTCCACCCGTTGCAGGCGCCGGAGCCCTGCGCCACCGCGCCGATCCGGTGAATCGAGCCGACCTTGTCGCCGAGCATGATGGCGCCGTCGGCACGGACCAGCGCGCCATGGCGCTTCTTGGCGTCGACAAGTTTTGCGCCGGGCAGGATCATGCCGCGCTCGATCAGTTCGGAGAATGCCACGCGAGGCGCCTCGCGCGCGGTCATGAACGGCGCGAGCGTTGCTTCCGGCAGCGGCTCGATCGCGGCGATGCGCGCTTCGGCCGCGGCGGCGTAGGTCCTGTCACGCTCGAAGCCGATGTAATTGCGGCCGAGGCGCTTGGCGACGGCGCCGGTGGTGCCGGTGCCGTTGAACGGATCGATCACGAGGTCGCCGGGCTTCGACGACGACAGCAGCACGCGGGCGAGAAGCTGTTCGGGCTTCTGCGTCGGGTGCACCTTCTTGCCGTCGCTGCCCTTGAGGCGCTCCTCGCCGGTGCACAGCGGAATCAGCCAGTCGGAGCGTGCCTGCACGTCCTCGTTGGCGGCCTTCAGCACTTCATAATTGAACGTATAGCCCTTGGCCTTCTCGTCGCGCGCGGCCCAGATCATGGTCTCGTGCGCGTTGGTGAAACGGCGGCCGCGGAAGTTCGGCATCGGGTTGGACTTGCGCCACACGATGTCGTTCAGGAGCCAGAAGCCGAGGTCCTGCATGATCGCGCCGACGCGGAAGATATTGTGATAGGAGCCGATCACCCACAAGGTCGCCGACGGTTTCATCACGCGGCGGCAGGCGAGCAGCCAGGCGCGGGTGAAATCGTCATAGGCGGCGAACGACGAGAACTTGTCCCAGTCGTCGTTGACGGCATCGACATGGGATTCGTCGGGGCGCTTGAGATCGCCCTTGAGCTGCAGATTGTAGGGAGGATCAGCGAACACCAGATCCACCGAGCCAGCCTGAAGCTTCGACAGCTCGGCGACGCAATCGCCGACGACGATTCGGCTCGACGGGGTGCTCTCAAATTTAGTGCGGGGCGCCCTTGCAGACGCCCCGCGACGCGACACTACCATGACTCAAGAACTCTGACTCAGGCGACGCTGTCGGCGACGCGGGACTAAACAACCGACTGGCCACACATTGACGGGCCAAAGTAAAAATCGACTTAATCGAAAATTGTCGCGATGAAGTTTGCCATATCTTTTGCAACGAATTGCGCGGCACAGATTGGCTCCGTGCCGCAGCATTTCGCTTGCTGCACATGGATCATTCGAAAACCACGAATCCGACGCGATTCGTTTGCTAAATTTTCCTGCGCTGCGGCCGATGGTGCGCGAGAGGCAAGTGCGCAAGCGCACTAGGCAATTTTTGCCGGGCAGGCTATTGATTAACGGAATGGAAATTTTACGTCTGTGACCGCGCCTGCGTCACCGACTGGAATGAAGGGAAACCGCCATGCGCTACGATGACTTCCGCCGCAGCGACGACATCGAAGACCGTCGCGATGACGGCGGAATGGGAGGCGGCGGTGGCTTCGGTATTCCGATGGGCGGCGGCGGCGGGCTCGGCATCGGCACCATCATCGTGCTCGGCCTGCTCGGCTATGCCTTCGGCATCGATCCGCGCATTCTGATCGGCGGCGCCGAGATCCTGACCGGCGGCGGCCAGGCGCCGACCTACCAGACCGATCGCCAGTCGGGCGGCGGGCAGGTCAAGCGCGGCGCGCCGACCGACGAGATGGGCAGCATGATTTCAGGCATCCTCGGCGAGATCGACGATCGCTGGAGCGAGATCTTCCAGGCTTCGGGGCAGACCTACACCGGTCCGAAGATCGTGCTGTTCCGCAACGCCACCAATGGCGGCCGCTGCGGCATGGCGCAGTCGGCGATGGGCCCGTTCTATTGCCCGCCGGACAAGACCATCTTCCTCGACACCAACTTCTTCCGCGAGGTCGAGACGCGGTTCCGCGGCTGCTCGGGCAATGCCTGCAAATTCACAGCGGCCTATATCATCGCGCATGAGGCCGGCCATCATATCCAGAACCTGCTCGGCATCATCCCGCGGGTGACGCGGCTGCAGCAGCAGGCTGGCAGCAAGGCGGAAGCCAACGCGCTGCAGGTCAGGGTCGAGCTGCAGGCCGACTGCCTCTCCGGCGTCTGGGTCAACCGCGAGGAGAAGAAGCGCCGCGGCTTCCTTGAGGCCGGCGACATCGACGCCGCGCTGACCACGGCCAACGCGATCGGCGACGACACGCTGCAGCGTCAGGCGACGGGCAGGGTGGTGCCCGACTCCTTCACCCACGGCTCCGCCGCGCAGCGCAAGCAATGGTTCATGACCGGCTACCAGCAGGGCACCGTGCAGGCCTGCAACACGTTCGGCGGCGGGGTGTAGCTGTAGGGCCGCCCGAAGTATCGACCGTCATGGCCGGGCTTGTCCCGGCCATCCACGTCTTTACTTCTGATAGAGTGTGAAGACGTGGATGCCCGGGACAAGCCCGGGCATGACGAGAAGATAAAGTCATGTCCATCGACGAGACAAAGCAATTCATCCCGCTGAACATCGCGGTGCTGACGATCTCCGACACCCGCACGCTGGCCGATGACAAGTCGGGCACGACGCTCGCCGATCGCATCACCGTGGCCGGGCACAAGCTCGCGGCGCGCGAGATCGTGACCGACGATGTCGAAGCGATCCGTGCAGTGATCCGGCGCTGGATCGCTGATCCCGGCGTCGACGCCGTCATCACCACCGGCGGCACCGGCTTCACCGGCCGCGACGTGACGCCGGAGGCGGTCGAGCCGCTGTTCGAGAAGCGGATGGACGGTTTCTCGATCGCCTTCCACATGCTGAGCCACGCCAAGATCGGCGCCTCGACGATCCAGAGCCGCGCCACCGCCGGTGTCACCGGGGCGACCTTCATCTTCTGCCTGCCGGGCTCGCCCGGCGCCTGCCGCGACGGCTGGGACGGCATTTTGGCCGCGCAGCTCGACTACCGCACGCGGCCCTGCAATTTCGTCGAGATCATGCCGCGGCTGGACGAGCATCTGCGGCGCGCAAAAGCCAAGGGCGCGAGCGCCTAAAGCTCCATCTCCCAGGTCTCGCCGACCAGATCGACGCCAAAACTGTGGTGCTTCTCTTCCTTGACGCGGCGGAAGCCGGCGCGCTGGTAGATGTCGCGCGCGGCGACCAGAATGCTCTGGGTCCATAGTGTGATCTGCGTGTAGTTCTTTTCGCGCGCGAAGCGGATGCACTGCTCGACCAGCGCGCGGCCGACGCCGAGCCCGCGCGCCTTTTCGTCCACCAGCAACAGCCTGAGCTTGGCGACTTCGTCAGTGCCCTTGACGAGGAAGATCGAGCCGACGGGCTCGCCATCGACCTCCGCGATCCAGCAATGCTCGTGAGCCGGATCATATGATTTGAGGAACTGCGCGCAGATCTCGGCGACCAGGGCCTCGAAGCTGATGTCCCAGCCATACTCCTGCGCATAAGCAGCGCCGTGCCGCGAGATCACCCAGCCGATGTCGCCGGGGCGATGGCTGCGCAGCAGGAAGCCGGTCGGCTTTTGCGCCACCGGTTCCAGCGACTGCTTGATCGTGCTCATGGCCCGGACCACGGCCGCGCGGCGGCTGCCGTCCATCTGTTTCAGAAGCGCGGCGACGTCGTCGCGCGAGCGGCGATCGAGGTCGGCGGCGGCGGTGCGGCCCTTCGCGGTCAGGGTCACCTCGTTGACGCGCTTGTCAGTCTTCGACGGCTTGCGCGTCACGATTTGGCGACGCTGCAGCGCCTGGAGCGTGCGGCTGACGAAGCCGGCGTCGAGATCGAGCTCGCGGACCAGGTCGGTCGCGGTGCAGCCGTCATGATGCGCGATCTCGTAGATGATCCGCGCCTCCTGCAGCGTGAACGGGCTGTCGAGCAGCTTCGGCTCGATGATGCCGAGCTTGCGGGTATAGAACCGGCTGAAGCCGCGGACGGCGGCGACCTGGCCTTCGAGGGTGTCGTCAATGATATTTGATTTCATCAAATATATTATTTGACGAAATCAAATAATATGCAAGGAATTTCTACTCCACTATGATCTGGCCGCGCAACACCGTTCGCGGCGAGCGGGTGCAACTCGCCTCGGACCGGCCGGAATCCGGCCAAAGCGCTGCGATCCTGAAGGATCGATCGTCAGGACCGCAGCCCTCTCATCAATTCAGCCATTCAGTGACGCGGGCGCCGGAGCGGCGGATAACCCGGCGCCGTTGCGCCGCCGTTAACGAACGACCCAGATATGGCCGTGGTTCAGCACGCAGGTGCAGCTGGCGTATCGCACCTTGTGTACGCATTGGGGGTGGAACGAGACATGGCCGGTGGTTGTACCCGGGCCGCCGCCGCCAAGGTACCAGCCTTCGGCTTCGGCCCTTGCAGTCGTGGTGTTGGTGCAGATTGCCGCTGTGGAGATCGCGAACGCAGCTAATGTCAAAAGGACCTGTCGCATCTTCGCCTCCGCTAAAAAAATCCTCCGCGCCGGGAATAACACCGAGTTCCCGGCCAAGTTCCCTGGCGGGAACTCAACTACCCTGTTTTTTGGCAAGTAGGTTCAGGCGACCATGATGCGGCTGCGCAGCATGGTGCGGGAGGAGCGGCCGAGCTGCCGCAACAGCCGCGCCTCGGAGCGGCGGGCGTCGGGGCGGAAGCCGCCGAGCCGCTCGTAATGGTCGCGCGCGATCAAAAGCCCCTGTTCGGCCGACGGCCCCGTCAGCATCCGGGCGACGAATTTGATGCCGTCGCGCAGGCCGGGATCGGTGTAGGGCGCGCGGGCGTAGCGGAAGATGCCGGCGCGGTCCCTGCCGCTCGCCGCCACCATCTGGATGAACTGGGTGGTTTCCTCGATCCAGCCGGCGTCGAGCACGGCGCCGGGATGCAGGAACATCAGCCATGGCGAGCGGGCCTGCTTGGCGCCGGCGGCAAGCGCAGCCGCCCGCGTTCCCTCGAAGCGCATGAAGAGGCAGCCGGCGACATCGGCGACGCGCTCGATCACGTCGGTCTTGGTGCGGTCGACCAGCAGCACCTCGCGGATGACTCCCGCCGCCGCCCCCGGCACCAGTGCGGCCAGCGTCGCGACCGCGGTGCGCTCGACCCCGTCGGTCGGAATGATCACGCTCAGCATGATTGAGGCTTCGATGGCTCAAGCGGTTGAAAAGCTGCGCTGTGTTATCACCTTGTCATATTCAAAGCAGCATTTCCCCCTGCAGATTTTTGCAGCATGCTGCTGTGGATTTTCTGCGCGCGTGTTCTTGATTTGTTCTCAAGCTGTGCTAGCTTCACAGCATGAGCCGAGCATCCTCTCATGCCCTCAAGCACCCGCCGGCAACGGCGCCCTCCGATAACCCGGCGGGTGCGCCTTCCCCGTTTCCCGAGCTCGCGGTCGCGATCGAAGGCGAGCGGCGGCGCGGCCGCGGCGCGCAGTCCAACGCCAGCGGCCGCTACGAGGCCGAGGCGCGGGTCGCCTTCGACGACGGCTGGCAGAGCCTCGACGACCTGCCGCCGTTCAAGACCAGCGTGGCAATCGATACCTCGCGCAAGGTGATTACCCGTAACGACTCGCCCGACATCGGCTTCGACCGCTCGATCAATCCCTATCGCGGCTGCGAGCATGGCTGCGTCTACTGCTTCGCGCGGCCGACCCACGCCTATCTCGGGCTGTCGCCCGGGCTCGACTTTGAGTCGAAACTGTTCGCCAAGCCCGACGCGCCCGAGCTGCTCGAGAAGGAGCTGGCGGCGCCCGACTACGAAGCGCGCATGATCGCGATCGGCACCAACACCGATCCCTACCAGCCGATCGAGCGCGAACGGAAGATCGTGCGAGGCATCCTCGAGGTCCTGGAGCGTGCCGGCCATCCGGTCGGCATCGTGACCAAATCGGCGCTGGTGACCCGCGACATCGATATCCTTTCCCGGATGGCCAAGCGCAACCTGGTCAAGGTGGCGCTGTCGGTGACGACGCTCGACCCGAAGCTCGCGCGCACCATGGAGCCGCGCGCCTCGACGCCGCCGAAGCGGCTCGAGGCGATCAAGCGGCTCACCGAGGCCGGCATCCCGACCACGGTGATGGTCGCGCCCGTGATCCCGGCGCTGAACGATTCCGAGATCGAGCGCATCCTCGATGCGGCGGCCCACGCTGGCGCCAAGGAAGCGAGCTACGTGCTGCTGCGCCTGCCGCTCGAGGTCCGCGACCTCTTCCGCGAATGGCTGATGGCGAATTATCCGGACCGCTATCGCCACGTCTTCACGCTGATCCGCGACATGCGCGGCGGCCGCGACTACGACTCGCAATGGGGCACGCGGATGAAGGGCACCGGCCCGATGGCCTGGATGATCGGGCGCCGCTTCGAAATCGCCTGCGAGAAGCTCGGCCTCAACAAGCGGCGGACCAAGCTGACCACCGATCACTTTGCCAAACCGAAGCGCAACGGGCAGCAGTTGAGCCTGTTCTGATCCGTAGCCCGGATGGAGCGCAGCGAAATCCGGGGTATCTCGTCATCACGTCGACCGTCCCGGATTTCGCTTCGCTGCATCCGGGCTACGAAGCTGGTAGCAGAGGCGTCATTGCGAGCGAAGCGAAGCAATCCATATTGCCGCTGGGAAGTATGGATCGCTTCGTCGCTATCGCTCCTCGCGCTGACGGAGGAAGATAAATATGAGCACCGACATGAAGGCCCCGACCCCGCGCCTCACCGTCATCACCCTCGGCGTCAGCGACATTCGCGCCAGCATCGCGTTGTACGAAGCGCTCGGCTTCGTCAGAAGTACCGCGCGACCGGCGAGGATGTCGCCTTCTTTGACACCGGCGGCACCGTGATCGGGCTGTTCCCGTGGCATCTGCTCGCCGCCGACGCACCCTCCCGGACGAGCCGCGGCCGACCGCGTTCCGCGGCGTCACCTTGGCGTGGAACTGCCGTACGCCGGAGGAGGTCGATGCCGTTCTCGCGTTCGCGATCTCGAAGGGTGCCGCGCTCTGGAAGCCGGCGCAGCCCACGGCCTACGGCGGCTATTGCGGCTATTTCACTGATCCGGACGGCCATGCCTGGGAAGCGGTGGTCGCGCCCGGATTTGAGGTCGGCCATGACCGGCGGGTCTCGCTTCCCGATTAGAGCCTTTTCCGTTGCGATAGAATCGGAACGGGGGCTCTAGATTCACGTTTGACGCGTTTTCTTCACGCGAACCGGCGTCCACTTCGCTTGAAAACGCTCTAGTAGCTGCGCTGGTTGATTGGCGGACTTGAATAACGGGGAGGGGCTCCGGGTTCCCGGTTGCGCGGCGGGCCCGGCTTGATCACCATCCCGGCATGATTCGGGACAAATCTGCCAGGAAGCTGGCCAAGCCAGCCAAACCGGCGAAGCGCGTCGTCGCCGTGAAGCGGCCGAGCTTTCGGCGCGAGCGCGCGCTGATCAAGCGCGGCGTCTGGCCGATCGCCGGCTGCGACGAGGCCGGGCGCGGGCCATACTTACCAGCAACGGTTATACGATTACGCGGAACTGTATGATCGGCGCGCGTAGCGCACAAGTACATATACCGTTACACCTTACGATCGAAGTGGGGGCTTTGCCCCCGGCCTTCGGCCTCCCCCAGGATATTTGAAGCGCAAAGATGTAAAAGCTAAGAGCTGGCGAGGTTTCCCAAGCCAGCTCCCATCTTCGCGCGCGGTCATCGCCGTCCCCGGCTGTACCGCGATCTAATTAGAGTACATCTCGGGTCGCCATGCAACGAGCGCTCTCGTTGGATCAAGCGCCAGCAGCCGCGAGCTCTTCGACAAGCACGACATCCGAGGCTTCCAACTCGAGTGAGTACTGAGCCACCGGCGCATAGGATCGACGATGATGTGGCGTAGTGCCGTGATTCTTGATGGCGCCTAAATGATGCTTCGTCCCGTAGCCTGCATTACGCTCCCAGGCATAGACCGGATATCTTGAGGCGAGCCTCGCCATGAGGCTGTCACGCATTGTTTTTGCAACGATAGAAGCAGCAGCAATCTGCGGGACTTTGCTATCGCCCTGCACGACGGCCGAACACTCGCACGTCAAGCCAGGCGGAACATCGATCCCATCGACCATCACCGGCGCGCCGATCTGCAGTTTCATGATAGCGCGTCGCATAGCATCCAGAGTCGCATTTCGGATGTTACGAGCATCGATGATGGTGACCGAGTTTGCAGCGACTGCGACCCTAGATGTCTCTCGGATCCATGCTGTGAGTTCTACCCGCTTATCAGCGGACAGGTTCTTGCTGTCGTCGAGTTCGCGTAGAAGCTTGCGTGGAACGACCTGTGGTTCGAACCACACGGCAGCGACCACCACCGGCCCCGAGAGGGCGCCTCTGCCAACCTCGTCGCAGCCAATAACCACCGGATACTTTGATCTGTCTCGGGCGGTGAAGGGCATCAGCTCGTCGATTCCTCAGTTAACTTGGCAAGCGCTTGACCGAACCCCGGCGGGGCAACCTCTAGGTTTCCCTTATAAAGGAGCGCCCCAGACTTCTTATCGATCACGCAGTGTATATCAGATATATTTGCCTGGAACTCTCTCACTGCTTCAATTTCGATCTTCGTGAAGCCGGCGAGTTCTCCACCGCTTTCGGGTTTGCCACTCGGAGGGGACGCGCTAAGCAACTTGACGGGTTCTAGCGTCTGGAATGCCGCGTGCAGAAGATCGAGGCGTCGCTTTAGGCTGCGATTTTCATTGAGAATCCATCTGACCTGAGCTGCAATTTGCAGATCGACAATGCCGCCAACCAATTTTTCGTCGTCGGAGGGGCCTCCCGACCTCTTGTCATCAATCAATGCCAGGTAAGCGTTGATTAGATCACGGAAGTCCTTGCCTTCGACATTCCTGATCGATTGAGCTTTCGGCGCGTTAAAACCAAGAGTCTCAATCGATCGCGCGATCGCCGCGACGGACGTTGCATTCGATCCGATCGACAGAAGGTGCCGGAGCGTGTCGTAGAGGTTTCGGAGAGAGTTCAATCGGCGCGGATTGTCGGTTCTGGATACGAACTCGTCATATAGCTCGTCGAGAGAATCGCGCTTCCTCGTAGCCAGCTCCGTGCTGGTTTTCACTTTCCTACCCGCCATCAGATACTTTCCTTCGAAGTCAGATGATACCGAAGACCCACCTGACGCTGAGTTGATATTGGAGGCGACGTAATTGCACTGTCGAACACCGAGCGATCGCCGATCAGGAATACTTGCTTTTGACCACGGCTAACTGCCGTCAACAGCAACGTACGATCCATGAGCCTTGACCGTGTGACGGGAATGACGACTCGCTCGAACTGACTGCCCTGGCTTTTGTGGCACGTAATCGCATAGGCGAGGTCTACGTTCGCGAGATAGTTTCGGGGAATACAGATTTTTCGGCCGTTGAAGTCGGCCTCCAGTTCGTGGCTTTGAGTCTCGCCGACGGCACTGCCGAGATCGCCATTCATGATGCCGATGTCGTAATTGTTGCGTGTGGCTATGATGGGCTCGCCGGGAAAGAATCTGCCACAGAGGAGCTGTTTGCCTACCCCTGCCAAGGCCTGAAGTTGTCGGTTGAGCTCGAAGGTGCCGGCCGGCCCGCGCTTTACGGAGCCGACAATCTGGGCCCTGCCGAATCCGCCAAGCTTGGCGAGCACGTCCATGACCTGATCGGCCACCTCGTCGATTTTCGCATCCAGGAAGGCGACACCCTCGCGATCGCTGAACTCTGCAAG
Source organism: Bradyrhizobium erythrophlei (assembly GCF_042430365.1). Classification (GTDB taxonomy): domain Bacteria; phylum Pseudomonadota; class Alphaproteobacteria; order Rhizobiales; family Xanthobacteraceae; genus Bradyrhizobium; species Bradyrhizobium erythrophlei. Next base: position 499,795 of record NZ_JBHMET010000274.1, read on the forward strand.
GAGCTCGGGTGGTCGCCCGGAGCGGATAGCAGCGCAGACCTCGGGAATGCCGCTTTCAGCAGTTTGGCGCATAACCGTCGTGAGCTCGGTCTTCGGAACGTTCGGATCCTCAGCGAGGATATGGAACGTGAGGCCGAAGCCAATGGGCGGCAGCTGTCCAGGGTCACCTACCAAGAGCAGCCGCACCCCGGGTCTGAAGTGAGACACCAACCGATAAAATGTTCCGAGATCGATCATCGAGCTTTCGTCGAGAATCAGCAACACGCCGTCGCCTAGCGCGATCTCGCCCTGATCTACGCGCACCAATAGGCCGGCGATCGTAGACGCGGGGCGACCCGTTGCCTCCGTCATTCGCTGCGATGCGCGACCCGACAATGCTGCTTGATGCACTACCAGATGCATCTTCTCCGCGACCTGGTGGATGGCCTTGAGGGCCGTGGTTTTTCCAACTCCAGGCCCGCCTACGAGCAAAGAGGCGCGGTGGAGCATTGTCGCATGGACTGACCGGCGCTGTTCGGCGTTAAGTAAGTAACCCTCAGACCGTTCGAAGGCGTCAAGCTCTGCCTCGATCTCAGTCTCGTTCCATTGAGGTCGGAAGCTTAGCTGGGTCGCTTCGAACTTGCCTGCTACCATCGACGATACTCTGTCGGCGCAGAAGCGCTCCATGATTTCGCAACCGGCCAGCTCGAAGCCATCGCCCGCAGGGACGATTGCGCCGATGTCGACAGCATTTGCCACGGCAGTTCTGAGAAGAGCGCCACGGCGCTTTAAGAGGCTGCCGGCGATCCTGATCAGTTCATCTGCTGAGGTCCATGTGTGATTGGCATGAAGTCGCTTAATCAGCGCGGCCTCGATTGCCCCGACAAGACGCCGCTTGTCGTCGGCGCTGACACCCAAGCGGCGAGCAGCTTGATCTACACTCTGCCAAGTGGCGAACGCGAGCATGCGATAAGGGTCTCGCTGAAGGTGCCATATTGAGGCCCCGACCGCTTTGGCTTCTTCCGCAGAAGCGGATGGAACGGGAAGACTGCTATAGATCGCGATTATCTTTTCTGAGAGCTTTGGCGGCAGATCGATGGACGTCAACCAGCGGTAGGTGCTCGTCTCTGCCTCCAGCCCTTGCCACCCGGACACAAGCACCGCTGCGTGTTCGGGCCCCAACGTGGGGATAAAAGGGCCTGGGCTACCGGCGTCTAGTAGCTCATAGACCGCCTCACCATGGCGGTCCCATAGTCTCTGGGCTTTGGCCACGCCTATCCCGGGGAAGGCCCTGTGCGCGCTCACAGTTTGAATGAAGAGGCGTCCAGTTGGACGACTAGGCGCGGCCACAGTTACGGACACCTGACGGCCATGCTCGGGGTGCACCTTCCAGGTTCCGGCTATATCCCATGCCTCGCCGACGATCGGTTCCCGCCCGAGCACCTGCCCCTGGTCTACGAAGCGGGCAGTTCTGCCGTCGATGGTCTGCGCACAGAACACTATCGGGTGCTCGGATCGCAGGACCTGGGTTACGACCACCGGTCGGGTCATCTGGGCAGCAGTCCGGTCGATGTCAGATGGCGATCGATATGTTCGTACCGTTGCAGGCGATTGCGCAGCTCATGGGCCTCCACGCGCGCTGCCGTAAGCTGATTTTCAAGCTGCAGGATCCGCTGTGATGCCCAAGCAGGGATCTCCGCTTGGGCATTCTTTTTCTGCGACGGCATGGAGAGGCCCTTTTGTTGGACCGCCTGCGCGATCATTTCGCGCGCTTCCTGCCGATATAGGAGTTGACGATCGACACCTGCCCCCAGCGCTACCGCCGAGATATTCACCTTGCCACCGCGACCGGGAAGGCTTTCACATGAACTCAACCAGGTCTCCAACTTGGTCAGGTTCTGCAAGCCAATCTCTTGAGTGGATGCGGTCATTTCGCCGCCCTTTTCTGGTAGCCGATAGCGATGGCGGCGCCGTCATCGACACGTCGCTGAACGAAGTCCTCGAACTCCCGCCCGATTCCGAGATCTTCCAAAGCCTGGCGACCCGCGAGCACGTCTTCCGTGCTTGGGTCACCGATGATGGATCGCAAGAAGTTCGCTGCCTCATTGCCGACAACGATCAGCTGGCGGTCCGTGAGTGTGGCGAAGACGGGTATACGCCCGTTCCGCTTGAGCATGGCATCGAACAGTCGCCCTCGACGGATAGCCGGCAGACGCGCGTCGACGTTCGGATAGAAGAGAGAAGACTGACAGATACGGTCCCACATTTCGAACTCGGTCGACTCCTCGAGAGACACACGCAAATCACCGAGCTGCCCGTTAAGGACAAGTGCATTTTTATGCTCGCTGGTCGGCCGAGACTCAAGAATCTTCTCGGTCTTCTGGATGAGACGAAGCTGGCTGATCCAGGTCTGAGACAACACGTCCAACTTGGACTGTGTCGATTGCACTGCCTCATCCAGCGTGACCAACTCTGCCGAGATTTTCTGATCGGTAGGGTCCGTGCCATGCTCGGCAACGAGAGCGCGTCGTTTTGTTTGCCCTTCCTCAAGGTGACCGAAGAGCTCCCGGATTTGACCGCCTGTCTGATTGAATGCTGCGACCAATCCACCAAGAAACGCCGGTCCAGTCACGAAGTATCGGCACAGCGCGCAGTTCTTGGGTCCGCCCGGCACCGGCGCGTTGATGTGCTTGCCCTCGTTAAGAGTAGGGCCGCCTGTATGACACAGAGTGGCTCCGTTCGGGCATATCCCACCAGCCATAAGCGCCCAGAGCGACGACTGGGTCGATTTCGCAGCGAGCGCGCCCTCTTCGCTGTTGTAAGCTGCAATCTCGTGAATCAACTCGGACGGCTGGCTCTTCAAAAAGGTGTCCCAGTTGCCGCGCTCGCTCGCGCTCATCTCCTCCAGGGCGCCGTCAAGCACGCGAGTTATCTCCGCCGCGCCTGGCTTATGATAATACAACGTCATCAAGATCGTCGCGTGCCCGGCGACGAACTCGCTTAGGATGTGAATGGGGACGCCTGCATTGATGAATGCGGTCAACCCCGACACCCGAAGTGAATGCATGTCGAAGATGGCGCCTTTCGGGTAGCCGTTCTCTCGGTACGAGACGAGCTCAATCTTGCTGCCATCGCTGTTTCTTTGATTGCTCTCTTCTAGGCGTCGCTCGAGTTCCTGCATGAGCAGCCGCCAGAAGCTATGGAGCCTGCCATCTGTTGGTGGTTCCTGCGGGAAATCAGGATCCGCCGCGTCCCTGAAGAGGAAGTGCAGCTTGTCCAAGCGCTCTGCAACATCGCCCGACACCACCAGCTTCTTGTCGCTTTTAAGCTCTCCGCGGGACAATGGCCTTACACTCGGATTGTATTTCACTTGCCAGTCACGCATCCGGCAGAACAGCTGCATGACGTCCGTGTTCTCCCAGGGGATTTCATAGCCGCTATCGGTGAACAGCTCTTCTCGGTCTTGGGTCTTGTTCGTTGTGATGAACAGGCCGTTGAATGCCCGTCCACTGTGGTGGTCCCAGATGCGGCGGATGAAGCCAGTGTCCCGCCGATCGTTCTTCTTCTCGGGGGCGTGTCGACCTCGATTGCGTTCCCAGGCGAGGTTAGGTGTCCATATTTCGAAGTCGCCTTCCCCGGTATCGAGGAGGCGCGCTTGGAGAGTTCGGATTGGCAACATTAGCCGCAGCAGGAAGAACTCGGCCCGAACCGGACTCCAGATGCGCGTCCGGCGCCCCGTTTCGCGGTCCAAGTGCTCCAGATAGTCCGCTTCAAGAGTTTTTGGCCACGCAAAGTCATCGCCTTCGATAATCTCGCGGATCATCCGCAGGAAACGCAGCGGCATGGCAGCGCGATCGGTTTGGCCCTTCGATCTGGTGGGTGCAGGAAGGCCTTCGATATCGATCGGATTCAGATATTCTCTGTGGGGAACGCCGTCCTCATCAGATCCATAGGTGGTGATGACCCAGTCAAAGAATCTGGCGATGTTTCGGAGAGCAGTCCCCGATCCACCCTCGTTGAGGTTGCGGGTTGTTTCCTGGAAGGAAGCGATCGAGGTCGCCGGCCGGTAGTTCCGCCGACAGTACTCGATTGGTAGCTCCGGAAGATCATCAGACTCGATCACATAATCCAAGAGGAGGTTGAGGTGCGTAATTTCGTATCGCAATCCGACTCGATTTGGGATCGTCGCGAGATAGGTCGCTAGTTGATGGCGCCACGATTCGATGCGCTGGCCACCGCGGCTGATTGCCCATTGGAAGGTTTCGCTCGATCGATCTTTACCCTTCTGTTTGATGAATATCTCGCGATAAGACTGCGGTAGAGCTAACTCGACTTCACGGTTGCCGTGATAGGCAATTCGCTGTTGCGCATGAAGCTGGTCACATATGCCGTAGACCAGGGACTGATGGTTGTTTTTTAAGGCATAGGGCTTGAAGAGCTCGAGAACGCCATAATCGATATCACCGACTTCGTGTGGCTTCGAGCACGCCAGCATGAACCTCACCATCGATCTGGCTTGGCCGGGATGCTTGAGTGGCTCAACCAGCCTCGCCAGCACCTTGGCCAATTCCCCGAACGAGCGCTCCGAGAGATCGAGGGCCGCTCCCTGGGGGATATCTGTTGTTTTGAGTGCCCAAACTTGAGAGGCGGGAAACGCGATGAGCTCGTGTTTCCAAAGAACGAACAAGAATTCTATAAATCGCATCGTACCAACCATCCTGCCTCTCTGGGCCTTGGGCAGTAGCGATACTTTGCGCATCTCGACAACGAATGCCTCCAGCAACGGCAACGCGTCGACACCTTTTTCGGTTTCTAGAATTTTGGCAATTAGATCGGCGACCTTCTCGCGGTATCCAAGTTTCGTTGCCTCTGGATTGCGGCGGATCGCAGCCGCGATCGAGTGTTTCGACTCTGAGAGATGGCGCAGATGATCGAACCAAGACCTCGAAGCAGCTTTGATGGTGGTGTTGTTCCAGCTTGGAAGAACGCAATAGCACTCGGAGTTGTTTACGAAGATAGGCCGACCGGTGATCTTCGATACCATTCGCGTCGGATTCGCATGCCAGTTCTTCGTGAGACGTTCGTGTTTCATGGAGCGATCAGGCTTCTTTCAAGACTCTGGAAGTCGTCCGCAACGGCAAGACGGCTCCGCCCGTCCTCTAGTGCTCTGTTCACCGTCTCGACATCGGGAAGCGTGTAAACGCCCTGAGAAGTAAGCGACTTGTGGTGCATGCATACTTGGATGACTTTATCCGGAACGCCGGCGAGCTTCAGGGAATTGCCATAAGCGTGACGGAAACCATGCGAAGTCGTCCCCTCTGGCTTGCTGACGTTGACGCCAATGCGATCCATCGCAGCCGCATGGTTCTCGTAGTAGGCCGACAGGGTGTATGGGGAGCCGAAACTCTTGCCTTTGGCGAGGTTGACAAAGAGGTATGGATGATCGAGCTGGCGCGGTAGCACCTCTCGGACGTAGGCTTGATAGAGCTGCCAGAACGTCGTTGCCCAAGACGAAGGAAACCAGCGGACGATCGCGTAGTAGTGAGGCGCGTCCACATCGAGCATCAGCTCTTTCCATCCTGCCAACTTTTTGTTGGTTAACTGGTTGCGTGGCGCGAGCCCATATCGGGCACGCAAGAACTCTGTCCTTGAGGCATGGATGATTTCGCCGGTGAGGGGGTCGCGGTAGCTAAACCTGCCGAGTTCAGGATGATAAATCCGGACCTCCGCGGCGCCTGGGTCGCGCTTGTTCTCCAGCACGTCCGTAACATAGAGATGAAAGGGCTCGCTTGCTCGAAGACCGCCGAATCTCTGCAGGATGCAGATCATCATGTCGCGGAGATTGTAGCGGTCGCTTAGTCGTTGACCTCTACCGTTTCGTCTGTACCCCTGCGATAGGAGCTTGTTGAGCGCCGCCGGCGGAAAGCGTGGCGGGCTAAGATCGCTCACCTTGGGTGACCGAGGCGACTGGACGGCCCTTGCAAGATTTGCCCGTTCTTTTTCTACTCTGGAAACGCCAAGATGCTTCAGCAGCGAATGTTCGTTGCGGACATCGAGTTTCCGGTAAGCGACGAGCCGCTCGTGGAACGTCGCGGCGACCTTGGGATTGAGGGGGTCTGTATCGTATTGCCTGACGCAATAATCTGAGAAAGCATTCACGAAGGACAGGGTTTCGGAAATGCGCGACCAACTGGTCGGAGGCCAATAGAGTCCCGTTGAATCATCACCATCGGGCCCGATGGTGCCGGAAAGAAGTGCCTGCACGAAGTCACTGAGATAGGTAATTGGGCGATCTGGCTGATTCGCGTCGCGCACGACGTGAAGGTAGTCATATAGGCAGCCGATCGCTCGACAGGCCTTTGTCTGCCACGTTAGGCTCTTGTTGCGATTTCTGGGGATAAGGAAGAAATCGAGAAGGGGGACAAGCAGCCCGTGATCAGTCACAACCACACGTATTCCCCCGTGCCTGCCGACGGTGGGGAGAGTGACCGTGTCGTGAAATCGAGGGGTGACCAGCTTTCGCATTAAGCTTCAGGAATCGTACATTCGTATATCCGTAAGATTGCAGACGAAAAGTTCACAATTGCTTAGCGGTATCGTCCCCCTGCGGGGTTTTTTGGCTCTAATCGTATAGGTTCGGAGCTGGCAATTTGGTCCGTTGGCTGGCCCGGTCGTTGCCGCCGCCGTGGTGCTCGACCCGAACCGCATTCCAAAGGGCCTCGACGATTCCAAGCGGCTGACCGCCGAGCGCCGCGAGGAGCTGTTCGAGGAGATCTGCGCGACCGCGGCCTTCTCGGTCGCGGTGGCCTCGCGGGCGCGGATCGATCGCGACAATATATTGCGTGCCTCGCTGTGGGCGCTGGCGCGCGCGGTGTATGCGCTCCCCGAAATGCCCAAGCACGTCTTCGTCGACGGCCGCGACAAGCTCGCCACGCCCTGCGACTGCGAGGCGGTGATCGGCGGCGACGGCCTCGTCGCATCGATCGCCGCGGCCTCGATCCTCGCCAAGGTGACGCGCGATCGCCTGATGAGCGCGCTGGCGCTGGATTGTCCCGGCTATGGTTTCGAGCAGCACAAGGGCTACGCCGTTCCTGAGCATCTGGAAGCGCTGGACCGGCTCGGCCCCAGCGCCCATCACCGCAGCTTCTTCGCCCCCGTCGTCGCCGCGCGGCTGAAGCACTTTCCGGAAGCCGTTGAGCCCGACCTGTTCACGGTGGATGTGGAAAGCGAAGTCGCGGCCTCAGCGGCTGCGTAGGTCGCGCCTTTTCTCGGTTGTCATCGCCCCGGCTTGACCGGGCGACCCAGTATTCCAGAGACAGTCGTATCAAGCCGAGAAGCCGCGGCGTACTGGGCCCGCATGAAGCGGGGCTTGACAGCGGAATTTGACTTTACGGCACCAGCACATCCGACGCCGGTTGCCTCCTTCGCTGCCGCCCGTTATCAAATCGTCCGGATCGGATTGCGCCGCTGAGGCGGTGGCTGGGGCATTTCAGGCGTTTCATGCGGTTCACCTCCCTGGTTGTCGAACTGATCCGCGCCCGGCCGCGGCTCGTGGTCTGGATCGTGGTGCTGGCGCAGGCAGCGATCTGGCTGCTGCTGCCGTTGGTCCTCTACCGCAGCCCGCCCGGCGATCTCGCAACCGTGCTGGCATTCGGCCGCGAGTATCAGGTCGGCACCGACATGGGGCCGCCGCTGGCGTTCTGGCTCGCCGACATCGCGTTCCGTGCCGCCGGCAACCACGTCTTCGGGGTCTATTTGCTGGCGCAGGCCTGCGAGGTCGCAACCTTCATCGCCTTCTACCAGCTCGCCCGCGCCATCGTCGGCCGCCAGCAGGCGGTGCTCGCGGTGTTGCTGTCGATGACGGTCGTCGTGTTCTCCTCGCCCTCGGTCGAGTTCGGGCCGCTGATCCTGGCGCGCCCGCTCTGGGCATTGCTGCTGCTGCATTCCTGGCAGTTGATCGGCCAGAACCGGCGCAGCGCCTGGTTCGCCTGGTCGATCGATTGCGGCCTGTTGCTGCTGACGACGCCGGCCGCGCTCGGGATGATCCTCCTGGTCGCGGGCTTTGCGGTCGCAACCCCGCGCGGGCGGCGGACGCTGCGGGCGGTCGATCCGGTCTATGCGTTGCTCGTCGTCGTCGTGCTGGCGCTGCCCTATCTGATCTGGCTGGTCCGCGCCGACGCGCTTGCACTGCCGCCGCTGCCCGCGCTGGCCGACCTTTCCGCCCGCGCGACGCGCTCGGGCATCGTGCTCGGCGGGCTGATCACAGCCTCAGTGGCGATTGCGCTGCTTGCGATCCTCAATTCGCGCTGGTTTGCGCGCGACGTCGACGACACGCCGAGCATCTACCGCCCGCCGGTCGGTCCGCTGGCGCAGCAGTTCGTCTATTTCTTCGCCTTCGCGCCGGCGGTGCTCGGCAGCCTGGTCGCCGGCCTGTTCAATCAGGAGCGCGTGTTCGGCGGCGCCGGCGTCGCGTTGTTGATGTCGGGACTCGCCGTCGTCGTTGCCACCGGCGATTTGATCCACCTGCGCCGACAACGGCTGTTGCGCACGGTCTGGGCCACGGCGATTGCCGCGCCGGCCGCGGCTGCGCTTGCGGTGGCGCTGTTCCTGCCCTGGACCAGCACAACGGAGGTGCCGACCTCGCTGCCGGCGGCCGCGATCGGGCATTTCTTCGACGACAGCTATGAGCGCCGCACCAACCAGCGCCTGCGCGCGGTCGCCGGCGATCCCGAGCTTGCCAGCCTGATCGCGATGCAATCGCGCCGCCCGCATCTGTTGCTCGACGCCACGCCGCAGCGGACGCCGTGGCTATCGCTCGCGAAATTCAACGAGACCGGCGGCGTCGTGGTCTGGCGCGCCTCGGACACGTCAGGCGCGCCGCCGCCGGACATCGCGCAACGCTTTCCCGGACTGGTGCCGGAAGTGCCGCGCTCGTTCGACCGGCTCGTCAATGGCAGGCAAGGCCTGCTGCGAATCGGCTGGGCGATCGTGCGGCCGAAGGGGTAGTAGTCGCTACGACGCCTGCTGCAGCGCCTTGGCGATCGCGCGCAGGTCCTGCCACGACATCTTCTTGTACGACGGCGAGCGCAACAGATAGGCCGGGTGGAAGGTCGCGATCGCGCGGATCGCGCGCGTTCCGGTGTCGTAGTCGAACCATTTGCCGCGCGTGCGCATGATGCCTTCGCGGGTTCCGAGCAACGCCTGCGTCGAGGGGTTGCCGAGCGTCACCAGCACGTCGGGGTTCACCAGCTCGATCTGGCGCTGGATGAAGGGCAGGCAGATTTGCGTCTCCTGCGGCGTCGGCGTGCGGTTGCCGGGCGGCCGCCATGGGATCACGTTGGCGATATAGGCTTTGCTGCGATCGAGCCCGATCGCCGCGATCATGCGGTCGAGCAGCTTGCCGGAGCGGCCGACGAACGGCAGGCCCTCGATGTCCTCGTCGCGGCCGGGCGCCTCGCCGACGAACATCACGCGCGCTTCCGGGTTGCCGTCGGCGAACACCAGCTTGGTCGCGGTGTGCTTCAGCGCGCAGCCGTCGAACGTCTCCAGTAGCGCGCGCAGTGCATCCAGCGTCGGCGCGGTGCGCGCCGCCTCGCGCGCCGAGGCAATCGCAGCCTCCGGCGCGACGCTGATTTCGCTCCGCGGAACTGGTGACATCGGCACCGGCTGGGGCCGCAACGGATTTTGCGGCGGCAGCGGGCGCGGCGCGGCGGGCGCGGGAACAGCCTCCGGCTCGTCGAGCCGGTTGACGGGTGCGTCGCCAAGCGCGCAATCGACCCCGGCCTCGAGGTAAAAGGCCAGCAATTGCTGCAAGGTAGGGGCAGGTTCGGGCATCAGGGCCATGGCGCTAATCTAAAGCATGATCGGGAAAAGGGGAGAGCGGTTTTCCGCAAAGGATCATGCGCAAACATGGATCGGGAAACGCCCCGGATGGCAATTCCATGGTTGTCCTTCCGCGAAAAATCGGAAACAACGACCCTTGAAAAGCTTAGAAGCGTTCTCAACGGGCTGAGATCAGATCATGAGTGCTGAAGAACTTCCCCCTCGCGAGTCCATGGAATTCGACGTCGTCATCGTCGGCGCCGGCCCGTCGGGCCTGTCGGCCGCGATCCGGCTCAAGCAGCTCAATCCCGAGCTCTCCGTTGTCGTGGTGGAGAAGGGTTCCGAGGTCGGCGCGCATATTCTGTCGGGCGCGGTGATCGATCCGGCCGGGCTCGACAAGCTCGTCCCCGACTGGCGCGAGGACGCCGATTGCCCGCTGAAGACCCAGGTGAAGGACGATCGCTTCTTCTGGTTCACCGAGACTGGCGCGATCAAGCTGCCGAACTTAATCATGCCGCCGCTGATGAACAACCATCACTGCTACATCGGCTCGCTCGGCACGGTCTGCCGCTGGCTGGCGCCGAAGGCGGAAGCGCTCGGGGTGGAGATCTATCCGGGCTTCGCCGCCGCCGAAGTGCTCTATGACGACAAGGGCGCGGTGCGGGGGATTGCCACCGGCGATATGGGCATCGCCAAGGACGGCACCCACAAGGATTCCTACACCCGCGGCATGGAGCTCCTCGGCAAGTACACGCTGTTTGCCGAAGGCGCGCGCGGCTCGCTGTCCAAGGAGCTGATCGCGAAATACGCGCTCGACGCCAAGAGCGAGCCGGCGAAATTCGGCATCGGTCTGAAGGAGGTCTGGCAGATCGATCCCGCCAAGCACCAGAAGGGCCTGGTTCAGCACGCCGTCGGCTGGCCGCTGAAGAACGACACTGGTGGCGGTCTGTTCTTCTATCATTATGACGAGAACCTCGTGTCGATCGGCTTTGTGGTTCACCTGAACTATGACGACCCGTATCTGTCTCCCTTCGACGAGTTCCAGCGCGTCAAGACGCATCCTGCCATCCGCTCCGTGCTGGAAGGCGGCAAGCGGCTCGCCTATGGCGCGCGTGCCATCACCGAAGGCGGCTATCAGTCGGTGCCGCGGCTGAGCTTCCCCGGCGGCGCCTTGATCGGCTGCGCGGCGGGCTTTGTGAATGTGCCGCGCATCAAGGGCGTCCACAATGCGATGGGCTCGGGCATGCTGGCCGCCGAGCATGTCGCCGCCGCGCTTGGCGCAGGGCGCGCCAACGACGAACTCGTCGAATATGAAAACGCCTGGCGCGACTCCCCGGTCGGCAAGGACCTCTACCCTGTCCGCAACGCCAAGCCGTTGTTGTCGAAGTTCGGTACCTTCTTCGGCGCGGGGCTCGGTATCTTCGACATGTGGTGCAACACGCTTTTTGGCGCATCGCTGTTCGGGACCCAGTCGCACGCCAAGCCCGATCGCAAGACGCTGGATCCGGCCAAGAGCCACCAGCCGATCGCCTATCCGAAGCCGGACGGCAAGATCTCCTTCGACAAGCTGTCGTCGGTGTTCCTCTCCAATACCAATCATGAGGAGGATCAGCCGGTCCATCTCAAGGTCGCCGACATGAACCTGCAGAAGACCTCGGAGCATGACGTCTTCGCCGGTCCCTCGAATCGCTATTGCCCGGCCGGCGTCTATGAATGGGTCGAGGAGTCCTCAGGTCCGCGCTTCCAGATCAACGCTCAGAACTGCGTCCACTGCAAAACCTGCGACGTGAAGGACCCCAACGGCAACATCACCTGGGTTCCTCCGGAAGGTGGCGGCGGCCCGAACTACGAGGCGATGTAATAATAGGCATTCCGGGCACGTTTGCGTGAGAACCCCCCGGGCTTCCCCCGGGGCGGTCACGATACCGCCACAGTACCAGCGTTTTGCGGTAAGACTGGCTGGATCGGCGGGCCTAAAGGCCTAATCTGCCAATCGATTCGTCGCGCCTATCCTTGCGGCTGCAGGCCAAAAGCGGCATTGTCGCTGGCCGTGATGCCGCCGCTTGGGTTCGCATTAAGACTGATCGCAAGATCGTGGCCGTAAATCCCTGGAGCAAGGCGACCGTGATGCTGTCTTCCCGTTTCCACCGCCTGACGATTGCCATTGTTGCCACCGCCGCGTTTGCCACGCCGGGCTCGCTGTCGGCGCAGGCGCAGACGCCCGATCATCCCGCTGACAATGCGGCGCAGTTTCCGACCAAGAACGATTTGAAGTCGCTGACGACAGCCGGCAGCTACCTCGCGGCCCGCCACGCCAGCGTCGAGCGCGATGCAGCCTCCGCTGCGGCGTTTTACCGCTCGGCGCTGCGCACCGATCCGAAGAATTCCGAACTGCTCGACCGCGCCTTCATCTCCTCGCTCGCCGACGGTGATATCGACGAGGCGGTCAAGCTCGCCGATCGCATTCTGACCCAGGACAAGGCCAACCGCGTCGCGCGCCTCGTGGTCGGCGTGCGCGACCTGAAGCTGAAGAAGTACGCAAGCGCGCAATCCAACGTCAATCAGTCGATCCGCGGCCCGATCACCGACCTGATCGCGACGCTTTTGTCGGCCTGGGCGACCTACGGCGCCGGCGACGCCAAGACCGCGGTCGCCAACATCGACAAGCTGACCGGGCCGGAATGGTACCCGATCTTCAAGGACCTCCATGCCGGCATGATCCTCGAGCTCGCGGGCAAGGACAAGGACGCAGGCCAGCGCTTCGAGCGCGCCTACAAGCTCGACGATTCGATGCTGCGCACGGTCGACGAATATGCCCGCTGGTCGTCGCGCAACAAGGATGCGGCGACCGCGACCGCGATGTACGAGGCGTTCGACAAGAAGCTGCCGCGTCATCCGCTGGTGCTTGAGGGCATCAAGGACACCAAGGCCGGCAAGAAGCTGTCGCCGCTGGTCGACACCGCGCAGGCCGGCGCGGCCGAAGCGCTCTACGGCATCGGCGCGACGCTGACGCGGCGCGGCGGCGAGGACCTCGCGCTGGTCTACCTGCAGCTTGCGCTGTACCTGCAGCCCAACCATCCGCTGGCGCTGCTGTCGCTCGCCGACCTCTATGAATCGGTGAAGAAGCCGCAGATGGCGATCAAGGTCTATGAGCGGATGCCGGCGTCTTCGCCCTTGAAGCGCAACGCGCAGATCCAGCTCGCGACCAACCTCGACGCTGCCGACCGCAGCGACGAGGCGATCAAGATCCTGAAGGAGGTGACCGCCGAATCGTCGAAGGACGTCGAGGCGATCATGGCGCTCGGCAATATCGAGCGCGGCCGCAAGAAGTTCGCCGACTGCGCCACCACCTATTCGCAGGCGATCGACGCGCTGCCGGTTGCGGGCGACAAGAACGCCTGGGTCACCTACTACTATCGCGGCATCTGCGAGGAGCGCTCCAAGCAGTGGAGCAAGGCCGAGGCCGACATGCGCAAGGCGCTGGAGATGCAGCCGGAGCAGCCGCATGTGCTGAACTATCTCGGCTATTCCTGGATCGACCAGGGCGTCAATCTCGACGAGGGCATGAAGATGATCAAGCGTGCCGTCGATCAGCGCCCCGACGACGGCTACATCGTGGATTCGCTCGGCTGGGCCTATTACCGGATCGGCAATTTCGACGAAGCGGTGAAGAACCTCGAGCGCGCGATCGACCTGAAGCCCGAAGATCCGACCATCAACGACCATCTCGGCGACGCCTATTGGCGCGTCGGCCGCACGCTGGAAGCCAAGTTCCAGTGGGCCCATGCCCGCGACCTCAAGCCCGAGCCGGACGAGCTGCCGAAGATCCAGGCCAAGCTCGACAACGGCCTGCCCGACGACACCTCGAACGCCGCTTCCGTCGACAAGAAGAAGGAAGACGGCAAGGGCGGGTGATTTCGGGACGCCGGCTTGCGCGGAATTGATGCGCAAACAAAGAGATAGGATCGTGGTGCGATTTCCTGTAATCGCATCACGATCTTTGTTTTTTAGGGGTTTTTCGCCGTGCCGGCGCTTGTTGAAGAAGGACGTGCCAAGGTCAACCTGACGCTGCGGGTGGTCGGACGGCGCGTCGACGGATTCCACGATATCGAGAGCGTCGTCGCCTTTGCGGACTGCGCCGACCGGCTGACGCTCGCGCCGGGCCCGGCGCTTGCGCTGACCATGGCGGGGCCGCTTGCGGATGCCTGCGGCGACACCTCGGACAATCTGGTGCTCAAGGCCGCGCACCTGCTCGGCGAGCGCGTCGCCGACCTCAAGGTCGGCCACTTCACGCTGGAGAAGGTGCTCCCGGTTGCCGCCGGCATCGGCGGCGGCTCGGCGGATGCTGCCGCCGCGCTCAGGCTGCTGGCGCGGCTCAACGAGCTCTCGATCGACGACAAGCGGATCATGGAGGTCGCGCTTGCGACCGGCGCCGACGTGCCGGTCTGCGTCGCCTCGCATGCCTGCGACATGACCGGCGTCGGCGAGTCGCTGCTGCCGCTCAACCTGCCGAAGATGCCCTGCGTGCTGGTCAATCCGCGTGTGCCGGTCGCGACCAGGGACGTCTTCAGCGCGCTCGCCCTGCGCCGCGGCGAGCTTCTGATTGGCGTCACCGATGTCGTGATGCAGGCGCCGTCCTGGCCGGAGGCGGGCCGCACAATCAACGACTGGATCGATGCGCTCGCCCGCGGCACCAACGATCTCGAACGTCCCGCCGCGCGGATCGAACCGGTGATCAGCGACGTGCTGGCCGCGCTCCGCGCGACCTCGGGCGTCCGCCTCGTTCGCATGTCGGGCTCCGGCGCGACCTGCTTTGCGATCTTCGAAAGCGACGCCGATGCCCAGGCCGCCGGCGAGAAGCTCCGCAGCCAGCACCCCGGATGGTGGGTGCATGCGGGGACGCTGAGCTAGGGGTGCGCTTCGTTCGCGGTCCGTAGGGTGGGTTAGCCGCAGGCGTAACCCACCATTGTCGCCTCGAATGAACATGTCGACCTGTGAGAGACCGGCGATGGGTTACGCTTCGCTTGCCCACCCCATAGCTCCGCGGCCCTTGGCACTGATTTGCCCGACGGCGCAAGGGGCGCCGCGAAAAATATTTCGGTTTTTCGGAATAGCAACTCAGTGTATGAATCCGCTCGTCTCACCCGCTTGAGGGGCGCTTCGCGATCGTCACGAGTGTTGGGTCGAGATGCGGTGGACGCCGAGCGCGCAACTGACGAGTGCGTGCAACGCGGACGGCGAAGTCGTGTGGTCCTGACGCCCCAGTGGCAGGTGTCTCCTCGCAAGACGTGGAAAGCGTCCTTGCGAAGACGGTGACAAACAAGCCCGGTCTCGCCGGGGAGAGCACGAAGGAAGCCGTAAAACCATCGCGCAGGGAAAGCCGGGATTCCGGTTACACCTGTGGTCCTACCCCCGTGCTTTTTGTTGCACGGGACCCATGGGTGCGATCGGCGCCCGGCTTTCCCTGCGCCCTCTGTTCGAAGAGAGGGTGGAACGAGATGCAAAGCTCGGACGCAAATGCGCCGCGAGAATACGGACCTGCGAATTGTTGAGAGTTGAAACGCGCTACACACTCGCTGTCGTCCTGGCTTTCCAGGCCGTGCAAAAACCACGCTCTGATGTTGGATTTGTGAGGCAGAGACTGATTCGGGGACAGGATGGCA
>NZ_JBHMET010000274.1:515268-516445 GCF_042430365.1 Bradyrhizobium erythrophlei
AGTCCGCTTTTGAGGCCAGAGCGGACATGCACTGGCCACGCCGTGACTGCTGCTTTCGGACCCGAAGCGGTCTTTCGGCGCAGTTACCCATTGCTCATCTCGTCATCCGTTGCGAGACCGCGGGGCGTATCCATCGACCTCGGGACCGAGTCGATGCCGGAATTGGGACCGGGCACAAACGCTATGCTTCGCTTATGCGGACGCCCCGGTCGGCTGTCTTGTTGGCAGCACCTTCGCGAGCTGGTCCGAGGCATAGCCGAACAGGGCTCCGATCACCATCGAGACGATGAGCAAGACCAGCGGGTTGGCGAAGGAGGGCGAGACCAGGTTCTGCAATGGGCCGGTGGCCGGCGCGGCGGATGGCTGGTGCAGCGAGTACGCCACAAGCGCAGCGTAACCGTAGACGTTGGCCGGTACCACGGACAGCAGATCGATCGTGGCGACGATGACCAGGAAGAACACCGTGACGCCGACGACGATCGCTGGCCAGACCGCTCCCAAAGCAGCGACCGGGACGTTGACGATGATCAACAAAGCGACCCATGCGACCAGCGCACCAAAGGCATTGCCGATGATCGTCTTGACGAGTGCATTGGTGTTGGCGCCGCTGTGGAAGAAGCATCCCCAGCCAATGAAGCCCGCCCAGACGAGGACGAAACCGCTCAAGGGCCCGAGCGCGAGAAACGCCCAAATGCCTCCTAGAACGGCGATACTCAACGAGAGAGCTAACACCTGTGTCATGGCGTACCTCCCATGTGATGTGATTGGCGGTGGAGCGGTACTGCGGATGCGGTGCATCGTCGCGGTTCTTTCGCTCCAAGCCCAAATATAACACAATCCCGGTGAGCCGTTCGGGAGATATTGGCGTCCAATCGTGACGTTGGGAGTCGATGGCGCAGGTCGCCGGCGGATTGCGCTTCACGGCTCATCCGCCCCCTGCCACTGATTTGCCCGACGGCGCAAGCCCCCGTGGCAAAAATATTTCTGTTTTCCGGAAGTGCAAATCAGTGTATTGATGCGCCCGTCTCACCCGCCTGAGGGGCGCTTCGCGATCGTCACGAGTGTTGGGTCGAGATGCGGTGGCCGCCGAGCGCGCAACTGACGAGTGCGGCCGACGGCGGACGGCGAAGTCGTGTGGTCCTGACGCCCCAGTGGCAGGTGTCTCCTCGCAAGACGT
>NZ_JBHMET010000274.1:516569-542379 GCF_042430365.1 Bradyrhizobium erythrophlei
AGCTTTCCTTTGCTCGGGACCCATGGGTGCAATCGGTACCCGGCTTTCCCTGCGCCCTCTGCTTGAGGAGAGGGCGGAACGAGATGCAAGACTCGGACAAATCATGTCGCGAGAATGCGGAGTTATGTCCTGCGTCATTGCGAGCGAAGCGAAGCAATCCATGGCGCCACTTGTAGAGGCATGGATTGCTTCGTCGCTATCGCTCCTCGCAATGACGGTGGCGGCCCGTCGTGCAATCCATCACCGTCAACGGTGCTTAGGCTCAGCTTTCGCAGGGACGACAGGGGCGTGAGCGTCCAGCAACCGCCTTCACGGCCGCCACGCCATCTTCAGCACCGGCCGTCCGGAGGTCGGGTTGACGTCGCTGCCCTCATGCACGAAGCCGTTGCGTTCGTAGAAGCGGATGGCGCGGGCGTTGTCCTTGTTGACGAGCAAGGTGACGCCCTTCGGCGACAGGCGCTTCGCCTCGTCGACGAGTGCGGTTGCGAGCGGGGTGCCCCAATGCGCTGTCGCGACCACGAGCTGGTCGAGATAGCCTTCCTGGTCGATGGTCACCAAGCCGGTGAGCCTGCCTTCCTGCTCGGCGACGACGATCGCCGCCTTCGGCACCAGCTCATTCCGCCAGCGCTCGCGCCACCATGCCACGCGCGCATTGAAGTCGATCGACGGATAGGCCTGCTGCCAGGTCTGCCGCCACAGCTCGATCGCGGCATCCTCGTCCGTGGCGCGATAGGGTCGGAGTTGAAAGGGGGCGGTCATCGGAACACATTCGTCATGCCCGGGCAAAAGCGCGAAGCGCGTCTTCGCGCAGATGACCCGGGCATCCACGTCTTGCTTTCGGTGGCGCCTCTAGACGTGGATGGCCGGGCCAAGCCCGGCCATGACGATGTGGCGGGTTGCGTGCCGACATCCAAGCTACCGTTCCGTCAGCTTCAATTCGATCCGGCGGTTGCGCTTGTAGGCTTCTTCGGTCGGCGCGGTGTCGAGCGGCTGGAATTCGGCGAAGCCGGCGGCGACCAGGCGCTGCGCGGGGACGCCGAGCGAGATCAGATATTGCACCACCGAGATCGCGCGCGCCGAGGACAATTCCCAGTTCGACTTGAACAGCGGGCTGTTGATCGGCCGCACGTCGGTGTGGCCGTCGACCCGCAGCACCCAGGCGATCTCGCTCGGGATCTGCTTGTCGAGATCGATCAGGGCGCTCGCAACCGTGTCGAGCTCGGTCCTGCCTTCGGGCAGCAGCGTGGCCTGGCCGGTGTCGAAGAACACCTCGGACTGGAACACGAAGCGGTCGCCGACGATGCGGATGTCGGGGCGGTTGCCGAGGATGGCGCGCAGGCGGCCGAAGAATTCGGAACGATATTTCGACAATTCCTGGACGCGCTGCGCCAGCGCGACGTTGAGCCGCGAGCCGAGATCGGCGATCCGGCTCTGCGATTCCTTGTCGCGCTTCTCCGAGGCGTCGAGCGCCTCCTCGAGCGCGGCGAGCTGGCGGCGCAGCGCGCCGATCTGCTGGTTCAAGACCTCGATCTGCGCAAGCGCGCGCGAGGAGACCGCCTTCTCGGACTCCAGCGCCTTGTTGAGCTCGGTGGCGCGGCCCTGCGCGTCGTTGCCGGAACTGGCGAGCCCCTCATAGAGCCCCTTCATGCGGTCGCGCTCGCCCTCGGCGGAGGCAAGGCCGGCGCGGAGCTGCGCCACCTGGTCGTCGAGACTGAGCTTGCCGAGCTTCTCCAGCGACAAGAGGTCGTTGAGCTGGGCGATCTTGGCGTTGAGCTGCTCCAGCGCCTTGTCCTTGCCGGTGACCTCCTGCGACAGGAAGAACTGCACCACCAGGAACACCGTGAGCAGGAACACGACCGACAGCACCAGCGTCGACAGCGCGTCGACGAAGCCGGGCCAGTAGTTCAAACCGGATTCGCTGCGGCGTGGACGGGCGAGGGCCATCGGCGTACTCCCTGCCTAGCTCTTCTCGGGCTGGCGCGCGAGGCGCTCGAGCAGGCGCTTGATCTCGCGGTTCTGCTCGCCCTGGCCGTCGGCCCATTCGCGGATCATCTGCTGCTCGGTACGCATATGCGCAACCAGGCCCTGGATCGCCTCGGCGAGGTTGGCCATCGCCGCCGTGGTGTTGCGGCTGCCGCCGCCCTCTTCCATCGTGGCGCGCAGCCGGTCGATGGCGCCCTCCAAGTCGCCGCCGGCGCCGTCGCCGGAGATGCCGCGCACGGTGGTGGCGAGCCAGTCCTCGAGGTCGGTGTAGAAGCGGTTCTGCGCCTGGCTCGACTGCAAATCGAGGAAGCCGAGGATCAGCGAGCCGGCGAGGCCGAACAGCGAGGATGAGAACGAAATGCCCATGCCGCCGAGCGGCGCGGCCAGCCCCTCCTTCAGCGTGTCGAACAGC
The DNA here is from genome assembly GCF_042430365.1 of Bradyrhizobium erythrophlei. Lineage (GTDB taxonomy): Bacteria > Pseudomonadota > Alphaproteobacteria > Rhizobiales > Xanthobacteraceae > Bradyrhizobium > Bradyrhizobium erythrophlei. Next base: position 518,965 of record NZ_JBHMET010000274.1, read on the forward strand.
GCGCCGGCGTCGCCGCCGACCTTGAGCCCGTCGATCACCTTGCCGACCGAGCCGACCGTCTCGATCAGGCCCCAGAAGGTGCCGAGCAGGCCGAGGAAGATGAGCAGCGCCGTCATGTAGCGCGAGATGTCGCGGGCTTCATCCAGGCGGGTCGCGATCGAATCGAGCAGATGCCGCATGGTCTGCTGCGAGATCGTCATCCGGCCCGAGCGCTCGCCGCCGAGGATCGCGGCCATCGGGGCCAGCAGCTTGGGGCGGCGGTCGATGGCAAGGCCGGGATCGGCGATGCGGAAATTGTTGACCCAGGCGACCTCAGGATACAGCCGGATCACCTGCCGGAACGCCAGGATGATGCCGATCAGGAGCACCGCGCCGATCAGGGCGTTCAGCCCGGGATTGGCGAAGAAGGCCGTGATGATCTGCTTGTAGAGCACGACCCCGACCAGGCCGCACAGCACCAGAAATACCAGCATCCGCACCAGGAAGATCCGGGGCGAGGACAGCTTGCTGAGTTCGATCTCCATGTCGGAGCGGGAGGAGGGCATTGCCGGGTCATCCGTTCGCGAAGCGCCGCATCAGCCAGCAATATGGCACAGCGGCCGGGGGAGGAAAGTCGGGAAAGCCGCCTCCGGGTGATGAATCTCCAGCCAGTGCCGGGCTTTTCACCAGCCTATGTCCGGCGCATCGCCTTTGCCTCGACAATCAGGCGCTGAGGGGCGGGCCTTGTCGGACGACGCCGTGGCGTGCACCGGGCTCAGGCCTGTTGGTGGCGCCGGCGCGCCCATGGCTTTTGCGCGACTGCGATCGCGCGGCGCGAATCGCGTGCCTCATTTTGTTGCGGCACGTCGCGCATGCGCGAACGCAAATGCCGGGTTCCCGCTCATGCATTCCTTAACGCATTTCCACAGCCTCCGATGGAACCCACTCACAATCCAGTGAATCTTCAAAACACCCCGCAAATTCAGTGCGATACGCTTGTGTGACAATGAGCCGCCGCGAAACGCATTGCGTCGCAGCAACGAGATTTTATTTTCACGGCATCAACGCTGCGGTGTCGCTACGACGCCGCCGTTTGTTTTGTTCACACCAATACGGGGCGACCTTTCCGATGTCTGGACTTCGCGCGCAATCGGCATGCATTGCATTGATGCTGGCCGTGACAGCGCCACTGCTTGCCGGCTGCAATGAGCCGAACACTGCAACCGCCGCAGCGCAAGCATCCGAGCCTGATGTCAGCGTCGTCACCGTGAAGCCGCAGGCCCGCGCGATGCTGCGCGAGCTGCCCGGCCGGATCGCGCCGACGCGCGTGTCCGAGGTGCGGCCGCGCGTCTCCGGCATCATCGTCAACCGCATGTTCCATCAGGGTAGCGAGGTGAAGGCCGGCGATCCGCTGTACCAGATCGATCCGCGTCCGTTCGAGGTGGAGCTGCAATCGACCGAGGCTGCGCTGTCGCGCGCCAGGGCGGTGCTCGAACAGGCCTCGCTGCAGGCGCGCCGCATCGCCACTTTGACCAGCCAGCGCGCCGCTCCCGAAGCCGAGAATGAAAAGGCGATCGCCGCGCTGAAGCAGGCGGAAGCCGACTTCCAGGGCCGCGAGGCCGAAGTCGCGCGCGCCAAGCTCAATCTGGATTACGCCACCATCCGTGCGCCGATCGACGGCATCGTCGGCGCGGCGCTGGTCAGCGAAGGTGCGCTCGTCGTGCAGAACGACACCATGAGCCTTGCCACCATCCAGCAGCTCGATCCGATCTATGCCGACTTCCAGCAGTCGGTGACCGAGATGAACCAGCTCCGCCGCGCCTTCGAGAATGGCGACCTCGACCGCATCGCGCCCGACGCGATGAAGGTCCGTCTCGTGCTCGACGACGGCTCGATCTATTCCCACGCGGGCAAGCTGTTGTTCTCCGAGGCCAAGGTCGACGCCTATACCGGGCAGGTGACGTTGCGCGGCGAGTTTCCGAATCCGAAGCGCATCCTGCTGCCGGGCATGTATGTCCGCGTGCAGATCGAGCAGGGCATCGACACCGACGCGATCGCCGTGCCGCAGCAGGCGATCCAGCGCAATGGCGGCGGCGGCAGCGAGGTGTTCGTCGTCAAGGACGACAACCTCGTCGCGGTGCAGCCGGTGCGGACCGGCTCGCTGCAGGGCGGCCACTGGTTCGTGACCGAAGGATTGAAGGCCGGCGACAAGGTCGTGGTCGAGGGTTTTCAGAAATTCGCCGCCGGCGACAAGGTCCGGCCGCAGGCCTGGCGCGAGATCGACGCGGCCGCCGCATCAGCGGATTCGCAGCAAACCGCGCACGCGGTGCGGTGATCCGCTATGCCGAGCTTCTTCATCGACAGGCCGATCTTCGCCTGGGTCGTCGCGCTGTTCATCTGTCTGATCGGTGCGATCTCGATCCCGCTGCTCGCGGTCGCGCAATATCCGATCATCGCGCCGCCCTCGATCTCGATCTCGACGAGCTATCCCGGCGCGTCGCCGGAAAACCTCTACAACAGCGTCACCCGGCTGATCGAGGAGGAGCTGAACGGCGCCGCCAACATCCTGAACTTCGAATCGACCAGCGACTCGCTCGGCCAGGTCGAGATCATCGCCAACTTCAAGCCGGGCACGGACACCAGCCAAGCGTCGGTTGAGGTGCAGAACCGCCTCAAGCGCGTCGAGGCGCGGCTGCCGCGCGCGGTGATCCAGCAGGGCATCCTGGTCGAGGAAGCCTCCTCCGCCGTGCTGCAGATCATCACGCTGAAGTCGACCGACGGCAGCCTCGACGAAGTCGGCCTCGGCGACTTCATGATCCGCAACGTGCTGGGCGAGGTCCGCCGCATTCCCGGCGTCGGCCGCGCCACGCTGTATTCGACCGAGCGCTCGCTGCGCATCTGGATCGATCCGGCCAAACTGGTCGGCTACGGCCTCTCTGCCGACGACGTCAACAAGGCGATCACGGCGCAGAACGCCCAGGTCGCCTCCGGCAGCATCGGCGCCGAGCCGAGCACGGACACGCAGAAGATCTCCGCGCAGGTCCTGGTGAAGGGCCAGCTCTCCTCGCCCGACGAGTTCGGCGCGATCATCCTGCGCGCCAATGCTGACGGTTCGACGGTACGCCTGCGCGACGTCGCGCGGATTGAGGTCGGCGGCCTCAGCTACCAATTCAACACCCGTCTCGACGGCAAGCCGACCGCCGGCCTCTCGGTGCTGCTGTCGCCGAAGGGCAATGCGCTCGCGACCGCAAGCGCGATCGAGGCCAAGATGAAGGAGCTGTCGCGCTTCTTCCCGGCCAACATCGCCTACGAGATCCCCTACAACATCACGCCGGTGGTGAAGGCCTCGATCGAGAAGGTGTTGATGACGCTGGTCGAGGCGGTGGTGCTGGTCTTCGTCGTGATGTTGCTGTTCCTGCAGAACATCCGCTACACGATCATCCCGACCATCGTGGTTCCGGTGGCACTGCTCGGCGCCTGCGCCACGCTGATGATCGCGGGCTTCTCGATCAACATGCTGACCATGTTCGGCATGGTGCTGGCGGTCGGCATCCTGGTCGACGACGCCATCGTCGTGGTCGAGAACGTCGAGCGCATCATGGCCGAGGAGGGGCTGCCGCCGAAGGAAGCGACCAAGAAGGCGATGTCGCAGATCACGGGCGCGATCATCGGCATCACGCTGGTGCTGATGGCAGTGTTCGTGCCGATGGCGTTCTTCCCGGGCTCGGTCGGCATCATCTATCGCCAGTTCTCCGTCACCATGGTCGCGGCGATCGCGTTCTCGGCGCTGCTGGCGCTGTCGCTGACGCCGGCGCTCTGCGCGACCTTGCTCAAGCCGGTGCAGAAAGGCCATGGCCATGCGCGCAAGGGCGTGTTCGGCGCCTTCAACCGCGTGCTCGACACCAGCCGCGAGGGCTACACCCGCACGGTGAAGGGCGCGCTGAAGCGCACCGGCCGCTTGATGCTGATCTACGCCGTGCTGTTTGCCGGCGTCGCCTACGGCTTCGTCCGCCTGCCCGGCGGCTTCCTGCCGGTCGACGACCAGGGCTTTATCACCACCGACGTGCAGACGCCGTCGGAGTCCTCCTATGCGCGCACGGAGGCGGCGGTCGAGAAAGTTGAAAAATATCTGCTCGAGCGCGCCGGCATCGAGAACGTGACGTTCCTCACCGGCTTCAGCTTCCTCGGCCAGGGCATGAACACCGCGCAGGCCTTCATCACGTTGAAGGACTGGTCGGAGCGCGGGCCGAAGGATTCGGCAGCCGCCATCGTGGCCGACATCAACCGCGACCTGTCGTCGATCCGCGACGCCAGGATCTCGGCGCTGCAGCCGCCGCCGATCGACAATCTCGGCAATTCCTCGGGCTTCTCGTTCCGCCTGCAGGACCGCGGCCAGAAGGGCTATGCGGCGCTGATCGCTGCGTCCGAGCGGCTGATCGCGGAAGCCAATGCCAGCCCGGTGCTGCAAAAGGTCTATGTCGAAGGCCTGCCGCCGGCGCCGCAGGTCAATCTGATGATCGACCGCGAGAAGGCGGGTGCGTTCGGCGTCACCTTCGAGGACATCAACAACACGATCTCGACCAATCTCGGCTCGAACTACATCAATGACTTCCCGAACCGCGGGCGTATGCAGCGCGTCATCGTGCAGGCGGACAAGACAAGCCGGATGAATGCCGACGACATCCTGAACTACAACGTCAAGAACAGCCGCGGGCAATTGGTGCCATTCTCGGCCTTCGCCACCATCGAGTGGTCGAAGGGGCCGACGCAAATCGCGGGCTTCAACTATTATCCGGCGGTGCGCATCTCCGGCGAGGCGCGGCCGGGCTTCACCTCGGGCGATGCGATCGCCGAGATGGAGCGGCTCGCCGACAAGCTGCCGCGCGGCTTCGGCTATGAGTGGACCGGCCAGTCGCTGCAGGAGAAGCTGTCGGGTTCGCAGGCGCCGTTCCTGCTGGCGCTGTCGGTGCTGGTGGTGTTCCTCTTGCTCGCCGCGCTCTATGAGAGCTGGACCATTCCGCTCGCGGTGCTGCTCACGGTGCCGCTCGGCATTCTCGGCGCAGTGGTGGCGGCAACGATGCGCGGCCTGCCGAACGACGTCTATTTCACCGTCGGCCTTATCACGATCATCGGTCTCGCCGCCAAGGACGCAATCCTGATCATCGAATTCGCTAAGGATTTGCGCGCGCAGGGCAAGCCACTGGTCGAGGCGACGATCGAGGCGTGCAGTCTCCGTTTCCGCCCGATCCTGATGACCGGCCTTGCCTTCGTCTGCGGCGTGCTGCCGATGGTGATCGCGACCGGTGCCGGTGGCGCCAGCCAGCAGGCGCTCGGCACCAGCGTGATGGGCGGCATGATCGCCGTCGTCATCCTAGCGCTGCTGCTTGTGCCGGTGTTCTTCGTCAGCGTGCAGCGCGTGCTTGGGGGCGATCGCGAGAAGGTCGCGGAGAAGAGCGAAGTCTACGGACCGCCGGCGCCGATACGGCCGACACCTTGAGGCAGCGTCATTGGCCGAGCGGCTTCAAGATCCTGATCAGCTCGCCGTGCACGAACTCGTTGCCGCAGACCACATGCCCGGTCTGCAGCGGGTCGTCATTGCCCTGGATGCCGGAGACCGTGCCGCCGGCCTCCCTGACCATGATCTGGCCGGCGGCGATGTCCCAAGGCTGCAGATTGCGCTCCCAATAGCCGTCGAGGCGGCCGGCGGCGACGTAGGCGAGGTCGAGGGACGCGGCGCCGAAGCGGCGGAATCCGGCGACCTTGCTCTGCAGCGCGGCCATCTCCTGCAGCGCCAGCTGGTGATTGCCGCGGCCGATATGCGGGAGGCCGCAGGCGACGACGCATTCGTTGAGCTGGCGGCGGCCGGCGACGCGCAGCCGCTGGTCGTTGAGGAACGCACCCTTGCCGCGCTCGGCGATGTAGAGCTCGTCATTGGCGGGGTTGTAGATCACGCCCGCGATCACGGTGTCCTCGCGTGCCAGCCCGATCGAGATCGCGAATTGCGGGATGCCGTGCAGGAAGTTGGTGGTGCCGTCGAGCGGATCGACGATCCAGGTGTGGCTCTTGTCGCTTCCCTCGCGCTTGCCGCCTTCCTCGCCCAGGAAACCGTAGCCCGGCCGCGCCTTTTCAAGGTCGGTGTAGAGCATCTCCTCGGCGCGCTTGTCGGCGAGCGAGACGAAGTTCGCCGGCCCCTTCAGCGACACCTGCAGATGCTCGATCTCGCCGAGGTCGCGCTTGAGGCTGCGGCCGGCGCGGCGCGCGGCCTTGACCATGACATTGATGAGGGCGGAGTAGAGCATGATGAACAGGTTTCGTTAGTGCGATGAATCTGGGCAGCGGTCGGGGATGTCATCCCGTCATCCTGAGGAGCGCGGAACGCGCGTCTCGAAGGACGACGGCCACCGGCGGGGCCGTTCATCCTTCGAGGCTCGCGTTCCGCGAGCGCCTCAGGATGACGGGTCAGGCATGGGTGCCCTCTGGAGGAGGCGCCGTCAAGGCGTCATTTGACGTTGCTTCCGATCCATTTCCGGGCCGCATCCTCGCCCTCGGCGCGGTCGGCGGGGCTCATGTCGGCGAACATCTCGTCGAGCGCGAGGTCGCCCTTGCCGGCCGTTTTGGCCACGATGTGCCATTTCAGCGCCTCGATCTTGTCGACCGGCGCACCCTGGCCGGTCGCCAGCACGCGGGCGAGGCGGTTTTGCGCGATCGCGCTGTTCTGCCGGGCCGCCTTCCTGAGCAGCGCCACCGCCGCGGGCTGGTTGCGCGGCGTGCCGGTGCCGTTGAACAGCGCGATCGCATATTCCACCTCGGCATCGACATTGTCGGCGAGCGAGGCGGCCTGCAGCAGCCGCACCGCCTTTTCGACATCCTTCGGTACGCCGGTGCCCTCCTTGTAGAAGGTCGCGAGCGCGTATTGCGCCTCCGGGTTGCCGGCGTCCGCAGCCATGCGCAAGAGCTCGGCGGAGCGCTTGACGTCCTGCGGCAGGGTCTGGCCGTCGAGATAGAGCAAGGCGAGATTATAGGCCGCCTTCGGCTCACCGAGCTTGGCCGACGATGCCAACAGCTTGACCGCCTCGTCCTTGTTCACCGGGCCGCCGCGGCCGGCGATCTTCAGCATCGCGAGCGCGAACATCCCCTCGCGGTCGCCGGCGTCGGCGGCGCGCTGGTACCACTGGACCGCCTTGGCATAGTCGCGCTTGATGCCGAGGCCGTTGGCGTAGAGCTCGCCCAGCATCGTCATCGCCTTGGGATCGTTGTTGTACTGGGCGCGCGTGCTCGCAAGCTCGAACGCGGTCTTGTACATCCCACGCTGATAGGCGCCGTAGACGAGATCGACGTTGGGATCCTCGAATGCAGTTGTCGGAGACGGCGAGGGGGACGGCGTAGGCATCGCCGCGGGCTTCGGCGCGGCCTTCTTCGCCACCGGTGAATGGACCTTCGGCTTAGGGGCCTCCTTCGGAGCTTCCTTCTTCGCCGCTGGCGTCTGTGCTGGCGGCGTGATCGAAAGCTGCGCCATCGCGCCGCTCGCCAGCATCGAGCAGCCGAGCGCAACACCTATCGGACGCAGGCATTTCATTCCGGCGTCATCCCGCGGCCCCAGCCTTTCCGAAAGTCTTGGCATGCGCCTGCCGGATCGCCTGGCCGATGTCGACCAGAGCTGCCCTCGCGCCGCGCGGGTCGGCCCAGACGACATCGCCGACCAGCACGAAGTCCGCGCCGGCCGCGGCGAATTCGCAGGCCTCCTCGCGCGACACGGCAAAGCCGACGCAGGGCGGCTCGAACAATTCATCCCACCATTGCAGGCGTTCGGCGATTGCCTCGGCGGATGGCCGTTGCCCCTTGGCGTCGGGTTCGCCGAACAGCACGTAGTCGGCGCCGGCCTCGCCCGCCGCCATCGAATCGTGGCGCGTCGCAAGCCCGCCGACGCCTGCGATGCGGTCAGGCTTCAATGACGGCATCGCGTCTTCCATCGCGGCAAGACCGGTCAGGTGTGCGCCATCCGCGCCCGCGCGCGCGACGAGTTCGGGATGGCCGTCAATCAGCAGCGCCGCGCCCGCGTTCTGGATCGCAGGCGCCAGCGCCTTGACGCGGGAAATCATCGTACGCTGGTCGGTCTCGCGCAGCCGCACCAGCACCGCGGCGACATCGGCGGCCGCCACGAGATCCGGCAGATCCGCGGCAAGCTGCGCGGGATCGTCGACGACCGGCGTCGCCAGATAGAGGCGCGGCGCCGGCCGCGGCGGGACGGGTTTGGTGGCCAACTATGCCGCCTGTTTCTCGAGGCCGGCGTCCCATTTGCCGGTGCTGGCGAGGCCATTCATCTTGGCGCGGTGCGAGAAGGCGCGCTGGCCCGCCGCGACGTTGTCGGCCTTGCCGGACCACGCCTTCTGCGGCGCCGCCTGCAGCGCGCGGCCATAGGAGAAGGTCAGCCGCCAGGGCAGTCCGCCGATCTTGTTCATGGCGTCGAGATGCGCGGTCGCCTCTTCGTCGCTCTGGCCGCCGGAGAGGAAGGCGATGCCGGGCACCGCGGCCGGCACGCAGCTCTTGAGCAGGCGGATGGTCTTCTCGGCGACCTCCTGGACCGAGGCCTGCTTCGGGCACTTCTTGCCCGAGATCGCCATGTTGGGCTTCAGGACCATGCCTTCCAGCGCGACGCGCTGCACCCGCAATTCCTGGAAGGTGCGGTTCAGCACGCGCTGCGTCACCTCATAGCAGCGGTCGATGTCGTGATCGCCGTCCATCAGCACTTCCGGCTCGACGATCGGCACGATCTGCGCGGCCTGGCACAGCGCGGCGTAGCGCGCGAGCGCATGCGCGTTGACGCGGATCGCGGTCATGGTCGGAATGCCGCGGCTGCCGGCGCTCGAGCCGATATCGATCACCGCGCGCCATTTCGCAAAGCGCGCGCCGCGCTCGTAGTATTTCTTCAGCCGCTCGGCGAGCTTGTCGAGGCCGACGGTGACGAGTTCGCCGGGACAGGCCGGCAGAGGTTGCGTGCCTTCGTCGACCTTGATGCCGGGGATCGCGCCCGCCTGCTCGATCAGCTTGACCAGCGGCGTGCCGTCCTTGGCGTCCTGCCAGATCGTCTCGTCGTAGAGGATGACGCCGGAGATGTACTTGCTCATCGCCTCCTGCGAGCGGAACAGCATCTCGCGATAGTCGCGGCGATTCTCCCCGGTCGATTCGACCTTGATGGCGTCGAAACGCTTCTTGATGGTGCCTGAGGATTCGTCGGCGGCGAGGATGCCCTTGCCCGGGGTCACCATGGCAAGCGCAACTTTGTTGAGGTCAGCAAGGTTCATCGAGGCGTCCTCCGGAGCGAATTGCCTTTGCAAACCAAAATAGGCGGTTATCGGGCAATTGCCTAGAAAACGTTCGTCGCGGCCGGCTGTCGCAGCGGCCGTCGGCCGCCGCCCGGGGACACCGTGCCCGACTGCGTCAGGTCGGGTGTCCCGTCGCGTTAACGTTTGTCAGGCGATCTTCGGATCGAGCTCGCCCTTGGCGTAGCGCTTGGCCATGTCGGCCGTGGTCAGCACCTTCTTGATCTTGCTGGCCTGACCTGCGGTGTTGAACTCCTGCAGGCGCTGCTTGCACAGCTTGGTCATCGCCTCCATCGCCGGCTTCAGGTACTTGCGCGGATCGAACTCTTCCGGATTGTCCTTCAGGACTTTGCGGATCTGGCCGGTCATCGCCATGCGGTTGTCGGTGTCGATGTTGATCTTGCGCACGCCGTTCTTGATGCCGCGCTGGATCTCGGCCACCGGCACGCCCCAGGTCGGCTTCATCTTGCCGCCATTGGCGTTGATGATCTCCTGCAGCTCCTGCGGCACCGAAGAAGAACCATGCATCACAAGATGCGTGTTCGGCAGCTTGCGATGGATCTCCTCGATTACGTTCATGGCGAGGATGTCGCCGTCGGGCTTGCGGGTGAACTTGTAGGCGCCGTGCGAGGTGCCCATCGCGATCGCCAGCGCGTCGACCCTGGTCTCGCGCACGAACTTCACGGCTTCGTCGGGATTGGTGAGAAGCTGGTCATGCGACAGCTTGCCTTCGGCGCCGTGGCCGTCTTCCTTGTCGCCCATGCCGGTCTCGAGCGAGCCGAGCACGCCGAGCTCGCCCTCCACCGAGATGCCGCCGAGATGGGCCATGTCGGTCACGGTCTTGGTGACGCCGACATTGTAGTCCCAGTCGCCCGGCGTCTTGCCGTCGGCCTTCAGTGAACCGTCCATCATGACAGAGGTGAAGCCGGCCTGGATCGCGGTCATGCAGGTCGCCGGCTCGTTGCCGTGGTCGAGATGCACGCAAACCGGAATCTGCGGATAGATCTCGGTGACGGCGTCCATCATGTGCTTGAGCATGACGTCGTTGGCGTAGGAGCGCGCGCCGCGCGAGGCCTGGATGACGACGGGCGCGTCGACCTCGGAGGCCGCCGCCATGATCGCCAGCGCCTGCTCCATGTTGTTGATGTTGAACGCCGGTACGCCGTAATCGTGCTCGGCCGCGTGGTCGAGCAGTTGCCGCAATGTAATGCGAGCCATTCCAATTCTCCCTGTATTTTTAGCGCTTTCGCGCGCGATTCGATGTGAATCAGGCTTTCTTCAAGACTTCGACGCCGGGCAGCGGCTTGCCTTCCATCCATTCAAGAAACGCGCCGCCCGCGGTCGAGACGTAGGAAAAATCGCCGCCGACGCCGGCCTGGTTCAGCGCCGCCACGGTGTCGCCGCCGCCGGCGACCGAGATCAGCTTCTTCGCCTTGGTGCGCTCGGCGGCGTGCTTGGCCGCCACCACGGTGCCGCGGTCGAACGGCGTCAGCTCGAAGGCTCCGAGCGGCCCGTTCCAGACCAGCGTCGCCGCATCGTCGATTGCGGCATGGATGCGCGCGATCGATTGCGGACCGACGTCGAGGATCATGCCGTCGGCCGGGATCGAGTCGAGGCCGTAGGCGTGCGACGGCGCGTTGGCCGCGAACTGGTTGGCGACGACAGCGTCAACGGGGAGGATGATCGCGCAGTTGGAGGCGTTGGCCTTGTCCAGGATCCGCAGCGCGGTGGCGGCGAGATCCTTCTCGGCCAGCGACTTGCCGACCGCAACACCCTGCGCATGCAGGAAGGTGTTGGCCATGCCGCCGCCGATCACGAGCGCATCGACCTTGGTGACGAGGTTCTCCAGGAGGTCGATCTTGGTCGACACCTTGGCGCCGCCGATGATCGCGATCACCGGCTTGGTCGGCGCTTCCAGGGCCTTGCCCAATGCATCGAGCTCGGCCTGCATGGTGCGGCCGGCATAGGCCGGCAGCTTGTGGCCGAGGCCCTCGGTCGAGGCATGCGCGCGGTGCGCCGCGGAGAAGGCGTCGTTGACCCAGATATCGCCGAGCTTTGCGAGTTCCGCGACGAAGCCGGCGTCGTTCTTCTCTTCCTCCTGGTGGAAGCGCGTGTTTTCCAAGCAGAGGATGTCGCCATCCCTGAGCGCGGCGACCGCCTTGGCCGCCGGCTCGCCGACGCAGTCGTCGGCGAATGCGACAGGCCGCTTGATCACCTTCGACAGGGCTTCAGCGACCGGCTTGAGGGATTCCTTGGGATCGCGGCCCTTGGGCCGGCCGAAATGGGCGAGCAGGATCACCTTGCCGCCCTTGTCGGAGAGTTCGGTGATGGTGGGCGCGACGCGCTCGAGCCTTGTGGCGTCGGTCACACGGCCATTTTCCATGGGGACGTTGAGGTCCACGCGCAGCAGCACGCGCTTTCCCTTCACGTCGACGTCATCGAGGGTGCGGAATGATTTTGTCATGAGGCGTTTCCTGCGTCATGGCCGGGCATAGCCGTCCAATGGACGGCGTCGTTTTCGCCTGCCTATGCCCCGACCGTCCACGCCTTGAATGCGTGGGGCCAAAGACGTGGATGCCCGGCACAAGGCCGGGCATGACGGATCGTCTGTCTTAGATGAGCTTTCCGATCGCGACCGCGGTGTCGGCCATGCGGTTGGAGAAGCCCCACTCGTTGTCGTACCAGGACATCACGCGCACCAGCGTGCCGTTCTGCACCTTGGTCTGGTCTTCGTGGAAGGTCGACGAATGCGGATCGTGGTTGAAGTCGATCGAGACGTTCGGCGCGGTGGTGTAGCCGAGGATGCCCTTGAGCTGCTGCTCGGAGGCGCGCTTCATCGCCGCGTTGATCTCCTTGGCGTCGGTTGCGCGCTTGGCGACGATCTTGAGGTCGACCACCGAGACGTTCGGGGTCGGCACGCGGATCGCGACGCCATCGAGCTTGCCCTTCAGCTCGGGCAGCACCAGGCCGATCGCCTTCGCCGCACCAGTCGAGGTCGGGATCATCGACATCGCCGCCGCACGGCCGCGATAGAGGTCCTTGTGCAGGGTGTCGAGGGTGGGCTGGTCGCCGGTGTAGGCGTGGATCGTGGTCATGAAGCCGGTCTCGATGCCGACGGTGTCGTTCAGGACCTTGGCGACCGGCGCGAGGCAGTTGGTGGTGCAGGAGCCGTTGGAGATGACCAGGTGGTCCTTGGTCAGCGTGTCGTGGTTGACGCCGAAGACGATGGTGGCGTCGGCGTTGTCGGCAGGCGCGGAGACCAGCACGCGCTTGGCGCCGGCGGTGAGATGCGCGGAGGCCTTGTCCTTCGCGGTGAAGATGCCGGTGCATTCCAGCGCGATGTCGACACCGAGGTCCTTCCAGGGCAGCTTCGAGGGATCACGCTCGGCGGACACCTTGATCTTGCCGCTGCCGAGATTGATCGAGTCGCCGTCGACGGTGACGGTGCCGGGGAAGCGGCCGTGCACGGAGTCGAAGCGCAGGAGATGCGCGTTGGTCTCGACCGGGCCGAGGTCGTTGATGCCGACCACCTCGATATCCTTGCGGCCGGACTCGGCGATGGCGCGCAACACATTGCGGCCGATGCGGCCAAACCCGTTGATCGCGACGCGGACTGCCATGGTCGTTTCTCCTCTAAAAGCTGGGGCCTGCCCCGCGGGACAGCTCCCACGAGGGTTTTACGGCGGAACGCCCGGTTCGGCCGGACGCGAGCGGAATAGATGGAGCCTAGGTAGTCCTTTTTCGCGGCAAGCTCAACCGTCAGGGCGCGGGTGTCAGGCCGGCGTCAGATGCGCTTCAGCGCAGCGTTAACGACGGCCTCAGCGGTAATTCCGAAGTGCCTGAAAAGATCCTTCGCCGGCGCACTGGCACCGAAACCGTGCATGCCCACGAATTCGCCATCCCGGCCGATCACGGCATCCCAGCCCCAGCGCACCGCGGCCTCGATCGCGATCTTGACCGGCGCATTGCCGATAATGGCGTTTTGCCGTTCGGCGGGCTGCGCCAGCAGCAATTCCAGCGAGGGGACCGAAACCACCCGCGTCGCGATGCCGCGCTCGGCGAGCTGCTTCTGCGCGGCGACCGCGATCTCGACCTCGGAACCGGAGGCGAATAATGACACTTTTGCGTCACCCTGGGCCGCGACCAGCTCATAGGCGCCGTGGCCGCACGGGTTGTCGTTCGGCGCCGTGGTGCGGAGCTGCGGCAGGTTCTGGCGGGTCAGCGCCAGCACCGTCGGACCGTCGACGCGGTTGAGCGCAAGTTCCCAGCACTCGGCGGTTTCGATCGCGTCGCAGGGGCGGAACACCCGCATGTTGGGCATCGCGCGGAGCGCGGAGAGATGCTCGACCGGCTCGTGCGTCGGGCCGTCCTCGCCGAGGCCGATCGAGTCGTGCGTCATGACATAGACCACGCCGGTGCCCATCAGCGCCGACAGCCGCATCGCGGCGCGCGCATAGTCGGTGAACACCAGGAAGGTCGCGCCGTTCGGCGCGAAGCCGCCGTGCAGGAAGATGCCGTTCAGGCACGCGGCCATGCCGTGCTCGCGGATGCCGTAATGGATGAAGCGGCCCTTCGGCGCCTTCGCGGCGAACGCTGTCGCCGACTTCGCCTTGTTGTTGTTGGAGCCCGTGAGGTCGGCGGAACCGGCGACGAATTCCATCGGCATCGCGGCGGCGATCACCTCGATCGCGGCCTCCGACGATTTGCGGGTGGCGACGTTGAGCGGATTTTCCAAGAGCGCCTTCTTGTGCGCGCGCAGCGCCTTCGCGAGCGACTGCGGCCGCTCGTGGCGCAGGCGGCGCTCGAACTCGGCGCGCTTGCGGGTGCCGAGCTGGGCGAACTGCGCGTCCCAATCCTTGTGCGCGGCGGCACCGCGGCTGCCCGCCTCGCGCCACGCCTTCAGCACGTCGTCCGGCACCGAGAACGGCTCGAGCGAGATGCCGAGCTTCTCCTTGGCGCCCTTCAGTTCATCGGCGCCGAGCGCTTCACCATGCACCTTGGCGGTGCCGGCCTTGTTCGGCGCGCCGTAGCCGATCGTGGTCTTGCAGGCGATCAGGGATGGCTTGCCGGACTTCTGCGCACGCGCGATCGCGGCGGCGATCGCCTTCGGATCGTGGCCGTCGATCCGCTCGGCGGCCCAGCCGGCCGACTTGAAGCGCTTCACCTGGTCGACCGAGTCGGAGAGCGAGGTCGGGCCGTCGATCGAGATGCCGTTGTCATCGTAGAGCACGATCATCTTGTTCAGCCGCCAGTGGCCGGCCAGTGCGATCGCTTCCTGCGAGATGCCTTCCATCAGGTCGCCGTCGGAGGCGAGCACATAGGTGTGGTGGTTGACGATCTTCTTGCCGAACTCGGCGGCGAACATCTTCTCCGCCAGCGCCATGCCGACGGCCGTGGCGATGCCCTGGCCGAGCGGGCCGGTGGTGGTCTCGACGCCGCTGGTCTCGAAGTTTTCCGGATGTCCCGGCGTCTTGGAGCCGAGCTGGCGGAATTGCTTGAGCTGCTCAAGCGTCATGTCCTTGTTGCCGGTCAGGTACAGCAAGGCATAGAGCAGCATCGAGCCGTGACCGGCCGACAGCACGAAACGGTCGCGATCGGGCCAGGCCGGATCGGCCGCGTCGAATTTCAGGAACTGGGTGAACAGCACGGTCGCGATATCCGCGGCGCCCATCGGCAGGCCGGGATGGCCGGATTTCGCCTTCTCGACGGCGTCCATGGCAAGGCCACGGATCGCATGGGCCATATGGGTATGATCGACCTCGAGCGCCTGGCGCTGCAGCTCGGCCTTGTCGGCCCGGATCGCGGTCTGCGTCATGATGAAAAATCCGCCTGAAATGAGGGCTTGGTTGTGGGACGCATCGGGGCGGGCAGCCGCGATACGCGCGTGATGGCCTTACGGGGTTGGCGCTGGCTTAGCACCTCAAATTCCCCAAGTCCAAGGCGATCAAACGCCCCAAAACGGGGAAAAGTTGCCCAAAATCGGGCATTTCGATTGATCGGTGCATAGTTTTGCGGTGACGTTGCGCTGGGCTCGCTTGCCACGTAAATTTCATGCCCTAACCGCTTGCCGAAGCGCCGGTTTTGCCGTGCGGCAGGCCTATCCCTGGGGTCCACAAGGGTCCACGCCGCGTCTCATGAGTGATCGTCCCGCCAACGGGTCTGGCAACGCCGAGGCACCTCTTGCCGATATCGACGCCGCGACAAAACGGCTGATGGCGGCGCTTGATGCGCTGGAGAGCTCGGTGGAGCGGCGGCGCGAGGCCGACCGCGACGAGAGCGAACTCGCAAGCCGGATCCAGGCGCTCGGCGCCGATCGCTCCCGGCTCGCTGACGAGCTCGACGGCTCGCTGGTCAAGACGCGCAAGCTCGAGCGCACCAATCGCGAGATCGCGGAAAAGCTCGACGCGGCGATCGGCACGATCCGCGCCGTGCTCGAGAGCGGAGAGAGCAAATGAGCCACATCAACGTCACCATCAACGGCCGGCAATACCGGATGGCCTGCGAGGAAGGCCAGGAGGTGCGGCTGCTCAAGCTCGCGGAGAATCTGGAAACGCGCATCGAATCGCTGCGCGGCAAATTCGGCGAGATCGGCGACGCCCGGCTCACGGTGATGGCGGCGCTCACCGCCTGCGACGAGCTGCTCGACCAGGGTGCGCGCATCCGCAATCTCGAGGAGGAGCTCGAACAGCTGCGCAACGCGCGCGTCGCCGCCGCCGACCGCGCGCGGCAGACCCAGGCCGCCGTCTCCGCCGCGCTCAACGCCGCCGCCGAGCGGATCGAGCGCACCACACAGGTGCTCAACCGCACCATCGGCGGCGGGATTGCGATCGGGTGAGGATGGCGAGGCTTACCCGCTGGCATCCGCCAGTAAGCTGCGGGCGATGATCAGTTTCTGGATCTCGCTCGTTCCGTCAAAAATGCGAAAAGCGCGAACGTGGCGATAGAGCCGTTCGACGACTTCTCCCTTCCTGACCCCCATGCCACCAAAAATCTGCACGGCGTTGTCGATGATTCGATGTGCGCTTTCGGTGGCGTAGAGCTTGGCCATCGACGATTTCCGGCCGCTTCTGCCTCCGACGTCTGAATTCCATGCGGCGCGATAGACGAGCAACGTCGCGGCATCCAGTTCCATGGCCATGTCGGCCAGCTTCGCCCGGACCATCTGGTGTTCTGCAATGGGCTTCTTGAAGGCGCGGCGCGACAGGCTGTGCTGCACGGCCTCGTCGAGCGCACGGCGGGCGAAGCCGATTGCCGCAGCTCCAACGGTCGGACGGAAGATCTCGAGCGCGCGAAGGGCGATCTGCAGGCCGGCGTCGGCCCGGCCGATCAAGCGGCCTGCCGGGACGCGACAGTCCTGGAGGCGCCACGTGCCAACGGTATGCGGGGACATCACCTCCAGGCGTTTCTCGAAGACAACGCCCCCATCGTCGGGCTCGACTGCGAATGCCGCGATGTCGCCCTTGCCCCTTCCGCGATCCAGGCGGGCAACCACGACATAGAGGTCGGCGAGTCCACAGTTTGAAGTCCAGGCCTTACGGCCGTTGATGACGAAATGATCGCCATCCTTGCGGGCCGACGTGGTGAGCGCCTGGACGTCCGATCCGGCATCGGGCTCGGACAGCGCGAAGGCAGGCAGGAGCGCGCCGGCGAGGTAGCCGGGAAGGTATTTCTTCTGGAGTTCAGCCGATGCGGCCAGCATCAGAGGCAACGCGCCGAGCCACGGCTCGGACAGCGCGACGTCTGCGATCGCCGAAGACTGGCCGCAGATTTCCCGCAGCAGGCATATCGCGCGGAGGTCGAGGACTGCGCTTTGTCCGTCGGATGCCGACGTCGACCGCAGCCAGCCATCGCGACCCAACGCCTCGAAGATCAGGCGAGCGGCCTTTCCGTCGCCACCCTCGTCACTTTCGTGGGGCGCCAGATTGACGCAGGCCCAACGGGAAAAGCGCGCGGCAAGGTCGAAGTGACGCGCCTCAAACAAGGGCCAGTGCGCATGTGGAATAGCCAAGACCATCGCCGTGCCTCGAGTCTTGCCTGCAGATCGTTCGTGGAACGCAAACGGGCGGGCCGCAGCCCTAATGATGCAGGCGAGCGGCGACCCGATATGTCGAGGTGATGTGCGCGCATGGCTCGCGCGCGCCGTCGGAGGTCAGCCAGCATTCGAGATAGTGCAGCCGGCCGCCGCGGCGCACGATTCGCGCCTCTGCGATCAGGTCCGCGGCCTTAGCCGGCCGCAGGAAAGTGACGTTGAAGGTCGCCATCACCGGGATGACCTCGCTTCCAAGCGCCGCCAGCACGCAGCCCTACATGGTGGTGTCGGCAAGACCCATCACCATCGGGCCGGAGAACACGCCGCCAGTGCCGTCTTGCCACAACTCGGCCCCCATGAAGGCCTGCCGGTAAGGGAGCCGGACGCGGATCGAATTTGATCCGACGCTCTCAACGATTTCGCCGTGATGATCGATGCTTGGCAGGTTGCGGACGATGGCCTGCTCCACCTCGCCGGCGTTGAGCCGTGGCTCGACGTAATCCTGTTCACGCATTGAGATTCCCCCAGCAGCTACGGCCGACGACGGCCTTTTCCGCAGCTTTGCTTGCCTGGCGTTGATAACAGTGTTATCTGAATAATACGTTGTTACAATTGCAGTGGAGAGTCAATGCCCGCGGCCGCGCAGACCTACCAGGAAACGATAGAGCTCCATCGTCGGCAGCTGATCGTTGACGCGGCACGTCGCGTGTTTGAAGCCTCCGGACTGGAAAGGGCGTCGATCAGGGCGATCGCGCAGGAGGCGGGCTGCACCACGGGGGCGATCTATCCGCTGTTCCGCTCCAAGGAGGAGTTGTTCTCGGTCGTGCTCGGCGAGTCGCTGAAGGCTGTCACCGGGCAAGTGCATGCAGCGATCGACGGCATCGTCGTTCCGGCCAAGGCGCTTCGGCGTGCGACTCTCGCGATCTACCGATATTACGATGCACACCCGTCCGAGCTGACGTTGTCGCTGGTCCTGTTCAACGGCGAGCGCACGCAAAAAATTGGTCGTGGATCGGATGAGAAGCTCAAGCGCCAGCTGGACGAGCTGCTGGCTCTGCTTGCCGAACTGGTCCGCAAGGCCACCGCGAAGCCGTTCCTGCCGATGGCGAGGCTCGAGACCTCCGCGCTGATCACCTATCTGGTCGGATTGCTCGCGCTCAAGCAGGGCCGGAAGATCGACGTGCTCGGCAATAACGCGGCGGTCCTGCTGGCTCACTATACGAAAAACATGGTCGCGCGATTGGGTGGAGTTTGAGGGACCGGGTGGCTTTCACGCCAGGGGCGAGAATGTCGCGGATGACGATTTGCGGAAGAGGGCCCCTTGCCGCTGGCGATTTGTCCCTTTCATGGTTACATTAGCCCTCGCGAAGCTGCGTCGTGCGTCAGGAGCCATATATCCCCGGGGCCTTATCGATCCTTTAGGGAACTGTCCCTGGCCGGGTCCGTGGACCCGGACATATGGTGCCCACCTACTTTCGTAGGGAACTCCGGGATCGAGCGCTCCAACGGCCTCTGCGGCTTCGCACTCTGTTTTCTTTCTGCGGTTTCCCTGTCGTCGCGCTGCGGCGTTCAATTGAGTAACAGCGCGCCCCGCGCTTGCGGGGCATCCAGTACGCCGCGACGTGGCCGTCAGAATGCAAGCGTCTCTGGATGACTGGATCGTCCGCGATCGTGGACGATGACGGCGGAAAATGGTCATGCACGCGAGCCGATCGAAGGCCGAACTTCGGGCCCTGGCACTCGCCAAGCGCGACGCGCTGAGCGACGAGCAGCGCAGCGCCGCCGCCGAGGCGCTGGCCAAGCGCGGTCCGCCATTTGCCGTCACGCAGGGCATGGTCGTCTCGGGCTATTCGCCGATCCGCAGCGAGATCGACCCGGCGCCGCTGATGCACAAGCTGTTGGCCCAGGGCGCGCGGCTCGCATTGCCCTGCGTCAACGCGCGCGGCCAGTCGCTGACATTTCGCGCCTGGTCGCCGCACGAGCGGCTCATGCTCGGACCGCTCGGCATCCCCGAGCCGTCGCCGGCGGCGGCCGAGGTGCATCCGGACGTGATGCTGGTGCCGCTCGCGGCGTTCGATCGGCTCGGCCACCGCATCGGCTACGGCGCCGGCTATTACGACTATACCTTCGCGCATCTGCGCAAGGCCAAGCATGTCATCGGCGTGGGCCTTGCTTTCGCCGCACAGGAAACCAAGGCGATTCCTGCGCTGTCGCACGACGTCGCGCTCGATTATGTGCTAACGGAGCGCAAGACGTTCGATTTCCGGAGCCCCTGAATTGCGCATTCTCTTTGTTGGTGACGTCGTCGGCAGGACCGGCCGCACCGCCATCACCGACCACCTCCCCGGCATGGTCAAGGACTGGTCGCTCGATCTCGTCATCGTCAATGGCGAGAATTCGGCCGGCGGCTTCGGCATCACCGAAGCGATCTACGAGGAATTCCTCGACGCCGGCGCCGACGCGATCACGCTCGGCAACCACGCCTGGAATCAGAAGGAGGCGCTGGTCTTCATCGAGCGCGCGCCGCGCCTGATCCGGCCCCTGAATTTCCCGCGCCACTCGCCTGGCCGCGGCTCGGCGCTGGTCGACACCAAGAACGGCAAGCGCGCGCTGGTGCTCAACGCGATCGGCCGCGTCTTCATGGAGCCGTCGTCCAACGATCCCTTCAGCGCGGTGGAGCGCGAGCTGGAAGCCTGCCCGCTGCGCGAGGGCGCCGACGCCATCGTGCTCGACTTTCATGGCGAGGCGACCAGCGAGAAGCAGGGCATGGGCTTTTTCTGCGACGGCCGCGTCAGCCTCGTGGTCGGAACGCATACCCATGTGCCGACCGCCGATCACCAGGTGCTGCCGGGCGGCACCGCCTATATGACCGACGCCGGGATGACCGGCGACTATGATTCGGTGATCGGCATGCAGAAGGAGGAGCCGCTGCAGCGCTTCCTCACCGGCATCCCGTCGGCCCGCTTCGAGCCGGCGTCGGGCCAGGCGACGCTGAGCGGAATTGCGGTCGAGACCGACGATGCGACGGGGCTTGCAATGAAGGTCGCGCCGGTGCGCGCCGGCGGTAGGCTCGAGCCGACGGTGCCGGGATTCTGGGTCTAAGCGAACGTAGCCCGGATGGAGCGCAGCGAAATCCGGGACCAACGCATCCGCGGGCGAGATTCCCGGATTACGCTTCGCTTCATCCGGGCTACAAAAACCGATCACAGCTTGTAGGCTGTCCGGAAGCCGCCCCAGTGCCGGCCGCGCACGCGGACCGGCACGTCGATCTCGCGCATCATCACCATGTTGCCGTTGCCCATGTCGCGCGCATAGGTCTGGATCAGATAGGCGCGCTGGTTGCGGCCGGCGGCAAGGCCCGCGGCATCGTTGAAGATGCGGCGGTTGCGGCTATTGGCGGTGTTGTAGGCGACATCGCCCGGCCGCTGCGGATGCGAGTAGACCTTATTGTGCACCGGCAGATAGCCGTTCTGGTCGATCATGACGGCGAACGCCATGCGCTTGTCGCGGGCGAGGAACGCCTCCTGGAACGGCGGCAGGGCGCGGTCTGCCCAGTCAAGCATTTTGGTGCGGTACTGCACCGGATTGGTGCCTGATATCTCGACATAGCTGGTGTCGAACAGGTCCTCGATCGTGACGGCGCCGCTGGCCACGCCGTCCTCGAAGATCTTGGTCAGCGCGGCGCCGGCTTCCATGGCGCGGGTGACGAATTCGGCGTTCTCCTCGTGGATCGCCCACATCCTGTCTTCGATCTTCTCGCGCAGCGCGGCGTTCGCCGCCTCGAACCGCGCCTGCACGCCGGCCCTGGTGCGGTCACTGATGCGGATCCGGCACGCGCCGATGTCCTGCAGCGTCGCGCTCAGGCTTTCGTTCTGCGGCAGCCTGTCGGCATCCGGCCCGCTGACCAGGATGCCGGCCATCGAGATTTCGTAGACCGGCGCCGTGATGATGCCGCGCGCGGTCTTGATCTCGATTACGAGGCTGCAGGGCAGGCGTTCGTTCTTGCGCGGGTCCTCGCGCTCGTTCTGGCGTAGCAGGACCGCACAGCGCGCCTTGAGCTTCTGGGCGAAGGCCGTGACGGCCTTGCCGGCCTTGGCGACGTCGTCGCCATGCGCCGCGGCTTCGCGGGTCGCGCTGTCGATCTCGCCGGCGCTGTCGCCCACCGAGACGATGAAGTGCGAGGCGGAGGCCGCGTTCTGTCCCATCGCGCCGGTGATCTGGTTCTGCTCGGCGACCGCGCCGTTGACGTTCTCGAACACCGGGCGGATCGCCTCGATCGCCTGTGAGATGCGATGGACCGCGTCGGCCGACCCGGTTGCGTCCTTCTGCAGCGCTTCGATCTTCTTGGTGATTTCCTCGGTGGCGCTCTGGGTCTGCACCGCCAGCGCCTTGACCTCGGTGGCGACCACCGCAAAGCCCTTGCCGGCGGCGCCGGCGCGCGCCGCCTCGATCGTCGAGTTCAGCGCCAGCAGCGTGGTCTGGCGCGCGATCTGCGCGATCAAATTGACGACGTTGCCGATCGCCGCCGAGGATTCGCGCAAACGATCGACATTGGCGGTGGCCTCGCGGGCCGCGGCTGCGGCATCGTCGGCGAGCCTGCTCGCGTCGCGCACCTGCTGGCCGATTCCCTCGGCCGAATGGGTGAAGCGGTCAGCGGCCTCCGAGAACGTCGTGGCCGTGGTCTGCGCGGCGCTGGTGCGTCCGGTCAGGGCGTCGGTG
The DNA here is from genome assembly GCF_042430365.1 of Bradyrhizobium erythrophlei. Classification (GTDB taxonomy): domain Bacteria; phylum Pseudomonadota; class Alphaproteobacteria; order Rhizobiales; family Xanthobacteraceae; genus Bradyrhizobium; species Bradyrhizobium erythrophlei. Next base: position 541,012 of record NZ_JBHMET010000274.1, read on the forward strand.
CGCGCGCGGATGGTGGCGAGCGTCGCCGCGGTGGCGTCGGCGCCGTCGGCCACGGAACTCGCCGCGCGCTCGAGCTGGCGGATCATCGCGCCGAGCTCGAGTTCGAGCAGGTCCAGAATGTCCCTGGCCGAATCGTTTTCGGGAGAGGCGGGCGTCGCCGACGCCGCCGAGGCCTCGGGAACCGCGGGGTCATCGGACGGCGCAGCCGGCTCCAGGCCGCGCTTGCGAAACAAACCGAACGCCATGGGAGCTCTTGGAGGTTGAGATTGGACGCGCGATCTTCTCATCCGGGCATGAAGCCATGGTTAACAAGTGCCTCATATTCCGGGATGCGGTACACTTACCGCGACGGAATGCCTCGCCGATCTTTGATTTTGGCCGGTGGGGGGCCTATAAGGCCGCGTTTTCCACCCGTTCTGATCTACGCTTCCAAGAGACCTCGCATGGCCGGCCATTCCCAGTTCAAGAACATTATGCACCGCAAGGGCCGGCAGGACGCCCAGAAGTCGAAGCTTTTCGGCAAGCTGGCTCGCGAAATCACCGTCGCGGCCAAGCTCGGCACCCCGGATCCGGCGATGAATCCGCGCCTGCGCGCCGCCGTGGTGGCGGCCCGCGCCGAGAACATGCCCAAGGACAATATCGAGCGCGCGATCAAGAAGGCCGCGGGCAGCGAGGGCGAGAACTATGACGAGATCCGCTACGAAGGTTATGGCCCCGGCGGCGTCGCCGTGATCGTCGAGGCGCTGACCGACAACCGCAACCGCGCCGCCTCGGACATCCGCTCCTTCTTCACCAAGTCCGGCGGCAATCTCGGCGAAACCGGCTCGGTCGCCTTCATGTTCGACCACACCGGCATCATCGAATATGACGCGAGCGTCGCCTCCGACGACGCCATGCTGGACGCTGCGATTGAGGCCGGCGCCGACGACGTGCATTCGAGCGAAGCCGGTCACGAGGTCTATGCCTCTCAGGAGACCTTCCGCGAAGTGGCAAAGGCACTGGAGGCGAAGTTCGGCGAGCCGCGCAAGGCGGCGCTGACCTGGAAGCCGCAGAACACCGTCTCGGTCGACGACGAGACCGGCGAAAAGCTGTTGAAGCTGATGGACATGCTCAACGAGCACGACGACGTGCAGAACGTCTACGGCAATTTCGAAGTGTCCGACGCGCTTGTCGCGAAGATGGGCGGCTGACGCCGCCTGCGCCGCTGTTATCGCCCGGCTTGACCGGGCGACCCAGTATCCCAGCGAGCTGTGCTTGATCCGTGAAGCCGCGGCGTACTGGATCCCCGCTCCCGTGCGCAATTGCGCACTAGGTGGCGTGGACACTTACCGCATCCATAGGACGATGGCGGCTATGGTGACGATGGCA
>NZ_JBHMET010000274.1:542389-582219 GCF_042430365.1 Bradyrhizobium erythrophlei
TCGAAGTGGCGAATATTGTTGGAAGACCTCGGGCGCCTCGCGCCGCGAGAATGCGATCTCACATCCTCGTTGCTTGTCTGACATTGAACACAACTGCCAATCCCGTCATTGCGAGCGCCAGCGAAGCAATCCATCGCGCCGCAAGCGGAGGCATGGATTGCTTCCGCGTTCGCCAAGGGTTCGGCGGACAAGTCGTCGCTACCGCTCCGCCGCGGTCACGCCGGCTGTGGCCACGTCATCGACTCCTCGATGCTCGCGCAGGTTCGCCGGTAGTGCTCGGCGAGCAGTGTGGCGGCGTCGCCGCTGCGGCGAAGCGTCGCGTCCATGATCTGCCGATGCTCGGCGGAGACGTCACGCGGCGGCGTTCCGACGGCGCGGCCGACCAGGCTCGGCAGCCGATAGCGCTGGGTCTCGATCGAGAGCTGGTCCGCCAATTCGAGCAGGCGCGGCGATCCGCAACAGGCGATCAGCGCACGGTGGAAGTGGCGGTGCCGTTCCTCCATCGCGGCGATCTCGGCCGCATCCACCTCGCCCGCGCTCCGCGCCATGCGTTCGACCTGCCGGCCGAGGGCGTGGAAGGCCGCGACGATGCCGGCCTCCCAATCGTCATCGCCATCGCGCATCGCGCGGCGCAGCGCCTCGCATTCGATCAGGATGCGGGTTTCCGTCGCATCCTTCATCTCCTCGCGCGACAGCGGCGCCACCGAGAAGCCACGCAACGCCGTCGAGAGCACCAGACGCTCGGACTGCAACCGCATCAGCGCTTCGCGCAGCGGCGAGAAGCTCAGGCCGTAGCGTTGCCGCAACGCTTCCAGCCGCAACGGCTTGCCCGCCTCGAGCACGCCAGCGACGATGTCGGCGCGGAGGCGCTGATAGGCCGCTTCGCCAAGCGTCGCGGGCTCGCTCGCCCCTTCGCTAGCGGACCGGCGGTCTCCTGCCAGGCTTGCCATCTCTCTGACGTCTCCGGTCTTGGTTGTTGTTCGCATTCTTTCGAAAATATTCAATTGCATCGAACAGGAGATTGATTTTATATGATTGGTATACCCAGGAGGGCGACATGGCAACAGGACCTCGCGAAAACCATCGGGAAAACGTCGCCGGGCGGGCCAATGTCGAGGACACCCCGGAGCTGCTTGCCTATTACGACGAGCTGGAAAACCTCGACGCCGGCGCGCTCTGGACGGTCGCTAACAAGATCGAGCCCTGGCAGCCGAAGTCCTCGTCGATTGCTGTGCTCTGGCGCTACGCGGACCTGCGCCAGCACGTGCTGCGCTCGGTCGAGCTGGTGTCTCCCGAAAAGGCCGGCCGGCGGGTCATCTACTTGAACAATCCCGGCCGCCGCGAGCATGCCGCCGCCGTGGGCTGGCTCTATTCGGGGCTGCAGGTGATGCATCCCGGCGAGGTGGCATCGGCGCATGCCCATTCCGCCTCCGCGCTGCGCTTCATCATGGAAGGCGAGGGCGCCTACACCATCGTCGATGGTCACAAGCTGACGCTCGGCGCCAACGACTTCGTGCTGACCCCCAACGGCACCTGGCACGAACACGGGGTCGCAGGCGACGGCACGCCCTGCATCTGGCAGGACGGCCTCGACATTCCCCTGGTGAACACGCTGGAAGCGAACTTCTACGCCGTCCATCCCAACATGCAGCAGCATGTCGGCCATCCCGTCGACGACATGTCGCATACCTGGGGCAATCCGGGCCTGCGGCCGGCGGGCGCCGAATGGAGCAAGGGCTATTCGCCGCTGCTCAAATATGAGTGGGCCCCGACCTACGAGGCGCTGCAGCGCTACGCCGGGGCGACCGACGGTTCGCCCTATGACGGCATTCTCATGAACTACGTGAATCCGGTGACCGGCGGGCCGGTGATGCAGACGATCGGCGCGTCGATGCAGATGCTGCGGCCGGGCGAGGCGACGCGGGCGCATCGTCACACCGGCAGCGTGATCTACCAGGTCGCCAAGGGCAGCGGGCACTCGATCATCGACGGAAGGCGCTTCGACTGGACCGAGCGCGACATTTTCTGCGTGCCGTCCTGGGCCTGGCATGAGCACGCCAATGCCTCATCGAGCGACGACGCCTGCCTGTTCGCGTTCAATGACCTGCCGGTGATGCATTCGCTCGGTTTGTACCGGGAGGAAGCGTTCGGCGACAATGGCGGGCGGCAGCCGCTCGTAGCCTAGGAAGAACCAATGCGTCTTGTGACCTATCGCGGCAACGTCGAAGCCGCCGCCCGCCTCGGTGCCGTCGTGGATGATCTCGTCGTTGACGTCGCGACGATCGGCGCGCGGGCCGGCGTACCGCTGCCGTCGGCGATGCTCGATTTCATCGATCTCGGGCCGACAGCGCTGATCGCGCTGAAGACAATCCTGGCCGACTGCGACGGCAACTGGCCGGTCGGTGCCGCGCTGCCGCTTGCGAATGTCAGGCTGCTCGCGCCGATCCCGCGACCGCGCAAGAACATCTTCGGGATCGGGTTGAACTATGTCGAGCACGTCGCGGAATCCTCGCGCGCGCTCGACACGGCGAAGGAATTGCCGAAGCAGCCGGTGATCTTCTCGAAACCTCCGACCAGCGTCGTCGGCCCTGACGACGCGATCGCGCACGACAAGGCGATCACCCAGCAGCTCGATTGGGAGGTCGAGCCCGCGGTGGTGATGGGGCAAACGGCGCGGCGGGTGAGCGAGGCCGAGGCGTTGCGCTTCGTGTTCGGCTACAGCGTGATGATTGATGTCAGCGCGCGCGATAATCGCCGCGCCGGCCAGTGGATCTATTCCAAGGGCCAGGACACCTACGCGCCGTTCGGTCCCTGCATCGTGACAGCGGACGAGATCTCCGATCCGCACGCGCTCGACCTCTGGCTCACCGTCAACGGCGTCGAGAAGCAGCGTTCCAACACGCGGCACATGCTGTTCAAGGTGCCGCATCTGATTTCCGATATCTCGGCAGCGATCACGCTCGAGCCGGGCGACATCATCGCGACCGGCACGCCCGACGGCGTCGGCGCGGGGCGATCGCCGCAGGAATGGCTGTGGCCCGGCGATGTCGTCGAGGCGGAGGTGGTCGGCATCGGCCGGCTGCGCCATCCGGTGGTGGCGGTCTAGAGCGCGAGGGGGCGGCGACGATGCTGTTCGACATGGAGACGCTGGACGCCGCGGGCCGCTACAAGATCCTGACCGCGACCGTGACGCCGCGGCCGATCGCATGGGTGACGACGGTCTCCGAGGATGGCGTGGTCAATGCCGCGCCCTACAGCTTCTTCAACGTGCTCGGGCATGAGCCGCCGACGCTGGCGCTTGGGCTGCTCGCAGGCCAGGGGCGGTTCAAGGACACCGCGACCAATATCCTTGCGACCGGGGAGTTCGTGGTGAATCTGGTGTCGGAAGCCAATGCGGCGGCGATGAACGTCACCTGCATCGATGCGCCGCCCGAGATCGACGAGCTCAGGCTAGCCGGCCTCACCGCCGCGCCGTCCCACGCGGTCCGGCCGCCGCGCATCAAGGAATCGCCGGTGTCGTTCGAGTGCCGGACGCTGACCTCGCTCGTCACCGGGCCGCGCCAGACCGCGGTGATCGGCCGCATCGTCCGCGCCCATGTCGACGACGCGGTGATACAGGACAAAGAGCGCTGCCACATCGACACGCCCGCGCTGCAATTGATCGGTCGCATGCATGGCAGCGGCTGGTACGCACGTTGCAGCGATCTGTTCCAGATGGATCGGCCGAGCTGGGCGGAATGGCAGCGCAATGGACATCCTCCGGGTGGCGCGGGGTGACGGCAACGAGACGCCGATATGGGTGGGGTCGGGCGGCGGTGGCGCCTGCGACAATCGTTGCCTCGGCAACCGGCATTATAATTCTTGCCATGGCCGGTTTCGTCGAATTATGGTGCAGGATGCTCTGGTATGCGCCGAAGGTTCTAAAGGAGCTCCGTCGGTTCGTGCTTGCTGCAGACTTGCGATTTCGCGCACAAAACACGTCACTGAAGACGGCGCGCGCAAAGTGCGGTCCAAGGCCGGGACACAGGTCCGGTTCGCGGGCCGGCGGGACGTTCGTCTGGTGGAAGAGGGGAGTGAATATGAACAAGGCATTTTGGCTGGCCGGCGCCATGGCTCTGGCGCTGGCGCAGCCGGCGACCGCGGCTGATACCATCAAGATCGGCTTTGTCTCGACCTTCAGCGGTCCGACCGCCGTGATCGGCAACGACATGCGCAATTCCTTCGAGCTCGCGCTCGACCACCTCGGCCGCAAGATCGACGGCAAGCCGGTCGAGGTGATCTACGAGGACGACCAGCAGAAGCCCGACGTCGGCAAGCAGAAGACCGAGAAGCTGGTGCAGTCCGACAAGGTCGATTTCATCGTCGGCTATATCTGGTCGAACGTGCTCTTGGCCTCGCTGAAGACCGCGGTCGACACCAAGACCTTCCTGATCACGTCCAATGCCGGGCCGTCGCAGCTCGCCGGCGAACTCTGCTCGCCTTACGTGTTCTCGACCTCCTGGCAGAACGACCAGACCCCGCAGGCCATGGGCACCTACATGAACCAGAAGGGCGTCAAGTCGGTGTTCCTGATCGGGCCGAACTACGCCGCGGGCAAGGACATGCTGGCCGGCGTCAAGAGCACTTTCAAGGGCGAGGTGGTCGGCGAGGAATACACGGTGTGGCCGAGCCAGCTCGACTTCTCCGCCGAACTCTCCAAGGCGCGCAACTCGAAGGCGCAAGCGATCTTCGTGTTCTATCCGGGCGCGGCCGGGGTGCAGTTCCTCAACCAGTATACGCAAGCCGGCATCAAGCAGCAGATCCCGCTCTATACCGCCTTCACCATCGACGAATTGTCGCTGCCGCTGCAGAAGGAGAACGCGCTCGGCGTTCCCGGCGCCCAGCAATGGGTGAACGACCTGCCGAACGAGCAGAACAAGAAGTTCGTCGCGGATTACCGCAAGAAATATCCGGGCCTGCGGCCGACCTTCTACGGTGCCCAAACCTATGACGCCGCCAACCTCATCAACAGCGCGGTGGTGGCGGTGAAGGGCGACCTGACGAAAAAGGACGCGATGAAGGCCGAGATGGAGAAGGTGAACTTCAAATCGGTGCGCGGTCCGTTCAAGTACGGCAACAACCACATCCCGATCCAGAACTTCTACCTGCAGGACGTGGTCAAGGACGCCGACGGCCAGCTCGCGCTGAAGACGGTCGCGACCATCGTCAAGGACGACCAGGATCGCTTCCACGACAAGTGCTCGATGAAGTGACTTCTGCCGGCGCATGGTCTGCCAAAAAGTTGAGCTTTCCGATTGGCGATCATGCACCCAATAACAACAAGCGGCGGCGCATGTGCGCTGCCGCTGTTTTGTTTAAGGCTGGTGTAACCACACGATGTACCTCGTCGTCGAACAACTCCTGAACGGCCTGCAATTCGGGCTCCTGCTGTTCCTGCTGGCGGCCGGCCTGACGCTGGTGTTCGGCATCATGGACTTCGTCAATCTGGCGCACGGCTCGCTGTACATGATGGGCGCCTATTTCGCGGCGACCTTCGTGGCCTGGACCGGCAGTTTTGTGCTCGGCGCGCTGATGGCGCTCGGGGCCACGCTGCTGCTCGGGATCGCGCTCGAATATGTCGCGCTGAGGCATCTCTACGGCCGCGACCATCTCGACCAGGTGCTGGCGACCTTCGGTCTGATCCTGTTCTTCAACGACGCCGTGCGGCTGATCTGGGGCCCGGCGGGGCTTGCGCTGCCGCTGCCGGGCTGGCTCTCGGTGCCGGTGCAGATCATCCCCGGCGTGTTCTATCCGGCCTACCGGCTCATGATTATCGCGGTGGCGCTGGCGGTCGCCGCGCTGCTCTATATCGTGGTGATGCGGACCCGCGTCGGCATGCTGATCCGCGCCGGCGCCTCCAACCGCGAAATGATCGGCGCGCTCGGCATCAACATCAAGCTCCTGTTCACGCTGGTGTTCGGCCTTGGCGCTGCGCTCGCCGGGCTTGCCGGGCTGATGCAGGCACCGATCCTCACCGTGCAGATCGGCATGGGCGAGAACATCCTGATCCTCGCTTTCGTGATCATCGTGATCGGCGGCATCGGCTCGATCCGCGGCGCGTTCCTGGCCGCGATCTTCGTCGGCATCATCGATACGATGGGCCGCGCCTTCCTGCCGGACCTCCTGCGCAAGGTCCTGAGCGGTGCGGCGGCCTCGACCGCGGCGCCAGCGCTGTCCTCGATGCTGATTTACCTCCTGATGGCGATCATCCTCGTGGTGCGGCCGGAGGGGCTGTTTCCGGCCGCCAAGCGATGATGCCCAAGCTCAACGTCTCCAATTCGGTCGCGGCGCTGCTCTGCGTCGCCCTGGTCCTGCTGCCGGTCTATTCGGCTGTCACAGGCAATATCTTCATCCTCACGCTGTTCACCCGCATCGTGATCTTTGCGCTGGCCGCCGCCAGCCTCAACCTGATCATGGGCTATGGCGGCATGATGAGCTTCGGCCATGCCGCCTATCTCGGCATCGGCGGTTACGCGGTCGGCATCCTGGCCGCCGAAGGGATCGGCTCCGGCTTCATCCAATGGCCGGTGGCACTCGCGGTCTCTGCGCTGTTCGCGCTGGTGATCGGCGCGCTCTCGCTCCGCACCCGCGGCGTCTATTTCATTATGATCACGCTGGCGTTTGCGCAGATGGCCTATTACGTCGCCTCCGGCCTGTCGCGCTATGGCGGCGACGACGGGCTGACGATCTACAAGCGCAGCGACTTCGCCGGGCTGATCAACCTGTCCGATCGTACCCAGTTCTACTATTTCTGCCTCGCCTGCCTGTTCGGCGGCCTCTATCTGATCTGGCGCATCGTCAATTCGCGCTTCGGCCTCGTGGTGCAGGGCGTCCGCTCCAACGAGCAGCGCATGCAGGCGATCGGCTTCCACGCCAACCGCTTTCGTCTGGTTTGCTTCGTCATTGCCGGGACGATCTGCGGCTTCGCCGGAGCGCTGCTCGCCAACAACACCGATTTCGTCAGCCCGGCCGTGATGTACTGGACCCGCTCCGGCGATCTCATGGTGATGGTGATCCTCGGCGGCATGGGATCGCTGTTCGGCCCTGTCATCGGCGCCATCCTCTATCTGGTGCTGGAAGAGCTGTTGTCGCAGTTCACCGAATATTGGGCGTTGATCATGGGCCCGCTCTTGCTGTTGATCGTGCTGTTCGCGCATGGCGGCATCATGGGCCTGCTCAGGAGGATGAGCCGTGGCTGATTCCTTGGCTGAGCCCTTGCTCCGTGTCGACAATCTGGTCCGCCGCTTCGGCGGCATCACCGCGACCGACAACCTCTCGCTCGAGGTCGTGCCGGGCGAGCTGCATGCCATCATCGGGCCGAACGGCGCCGGCAAGACCACACTGATCAGCCAGCTCACCGGCCAGTTGATGCCGAATTCCGGCACCATCCGGTTTGCGGGGCGCGACGTCACCGGCCTGCCGTCCTACAAGCGCAGCCGGCTCGGGCTGGCGCGCTCGTTCCAGATCACCTCGCTGCTCAAGGATTTCACGGCGATCGACAATGTCGCGCTCGCGGCGCAAGCGCATGACGGCCACTCCTTCCGCTTCTGGGGCAATGCGCGGAAGGAGAAGAATCTGCGTGATGCCGCCCGCGCCGCGCTCGCGCGCGTCGGGCTTGGCGCACGCGCCAATGTGCTGGTGTCGGAGCTGAGCCACGGCGAGCAGCGCGAGCTCGAGCTTGCGGTCGCGCTCGCCACCAAGCCGCAGCTTCTGTTGCTCGACGAGCCGATGGCCGGCCTCGGCGTCACCGAGTCGGCGCGGATGGTCGCGCTGCTGAAGGAGCTGCGCAAGGAAGTCACGATCGTGCTGGTCGAGCACGACATGGAGGCGGTGTTTGCGCTCGCCGACCGCATCACGGTCCTGGTCTATGGCCGCGTCATCGCCTGCGACGTGCCGGATGCGATCCGCAAGCATGATGAGGTCAAGCGCGCCTATCTCGGCGAACAGCATGCGGTGACGCGCCATGGCTGACACTTTGCTTGAAATCGATGGCATCGAGACCTGCTACGGCCTGAGCCAGGTGCTGTTCGGCCTGTCGTTACAGATCAAGGCGGGCGAGATGGTCGCGCTGATGGGCCGCAACGGCATGGGCAAGACCACGACGATCCGCTCGATCATGGGCCTGACGCCGGCGCGGTCTGGCGCGATCCGTTTTGCCGGCGAGGCGGTGCGGGGGCTACCGTCCTACAAGATCGCAAAGCTCGGCATCGGGCTTGTGCCCGAGGGCCGCCAGATCTTCCCGAACCTGACCGTGCGCGAGAATCTCGTCGCCGCCTCAGGCAATCGGCTCGGCAGCCGCGATCCGTGGACGCTCGACAAGATCCACGCGCTGTTCCCCCGGCTCGCCGAGCGCGGCAGCAACATGGGCGTCACGCTCTCCGGCGGCGAGCAGCAGATGCTCGCGATCGGCCGCGCGCTGATGACCAATCCGAAACTGCTCATTTTGGATGAAGCAACCGAAGGCCTCGCGCCGCTGATCCGCGACGAGATCTGGCGCTGCCTGACGATGCTGAAGGGGCAGGGCCAATCGGTTCTCGTGATCGACAAGAACGTCGAGAACCTCGCCCGCATCGCCGACCGCCACTACATCATCGAGCGCGGCAAGACGGTGTGGAGCGGCACCAGCGAGCAACTGATCGCCGAGCCGGATCTGCAGCACAGGTATTTGGGGATTTGAGGAGACTGATTATTTCGTCATTGCGAGCGAAGCGAAGCAATCCATCTTGCCGCAAGCGGAGAGATGGATTGCTTCGTCGCTTCGCTCCTCGCAATGACGATGGAAGCGGATCTCAAAACATCTCAAAATATTCGCGGTGCTCCCAGTCGGAGACCTCGGCCTGAAACCGCTCGATCTCCGCGTTCTTGATGTGGACGTAGTAGTCCACGAACTCGGCGCCCAGCGCCTGGCGGAAGAACGGGTCTTCGTTCAGCGCGAACACCGCCTCGCGCAGCGACTTCGGCAACAGCGCCGCCTTGGTCTCGTAGGGCGTATCCGCCGACGGTCCGGGATCGAGCTTGCGGTCGACGCCGTCGAGTCCGGAGAGGATTTGGCTGGCCATGTAGAGATAGGGGTTCGCCGCCGGCTCGCCGATCCGGTTCTCCAGCCGCGTCGCCGGATCGCCGGCCGCTCCGAGCACGCGGATCATGACGCCGCGGTTGTCGCGGCCCCAGATCGCGCGGTCCGGCGCCAGCGAATAGGAGCGGTAGCGCTTGTAGCCGTTGATGGTCGGCGTGGTGAACACCGTCGACGCCCGCGCATGCTCGATCAGGCCGGCGAGGTAGGCGCGGCCGAGCGGGCTCAAGGGGGCGCCCGTCTCCGTCGGCATGAACACGTTCTCGCCGCTCGCGCGGGATACCAGCGACTGGTGCAGGTGCCAGCCGCTTGCAAAAATGTTCGGCAGCTTCGGCCGGCACATGAAGGTGGCGTGATAGCCGTGGCGCCGCGCGATCTGCTTCACCGCGGAGCGGAACAGCACCATGGTGTCGGCGGGGGCGAGGCCCGCGGTCGGCTGGAAGGTGAACTCGCACTGGCTTGGGCCGAACTCGACCTCGACCGAGCGGAGCGGCAGGCCGAGCGCGAGGATGTCACGGCGGATGATCTCGAGCGCCGGCTCCATCAGGTCGTAACGCTGCTCGGTCAAATACTGGTAACCCTGCGACAGCAGGCTCACCGATGGCGGCCGTCCCGGCTGGCCGGCATCCTCCGGCGCCATGTGGGCGTCGTCGAGCTTGAACAAATGGAATTCGACCTCGAGCCCGGCGACGAAGTCGTAGCCGCGGCTTCCGAGCTGATCGAGCACCTTGCGATAGAGGTTGCGGGTCGCGAACGGCACCGGGCGGCCGTCGCTGAAATAGAGGTCGCAGAGCAGCCAGCCGGTGGTCGGCGCCCAGGGCAGCACGCGGAATGTGGTGGGATCGGCGACCATCAGCACGTCGGCTGCGCCCTCCATCTCCTTCATGCCGAACCCGCCGCCGGCGGTGAACACCGGAAACACTGTCTTGTGCGAGGTGTCCTTGGCGAGCATCGTCGTGGTGATGGAGCAGCCGCCTTCGAGCGAACGCACCGCTTCGCTTGCGATCAGCGTCTTGCCGCGCAGGATGCCGTGCTGGTCCGGGAACGACAGGCGGATGACTTCGAGATTCTTCTCTTCAACGATGCGGCGGAGGTGGCTCGCCGCCTCCTTCTGCTCATCCGACCACAGGCCGTGACGCTCAACGAAGCTCAAGGCGTCACTCCTCTGTCTCATGAATCGTCATTGCGAGGAGCGCAGCGACGAAGCAATCCATGTCTCCACAAGCGGTGCGATGGATTGCTTCGCTGCGCTCGCAATGACGGAAAGTCATGGTCACTCCGCGGCCGTGAGGTGGTGCACCTTGCCGGCGATCTCGCGCGGCACGGGAGCGGCCCAGGGCGCGCCGCGGCGGCGCTTGACGTCGACCTCCATCCAGTAGAGTTCCCAGCCTTGCGTCGGCCCGATGCCGTCCATGGTGGCGGGGCCCTGGATGCTGCGCGCGGAGGCCGCATCGAGGAACAGCATCGGTGTCTCGCCGCCGGAGACCTTCTCGATCTCCTGCCGCAGCAGGCGGCGATACTGCACGATCGCCTTGTCGCTCTGGCCGAGATGCTCGTTGGTGCGATCCTGGATTGGCCCCATCGATTCCACCGCCCACTGGTCGTGGACGTTGATGTCGGTGCCCATGCCGGTATACGTCTCGGTCGCCTGCTCGTGCGGATCGAAGCCGTAATCATTGGTCCTGTTCTTGCGCGACTTGTAGTCCGGCAGCTCGTAAAGTTCGAGCCGCTGGTCGCGCATCTTCTGCTTGTCGACCGGGGTCGTGTAGCTCGTGAAGATCGCATACCAGTAGCAGTTCTCGTCATCGACCGGTACGTGCCACTGCGTGATCGTCATCTCCGTCGACATCGGGATGACGAAGCCGTGCGGGAACAACTGGTTGGTCACGCGCACATGGGTGAGCTCCTCATCGAGCTCGCGCAGCGCGACCAGGCGCAGGCCGTATTCGGTGTGCTCGACATTGATGATCGGGCGATCATATTCGCGCAGGATCTTGGTCATCGGCATGTCAGAGCCGGCCGACGCGCCGCGGAACTGCTTGCCATAGGCGGCAGACGTGTCCTCGTCCTCGAAGAAGCGATGCAGATAGGAGGCGTGCGCCGGATCGATGCCGACCTCGAGCGCCTGCAGCCAGTTGCAGTTCATGTGGCCCTTGAACGCGAAGGTGTGGCTGTCGGGCGCGACGAAGCAGTCGATCTCCGGAAATGCCGGCGGTTCGCCCTCGCCGAGATAGGCCCAGAGGATGCCGCTCTTCTCGACCACCGGATAGGAGCGCTGCCTGATGCCCTTGCAGAGCTGCGAGCCGGCCGGCTCCGCCGGCGTCTCGATGCACTGGCCCGTGACGTCGAACAGCCAGCCATGGAAGGCACAGCGCAGGCCGCCATTCTCGAGCCGGCCGAAGGCGAGGTCGGCGCCGCGATGCGCGCAGTGGCGATCGATCAGGCCGTAGCGGCCGTCCTCGCCGCGAAACAGCACCAGGTTTTCGCCGAGCAAACGCACCGGCCGAACGGGGCGCGCACCCTGCAGCTCGTCGACCAGCGCCGCCGGCTGCCAGTACATCCGCATCAGTCTGCCGCACGGGTCCTTGCGGCCGGTGCGGGTGATCAGATCGTTCTGTTCCTGGCTCATCATTGGCGGCGTCTCCCGAATTGGATTTGTTCGCCTATTGAACTAATGTGCGAATTATGCCATATGCGATCGGGACGGCAAGTCCAATTTTCGAACCGTTCAAAGCCGGACCGACCCCATGCCCAAGCTGAAGCGGACCGATCAGGCCGAGCGCGCCACCGATTTTGTCGAGAGCCTCGATCGCGGCCTGCGCCTGTTGCAGGTGTTCGGCACCGTCAACGGCCCGGCGACGCTCAGCGATCTCGCCCGCGCCGCCGACCTGCCGCGCGCCACCGCACGCCGCATCCTGTTCACGCTCGCGCATGGCGGATTCGTATCGACCGACGGCAAGCTGTTCACGCTGACGCCGTATGTGCTGACGCTGGCCGGCTCGTTTCTGCGTTCCAACCAGGTGGTGTCGGTGCTGCAGCCGGTACTCGACCGCATCGCGACCGCGGCGCAGGAGATCTCTTCGCTTGCGCTGCTCGACGGCGACGACGTCGTGTTCATCGCGCGCGGCAGCCCGGCGCGGGTATTCTCCACTGGCCTCGAGATCGGCTATCGGCTGCCGGCCTTCTGCACTTCCGTCGGCCGCGCCATGCTCGGCCGGCTTGGCGATGCCGAACTCGCCACGCGATTGAAGGCGATGCGCCGCGAGCCGCTGACGCCGCACACCGTGACCGACCCGAAGCGGCTGCTCGCCACCATCATCGCCGACCGTGCGCAGGGCTACTCGCTGGTCGACCGCGAGGCCGAGCCGCATTTCCGCTCGATCTCGGTGCCGGTGCGCCGTTACGACGATACGATCGTCGCAGCGATCAACATGGGCGCGCATGTCGATCGCGTCCCGACCAAGGAATTGATCGACCGCTTCCTGCCGCTGCTGCGCGAAGGCGCAGAGGATGTGAAGAGCCGGCTTCTCTAGATCGTGTGAGGCGTGGATTACAGCGCGACGCTGCGCAGCCCGAACGAGCGAGCCTCGTTCTGCAGCACCGGCCGCACAGAATCGATCAGCCGCGCGGCAGCGGCATCGACCGAGAGACCTGCGGTGTCGACCACGGCGGAGGCACGTGCATAAAGCGGCTCGCGGCTGACCAGAATGTTGCGTAGCTCCGCCATCGCCGAGCGATCGTCGGCCATCGGGCGCAAATCGCCCTGGCGGCGGACGCGCGCCATGTGCTCTTCCGGCTCGGCCTTCAGCCAGATCGTGTAGAACGAGGACAGGACCAGGTCGAAGGTGAGCGGCTCAGAGACGATACCGCCGCCGGTCGCCAGCACCATCAACTCCTTCCGCGCCAGCAGTTGCGTCAGCGCGGCCTGCTCCATCCGGCGAAAGCCTTCCTGACCGTAAAGCGCGATGATCTCGGCAACCGAGAGGCCGTTCTGCGCCTCGATCTCCTTGTTGAGCTCGACAAAGCTCCAGCCGACCTTCTTGGCGAGCATCCTGCCGAGCGTCGACTTGCCGGCGCCGCGCAGGCCGATCAGCGCGATGCCGGAGAAGGAGGCACGGCGCGGCGCGGAGGCGGTGCCGCCGGCCAGGATGTCCTTGGCCTGCGCGATCTGGCTCGGCGACGCTTTGCGCAGCAGGTCGCGGATCACGGCCCAGTCGGGCGCGGGGTCGCTCGTGGGAATGAGGTCTTCGAGATGCGCGCCCATCGCGTCGGAGACGCGGCGCAGCAGCACGATCGAGACATTGCCTTTGCCGCTCTCGAGCTGGGCGATATAGCGTTCGGAGATGCCCGATACCTTGGCGAGCACCTTGCGCGACATGCCGCGCAGGGCGCGCATCGTGCGCACGCGCTGGCCGAGTTGCTCGAGGAAGCCGGTTTCGGGATCGTTATCCTGGGTCATAATCCCTGTGCGACGCGCGGGTTTTATGAAACATAGTGCCGATGAGGATTGACAGCAAGCCAGTCTGGTGGCTTTGTATGAATTATAATTCTTAAATCTGTGGGAGAAGGCGTCATGACGCGCTTAAGTCTGAGGAGCGGGGCATGACTTATAACGCAGTGACCTGGCTGCTCGATCGCAATGTCGACGAGGGCCGCGGCGGCAAGATCGTCTTCGACGATATGGTTTCCCAACTCACCTATCGCGAGCTGCAGCAACAGACTTGCCGGCTCGGCAACATGCTGCGCCGGCTCGGCGTCCGCCGCGAAGAGCGCGTCGCGATGATCATGCTGGATACGGTCGATTTCCCGATCGTGTTCCTGGGCGCGATCCGCGCCGGCGTGGTGCCGGTGCCGCTGAACACGCTGCTCACCACGGAGCAGTATGCCTACATCCTTGGCGATTGCCGCGCGCGCGTGCTGTTCGTGTCGGAAGCGCTGCTGCCTGTCGTGAAGGACATCATCGCGAAGCTGCCGGATCTCGAACATGTCGTGGTCTCGGGCAAGGACGCGCACGGCCACAAGAAGCTCTCCGACGAGATCGCGCGCGAGAGCGATACGTTCGCGACCGCGCCGACGCACGCAGATGAACCCGCGTTCTGGCTTTATTCGTCGGGTTCGACGGGGAACCCCAAGGGCGTGCGTCATCTGCATTCCAATCTCGCCGCGACCGCGGAAACCTACGCCAAACAGGTGCTCGGCATCCGCGAGGACGATGTCGGCCTGTCGGCGGCAAAGTTGTTCTTCGCCTATGGCCTCGGCAACGCGCTGACTTTCCCGATGTCGGTCGGCGCCTCCACGGTGCTGAACTCCGAGCGCCCGACGCCGGCGGTGATGTTCGCGCTGATGAGCAAGTACAATCCCAGCATCTTCTTCGGCGTGCCGACACTGTTCGCGGCGATGCTGAACGACGAGACGCTGAAGGGAGAGCGCGGCGGCAACCGCCTGCGCGTCTGCACCTCGGCCGGCGAGGCGCTGCCGGAATCCGTCGGCAACGCCTGGCGCTCGCGCTTCGGCGTCGACATCCTCGACGGCGTCGGCTCGACCGAGCTGCTGCACATATTCCTGTCGAACGCGCCGGGTGACATCAAATACGGCTCATCCGGGCGTCCGGTGCCGGGCTACAAGGTGCGGCTGGTCAACGAGCTAGGTGTCGAGGTGGCGGACGGCGAGGTCGGCGAGCTGTTGGTCGATGCGCCCTCGGCCGGCGAGGGTTACTGGAACCAGCGCAGCAAGAGCCGCGCGACCTTCGAGGGGGTGTGGACCCGCACCGGCGACAAATATGTCCGTGACGCCGACGGCCGTTACACCTTCTGCGGCCGAAGCGACGACATGTTCAAGGTCTCCGGCATCTGGGTGTCGCCGTTCGAGGTCGAGAGCGCGCTGATCACCCATCCCGCGGTGCTGGAAGCCGCCGTCGTGCCCGAGGCCGATCCTGAAGGCCTCCTGAAGCCGAAAGCGTTCGTGGTGCTGCGCGCCGATGCCGCCAAGGAAGGCCTGCACGAAGCGCTCAAGGAGCACGTCAAGCAGAAGATCGGACCGTGGAAATATCCGCGCTGGATCGATGTGGTGGAGTCGCTCCCGAAGACGGCGACCGGAAAGATCCAGCGGTTCAAGTTACGCGAACACTAGCCGTCATGGCCGGGCGCAAGCGCGAAGCGCGTCTCGTACTAGATGTCCCGGCCATCCACGCCTTGCCGCGAGGCACGAAAGACGTGGATGCCCGGCACAAGGCCGGGCATGACGAGAAACGGAAGAGCACATCATGACCCTCTCCCCCAATGGCTTCCTCCATATCGACGGCGCCGATCTCGAATATCGCATGATCGGGCCAATGCCTGACGCCGCGGCGACTATCGTGATGCTGCATGAGGGCCTCGGCTCGGCCGGCCTGTGGAACGATTTCCCCGTGAAGCTGCAGGCTGCGACCGGCGCCGGCGTGTTCGTCTATTCGCGCGCGGGCTATGGCGCGTCGACGCCCGCAAAACTGCCGCGCCCGATCGACTACATGCATCTCGAGGCGCTTGAGGTGCTGCCGAAGCTGCTCGACCAGATCGGCTTCCGCCGGGGGCTGCTCGTCGGCCATTCCGACGGCGCCTCGATCGCGACGATCTATGCCGGCTCGCATCAGGATCATCGCCTGCAGGGGCTTGCGCTGATCGCGCCGCACTTCATCGTCGAGGATATCTCGGTGAAATCGATTGCCGAGATCAAGACGACGTATGAGACCACCAACCTGAAAGAGAAGCTGGCGCGCTGGCACAAGGACGTCGACAACGCCTTCTACGGCTGGAACGGCGTCTGGCTCGATCCAAAATTCCGCGACTGGGATATTTCCGACTATCTCGCCTATATCCGCGTGCCCGTGCTGGTCGTGCAGGGCGTCGACGATCAATACGGCACGATGCGCCAGGTCGAGATCGCGAGGGAGGAGTGCTATTGCCCGGTCGACGTCTCCGTGATCGCAGGCGCCGGCCATTCGCCGCACCGCGAGGCGCCGGCGGCGACGCTGGATGCGGTCACCGAATTCGCCAAGGCGGCGCTCCGCGACGACCAGGCGCTGGCCGCCTGACCTTTATTGCCGGCAGTAGGCCATTGGCCGACTTGGCGATTTTCGCGAACATGAAACAAAATGCATGTTTTTGCGTTTTGAACTAGACCAGATCAAAAACATGCACTATTGTGCATGTCAGCTAAACCAACAAATTTGAAGGGTGGCCCATGGCTGGCGACGATCGCGTGCTTGCAGGCGGGGCGAAATACATCGATTTCCAGACCGAGCCGTCGCGCTACCGGCACTGGAAGCTAGACGTCGCGGGCGACGTCGCGACGCTGACCATGGACGTCGACGAGAATGCCGGCCTGTTCGAGGGCTATCAGCTCAAACTGAACTCCTACGACCTCGGCGTCGACATCGAGCTGGCCGATGCCGTGCAGCGGCTGCGCTTCGAACACCCCGAGGTGAAGGTCGTGGTGATGCGCTCGGGCAAGAACCGCGTGTTCTGCGCCGGCGCCAATATCCGCATGCTGGCCGGCTCGACCCATGCCCACAAGGTCAACTTCTGCAAGTTCACCAACGAGACGCGGAACGGCCTCGAGGACTCCAGCCAGAATTCCGGCCAGACCTTCATCACCGTCGTCAACGGCACCGCCGCCGGCGGCGGCTATGAGCTCGCGCTTGCGACTGATCACATCATGATGGCCGACGACGGCGCGGCGGCGGTTGCGCTGCCGGAGGTGCCGCTGCTCGCGGTGCTGCCGGGCACCGGCGGGCTGACGCGGGTCGTCGACAAGCGCAAAGTGCGCCGCGACCATGCCGATTTCTTCTGCACCATCGAGGAAGGCATCAAGGGCAAGCGCGCCGTCGCATGGCGCCTGGTCGACGAGATCGCGCCGAACTCCAAGCTCGAAGGCAAGCTCGCCGAACGCGTCAAGGAATTCGCCGCGAAGTCGAGGCGCAACGGCTCGGGCAAGGGCGTCACGCTGACGCCGCTGAAGCGGACCATCGACGACAGCGCGATCCGCTACGGTTTTGTCAGCGTCGACATCGATCGCGCCGCGCGGATCGCAACGATCTCGGTCAAGGCGCCGGAGGCCGCCCCGCCTGCCGATATCGACGGCATGATTGCGCAAGGCGCGTCGTTCTGGCCGCTGCAGGTCGCGCGCGAGCTCGATGACGCCATCCTGCATCTGCGCCTCAACGAGCTCGAGACGGCGATGCTGGTGTTCAAGAGCCACGGCGATCGCGCCAATGTGGTCGCCTATGACACCTTCCTCGAGGCCAACAAGGCGCACTGGCTGGTCAACGAGATCAGGCATTACTGGAAGCGCGTGCTCAAGCGCATCGACGTCACCTCGCGCACGCTGGTGACGCTGGTCGAGCCCGGCTCCTGCTTCGTCGGCACGCTGGCCGAGCTCGTGTTCGCCGCCGACCGCTCCTACATGCTGATCGGCCAGAAGCAGGGCGACAACCGCGCCCCGCCGACCATCGAACTTACCGCAATGAATTTCGGGCCCTATCCGATGAGCCACGGGCTGACGCGGCTGCAGTCGCGCTTCCAGGCCGATCCGGCGGATCTGGAGCGAGCGCAAGGCGCGATCGGCAAGGCGATCGACGCGGAGGAGGCCGAGGAGCTCGGTCTCGTCACCTTCGCGCTCGACGACATCGACTGGGACGACGAGGTCCGCGTGTTCTTCGAGGAGCGCACCTCGTTCTCGCCCGACGGCCTCACCGGCATGGAGGCGAATCTGCGCTTCGTCGGTCCGGAGACAATGGAATCGAAGATCTTCTCGCGCCTGACCGCGTGGCAGAACTGGATCTTCCAGCGGCCGAACGCGGTCGGTGAGGAAGGCGCGCTGCGCCGCTACGGCACCGGGCAGAAGGCGCAATTCGACATGACGCGAGTGTAGGAATTTTGCTGCGTCATGCCCGGCCTTGTGCCGGGCATCCACGTCTTCCTTCAGTCAGCGAAGCAAGACGTGGATGGCCGGGCCGAGCCCGGCCATGACGAAAGGATATCTGCCCCAAGGAGGCTGCCCATGAACATGAACATCATGAATGTCGACTACTCGACCAAGATTCCGAACAACGTGAATCTCGCCGAGGACCGCCAGGTGCTCAAGGCGCTGGAGGGCTGGCATCCCGGTTATATGGACTGGTGGAGCGACATGGGCCCGGAGGGCTTCCAGGAATCGCTGGTCTATCTGCGCACCGCCTATTCGGTCGATCCGCGCGGCTGGGCCAAGTTCGACTATGTCCGCATGCCCGAATATCGCTGGGGCATTTTGCTTGCGCCGCAGGAAGAGAACCGCGTCATCCCGTTCGGCGAGGACTACGGCAAGCCGGCCTGGCAGGAAGTGCCCGGCGAGCATCGCGCCCTGCTGCGCCGCCTGATCGTGATCCAGGGCGACACCGAGCCGGCGTCGGTCGAGCAGCAGCGCCATCTCGGCAAGACCGCGCCGTCGCTCTACGACATGCGCAACCTGTTCCAGGTCAATGTCGAGGAAGGCCGCCATCTCTGGGCGATGGTCTATCTCTTGCAGAAATATTTCGGCCGCGACGGCCGCGAGGAGGCGGATGATTTGTTGCGCCGCCGCTCCGGCGACGCGGATTCACCGCGCATGCTCGGCGCGTTCAACGAGGCGACGCCGGATTGGCTGTCGTTCTTCATGTTCACCTACTTCACCGACCGCGACGGCAAGATGCAGTTGCATTCGCTGGCGCAGTCGGGCTTCGATCCGCTGTCGCGCACCTGCCGCTTCATGCTGACCGAGGAAGCGCACCACATGTTCGTCGGCGAAACCGGCATCACCCGCGTCGTGCAGCGCACCTGCGATGCGATGAAGGAAGCCGGCATCACCGATCCGACCGATATCGCGAAAGTCCGCGCGTTAGGGGTGATCGACCTGCCGACGATCCAGAAGAAGCTGAACCTGCACTATTCGCTGTCGCTCGATCTGTTCGGCTCGGAGGTCTCGACCAACGCGGCCAACGCCTTCAATGCCGGCATCAAGGGCCGCTACAAGGAAACCACGATCGAGGACGATCATCAGCTCAAGAACTCGACCTATCCGGTGATGAAGCTGGTTGACGGCCAGATCAAGCTGGTCGACGAGCCGGCGCTGACCGCGCTCAACATGCGTCTGCGCGACGACTACACGCAGGATTGCGTCAAGGGCATGCTGCGCTGGAACAAGGTGATCTCGACATCAGGCTTCGACTACAGGCTCGCGGTGCCGAACACGGCCTTCCACCGCCAGATCGGCGAGTTCAAGGACGTCCACGCGACGCCCGACGGCCTCCTGATCGACGATGCCACCTGGGCCAAGCGCAAGAACGAGTGGCTGCCGTCGACCGAGGACGGCGACTTCATCGCCTCGCTGATGAAGCCGGTGACCGAAGCCGGCCAGTACGCCTCGTGGATCTCGCCGCCCAAGGTCGGCATCGACAACAAGCCCGGCGACTTCGAATACGTGAAGATCGAGAGCTGACGCGCTGAAGGTCCTCTGCTCCCGGAGAGAGCAGGAAAGGGGTGAGCCGAGAGGGTCCTGGCTCGCCCCTTTCTTTTTGGAGAGACCTAAAGCGCGTTGAAGTCAGGCTGAATCGGTTCTCGCCGCAGACTGGCTACACCTCTCCCGCTTGCGGGGGAGGTCGCATCGCATCGAAGATGCGATGAGGGTGGGGGCTCTCTCCGCAGCGTGACTCGCGGAGAGAGCCCCCACCCCAGCCCTCCCCCGCAAGCGGGAGAGGGAGCGCACCGCCTTCGCGGCTGCTATTCAACCTAATCTCATCATGCGCTACCCCGCTATCTCCAGTCCCGCGCTGGCATAAACGACGCCGCCATCGACCGCGATGGTGTTTCCGACGACATAGTCGCCGGCGCGCGAGGCGAGATAGATCGCGACCCCCGCCATGTCCTCGTCGGTTCCGACGCGCCGCGCCGGCACACGCTGTGCGACCTCATCCGCGTGATCGCGGGCGGCGCGATTCATGTCCGACTTGAATGCCCCCGGCGCGATGCCGGTGACGTTGATGTTGTCCTTGATCAGCCGGGTCGCCATGCGCCGCGTCAGATGAATGACGGCAGCCTTGCTGGCGGCATAGGAATAGGTCTCCATCGGATTGACGAAGATGCCGTCGATCGAGGCGATGTTGATCACCTTGGCCGGCCTTTCGTGGCTCGCCGCCGCGCGCAATGGCTTCGCCAGCGCCTTGGTCAGGAAGAAGATCGACTTGACGTTGAGGTTCATCACCTTGTCCCAGCCGCTCTCCGGGAACTCGTCGAAATCGGCACCCCAGGCTGCGCCGGCGTTGTTGACGAGGATGTCGAGCTTCGGCTCGCGCTTGATGATCTCGCCGGCGAGCTTGTCGCAGCCTTCAACGGTCGAGATGTCGATCGGCAGCGCGATGCACTCGCCGCCATATTCCGCGGAGAGCTCCTTGGCGGTCGTCTCGCAAGGTCCGGCCTTGCGCGCGGTGATGTAGACCCGGGCCGCGCCCTGGGCGAGGAACCCGGCCGCGATCATCTTGCCGATGCCGCGCGAGCCGCCGGTCACCAGCGCGACGCGGCCGTTGAGTGAGAACAGATCCTTGAACATGCGTTCCTCCAATGACGTTGCCCGTGGTTCTGGGCGCGGCCGGGGATCGAGTCAAGGAACAGGTAGGGATTTGTAGCCCGGCGCGCGGTGCAGATCACGCCGCGTCGATGCGGCGAAAGCCGTTCCACATCGCGGTCGCGGCGCCGGAGGTGAGCACCGGCAGGATGCGGGCATCCTGGTAGTTGCCGTTGAGCGAGACGCGCTGCAGGGCGGTCAGGTGGTCGGCGCTTTCCGGGAACAGCATGCCGGGCCGCGTCGTCACGGCCGTCTTGAAGCCGAGCGTCTTTGCGAGCGCGAATTCGCGCGGGCCGGCGGCGATCCGGTCGCCATAGGGATAGGCGAGGTGTGCTGCCTGCCGCTGCAGCACGTCCTCGATCCGCGCGCGGCTGGTCGAAAGCTCGAACGAGGCGGTCGCTTCGCTCTGCTTGGCGAGATTGCAATGGGTGATGGTGTGCGCGCCGATCGTGACCAGCGGGTTGGCGGCAAAGCCTCTCAATTCGTCCCATGACAGGCAGAGCTCGCGCGCGATGCTGCCTTCATCGACGCCGTGGCGGGCGCAGAGCGCGGAGATCTCGCGCTGCACGTCATGCTCGCTCGCGAGCGAGCGCAGCCAGTCGTGCATGCGGTTGAACGCAGCCCGCTTGGCCTGTGCGGTCGACGCGTCGAGGCGCGTCATGGTGCCGCCGATCGGGACCTCGATTGCGGACGCGGTCGCGATCACGCGCTCCAGCGCGACCCACCACAGCCGGCCAGCGCCTTCGGCGAAGTCGCTGGCGACATAGACCGTCATCGGCGCGTCGAACTCGCGCATGACGGGCAGTGCGAAATCGCGGTTGTCGCGATAGCCGTCGTCGAAGGTGAAGCAGGCGAAGCGCCGCGCGAAACTCCGCTCGGCGAGACGCTTATGCGCCTCGTCCATGCTGATGATGTCGACATCCAGCGTGCGCAGATGGGCGAGCATCGCGCGCAGGAAGTCCGGCGCGACTTCAAGGTGGTGATTCGGCTGGAACGCGTCGTCGCGCGGCGGCCGGACATGATGCAGCATGAAGATGGCGCCGACGCCTGCGAAGATCGGTCGCAGCAGGACGTGCGCACCCGAGAAATAAAGCGCTTCCAGCCCGGCGCGAATCACGGTGTTTCGAAGCAGTTTCATGAGGGCACGGGCCGGCCGATTTGCATTCCAAGCTGAAGTTAGTGAAAGACCATTGAATAAACTGTTAGCCCGGCCGGATCATGGCGCCTTCGCGAAAACGCGATTTCGAGTTTGACAGTCAGCCAAGGGTTTGTTTTCTCTCTGGTTCCGGAGCCGCAGGACCCCGAATGCACGGACTTTACAGGTGGAGTAACAAATGGTGGCCCGGCGTGATTCCGCTGGTCATCTTTTGGGGTATCGCGGCCTGGACGAGCACGGCAACGGTCGAGGGCGATCTTGCCGCGCGTTCTAACGCCGCACTCAAGGATACCGTGCTCGACAAGCGCCGCATCAGCGTCGACGGCCGGGACGTGACCTTTGCGGCCAATGCCTTCTCCGAAGACGGCCGCGTCAGCGCGGTTGCGTCCGTCGAGGCGGTGCCTGGCGTGCGGCTCGTCAACGACGAAACCCGCCTCGTGCCGGAAGCCAAGCCGTTCGTCTGGTCGGCCGAGCGCGACGTTATCAGGGTCACGCTCGGCGGCAGTTCGCCGCTACCGTCGAGCAAGAGTAAGCTGATGGAGGCGGCGAAGGCCAATCTCGGCGGCGTCGAGGTGGCCGACCAGATGGGGCTCGCCCGCGGCGCGCCGCCGCGCTTCGACAGCGTGGCACTGCTGCTGCTCGACCAGATCGGCAAGCTCAAGGACGGCAAGATCACGCTGACCGACACCAAGGTCAATTTGTCCGGCATGGCGCGCGAGCTCGGCGGCCGCGAAGCGATCGCGGCGGCGCTGAAGAATCTGCCCGAGGGCTATTCGGTTGCCGCCAACGACATCGAGGCGCCGCCCTATGTCTTCCAGGCCTACAAGGATCCGGTCGCGGTGACGGTGACGCTGACCGGCTATGTGCCTGACAACAATGTGCACGCTGCGCTGGCCGCGGCCGCGGGCCGCAAATTCTTCAGCGAGAAGGTCGTCGACAATCTCAAGGCCAGCGTCGGCGCGCCCTCGGGGTTCGCGGCTGCGGTGGTGCCGGCGCTCGGCGCGCTGTCGCGGCTGTCGACCGGTACGCTCGTGGTGTCCGATCGCGAGGTGAAGCTGTCGGGCGACGCGCTCTACGACGCCGCCGCCAACCAGATCCGCGGCGGGCTCGGCAAGGATTTTCCGCAAGGCTGGCAGTACAAGGCCGAGATCTCGGTCAAGCCGGCGGCGGCGCCGGTCGATGCCACGGTGTGCCAGCAATTGTTCGCCGATATCCTGTCGAAGAGCCGGATCCGCTTTGAGTCCGGCAAGGCCGAGATCGTGTCGGATTCGGCAGGATTGCTCGATCGCCTGATCGAGACGGCGATGCGTTGCCCCTCGGTCAATATCGAGATTGCCGGCCATACCGACGGCGACGGCGACGAAGCCGCCAATCAGACACTGTCGGAAAAGCGCGCCCAGGCGGTGGTGGATTATCTGGTCCGTGCCGGACTGCCTGCCAACCGCTTCCTGCCGGCCGGCTATGGCAGCACGCAGCCTGTGGCCGGCAACGACACCGAGGACGGCAAGGCGCAGAACCGCCGTATCGAGTTCGTGGTGAAGTGACGATGGCAGCGCTCGCGACATTCTTCTGGGGCTGGTTGCTGGCGGCGCTGCTGCTCGGCTTCTGCATGGGCTGGATCGCCGTGGTGCATCGCGCCCAGGGCGTCTCGAAGATCTGGATACGCTGGCTGTCGCTGCTTGCCGTGGCGCTGGTCACAGCCTCGCTCACGCGGATCGTGCCGGGTCGCTTCGGCTACTGGCTCGACCTCTTCCTGGTGATGTTCGCGCTCTATCTCGTCGGCTGCGCGATCGGCTCCTGGCTGCGCGACTGGGTGGTCCGGCGCAGCTCGCCGGCGAGCTAATCCTCTAAGCCATTGATTCATCAGACCTGATCGGCGCCTTCCAGGGGAGGGCGCGCGATCGTGATTTGCTGCTTGACATTTAATACGTACGTACGTATTAAATTGGGCATGGCAAAACCATCACTTCGCGACAACATCCTCGACGCCGGCCTGAAAGCGATGTTCCGCACCGGCTATCACGGTACCAGCGTGCGCGACGTCACCACGGCCGCCGGCGCGCCGCAGGGCTCGTTCACCAACCATTTCCGCTCCAAGGAGGCGTTCGCCTCCGAGGTGCTCGACCGCTACTTCCTCTATGTGCGCGGCCTCGTCGCCGAAGCGCTCGATGACACTTCGGCGTCACCGCGCGTGCGGCTCAGGCGCTACCTCGATCTCATCACCGGCAAGCTCGCAAACGACGGCTTCGTCCGCGGCTGCCTGATCGGTGATTTCAGCCTGGAGGCCTCGGGCTCCAGCGAGATGCTGCGCACGCAGCTCGACGAGATCTTCCGCGAATGGCGCGCGCCGTTTGCAGCCTGCATCGCCGCTGCGCAGGCCGCTGGCGAGATCGCCTCCGATTTCGATGCCGATGAACTCGCCGACTTCCTGCTCGCATCCTGGCAGGGCGCCATGTTGCGCATGAAGGTCGAGCGCAGCGCCGCCGCGCTCGAGCGTTTCAAGACAATCGCCTTCCACACTGTGTTCAAGGAGCTGCCATGAGCGTTTCTGCCGACATCAGCCTGCATCACCGGTCGGTGCTCGCGAGCACGATGGCCTATCGCGAAACCGGGCGCGACGATGCGCCAACCGTGCTGTTCCTGCACGGCAACCCGACATCATCCTACATCTGGCGCAACATCATGCCGCTGGTCGCGCCAGTCGGGCACTGCATCGCGCCCGACCTGATCGGCTACGGTCAGTCCGGCAAGCCCGACATCGCCTATCGCTTCTTCGATCACGCCGCCTACCTCGACGCGCTGATCGATGAGCTCGGCATCCGTTCCGCCTATCTGGTCGCGCAGGATTGGGGCACTGCGCTCGCGTTCCATCTCGCGGCGCGCCGTCCCGGCCTCGTGCGCGGGCTCGCCTTCATGGAGTTCATCCGCCCGATGCCGGAGTGGTCGGACTTCCACCAGCACGACGCGGCGCGCGACACCTTCAGGAAGTTCAGGACTTTGGGCGAGGGCGAAGCCATGATCCTCGACAACAATGCCTTCGTCGAGCGCGTGCTGCCGAGCTCGATCCTGCGCAAGCTCAGCGGGGAGGAGATGGCCGCCTATCGCGCGCCGTTTGCGACGCGCGAGAGCCGCAAGCCGACCCTGATGCTGCCGCGTGAGCTGCCGATCGCAGGCGAGCCGGCCGATGTCTACCATGCGCTCGAGACCGCGCATGCCGCGCTCGCGGCGTCGACCTACCCGAAGCTGCTGTTCGCGGGCACCCCAGGTGCGCTGGTGTCGCCGGCCTTTGCGGCCGAGTTCGCTGCAAGGCTGACGCACTGCGCGGTGATCGAGCTCGGTGCCGGCGCGCACTATCTTCAGGAGGATCATCCCGAGGCGATCGGCCGCTCGGTGGCTGGTTGGATCGCCGGGATCGAGGCCGCCGACGCGCGGCGGTTGGTGGCGTAAAGCATGATACGGAAAAGCGTGAAGCGGTTTTCCCTCGCGACAAACGCGAAGCGTTAGCGCGGAGATCATGCTCAAGGAGACGAGCAACGAAGGGAGAGCAAGATGGCTGACGTTTCGATCATCTATTGCCGGCCGTGCGGCTATGAGAAGCGGGCCAAGGAAGCGGCAGCGCGCCTGCGCGGGCGCCTTGGGCTCGATGCGACGCTGGTTCCCGGCAAGGGCGGCGTCTTCGAGGTGAAGCTCGGCGACAAGACCGTCGCCAAGCGCGCCAAGGGATATTTCCCGGACGCCGATGACATCGTCACCGCGGTTGCGGCTGCGCGGGCACGATGATGGGTGGGAGATCGTGCAGCGGCTGGTCGATCTGTCGGCCGGCCACCGCAAGATCATCCTCTACACCGTTCCGGGCCGCGAGCCGTTCTACGCGGCGTTCGGTTTCCGCCGCATGACGACTGCCATGGCGATCTTCAAGGATCCGGCCAAGGCCCATGCGGGTGGCTACCTGTACGACATCGAACTGAAATCCCGACCGATCGCGGCGCGACAACGCGACGCCAATGCACACGCTCCGGACCGAGCCGCAGCCGGCGCTTTCGGGCTATCTGCCGCACCCCCGTGACAAAACCTTGAGAGAAATGGTCAAATTTGTGCATCCGCTGTCATGAATCATCCCTAATATGTTGAAGAAGCGCGTTTTATTGTCGTTTGACGAATTCCACTCCGGCTCAAAACGCGCTAATGGGGGCAGGGAACAGCGGAGCGTCGGCGGGGTTTCGCCCGGGAGCCGCCGTCGCGGGATCGCAATTCGAGGTCTAGATGCTGGAAGCAATACGCAGGGCGGCCGCGTTTCTGCGCCAAAAGCAAATCCTGCATAAGCTGGGCGTTGTCATCAGCATCGCTGTCATCGGGATTGCCTGCTATGTGCTCTACCATATGCTGCGCGGCATCGACACCAATGAGGTGATCGAGGCCATCAAGAGCACCGAGCCGCGCCAGATCGCGCTCGCCGCGTTGTTCGTCGCGGCCGGCTATTTCACCCTGACCTTCTACGATTTGTTTGCGGTGCGCGCGATCGGCCACGCCCATGTGCCCTACCGCATCAACGCGCTCGCCGCCTTCACGTCCTATTCGATCGGCCACAATGTCGGCGCCAGCGTCTTCACCGGCGGCGCGGTGCGCTACCGCATCTATTCGGCCTGGGGCCTCAACGCGATCGATGTCGCCAAGATCTGCTTTCTCGCCGGCCTCACCTTCTGGCTCGGCAATGCCGCGGTGCTCGGCCTCGGCATCGCCTATCACCCGGAGGCCGCTGCCAACATCGATCAGCTGCCGCCCTGGCTCAACCGCGCCGTGGCCTTCACGATCATCGTCGCGCTGGTCGCCTATGTGGTCTGGGTCTGGACCCAGCCCCGGGTGGTCGGCCGCGGTCCGTGGACCGTAACGCTGCCCGGCGGGCCGCTGACCCTGCTGCAGATCGCGATCGGGATTGTCGACCTCGGCTTCTGCGCGCTTGCGATGTATGTGCTGGTGCCGGATGAGCCCAATCTCGGCTTCGTCGTGGTCGCCGTCATCTTCGTGTCGGCGACGCTGCTCGGCTTCGCCAGCCACTCGCCGGGCGGCCTCGGCGTATTCGACGCCGCGATGCTGGTCGGCCTCTGGCAGATGGACCGCGAGGACCTGCTCGGCGGCATGCTGCTGTTCCGGGTCCTCTACTATATTGCGCCGTTCGTCATATCTGTAATCTTGCTGACGTTTCGAGAGGTTATTGTCGGCGCCCGATTCAAAAGGCTGCCGGAGACTGATTCGAGTCCCCACGCCGCGCCGCAGCACGAGGCGGTTTACGTCCGCAAGCGTGGCGATTCCGGCGCCTGATGAAGCGGCAAGACGCGTCCTTCGAGGTCGTTGGGACCCCGGCGAGGCGCCTCTCGAACGGATGGGAAGAAAGCCGCCGCGATGGCAATTGACGATACGCCCTCCTCCTTTTTCACACCGTGGCCCGACCGGCTGCGCCACGCGGCGATCATCCTGCTCGCGGCGGCGCTGGCGCTGAGCATCACGGTCGCGCTCGGCGAATTGTCGCTGGTGCGGGCCTGCGCGGTGTTCATCTGCATCGCGGCCGCGGCACTGGTGCCGTGGCGGCTGCACGACGCGGCGACCTCGCGCGAGGACGTCCGCGGCGTCAATCCGGTCGAAACGGCGGCCGTCAGCGCGGTTGTCGCCGGCATGCCGGATCCCGCGGTGCTGCTCGACCGCGCCGGCCGCGTCATCCATCTCAACACCGCCGCAGCCCAGCTTGCGCCGGCGCTGCGCAAGAACGAGCTTGCGCAATTCGCCCTGCGCTCGCCCGAGATCATCACCGCGCTGCGCGAGGCGATCGCCAGTTCCGAGCCGCGCCGCGCCACCTATACCGACCACGTGCCGGTCGACCGCTGGATGGAGCTGATCATCACGCCGGTGCCGGTGCCGACCCTGTTCGGTGGCACCGACAAGTGCATGCTGATGACCTTCCACGACCAGACGCCGCTGCGCCGGGTCGAGGAAATGCGCGCCGATTTCGTCGCCAATGCGAGCCACGAGCTGCGCACGCCGCTCGCCGCGCTGTCCGGTTTCATCGACACGCTGCAGGGCCCGGCGAGAGAGGATGCGCGGGCGCGCGAGCGCTTCCTCGGCATCATGCATACCCAGGCCACCCGCATGGCCCGGCTGATCGACGACCTGTTGTCGCTGTCGCGGGTCGAGCTGTCGGCGCATGTCCGCCCGGACACCTCGATCGACATCGTGCCGATCATCCGTCAGGTGGTCGATGGGCTCGAGGCGCTGGCACGGGAGCGTCAGGTCGAGATCCAGATCGACCTGCCGGAGCTGCCGGTCATGATCGCCGGCGACCGCGAGGAGCTGCTGCGGCTGTTCGAGAACCTGATCGAGAACGCGCTCAAATACGGCGCCTCCGGCGGTCGCGTCATCGTGTCGCTGAGCCGAGGGAATTCGGGCGAGGGCAGCCCCGAGGTGCGGGTCATGGTGCGCGATTTCGGTCCCGGCATCGCCCCGGAACACCTGCCGCGGCTCACCGAGCGGTTCTACCGGGTGGACGTCGGCGACAGCCGCAACCAGGGCGGAACCGGCCTCGGTTTATCCTTGGTGAAACATATTCTTAACCGTCATCGCGGCCGTCTTTTGATCGAAAGCGTGCCCAGAAACGGCGCCACCTTCACCGCCTGTTTTCCTCAGCCCAAGACCCCGATACCTGGACAAAGCTGAGCGTTTTCAGACGCTTGGAACTGTCATCCAACTGTCATCTAACCTTCGTAAAACGAGCATCGACCGCTCCTAGATGGACCGGCGTGAGCGCGATCGGGCGTATCAGGCGCTTCGCTCACTAAATGGAGACCACCCCATGAATTTCCTCAAGACTATCGTCGCGGCCGGCTTGGTCGCCGCTTCGACGTCGGCCTTCGCTGCCGATATTACCGGCGCAGGCGCGACGTTCCCGTTCCCGATCTACTCGAAATGGGCTGACGCCTATAAGAAGGAGACCGGCAACGGTCTGAACTACCAGTCGATCGGTTCGGGTGCCGGCATCAAGCAGATCCAGGCCAAGACCGTGACCTTCGGCGCCACCGACGCGCCGCTCAAGGCCGAGCAGCTCGAAAAGGATGGCCTCGTTCAGTGGCCGATGGTGATGGGCGCGATCGTTCCGGTCGTGAACGTCGAAGGCATCAAGCCGGGTGAGCTCGTGCTCTCGGGCGAAGTGCTCGGCAACATCTATCTCGGCAAGATCACCAAGTGGAACGACGAGGCGATCGCCAAGCTCAATCCGAAGCTGAAGCTGCCGGGTGACGCGATCACCGTCGTGCGCCGCTCCGACGGTTCGGGCACCACCTTCAACTTCACCGACTATCTCGCCAAGTCGAACGCCGACTGGAAGTCCAAGATCGGTTCCGGCACCGCGGTCGAATGGCCGGTCGGCGTCGGCGCCAAGGGCAACGAAGGCGTCGCCGGCAACATCAGCCAGACCAAGAACGCGATCGGCTACGTTGAGTACGCTTACGCCAAGCAGAACAAGCTGACCTACGCCGCGCTGGTCAACAAGGCCGGCAAGACCGTGCAGCCGACGATTGCCGCCTTCCAGGCTGCTGCGTCGAACGCCGACTGGGCCAAGGCTCCCGGCTACTACGTGATCCTGACCGACCAGCCGGGCGACGCCTCCTGGCCGATCACCGCCGCCACCTTCATCCTGATGCACAAGGATGCGACCGACAAGGCGGCCTCGCAGGAAGCCATCAAGTTCTTCAAATACGCCTTCGAGAAGGGCGGCAAGGCGGCCGAGGAGCTCGACTACATCCCGATGCCGGAATCGGTCGTCAAGATGATCGAGAAGACCTGGTCGGCCGAGATCAAGAGCTAAGTCTCGACGTTTCGAACAATGCCTGCGCCGCCTAAGGGCGGCGCAGGTCGAGCGACCGGCCCGGAAGCCAGCATCACCATAACAACCATGGATTCCGGGTCTCGCGCCCAAAGAGGCGCATCAAGAACGATGCCAGGCGAAACGCCGGCAAGGATCGCTTCGGGGGCGTAGCGGTTTGCGTAGCTTTCACATAGGAATCAGGGGATTGGCGTGGCAGACATGGCTGTTCAGAGCGATGTGATGGAAGCCGCCGGACCTTACGATCGCGCCAAGGCCCTCAGCGCCTTCAAGCTCGGTGACCTCACGTTTTATTGGATCACCCGGATTTCGGCGATTTCCGTGCTCCTGATCCTCGGCGGCATCATCCTGTCGCTGATCGTCGGCGCCTGGCCGGCGATGAAGGAATATGGCTTCGCCTTCCTGTGGACCCAGCGCTGGGCGCCATCGGCCGATCCGCCGGTGCTCGGCGCGCTCGGCCCGATCTACGGCACGCTGGTCACCTCGGTCATCGCCATGATGATCGCCATTCCCGTCGGTATCGGCATCGCCATCTTCCTCACCGAATTGTGCCCGCAATGGCTGCGCCGCCCGATCGGCATCGCGGTCGAGCTGCTCGCCGGCATCCCCTCGATCATCTACGGCATGTGGGGCTTCTTCGTGCTGGGCCCGTTCCTCGCCAACACCTTCCAGCCGCTCATGATCAAGATCTTCGACGGCGTGCCGGTGCTGGGTGCGGTGTTCGCAGGTCCGCCGTCCTATCTCAGCCTGTTCAACGCCGCCTTGATCCTCGCGATCATGGTGCTGCCGTTCATCACCGCGATCTCGGTCGACGTGTTCAAGACCGTGCCGTCGGTGCTGAAGGAGGCCGCCTACGGCATGGGCTGCACCACCTGGGAAGTCGTCCGCAACGTCGTGATCCCCTACACAAGGGTCGGCGTCATCGGCGGCATCATGCTGGCGCTCGGCCGCGCGCTCGGCGAGACGATGGCGGTGACCTTCATCATCGGCAACTCGTTCCGCATCTCGTCCTCGATCTTCGCGCCGGGCACCACGATCTCGGCGGCGATCGCCTCCGAATTCGCCGAGAGCGACGGCCTGCACCAGTCCGGCCTGATCCTGCTCGGCCTGCTGCTGTTCGTGCTCACCTTCTTCGTGCTCGCCGCGGCGCGGCTGATGCTGCTGCGGCTGGAACAGAAGGCGGGGAAGTAACACCATGAACCCGATCTACATCCGCCGCCGCCGCAGCGACTTCGTCATCCGCGTGCTCTGCTTCGGCGCCGCGCTGTTCGGCGTCACCTGGCTCGCGCTGATCCTCCTGACCCTGCTCTATAACGGGCTCGCCGGCCTCAGCGTGCAGCTCTTCACCCAGAACACCCCGCCGCCGGGATCGACCGAGGGCGGCCTTCTGAACGCGATCACAGGCTCTGTCATCATGACCGTGATCGGGGTCGGTATCGGCGCGCCGCTCGGCCTGTTCGCCGGCACCTATCTCGCCGAATACGGCAAGCATGACCGGCTGACCTCGGTGATCCGCTTCATCAACGACATTCTGCTCAGCGCGCCCTCGATCATCATCGGCCTGTTCATCTATGGCGCCGTCGTGGTGCCGATGCGCGGCTTCTCGGCGATCGCAGGCGCGCTCGCGCTCGCCGTCATCGTGATCCCGGTCGTGCTGCGCACCACCGAGGACATGCTGCTGCTGGTGCCCAATCCGCTGCGCGAGGCGGCGTCCGCGCTCGGCCTGCCGCGCTCGCTGGTGATCAAGCGGATCGCTTATCGTGCGGCCCGATCGGGCCTCATCACCGGCGTGCTGCTGGCGACCGCCCGCGTCGCGGGCGAAACCGCGCCGCTCTTGTTCACCGCGCTGTCGAACCAGTTCTTCAGCCTGAGCCTGACCAGGACGATGGCCAACCTGCCGGTGACCATCAACAACTTCGTGCAGAGCCCCTACGCCTACTGGAAAGAGCTGGCGTGGAGCGGCGCATTGCTGATCACCTTCACCGTGCTCGCCCTCAACATCGGGGCACGCATCCTTGGTGCCGAAAGGGCCGCAAAATGACCGAGCTTTCTGTTTCCACCGTCGCGAGCCACGTTCCCCAGGTGCCGCTGCCGGAAGCGCCGCCGAAGGTCACCGCGCGCAACCTCAACTTCTATTACGGCGAGCACCACGCGCTGAAGAACATCAACCTGACGCTCGGCACCAATCGCGTCACGGCGTTTATCGGCCCGTCGGGTTGCGGCAAGTCGACATTGCTTCGCATCTTCAACCGGATGTATGATCTCTATCCGGGCCAGCGCGCGGTCGGCCAGTTGATGCTGGATCAGACCAACATCCTGGACCCCAAGCTTGACCTCAATCTGCTGCGGGCGCGGGTCGGCATGGTGTTCCAGAAGCCGACGCCGTTCCCGATGACGATCTACGAGAACATCGCCTTCGGCATCCGCCTCTACGAGAAGATCTCGAAGTCAGAGATGGACGACCGCGTCGAGAAGGCACTGCGCGGCGGCGCGCTGTGGAACGAGGTCAAGGACAAGCTGAACGCCTCGGGCCTGTCGCTCTCCGGCGGCCAGCAGCAGCGCCTCTGCATCGCGCGCACGGTTGCGGTGCGGCCCGAGGTGATCCTGTTCGACGAGCCGTGCTCGGCGCTCGACCCGATCTCGACCGCGAAGGTCGAGGAGCTGATCCAGGAACTGTCCGAGGACTACACGATCGCGATCGTCACGCACAACATGCAGCAGGCGGCCCGCGTCTCCGACAAGACCGCCTTCATGTATCTCGGCGAGCTGATCGAGTTCGACGACACCAACAAGATCTTCACCTCGCCGAGCGATCGACGCACCCAGGACTACATCACCGGCCGGTTTGGCTAGAGCATGATCCGGAAAAGTGGCCGCCGGTTTTCCCCGCGACAAACGCGAAGCGCTTGCGCGGAGATCATGCTGAAACGAGGACGTGAGATCATGATCCACCCGGGATCATGATCGAAGGAGAGAGACGATGGCTTCTGAACATACCGCCAAGGCATTCGACAGCGACCTGCAGGAACTCACCCGCCTGGTCGCCGAGATGGGCGGTCTCGTCGAACGCATGATCACCGAGTCAGTCGATGCGTTGATCCGCCGCGACGTCGCGCTCGGCAAGCGTGTCGTTGCCGCCGACATCGAGATCGACAATTTGCAGCGGGTCATCGAGGAGCGCGCGGTGCTGACGATCGCGCGCCGCCAGCCGATGGCGATCGACCTGCGCGAAATCGTCGGCGCGATGCGGGTCGCCACCGACCTCGAGCGGATCGGCGACCTCGCCAAGAACATGGGCAAGCGCGTCGCGGCGCTGGAGAGCGACTTCCAGCCGCTGAAGCTGATCCGCGGCCTCGAGCACATGACCGACCTTGTGCTGTCGCAGGTCAAGTCAGTGCTCGACGCCTACGCCGCACACGACCTGCCGGCGGCGATGAACGTCTGGAAGGGCGACGAGGAGGTCGACGCGATCTGCACCTCGCTGTTCCGCGAGCTCCTGACCTACATGATGGAAGATCCGCGCAACATCTCGTTCTGCATCCATCTGATGTTCTGCGCCAAGAACATCGAGCGGATCGGCGATCACGCCACGAACATCGCCGAGACCGTGTTCTACATGATCGAGGGCCAGCAGATGACGGACAAGCGCCCGAAGGGCGACATGACCGCATTTGCCACCACAGTGCCGGGTAACACCTAAAGCATGATCCGGAAAAGTGTGAACCGGTTTTCCGACCAGGATCATGCTCCGAAGAAATAAGCGTTTCGGTTCGCGTCAGGACAACGCGTCAGAACAGAGAGAGATTTGAGAGCGATGAGCGCACGCATTCTGGTAGTCGAAGACGAGGAAGCGCTGACGACGTTGTTGCGCTACAACCTCGACGCGGAAGGCTACGATGTCGAGACAGTTGGCCGCGGCGACGACGCCGACACGCGGCTGAAGGAGCGCGTTCCCGACCTCGTGGTGCTCGACTGGATGCTGCCGGGGCTATCCGGCATCGAGCTTTGCCGCCGCCTGCGGGCGCGCCCCGAGACCAAGCAGCTTCCGATCATCATGCTGACCGCGCGCGGCGAGGAGAGCGAGCGCGTCCGCGGTCTTGCCACCGGCGCCGACGATTACATCGTCAAGCCGTTCTCGGTGCCGGAGCTCTTGGCCCGCGTGAAGGGCCTGCTGCGCCGCGCAAGCCCCGAGCGGCTCGCGACCGTGCTGACCTATGGCGATATCGAGCTCGACCGCGAGAAGCGCCGCGTTGCGCGCTCGGGTCGCCCGATCGATCTCGGCCCGACCGAGTATCGCCTGCTGGAGTTCTTCCTCGAGCATCCCGGCCGCGTGTTCAGCCGCGAGCAATTGCTCGACAGCGTCTGGGGCCGCGACATCTATATCGACGAGCGGACCGTCGACGTGCATATCGGCCGCCTGCGCAAGCTGCTCAATCCGGGCCGCGAGCAGGATCCGATCCGCACCGTGCGCGGCGCCGGCTACGCGCTCGACGACCGGTTCGCGAAGGCCGAGCCGCAGCAGTAACTGTCGTTATTGTCAGAGCCCGGACGCTATCAGCTCGTCATTGCGAGCGAAGCGAAGCAATCCGCTGCGCCACAAGCGGCGGAATGGACTGCTTCGTCGCTGACGCTCCTCGCAATGACGGTGGTTTGGGTGCCAGCGCTACGGCCGCAGCCGTAGCCCGGATGGAGCGAAGCGAAATCTGGGGGCTGCTCTCTCCGCGTTGAAGACCGTCCCGGGTTACGCCGCGCTTCACCCGGGCTACTGCTGTCGGGCCTTACTTGCCGTGGGTCGGCTTGGCCGAGGGACGGCGGCGGTCGGCGGCCGGCTGGTAGGCGATGCGCGAGTGATGCGCGCAGTAGGGCAGGCCGGTGAGCGCCTTGCCGCCGCAGAAGAAGAATTCCGGGCTCGACGGATCGCCGACCGGCCAGTGGCAGGTGGCCTCGTTGAGCTCGAGCAGCGACAGCCGCTGGCTCATCGGCACCACATTGTCATAGGCGATCGGGTCCGGCTCGAGCTCGACCTCGAAGGCGTGCGCGAGCGCGGTGTTGCCGCGCGAGACGGGGCGCGCCACCCGCATCATGTGCTGGGCGGGGCGGGCCTTGCGCTGCCGCGGGGCGGCCGTGGCAGGGGCCTTGGCGCGGCCGGACAGGCCGAGCCGGTGCACTTTGCCGATCACGGCGTTTCGCGTCACATTGCCAAGTTCCGCCGCGATCTGGCTCGCGGACAGGCCGGACTCCCAGAGCTTCTTCAGCTGCTCGACGCGATCGTCGGACCAGGTCAATACCGTCATCGCATTCTTCCCTTCGCGTTGCACCGGCCCGTCACAGGAGCGGCGCTGCGGAGCCAATTCTCTAAAAATCCCTGCGGTCAGAATCCCTTAGCCCTCGCCGGGCGCGGCTATGCGCCCGAACGTGCACGCAGAACAAAAAGGCTACTTAGAGGGTCAGTAATGCCGCACGAGATGTCGTACCCGACAGCCCAAACGCTACAATATGGCGTGACTCTGGCGCAAGAGTCCGCGGCGGCGCGTCCACATGTTCCCACACTTATGCATTGCAATGGGGCTTTTCCACCGCACCGGAATGCTACGGATTGCGATGGTTTCGCATCACACGAAGGCCACTTCGTGGCGATTGACACTGACCGCCCGCAGCATAGTATGTTCCTCACGTGCCGCCTCGCAAAGGCGGCACGTTTTGTTTTCCGAAGCTGGCAATTGCCGCGCCTGCGTCAATCGACGCGGCGATCGTTGGCCTCTAACCCGTCAGTGATTGCCATGACCAACCGTGCCACGTCGCATCTGCTCCCCGTCTTCGCCAGGGTCGATCTTGGCTTCGAACGCGGTGAGGGCGCCTGGCTGATCGCAACCAACGGCGAGCGCTATCTCGATTTCACCTCGGGCGTCGCGGTGAACGCGCTCGGGCATGCGCATCCGCATCTGGTCAAGGCGCTGCAGGAGCAGGCGACGAAGCTCTGGCACATGTCGAACCTGTTCAAGAGCCCGGATGGCGAGGTGCTGGCCGCGCGGCTCTGCGAGCAGAGCTTTGCCGACTTGGTGTTCTTCTGCAATTCCGGCGCGGAGGCGATGGAAGGCGTGATCAAGCTGGTGCGCCATTATCACTTCTCGAAGGGCAATCCCGAGCGCTATCGCGTCATCACCTTTGAGGGCGCCTTCCACGGCCGCACGCTGGCGACGCTCGCCGCGACCGGCTCCGCCAAGTATCTCGAAGGCTTCGGCCCGCCGATGGACGGCTTCGACCAGGTGCCGCATGGCGACATCGAGGCGGTGAAGAAGGCGATCGGGCCGCACACCGCCGGCATCCTGATCGAGCCGGTGCAGGGCGAGGGCGGCGTCCGCTCGGCTACACCCGCTTTCCTCAAGGCGCTGCGCCAGCTCTGCGACGAGCATGGCCTTCTGCTCGCCTTCGACGAGGTGCAGACCGGCATGGGCCGGACCGGCGATCTGTTCGCCTACAAGCGTACGGGCGTGACGCCCGACGTGATGTCGCTGGCGAAGGCGCTCGGCGGCGGCTTTCCGATCGGCGCGGTGCTCGCCTCGGCGAAGGCCGCGGCCGGCATGGCGCCGGGATCGCACGGCTCGACCTTCGGCGGCAATCCGCTCGCGGTCGCCGCCGCCAACGCCGTGCTCGACGTCATGCTCAAGCCCGGCTTCTTCGATCACGTGCAGAAGATGTCGCTGCTGCTCAAGCAGAAGCTCGCCTCCGTCGTCGACCGCTATCCAGCGGTGCTTTCCGAGGTGCGCGGCGAAGGGCTCCTGATCGGCGTCAAGGCGGTGCTGCCTTCGGGCGATCTCGTCACCGCGCTGCGCAACGAGAGGCTGCTCACCGTCGGTGCCGGCGACAATGTCGTGCGGTTTCTGGCGCCCCTGATCGTCACCGAGGCCGAGATCGACCAGTCGATCGGCAGCCTCGAGCGCGCCTGCGCCGCGCTGTCATCAGCGCAGCCGAAGAAGGCGGCGGGATGATGAGCAAGCCGGTCCGTCACTTCCTCGACATCAACGAGCTGCCGCTCGGCGAGCTGCGCAACATGCTCTCGGCCAGCATTGCCATGAAGGCGAAGCTGAAGGCGCACGAGAAGGGCAAGAAGCCGCTCGAGGGCAAGACGCTGGCGATGATCTTCGAGCGCCCGTCGACCCGCACGCGGGTGTCGTTCGACGTCGGCATGCGCCAGCTCGGCGGGGAATCGATCATGCTGACCGGCGCCGAGATGCAGCTCGGCCGCGGCGAAACCATCGCGGACACTGCGCGCGTGCTGTCGCGCTACGTCGACGCGATCATGATCCGCATCCTCAATCACGACGCGCTGCTCGAGCTCGCGGCGCATGCCACCGTGCCTGTGATCAACGGGTTGACCCGGCGTTCGCATCCCTGCCAGGTGATGGCCGACCTGATGACCTACGAGGAGCACCGCGGGTCGATCGAGGGCAAGACGGTGGCCTGGACCGGCGACGACAACAACGTGCTGGCCTCATGGGCGCACGCCGCCGAGCGCTTCAAATTCCAGCTCAATGTCGCGACCCCGCCGGAGCTCGCGCCGAAGAAGCCGATGCGGGACTGGATCAAGGCGACCGGAGCCCCGATCGTGCTCGGCACCGATCCGGAGGCCGCGGTTCGCGGCGTCGATTGCGTCGTCACCGACACCTGGGTGTCGATGGGCGACAAGGAGGGCGAGCATCGCCACAACGTGCTCAGGCCCTACCAAGTCAATTCGAAGCTGATGTCGCTGGCCAAGCCCGACGCGCTGTTCATGCACTGCCTGCCCGCGCATCGCGGCGAGGAGGTCACCGATGAGGTGATCGACGGCCCGCAATCGGTCGTGTTCGACGAGGCCGAAAACCGCCTGCACGCGCAGAAGGGCATTTTGGCCTGGTGCTTTAACGAGGTGGCGTAGAGCTAATTCGACGCTGTTTTCCCGGCCTTGAGCCGGGACGCCGAATCAGTCACCCCTTTCGTTTCGTGGTCCGAGACCCCAGATAGAGCGCCATGGCTTCAGACCAATCCCCCGACATCAAAATCATGGCCGAAGCGCCCATCCGCGCGCCGTCGGCGGTTCCTGTCGACGACACGGTGCTGCCCTTCGAGGTCGCAGCGCTGGATCTGCGCGGCCGGCTGACCCGCATGGGTCCGGCGCTCGACGACATCCTGCACAAGCACGATTATCCGCCTGCCGTCGGCAAGCTGCTCGGCGAAGCGATCGTGCTGGCGACACTGCTCGGTTCCTCGCTGAAATTCGAGGGTCGCTTCATCCTGCAGACACGGACCGACGGTCCTGTGTCGTTCCTGATCGTCGATTTCAAGGCGCCCGACCGCCTGCGCGCCTATGCCCGCTACGACGCGGCGCGGCTCAAGGACGGCCAGACCGCAGGCGAGCTGCTCGGCAAGGGCCATCTCGCGATGACCATCGACCAGGGGGCGGACATGAGCCGGTACCAGGGCATGGTTGCGCTCGATGGCGGCAGCCTCGAAGACGCCGCACATGAGTATTTCCTCCGCTCCGAGCAGATCCCGACCAAGGTGCGGATCGCGGTCGGCGAGGAGGTGCGCGGCGGTGACGGCGGCAAGGCGCGCTGGCGCGCCGGCGGCATCATGCTGCAGTTCCTGCCCAAATCGCCCGAGCGTGCCAAGCAGGCCGATCTGCATCCCGGCGACGCACCGGAAGGCACCGCCGCGCACTCGGTGGAAGATGACGATGCCTGGGTCGAGGGCCAGTCGCTGATCGCAACCGTCGAGGATGTCGAGCTGATCGATCCCGATCTCTCCGGCGAGCGGCTGCTGTACCGTCTGTTCCACGAGCGCGGCGTGCGCGTGTTCGCGCCGCTGTCGCTGCGGGCGCAATGCTCCTGCTCGCGCGACGCGGTCTCCTCGATGCTGAAAAGCTTCGCGCCGAAGGACCGCGCCGACATGGTCAAGGACGGCAAGGTCGTGGTGACCTGCGAGTTCTGCTCGACGCCCTACCAGTTCACGCCGCAGGAAGCCGGCGTGGAGTAGAGGCGCAAGCGAGCCTCACCCCAAACGACGTTCGTCGTCACCTCGCCACCGGGTCGGCGCTGAGCGCCGCCCGATGACAGGCTGCAGCGGGTGATGCGCTGTCACCGCCCCCAGAATGCGCTGAAGCGCGGCCTTCCATAGTAGGAGCTGTTATGGCTCCGGTAGGGGGCGTAATCGCTGCGGGTGGAGCTGCCGTAGGCGTTGTCGGGGCGCTGATCTTGCAGGTCGCGCAGCGCGCGATGTTCGGCGCGGCCATGGAATCCCTCGTCCTGCGCGCGCTGATGGCCGCCGGACAATTGGTCGTGGACTTCCTCACGCCTGGCGTAGCCGTTGTCGTCGTCGCCATGCGCCAACGCGGGCACGATCGGCGTGGCCAACAACAACATTGTCGCCGCTATGAGGATCTGTCTGGCAGTCATCGCTCGTCTCCGTTCACGGGAGCTCGTATTGCTGGTCGTCAGGCTCCTGCGACCTCACACGTAGCCGCATCACGCTGAACGCCGCCGGAATCCACGCTTCACGCGCCATTCATCGCGGCGTGGCATGCGTTGGCAGCAACAACGAAGTTCGTAGGATGGATAGAGCGAAGCGAAACCCATCGCATCGCCGAGAGTGTTGATGGGTTTCGCGGAGTTTATCATCGGGCCGCGCTTTGCGCGGACCCGGTGGCCCTACCCGTCCAACGGTTCCGCCCCTTGCCACTGATTTGCCCGACGGCGCAAGCCCTTGCGACAAAAATATTTCGGTTTTTCGGAATCGAAAATCAGTGTAATGATGCGCCCGTCTCACCCGCCTGAGGGGCGCTTCGCGATCGTCACGAGTGTTGGGTCGAGATGCGGTGGCCGCCGAGGTGCGCGAGACGAATGCACCAAGGCGGACGGTGAAGTCGTGTGGTCCTGACGCCCCAGTGGCAGGTGTCTCCTCGCAAGACGCGAAAGCGTCTTTGCGAAGACGGTGACAAACAAGCCCGGTCTCGCCGGGGAGAGCACGAAGGAAGCCGTAAACCCATCGCGCAGGGAAAGCCGGAGTCTCCGGTTTCACCTGTGGTCCTACCCCTGTGCTTTTTGTTG
>NZ_JBHMET010000274.1:582229-658618 GCF_042430365.1 Bradyrhizobium erythrophlei
GATTGAAGAGGGTGGGACGAAACGCAAAGCTCGGACGGTTCACGTCGCGAGAATGCGAACGCACATCCTCATCGCTGTTTGATAGTTGAATCAGAAAGCTCCCCCGCGTCATTGCGAGCGAAGCGAAGCAATCCATCTCTCCGCTTGCCGAGAGATGGATTGCTTCGTCGCTGTCGCTCCTCGCAATGATGCGGAAAGAGCCGTACGCGCAAATCTATCCCCGTCATGCTGAGGAGCGCGGAACGCGCGTCTCGAAGCACGACGGCCCGACTGCGGCCGTACATCCTGCGAGACGCGCTATGCGCTCCTCCAGCGACAACAGCGAAGCCGTTGCGCGGGGATGACGGGGAGAGAGTTGTGTTGGGCGCTATTTCGCCCGCATTGCCTCCGGCGTGTCCAGCTGCGCCGCCGGGTGCGCCTTGGCGAATGCCGGCAGCGCCATCGCGGCCTCGTGGATGCGCTTGATCGTCGGCCAGGGCGACAGGCTGATCTGCTGGTTGATGGCGGCGGTGACATGGCCGACCAGGCAGATGTCGGCGAGGCCGGGTTGATCACCGTGGCAGAAGGTGCCGGTGGCCTTGTGGCCGGCGAGATGGCCCTCCAGCGCAACCAGCGTCTCGACCGTCCAGTGCCGCCGCCAGGCGTTCTGCTGGCTGTCGCGCAGGTCGAGTTCGCGGTCGAGATAGCGCCGCACCCGCGGCGTCAGCAGCGGATGGCCCTCGCAGGCGACGATCAGCGCAAGCCCGCGCACCCGCGCGCGGCCGAGCGGGTCCGATGGCAGGAGCGGCGGCGCGGGATGGGTCTCGTCGAGATAGTCGATGATCGCGAGCGACTGGAACAGCACCGCGCCGTCGTCGGTCACCAGCGCCGGCAACGCCATCTGCGGATTGATCTTGCGATAGGCCTCAGTGCGATGCGCGTCCGCATCGAGATCGACGAAGATCACTTCAGTCGGCAGGTTCTTCAGATTGAGCGCGATCCGTACCCGAAAGCTCGCCAGCGATCGCCAGAAGGAAAAGAGTTTCATGGAGAGGTACCCTCCGCATCTCTTCCCCTCTCCCCTTGTGGGCGAGGGTGGTCGCGATGCGCAGCATCGCGGACGGGTGAGGGGTCTGTCTCCGCGGATAGAGACCCCTCATCCGTCGCGGACTGCGTCCGCGACACCTTCTCCCACAAGGGGAGAAGGGAAGGAAGTCACTACCCCGCCCCCACCGCCTTCTTGCGCCAGGCGAGGTGCACGGCACAGGTGCAGCCGGGCGGGTGCGAGGCCAGTTCCTTGCCGGCAACATCGTTGGCCGGCGCTGCGGCGGGCGCGATCTCCTTCGCCTGGTCCTGCGCGGGGATGTAGTTCAGGATCGGCGCGAGCCAGCGCTCGACCTCGACGACCGTCATACCCTTGCGGTTGGCGTAATCCTCGACCTGGTCGCGCTCGATCTTGCCGACGCCGAAATAGAAGCTTTCGGGGTGCGAGAAATAGAGCCCGGAGACCGAGGAGCCCGGCCACATCGCATAGCTCTCGGTCAGCTTCACGCCGGCGGTGGCCTCGGCATCGAGCAGCGCGAACAGCGTTTTCTTCTCGGTGTGGTCGGGCTGCGCCGGATAGCCGGGCGCCGGGCGGATGCCGTCGTATTTCTCGAGGATCAAATCGTCGGACAAGAACGCCTCGTCCGGCGCATAGGCCCAGAACTCCTTGCGCACGCGCTGGTGCATGCGCTCGGCAAAGGCTTCCGCGAGGCGATCGGCCAGCGCCTTGCACAGGATCGAGGAGTAATCGTCATTGGCGTTCTTGAAGCGGTCGGCGACCGCATCCTCGCCGATCCCGGCGGTCACGACGAAGCCGCCGACATAGTCGGGCACGCCCGTCTCCTTCGGCGCGATGAAATCCGACAGCGCGGCGTTGAAGCGGCCCTCGCGCTTCTCGAGCTGCTGGCGCAGCGTGTGGAAGGTCGCGATCCTCTCCTTGCGCGTCTCGTCGGCGTAGACCTCGATATCGTCGCCAACAGCATTCGCCGGCCAGAAGCCGATGGTGGCGCGGGCGGTGAACCACTTCTCCTTGATGATCGTATCGAGCATTTTGCGCGCGTCGTCATAGAGCGAGCGTGCCACCTCACCGATCTTGGGATCGTCGAGGATCGCGGGGAAGCGGCCGGTCAGCTCCCAGGTTTGGAAGAACGGCGTCCAGTCGATGTATTCGGCGAGTTCGGCCAGGTCGTAAGCGTCGAAGCTCTTCAGGCCGAAGAAGGCCGGCTTCTTCGGCGGCGCCGCGGCAAAGTCGATCGCCACCTTGTTGGCGCGGGCTTGGGCGAGCTTCAGCCGCTTCTTGTCGGCCTGGGCACGGAAATGCGCCGCGGAGATTCTTGCGTATTCGGCGCGCACCTCGGCGGCATAGGCCTGCCGTTTCTCCGGCGACAACAGCGAGGAGGCGACGCCGACCGCGCGGCTGGCGTCGTTGACATGCACCACCGGCCCGCCCGGATAGTTCGGGTCGATCTTGACCGCGGTATGCACGCGGCTCGTGGTGGCGCCACCGATCAACAGCGGCAGGTTCATGCCCTGCCGTTCCAGTTCGCCGGCGAGGAAGCTCATTTCGTCGAGCGAGGGCGTGATCAGACCGGACAGGCCGATGATATCGGCGCCCTCGGCCTTCGCGGTCTCGATGATCTTGTTGGCCGGCACCATGACGCCGAGATCGATGACCTCGAAATTGTTGCACTGGAGCACGATGCCGACGATGTTCTTGCCGATGTCGTGGACGTCGCCCTTCACGGTCGCGAGCACGATCTTGCCGGCGGCGTTGCGGCCGTCGCCGGTCACGCCACTGGCGAGGTTGCGCGCCTTCTCCTCCTCCATGAACGGCATCAGATAGGCGACCGCCTGCTTCATCACCCGTGCCGACTTCACCACTTGCGGCAGGAACATCTTGCCGTCGCCGAAGAGGTCGCCGACCACGTTCATGCCGGCCATCAGCGGGCCTTCGATGACGTCGAGCGGGCGGGTGGCGTTTCGCCGGGCAGTTTCGGTGTCCTGCTCGATGAATTCGGTGATGCCGTGGACCAGCGCGTGGGACAGCCGCTTCTCGACCGGCCATTCGCGCCAGGCGAGATCCTGCTCCTTGGTCTGCTTCTCCTTGCCGCGGAATTTTTCGGCGAGCGCCAGCAGCCGCTCCGAAGCACCGGGATCGCGATTGAGGATGACGTCCTCGCACACCTGGCGCAGCTCGGGGTCGATGTCGTCATAGACGATCATCTGCCCGGCATTGACGATGCCCATGTCCATGCCGGCATGGATGGCGTGATACAGGAACACCGAGTGCATCGCCTCGCGCACCGGCTCGTTGCCGCGGAACGAGAACGACAAATTGGAGACGCCGCCCGAG
This sequence comes from Bradyrhizobium erythrophlei, assembly GCF_042430365.1. Lineage (GTDB taxonomy): Bacteria > Pseudomonadota > Alphaproteobacteria > Rhizobiales > Xanthobacteraceae > Bradyrhizobium > Bradyrhizobium erythrophlei. Next base: position 585,606 of record NZ_JBHMET010000274.1, read on the forward strand.
ATGTGCGCGCCCTTGAGGTTCTGCCGGATCCAGCGCGTCGCCTCGATGAAGTCGACGCCGTAATTGTTGTGCTCCTCGAGGCCGGTCGCGATCGCGAAGATATTCGGGTCGAAGATGATGTCCTCGGGCGGGAAGTCGAGCCGGTTGACCAGGATGTCGTAGGCCCGCTTGCAGATCTCGGTCTTGCGCTTGAACGTGTCGGCCTGGCCGGTCTCGTCGAACGCCATCACCACCACGGCCGCGCCATGGCGCTTGGCGACGGTCGCCTCATGCAAAAACTTCTCCTCGCCTTCCTTGAGCGAGATCGAGTTCACGATCGGCTTGCCCTGGATGCACTTCAGGCCGGCCTCGATGACGTGGAACTTCGAGGAGTCGACCATCACAGGGACGCGCGCGATATCGGGCTCGGCGGCGACGAGGTTGAGGAACGTCACCATGGCCTTCTCGGAATCGAGCAGGCCCTCGTCCATGTTGACGTCGATAACCTGGGCGCCGTTCTCGACCTGGTCACGCGCGACCTGCAGCGCGGCGGTGTAGTCGCCCGCAGTGATCAGCTTGCGGAAGCGGGCCGAGCCGGTGACGTTGGTGCGCTCGCCGACGTTGACGAAGGGGATCGCATCGGTGAGCGTGAACGGCTCGAGGCCGGAGAGCCGCAGCCGCGGCGCGATCTCGGGCACGATGCGCGGCTTGTGCGGCGCGACGGCGGCGGCAATCGCCGCGATATGGTCCGGCGTGGTGCCGCAGCAGCCGCCGACGATGTTGACGAGGCCGGCGGCGGCGAATTCGCCGATCAGCCGCGCCATGTAGTCCGGCGTCTCGTCATACTGGCCGAACTCGTTGGGCAGGCCGGCGTTCGGATACGCACAAACCAGCGTGTCGGCGACGCGGCCGATATCGGCGATGTGCGCGCGCAGATCTTCCGCGCCGAGCGCGCAGTTGAAGCCGATGGTCACGGGCCTGGCGTGCCGCACCGAGTGCCAGAACGCCTCCGGCAACTGGCCGGAGAGCAGGCGGCCGGACTTGTCGGTGATGGTGCCGGAGATCATCACGGGGATGTCGATGCCGCGTTCCTCGATGATCTCGGAGATCGCGTACAGCGCCGCCTTGGCGTTCAGCGTGTCGAAGATGGTTTCGACCAGCAGGAGGTCGGCGCCGCCGTCGAGCAGGCCGCGGGCCTGTTCGCCATAGGCCTTGCGCAGATCGTCGAAGGTGACCGCGCGATAGCCCGGGTTCGACACGTCCGGCGAGATCGAAGCGGTGCGGTTGGTTGGGCCGAGAGCGCCCGCCACAAAACGCTCCTTGCCGTCCTCGGCCGACACGCGCTCCGCCGCGGCACGCGCCAGCCGCGCGCCCTCTCGGTTCAGCTCATAGGCAAGGTCCGACATGTCGTAGTCGGCCTGCGCGATCGAGGTCGAGGAGAAGGTGTTGGTCGCGACGATGTCGGCGCCGGCGCGCAAATAGGCGGCGTGGATGTCCTCGATCGCGTCAGGCTGGGTCAGGATCAGGACGTCGTTGTTGCCCTTGATGTCGCGATGGAAATCCTTGAAGCGCGCGCCGCGGAACGCGGCCTCGTCGAACTGCAGGCCCTGGATCATCGTGCCCATGGCGCCGTCGAGCACCAGGATGCGCTCGCGGGCAGCAGCGAGCAGGGCGATACGCTTGGAAGAAACCGGGACTGTCATGGGTCAGGCAGCTTTCTGGGCGCCATGCGGCCGGATGCCGAGCAGATGGCTGATCGCGAACACGAGGTCCGCGCGGTTCATGGTGTAGAAGTGGAAGGTGTCGACGCCGTGCTTTGCCAATTTCTGCACCTGGCCGGCGGCGACCGTCGCGGCCACCAGCTTGCGCGTCTCGGGATCGTCGTCGAGGCCCTCGAACTTTGCGGCAAACCAATCCGGCACGGTGGTGCCGGCGCGGGTGACGAAATTGCGGGCCTGCTTGAAATTGTGCATCGGCATGATGCCCGGCACGATCGGGATCTCGATGCCGCGCGCGCGCACCCGGTCGAGGTAGCGGAAGTAGAGGTCGTTGTCGAAGAACACCTGGGTGATCGCGCGCGCCGCGCCGGCATCGACCTTGGCCTGCAGCGTGTCGATGTCGGCATCGAAGCTTCCTGCTTCCGGATGCTTCTCGGGATACGCCGAGACCGACACCTCGATGTCGGGGTGACGCGTCTTGATCCCGGCGACGAGCGCAGCCGAGCTCTGATAGCCGTCGGGATGGGTGACGTAGGGCGTGCCGATGCCGGCGGGCGGATCGCCGCGCAGCGCGACGATGTGGCGGACGCCGACCTCGTGGTAGCGGTCGACGATCTCGTCGATCTCGCCGCGCGAGGCGCCGACGCAGGTCAGATGCGCGGCCGGCAGCAGGTTGGTTTCCTTCAGAATGCGGGCGATGGTCGCGTGAGTGCGCTCGCGGGTCGAGCCGCCCGCGCCATAGGTCACCGAGACGAAGTTCGGCGCCAGCGGCGCCAGGCGGTTGATGGTCTCCCAGAGATTGCGCTCCATCTCCTCGGTCTTGGGCGGGAAGAACTCGAAGGAGATCTTGGGGGCCTTTGGCGCACGGTGCCCATTGGACACGGGAGAAATGGTCTCGGTCATGATACGCACGGGCTCCGCAACGGGTGGGCAGACGTCTGGCCTGGTTATGGAGGGCCCAAGATAGGCGAAACGAGACGGCCGAAACAGCCCATCCGATATGGGAAATTGCCCACTATGCGTCAATATGAGGACAAACAGAGCGTCCATTGGCGTCCGGAGTGGGCGAAATCAGGCATGCTGATTTTAGCCCATAATTCACTGAAATTATAGAATAATGTTTCCATCCGCCCCAGAAACGTCAGGCCTATTGTCATGTGGGCAGCGTTTAGCTGCTAACAAACTGTCTTACTCTGTCCCAATTCGCATGAAGTGTGGGGGGCGAATGCCGGCCATCCGGCGCGGGCCTGATCTGCGCGGCCGGGGCCTTTGTCGGCTCGCGCGGCGACACTAGGCTCAGCGCCATGATTCCGCTCTCCGTCCTCGACCTTTCGGTCGTCACTTCAGGCATTAAACCCGCCGCGGCGCTGCGCAACAGCATTGATCTGTCGCGCCATGTCGACGGCCTCGGCTATGTCCGCTACTGGCTGGCCGAGCACCACAACCTCGCCTCCGTCGCGAGCCCGGCGCCGGACCTGATGATCGGCCAGATCGCGGCGGTGACCCAGCACATCCGCGTCGGCTCCGGCGGCGTGATGCTGCCCAACCACGCGCCGCTCGTCGTCGCCGAGCGCTTCAAGATGTTGGAGGCGCTGTTTCCCGGCCGCATCGATCTCGGCCTCGGCCGCGCGCCCGGCACCGATGGCGCCACTGCCTACGCGCTGCGCAGCCGGCTCGATCGCCGCGAGGGCGACGATTTCCTGGAGCGGCTGCATGAGCTGACCCTGTGGGAGACGCGTGATTTCCCGCCCGGCCACCCCTACAACAACGTGGTGGCGATGCCTGATGACTCGCCGCTGCCGCCGATCTGGCTGCTCGGCTCCAGCGACTACTCGGCCGAGCTCGCCGCCCAGGTCGGGATGGGATTTGCGTTCGCGCACCATTTCGCCACCCATGACGCAATCGCGGCGATGACCAATTATCGCGCGCATTTCAAGCCGTCGGGCTGGCGCAGCACGCCGCAGGCGATCTTGGCGGTGGCGGTCGTTGCGGCTGACACGGATGCAGAGGCGGAGAAGCTCGCGCTGTCGATGGACCTGAACCGCCTGCGCCGCGACCGCGGGCAGTATCTGCCGCTGCCCAGCATCGAGGAGGCCGAGGCCTATCCCTACACCGACGCCGAGCGCGCCTCGATCGCGCGCAACCGGTCGCGGTTCTTCGTCGGCAACCCACAAACCGTGATGACGAAGCTGCAGCCCCTGATCGCGGCGACCCAGGCGGACGAGTTGATGGTGATCACCGCGGTCTACGACCACGAGGCGCGGAAGAAATCGTACAGCCTGCTCGCGGATGCGTTCGGGCTAAGCAAGAAGGTGGCGGCGTAATGATTGTCGTCCCGGCGAAAGGCCGGGACCCATACGCCGCGGCTCCAGTTGTTGAGCAAACTGGTTGTCGCCGTGCTGCCTACGAACGCCGGTGGTAATGGGTCCCGGCCTTCGCCGGGACGACACTTGGAAAGATTGCGTTCGCTCGGCCTAGTCCTGCGTCTCGCTGAAGGTCGCGCGGAACGGATGGCCGGGATAGACGCCGACGATGCGGAATTCGCGCGAGAAGAATTTCAGCTCCTCCAGCGCAAAGGCCAGCCCGCGATCGTTCGGGTGGCCGTCGACGTCGGCGTAGAATTGCGTGGCGAAGAAATTGCCATCGACCATGTAGCTTTCCAGCTTGGTCATGTTGACGCCGTTGGTCGCAAAGCCGCCCAGTGCCTTGTAGAGCGCCGCGGGCAGGTTGCGGACGCGGAAGACAAACGTCGTGACCAGCGGCCCCGAGCCCTGCTCGGCCCATTTCGCCTCGCGCGCCAGCACCACGAAGCGGGTGGTGTTGTGGGCCTCGTCCTCGACGTCCTCGGCGAGGATGTCGAGGCCGTAGATCTCGGCGGCGAGGCGGGAGGCGATCGCGGCCACGCTCTTGTCGCCGCGCTCGGAGATATCGCGCGCGCTGCCGGCGGTGTCGCCGGCGACGATCGGCGCGACGCCGAGCTTCCTGATGATGCGTCGGCATTGGCCGAGCGCGTGCACATGGCTCTCGACGCTCTTGATGTCGGAAAGCTTGGTGCCCTTGACCGCCATCAGCTGGTGGCGGACCGGCAGGAACCATTCGCCCACGATGAACAGGCCCGAGTCCGGCAGCAAATGGTGGATGTCGGCAACGCGGCCGGCGACCGAGTTCTCGATCGGGATCATGCCGAGATCGGCCTCGCCGGAGGCGATCGCGGACAGCGCATCCTCGAAAGTCGGGCAGGGCATCGGCTCGGCGTCGGGATAGGCCTCGACGATCGCGATATGGGAATTGGCGCCAGGCTCGCCCTGGAACGCGATTTTCAGCTTCTTGGTCATGCGGGGCCTTTTACCAGCGGCTCAGGCTTTTGCCAGTATCCGCCGGGCGGTTTCGAGGTCGGCCGGGGTGTCGACGCCGCGCGGGACGCTGTCGACGATGGTGATGTCGATCCGCATGCCGGCCTCCAGCGCGCGCAGCTGCTCGAGCTTTTCCTGCAGCTCCAGCGGCGAGGGCGGCAACGCCACGAAGCGCTCCAGCGCGCCGCGGCGGTAGGCGTAGAGGCCGATATGGTGGTAGCGGGGGCCGTCGCCATGGGGGGCCGTGGCGCGGGTGAAATAGAGCGCGCGGAGCCGGTTCGGCCCGATCGGCGAGCCGACCGCCTTCACGACGCTCGGGGCCTGGTCCTCCTCGGCGCTATGGATCTGCGAGGCCAGCGTGGCGATGTCGACGGCCGGGTCCGTAAGCGGCGGCAGCGCGGCACGGATGGTGTCCGGGGTGATGGTCGGAAAGTCGCCCTGCAGGTTGACCACGATCTCGACCTTTCCGTCAGGGTCGAGCGTCTGCATCGCCTCATGGATCCGGTCGGAGCCGGACGGATGGTCAGAGCGGGTCATCACCACCTCGCCGCCGGCGGCCGTCACCACGGCCGCGATCTCCGCCGTGTCGGTGGCAACGGCGACCCGGCCGATCCCGGCCTCCTCGGCCCGGCGCAGCACATGGACGATCATCGGCTGGCCGGCGATGTCCAGGAGCGGCTTGCCGGGCAGCCGCGTGGCGGCCATGCGGGCCGGAATCAGCACCAAGGTGCGAGGGTTAGTCATTGCGTCGGGGGCCCGTCCGGCCTGCGGAAATTGATTGGGGAGGGGGTGGATTTCGGCGCGTTTATACGGGTTGCCAGAGCGCGGGCAAACCGATATCTCAACCCTGCTTGGGGGCGGTGCGAAAGGCCGATTCCCAGGTCTTTCCCCGCGGCCGTATTCCCGGCCTGAAGTCGACATTCAAGGCCCGGAGCCTGATCCACGATGGACTCCTTCGAACTCAACAAGATTCTCGGTGCACTGTTCGGCACCTGCATCCTTATCCTGGTGACGGGCTTTGCCGCCGGCGCGGTGTTCTCGCCGAAGCAGCCGGAGAAACCGGGTTTCGAGATCGCGGTGAAGGAAACGACCCATGGTGGTGGCGGCGAGGCTGCCGCGGCATCGTCCGAGCCGATCGAGAAGCTCCTGCAGACCGCCTCCGTTGAGAAGGGCACCGCGGCCGCCAAGAAGTGCGCTGCCTGCCATACCTTCGAGAAGGGCGGCCCCAACCGCGTCGGTCCGAACCTCTACGGCGTCGTGAACGAGGCAAAGGGCGAGGGCCGCGGGTTCAACTTCTCGGCCGCCATGAAGGGCAAGGGCGGCAAGTGGACCTTTGACGACCTCAACAAGTTCCTCACCAACCCGAAGGGATTCGTCCCCGGCACGGCGATGGGCTTTGCCGGTGTTGCGAAGGACAGCGAGCGCGCCGACATCATCGCCTATCTGAATTCGAACTCGGATCATCCTGAGAAGATCCCGACCGCTTCGAAGTAACAATTTGTTCTGCGAACACGTATTGAACGACGGCCAGGCAATGCCTGGCCGTTTTCGCATGGGGGAACGGTCATCTGATGCGGGGTCGCAGGGGCGTTATCGGGACGTTTCGCCGCACCGGATCGGTTCCGGACCGATGATCATGAGGAAAAAGCAACGTAACTGGTCGAACCGTTGCCTTATAGTGGGTCCCATCTAGGCGGGGTCAGCAACAGGAATTCCGGATTTGGCGATTACCCGACGGCATCTTCTTCAAGGCAGTGCACTGGCCGCGGTGGCCCCGGCGCTCGGTCTCAATCTCGGCGCTGGCCCGATCACGCCGGCGCTCGCAAACGACGCCCCGAACGGGCTGAAATGGCGGCACGGTCTGTCGCTTTTCGGCACCGTCAAATACCCGGCCGACTTCAAGCGGTTTGATTACGTCAATCCGGATGCGCCCAAGGGCGGCACCGTCCGCCAGATCGCGATCGGCACTTTCGATAATTTCAACGTGGTCGTCTCCGGCGTGAAAGGCTCGATCGCAGCCGCGGTCGCGCTGATCTACGAATCCCTGACGACGCCTGCGCAAGACGAAGTCTCGACGGAGTACGGATCGCTGGCGGAGGTCGCAAGTTACCCTGACGACTTCTCGTATGTCGTCTACCGTCTTCGTGCTCAGGCCAAATGGCATGACGGCACCCCCGTCACCCCGGAAGACGTGATCTTCTCGCTCGATGCCTTCAAGAAGCATCACCCGATGTTCTCGGCCTATTACAGCCACGTGGTTCGGGCCGAGAAGATCGGCGATCGGGACGTGAAATTTGTCTTCGACATGCCGGGCAACCGAGAACTCCCGCAGATCGTGGGCCAACTGACGATCCTGCCCAAGCACTGGTGGGAGGGCACCGACAGCCAGGGTCGTAAGCGCGATATCTCCGCGACGACGCTCGAGAAGCCGCTCGGGTCGGGAGCCTATCGCATCAAGGAGTTCGTCGCAGGACGGACCGTGACGCTGGAGCGGGTCAAGGACCATTGGGCGCGCGACCTCGCGATCAATGTCGGCCGCAACAATTTCGACGAACTGCGCTACGAGTACTTCAGGGATCCGACGGTTGCGATCGAGGCGTTCAAGGGCGATCAGGTCGATTGGCGTACCGAGAACAGCGCGAAGGCTTGGGCGACCGCCTATGATTTTCCAGCCGTCACCGACAAGCGCGTGCTGCTGGAGGAGTTTCCGAACCGTAGTTCCGGCATCATGCAGGCCTTTGTGCCGAACCTGCGGCGCGCCAAATTCGCCGATCCGCGTGTCCGGCGCGCCCTGAACTACGCGTTCGACTTCGAAGAAGTGAACAAGCAGCTGTTCTTCGGCCAATACAAGCGCATCAGCAGCTACTTCGACGGCGCCGAGGAGTTGATGGCGACCGGCTTGCCACAAGGCAAGGAACTTGGCGTTCTCGAATCTGTGCGCGAGCAGGTACCGGCCGAGGTATTTACGAAGGTCTACACGAATCCGGTCGGCGGAAGTCCCGAAGCTGTGCGCGAAAACCTCCGCGAGGCGTCACGCCTGCTCAAGGACGCCGGCTACGAGGTGCGGGACCGCAAGCTGGTGGATGCCAAGACCGGCGAGCCGTTCTCGATCGAACTGCTGAGCGAGGATCCGAATTTCGAAAGGATCATGCTGGCTTTCAAGCCGTCACTTGAGCGGCTTGGGATGTCGGTCAGTGTGCGCACGATTGATCCGATCCAATATGAAAATCGCCTGCGCGCCTGGGATTTCGACATCGTTGTCGGGTCCTGGCCGGAATCCCTGTCTCCCGGCAATGAGCAGCGTGAATTTTGGGGAACGAAAGCCGCCGATGCACCGGGATCGCGCAATATCGTCGGCATCAAGAACCCCGCCATCGACAAGCTGATCGAGCGGGTGATCTTTGCGACGGACCGCGAAGATCTCGTCGCTGCAACGAAAGCGCTCGACCGCGTGTTGTTGTGGAATCACTACGTCGTCCCGCAATGGAACTATCCGAAGGTGCGGACGGCGCGCTGGGATCGCTTCGGCCGTCCGGCAGAGTTGCCCAAATACGGCCTCTCGGGTTTCCCGACGATCTGGTGGCACGACGCCGACAAGGCGGCCAAGGTCGGCAAGCGTTCATAAGGTTAAGGATTCGCGCATGGCGCTATTCACCCGTCGGCACGCACTCGGTCTCGGCATCGGTGCGTTGAGCGCTGCAGGACTTCGCGCCACGCCGGCGGCGGCCGATAACGGCACCGAGATGCACGGCATGTCGGTGTTCGGCGACCTGAAATATCCGGCAGATTTTCACCATTTCGACTACGTCAACCCGAACGCGCCGAAGGGCGGGTTGTTTTCGCTGATCCCCTCGTCGCGTGCCTATAATCAATCGTTCTTCACGTTCAATTCGCTCAACGCCTACATCCTCAAGGGCGAAGGCGCGAAGGGCATGGACATGACCTTCGTCTCGCTGATGGCGCGCTCCGGCGATGAGCCCGATGCGATGTATGGCCTGGCGGCCAAATCGGTGCTGATTTCGCCCGACAAGCTCAGCTACCGTTTCACGCTGCGGCCGAAAGCGCGGTTTCACGACGGTTCGAAGCTGACCGCGCAGGACGTCGCCTTCTCGCTCAATACGCTGAAGGAGAAGGGCCATCCCCTGATTGTCGTGCAGTTGCGCGACTTCGTGAAGGCCGAGGCACTCGATGATGCCGCCGTCGTCGTGACCTTCGCGCCAAACCGCGCGCGCGACGTGCCGCTCTTTGTTGCGGGCTTGCCGATCTTCTCCAAGGCCTATTACGCCAACCGCGCATTCGACGAGTCGACGCTCGACACTCCGCTCGGTTCGGGCCCCTACAAGGTCGGCCGCTTCGAGGCCAACCGCTTCATCGAGTTTGATCGCGTCAAGGACTGGTGGGGGGCCGACCTTCCGGTCAGCCGCGGCGCCAACAATTTCGACGTCGTGCGCTACGAATTCTATCGCGATCGCGACGTCGCCTTCGAGGGATTCACCGGCAAGAACTACCTGTTTCGCGAGGAATTCACCGCGCGCATCTGGGCCACGCGTTACGACTTTCCGGCCATCAGGGATGGCCGGGTCAAGCGCGAGACCCTGCCGGATGAAACGCCGTCGGGCGGGCAGGGCTGGTTCTTCAACACGCGTCGCGACAAGTTCAGGGATCGGCAGGTGCGCGACGCGCTTGGCTACGCGTTCGATTTCGAGTGGACCCAGAAGACGGTGATGTATGGCGCTTACGCGCGCACCGCTTCACCATTCCAGAACTCCGACATGGTCGCCAGCGGGCCGCCGTCGCCGGAGGAATTGAAGCTGCTGGAGCCGTTCCGCGGCCAGGTGCCGGACGAGGTGTTCGGCGAGCCCTTTGTGCCGCCGGTGTCCGACGGTTCGGGACAGGATCGCGCGCTGTTGCGCAAGGCCGCCCAGATGCTCAATGACGCCGGATGCGTCGTCAAGGACGGCAAGCGGCGGTTGCCGAATGGCGAGGTGTTCACGATCGAGTTTCTGCTCGACGAGCCGTCGTTCCAGCCGCACCACGCCGCTTTCATCAAGAATCTCGTCCAACTCGGCGTTGACGCCAACATCCGACTGGTCGACGCGGTGCAGCACCGTGCTCGCGTCGAGGCCTTTGATTTCGACATCGCGATCCAGCGCTTGAGCATGTCGGCGACCCCAGGTGACAGCCTGCGGCCGTACTTCTCATCTCAGGCGGCCGCTACCAAAGGGTCCTATAACCTTGCGGGCGTCTCCAGTCCTGCGATCGATGCGTTGATCGAGAAGGCGATCGCCGCCGAGACGCGCGCCGACCTGACATTCGCCTGCCGCGCGCTCGACCGCGTGTTCCGGGCCGGCCGCTACTGGGTGCCGCAATGGTACGCCAACACACATCGCGTGGCCTATTGGGATATGTTCGCGCATCCGCCGAAGCTGCCGCGTTACGCCAGCGGCGCGGGCGTGCCGGATATCTGGTGGGTCGATCCGGCCAAGTCTGCCAGTGCCCAACAGGCGAGGTAGCTGATGAGCGCCTATATCGCCCGTCGCATTTTCCTGATGCTGCCGACGCTGCTCGGCATCCTGTTCGTGTCCTTTGTGGTGGTGCAGTTCGCGCCCGGCGGACCGGTCGAGCGCGTCATCGCGCAGATCAGCGGCGCCGATACCGGCGGCACGTCGCGCGTCTCTGGCGGGGGTGGCGATTTCGGCGCGCAGCGCGGCCAGGTCGGCACCTCGGCCGATACGGTTAGCTCGAAATATCGCGGCGCGCAGGGCCTCGACCCGGAATTCATCAAGAAGCTCGAGGTGCAGTTCGGCTTTGACAAGCCGGCGCCCGAGCGTTTCGCGTTGATGGTGTGGAACTTCGCCCGCTTCGATTTCGGCAAGAGTTACTTCCGCGACATCAGCGTGATCCAGCTCGTCAAGGAGAAGCTGCCGGTCTCGATGTCGCTCGGCCTCTGGATGACGTTCCTGACCTATTTGATCTCGATCCCGCTCGGCATCCGCAAGGCGGTTCAGGACGGGTCGCGGTTCGACACCTGGACGTCAGGTGTGATCATCATCGGCTTCGCGATCCCTGGTTTCCTGTTTGCGATCCTCCTGATCATCCTGTTTGCCGGCGGCTCGTTCCTCAACATCTTCCCGCTGCGCGGGCTGACGTCGGACGGCTGGGCGCAATTCCCCTGGTACTGGAAGATCATCGACTATTTCTGGCATCTCACGCTGCCGATGGTGTCGATGGCGCTCGGCGCCTTCGCCACCATGACGTTGCTGACCAAGAACTCCTTCCTCGACGAGATCCGCAAGCAATATGTGATGACGGCGCGCGCCAAGGGCTGCAGCGAGCGGCAGGTGCTGTACGGGCACGTGTTCCGCAACGCCATGCTGATCGTGATTGCGGGCTTTCCGGCCACGTTCATCCACGCCTTCTTCTCCGGTTCGCTCCTGATCGAGACGATCTTTTCGCTCGACGGTCTCGGCCTGCTCAGCTTCGAGAGCATCCTGAACCGGGATTATCCGGTGGTGTTCGGAACGCTGTTCATCTTCTCGCTGCTCGGACTGGTGGTCAATCTGATCTCCGACCTTGCGTATATGTGGGTCGATCCGCGGATCGATTTCGAGGCGCGGGAAGTCTGATGACGATGCTAGCGCCCCAGCCGGTCGAAACCTCGACGCAATCGCCGCTCGGCGAGGTGGTGCCCGCCACGCGCCATGCCTTCGCGCCGTCGCCGCTCAACAAGCGTCGCTGGCAGAACTTCAAGGCGAACCGCCGCGGCTATTGGTCGTTCTGGATCTTCATCACGCTGTTCGTGGTGTCGCTGTTCGCCAATGTGATCGCCAACGACAAGCCGCTGGTGATCAAGTATGACGGCCATCTCTACTGGCCGGTGCTGTTTAGCTATGCCGAAACCACCTTCGGCGGCGATTTCGAGACCGCGGCCGACTATCGCGACCCTTATTTGCAGAAGCAGATCGCGGCGAAGGGCGGCAGCATGATCTGGCCGCCGATCCGCTACTCCTACGACACTCGCAATCTCGACTTGCCGACGCCCGCGCCATCGAAGCCGACCTGGATGCTGACCGAGGACCAGTGCAAGGAGGTGGTGCAGAAGAAGGGCCTGAAGGGCTGCCGCGACCTCGAATACAACTGGCTCGGCACCGACGATCAGGGCCGCGACGTCGTCGCGCGGCTGATCTACGGCTTCCGCATCTCGGTGCTGTTCGGCCTGACGCTGACCATCCTGTCCTCGATCATCGGCATCGCCGCCGGCGGCGTGCAGGGCTACTTCGGCGGCTGGATCGATCTTACCTTCCAGCGGTTTATCGAGATCTGGACCGCGATCCCCTCGCTCTACCTGCTGCTCATCATCTCGGCGGTGTTGCCGCCCGGCTTCTTCATCCTGCTCGGCATCCTCCTCTTGTTCTCATGGGTGGCGCTGGTCGGCCTGGTGCGTGCGGAGTTCCTGCGCGGGCGCAATTTCGAATACATCCAGGCGGCGCGCGCGCTCGGCGTCTCCAATGCGGTGATCATGTTCCGCCATCTGTTGCCGAACGCCATGGTCGCGACCATGACCTTCCTGCCGTTCATCGTGTCGTCTTCGGTGATGACGCTGACGGCGCTGGATTTCCTCGGCTTCGGCTTGCCGCCCGGCTCGCCGTCGCTCGGCGAACTCTTGTCGCAGGGCAAGGCCAACGTGCAGGCGCCGTGGCTCGGCTTCACCGGCTTCTTCTCGGTGGCGATCATGCTGTCGCTCCTGATCTTCATCGGCGAAGCCGCGCGCGACGCCTTCGATCCGCGCAAGACGTTCTCCAAGGGCTGACGCATGGATGCCATTAAGCCCCTGCTCGATATCAGCGACCTCTCGGTCGCGTTCGGCTCCTCGGTCGCGGTCGACCGTATCTCGTTCTCGATCAAGCGCGGCGAGTGCGTGGCCCTGGTCGGCGAATCCGGCTCGGGCAAATCGGTCAGCGCACTGTCGATCCTGAAGCTGTTGCCCTATCCCGCGGCGTCGCATCCCTCAGGCGCGATCCGCTTCCGCGGCCGCGATCTCCTGGCCGCGTCCGACCGCGAGATGCGCGAGGTCAGAGGCAACGACATCTCGATCATCTTCCAGGAGCCGATGACCTCACTCAATCCGCTCCACACCATCGAGTCGCAGATCGGCGAGATCCTGTCGCTGCACCGGGGCATCGGCGGCTCGGCCGCGCGGGCGCGGACATTGGAATTGCTGCGACAAGTCGGCATCCCCGAGCCGGAGACACGGCTGCAGAGCTATCCGCATCAATTGTCCGGCGGCCAGCGCCAGCGCGTGATGATCGCGATGGCGCTCGCCAACGAGCCGGACCTGTTGATCGCCGACGAGCCGACCACCGCGCTCGACGTCACCGTGCAGGCGCAGATCCTGGCGCTGCTTGCGGAGATCCGCACCCGCCTCGGCATGAGCCTGTTGTTCATCACCCACGACCTCGGCATCGTCCGCCGCATCGCCGACACGGTCTGCGTGATGAACAGCGGCAAGATCGTCGAGCAGGGGCCGGTCGAGCAGGTCTTCACCGCGCCGAAACACGCCTATACCCGCGCGCTGCTGGCGGCTGAGCCAAAGCCCGATCCGGCGCCGCCGCAGCCGGGCGCGCCGCTGGTGATATCGGCCGACAACCTCAAGGTCTGGTTCCCGATCAAGCGCGGCCTGTTGCGCTCGACGGTCGGCCATATCAAGGCGGTCGACGGCGTCAGCGTGACCGTGCGCAAGGGCGAGACGCTCGGCGTGGTCGGTGAATCCGGCTCCGGCAAGACGACGCTGGGACTGGCGCTGTTGCGGCTGATTTCCTCCAACGGGCCGATCGTGTTCCTCGGCAAGGACATCCAGGGCCTGCGCTTCAAGCAGATGCGGCCGTTCCGCCGCGACATGCAGATCGTGTTCCAGGACCCGTTCGGCTCGCTCAGCCCGCGCATGTCGGTCGCCGACATCATTGCCGAGGGGCTCGAGGTGCATCAGCCGCAGCTGTCGCGCGAGGAGCGCGAGGCGCGGGTGATCAAGGCGCTCAGGGATGTCGGGCTCGAACCGGACTGGCGCTTCCGCTATCCGCATGAATTCTCCGGCGGCCAGCGCCAGCGCATCTCGATCGCGCGCGCGGTGGTGCTGGAGCCGAACTTCGTCGTGCTGGACGAGCCGACGAGCGCGCTCGACATGCTGTTCCAGGCGCAGATGGTCGACCTGTTGCGCGAGCTGCAGCGCAAGCGCGACCTCACCTACGTGTTCATCTCGCACGATCTGCGCGTGGTGGCCTCGCTCGCAAGCCACCTGATCGTGATGAAATCCGGCAAGGTGGAGGAGGAGGGGCCGGCCTCCGAGCTGTTCAAGAATCCGAAGAGCGAGTACACCCGCGCCCTGTTCGCCGCCGCGTTCCGGTTGGAGATGGACGGCGAGGGGGCAGTGGCGACCTGACATCCGTAGGATGGGTAGAGCGAAGCGAAACCCATCATTCCTTCCACGCGGTCGGGAGCGATGGGTTTCGCTGCGCTCTACCCATCCTACGCGTTTCGGCTACAGCCGCTTGATCGCGAGCACCTCGCTGCCGGTCGCCTTGATCCGGGCGATGGCGGCTTGCGTGTTCTCGATGGCGGTTGCCATGTGATGCGCGTTGGCGTGTACGATGGTGGAGGCGTCGCGGACGATCGCGACATGGCCCTTCCAGAAGATCAGGTCGCCGCGTTGCAGGTGCTTGGCTTCCGCGGCGGTCAGTTCCTTACCCAGCCCGTCCTGCTGCATGTCGCTGTCGCGCGGACAGCCGGTGCCGGCCGAGGCGAGCGCGATCTGCACAAGGCCGGAGCAATCGATGCCGAACGCGCTCTTGCCGCCCCACAGATAGGGGGTGCCGACGAATCGTTCGGCGACGGCGACGAAGTCGGGCGCGACCATGTCGAGGGCGCCGAGATGTTGGCGCGGCAAATAGCGGCCATCATGGGTGACCGCGAAGGACGCCACCTCACGCGCCACGGCGATCCGCGCCGACATCGGAAGCGCCTCGACCGGCGGTAGCTTGATCGAGGGGCCGGGAAAGGCGAGCGTCGAGAGCGCCGTCACCTTGTGGGTCGGAGCCGCCTTAGGTCTCACCAGCGCACTGTCCGGCAGCCAGCCGACATAGCCGTCGCCGGCAAGTTGGCCCCAGGCCCAGCCTTCGCCGTTGCGGTCGTAGATCGTGACGCGCTCGCCCTTCAGCGCCTGCGTCATCTGCTCGGCATCGGGTGACGGCGCACGGCGGAGCGGAGCGATGGCGTCGCAGACCTCGAGCTCCTCGCCGTCAACGAAACGCCCGGCCTTGACCTTGCCCTCGAGATATTTGGCGGCGAGGTCGTCGCGGGCGGGCGTCAGGCGCGGGTCATGCATAGCGCTGGCTCAACAGCTTGTAGATCGCGCGTGCGGCCTGGCATTCGCCGCCTTCGGGGCGGCCGGGTTTTGCGGATGGCGTCCAGCCATAGATGTCGACATGCAGCCAGCTCTTCGCCTGCTCGACGAAACGCTGCAGGAACAGCGCGCAGGTGATCGAGCCGGCAAAGGTTCCCGACGGCGAGTTGGTGATGTCGGCGGTCTTGGAGTCGAGCCAGGAATCGTAGGCTGGCCAGAGCGGCATGCGCCACAACGGATCGTTCTCCTCTCTGGCGTGGGCGGCGACGCGTTCGGCCAGCGTCTCATCATTGCTGTAAAAGGGCGGTAAATCCGGCCCGAGTGCCACCCGCGCCGCGCCGGTCAGCGTGCCGAGGTCGATCAGGAGATCGGGCGTCTCCTCGTCCGCCAGCGCCAGCGCATCGGCCAGAACGAGCCTGCCCTCCGCGTCGGTGTTGCCGATCTCGACCGTGATGCCCTTGCGCGACTTGAAGATGTCGAGCGGGCGGAACGCATTGCCGGCAACGGCGTTCTCGACCGCCGGGATCAGCACGCGCAGCCGCAGCTTCAGCTTCGCATCCATCACCATCTGCGCCAGCGCCAGCACGTTGGCGGCGCCGCCCATGTCCTTCTTCATGATCAACATGCCGCTCGACGGTTTGAGGTCGAGGCCGCCGGTGTCGAAACAGACGCCCTTGCCGACCAGCGTGACCCTGGGATGCGCGGGATCGCCCCACGTCAGGTCGATCAGCCGCGGCGCGCGCGTCGAGGCCATGCCGACGGCGTGGACGAGCGGAAAATTCCGCGCAAGCTCGTCGCCGGTGATGCAGTTGAAGGTCGCGCCGAATCGCGTCGCGAGCTCCCGCGCCGCTTCTGCGAGCTCCGCCGGCCCCATGTCGTTGGACGGCGTATTGATGAGGTCGCGCGCCAGCGCGGCGGCCTCCGCCATCCGCGCAATGTCGGCGCTGTCGACGTTGTCCGGAGGTACCAAACGGACATCAGGTGCCCCGTTCTTGCGATAGCGGCCGAAGCGGTAGCAGCCCAGCGCAAAGGCGAGGGTTGCGAGCCTGATGTCATGCGGCGCATTGGCGAAACGGTAGACCCCGGGCGGCAGCAGGCCGGGCAGGCTGCCTGGCCGGAACGGATCGCGCGACCTGTCGCCTTCGTTCTCGAGGCCGAACAGCACCTGCGCGATCGTGCCCTCGGGCGCCGGCAGCGTCAGGCATTTGCCGGGCTTGGCGGCAAAACCGTTGGCGTCGGCGAATAGCCGCGCCGGCGCGGGCAACTCGTCCCTGATCGCGCTCCATGTCGCCTTGGTAACGAAAGTGATGGGAATGGCTGCGCTTGCGGGCGCGGTCTCGAACACGGATGGCATGCTGCTCTCGGCTGTTCTGGCGTCGTATGTCGCTACTACACGCCTTTCGGCCGCGATGGTAGGCTTCAGCAAAGGTGGCCGCGGGCGTTTTCGCCCGGTCCGAAGGCCGCAACCGTCATCTTCCAGGGGAGGGGAACGCGATGGATATTGTGCTGAGCATTGTTGCCGGCATCGGCCACGCGATCGAGCTGGTCTTCGCCTATGTCGAAAGCCACCACTGGATCTTCGTGCTGCTGCTGATCGGCTATCTGTTCTACCTGCACGACCGCAGCCTGCATGCGCGCTTCGATGCGCTCGACAAGCGGATCGACGAAGTCCGCCGGCGGCTCGCGATGGATTATTGATTGCGCGGTGCGGCCGCCCCCTGCGCGCTCCGGGGGGCGCAATTAACCAGACGTTAGGGTTAACGGTCTATTGCTGTGCTCGTTCATTCGCCCGATTTCGTGAGTCAAAGTGCCATGCGTCGACAGTCCAGCCTGGCCCGGCACCTTGCCCGGCATCTCGCTTACGTGCCCCTGACGGCGGTGCTCGCCGCAGGTCTTGGCGGCTGCCAGACCATGTCCGACGTGAAGGGATCGCTGACCTCGAAGGCGGAGGCGGTGCCGGACGATCCGCGCCGCGCCGTCGAGTACTATGGCGAGCGCTATCGCAACAATCCCAAGGATGTCGATGCCGCTATCGGCTACGGCCAGGCGCTGCGCATGACCGAGCAGCGCGCGCAGGCGTGCGCCGTGCTCGAACAGGCAACCATCGCTCATCCCGGCAACAAGGCGCTGCTCGCAGCCTATGGCCGCGCGCTTGCCGACAACGGCAATTCGCAGACCGCCTTTGACGTGCTGGGCCGCGCGCACACTCCCGACAATCCCGACTGGCGCATCCTGTCGGTCCAGGGGACCACGCTCGACAAGATGGGCAGGCACGAGGAGGCGCGCCGCTACTATGCAAGCGCGCTGCGCATCGTTCCGGACGAGCCGTCGGTGCTGTCGAATCTCGGCCTGTCCTACATGCTGACCAAGGACCTGCCGAGGTCCGAGGAGACGCTGCGCCGCGCCTATGCGAGCGGCCGGGCCGATGCGCGGGTGCGGCAGAATCTGGCGCTTGTGGTCGGCCTGCAAGGCCGCTTCGCCGAGGCCGAGAACATCGTCAAGGCGGATCTGCCGACCGAAGAGGCGGCGGCCAATGTCGCCTATCTGCGCGAGATGCTGAGCCGCAAGGATGGGCCGCGGACGGCGTCGCGGTCCACGCGTCCCGCGCCGGTGGTTGCGCAGGACGACTAGAGCCCGATCGGTTCCAATCGGCCTCCGGTCCTGGTGTCGACGCGCGATCTTGATCGGCTCTTATCGCACGCCGTAGCGCACGAAGTCGTCATCGATCCCGGCCCGGATGGTCCGAGCCGCCGAGACATCGGCATCGCTGTCGGCTTGATTGCCCATCTTGCGCTTTGCAAGCCCGCGTCCGTAAAGTGCGCTCGCGAGGCTGGGGTCGATGCGCAGCGCCGAGCTGTAATCCGCGACGGCTGCGCCGAATTGGCCGAGCTTCAGGTAGACCAGCCCACGCGAGTCGTATGTCGCAGCGTTGTTCGAACCTCCCTGAAGCGCCTTGTTGCAATCGTCCAGCGCGTTTTGCAGCTCACCGAGCACAGCGCGAGACCAGCAACGTCCGTTCCATGCGGCTTCCAGATTGGGATCAAGACGAATTGCCTCGTCATAATCCTGCGCCGCGCGATCGTACTCCTGCTTCTTCAGGTGGGCTTCGGCACGGTTGGCGAAGGCTTCGCCGTAGCGCGGGTTGAGCTTGATCGCCTCGCCGAAGGCTTCAATTGCGAGGTCGTAATTGCCTTTCCTCAAGTAAGCCACGCCGCGGTTGTTGTAGGGCTTGGTGTAGGTCCGATTGAGCTTGATCGATTGATCGAAATCCTCGATGGCGCGGTCGTAGTCTCCCCTGGCGGCGTAGGCATTGCCGCGATTGTTGTAGGCGATAGGCAAGGCGCTCGTCATGTCTTGACCCGCGCCGATGAGGGCGGTGCAACCTTCAATCCGCGACTCGAGCGACGCGTGCCCTGCGCCGTTGCACAACTCGATACTCTTGACGTAGCTGTCCTTCTGCTTTGCTGCCTGTGCCGTTGCCGGCGACCCGAGCAACGACAGGATGAGAATGGATGTCGCGCCGTCGACGATGCCGCGTCTTGTGCCAAATCCCATGTCAGGTTTCCTGATCCTGGAGATGAGGAACGATTTCTGCGAGGGGCGCTGCCGCCCCGGCCGCCTGTACCCCCGAGAACTGATCTAGCACCCTCGACAGATGTTCAAATTGAGTTTCGGGCGGCCGTTCTGCTCGGGTTGCGGTGTCGCGGCCGTTCCCGGCTTTCTCGCGAGCTTGCTCTTGCCCTCTTCGATCAGGGTCGAGAACTTCACCGTACCATCATTCGAAATTTCGACGCGTGGCGTGGTGCCTCGAATGCCCATGGTGGCGACGGGGGTGTCGACCTTCATATCGCCGGTCTTCGCGACGTTGCCGGCAACGAAGGTGAACGTTCCCTTGGTCAGACTGAAGAGCGTCGAATTGGACTTCCCTTTGGGGTCGTAGACGAAGTCGTTCAAGACCATGCGCGCGTTGCTCGACAGATTGAACGAGCTGCCATCCGTAAAGTTGATGCCGAGCCGGCCATCAGCCCCGGTTGCGACCGCGTCGCCCTGATAGACGAGGTCGCCAACCTTCGCCTGCGCGGGCTGACCTGCGAGATTTGCCTGAACGACGGTCGCGCCGGCATGTTGAATGGTGACCGAGCCCGTGGCGACCACAACCTTGCCAATCGGATTTGACGGCAAATCCTGCACAGCCGGCTGGGCAGGATCAGTTTGGGCTCGCGCCGGACCACTCACGAAATTGGCGAGCGCCAGGACGAAACCTGTCACCAATACCGCGATCATGTGTGTGCGCATGATCCCCCCTTTCTGAGAAGATCCTGTTGGTGTGGCGGTCGATGGTTCCTTGAGCCACCGGCCGGCGCCGCACGACATGTAGTGCCGACCGGCCGCTGCGGACCAGCCTATCCAAATTGGGTACCTCGTTATGGTCATCTGCCTAATCCCGACACCGGTACGCCGCGGCCAAGAAACGGCATTATTGGACCGAAGTTGAACGCGACAATTCCTGGGAGAGAGCGCCGCGAACCGCGGCACGGCGACACGACGGAGCGTTGACCACGCTCCCTCGCAATCAGGTTGTTTTGATCAAGACGTTTCGGCGGTCGGTCTGGGGCTGCCAGTACAAATGTTTTTGCCTCGTGGTGTTGGACAAGCCTGAGCCGAGAAGGCTGCGGCGCCACGCTGGGCCTGAGTTCTTCAGCAGGCGAGGTCGAAGCCGATGTTTGTTGCGTCCCGCGTCGAGGGCAAGGCTGTCGCGGCCGAGCTTCCCCAGGTCGTTGGGCATGTTCGGAGCGTGATCGGCTGCGCCACTCTCACGCGTGCGTGCGGCATTGCCGTTCCCGTCGTGGTTGGCGATCCTGTCTGCCTGGGTGACGTGATCGAGACCGCGTCCGATGGACGGATCGGTATTCGCTTCATCGACGGAACCGTGTTCAACATTTTCAGCGGCGCCCGCGTGGTTCTCGACGAATTTGTCTGCGATTCCTGCGGCGTCCCGCGCTCGGCCCTGTTTGCGGTGACCGCAGGAGCCTTCGCCTTCCGTGCGGGCCAAGTGGCAAGCATCGGCTCGCTGAGAATAGATACGCCTGTCGGGAGCATTCGCGGCCGCGCCCATTCCGGTGGGTTCGGCCTGCTGTCGCTTGCAGCGCTGACCTTCTCAATGATGACGGATGCCCGGGCCGCGGATCCGAACGCCACATTGCTGGATGACGACAGCATCACTTACAAGGATCTCGCGCACGGTGCGTTCGAGCTCGTGACCAAGGAGGCGACCCCGCGACATATCATTGTTGACGATCCCGGGCAGACGGTCGTCCTGAGCGGGCGAGGCTCCTCGGTCATCGTGAACCAGTTCACGAATTCTGATGCCCGAATGGAGGAATTGCACGCGGCCCAGCAGGATCTGCTCGCCAACCTGGCGATGGCGGGAACAAGCGGGTCCAGCGCGCCCCCTTTCTCCAATCCGCAGGAGCTGCTGCTGCCTATCAACTTTATTCAGAGCGATTCCCCCGCCGCGGAAAATTCGCTCCCTCTGATAGAGGCGGCGCTCATCAAAGTTCCTGAGATATTCATCGCACCTCCGCCGCCGCCGCCAACCGTAGCGATCAGCAGCATTGGCGGACAAATCGCGGTTGCTGCAGACAACATCATCAATGCCGCCAAAGCCAATGCCGGGGTTGAGATCACGGGCAAGACCTCGGGTGTGGAGGATGGGCGGGTCGTCACCGTCACCATCGTCGATAGTTCCCACCACGTCGTTTACAGCGGTGCCGCCACGGTAACCGGTAACACCTGGTTGATTAACGTCACCCCGGCGGAAGCCAAAGCGCTGGTCGACGGCATCTACACGCTGACGGCCAACGTGTCGAACGCCGCCGGCAATTCGGCGGAGGCCTCGCAGGCGATCAAGGTGGACGAGACCCCGCCGACGGTCGCAATCAACACCATTGCCTATCAGAGCGTCGTCAATGTCAATGCGGCAAGCGCCGGGTTCGCTATCACCGGCACTACGTTCGACGCAGAGAGTGGCCAGCCGGTGACGGTCAAGATCATTGACAGCTCCGGCCACGTCGTCCACGCGTTCACCACAGCGGTAATAAATAACACCTGGTCAGTAAGCGTCAGCTCGACCGATGCCAAATTGCTGCATGACGGCAGCTACACGGTGACGGCGGACGTCTCGGATGCGGCCGGCAATCCCGCGCCACGGGCAACGCAAGCGATCACAGTCGACGAGACGCCGCCGACGGTGACGTGGCTGCCGCAGGCTGAGTGCGGCGTCGAGGGCGCGATGATCGCGCTGGGCACGATCACGGCGACTGTGAACAGCCTGCCGGGCCACAGCAACAGCGTGCAGTCGCTTGTGGTGAGCGGCATCCCGGTCGGGGCAGTGCTCACCGACGGCACGAACAGCTTCATGGCGACGAGTGGCAACACCTCGATCGACGTGAAGAGCTGGAGTCTCTCGAACCTGAAAATCACTCCGCCGAACGACACCAATTTCATCCTGACCATCACGGCGACCGACCAGGATGCCAACAGCGCGAGTGCAACCGAGCTAGTGACTGTCGCCCCCCTGCCGCCCGACCTCAACCCTGTCGCCGCGCACGGCAATGAGAACACGGCGATCGCGCTCGACCTTGGCGTGACGGTCAAGAGTCTGTCGGGCGTCGACGGCGACGCGCTCCCGAACAGCCTCAATACTCTTGTCGTGAGCGATATCCCGGTGGGAACTGTGCTGAGTGATGGCTCCGGCCTGCCCGGTCATAGCTTTACGGCGACCGCAGGCAACACCTCCCACGACGTTGCCGGCTGGAACCTGTCGAGCCTGAAGATCACGCCCCCAGCGGAATTCGAGGGATGCTTCACGCTGACGATCGCGGCGACCGAGCGCGATTCGGAAGGCAATATCAGCGCGACTGCGACCGCAACCGAGGTCGTGACGGTCGCCCCGGTTGCCGAGCCGCCGACGGCAAGCGCGCCGCCGACGCTAACGCTCAACGAGAACAACACTTGCGTGGCGATTGCCGGGGTGCGCGTTGGGCCGCTGGCGGAGGACAATGATGACACGGTGAGTGCGACGCTCACGGTATCGCACGGGACGCTGCATGTCGGTTGGCTGAGTGGGGTGACAGTGGCCGGCGACGACTGTGCGACGCTGACGCTGTCGGGGAGCGCAGCGGCCGTGAACAAGCTACTGGCGGAGCTGACCTATACGCCGACCAAAGAGTATGAAGGTGGCGACACGCTGCATCTGTCGGTAACGTCGAGCGACGGCTCCAACACTTACCCGACGGCGGCTACCGCGTCGACCGCGATCACGGTGAACCCGGTTGCCGCGCCGCCGACGGCATGCGCGCCGGCGACGCTCACGCTCGATGAGAACGACACTTGCGTGCCGATTGCCGGGGTGCGCGTTGGGCCGCTGGCGGAGGACAACGACGACACGGTGAGTGCGACGCTCACGGTATCGCACGGGACGCTGCATGTCGGTTGGCTGAGTGGGGTGACAGTGGCCGGCGACGACTGTGCGACGCTGACGCTGTCGGGGAGCGCGGCCGCCGTGAACAAGCTACTGGCGGGGCTGACCTATACCCCGACCACGGAGTATGAAGGCTCCGATACGCTGCATCTGTCGGTAACGTCGAGCGACGGCTCCAACACTTACCCGACGGCGGCCACCGCGTCGACCGCGATCAGGGTCATCGACGACGATGAGCGCGACGATTTCCACCATATGGACACGGGGACGCAAGTCGTATCCGATCCGCCTGGGGCGCCCGTCCTGGCGGGCGGCGCGCTGATCGATTTTGCGCTGGCCGCAACCGCCGAGAACGTCGTGACGGTCGCCACGACAAACGCCGTCGCCATTTCATCCCAGCCGACCACCAGCAACGCGGGGCTCGACGCAACCTGGACCCCGCAAGCAACCATCGAGCAGTTCAGCTTCGAAACCATTCGAAACGTCGGGACGGACCCGACCAGTGAGGCCGCGATCCTTTCCCGGGTGGGCCTCACGACGGACAGCTTCACGTTCGATCAGATGCCGGTGCAAACCAATGTCAGTCCGACAATGATCGCCGATGCGGCCCTGCAGCCACCCAAGCAGACAATCACCAGTACAGATGTCACCGCGCCGAATTTAGCTACCGAGCCGTCGCTCGCGGGCCTGGGATCTCACAGCGACTCTGGAACAGGCCCGGACCATGCCGGGCTCGCGGTCGTCGTCCTTGCACCGCATGATCTGATGGTGTGACGGGATCGCCTCCCGTCGTGCGCGGCTCGCGCGCGCCTAATGCATCGTCGTGATCTTGATGTAAGACGGCCCGAGAATGACGATGAACAGACAGGGCAGGAAGAACAGGATCATCGGCACGGTCAGCTTGGGCGGCAGCGCGGCCGCCTTCTTCTCGGCCTCGGTCATGCGCATGTCGCGGTTTTCCTGCGCCATCACGCGCAGGCTCTGGCCGAGCGGCGTGCCGTAGCGTTCGGACTGTTGCAGCGCCAGGCAGACCGATTTCACGCCCTCGAGCCCGGTGCGCCGCGCCAGGTTCTCGTAGGCCGACTTGCGGTCCTGCAGGTAAGACAGCTCCGCCGTGGTCAGCGTGAATTCCTCCGACAGCGCCACCGACTGGCCGACGATCTCCTGGGCCACCTTGCGGAAGGCTACTTCGACCGACATGCCTGACTCGATGCAGATCAGCAGCAGGTCGAGTGAATCGGGGAAGGCGCGCTTGATCGACAGCTGGCGCTTGCTGATGGCGTTCTTGAGGAACAGCATCGGTGCCTGCAGGCCGGCATAGGCCGCGCCGACACAGATGCCGATTTTCATGGTGATCGACCAGTCTGTCCCCGACACGACGAAGACGTAGACGGCGGCGGCGATCAGCATGACGATCGGCGTCACCGCACGCGCGAACAGGAAGGTCACGTAGGGGGCGTGGCCGCGATAGCCCGCCATGATGAGCTTCTCGAGCGCCGCCTCCTGGGCCAGCCATTTGGTGAGGTTGAGGTCCTCCACCACCTTGGAGACGATCTGCTTCGGGGTCTGACGCAGCGCGACCTTTTCCGACTTGTTGAGGCGGTCGCGCTCGCGCTGGCGGATGCGTTCGCGCTCGCTGGCGACAGCTTTCATGCGCTTGCTGAGATCGCCGCCGGCGAGCAGCGGCATCACCAGGGTATAGACCGTCGCGCTCGCCGCAAAGAAGGCGAGCAGCATACTCATGAACCGGACATCGTGAAGCTTGGTGACGACGAAATCAATCATACTGCACCGTCAGAAATCGAAGTTGATCATCTTTTTCATCACCATCACGCCGATCGACATCCAGACGGCGCAGCCGACCAGCATGAACTGGCCGATCGGATGGGTCCACAGCAGGGCGATGTAGTCCGGCGTCGTGATGAAGACGAGGATCATGACGATGGGAGGCAGCGAGCCGATGATGCCCGCAGAGGCCTTCGCTTCCATCGACATGGCCTGGATCTTCTCGGCCATCTTCTTGCGGTCGCGCAGCACCTTCGAGAGGTTGCCGAGTGCTTCCGAGAGGTTGCCGCCGGATTTCTGCTGGATCGCGATCACGATGCCGAAGAAGTTTGCTTCCGGCAGCGGCATACGCTCGTAAAGGCGGGCGCAGGCCTCGCCGAGCGGCATGCCGATCGCCTGGGTTTCGATGATGGCGAGGAACTCGCTGCGCAGCGGCTCCGGCGCGTCGGCGGCCACCACCTTGATCGATTCGAACAGCGGCAGGCCGGCCTTGATGCCGCGCACGATTACGTCGACCGCATCTGGCAGCGCCTTCAGGAAGGCTTTTTCCCGCCGCTTCTTCAGGAAGCTGAGCAGCCAGCGTGGCAGGCCGAAACCGGCAGCAAAGGCCATGCCGGCCGCGCCGAACAGGCCGCCGCCAACCAGATAGGTGATGCCGAAGCCAATCAGGCCGAGCACGCCGGAGATGACCCAGAATTTCTGGTCCGACCATGACAATCCGGCCTGCTCGATCCGCATCGAGAGCGGGATTCGCTTGTTCTTCTGGTTGCGTGCTTCGAGCTCCTTGAGCGTTCCCTCGACCTGTTCGCGGCGCGAGCGCTGGGTCCGGTCGGCCTGGCGCGTCGCGGCGGGCTCGGTGCGCGCCACCGAGGCGCGGCGGGACTCGGCCTTCTTCTCTCCCGAGATGTAGGGATACACGAAGACCCAGGCGAGGCCGCCCACGGTGGTGGCGGCGAGGAAGGCGAGGGCGAGGGTTTGGACGTTCATCGCGCGTTCCCTTTAGGCCGGCGGCGGGGCTTCGGAGGCGTCGAGCGCTGCCGCGAGCCGCTTCTCTTCATTGTAGTAGCGCGCGCGCTCCCAGAACTTCGGCCGGCCGATGCCGGTCGAGCGGTGCCTGCCGATGATCTTGCCGTTCGCGTCCTCGCCGACCATGTCGTAGAGGAAGATGTCCTGGGTGATGATGGTGTCGCCTTCCATGCCCATCACCTCGGTGATGTGGGTGATGCGGCGCGAGCCGTCGCGCAAGCGCGCGGCCTGGATGATGACGTCGATCGAGGCACAGATCATCTCGCGGATCGTCCGGGAGGGCAGCGAGAATCCGCCCATTGTGATCATGGATTCGCAGCGCGACAGCGCCTCGCGCGGGTTGTTGGCGTGCAGCGTGCCCATCGAGCCGTCATGGCCGGTGTTCATGGCCTGCAGCAGGTCGAATGCCTCGGGTCCGCGGACCTCGCCGACGATGATGCGTTCGGGACGCATACGCAGGCAGTTGCGGACCAGTTCACGCATCGTGACCTGGCCCTCGCCCTCGATGTTCGGCGGGCGGGTCTCCAGCCGCACCACATGGGGCTGCTGCAGCTGCAATTCGGCGGCGTCTTCGCAGGTGATGACGCGCTCGTCGTGCTCGATGTAGTTGGTCAGGCAGTTCAACAGTGTGGTCTTGCCGGAGCCGGTGCCGCCGGAGATCAGTACGTTGCAGCGGACGCGGCCGATGATCTGCAGGATTGTCGCCCCCTCGGGCGTGATCGCGCCGAACTTGACGAGCTGCTCCAGCGTCAGCTTGTCCTTCTTGAACTTGCGGATGGTGAGCGCTGGTCCGTCGATCGCCAGCGGGGGCACGATGGCGTTGACGCGGCTGCCGTCGGCGAGGCGGGCGTCGCAGATCGGCGAGGATTCGTCGACGCGCCGGCCGACCTGGCTGACGATACGCTGGCAGATGTTGAGCAGCTGCTGGTTGTCGCGGAAGCGGATGCCGGTGCGCTGGATCTTGCCGCCGACTTCGATGAACACGGTGCCGGCGCCGTTGACCATGATGTCGGCGATGTCGTCGCGCGACAGCAGGGGCTCCAGCGGTCCGTAGCCGAGCACGTCGTTGCAGATGTCGTCGAGCAGCTCTTCCTGCTCGGCGATCGACATCACGATATTCTTGATCGCGATGATCTCGTTGACGATGTCGCGGATTTCCTCGCGCGCCGATTCGCTGTCGAGCTTGGCGAGCTGGGCGAGGTCGATCGCCTCGATCAAGGCGCCGAAGATCGTCGCCTTGACCTGGTAGTAGTTGTCGGAGCGGCGGGTCTCGATCGTCGGCGCCGGCGGCGCCCTCATCGGAGCGATCGGCGGCGACGGCATCGTGGGAGCGACGGGCTCGCGCGAGATGGCTGGCGCGGCGGCAGGTTCCGGCGCCTGAAACGCGGGCTTGGGTGCCCGCATGTCCAAATCGTTTCCGCTACGCTTACCAAACACGACGTCTTACTCCACGCGAGCCACTACTTGGCCCGCAGCTTTTCGAGCAGGGGCGACAGGAACGATCCCCTCGGCTTCTTGGTCTCGCCGCGGCCTGTCAGCCGCTGCGCCATTTGCAGGAACATCTCGACCGAGCGATGATTGGCCGCGATCTCCGCGATCATCTGTCCGTTGTTGGCCGCCGAGCCGAAAATCTGCGGTTCGAACGGGATGGCGGCGATTGGCGGGCTCTCGATCGCCTTGGCGAATTCGCCGGCGGCGATCTCCGGACGCTTCGGGATGCCGACCTGGTTCAGGCAGTACAGCGGTGCACGGTCGTTTGGCCGCGCCGCCTTCAACAGGTCGAACATGTTCTTGGCGTTGCGCAGATTGGCGAGATCGGGCGCCGCCACGATCAGGATGTCGTCGGCCGCGATCAGCGCGCGCTTGGTCCAGCCCGACCATTGATGGGGGACGTCGAGCACGATACAGGGCATTGTGGTGCGCAGCGTGTCGAAGATTGCGTCGAACGCCTCGGCACCGAAATCATAGACCTTGTCGAGCGTCGCGGGCGCGGCCAGCAGGCTCAGATGATCGGTGCATTTCGACAGCAGGCGGTCGACGAAGGCGGTGTCGACGCGGTCGGGCGAGAACACCGCGTCGGCAATGCCCTGCGCCGGATCCTGGTTGTAGTTCAGCCCGGCGGTGCCGAATGCGAGATCGAGATCGGCGACCACCGAATCCAGCGCCAGATCGCGGGCGATCGCCCAGGCGACGTTGTGGGCGATGGTCGATGCGCCGACGCCGCCCTTGGCACCGACGATGGCGATGATGCGGCCGACCGCCTTGGCTTCCGGCGCCGAGAACAGGTTGCAGACCGAGCGCACCACGTCGATGGTCTGGGCTGGCGCGATCACGTAGTCGCTGACGCCGCGGCGCACCAGCTCGCGATAGAGCGTGACGTCGTTGACGCGGCCGATCACGATTACCCTTGTGCCGGCGTCGCAAACCGTGGCGAGCTGGTCGAGTCCGGCCAGGATGTCGTTGCGGCCGTCGGCCTCGAGGATGATGACGTTCGGCGTCGGCGCCGAGCGATAGGCCTCGATGGCGGCTGCCATGCCGCCCATCTGGATCTTGAGATGGGCCTTGGCCAGCCGGCGGTCTTCGCTCGCCGACTGTACTGCGGCGGCGGTCTCGACCGTTTCGCAGAACGCCTGAACTGATACCCGCGGTGCCGGGGCAATATGATCCTCCGCGGCCGGAGTCGTGACGTCCGGCTGTTCCTCGGAGTTCTGTCGCGCGTAGGTGATCATTTGCCTGTGTCGCTGAGTTTGGCCTTGTCGGACTCGGGATAAGTCGTCGCCGTCGTGGTGCCCTTGCGGTATTTCTCGAAGGCGGTATTGCGACGCGGTGCATAGGCGGCGGTCTCCGCGCGCGGCTGCACGAGGTCGGAGGGATCCGCGACCATGGCGGCGAGGTTGCGCTGATTGGCGCAGCCGAAATTGTAGTACGACTTGTTCTCGATGTAGGACTTGTTGTGGATCGACGGGCCGAGGTCCTCCGGCCAGATGCCGCAAGGACCGGCGACCGCCGAGATCTTCGGATAGTTCACCCGGATCGCCGCCATGTGGCGCGGATCGTCGGGGTGATATTTGCGCACCAGGATGCCGTGCGGCGGCACGCCGGCGCCGGCAAACGTCGCCTGGATCTCGCGCAGCGAGTCCTGCGCGGCGCGCGCGTTCGGCGTATCGGCGGGCACGTCGATGCTGACGGCGCCGGTGCCCTCGCGCATCCAGTCGCGCGCCATCCCCATCACTGCGGCGCGCTGCTCGGCGGTCAGGCCGCCACGGCCGCGGCCGACGAAGACGACGATCGAGCGGTCGGCCTCGGTGACCGCGATCGGATGCCGCTGGCGGTAGTCCTCGGGCGCGTTCACATAGGCAAGGCTGTCGTCGGTGGTGTGCTGGCAGGCGCCAAGCGTCACAGTCAGACCGATCAGCGCTCCCGCGAGGCGGAAGGCGCGTTTGCGATCGGCGGGTATCGTGGAAATCGTCTGTGTCATCGTCCCGCCTCAGTCCGTGATGAAGCCGTAGGTGCCGCGGTAATTCCGTGCCCGGTCCGCGTTGCGGCCCGGCACGCCGTAGATGCGATTGATGCTGCCGAGCAGATCGGCCTGCGGATCGGATGCGTTGGCGAAGCCGTCATCCGGGCGCGACAGGTCCTTCTGCGACACCGCGCGGACCACATAGGGCGTCACCAGCACCATCAGCTCGGTCTGGTTGTTGATGAAGTCGCGGCTGCGGAACAATGTCCCGAGCACGGGGATTTCCGCGAGGCCGGGCAGGCCGTTGATCGCCTGCTTGGTCTGCTGCTGAATCAGGCCGGCCATCGCCATGGCGCCGCCGGAAGGAATTTCGAGGGTGGTTTCCGCGCGGCGGGTCTTGATCGAGGGGATCGTCGAGCCGCCCTGGCCGCCGGTCAGCGCGTTCTCGGTCGAGACCTCCGACACTTCCGTCATCACCCGCAGGCTGATCCGTCCCTCGGACAGCACCACCGGGGTGAAGTTGAGCGAGATACCGAACTTCTTGAAGCTGACGGTCTGGACGCAGTTTCCGAGGGCGCCGGACGTGGTCGTTTGACAGGTCACGCCGGTCGGGATCGGAAACTCGCCGCCGGAGATGAAGGTCGCCGATTCGCCCGAGATCGCGGTCAGGTTCGGTTCGGCCAGCGTCCGCACGACGCCGGCGCTTTCCATGGCGCGCAGCGTCGCCTGGACCGACGGCGTCGCGCCGAACGACGTGGTGAGCGCATTGTTCGGCACCAGCGGACCGCTGTTCGCGGTGAACGGATTGGCATTGTTGAATTTGACGACCGTCGTGCCGTAGTTGAGGTTGGCGGAGAGGTCGACGCCGAGCTGCTTGATGATCGAACGCTGGACCTCGGCGACCGTGACCTTCAGCATCACCTGGTCGCGGCCATGGACCGCGATGGTGTTGACGACCTTGTCGGCGCCGCCCGCGAGGCGGGAGGCGAGATCGAAAGCCTGCTGCGCGTCGATCGGGTTTGCGGCGGTCCCGGTCAGCACGACGCCGTCGCCGACGCCATCAATCTGGATATCGGAGTTCGGCAGCGCCTGCCGGAGCGCGGCGCGGATGCCGTTGAGGTCGCGCTTGACGGCGATGTCATAGGCGGCGATCTGCTGGCCGGCGGCGTCGAAGAACACGATGTTGGTCTGGCCGATCGCCGCGCCGATGATGTAGGCCCGCTGGGCCGAGCGGACCACGGCATTGGCGATCTTGGGGTCGGCGACCAGCACGTCCTTGATGTCGCGCGGCAGGTCGATCACCACGGACTTGCCGACGCCGAGCGACAGGAAGCGGGCATTCATCTGGCCGTCGGCGGCGGCGGGGGGCGCGGCGACGCGGTAGTCGCCCGCGGACACCGGCGTCAGCGACGGGCTGAGCATGAGCGTTGCGACCGCTGAAAACGACAGGGCGCGGACCAGGAAGGTCCGCATCGTCCGTTGAGCTACCCTGCACTTCATCTCGTGTGCCCTCGTCACTTCTGCATCGTCGCCTGGCTGGCGACGCCGAAGCGGATGACGTTCACCGTCTCGCCGCGCCGGTAGGGATTGTCGTCGGACCTGGCGTCGCCCGCGTTGACGTCGACGATGCTGCGCAGCGCGAGCGACAGGACGCCGCTCTGGCGCGCACGGGCCAACGTTTCGGTCTGTTCCGGCTTGAGCTCGAGCGTCACCGTCTTGCCGACCAGCGCGTTGGTGCCGTCCTTCTCCTTCGGCGCCTGATCGATCGCGAGCACGCGGACATTGGTCAGGATGACCTCGGAATTGACGATATCGGCGCCGCTGCGGTCCGGGTTCTTCTCACGCTTGGACAGCAGCACGTCGACCCGGTCGTTCGGCAGGATGAAGCCGCCGGCGCCGGTCTCGGGCGAGATTTCGGTTGACACCGCGCGCATTCCGCTCGGCAGGATCGCGGCCATGAAGCCGCTGCCGTCGGCCTTGACGAGCTTCTGCTCGCGGATCGGCTCGCCCTGGATGAACGGGGCGCGGGCGATCGAGCCGGTGACGTCCTTCATCGCCTCGGCCCTGCTGTCCCGGCGCATGAACGAGCTGGAAGCGGTCGCCGCCGGCCAGGTCTGCCACTGCAGGTCCTCCGGCTTCACGGTTTGCCCGAGGCCGATGTCGGATCTCGCGACCAGGATGTCGACGGTGGGCATCTGGGCGACGGGTACGGCGGGAGCGGGCTTGTCGTCGCTTCCGCTCGCCAGATAAAGGGCAGCGAGGCCGGCGCAGCCTGCGATAGCCAGGACCAGAATGCGGGCGGTATTCATTACGCTTCACTTTCCACATGACGCGACGCTGCCGCCGCCGTGATGGGAGTTGACCAGCTATTCGTCAAAGCATGGTTAATGAGGCGTATCTAAATCGCCTTAACGGGTGGTTACCCGGCGTTTTCAGCGCATGGCGACGTGCGCGAGATCGATCGCCCTGATCCAATCGGTTTCCGGATAGACCAGCAATGCACCGAAGGCGAGCGCGATGCCGTAGGGGATGCCGGTCTGCTTGTCGTGCAGGCGGGCGAGCCAGGGCTGCGACGCAAGCCGGTAGGGCAGCGGCCATTGCCTGAGCTGCAGCAGCAGCACGGTCAGCGCGCCGCCGAACAGCGACACATAGACCAGATAGTTGAGCAGATGGTCGAATCCGAACCAGAGGCCCGCGGCCGCCGCCACCTTGGCGTCGCCGCCGCCGACCCATCCCATCGCAAACATGCCGAAGGCCACAACGAGCACCAGCGCGCCGGCGCCGACATGGTTGAGGATGTCGCTGGCGGCCATCCCGGTCAGCGGTGCCAGCACGACGAAGCCGGCCAGCAAGGCCAACGACACCCGGTTCGGGATCGTCATGGTGAAGAGGTCGCTCGCCGCAGCGAATGCCATCAGGGCCGGAAACAGCATCAAGCGCGCGAAATCGAGGATCATGGATGAAGCGCCGTGAAGCGAGAGCCAAAGTCGGGATATCGCCCGACGCTAGCGGTCAATGGTGAACAATCGGGAAAAGCCAAAGCCGGCATCACGGTTCCGCAAAGCGTTGCGGGCGAAATATCCGGCGTTGTGCCGCACAAAAAGCAAAGGTCCCGGGATTGCCGGGACCTTTGAGGCGAATTCGCCGGGAATTCCGCTTACTTCAGCGCGGTCGAGATCGAGCTGAAGGTGCCGGACAGCTTGGTGCCGACGCCGTTGACCGCCGCGATGATGGCAATCGCGATGCCGGTGGCGATAAGGCCGTACTCGATAGCGGTCGCGCCGGACTCATCCTTCACGAAACGCGAGACGAGATTCTTCATAAGTAGCTCCTGTGTACACGTGGCTGGTCGAACTAGATCTGGTCTGGCCGGCGTTCTCAGCACCGTGACCATGCGGGAACCCTAGGGATCGACAATTGCGGCGCAGTTAATTTGATCTCGCAAAGTCGGGGGGAACTCGCAGTTGTTGCGCACAGTAAATTTGGACTTAAGGCATTTGCTAGGATTGCCCGCTGCTTCCGTCGCTCGTTGAGTTCGACTGGATTCACAGCTCCTTAAGCGCGAACCGATACCCATGGGCTCCCCGTCCAATGAGGCCGTCATGTCCACGCTGCCCCTTGAAGTCATCGCGATGGTCGGCCAGACGATGGCGAAAGTCGCGCCGATCACGCTCGCGCTGGCGCTCGTCTTCACGGTGTTGACGCATTTCTGGGCCTGCAATCCCGGACGGCCCTGGTGGCGCAAGCGTGAGCTCGCGACTGACATTTGCTACTGGTTCTTCGTGCCGGTGTTCGCCCGCGTCCTGCGCATCGGGCTGATGGTGCTCGGCGCGGCGGTCGTCTTCGATGTTCACGGCGCCGATGACCTCATCGCGTTCTACGACAATGGTCACGGCCCGTTGTCTCAGCTTCCGCTCTGGCTGCAGGCCGGTATCTTCCTGATTGCCTCGGACTTCATGCTGTATTGGCTGCACCGGATGTTTCATCGCGGCGGCTTCTGGAAGTACCACGCCATCCATCATTCCTCCGAAGACCTCGAATGGATCTCGGCGGCGCGTTTCCACCCGGTCAACCTGTTGATCGGCACGATCTCGGTCGACGTGATCCTGCTGATGGCCGGCATCTCGCCGAACATCATGCTGTGGGTCGGCCCGTTCACCACATTCCATTCCGCCTTCGTCCACGCCAACCTGAACTGGACGCTCGGCCCGTTCAAATATGTGATTGCCACGCCGGTGTTCCATCGCTGGCACCACACCTCCCTCGCGGACGGCGGCGACACCAATTTCGCCGGCACGTTCCCGATCTGGGATATTCTGTTCGGCACGTTCAGGATGCCTAACAACGTGCTGCCGGCAAACTACGGCGCCGACGACAAGGCGATCCCCTCCGAGATCGGCGGGCAGCTTGCCTATCCATTCCGTCACTGACCCATTCAATCGGCGTTGCGCGCCATGAGCGCAGAGACCGCAACCATCCCACGGGAAAAGACCTCCGGCCTGGGCGAGGTGCCTGCCTGGTTCTGGATGGTGTGCGGTGTCTACGTGTTGCTGCTGATCAACGGCAGCAAGCTGCTCGGCGATTCCGACACCTATTGGCAGATCGCCGTCGGCCGCTGGATCCTCGATCACGGGGCCGTACCCGCGGTCGACTTCTATTCATTCACCAAGTCCGGCGAACCATGGATGTCGTCGTCCTGGCTCGCGCAGGTCCTGTACGCGAAAGCCTATGATCTTGCGGGCTGGACGGGACCAGCGGCGCTGGCCGCGATCAGCATCGCCGCCGCGTTCGGCCTGCTCTTATCCATTCTTTGCCAGCGCGTGCCCGCGACCTATGCGAGCCTCGTCGCGATGGCGGTGCTGGTGCTTTCGGTCGGGCACCTGCTGGCGCGTCCGCATGTGCTGGTCCTGCCGATCATGGTGATGTGGGCAAACGGCCTGATGGCCGCCAGCGAGCGCGGCGAGGCGCCGTCATTCTGGCTCCTGTCGCTGATCACGCTCTGGGCCAATCTGCACGGAGGATTTGTTTTCGGCCTGGTGCTGGCAGGCGCATTCGGGCTCGACTCCCTCTGGAGGGCAGCGCCGGCGGAGCGGCGCCCGCTCGCGCTGCGATGGATGGCTTTTGGCATCGGCGCGGTCGCCGCGTGCTGCGTGACGCCATATGGCTGGTACACGATCGTGGCCGCGCTGAAGATTCTCAGCCTCGGCGAGCTGCTTCATCTCATCGGGGAGTGGACGCCGGCGGATTTCGCTCATCTCGGTGCGTTCGAGCTGTCTCTCCTGGCGCTGATCGGCGGCGCCCTGTATTGCGGCGTGAGGTTGTCGCTGCCGAGAATCGCATTGGTGCTCGGCCTGTTGCACATGGCGCTGTCCCATGTGCGGAATATCGAGATCTTCGCCGTGCTGTTGCCGCTGGTCGTGCTGACGCCCGTGGCATCGCAGTTCGGCCTGCGCGGCGCCGGCGTCCGCCGGCTCAAGGTCGCGCCTGCGGTGGCGCTGTGCGCCGCGCTTTGCGCCGCGACCTGGGCCGTTGCGGCGGGCCAACGCATCACGCCGCCGGCCGCGCATTCGCCTGCGGCGGCCGTCGACGTGCTGAAGGCACGCAATGCCAAGCGAGTTCTCAACGATCTTCCCTTCGGCGGCTATCTGATCTGGCGGCAGGTGCCGGTGTTCATCGACGGGCGTGCCGAGCTCTATGGCGAGACGTTCGATGTCGCCTATTACCGTGCGCTCCAGCTCAAGGACGTCGGCGGCTTTCTCGACCTGTTGCGAACCTACGACATCGATGCGGTGATGCTCAAGCCGGCAACGCCGGCCGCCAAGCTGCTGGATCACATCGGTGGATGGCAGCGCATCTACGCGGATGAAAGCGCGGTGGTGCATGTGCGTGTTGCCGATTGACCTGCTGCGATTGCAAGGGATGCCGTCATGACGACGCGCAATCAGTCGCTGGATCTGTTGCGCGGCGTGGCCATCCTGATGGTCGTTCTGTCGCATTGCGCAGATCGCGCTACCAGCGTGATTCCCGGCTTTGCCGCGTTGGTGCAGGACTACGGCCAGTTGGGCGTGCAGCTGTTCTTCATCGTCAGCGGCTACACAATGATGTTGACCTACGGCGGCAAGGTCGACCTTTCCGCCGCCGGCTCATTCTATCTGCGGCGCGTGTTTCGGATCGTTCCGCTGTTCTGGATCGCGATCCTGTTTTATCTCGCGATCTCGAACGGCGAAGGGATCAGGCACTGGGCGCCCGATGGCGTCGGCGTCACCGACATCGTCCTGACGTTTCTCTTCCTGCATTTGTCCAGCCCCACGGCGTTCAATTCGGTCGTTCCCGGCGGCTGGAGCATCGCTGTCGAGATGCAATTCTATCTGCTGTTTCCGCTCATCATCCGCCTGTTCAGGCAGCCGAACGGCCCGGTCATCTGCTACGCTCTGATTGCGCTGGTGAGCGTGGCGGCCAGCGCGCTGGCGGACCGCTATCTGGTCCCGCAACTTGCCGCATCATTGCCGCGGGGGCAGGCCTATCTTGCCGTGGGCTACTATTATTGCTGGCTGCCCCGCCAGGCCATCTGCTTTGGCCTCGGCATCTTGCTGTACGACGTGATCGAGCGCGGCAATCGGCGCCGGCTCGGCGCGCTGCTGCTGATTGGAGCGTGCCTGACGTCGTCATGGGGCTCCCAGGTCGCGCTGTTGTTTGCGATGTCCTATCTCGTGCTCGCGGGCAACGTGACGAATGCGGTGATGGGCTTGTTCGGGCGTCACTCCTACGCGGTCTATCTGGTTCATTTTGCGGTGCTGTCGGCGCTGGCGGCATGCCTGCAGGTCGACCTTGTGCCGATGGCCGCGTTGGTCGGCGGCATTTCGCTGGCGTTGAGCTATTTCCTGATCGAACCTATGGTCGAGCGTCGCTTCAACCGGTTGGGTCATCTGCTGGCCGCAAGCGTCGGCCGCAGGGGAGCGTCGCCACCGCCGCCTAGGCCTCGTTCGCAGACTGCCGGTCCGGCGCCGGCGACATCCGCGACTCAGGAGAGCTGATCGCCTTCGTGGCGGCGCCGACGTCACGGCGTTGCGGCGGCCGTCCGATCGACGCTTGAACGACGGACCAGCAGGATTGCGGCAATCGTCAATGCCGCACCCACCAATACGTCAGCGAGATGGTGGCCTCCCACCGGCAATGTCGCGACGATCATCATCCCGTTGACCAGCACGACCGGAATCAAGAGCCAGCGCATATCTCGCGCCGCGTAGATCGTCATCAAGCCGGCCATGGTGTGAAACGAGGGGAAGCTGACGATGCCATCAACCTTCGCCAGGTCCATGGTCGTGAGTGATCCGTCCCGCAGCATGACGAACGTACGTCCAAAGGGCCACATCTCGGCGATCGCCGAGAAGTTGGCAAAGTCCTGCGGAGCGGGACTGAAATAGGCGAAGGCGCCCGCGGCGGGAACCAGCCACATGCCGATGCACACAGCGACCGCACACAGGCTGAGGATTGCCATGAATTCCGTAAGCCGCTCTCCCCGTCGCTGGAAAATGAAACAGAGGACAACCACCTGCGCGGCCAGGCCCGTCTCATTGTAGGCCCTTGTCAGCAAGGTCGCGACGACGGGGTTGGCGTTTGTGGCTTGCAGAAAGTCTGGCCAGTCGAAGCCGAGCAGGCGATCGATATCCGCCAGCACGTTGTCCCTCAGCGGAAGGTTCGCCGAGGTGATCACGTAGGTCAGAATGCCACCGGCGACCAGAAGCGCCAAGGTCGGTAGTAGGACGCGCCACAGCAATTCCGTCAGAAGCAAAACTCTTCGCAACACGATCGCCGGGCGTCGCTCGTCCGTGCGAAGGCGGTCGGATGCAAAGGCGATGAAGATAGCGGCAAATACGCAGTAGGCGGAGCATTGCCCGAGAGCCGCCCAGTTCGAGGATACGAACGAAAGCCTGGAATCCTGCATCCCGATGACGTCAGCCAGAATGCACGCCAGGACGCAGGACCAGACGATGGCCATATGCCGTTGCGCGACTATCCCGTAGTCGCTGAACATGAGCCAGCGCCAGATCTCGTTTCGAATCCGGGGCGGATTGACGGCAAGATTGTAGGCACCGGCGGTGGCCGCCTGGTTCTCGGTCCCTGACATCGACGGCACGTGACGGTCCTCGCGTTGACGGCTCTCGCGGAAGTTGCTGGGGGAGTCTTAAGAATGCTCTAATCCCGGTCTGCCCGGGTGGCGGCGCGATCCCATGCATGATGTCCGGACCCCTGCGATGTCATGTATAGTGGCAGATCCAGACGGCGGCTTTCTCCAGGGCTCGTGCGATGAGGCTGGTGAGTCGGACTTCGCGATGTACTGGCTGCATCGGATGTTTCATCGCGGTGGCTTCTGGAAGTATCATGCCATTCATCATTCGTCCGAGGACGTCGACTGGATTTCAGCGGCGCGCTTCCATCCCGTCGGTTCCTGTCCGCCTTCGTGCACGCCAACCTCAATTGGGACTTCGGTCCGTTGAGATATGTGCTGGCGACGCCGGTCTTCCATCGCTGGCATCACACCCCGCTCGACGACGGCGGCAACACCAATTTTGCCGGCACTTTCCCGATCTGGGATATCCTGTTCGGGACCTTTCGCATGCCGGCGGGCCGGCTGCCGGACAATTACGGCATCGACGACAAGGCGTTCCCGGATGAGATTGCCGCCCAATAGGCCCATCCGTTCCGGAAGTCGTGACTTCGGCACAATTCGGCGGTCTATTTTTGCTCTTCTTAAATGAATTGCGGTCAGATTTGCCCCGTCGGGCGCCGGTTCCGCAGCGTATCGCTTTAGCCGGCCTGTCAACGTCCCGGGGTAGAGTATGTCGTTCCAGTCCCAGCGTATTCGCGCAGCCGCGCGTTTCGGGTTCATCTCTCTGGCTGCAGCCGTCCTGTTGTGGCCTGCGGTCTCCATGGCCGCAGCTGACCCCGACAAGATCGCGGTCAATGTCGATCAGGCAAAGCTCATCAAGATGCCCACGGGGATCGCCACCATCGTGGTCGGCAATCCCCTGATCGCAGACGTCACCCTGCAGAACGGGGGCGTTGTCGTCGTCACCGGCAAGGGTTACGGCGCCACCAATTTCATCGCGCTCGATCGCACCGGCCAGGTGCTGGTGGATCGCCAGATCATGGTCGAAGGCCCGCCGTCGGACCAGCTCGTGACGGTCTATCGCGGCATCGATCGCGAGACCTACAGCTGCATGCCGGTCTGCCAGCGCCGTATCACGCTCGGCGACGCCGATACCTACTTCAAGGCGACGATGGACCAGGCGGGCACGCTGAGCTCCCAGGCCTCCGGCTCCGCCGCAGGCGCCAAGCCGAACAACTGACCCGTCTGTGCCGGCGCGTTCCGCGCCGGCCCCGCCTCCGGCACGGTTAAGATTGCCTTAACGGCGCGGGTCGACCAGTTCCGCTCCGGCGAAACACTTCAACAATCAGTTTCCGCTAGTCGTTGCCCGCTATGCTCATCCGGGGTCGTTGATGCCGCCGCCTGCCCGTTTCGCCGGAAACATCCTGTGTCGCTTCCGTCGCAACCGCCGTGGCTCGGCCGCGGTCGAGTTCGCGCTGGTTGCGCCGCTCTTCTTCGGATTGCTGTTCGCAATCATCGAGGTGGCGTTCATCTTCTTCGCCGGTCAGATGCTCGAGACGGCAACGCAGGATTCCGCGCGCATGGTCCTGACCGGCCAGGCGCAGAACGGCCAGATCCCGGGCTGTTCGACGCCCTGCACCCAGGCGCAGTTCAAGACGGATGTTGTCTGCAGCAAGATCAGCATGCTGTTCGACTGCGCCAACGGCATCTATGTCGATGTGCGCAGCTACTCGCAATTCAGCTCCGTCAGCGTCACCCCGCCGATCGACGCGGGCGGAAACTTCATGCCCGCCATGCAGTACAGCCCCGGCAATGCCGGCGACATCGTGGTCGTGCGGGTGTTCTATCAATGGCCGGTGTTCGTTTCCGGACTTGGGTTCAACGCGGCAAATCTGAGCAACGGCAAGCGGCTGCTGACCGCAACCGCGGCGTTCAAGAACGAGCCTTTCTGAGGCAAGCATGCAAAGCATTTCGTGGGTCCGGCGTCGCCTGCAGCGTTGTGCGGCCAGGTTTGCCCTCGACCGGCGCGGTCTTGCCGCCGTCGAGTTCGCGATCATCCTGCCGTTCATGCTTGTGATGTTTTTCGGCACCGTCGAATTCTCGTCCGGCGTCGCCGTCGACCGCAAGGTTACGCTGATGGCGCGAACGCTGTCCGACCTGACGTCGCAGTCGATCTCGGTGTCAGATACCGACCTGACCAACTTCTTCAATGCCAGCACCGGCATCATGACGCCGTATTCGACGACACCGACGAAGTCGACGATTTCGATGCTTTACATCGATCCGAGCACGCTCGCCGCACGCGTGCAGTGGAGCCAGGGCGCGGCGCCGCGCGGGGTCGGCACCACGGTTGCGATTCCCAGTGCGCTGCAAGTCGGCGACACCTATCTGATCTTCAGCGAGGTCAGCTATAAATACGTTCCGACCCTCGGCTATGTGATGGCGAAAACCGGCATCAACCTCAGCGAAGTCTCCTATACGAGGCCGCGGCAAGCGGCCTGCGTGATCTACCCGACGCCGCCCGCCGGCGCGGTGTCGAACTGTCCGAAGTTGTAGCGCCGCGATCTTCCGTACGATTCAAGCAAACAGACGTCGGGCATAGCGCCGCCAAGCAAAAAGGCCGCATCCGAAGATGCGGCCTTTGTTGTCTTCGACGACAATTTCCGAGGAGGCTGATGCCCTTCCGGAAATCGGCTTATCCGGCGGCGCGCAGATTGTCGGCCGAGGATTTGCCGGAACGGCGGTCAGCGACGATCTCGTAAGAGATCTTCTGGCCTTCGCGCAACGTGCCGAGGCCGGCGCGTTCGACGGCGCTGATGTGCACGAACACGTCATTGCCGCCTTCATCCGGCTGGATGAAGCCGTAGCCCTTGGTCGCGTTAAACCACTTCACGGTTCCCATGCTCACGTGGGTAGTCCCTTCTCAGATATACAAGTTCAAGACCCGCTGGTCGGCGGGGTGGTGAGATCGAATTTTTGGAAGGGTCGTTCAGCGTCTGAACCGGCTGTACCGGTGGATAGCTAATGTCGTCCGGCCGAAAATCGATGGCTGATATTATGCGATAGAACGGTTCAAAACAATCCTGACGTGCGCGATTTTTTGGCCGGCGCGCCCGCCGGCCATTTTTCGTGCACGACATCAAGGGGTCATGCGCGTGACGGTTGCAATGCCTGTTTCAGCGGCGGCGGAACTGACCCCCACGCGGCGGTCCGCTGCGCGGCGCCCCGCCCGGCGCGCTCGGGCGCTCGTCCTTGTGGCGGAATATCAGGCGGCCCTTTTCCAGATCGTAGGGTGACATCTCGATCGTGACGCGATCGCCGGCCAGCGTCTTGATGCGGTTCTTCTTCATCTTGCCGGCGGTGTAGGCGACGATCTCGTGTCCTGCGTCGAGTTGCACACGGTAGCGTGCGTCGGGGAGGATTTCGGTCACCAGTCCTTCGAACTGGATCAGCTCTTCCTTAGCCATGTGGTTCTCCAGATCCAGCGGCGGCTAGTGCTGCGGTCGGTTGTTGCGGTTGGGTTTCTGTTGCGGCCGGCTTTCGCGATGCAAGAAGGCGACGCCCTGTATGCCCTCGCTGCTGCCGGCCTGCGACGGACGAGGCGACTCGCCCCGGTTCGTCTGCGGCGCGCCATTATTACCACCTCGACGGCGGCGACGGCGAGGGCCTTTTGTGCCAGGAGCGCCTTCATTCCCACGGACATGATGCGCGCGCGGTGCAGACCGGCCACCCCGGTGCGGCTGCGGTGCCTGGGCCGGCGCGGCGGCCTCGCGGTTGCCGGGCGTGCGACGGTCTTCCCGCGGCACCGCGATGCGGATCAGCCGCTCGATATCGCGCAGATAGCCCATCTCCTCGCCACCGGCGATCAGCGAAATCGCGACACCGTCGGCCCCGGCGCGCGCGGTGCGGCCGAT
The DNA here is from genome assembly GCF_042430365.1 of Bradyrhizobium erythrophlei. Taxonomy (GTDB): domain Bacteria; phylum Pseudomonadota; class Alphaproteobacteria; order Rhizobiales; family Xanthobacteraceae; genus Bradyrhizobium; species Bradyrhizobium erythrophlei. The sequence continues at coordinate 626,830 of NZ_JBHMET010000274.1, forward strand.
GCGGTGGACATAGGTTTCCGGCACGTTGGGCAGGTCGAAATTCACCACGTGGCTGATGCCGTCGACATCGATGCCGCGGGCGGCGATGTCGGTCGCCACCAAAGTGCGGATCTCGCCGGAACGAAATGCCGCCAATACGCGTTCTCTGTGGTTTTGCGATTTGTTGCCGTGAATGGCGTTGGCCTCGATGCCAGCCTTGGCAAGGCTCTTCACCACCTTGTCGGCGCCGTGCTTGGTGCGGGTGAAGACCAGCGCGCGATCGACCGGCTCCTGCTTCAGGAGCTGCGCCAGCACAGCCGGTTTGGCCGCGAAATCGACCTGGATCGCGCGCTGGGCGATGCGGTCGGCGGTCGAGGACACCGGCGTCACTGCGACGCGGGCGGGGTCGCGCAGCATCGCTTCGGCGAGCTCGGCGATGTCCTTGGGCATGGTGGCCGAGAAGAACAGCGTCTGCCGCCTGATCGGGAGCTTGGCGACGATTTTGCGGATATCGTTGATGAAGCCCATGTCGAGCATGCGGTCGGCTTCGTCCAACACGAGGAACTCGACCCGGTTGAGCTTCAGCCCGTTGCTCTGCACGAGGTCGAGCAGGCGGCCGGGCGTGGCCACCATGACTTCGACCCCCTGCATCACGGCGCGGACCTGGCGGCCCATCGGCACGCCGCCGATCGCGAGCGCCGAGGAGAGGCGGATGTGGCGGCCATAGGCGTTGAAGCTGTCGAGGATCTGGCCCGAAAGCTCGCGGGTGGGGGAGAGCACCAGCACGCGGCAGCTCTTGGGCTGCGGACGGACGCGGTTTTCCAAGAGCCGGTGCAGGATCGGCAGCGCGAATGACGCCGTCTTGCCGGTTCCGGTCTGGGCGATGCCGACGACGTCACGGCCGGCGAGGGCGAGCGGGATGGTCTGGGCCTGGATGGGGGTGGGCGTGAGATAGTTTTCTTCTCGGAGCGCACGGGCGATGGGATCGGCGAGGCCGAAATCCTGGAAGGAGGTCAAAACGTTGTTCTTTCTATAAAAACAATCGTCGTCCCGACCGGATTGGCCGGGATCGCACGAGGGTGTCAGGACACCCGCGTGTTTGGGGCATCTCGCATTGGTTAGATGAAAATCGAGCCAGAGGCCGTTGGACCGGCCCGGAACACGCAGCTCGCGGGGCTCCGCGATTCCCGCGGGCACGGCAGGCATATGGACCAAGAACGCGGCGGTTTCAAGGTGTTACCGCGATGCGAGTGCAGCTGGCACAGCTTCGTCGGATCGGCCATCCCGCAAAGTGTCACAGCCATGCCGGAAATTTAGCCAAAATGCCAATTTTGCTCACAAAATGAGCTGGCTGCCCTTTTGGCATACATTTATCCAGCCCAACGATTAGGCAGACAATTTTGGCGTTCCCATGGAGCCGCCGAAATTACAGAGCCAACTCATAGGCTTAACCCACCTGCGCACCGTGGCATGGTTCTTGCGATTCCGTTAACCGCAGGCGGCCATGTGGCCGTTTCGCAAGCGTTCACGCCTGCGTCAGGGAGATGACATTTCATGCTTACTCAGCTTACTCACGATATAGCGACGACGACCCGCCGCCGCGTGCTTGCGGCGACCGCCGGCCTGGTTTTGGGTCTGGCCGCGTCCTCGCCGTTCGCGCCCGCGCAAGCGGCCGACGACACCATCAAGGTTGGCGTTCTCCACTCGCTCTCCGGCACCATGGCCATCAGCGAAACCACGCTGAAGGACACTATCCTTTTCCTGATCGACGAGCAGAACAAGAAGGGCGGCGTGCTCGGCAAGAAGCTCGAAGCCGTCGTGGTCGACCCTGCATCGAACTGGCCGCTGTTTGCGGAAAAGGCGCGTGAGCTGATTACCAAGGACAAGGTCGCGGTCGTGTTCGGCTGCTGGACCTCCGTCTCCCGCAAGTCCGTGCTCCCGGTGTTCAAGGAGCTGAACAACATCCTGTTCTATCCCGTGCAGTATGAAGGCGAAGAGTCCGAACGCAACGTGTTCTATACCGGCGCCGCGCCGAACCAGCAGGCGATCCCCGCCGTCGACTACCTGATGAAGGACGAAAAGGTGAAGCGCTGGGTGCTGGCGGGCACCGACTACGTCTATCCGCGCACCACCAACAAGATTCTCGAAGCCTACTTGAAGTCGAAGGGCGTCAAGCAGGAAGACATCATGATCAACTATACGCCGTTCGGTCATTCCGACTGGCAGACGATCGTGGCCGACATCAAGAAGTTCGGCTCGGCCGGCAAGAAGACCGCCGTGGTCTCCACCATCAACGGCGACGCCAACGTCCCCTTCTACAAGGAGTTGGGTAACCAGGGCATCAAGGCGACCGACATCCCGGTGGTCGCGTTCTCGGTCGGTGAGGAAGAACTCGCCGGCATCGACACCAAGCCGCTGGTCGGCCATCTCGCGGCCTGGAACTACTTCGAGTCGATCAAGACGCCGGAGAACGAGAAGTTCATCAAGGCGTGGCAGGCCTACACCAAGAACCCGAAGCGCGTGACCAACGACCCGATGGAAGCGCATGTGATCGGCTTCGACATGTGGGTGAAGGCGGTCGAGAAGGTCAAGTCGACCGATCCGGACAAGGTGATCGACGCGCTGCCCGGCATCGAAGCCAAGAACCTGACCGGCGGCGTGTCGAAGATGCTGCCGAACCACCACATCACCAAGCCGGTGTTCATCGGCGAGATCAAGGGCAACGGTCAGTTCGACGTGGTCTGGAAGACCCCGGGCCTGGTGGCCGGCGACGCCTGGTCGAAGGAGCTGGAGGGCTCCAAGGACCTGATCGGCGATTGGGTCGGCAAGAAGTGCGGCAACTGGAACACCAAGACCAACAAGTGCGGCGGCCAGGGCTCCTGATCCAGGACATCCTGACCTGAACCGCAACACAACAAAACCTTCCAAGACACTGGAGAAGGCGGCCCCATTCGCCGCCTTCTCCTCACACTCCTGCCGGGGTATTGACGTGTTTGCCAATTGTGTTGAGCGCCTCCGCGCGCTGTTTTTATCGCTTCTGCTGCTTGGCTGCCTTGCCCTGCCCGCGCTGGCCGGTCCGTTCGAGGACTCGGTCGCCAAATTCGCCAATGACGAATTTTCCGACACCGAGGAGGCGATCGGCGAGATCGCGGCCTCGGGCAATCCGCTCGCGTTCCCGATCATCAGCGCGCTGCAGGATGGCCGCCTGTCCGCCGACCCTGAGACCAAGAAGGTCTTCATCACGCAGGCCGACGACAAGGTCATCGACGCCGCAACCGGTGCGGCCGTCGACAAGCTGCCGGACAACGCCGCAGCGGTTCGCCTCAACAACCGCCTGCGCCGCACCGTGGAGGCCGCGCTCGGCGGCCTGACGCTGCTGTCGCCTGATCCGGCCAAGCGCCTGGCGGCCGCGCAATCGGTGTTCAAGAGCCACGAGGAAAGCGCGCTGCCGACGGTCGAAAGCGCGCTCGCCAAGGAGACCAACAAGGCGGTCAAGCAAGCCTTCGCCGAGGCGCGCGCCGCGATCCTGCTGTTCAAGTCCGACGCCTCGGACAACGACAAGCTGGAGGCCATCGCCGTGATCAAGGCGCGCGGCGATCAGGAAGCGATGGCGCTTCTGACCGGCCTCGGCACCGAGCAGCCGCCGCTGGTCGCCAAGGCGGCCGCCGCCGCGATCTCCTCGATCCAGGGCAATCTGGCGATGTGGTCGATGGTGCAGAACGCCTGGTACGGCCTCTCGCTCGGCTCGGTGCTGCTGCTCGCCGCGATTGGACTGGCCATCACCTTCGGCGTGATGGGCGTCATCAACATGGCGCATGGCGAGATGGTGATGCTCGGGGCCTACACCACCTTCGTCGTGCAGGAGGTGATCCGCACCCGCTATCCCGGCCTGTTCGACTATTCGCTCTTTATCGCGGTGCCGCTCGCCTTCCTGGTTGCCGGCGGCATCGGCGTCCTGATCGAGCGCAGTATTATCCGCTTCCTCTATGGCCGCCCGCTGGAGACGCTGCTTGCGACCTGGGGCCTGTCGCTGGTGCTGCAGCAGGCGGTGCGCACCGTGTTCGGTCCGACCAACAGCGAGGTCGGCAACCCCTCCTGGATGAGCGGCGCCTTCGAGCTCGGCCAGATCACCATCACCTATAACCGGCTCTGGATCCTCTGCTTCACGCTCGCCGTGTTCGCGATCCTGCTCGCGATGCTGCGCTATACCGCGCTCGGGCTCGAGATGCGCGCGGTGACGCAGAATCGCCGGATGGCGGCCTCGATGGGGATCGCCACCTCGCGGGTCGACGCGCTGACCTTCGGCCTCGGCTCCGGCATTGCCGGGATCGCCGGCGTGGCGCTGTCGCAGATCGACAATGTCAGCCCGAACCTCGGCCAGAGCTACATCATCGACAGCTTCATGGTCGTGGTGTTCGGCGGCGTCGGCAATCTCTGGGGCACGCTGGTCGGCGCCTTCACGCTCGGCATCGCCAACAAGTTCCTGGAGCCGGTCGCGGGCGCCGTGCTCGGCAAGATCGCCATTCTCGTGCTGATCATCCTGTTCATCCAGAAGCGGCCGCGCGGCCTGTTCGCGCTCAAGGGACGGGCGGTGGAAGCATGAGCCCGCACATCCTCACCCGCTCGCTCGATCGCGGCGCGACCGCATTCGTCCTGATCGTCGCGGCGATCGGCGTGCTGATCCCGCTGTCGAACCTGCTGCTGCCGCAGGGCTCGATGTTCCAGGTGCCGACCTATCTGGTGGCGCTGTGGGGTAAATATGTCTGCTACGCCATCCTGGCGCTCTCGATCGATCTGATCTGGGGCTATTGCGGCATCCTCTCGCTCGGCCACGGCGCGTTCTTCGCGCTCGGCGGCTACGCCATGGGCATGTACCTGATGCGGCAGATCGGCAGCCGCGGCGTCTACGGCAATCCCGTTTTGCCCGACTTCATGGTGTTCCTGAACTGGGACAGGCTGCCCTGGTATTGGTACGGCTTCGACAAATTCTACTTCGCGGCGCTGATGGTGGTGCTGGTGCCGGGCCTGCTCGCCTTCTGCTTCGGTTGGCTCGCCTTCCGCTCCCGCGTCACCGGCGTGTATCTCTCGATCATCACGCAAGCGATGACCTATGCGCTGTTGCTCGGGTTCTTCCGCAACGATTTCGGCTTCGGCGGCAACAACGGCCTGACCGACTTCAAGGACATCCTCGGCTTCAACGTACAGGCCGACGGCACGCGTTGCGCGCTGTTCCTGCTGAGCTGCCTTGCGCTCCTGATCGCCTTCGTGATCTGCCGCGCGGTCGTCACCTCCAAGCTCGGCAAGGTCCTGATCGCGGTGCGCGACGCCGAAAGCCGCACCCGCTTCCTCGGCTACCGCGTCGAATCCTACAAGCTGTTCGTGTTCACGCTGTCAGCCTGCATGGCCGGTGTCGCCGGCGCGCTCTACGTGCCGCAGGTCGGCATCATCAACCCCAGCGAATTCGCGCCCGGCAACTCGATTGAAGCGGTGATCTGGGTCGCGGTCGGCGGCCGCGGCACGCTGGTGGGGGCAGCGCTCGGCGCCGTCGTCGTCAACTACGCCAAGACCTTCTTCACCTCGGGCCCGCTGGCGCCGTACTGGCTGTTCATGCTCGGCGCGCTGTTCATCCTGGTGACGCTGCTGCTGCCCAAGGGCATCGTCGGTACCTTCAGCAGCTGGCGTGAGACCCGGCGCAGTGCGGGCATCGCGGCCGACGAGGCGAGCGCGGCGCGCGAAGACGGCATCAGCGCACCGAAGATGGCGGAGTAGGCACATGAACGTCATGGATACCCGCGCTACCTCGGCAATGCTCTATCTCGACGGCGTGCACGTCTCGTTCGACGGCTTCCACGCCATCAACAATTTGTCGCTGACGCTCGCGCCCGGCGAGATGCGCGCCATCATCGGCCCGAATGGCGCCGGCAAGACTACGATGATGGACATCATCACCGGCAAGACCAAGCCGGACGCCGGCAGCGTGCTGTTCGACGGCACGGTCGACCTGACGCGGCTCGACGAGACCCGCATCGCTGAGCTCGGTATCGGCCGCAAGTTCCAGAAGCCGACGGTGTTCGAGAGCCAGACCGTGCAGGACAATCTCCTGCTCGCGCTCAATGTCGATCACTCGGTCCGCGGCACGCTGTTCTGGCGCGGCAGCGGGGCCGAGTCGGAGCGGATCGACAAGGTGCTCGAGACCATCCGCCTGACCGATGCCCGCAACCGCCTCGCCGGCAGCCTGTCGCACGGCCAGAAGCAGTGGCTCGAGATCGGCATGCTGCTGGCGCAGGATCCGAAGGTGCTGCTGGTCGACGAGCCGGTCGCCGGCATGACCGACGTCGAGACCCATCTGACCGCGGAGCTGTTGAAGGAAATCAACAAGAACCACACCATCATGGTGGTCGAGCACGACATGACCTTCGTGCGCGAGCTCGGCGTCAAGGTGACCTGCCTGCATGAAGGCTCGGTGCTGGCCGAAGGCTCGATCGACCAGGTGTCGTCGAACGAGCGGGTCGTCGAAGTGTATTTGGGGCGTTAAGCGATGCTGAAGGTCGACAACATCAACCTGTTCTATGGCGCGGCGCAGGCGCTGCGTGGCGTCTCGCTTGCGGCCGAGCCCGGCAAGGTGACCTGCGTGCTCGGGCGCAATGGCGTCGGCAAGACCTCGCTGCTCCGCGCTTTGGTCGGGCAATATCCGATCGCCTCCGGCGCCATCAGTTTCGACGGCAAGGACATCACCGCGCTGAAGCCTTACGAGCGCGCGCGGCGCGGCATCGGCTTCGTGCCGCAGGGCCGCGAGATCTTCCCGCTGCTCACGGTGGAGGAGAACCTGAAGACCGGCTTCGGTCCGCTGAAGCGCGAGGACCGCAACATCCCCGACGACGTGTTCTCGCTGTTTCCGGTGTTGCAGACCATGCTCGGCCGTCGCGGCGGCGACCTCTCCGGCGGCCAGCAGCAGCAGCTCGCGATCGGCCGCGCGCTGGTGATGCGGCCAAAGCTCCTGCTGCTGGACGAGCCGACCGAGGGCATCCAGCCCTCGATCATCAAGGATATCGGCCGCGCCATCTCCTATTTGCGTAACCTCGGCAACATCGCGATCGTGCTGGTTGAACAATATCTCGACTTTGCCTGCGAACTCGGCGACAGTTTCGCGGTGATGGACCGGGGTGCGGTGAAATATGCCTGCGACCGTGCGAGCCTCGATCCCGCCGAGATCAGCCGCCAGATGGCGCTGTAACCAAAGCGTTTTCGAGCGAAGTGGGTACCGGTTCGCGTGAAGAAAACGCGTCAAACAAAGACGCTGGAGTTCGGCACCGGGCTCCATGACGCCGGTGAGGAGCGGATGCGGACGGAGAGCGCCGGCGCGGCCTCAGCGACATTTGCCGCCAATCGCGCCCAGGGCGCGGTGCGGTTCGGCGTGCATCTGAGGGGTGGCGTCACCCGCCGCGGTGACCTCCATGAGTCCGGCTCCTTGCGCGTCCGCTTTCCCTCGCCGGAGGGCGAAGGCCTCTCGGCGATGTTCGTCAACACCGCGGGCGGCATTGCCGGCGGCGACCGCCTCGACATCGAGATCGCGGCTGAGGAAGGCGCCCGGCTGACGCTGACCACGGCCGCGGCGGAAAAGGTCTATCGCGCGCCGGGGCCAGCGGCGCGGCTCAACATCGCGCTGAAGGTTCAGGCGGGCGCGCATCTCGCCTGGTTGCCGCAGGAGACCATCTTGTTCGATCGCGCCCGCATCGTCAGGCGCTTCGACATCGACCTTGCCGAACAGGCCTCGTTGCTGCTCTGCGAAATCGTGGTGTTCGGCCGCGCCGCGATGGGCGAGACCATGCGCCATGGCGAGTTCGTCGACCGCTGGCGCCTGCGTCGCGGCGGCCGGCTGGTGTTCGCCGAGACCATTCGCCTCGACGGCGAGATCGGCGAAAAGCTCGCCAGGCCCGCGATCGCCAATGGCGGCGCCGCGATCGGCACCGCGCTGATCGTGCCGGGCGACGAGGCGCTGGTCGAGCGCATCCGCGAGGCCTCGGGCAGTTTCGGCGGCGAGGTCGGCATCTCCGCCTGGAATGGGTTTGCAATGGCGCGCTTCTGTGCCCAAGATGCGGCGAGGCTGCGCACCGACATGATGACGGTGCTCGGCCGCGCCTCAGCCGTCCCGCTGCCGAGGCTGTGGCTCAACTAATCCCTTTCAAGACCATCAGAGTGCTCGCATGAATCTGTCTCCCCGCGAAAAGGACAAGCTCCTGGTTTCGATGGCGGCCATGGTGGCGCGCCGCCGGCTCGAGCGCGGCGTCAAGCTGAACCACCCCGAGGCGGTTGCGCTGATCACCGATTTCATCGTCGAGGGCGCGCGCGACGGGCGCACGGTCGCCGAACTGATGCAAGCCGGCGCCAAGGTTTTGACGCGCGACCAGGTGATGGCCGGAATCCCCGAGATGATCCACGACATCCAAGTCGAGGCGACGTTCCCTGACGGGACAAAACTCGTCACCGTGCATGACCCGATCCGATAGGAGTGCGACATGATCCCCGGCGAACTCTTCATCAAGGACGGCGAAATCGAGCTCAATGCAGGCCGCAAGACCGTGACACTGTCGGTCGCCAACACCGGCGACCGACCGATCCAGGTCGGCTCGCACTACCATTTCTTCGAGACCAATCCGGCGCTGAAATTCGACCGCAAGAAGGCGCGCGGCATGCGGCTCGACATCGCCGCCGGCACCGCCGTCCGCTTCGAGCCCGGCCAGACCCGCGACGTGCAACTCGTGTCACTCGCTGGCAAGCGCACGATCTACGGCTTCCGCGGCGAGGTGAAGGGCAAGCTGTGACGCCATGCTAAAGGGCCTTCGACTCGTCTCCGCGGCGGCCGAACTCGCCGCGCATAGTCACGCCGGCATGACGCGCAAGGGACGACCTGGCGAGCCCTACCTCAATCATCTCGCGGAGGTCGCCAACGCGCTTGCCATCGTGACCGATGGAGCAGACGCCGAGCTAGTCGCGGCCGGCTGGCTGCACGACACCCTCGAGGACACCCGAACGACGCGCGACGAACTCGAAGAAGAATTCGGCGCCCGCGTCGCCGCGCTCGTGGCTGAGGTGACTGACGACATGTCGCTTTCCAAAACGGAGCGACGGCAGCGGCAGATCGATGACGCCCCGCACAAGTCATCGGATGCGAAGCTCATCAAGATCGCCGACAAGATCAGCAATATCCTTGCGCGCATTTATCCGAACCCAAGTTCGGAGAAGCGCGAGGAGGATCTCACCGACTATGTCGACTGGGCCGAGAAGGTTGTGGCGGGCTGTCGCGGCGGCAACGCAACCCTCGACCAGATGTTCGACGACACCGTCAGGCTTGCAAGGAGCACGCTGTGAGCACGAAAATCAAACGTTCCGTCTATGCCGACATGTTCGGGCCGACCACCGGCGACAGGGTGCGGCTCGCCGACACCGACCTCATCATCGAGGTCGAGAAGGATCTCACCACCTATGGCGAGGAGGTGAAGTTCGGCGGCGGCAAGGTGATCCGCGACGGCATGGGGCAGTCGCAGGTGACGAATGCGCAAGGCGCCGCCGACACCGTGATCACCAACGCGCTGATCGTCGATCACTGGGGCATCGTGAAGGCCGACGTCGCGATCAGGGAGGGCATGATCGCCGCGATCGGCAAGGCCGGCAATCCCGACATCCAGCCCAACGTCACCATCATCATCGGGCCCGGCACCGACGTGATCGCGGGCGAGGGCAAGATCCTCACCGCCGGCGGGTTCGACAGCCACATCCATTTCATCTGCCCACAGCAGATCGAGCACGCGCTGATGTCTGGCGTCACCTCGATGCTGGGCGGCGGCACCGGGCCCTCGCACGGCACATTCGCCACGACCTGCACGCCCGGGCCGTGGCACATGGGGCGGATGATCCAGTCGTTCGATGCCTTCCCGGTCAATCTCGGTATCTCGGGCAAGGGCAACGCCTCGCGCCCGGCGGCCCTCGTCGAAATGATCAAGGCCGGCGCCTGTGCGCTGAAGCTGCACGAGGATTGGGGCACCACGCCGTCGGCAATCGATACCTGCCTCTCGGTTGCCGATGATTACGACGTCCAGGTGATGCTGCATTCGGACACGCTGAACGAGTCCGGCTTTGTCGAGGACACGGTGAAGGCGTTCAAGGGTCGCACCATCCATGCCTTCCATACCGAAGGCGCCGGCGGCGGCCACGCGCCCGACATCATCAAGATCGCGGGACTGAAGAACGTGCTGCCGTCCTCGACCAACCCGACGCGGCCGTTCACCCGCAACACCATCGACGAGCATCTCGATATGCTGATGGTGTGCCATCACCTCGATCCATCGATCGCGGAAGATCTGGCGTTTGCCGAAAGCCGGATTCGGAAAGAGACGATCGCCGCCGAGGACATCCTGCATGATCTCGGCGCGCTCTCGATGATGTCCTCGGACTCGCAGGCGATGGGCCGGTTAGGGGAGGTCATCATCCGCACCTGGCAGACCGCCGACAAGATGAAGAAGCAGCGCGGGGCATTGCCGCCGGACAAGGGCAACGACAACGACAATTTCCGCGTCAAGCGCTACATCGCCAAATACACCATCAACCCCGCGATCGCGCATGGCGTCTCGAAGCTGATTGGTTCGGTTGAGAAAGGCAAGCTTGCCGACCTCGTGCTGTGGTCGCCGGCCTTCTTCGGGGTCAAGCCCGACTGCATCATCAAGGGTGGCTCGATCGTGGCAGCTCCGATGGGCGATCCCAACGCCTCGATCCCGACGCCGCAGCCGGTGCACTACCGGCCGATGTTCGCCGCCTTCGGCAAATCGCTGACGGCGTCCTCGGTGGTGTTCACCTCCAAGGCGGCGGCGACCGGCGGCCTCGCCCGCAAGCTCGGCATCTCCAAGAAGCTCTACGCGGTGCAGAACACCCGCGGCAAAATCTCCAAGAAGAGCATGATCCACAATGATGCAACCCCCGATATCGAGGTTGACCCGGAGACCTATGAGGTGCGCGCAGACGGCGAGCTTCTGACCTGCGCGCCGGCGGAGGTGCTGCCCATGGCACAGCGCTATTTTATGTTCTAAAACCGCTCCCGGTATCTGAACCAGAAAAGAAAACCGGGAGGATTTTCCGTGATTTACGTTGTCGCAACGCTGACCATCAAGCCCGAGACCCGCGCCGAGTTCATCGCCGCGGCGACGGCCTGCATCAAGGAGACAAGGAAGGAGCCCGGCAACATCGCCTATGATCTCCATGAGAGCGTCACCGACCAAAGCAAGATGGTGTTCGTCGAGCAGTGGGAGAATGCCGAGGCGCTGGTGCCGCATCGCACCGCCGAGCACATGAAGGCGTTCGGCCGCGTCGTGGTGAAATGCATCACCGCGCCGCCGCGGATCGAGGTGATCACGCCGGAGAAGGTCGACGTCCGCTAGCCAAGAACAAGAACAGGAGGCAATCCATGATCTACGTCATCGCCACCACGCCGATGAAGCCGGAAGCACGGGAGGATTTCATCCGCGGCCACAAGGCCTGCACGGTCGAGACCCGCAAGGAGAAGGGTTGCCTTTCCTACGACGGCCACGTCAGCGTCAACGATCCCAACCTCTATGTGGTGGTGGAGCGCTGGGAAAGCCGCGACGACCTCAACGCCCATGCCAGGGCGCCACACATGAAGGTATGGCGCGACCATTCCGCCCAAATGAAGACCGGGCCGACGGTGATCGAGATCATCAGCGATGGCAAGGTCGAGAAGTTCTAACGCATCTAGATGAAGGCTCCGATGATCCGCGCGACCAAGGTTCTGGGACAGCATCGCTGGAAGGAAGCGCCGGCCGACACCGTCGTGCTCGATTTCGATGACCGGCACCGGCGGCGGATGGCGATGACGGGGACGCGCGGGCTTGAATTCCTGCTCGATCTCGAAAACGCCGTTGCGCTACGCGGCGGCGATGCGCTGGTGCTGGAGGACGGCCGGCTGATCGAGGTGGTCGCCGCCCCCGAGCCGCTGGTCGAAATCCGGGGGCAGGACCCGCACCACCTGATCCGGGTCGCATGGCACCTCGGCAACCGCCATCTGCCGACGCAGATCATGCCGAAGGGCCTGCGCATCCGCCGCGATCACGTCATCGAGGCGATGGTGAAGGGGCTCGGCGCCCGCGTGATCGAGATCGAAGCGCCGTTCGATCCCGAGGGCGGCGCCTATGCCGGGCATGCCCATGCGGAAGAGCCGCATGCGCATCACCACACCGGCCACGATCACGCTCATGATCATGACCATGCCCACGATCATGGCCATCACCACCATCATGCCGGCGATCACGATCACGCCAGTGATCACGATCACGCCAGTGGTCACAATCACCACCATCATGACGAGCATTGCGGCCACGACCATCACCACGGTGATGGGCATCACGACCACTCCCATGCTCATGACCACAAATGAGCCTGATCCCGCCGCGGCGAGCGGGGGGATGACGGAGCGTGAGGCGGCGGCGCTGTATCGGCTGTTGACCTGGTTATCGCCGTCCTTCCCGGTCGGCGCGTTCGCCTATTCCAGCGGCCTCGAATGGGCGGTCGAGGCGGGCGACATCACCGATGCCGCATCGCTGCGCGGCTGGCTCGCGGCGATGCTCACCGAGGGAAGCGGGTTTTGCGACGGTGTGTTCCTCGCGCACGCACATCACGCAGCATCTGCCGCTGACCACGCCCGACTGAAGGAAATCGCCGAGCTCGCCGTGGCCTTCGTGCCCTCGCGCGAGCGGCAGCTCGAGACCACGTCGCAGGGCCGCGCCTTCATCGACATCGCCCGCGCCGCCTGGAACTCGGCGGATCTCGACGCTGTTATCGCCGCCTGCGACGGCGGGGTCGTGTATCCGGTCGCGGTCGGCCTCGTCAGCGCCGCCCACGGAATTCCGCTCGAACCGGCGCTGCACGCCTTCTTTCACGCCGTGCTCTCGAACTGGATTTCCGCCGGCGCCCGGCTGATCCCGCTCGGGCAGACCGACAGCCAGCGCGTGCTGGCCGATCTCGAGCCCGCGGTCGCCGCGACCGCGCGGCGCGCCGCCGCGGCATCGCTCGACGATCTCGGCGGCGCGACCTTCCGCGCCGACCTCGCCAGCCTGCGGCATGAGACACAGTATACGAGGCTGTTCCGCTCATGATGCGCTACACTCGGCAGGGACGACGATAACGGAAAGGGGCCCTCATATGTCGAACTCTCACGGCCCGTTGCGCGTCGGTGTCGGCGGCCCCGTCGGGTCGGGCAAGACCGCGTTGATGGACCTGCTCTGCAAGGCGATGCGCGAACGCTACGACATCGCCGCCATCACCAACGACATCTACACCAAATGGGACGCCGAGTTTCTGGTCCGGTCGGGGTCGCTGACGCCAGACCGCATCGCGGGCGTCGAGACCGGTGGCTGTCCGCACACCGCGATCCGCGAGGACGCCTCGATGAACCTTGCCGCCGTCGCCGACATGCGGGCCAAGTTTCCCGATCTCGACCTGGTCCTGATCGAATCCGGCGGCGACAATCTCGCCGCGACCTTCTCGCCGGAGCTCGCCGACCTCACGATCTATGTCATCGACGTCGCCGCCGGCGACAAGATCCCCTCCAAGGGCGGTCCGGGAATCACCCGGTCTGACCTTCTCGTGATCAACAAGACCGACCTCGCGCCTTATGTCGGAGCGTCGCTTGAGAAGATGGAAAGCGATGCGAGGCGGATGCGCGGGGAACGGCCCTTCGTGATGACCAACCTGAAGAAAAGCGACGGCCTCGACCGCATCATCAGCTTCATCGAGACCAAGGGCGGCCTGCGGTCGCAGGCGAAGGGCAAGGCCTAGGCCGGCTAGCCGTTAATCATTGTGGCATGGTCATCTCCGCGCACCGGCCCTTGCGTAGCCCGGATGAAGCGCAGCGAAATCCGGGACCGGCCTCTCCACGGCGAGACGACCCGGATTGCGCTGCGCTTCATCCGGGCTATGCGACCCTCAGCATAGGGGGACGAAGTTCGGGAATACGCGGCCCGCGCCTGCCCGCCACGAAAATGCTGCGCAATGGGCGGAACAAAATCCAACTTTGTCGATTAGCAACCACTGGCGCCGCCAAAGATCAGCCGCGCGGAGGCCATCGTTAATGTTGCCGGCCAGCTCTAGTTGCGTACCGATGATCGCTATTCCATATTCCGCCGCGGTTGGCGCTGATCGCATATTGTCGTGTTGCCGCTCCCGTAGACGCCAGATGCTTTCCATCCCTTTTCACCCCCCCTTGATTGCCGAGTAAGCGAGTGGTTCGGCTGGGCTTCATCGTCGCCTTGATCGGTCTGATCGGAGTCTTGCTCTCCGGTCTTGCCGCCTATCGGGTGCACGATCAGGAGCTGGCGCTCGATGGCATCGCGCTGGCGCGGGCGATCGACGTCCATGCGAGTCTGGTGCAGGACCGCCTGACCGAGCGCGAGCTCCTGGCGCGGGTCGCGTCCGGGCTGTTTCGCTCGCCCTCGACGGTGAAAGCCAACATGCTGCAGCCGCTGCGCTCGGCGATCTATGCCTTCAAGACCGATTTCGTCGTCGCCGCCTGGATCGCGCGGCTGAAGCCGGGCGAATTGCCGGCGGCGGAGGCGGAGCTGAAGAGTGCCGGCTTCACCGATCCGAAGATCCGCGATTTCGATGATCAGCCGCTCGACCTCAAGGCAATCGACAAGCCGATCGACGCGCTGATGGACGTCGAGCCGCGCAACCCGGAGACGTTGAACATCCCGGGCCGCGCCTTCGACCGCCACTCGGTGGTCGGCCCGATGCTGACGCAGGCGATGGCGGAAGCCAAGCCCGTCGCCTCCGATCCGATCCCCCTGTTGCGGCAGAACGGCCCGGTCGGCGTCGTGCTGGCGGCGCCGGTGATCCAGGACGGGGCTTCCGAGCCGGCCGGCTTCGTCACTTTTTCCTACGAGCTGGCGTCGCTGATGCTGACCAACGACGATGCCTCGCTGTTCGCCGTCGCGCTGAAGGATCCGCGGGACGCCAACGACGAGTTCACGGCGAACGAGCAGGGCGTCGTCACCTCGCGCGCGGTGCGCCAGGGTGGGCCGACGCCGTCGATGGTGCGCACGGTGACGTTCGGCGGCCGCGACTGGTCGCTCGACTATTACGCCAAGACCAACGCCATGGCGCGCGCGCAGCAGACCGCCACCATCGTCGCGGCGATTGGGCTTGCGCTGACCGGCATCGTCTGCGGCCTGTTCGGCTACGTCGCCTACAACAATCTGCGCCTCAGCCGCGAGATCGAGGTTCGGATCGGCTTCGAACGCCGCCTCACGGCGGTGATCGACGAGCTCAATCATCGTGTGAAGAACATCCTCGCGGTGATCCAGTCGATCGTCACGCGCACGCTGCGCCACGGCGCCGACATCGACGTCGCGCGCGAGCTCCTGATCGGACGCATTCACGCGATGTCGAACGTGGTGACGCTGCTCAGCGAGAGCCAGTGGCAGGGCGTCAAGCTGAAGGGCCTGTTCGAATCACGCTCGATCCCGCATGCCGACCGCATCGCGGTCAACGGCCCCGACATCACGGTGAGCGCGCGCGCCGCGCAAT
Source organism: Bradyrhizobium erythrophlei (assembly GCF_042430365.1). GTDB lineage: Bacteria > Pseudomonadota > Alphaproteobacteria > Rhizobiales > Xanthobacteraceae > Bradyrhizobium > Bradyrhizobium erythrophlei. The sequence goes on from NZ_JBHMET010000274.1 coordinate 642,397, forward strand.
CGCTGTCGCTGTTGTTCTTCGAGCTCGCCTCGCATTCCGACGAGGGCCTGTCGCTGGTCGGCAAGCATCCGCACATCGTCGCCAACTGGGAGGTCAATGGCGAGGCCGCGGATTCGATCTTCCATTTCCGCTGGGAGGAGTTCAACACCAGCGAGGCGACGCGGCGCGCGGACTCCGATTTCGGCCTGATCCTGCTCGACCGCGTCGCGCCGGAAGCGCTCGGCGGCACCGCCAAGCGCTACTTCACCGACGTCTCCTATGTCTACGAGCTGACCGCGCCGATGGACACCGTGGTCGACATGACCGAGCGCGACCGCACCGAGCAGTTCTCCCAGCCGGTGCGGCCGGTGAAGAAGTAGGGGCGCCGGCGGCAGGAACCGACTGGATCGGTCGAAATGACCCCCCCCCGGGCGGCACCGTCCGGGAATAGCAGGGCGAAAAACCGGTCTTGAAAACTACTCCGGGAGCTTTTCGGGGAGCTGATCCCCGTAGTCGCCCGCAACCAATTGTTAAACCTTCATTGAACATGCTCCGGCATACACCGGGCAGGATACCGTTTCGAGGACCCCGATGAGGCTTTGGGTCAGCCTGACCGTGCTCGCGGCACTTTTGCCGGTAGGGCTGCCGCTTGCCTTGACGGCCGCGAAGGCGCCGCCCGACGACCTCGCGACGATCCGCGCCAGCTATCGTCGGCCGGACGCAATTCCCTTCCCAAGCAGCAACCCCTATTCCGAAGCGAAATCCGCCCTCGGAGAGATGCTGTTTTTCGATCCGCTGCTGTCGGGCTCCAAGACCCGCTCCTGCGCGACCTGCCACAATCCATCGCTGTCATGGGCGGACGGCCTTCCGCGTGCAATCGGTGAAGATCCGAATGGCCTGCCGATCCGTGCACCAACCCTGATCGATGTGGCCTTCACCGAGCCGCTCGGGTGGGATGGCAAGTTCAAGGATCTCGAGTCCGTTGCATTCGGACCGATCAAGAATCCGGCGAACATGAATCTCCCCGAGCCGGACTTGATTGCCCGCCTTTCAGCGATCCCGGCTTACGTCGATGTGTTCCGCCGTGCATTTGGCGATGGCGCGGTCACGCGGCCGCGAATCGAGGCGGCTTTGGCGACCTTCGAGCGTTCGATCGTTGCGGGCGAGGCGCCGTTCGACCGCTGGATCAAGGGAGACGACACCGCGATCAGCGCCGCCGCAAAGCAGGGCTTCCAGCTCTTCAACGGCAAGGCGCGGTGCGCGTCCTGCCACAGTGGACCATCCTTCTCGGACGGGTCTTTCCAGGATATCGGAACCGCCAAGGACGATGACATCGGGCGCGGACGGCTGTTTCCGACGTCGGCGAAGCTGCGCTATGCGTTCAAGACCCCGACGCTGCGCGACGTTGCGCGGCGTGCGCCCTACATGCACGACGGATCGGTCGCGACCTTGGAAGATGTCATCGAGCTTTACAACAAGGGCGGGGTCGACCGCCCGAGCAGATCGCCTGAGATAAGGCCCTTGTCCCTGACGGAGAGCGAGAAGAAGGATCTGATCGCCTTCCTTCAAACCCTGACCGCATCCGCGCAGGCTCCCGTCGTGCCGACGTTGCCGCGCTGACCGGGCGAACCTGATCGGCCCGCACTCGGACGCTTGTCAGGACAGATGGGGCAGTGCCGATCCCAACAGGCCAAGGCCGACGATCAGAAACGCACCTGCGCAGGTCTCCAGCATATCGGTCCGCGACGGATACCATTTGGCTCCGTAGGCGAGCACCGAGCCCACCCCGACAGTCACGACGCTCAACGCTCCGAACATCTACCGGCTCCCAATCCGACCTCGTCCGGGCTTTCACTACGACAGGTGGAATTGAGCCTCCGTGCCGAAATTAGCTAAAATCTGAAGCAATCGGGGCAAAAACGGCGCAAAACGCCCGCCCGGCGCCGTTAACTACGAAACAACCAGGGGGTGTTGGCCGGCGAAAATCGGTAAAATTTAATGTAAGATGAACAGATCGTTAAAAGTGGGCAATTGTTGCGATGTTCAGTCGACGGGAGCGGGACGCCAATTCGGTATCCCGGGGAAGCTCCTTCTTCGCCAAATGCATCGTTGGAATCTTGTTTTGCGTCGTGGCGTCACGGGACGCGGAGGCGCATGTCAAATGGTTCTGCGCGTATGATGTCGCCGGGCAGCCTCGGGGACTCGAAAATGTCCTGTGCCTGGATTTCGAGTTGCTGCTGGCCGTTGCCGTTCTTTGGCTCTTTGCCGGCTGCTTGGCTGAGCCCACGTCCGTTGGCGAGGCGACGATCCGGGCGCTGGACCGCATCACCAACCCGTTGCGGCTGCGCACCGAGGAGATGATCCGCGCCGTCTGCGGCTTCTTCTTCATCTCGATCTGGGCCGTCGGCGGGATCCTGCTGACCCCTGAGCTGAAGACGACGTCACCGCTCGTGGGCGCGCTCCAGATCGCGGTTGCCGCCGGAATGCTGTCGCGACGGACGTTGCCGCTGTCGGCCGCGGGGATCGCGGTGCTGTTCGGAATTGCCGTCTACAATTACGGCGTCTTTCATCTGGCCGACTACCCGATCTTTCTCGGCGTTGCCGCCTACCTGGCGCTCGTCGGGCTGCAGAAGGACCTGTTCGGAATTCGGCCGCTCGACGTCGTCAGGTATGCCGCCGGGGTCACCCTGATGTGGGCGTCCATCGAGAAATGGGCCTACCCGGAATGGAGCTTTCCGCTGCTCATCGAGCACGCCGGCATCACGCTTGGCTTCGACAACGAGTTCTACATGCGCGCCGCGGGCATGGTGGAGTTCACGCTTGCCTTTGCATTGCTCTGGACGCCGCTGATCCGGCGCTGCGCGGCCGTGGTGCTTTCGGGGATGTTCATCAGCGCGTGCTTCGAATTCGGGAAAATCGACGCGATCGGGCACTCGGCGATCATCGCCGTCCTGTTCGCGATCGTCTGCGACAACAAGACCTCCGAGCGCGATCGTCGCGCGCCGTGGCTTGCCCCGGTCGGGCTATGCGCAGCGCTGGCCGTGACGCTGTTCGTCTACTATGTCGGCCACGCCGCGATATTCAGGACGTCGATACTGTAGCGGCACAAGCGGTGCTACTTCGCGACGTGGACGGCGAGCTTCATCTTCGGATGAATGCCGCACAGCACCGTGTAGTCGCCGGCCTCGGAGAACACGACGTCGAACTTGCTGCCCGGTTGCTGATCGCCGGAATCGAAATTGAACGTGTCCGAACTCAAATAAGCGTGATGGAGGAGCTCGCCGTCGTCGTTAATGAATCGTAAAGATTCGCCGCGCTTGATCGAAATCTGCGCGGGCTTGAATGCCTGGTCCTTCTGCGAAATGGTGTAGGAGCTAGCGCCGAGAGCGGCTCCTGCCAGCGTTCCCACAGCGATTGCGGCCGCAATCGGCACGCGACCGAACTTGCCCAGGCGCAAGGCGCGCAACAAGCCTGACTGCATTCTCAACCCCCGCATCAAAGTCGAACAGCGGGCATCCTATAGCCGAAATGGTGCCTCGTGGATTACCCGCCATGCCGATTATGGCCACGTGATCTTAACGATTTCAGCATGAGTTCCAGTCACTACTAAAGCAATTTAAGGACAGTCATTTCCGCTGCGTCCGGCGGTCGGCGCGGCCTTAGCGTCTGGTATCACGGCGAAAGCGGACATGGGTCTTCTGTTCAATCCGAAAATGGGAAGTGTTGCGGCGCTTCGGTTTGTGACCGCACGCCTTTCACGCCTGGCCCTGACGAAGGGGTCGATTCGGATTCAGATCCTGATCTTTTGTCTTGCGATGAGCGCCGTCGCGGTGGCTCTCGGAGGGTATTCCATCCTTGGGATCCGCCATGCGGGCGATCTTGTCGCCAAGACGTTCGATGAATCATTGATGTCGATCAACTACGCCCGCGCGGCCGGCGCCGATTTCGCCGCAATGCGCGTGGCGTCGTCACAACGCCTCATGACCACGGACCCGGCAGTCCGCGCCAGTCTCGATAGCCAGATTGACGAGCTCGCGAAGGCGCTCTCGGAAGACCTGACGATCGCGACCGAGCGGTCGCAATCTAGTCGGGCGGCGAAGGCGGCCGCCAAGGTCCAGGAGGCGGCCGACGCCTGGATGGCACTTCATCGTCGCGCCATCGGATCGTCCTCGACGAGCGATGCCGTGTCCGGACCGCGTCCGCCGGATCCCGTGATCGGCGATGTCGATCGATACTCCAAGATCGTCAGTCAGCAGGTTGAACTGCTCGTTAACTATACCGCCGGCGACGCCTTCCTGTTCCGGCAGCGGGCGCTTGCGACGGTCAAGCGGGATCTGCAGCTCAATATCGCGGGGCTGACCATTGCGCTGATTCTCTCGGTGTTCTTTTCGTGGTTGCTTGCGCGCCGCATCATCGGGCCTGTCGCCATCGCGTCGAAGGCGGCAAGGAGGATCGCCGACGGAGACTTGAACGCAACGATCCCCGAGGGCGGCAGCGACGAGCTGGGAACTCTCCTGACCGCGATGGAGACGATGCGCGACAACATCAGGACGATGGTCAATCGGGAGGTGTCGCAACGGCAGTCTGCGCAGGCGCGGCTTTCCGATGCGCTCGAGAGCTCGCGCGAGGGCGTCGTGCTGCTGGACGCGGACGGCCAGATTGCGCTCGCCAACTCGCGCGCAAGCGAATTCATCCGTCACTCCCCGCAACTCGTGTACGCCGATTCTGCCGCAGAACTCGCGACCGCGGATGCCGACGTCGACGAATCCGCGAGCGAGGCCCGGCTTGCCGATGGACGATGGTTGCGCGTCAGCCGGAGTCAGACGCAGGAGGGGGGCGTCATTCTCGTTTACAGCGACATCACCACGCTGAAGCAGCAGAAAGCCGAGCTGCACGCCACGAATCTGAGGCTTGATGCGGCGCTCACGCATATGTCGCAGGGGCTGTGCCTCTACGACGGGGAGGGGCGGCTGCAGGTCATCAACCGCCGCTTCTGCGAGATATTCAATATTTCACCCGAGCTCGTCGCGCCGGGAATGACGCTGGAAGATCTCCTCATGCTGAGCATCGCCGCAGGAAATCACGGCAAGCAGACCGTGATCGATCTGCTGGTTGAGCGCGCGCGGTCGATATCCCGAGAAGAGGGCGGCAACTACCTTCAGCACCTCAGCGACGGGCGTATCGTCTCCATCGCCCAGCGGTCGACATCGGACGGCGGCTGGCTCGTTACCTGTGAAGACGTGACCGAGCAGCAGCGCGCCGAATCGCAGATCGCGTTCATGGCCCGGCACGACGCCCTGACCAGGCTGCCCAATCGAACCTTGCTGGCCGAACGCATCGAGCAGGCGGTTGCGCAGGCCGGCCGCGGCTTCGGCTTTGCGGTGTTCTGTCTGGATCTCGACAACTTCAAACAGGTCAACGATACGCTTGGTCATCCGGTCGGCGACGAGCTGCTCTGCGCCGTCGCGGACCGGCTGAACGCGTGCATTCGGGAAGTCGATACGGTCGCTCGTTTGGGCGGCGACGAGTTTGCAATCGTACAGATTGGGATCCAGGGCAGTGAGGATACCGAACGTCTGGCTCGCCGCATCGTGGAGTGTGTCGGAGCGCCTTATGAGCTGAGCGGGCATCGTGTCGTCGTCGGATGCAGCATCGGAATATCGCTGGCGCCGGGCGATGGTACGACCGGAGAAAAGCTTCTGAAAAACGCCGACGTGGCGTTGTACCGCGCCAAGATGGAGGGCAGGGGGACCTGGCGGTTCTTCGAACCCGCGATGGATGCAAGCCTGCAGAGACGCCGGGCACTCGAGCTCGACCTTCGCGAGGCGATGAGCAAGGACGAATTCGCGCTGTTCTACCAGCCGCTTTATGACCTGCATCTCGACCGCATCTGCGGCTTCGAAGCGCTGCTGCGCTGGCATCATCCAAAGCGCGGGCTGGTGCCGCCCGATCAGTTCATCCCGATCGCGGAGGAGATCGGGCTGATCGCCTCATTGGGCGAATGGGTGCTCAATCGCGCCTGCGAGCAGGCCACTTTCTGGCCGAGCGAGATGAAGATCGCGGTCAACGTCTCTGCGGCCCAGTTTCGCGATCCGGGGTTCATTGACATCGTTGCCGACGCGCTCACGGCGTCGAAATTGTCTCCACAGCGGCTTGAACTCGAAATCACCGAATCGGTTTTTCTGGCGAACAGCACCGAGACGATCGCAACGCTCCACAAGCTGAAGGCGCAGGGGGTGCGCATCGCATTGGACGATTTCGGCACCGGCTATTCCTCGCTGAGCTATTTGCGCAGCTTCCCGTTCGACAAGCTGAAGATCGACAAGTCGTTCGTGCGTGACGCTACGGCGACCCATGGATCGAGATCGATTATCCGTGCCGTTATCAGTCTTGGCAAAGGCCTCGGCATGACGACGATCGCCGAGGGAGTCGAAACGATCGAACAGTTGAACCACATGAGGGCCGAAGGCTGCAACGAGGCCCAGGGCTTCCTGTTCAGTCGTCCGGTCCCGGTCGCCGAGATACCGGCGACGATCCTCGCGCTGCGCAACGGCTTCAAGGAGGACGGCTTCAAGAACGCGATGGCCAGCTAGGCTCGTTTCACCTCTTCGCGGCTACGGTGTGGCAGACACCAAAAAGGCGGCCCGCTCGGGCCGCCTTTCTGCATTCCCCATCCCGTTCGTTTACCCGCCGTTGCCGCCGATCACCGCGCGCACGGTGTTGTCGGGGCCGAAATCCTCGGCGCTGTCGACATAGAGCAGTGCGCTCAGTTTTGATCTCGCACGGTTGACGCGGCTCTTGATGGTGCCGACCGCGCAGCCGCAGATCGCAGCCGCGTCCTCATAGGAGAAGCCGGAGGCACCGACCAGGATCAGTGCCTCACGCTGGTCCTGCGGCAGCTTGTCGAGCGCGGCGCGGAATTCCTCGAACTCCAGATGCGCGGTCTGCGACGGCTGGCTCTTCAGCGTCTTGGCGTAATTGCCCTCGCCATCCTCCACCTCGCGCCGCCGTTTGCGATAGTCCGATCGAAACAGGTTGCGCAGGATGGTGAACAGCCAGGCCGGCAGGTTGGAGCCCGGCTGGAACGAATCGATATTGGCGATCGCGCGCAGCAAGGTCTCCTGCACCAGATCGTCGGCGCGGTCGCCATTGCCGGACAGCGAGATCGCGAAGGCACGCAGGCTCGGCACCGCCGCCAGGATGTCATCGCGAAGTTGGTTCGTGAGAGGCATTAGTCCCCTCCATTGTTCTTGTCGGTATCGCCCCCGGCCGCAGCGGCAGCCGCGGCAGCCTCCGGTCCGTCGAGCTTGCGGATCAGCTCCGCGAAGCGGTCCGGCACCCCCTGTCTCACCACGTCGTCGTACATGGCGCGAAGCTGGTGTCCGATTCGTGATTGGATCTCGGCATTGAGACCGCCCTGCTTCTTTACTTCCTTCATGATCTGATCCACGCTTCCCCGGGAGTTAAGTCTCTGATTTCCAAGTCGTTTCCTCGAAATGAGAGTCTGGCCGCGTCGCCTTGTCGGTGACGAGCTAATGCAAAGTTGCGCAGAAAGTTCCGGAACGGGGGAACTATTTCACGGAACTTTTTCGACGCTCACGCGTAGTCGGGGATGCAGGGGAACCGGGGGGCGTCCCATCAACCGAGATATCGCCCCCTGACAACGCGTTTTCAGGCCGATAGGCTGACGAACAAGGATGGAGTGGGAATGTCCCGATCGCAGGTCGTTGCTGAACATCTGCCGCTGTTGCGCCGCTATGCCCGCGCGCTGACCGGAAACCAGGCGTCGGGGGACGCCTATGTCGGGGCCATGCTCGAGGCCCTGCTGCAAGACGCATCACTGCTTGACCAGACGCATGGCCCGCGCGCCGGGTTGTTTCGCCTGTTCACCCAGATTTGGAATTCGGTGTCGGTGAACGACGACAAAGCCGACGTGGCGACGCTGTCGCTGCCGCCGGAGCGGAGGCTCTCCAACATCACGCCGCTGCCGCGCCAGGCCTTCCTGCTGCTCTCGCTGGAAGGCTTCTCGGAGGAGGAGGTGGCCTACATCCTCGGCATCGACATCGCAGAGACGCGTAAGCTCACCGATGCCGCCGGCCGCGAGATGGCCGCCGAGATCGCCACCGACGTGCTGATCATCGAGGACGAGACCTTCATCGCCATGGACCTCGAGAGCCTGGTGAAGAATCTCGGCCACAATGTCATCGGCGTCGCACGCACCCATTCCGACGCGGTGGCGCTCGCCAAGAACAAGAAGCCCGGTCTGATCCTCGCCGACATCCAGCTCGCCGACGGCTCGTCGGGGCTGGATGCAGTAAACGAGCTGCTGCGGACCTTCGAGGTGCCGGTGGTGTTCATCACCGCCTATCCCGAGCGCTTCCTCACCGGCGAGCGGCCGGAGCCCGCGTTCCTGATCTCGAAGCCGTTCCAGCCTGCGATGGTGTCGGCGGTCGCGAGCCAGGCGCTGTTCTTCCAGCGCAACTCGCGCAACCGCGCGCCGCGGGCGGCCTCGGCGTGAGGTCCTGAGTTTCACGTTAGCTGGTCAACTGATCCGGCGCGCCGAAAGGTGCGCCGCTTTTTTTGGGTATGTCGGTTCGTAGCCCGCATGAAGCGGAGCGAAATCCGGGAGCAGTTGCGCCGGCCGCGAGAGCTCCCCGGATTTCGCTGCGCTCCATCCGGGCTACGAAATATTCGCGCCGCGGCATGCGCAACGTGATGTGGAGCCGCCGGCCCGGGGCTGCTAAGCGCTTGCCATGGACACCACGCGGCGCGACAGATCGATCGGCTTCCTCTGCCTCCTGGTGACGGCGTTCGGCTGGGCGTTGAACTGGCCCTTGATGAAGCTGTTGCTGCAGCTGTGGCCGCCGCTGTTCGCCCGCGGCCTCGCCGGGGTCGCGGCCGCGCTGATCCTCGGCACGCTGGCGCTGTCGCGCGGGCAGTCGCTTGCCGTGCCGCGCGAGGCGATGGCGCGCCTTGTGTTCGCCTCCTTCACCAACGTCTTCGCCTGGATGGGCTTTGGCACCATGGCGATGAAGTTCGTCACCGTCGGCGAGGGCGCGCTGCTCGCCTACACCATGCCGATCTGGGCGATGCTGTTCGCCTGGCCGGTGCTCCATGCCCGCCCGACGCTGCGCGACGTCGCGGCGCTGGTGCTCGGGGTTGCCGGCGTCGCGCTCCTGCTTGGCGGCAAAGGCTATGCCTTCAGCGTCGGCAAGCTCACCGGCATCGCGCTGGCGCTCGCCTGCGCCATCCTGTTCGCGCTTGGCAACGTGCTGAACCGCAAGCCGCTGCCGATGCCGCCGCTTGCCGTGGTGGCCTGGCAGGTCGGCATCGGCTGCCTCGTGATGCTCCTGCTCGGCGTGCTGTTCGAGCATCCCGACATCACCGCGATCACGCCGCTCGGCCTCGGCTGCTTCGTCTACATGACGCTGATACCGATGGGCGTCTGCTACCTCACCTGGTTCGAGACGTTGCGCCGCCTGCCGCCGACCTCGGCCTCGACCGGCATGCTGCTGGTGCCTGTGATCGGCGTGATCTCGGCCGCGCTCATCCTCGGCGAGCCGCTCGGCCTGCGCGAGATCGGCGCCATGGTGCTGACGCTCGGCGGCGTCACGCTCGCGCTGCAGCGGGGCTGACGCGGGCGTTTTCCCTCCCGCAATCGCTCAACGGAACGGACGCGCATGCACCGCGTTCTTTCATCGTGCTCGATCCGATTCCGGCTATGCGCGCAAGCGGAAGGGGGAGGGAGTTGGCCATGCGCAAGGCGATAGCGCAACTTGATCCAGAGCAGAGGGCACAGCTGCTTTACCTGGCCGATCTCGGCACGGCGTTGTGTTCGTCGGCGCTCGTGGTCGCCATTCTGAAGGGGATCGCCGATCTCTTCGGCGCGGGGTGAGGCAGGCTCCGTGCCGCGGTGACGTGCCGGCCGCGCTGGCGCGCGGTCAGTCCTCCTCGCGCCTCTCCGTATCCGCGGCCTGCATGTGTCCCTCCGGTCCGCGATCGAACACGCCGTAATCGCTGGATTTTACACCGGCGATCGCGTCCGCCCCCAGACTGGCAAGGCCGAGCTTGAGCAGCTCGCGGACCGCCGCGGCGCGTGTCGGCATCCGGTGCTTGAAACGGAAATCGTCGACGGCTGCCAGCTCTTCGGGGGACAACATGACTTGGAGGCGTTCGGCGCGAAGCTCGTTCATCGCAGGCCACCCAAACTTAGCCGGATGAGTAATTTGCTAAACGCGCAAACTCGCGGCGGGTTCCCCAAGCTGAGACAAAAACGTTAACTGAGTATAATTACCAAATAAAATCAATAGCTTATTGCTGAACCTTATCCGGCCTGACGCGTTTTCCCTGCGTGGGAGAGGTGTCATGACGCAACAAGTCAAGCTGCCCCGCAAGCTGTCCGAGGAACCGGATACGCCCAAGCCACGGCGGCCGAGTCACGCGCGGGTCATCGAACAACTGGACCGCTGGCTCAACAGCCCCGGCCTTCAACCGCCAAGGGAAGACGATGAGAGCGACGAGGAAACGATCCGAGCCCCACACATTCGAGCAGCGTCTGTCTGAACAGCGGCTGCGCCTCGAGGCCGAGCGCGCCGGGCTGCCAGAGGGCACGCGGCGCGCGGTGCTCACAGCACGCATCGAGCAATTGCAGACCGCGGCCGAGATGTACGCGATCCTGACGCGACGGGATTGAGCCTTTCACCTTACCCTGCACCTTGCCCTGCTGAGCGAGCTGTCGCGCCGACCTATCCGGTCGGGCGGCGACCGGTGCGCGGATTGAGCGGCGGGGTCGGCTGCCGTCGCAGCGCCTCGGGGAGGAACACTTCGTCCGGATCGGGCGAGGCTTCCGCGCGGACGTCGGCGGCGGTCTGTGCGCGCTCGTGCGGCGTGCGGTTGTCCCTGAACTTCCGCTTCACATCGACCCCGTCGACGGGATCGTTGACGCCATGCTGGATATCCCTGGAGTCACCCATCGTGTGCTCCGCTTCTGGTTTCATCGGTGACAACGTGGTGCCGCTCGCGGACGTTCCAAGCCGCCGTGGAACAGGCCGCCGTATCATGGGGTGCGGGAACGCATTTCGCTCTCGACGCTTGCCTCCCGAAAGGAGATGTCGAACAACGTCCCGGCGCGGACGACAAGAAGCCCGACCTGGAGAGGTGGCACGAGACCAACACGCATTGAGACGCGCAGGTATCGCGCCTTGCGCGGTATCGCGAAGGAGGACGGCGATGGGACTGGCGCAATATTCGGTGATCCCCGTGCAGAATGAATGGGGCGTGTTGCATGACGGCAATGTCAACGCCGGCTATGCCACCAAGGAGGCGGCGTTCGAGTCCGCGATGAAGGCGGCGTCGCTTGCGATCCGGCAAGGCCATGAGGTCCATGTCAGCGTCCCCGGGAGCGTCAGCGCCCCCGGGAGCCGGGACGAGGAAAAATCCGTGGCGTAGGCGATCCCCCGCTTTCCCGTGATCGTGGGCCTTGAAGCCGTTCGGAATTGTTGGCGCCGGGTACCGCCGGCAGGTAGAATGGAACCCGAACGGGTAACTGAGGCCTCAGGGAAAGACCGGGGAGATGAAGCACGTCGACGTCGCGGTGATCAGCGCCACGCTGTGGCTGTTGGCGTCGATGGTGCTTGATATCCTGACGCCGAAATCCATCACAGTCTTCATGATCGCGGCCGCGCTCGCCCCGCCGTTCCTGATCGGGCTCGGCATCCATTTCGCGCGCGAATATGTCAAGGCGAAGCGGCCGCGCCCCTGGGATGAACGTTTCAGGAATTGAGCAGGGCCGGCGTGCGATTGCCGCATTGAACTCGGCGGAGGCGGCTTGCTAGTGTTGCGGCATGACCGACACCCTCCCCGACACGATCAGTCGCCTCTACACCGATCCCGGCGAATATATCGACAGCGACCATCCGGCGGTCGCGGCATTCGCGCGCGAGGCCGTCCCCGCCGATGCCAGCGATCGCGACAAGGCGAGCTTCCTCTACAAGGCCGTCCGCGACGGCATCCGCTACAATCCCTATGTCAGCATGCGCAATGCTGAGACCTACCGCGCCTCCAGCGTGCTCGCCGCCGGCCACGGCTACTGCGTCGGCAAGGCCGCGCTCTATGCCGCCGCCTGCCGTGTCCACGGCATTCCGGCCCGCGTCGGCTTCGCCGACGTGCGCAACCACCTCACCACCGAGAAGCTGCGGCAGAGCATGGGCACCGACATGTTCACCTGGCACGGCTTCACCGAGGTGTTCGTCGACGGCGCCTGGCGCAAGGCGACGCCGACCTTCAACGACACACTCTGCGCCAAGCTCGGCGTCAAACCGCTCGATTTCGACGGCCATGGCGATGCGCTGCTGCATCCGTTCGACGGCGCGGGGCGCACCTACATGCAGTATGTCAACGACCACGGCAGCTATCACGACGTCCCCGCCAAATTCCTGATGCGCGAGATGGCGCGCGAATACGCCGATATGCAGGGCGAGGATTTGTCCGGCCGCGACATGGAGCGCGAGGCGGCGGAGGGCTGAGGCCAGCACAACCCCGGGCATCACGAGTTTGCGAGGCGGGGTCGGGCAGGGCCGTCGTCCTACTCCGCTATCCGGTCACACGAGATCGAATCGTCGGATAATCGCCTGCGCATTGGTCTCGGCGGAATTCGCTTCGCTGTCGAGCACGAGGCAGTTCGGCCGCGGCACCGCCGACACCCTGTGCTCCTCCAGGAATTGGCGGACGCCGGTCTCCGACATCATCTTTCGCCGGGCCGCCCGGTCCGGCGTGCCGACGCGCCGGACAATCTCCTCCGTCGAGCATGTCAGGAATACCGGCAGCAGCTCACCGCCGTGCCGTTTCACGATCGCCTCGAACTGCTCGAAGGTCGGAAGATCGATGGGATCGACGTAGACGAACGTCATGACCAGGAGCTGAAGGCCCTGGTCCAGCGCCGCATCCAGCACCGAGGTGCGGACCGTCTGCACAAGGTCCCAAAAGCCCGGCGCGCCGAAGTCGAACACGGTGCGGGCGACGTCGATCGCGGCATGGTTGTCGAACAGCCGCCCGCTGGTTTGGGCGAGCAGTGCCTTCGCGGTCGTCAGCTTTCCGGCAGCCGGCGCGCCGTGTATGAATACGAGCTTCATGCGGCCAAGTGTAGCGATTGATGCGAGACGGGTCACGGCCTCGTTGAGCCATCGAATTGCGCGAGCTCGCCTATGCGGGCTTTGCCTGGCTCGGGGCGAGGTTCGGCTCGGTGCGGACGTCGCTCGTGCTCTACGTCGCGCCGATCGCGAGCGCGCTGTTGTCGTTCGCGATCCTCGGCGAGCCGCCGACCCTGATCCATTTCATCGGCGGCGTGCTCATCCTCGGCGGCGTCTGGGCGAGTTTGCGAAAATGAGCGTGTGGGTCGGAATATGGGGAGGGTGGCGAGGGCTCACCGTTTCTCTTCAAGCGCCACTGCGACGCGGCCCTTGCCGCCGCATTTGGCGCAGGGCGGCGGGTAGATCTTCCGCCCCTGCTGCGGCGGCTGCTGCACCTTGGGAAACCCGGTACCGTTGCAGGCACCGCACTTCAGTTCGGTGGTCCTTGCCGTCGCCATGGTTGATCCAGCTCCGGCGACAGCATGCCCCTGTCGCCTGCACCGGACATGTGCCTTTAGTCATGCGCCGGCCGGTCCGGCCAGGATTTTTCCGCGCTGTCCCTCAAGGCAATCGCAGATGCGGATCACGCCGCAGGCTCGGTGTTCCCTATGTGGCCCCGGTTGTTCTACAAACTCGTCATGCCCGGGCTTGTCCCAGGCATCCACGTCTCGGTTTCGGGTGAAGACAGACGTGGATGGCCGGGACAAGCCCGGCCATGACGACGCTGAAACATCAGCGCCAAAGTCGGCCGATGCCATATGCGATGGCCCTGACGTCGGCCTGAACCAGCCGGCGGCGCCAGCTAGTGTTTCGGCGCCTCGGAGAATGCCGTCTCCAGCACATCGCCGATCGGCTGCCAGGTGCGGCCGTCGAACTGCATCAGCCGCATGTGCCGGATCGGCCGGAAGTCGGACGAATTGGTGTTGATCGTGATGCCGGGCAGCATGACCGACGGCTGGTAATCCCTCAGCGAGGCGGCCTGCCGCATCACGTTCTCGGGCGATAGATCCTCGCCGCACTGTTTCAGCACCTGCACCAGGGTTTCCGCCGCCGCGTAGCCATAGAGCGCGCTCGAGTCGTTGATGTTGCCTTGCGGGTAGTATCTGGCGACGAAGGCCGACCACTCCTTGATCGCCGGATCGTCCTTCCAGGCCGGATCGCTCGGATCCTTCAGGTATGCGGCCGAGACGACGCCTTGCGACCTGTCGACGCCGGCCGGGCTAAGCGCCGTGCCGATGGACGCCGCAGCATTGGCAAGGATGAATACCGGATGCCAGTTGGAGTCCGCCGCCAGCCGGATCGCCTGGGACGCCGTGCTCGGAACGCCGGCGAAGACGAAGATATCGGCGCCGGCCCGCCTCAGGATCGAGACATGGGTCTCAATATGCTCGTCGGCGATATCAAACGCGACATCGACGATGATCATGCGCTTGAGGTCGCCGAGACCCTCCTCGAACCCCTTGAACACGTCGCGCCCGAACTGGTCGTTCTGCCAGAGCACCACGATCTTGCGGTTGGGATAGGACGCCTGGATATAGTTCGCGTAGATGCGCCCCTCCGCGCGGAACGACGGTTGCCAGCCCATGGTCCAGGGAAACGCCGCGGGGTTGCTCCATTGCTCATCGCCCGACGCGACGAAGAGCTGGGGGATCTTCCGCTCGTTCAGGTAGGTCCGCACCGCAAGGTTGCCCGGCGTGCCGAACGAGTTGAACATCATCTGCACATGTTCGCGCTCGACCAGCCCTTTGGTGAGATCGAGCGCCACCGACGGGTCGGAATTGTCGTCTTGGGTGATGAAGCGGATCTTGCGGCCGTTGATCCCGCCGCGGTCGTTGATCATCTCGAAATAGGCGGCTTCCGCCTTGCCGATCGGCGCGAATTCCGCAAGCGCCCCGGTATAGGGCGTGAGATTGCCGATGCGGATCTCACCGTCGCTCGCGGACGCGGCCTCATGACGCTGGGACATTGCGCCGAGCGACGTCAGCGCGGCGACACAAGCGATCAGCAAACGGCCCAGGGCTTTGATGGTGGCTTTCATGGCAGCCTCCGGAAGCTTCGGCAGTCCGGTTGCGAGCAAAGCTAGCGGAAGGATTCGGCAATTTGTCGGCAAGCGCAGGGGAAGATGCGCGGGCGACCTGGTTTTCGGAAGGGCCTTGGTTTTCGAAAGAGCTTTGGCTTTGGACAGATTCGAAAAAAAGCAGGGCGCGACCGGCATCACCACAGTCGCGCCCTACGTCGCCGGTCAATGGGGCAGGGGGAATAACCGGCTGCCGGGATGACTCCGAAGTCCGCCAGTCGTTCCGGGCGTGCGAAAATTTTTTCGTACACGGTTAAGTGATTGCGCTCTGCGAGAACCGCGGCGGTTTTGCCCGCGTTGTGTCCGTGATCGCCAGGGAATTTGAGCAAGCGATTTTCGTGGGGCGAGGGGTCTTCGGACATGTCACAGATTCAAAAGGGAATTTTCGGCGCGCTCGCCGTGGTTCTGACGTTGGGCGCCGTCCAGCTCGCATCCGGCCATGATCTTGTCGGCCGTCAGCTTTCCCCATCAGCCGCGCCCGAGCACGGCGTCAACCGCGTCGCCAAGGCCGATCGCGAGACGGTTCCGTCAGCCGGCCAGACCAGCCGGACCGTCGTGCTCAAGGTCGATGGCTTGCCCGACACCACGGTGCTGGTCCGCGTGCCCGTGCGCAAGGATGAGGCGCGCAACCGGCCGGCTGCGCCCGGCCGCACCCGTCCCGGCGAGGTTCGCAAGATTGCCTGCGAGCCCGTGGTCAGCGTCCTGACCGATGTCGCCAAGCTGCTGCAGCCGGGGCGTTGCATCACCTGAGGCCGGTCGCATTTCACCGAATTGAGTGCGCCCGACGCGCCCGGAAGCGTGCGCGAAAAATCGAATTTTGCGTGGCAGATCAAGGCGACACACCCTGTCCAGTCCTCCGCGCGAAAATATTCCGCTTCCGTCGTCGGGCAAATCAGTGGCACGACTCCGCCCGTCTCACCCGAATGAGGGGCGGCTCGCGATCGTCACGAACGTGGGGTGGGATGCGGTGGACGCCGCATGCGCAACTGACGAGTGCGCATGAAGCGGACGGTGAAGTCGTGTGGTCCTGACGCCCCAG
>NZ_JBHMET010000274.1:658843-713096 GCF_042430365.1 Bradyrhizobium erythrophlei
GGGGGGGTGTAAAGTGTCGCAAACCTCGGACGCATCGCGCCGCGAGAACGCGAATTCATATCCTCATCGCTCATTTGAATCAGCCAATCCCGTCATCCCCGCGCAACGGCTTCGCCGTTGTCGCTGGAGGAGCGCGCTCTTGCGCGCGTCTCGAAGGATGCACGGCCACCAGCCGGGCCGCGCATCCTTCGAGGCTCGCCCAGCGGCGCAAGTGCGCCGCAAGGCTCGCACCTCCAGCGACAAAGGCGGAGCCTTTGCGCGGGGATGACGGGACTGATAGTGACGCAAAACACATTGAGCGGGGAAACGTGGGTCCTGGCTTTCGCAGGACGACAACGTGGCCTACTCCGCGGCCTCGGCGTTGTCACTCGCGGCACTGCGGCTTGCCATCAGGCCGAGCGCGATGCCGCCGACGGCCAGGATCGGGAGCAGCCGCTTGACGCCGATCGCTCGGACGATCTGCAACCCGGTGGCGATCACGACGGGGTCGGCCAGCAAGGATGTGGCGGCGGCGCGCGCCTTCGCGGCTTGCTCGGCCTGCCGCTGCAGCTCGCGCTTGCGCACCGCGTAGCAGGCCACGGCGATCAGGGTGATCACGAAGAAGAGCGCGGCGCCCGCAAGACATGCCTGCACCAGGCCGTAGTTCTGCAGCACGAACACGAAGGCGGCCGCGCACAGGAAGGCGGCGGCGATGAACAGTGCGATCGCCACTGCGCCGGCCAGCGACGTCAGTTGCAGCGCGCCGCCGGCCGACCGCTTGATGTCATCGATCAGGCGCTGAAGCATGGACATGCCTTGCCTTGAAGAGAGCGTCGACAAAATTCGCGGCAGCCCGCCAGCGTTGCCATCTCGCCCACAAGGCTGGTTTGCGTATGACCGCCATTGCTGGCCTCATCGGTTGGACAGATCGCCTGCTACCGGCGCCAGGTGACGCCGATCAGGAAGCCGAGGCCGAGCGCCAGGCCGACGGTCGCGAGCGGCCGCTGCGTGATCACGTCTTCCAGCGTGTCCTCGATCGAGGACGCCGCTTCCTTGGCGGTACCCAGCATCGCGCTGCCGCGCACCGACACGTCGTCCATTGCGGTCTCGGCGTTGGCGCGCGCTTCGTCGTAGCGGCGGCGCGCCTGCTTGCCCGCGCTGCCGGCCAGCGAGTTGAGCGCGTCGCTGAGCTGTCGGGCGAGGGCGGCGATATCGTCCTTCACGGCGGTGACATCCTTCTCGAGACGCTCATAGGTCGCCTTGTCGGCCATGTTCTTGATTCCAAATGTGCTGTCCGTACCCGACATCGAAAGCTCCCGGAGAAATCTGTGCTGAGGGGAAAACGTTCGGCTGTTGCCGAAGTTCCTCCGTGCAAGCGGACGTTATTCCTCGGGGAGCTGCGGCGAATTGACCGGCATCAAATGCTCCTTGACGATCAGCGCCACGATCAGGAGCGGCGACGACAGGAACGCGCCGATCGGACCCCACAGCCAGGTCCAGAATGCGAGCGACAGGAAGACCGCCAGCGCATTCAGCGCGAGCCGGCGCCCGATGATGGTCGGTGTAATGAAATACCCTTCCATGAAAGAGAGCCCGGTAAAACAGGCCGCTGTGATCAGTCCGCCGACGATGGTCGGAAAGACAATGACACCGATGATCGCCAGCACTGTGAACGTGGCGACCGGGCCGATGATCGGAATGAAGTTCAACGTCGCGGCAAGCGCGCCGAGCCCGGCAGGATTGGGCATGCCCGTTATCACGCAAATCGTGCCGGTGACGATGCCGACGCCGACATTGATCGTCGTCACCGTGAGCAGGTACTTGCCGAGATGCTCCTCGATCTCGTTGATGATCCGCAGCATGCGAATTCGTGCAGCACGGTCGCGGAAGGTCATGACCAGCGTGCGGCGCAGATCCCGCCAGCTCGCAATGAACAGGATCAGGGTGACGACGAACAGCAGGAATTCGGCGAAGGTCGGCGACAGGAATTCCAACGTCGGCTGCACCCACTCGAATTTCGGTATCTGAAACGATGTCAGCATGTCGGAGCCGCCGACCATGCTCTGCAGCTCGTGCCAGAGTGCCAGCGGCCGATCGAACACATGCAGCTTCTCCTTCAGCATCGCGCCGAGCTCGGGAAGCTTCGAACGCCATTCCATCACCGGCGAGGAGATCAGGCCGACCATGAAGACGGCGCCGGCGCCGACCGCGGCCACGATCAGGACGGCGCCGAGCGGGCGAGGAATTCGGTGGCGCTCCAGGAAGCTTGCCGCCGGCGACAGCATGGTGCCGACGATGAAGGCCATCGTGATCGGAAGGAAGAACGCTTTCGCGACGTAGAGTACCGCGACGACGGTAATCACGAGAAGGCCGACCAGCGCGAAGGCCATGACCTCGGTGCGCCGGATGGCCGGGGGCAGTTCAACCTTGCTGTCGGGGACTGGCGCGCCTTCGGGCGCGGTCGCGACCACACGGTCACTGGGAAGGACACGCACAACGAATCTCCGGCCCGATCACGGGCCAACATACGCCCGCGAAGTCGCCCCGCGCGCCAAATTGTCCTCCGTCAACGGCGGAGGGGCGGACTGGTTCCATCGCGGGGTTGTGAGGGCGTGCGGGTTGACAGTCGCAGCCTTGCGACGATTCGCGGCGGAACCGGCCGATGGCGCTCCGCGTTTGCTGAGGCAGAGCATCGTCACGATGCGCGTTCATTACAGGGGCAGCACATGACACAGCAGTCTCTATCCGGATCCAGCCGCCGATCGTCGTTGCGCGCAGGCCGCGCCTTTGCCGTCGTCGGCATCCTGTTCGTCGCGCCGTTCGCGGTCGCCGGCTCTGCCAACGCGCAAGTCGGCACGCGCGTGCTCGGCTATGCCGCGAGCCAGGCGAGCGCGTTTCCGACCGACGAGGTGCTCAGCGACCCCGGCACCATGCCGGAGCGGCTGCGCCGCGCCGTCGTCGCGCTCAACATGACGGAAGCGCCCGGCACCATCATCATCGATACCGGCAACACGACGCTTTACTACGTGCTCGGCCAGGGCCGTGCGATCCGTTACGGCGTCGGCGTCGGCCGCGAGGGGTTCACCTGGTCCGGCGTGCAGAGCATCAG
Organism: Bradyrhizobium erythrophlei; assembly: GCF_042430365.1. Taxonomy (GTDB): domain Bacteria; phylum Pseudomonadota; class Alphaproteobacteria; order Rhizobiales; family Xanthobacteraceae; genus Bradyrhizobium; species Bradyrhizobium erythrophlei. The sequence continues at coordinate 661,932 of NZ_JBHMET010000274.1, forward strand.
CCGCAAGGCGGAGTGGCCGGATTGGCATCCGCCGGCCGAGATGATCAGGCGCCAGCCCTATCTGCCGCGCTTCATGGCCGGCGGGCCGGGCAATCCGCTCGGCGCGCGGGCGATGTATCTCGGCACCAGCGAGTACCGCATCCACGGCACCAACGATCCCACGACGATCGGCAAATTCGTGTCGTCGGGCTGCATCCGCCTCACCAATGAGGACGTCAGCGACCTGTTCGGCCGCGTGATGTCGGCACCAGGGTGGTGGTGCTTGCGAAGGGCGCGCCGCACCTCGCCGCGCGCGAGCTCAATACGACGACGCAGGTTTCGGTCCGTCCCGCGCCGGTGCAACCGCGCCCGGCCGCGATGATGCTGCCCTCGGGCCGCCAGGCGACGAACATCTCGATGTCGTCACTGTACTGAAGGAAAGTGCATGGTGAAGCGTGAAAGGAAACGGTGGGTGCTCGGGACGGCGGCTCTGCTCTGCCTCTCGCTCGCGCCCGCCGCGCAGGCCCAGGATTTCTTCTCTGAGCTGTTCGGCAATCTGGTCCGGGGCCGCCCGCCGGTGATCCGGATGCCGTTCGACGACGGCAATGCGCCGGTGATGCCGCAGGTCGTGCGTCCGCGCTATGGCGGCGGCCAGGCCTATTGCGTGCGCACCTGCGATGGGCGCTATTTTCCGATCTCGACGTCCGGCAACCAGAGCAAGGCAGAATCCTGCAACAGCTTCTGTCCGGCGAGCGAGACCGAGATTGTGTACGGCAGCGGCATCGACAATGCCGTGACCGAGAACGGTGAGGCCTATTCGGAGCTGCCGAATGCCTTCCGCTATCGCAGCGAACTCGTCGCGGGCTGCACCTGTAACGGCAAGGATCCGGTCGGGCTTGCCTCGATCAAGATCGAGGACGATCCGACGCTGCGCAAGGGAGACATCGTGGCCGGCGAGAACGGGCTGATGGCGGTCGGCCGCGGTCCCGATCGCCGCGGCGCGTCGTTGAACTTCACCCCGGTGCCCGAGCGCATCCGCGCCAAGTACCAGCGTCCGCCCGTGGTGGCGCGGGAGTAGACCCCGATCAGGCGGCGCGGATCTTGCCCAAGAACTGGGTGACCTGATGGCCGAGCTGCTGGCTCTGGGTCTCCAGCGTCTCGGAGGCGCGCTTGACGTCCTCGGCGGCTGCGGCCGACGCATCGGCGTCGAGCTTCACGCCGGTGATGTTCTCGGAGACGTTCTTGGTGCCCTGCGCCGCGAACTGCGTGCTCCGCGTGATCTCCTGGGTCGCGGCGCCCTGTTCCTGCACGGCGGCGGCGATGGCGGTTGCGACCTCGTTGACCTCGCCGATGATGCTGCCGATGCCCTTGATGGCGTCGATCGCTTCGCCCGCCACCTTCTGGATGTCGGCGATCTGCTCGGAGATATCCTCGGTCGCCTTCGCGGTCTGGCTCGCCAGCGATTTGACCTCGGAGGCCACCACCGCAAAGCCGCGGCCGGCGTCGCCGGCGCGCGCGGCCTCGATGGTCGCGTTCAGCGCGAGCAGGTTGGTCTGCGCGGCGATGCTGTTGATCAGGCCGACCACCTCGCCGATGCGCCCGGCGGATGCGGCAAGCCCCTGCACGGTGCCGTCGGTCTCGCGGGCCTGGTCCACCGCGCGGCTAGCGATGCCGGCGGCGTGCGCGGCCTGCTGGCTGATGTCGTTGATCGAGGCAGAGAGCTCCTCGGCTGCAGCCGCGACAGTCTCGACGCTCATCGAGGCCTCGCCCGACGCCTTCTCGGCGACCTGGACGCGTTCGTTGGTCTGGCGCGACACCGTCGACAGACCGGTCGAGGTGCTGCGCATCTGGCCGGAGGCGTCGCCAAGCTGGCCGAGCGTCTGGCGCACCAGGCCCTCGAACTCGCCGACATAACCCTCGATCGCGAGCTGGCGCGCCGCGGCTCCGGCGTTGCGTTCGCGCTCCTGCGCCTCGATCCGGACCTTCTCCTCCGCCTGTTGCTTGAAGGTCTCCAGCGCGCCCGCCAGCGCACCGATCTCGTCGCCGCGCGCGGCATAGCCGGTATCGACCGAGAGGTCGCCGGCTGCGACCTTCAGCATGGCGTCGCGCATCGTATGCAGCGGCGCGATGACGCGGCGGCCGACCAGGAGCATCGCGCCGACGGTCAGGCCGATCGCGGCGGCGAGCAGGCCAACCTGCATGATCAGGGTATGCAGCGCCGTGGCGTACTGACCGGCGGCGTGCGCCTTGGCGGCATCGAGCGCCGCTTCGGCGACGCCGACCGCGGCGCCGAGGCGTCCGACGGTGACCGGCGTCCACTGGTTTGTCGTCAGCTCCGGCTTCTCGCCGGTGACCAGCGCGTTCACGAGCCGATCGCGCAGCGCGACATATTGCGGGTCGAAGTAGGCGGTCTTGTTCGCAGCCATCGCGTTCGACAGCGCCGGCGGCAGCTGCATGCCCCTGGTGGTCAACTCCATCGCATTCCATGCGGCATCGATGCCGCCGAGGAACCTGGCGTAGTTGCCCTTGATGTCAGCCGTCATCTTGCCGCTGTTCAGCCCGGTCGAGACGATCAGCGATGCTTCGCCGGCGGTGTTGCGCAACAGCCAGGCGATCTGCTTGATCGCAAGCAGCTGGTCGATCGTGGCGTCCTTGTGATTGACGTCGGCGGCGAGCACGCCGGACAGCTTGTCCATGTTGTCGAGAAGGGCATTCACCGTGTCGGTGTAGTCCTTGGCGAGCGTCGGGCGGCGCGAGGCCTTCGGCTTGCCCATCGCGTCCCAGAACTCGCTCTGCTGCGCACTCGCCGTCTTGAACCGGCGGTCGAGCTCGGGCACGAGCGCCTTCTGTTGCGCGAAATCGAAGGTGCCGAGCACGGCGAGCGCATTGGCCATCGCCGGCATCTCGGTGTCGCGGATGTTGCGCAGGTATTTCTCGATGTCCGCTTCGATCGGCGCATCGGAGTTCAGGAGGCGGCTCGTCGTCGAGCGGTCGGTGCGCAGATTGTGCATCGCCTTGAACAGGCTGGCGGAGGCGTCCGCGATGACGGAGATGCGGCTTGCGACCTGCAGGCGTTCCCAGGACTCCCAGGCATTCAGCGAAATCGCCATCACCACGCAGAACGAGGTGACAAGGATGACGGTCTTCAGCAGCGCGGATACGGTCAGGCGATTGAGCATCGTGCTTCCCCCAAAGCTGTCGCCATTTGGGACAAGAAGGGTAAACACTTCGACAGTTTCACGGTCGTAGTACTACTGAACCATTTGAATTCCTTGCGCTTTTCTGATGACCGTGGATTGCGGAGGAGCGGGGCTACCGTCTGCACGTTGAAGGGAACGTACGTTCAACGCTTTCTGGGCGCGGTAGTGACCGTGCTCGGCGTGAGCTCGCTAAGGCCGTGTTCTGAGCTGCGCGTGGCGCAACAAAAAAGCCCCGACGTTGCGCCGGGGGCTTTCGTATCGTCGCGCTTTCCTCAGATCAGCCCGCGGCCTTCGCTTCGCGGCGGCGCGCGGTGAGGATGTATTCGGTGTAGCCGTTCGGCTGCGTGCGGCCCTTGAAGACGAGGTCGCATGCGGCCTGGAAGGCGACGCCATCGAACAACGGGGCCATTGGCTTGTAGAGCGGATCGCCGGCGTTCTGCTTGTCGACGACGACGGCCATGCGCTTCAGCGATTCCATCACCTGGTCCTTGCTGACGACGCCGTGCTCCAGCCAGTTCGCCAGATGCTGGCTCGAGATGCGCAGGGTGGCGCGATCTTCCATCAGGCCGACATCGTGGATGTCGGGGACCTTGGAGCAGCCGACGCCCTGGTCGATCCAGCGCACGACGTAGCCCAAAATGCCCTGGCAGTTGTTGTCGATCTCCTGCTTCACGTCGTCGGGCGCCCAGTTCGACTTGGAGACCGGGATCGTGAGGATGTCGGAGAGCTTGGCGCGCGGGCCGCCCTTGGCGAGCTCCTGCTGGCGGGCTGTTACGTTGACCTGGTGATAGTGCAGGGCGTGCAGCGTGGCCGCGGTCGGCGACGGCACCCAGGCGGTGGTGGCGCCGGCCTGCGGATGTGCGAGCTTCTGCGCCAGCATGTCCGCCATCTTGTCGGGCGCGGCCCACATGCCCTTGCCGATCTGGGCGTGGCCGGGCAGGCCGTCGACGAGGCCGGTGTCGACGTTCCAGTCCTCATAGGCCTTGATCCAGGGCTGCGCCTTCATGTCGTTCTTGCGGATCATCGGACCTGCTTCCATCGAGGTATGGATCTCGTCGCCGGTGCGGTCGAGGAAGCCGGTGTTGATGAACATGATGCGCTTCGAGGCGCGCTGGATGCAGGCCTTGAGGTTGACCGTGGTGCGGCGCTCCTCGTCCATGATGCCGACCTTCAGTGTGTTCTCCGGCAGTCCGAGCAGCTTCTCGACCTCGGCGAACAGATCACAGGTCAGCGTCACCTCGTCGGGACCGTGCATCTTCGGCTTGACGATGTAGGCCGAGCCGGTGCGGCTGTTCTTGACCTTCGAATTGCCCTTGAGGTCGTGGATCGCGAGCAGGCCCGCGACCGCCGCGTCCAGCAGGCCTTCGGGAATCTCCTCGCCCTTCGCATCGAGCACGGCGTCGGTGAACATGTGGTGGCCGACATTGCGCATCAGGAGCAGGCTGCGGCCGTGCAGCTTGAGCTCGCCGCCATCAGGCGTCTTGTAGACCCGGTCGGCGTTGAGCGAGCGGGTCATGGTCTTGCCGCCCTTCTCGAAATCGGCCGACAGCGTGCCGTTCATCAGGCCGAGTGTGTTGCGATAGACCAGCACCTTGTCCTCGGCATCGACGGCGGCGACCGAGTCTTCCATGTCGAGAATGGTGGAGACCGCCGATTCCAGAATCATGTCGGCGACACCCGCCGGGTCGTCCTTGCCGATGACGTTGTTGCGGTCGATCTTGATCTCGACATGCATGCCGTTGTTGACCAGCAGGATCGCGCTGGGCGCGGCCGCATCGCCCTGATAGCCGGCGAACTGCGCGCCGTCCTTGAGCGCGGTGGCGTTGCCGCTCTTCAGCTTGGCCGAGAGCTGACCCGCGATCACGCTGTAGGAAACGACGTCGGTGTGGCTTGCGGTCGCGAGCGGCGCCGCGGAATCAAGGAAGGCCTTCGCCTTGGCGATCACCTTGTCGCCACGCGCCTTGTTGTAGCCGCGGCCGGTCTCGCTCGGGTCATGCGGGATCGCGTCGGTGCCGTAGAAGGCGTCGTAGAGCGAGCCCCAGCGCGCATTCGCCGCATTCAGCGCGTAGCGGGCGTTGGTGAGAGGCACCACCAGCTGCGGGCCGCAGATCTTGCCGATCTCGTCGTCGACATTGGCGGTCTCGACCTTGTGGGTGGCGGGCTCCGGCAGAAGATAACCGATCTCCTTCAGGAAGGCGGTGTAGGCGTTGATGTCGAACGCCTTGCCCTTGTGGGCGCGATGCCAGTCGTCGATCCTGGCCTGCAGTGTGTCGCGGACCGCGAGCAGCTCGCGATTCCGCGGCCCGAGCTTCTGGATGATGGCGGCCAGTCCGGCCCAGAATGCGTCGGGAGCAATCCCGGTTTTGGGGGCCGCCTCCTTGGCGATGAAATCGAACAGGACAGGGGCGATCTTCAATCCGTGGGCATCGACACGAGTCATGATGGGCTTTCTCGAAAGAATCGGGCGTTTAGAGGCTGTTTTCGGCCGAAAGCAGCAAAAAATGCGCCAAAGGGCCGCGTTCACGGCCCTTTTAGCCCTAAACTTACAGCTCTGAGAAGGCCCCCTGAGGGGGCCATCTCCGAGATCGATCGGGGGGTGAAAACCGGCCTAGATGTTAGCCGCGAGATCGACCAGCTCGTCGAACAGCACGCCGGTCTTCGCCAGCATCCGTTCGATCTCGTCGGCGGCATCGGCGACCGGGCGGGTCGAGGTGTCGATCGTGAGCTCGCTGCTCGTCGGCGGCTGGTAATCGTTGGTGATGCCGGTGAAGGACGGCAAGCTACCGGCGCGGGCCTTGGCGTAGTGGCCCTTCGGGTCGCGGGTCTCGCAGACCTCGGCAGGGGTTGCGACATAGACCTCGCGGAACGCGCTGTCGGCAATGCGGCGCGCGGCGGCGCGGTCGGCGGCCGATGGCGAGACCGCGGCGACGATTGCGATGTGGCCGTTGCGCGCGAGATGGGTCGCGACTTCGGCGAGCCGGCGGATGTTCTCGCTGCGGTCCTGCGGCGAGAAGCCGAGATCATTGTTGAGGCCGGCGCGCAGGGTGTCGCCGTCGAGCAGGATCGGCGAGCCGCCGATGCCGAACAGCCGCCGCTCCAGCGCGCGTGCCAGCGTCGACTTGCCGGAGCCGGGCAGGCCGGTCAGCCAGACCACCGCGCCGTTGTGGCGATAGCGTGCCGAGCGCTCGTCGGGCCGCAGCGCGGACTCGACCGGCACGATATCGACGGGCACCGCGCGCTGGCCGGCATCGACCGACAGCACGAGGCCACCGCCGGCGATGCGGCCGTTGACCTCGATCACCAGGCGCCCGGTGCGCGGATTCTCGGTGTAGGGATCGGTCGCGACCGGCTGCGCCAGCGAGATGTCGATCTCGCCGACATGGTTGCGCGCGATCGCCTTGTTCTCCTCGTTGGACAGCGCGCCGGGATCGATCGCCTTCTCGATTGCGACCACGGTGGCGCGGCTTTCCCTCGTGCCGAGCCGGATCAGGATCTGCTCGCCCTTGGTCAGCGGCTTGTCGTGCAGCCAGAAGATCCGCGCGCGGATGCGGCGGGTGTCGCGCGGGCTTTGCCCGATGTGACCGATGACGTCGCCGCGCTCGATGAACAGCTCGCGGTCCAGCGTGATGCCGACCGAACGTCCCGCGGTCTGCGGGCCGTCGAGCGGCGTCACCGGCCAGCTCTCGACGGTCTTGATCCTGGCGATCTTGCCGGTCGGCATGATCACGATCTCGTCGCCGGCCTTCAGTCCGCCGGACTCGATGCGTCCCGCGACGATGCGGCGGTCGTCGAATTTGTAGATCGCCTGCACCGGCAGCCGCAGCGGAAGCTGTGCCAGCGGCCGTGCCGGCTCCAGTGCATCGAGCGCCTCGACGACGCTCGGCCCCTTGTACCAACTGATCCGCGGCGTGTGCTCGGCAACGCCGTCGCCGTCGCGCGCCGAGATCGGGATCACCGCCGACGGCGTCACGCCGAGGCCGGTCAGATGCGCCGAAATCTCGTCGCTGATCTCCTTGAAGCGATCGGCGCTGAAATCGACGCGGTCCATCTTGTTGACGACGACCGCGACCTGCTTCACGCCGAGCAGATGCAGGAGATAGCCGTGCCGCCGCGTCTGGTCGCGCACGCCCTCGAGCGCGTCGATGATCAGCACGGCGCCGTCGGCTTGCGAGGCGCCGGTGATCATGTTGCGCAGGAATTCGGCGTGGCCGGGCGCGTCGATCAGCACGACGTCGCGCGAACGGGTGCGGAAGCGGATTTGTGTGGTGTCGATGGTGATGCCCTGGTCGCGCTCGGTCTGCAGCGCGTCGAGCAGGAACGACCATTCGAACGGCATGCCGCGCCGTGCGCTCACCGCCTTCAGCATCTCCAGCTTGCCGTCCGGCAGGCTGCCGGTCTCGTGCAGCAGGCGGCCGACCAGCGTGGACTTGCCGTGATCGACGTGGCCGACGATGACGATGCGCACCTGCGGCCGCGTCGTGCCGTTGGGCGTTGCCGAGATCGAGGCAGTGGGAAGGATCATGTTCATCGGAACGCTCACGCCAAGTTTGGATCAGGGATCGGAAATCAGAGACAACGAGGGTGGATCAGAGATAGCCGGCGACACGCAGCCGCTCGAACGCATCCTCGGTCTCGTGATCGAGCGCGCGACCGGCGCGCTCCGGCACCTTGGTGCCGTCGAGCTCGGTGAGGATTTCGTCGATGTTCGACGCGGTCGAGGCGACCGGGAAGGTGATGTCGGCGTCGCCCAGCGAGCGGTAGCGCTTGCCGTCCTTGGTCAAATAGAGCGGGATGATCGGAATGTTCTCGCGCTTGGTGTAGGCCCAGATGTCGGCCTCGGTCCAATGCAGGATCGGATGGATGCGCAGATGAGCGCCTTGCGGCGGTGAGGCGTTGAAGTGATCCCAGAATTCCGGCGGCTGGTCGCGCACGTCCCATTCGCCCTCGAGCCCGCGCGGCGAGAACACCCGCTCCTTGGCGCGCGTTGCCTCTTCATCGCGGCGGATGCCGGCGATCAAGCCGTCGAAGCCGAATTTGTTCAACGCAAGCTTGAGACCCTCGGTCTTGCGCGCGGCGGAGCGCGCCGCCGGCGGCAGGGTCGGGTCGACGCTGTCGATCGGCGGGCAGGGCTCGACGCGCAGGTCGAGATCCCATTCCGTGCCGAAGCGATCGCGAAACGCATACATCTCCGGAAACTTCTTGCCGGTGTCGACATGCAGCGCCGGGAACGGGACGCGGCCGAAGAACGCTTTCCGCGCCAGCCAGATCATCACATTGGAGTCCTTGCCGAGCGACCAGAGCAGCGCGAGCTTCTTCAATCGCGCGAAGGCTTCACGCAAAATGTAGATGCTCTGCGCCTCGAGCTCGTCGAGGTGATCCATCGAGGGCGCCGACAGCCCCTGGTCGGGCAAAATTTTCGGCACGGATGATGCTTGGTTGCGGGCTGAGTTGAAGACTGCGGACGACAACCCGTCCCTGGCGGATTCGTTGTTGAGAAGATGCATCTACCGGCCCTTGGACTCTGGAGGCGGAAATTCTAAAGTTGCGCCGCAATAGAGAAGAAATAATTTTCTCTTTGCCGGCCTTGATCGAGAGATAAATAGAAAATAATTTCAGTCAACCCCGAAGTTGGGGAAGCGAGTGCTTGATGCGATATCTGCCCGTATTTTTGGATCTGCAAAGCGGCAAGGTGCTGCTTGTGGGAGCTGGCGAGCTCGCGCGGGCCAAGCTGCGCCTGCTCGCGGCGGCCGGAGCGCAAGTTCGCTGGTATGCGACCGACGGCCATCATGACGTCGCCGGTCTTGCGCCCGACGATGCCGCGCGCGTCGAGCGCGCCGAGGGCGATCCGCTCGCGGCCGACCTGAAAGGCATCATTGCAGTTCTCTGCGCCGGCGCGGGCGACGTCGGCGTCGCGATGTCGGCGCGTGCCAAGGCGGTCGGCCTGCCCATCAATGTGATGGATGACCTCGCGCATTCGACCTTCATCGTTCCCGCCATCGTCGATCGCGGCGACGTCGTGGTCGCCGTCGGCACCGGTGGCGCTTCCCCGGTCGTGGCACGCCGTGTCCGCGAGCGCATCGAGGCGGTGCTGCCGGCGCGCATCGGCGATCTCGCAGGCTTCATCGGACGTTTCCGCAAATCGATCCACGAACGCATTCCCGAGTTTCCGCTGCGCCGCCGTTTCTGGGAGCGCATCGTCGATGGTCCGATCGGCGCGCTGGTGCTGGCCGGCCGCAAGGACGAAGCCGAGAAGGCGCTCGCCGACATTGCGGATCACGCCGCATTCGCCGGTGCGAACATAGCGGGCAAGTCGGAAGGTCATGTGACGCTGGTTGGCGCCGGTCCGGGCGACCCGGATTTGTTGACCGTGAAGGCGCTGCGCGCGCTGCAGGACGCCGATGTCGTGTTCTACGACGAGCTGGTGTCGCCGGAGGTTCTGGATCGCGCCCGCCGGGATGCCGCACGCATCCCGGTCGGCCGTCGCGTCGGCAAGCCAGGCATCGGCCAGGATGCCACCAACAAACTGATGATCGAGGCCGCCAAATCCGGCCAGCGCGCGGTGCGGCTGAAGGGCGGCGATCCCTTCATCTTCGGCCGTGGCGGCGAGGAGATCGAGGTGCTGCGCGCCGCCGGCGTCGCCTACACGATCATCCCCGGCATCACGGCAGGCCTTGGTGCGGCTGCGCAGTTCGAAGCGCCGCTGACCTATCGTCACGAGGCGCTGCGCATCACCTTCCTGACCGCGCACAAGGCGCGGGACGCCGAGACGGTCGACGGGTCCGTGCTCACCGACAAGAAGATGACGGTCGTCGTCTACATGGGCATGACCGCGGCGCCGTCGATCCGCGCCGGCCTGCTCGCCGCGGGACGCTCGCCGGAGACGCCGGTCGGCGTGTTCGCGCGCGTAACGCGGCCGGATGCTCAGGCCGCCGTCGGCACGCTCGAGCGGCTGCCCGACCTGGTCAAGAAAATCGGTGGCGGTCCCGCCGTCCTTATCATTGGCGACGTCGTCGCGCATTCCGCGCCGTGGCGCCAATCCAACCTCAACCAAGTGATCTCGGACCTGCTGGAAGCTGCCCAATGACCTCTCCGCTTGAACAGAAGAAAATCAGAATCACGGGCCCGTCGATGGTCACCGCCAACCGCACCTGGGATGGCGCCGTGGTGTACCGCACCGCGCAACAGGGCTGGTCCACCGAGCTGTCCGATGCGGCGATCGTGAGCACGTCGGATGATGCGCGCGCGCTGCTCGCCGAAGGCGTTGCCGACGATGTCGGCGCGGTCGGCGCCTATATCGCGCCGGTCGAAGTCAATGACGGCGGCAAGATCAAGCCCGGCAATCTCCGCGAACATATCCGCGCCAAGGGCGTCACCATCGATCTCCGCGTGCCGGCGTAAGGTTCATCAATCATGTATGCATATGACGAACTCGACCGCACGCTGATCAACGAGCGTGTTTCGGAATTCCGCGACCAGGTGAAGCGCCGCCTTTCGGGCGAGCTCACCGAGGACGAATTCAAGATCCTGCGGCTGCAGAACGGCGTGTACCTGCAATTGCACGCCTACATGTTTCGCGTCGCGATCCCCTACGGCACGCTGTCGTCGAAGCAGTTGCGCCGGCTTGCCCACGTCGCGCGCCGCTATGACCGCGGCTACGGCCACTTCACCACGCGGCAGAACATCCAGTTCAACTGGATCAAGCTCGCCGAATTGCCGGATGCGCTGGCCGATCTCGCCGATGTCGGCATCCACGCGATGCAGACCTCTGGCAACAACATGCGCAACGTGACCTCGGACCAGTGGGCCGGCGTCGCGCCGGGCGAGATCGAGGATCCCCGCATCTGGTCGGAGCTGCTCCGCCAGCACACCACGCTGCATCCGGAATTCTCGTTCCTGCCGCGCAAGTTCAAGATCGCGATCACGGCCTCCGAGCACGATCGTGCCGCGATCAAGATCCACGACATCGGCCTGCGCCTGCACAAGAACGCCGACGGCGAAACCGGCTTCGAAGTCCTGGTCGGCGGCGGCCTCGGCCGCACGCCGTTCATCGCCAAGACCATCAAGCCGTTCGTGCACGGCCGCGACATCCTGAGCTATGTCGAGGCGATCCTGCGCGTCTACAACCAGTACGGCCGCCGCGACAACATCTACAAGGCGCGCATCAAGATCCTGGTGCACGAGCTCGGCATCGAGAAGTTCGCGAAGGAGGTCGAGGAGGAATGGAAGCAGATGGGCGACGTCGGGCTGACGCTCGATCATGCCGCCATCGAGGAGGTCCGTTCGCGCTTCTCCTATCCGGCCTACGAAAAGCTGCCGCACATGCCGGACGAGCTGAAGCAGGCCGCGCATGATCCGCTGTTCGAGCGTTGGCGCAAGAATTCGGTGTCGCCGCACAAGGTGCAGGGCTATTCGATCGTGACGCTGTCGCTGAAGCCGGTCGGTGGCCCGCCCGGCGACGCCACGGCCGAGCAGATGGATACCGTCGCCGATCTCGCCGACAAATATTCGTTCGGCGAAATCCGCGTCGGCCATGAGCAGAACCTCGCGCTGCCGCACGTCGCCAAGCGCGATCTGCCGGCGCTGTTCAAGGCGCTCGACCGCATCGGGCTCGCGACGCCGAACGTCAATCTCGTCACCGACATCATCGCCTGCCCGGGACTGGACTACTGCTCGCTGGCGAATGCGCGCTCGATTCCGATCGCGCAGGAGCTGACGCGGCGTTTCGCCAATCACGACACCGCCGACCTGATCGGTCGCCTGCACATCAACATCTCCGGCTGCATCAATGCCTGCGGCCATCACCATGTCGGCCATATCGGCATCCTTGGCGTCGAGAAGAACGGCGAGGAATTCTACCAGATCACGATCGGCGGCCGCGCCGACGAGAACGCGCAGATGGGCACTCTGATCGGCCCGGCCGTTCCCTATGCGGAAGTCGCCGATGTGATCGAAGACATTGTCGAAGCCTATCTCGCGCTGCGCGACCGTCCCGAGGAGCTGTTCGTCGATACGGTGAAGCGCCTCGGTGTCGAACCTTTCAGGGAGCGGGTCTATGCCACTCGTTAAGAACGCAAGAATTACCAACGATCTGTTCGTCCATGTCGCCGACGGCGCGGAGCTGCCAGGCGACGGCGCGGTCCTGGTTCCGGCCGAGCGCTTTCTCGCCGATCCCGAGGCGCTGCTGCGGCGCCCGGGCAAGGTCGGCGTGATCTGGCCGAACAATCGTGATCTCGACGATCTCGTGCCGTATCTCGATCGGCTTGCGGCGGTCGCGCTGGTGTTCCCGACGTTCCGTGATGGCCGCGCCTACAGCCAGGCGCGTCTCCTGCGCGAGCGCCACGGCTATGACCGCGAATTGCGGGCCACCGGCCAGGTGCTGCGCGACCAGTTCGTGTTCATGACACGCGCCGGCTTCGACGCCTTCGAGGTGAAGAAGGATGCCGATGCGGACGCTTTCGCCGACACCATGACGCGCTATTCGGTGTTCTATCAGCCGACCGGCGACGGTCGCGTCACCGCGCTCAACCGGCGCATGCAGTTGCGCCATTCGGAGAGCGCCGGTCAGTGAGCATGCTTGCACCAGAGTTGTCGCTATCGCAGTCGGACGCGTTGCCTCCTGCTGACGTCCTCGATCGCGCGCTGCGCGCCGCCTCGCCCGCCGAAGTGATCGCGACCGCGCTGAAGACGGTCGGCCGCGAGCGGCTCGCACTGGTGTCGTCGTTCGGTACGGAATCGGCCGCGCTGCTCAAGGTGATGGCGGACGTCGATCCCGCGATCCCGGTGATCTTCCTCGACACCGGCTGGCTGTTCGAGGAGACGCTCGCCTATCGCGACACGCTGATCGAGACGCTCGGCCTCACCGACGTGCGTTCGATCAAGCCGCTTGAGGAAACGCTGTCGCGCGAGGATTCCGACCGCGAGCTGTGGTTCTCCGATCCCGACGCTTGCTGCCGCATCCGCAAAGTGGAGCCGCTGGCGCGCGCATTGAAGCCTTTCTCGGCCTGGATCAACGGCCGCAAGCGCTTCCAGGGCGGTGCCCGCGCCGATATTCCCGTCGTCGAGGACGACGGTGCACGGCTGAAGTTCAATCCCTTCGCCAATGTCTCGCGCGAGGACATCGAGGCGATCTACAAGCTCGGCAAGCTGCCGCCGCATCCACTTGTCGCATCGGGTTATCTGTCGGTTGGGTGTATGCCTTGCAGCAGCCGGGCCATATCCGGCGAAGATGCACGCGCTGGCCGTTGGCGTGGCCAGGCGAAGACAGAATGCGGCATCCACACCATCAAGACTTCGTAGCACAATGCCGCTGCGCCGCCGCAAACAATGAAATGCGGTTTCGTTGACTCAAGACCACTTCACCGCGAGTTATGTCTTGCGTGTTCCCTGATCTCATCGATCAGGTGGAATGGAGATTGAAATGGTCCGTCGTATCCTGCCGCTCGTCGCGGGGCTGTTGTGGGCAAGCTCGGCTTTCGCTGCCGATTACTCGCTGCTCAACGTGTCCTACGATCCGACCCGCGAGCTCTATGTTGATTTCAACAAGGCGTTCGCAGCCGCCTATCAGAAGGAAACCGGCAAGAGCGTCGAGATCAAGCAGTCGCATGGCGGCTCCGGCTCGCAGGCGCGCGCCGTGATCGACGGGCTGCAGGCCGATGTCGTCACGCTGGCGCTCGCCTACGACATCGACGCGATCGCGGGCAAGGGCTTGATCGCTGCCGACTGGCAGAAGCGGCTGCCGTTGAATGCCTCGCCCTATACCTCGACGATCGTGTTCCTGGTGCGCAAGGGCAATCCCAAGGGTATCAAGGATTGGGACGATTTGATTAAACCTGGTGTCGCCGTCATCACGCCGAACCCGAAGACTTCGGGCGGCGCGCGCTGGAACTATCTTGCCGCCTGGGGCTATGCGCAGAAGAAGTTCGGTTCGGCGGACAAGGCGAAGAAGTTCGTCGCCGATCTCTACCAGAATGTGCCGGTGCTCGATACCGGCGCGCGCGGCTCGACGGTCACCTTCGTCGAGCGCGGCGTCGGCGACGTGCTGCTCGCTTGGGAGAATGAAGCCTTTCTGGCGCAACGCGAATTCGGCAAGGACAAGTTCGAGATCGTGTCGCCACCGCTGTCGATCCTAGCCGAGCCGCCGCTCGCAATCGTCGACAAGGTTGCCGACAAAAAGGGCACGCGCGCCGTCGCCGAAGCCTACTTGAAGTATTGGTACACCAGGGAAGGTCAGGAGATCGCCGCGCGCAACTCCTATCGCCCGCGCGATCCCGAGATCGCCAAGGAGTACGAAAAATCCTTCGCCAAGGTTGAACTTTTCACTATCGACGACGTTTTCGGTGGCTGGACCGAGGCGCAGAAGGATCACTTCGCCGAGGGCGGCATCTTCGATCAGATCTACAAGAACTGATCGAAGGGTTGGCCGAACGCGAGAGCAGGGGGATTTGTGAGCACAGCGGTTGCACGGCGGAGCACCTTGCCGGGGTTCGGTCTCACCATGGGGCTGACCCTGACCTGGCTCTCCGTCATCATCCTGATTCCGCTGGCCGGCCTGTTCCTCAAGACCTTCGAGCTCAGCCTCGACCTATTCTGGGGCATCGTCACCAGCCGCCGCACGCTGAATGCGCTGAAGATTTCCTTCGGTCTCTCCTTTGCGGCGGCGCTGGTCAATCTGGTGATGGGCACGATCATCGTCTGGGCGCTGGTGCGCTACCGCTTTCCCGGCCGCCGGCTGTTCGATGCCATCGTCGACGTTCCCTTCGCGCTGCCGACCGCGGTCGCCGGCGTCGCGCTGACGCAGCTGTTTGCGCAAAAGGGCTGGCTTGGTGCGCCGCTCGCCGAACTCGGCATCAAGGTCGCGTTCACGCCGATCGGGATCTTCATCGCGATGATCTTCATCGGCATTCCCTTTGTCGTGCGCACGGTGCAGCCGGTGCTGATCGATCTCGACCCGGAGATCGAGGAAGCAGCCGCGAGCCTCGGCGCCAACCGCTGGCACACCGTGTTCCGCGTCATTCTGCCGAGCCTGATCCCGGCGCTGCTCACCGGGTTTGCGCTCGCCTTCGCGCGCGCCATCGGTGAATACGGCTCGGTGATCTTCATCGCCGGCAATCTGCCGAACGTCTCGGAGATTGCGCCGCTGTTGATCGTGATCCGGCTGTCCGAATTCCGCTATGCCGATGCCACCGCAATCGCGGTCGTGATGCTGGTGGCTTCGTTCCTGATCATCTTCCTGATCAATCGCCTGCAGCACTGGGCGCAAGCCCGCATTCCCGTGCATTGAGGGTGCAGGCAATGTCGGTGCAATCAGGACTGGCGACCTCGACGACGCAGCTGCGGACCTATGCGCCCGCGGCCGATGTCAGCGTCGCCACGCCGGCGACCCGCAAGGAGGCCGCGCATCCGCTGCCGCTTCCGGCGAGAAGGAACCCGCGCACCGAGCCGGGGCCGGTGCGCTTCGTCATAATCGCGCTGGCGGTGACCTTCCTCACGGTCTTCGTCGTGCTGCCGCTGGTCGTTGTGTTTGCCTCTTCCTTCTCGAAGGGCATAGGCGCCTATTTCTCGGCGCTGGCCGAGCCGGAGGCGCTCGCCGCGATCAAGCTGACGCTTTTGGTCGCCGCGATCTCGGTCACGTTGAATCTGGTGTTCGGGGTGATCGCGGCCTGGGCAATCTCGAAGTTCGAGTTTTCCGGCAAGACATTCCTGATCACGCTGATCGATCTGCCGTTCTCGGTCTCTCCCGTGATCTCGGGCCTCGTCTTCGTGCTCCTGTTCGGCGCGCAGGGCTTCTTCGGCCCGTGGCTGCAGGCGCACAATGTCCACATCCTGTTCGCGGTGCCCGGCATTGCGCTCGCGACCATCTTCGTCACCTTCCCCTTCGTGGCGCGCGCGCTGATCCCCTTGATGCAGGAGCAGGGTACGCAGGAGGAGGAGGCGGCGATCTCGCTCGGCGCCTCCGGCCTGCAGACCTTCTTCCGCGTCACGCTGCCCAATATCAAATGGGGCCTGCTCTACGGCGTGCTGCTCTGCAATGCGCGCGCGATGGGCGAGTTCGGCGCGGTGTCGGTCGTCTCCGGCCATGTCCGCGGCGAGACCAACACGATGCCGCTGCTGGTCGAGATTCTCTACAACGAATATCAGTTCGTATCGTCGTTTGCGATCGCGTCGCTGCTCGCCATGCTGGCGCTGATCACGCTGGTGGCGAAGACCATCCTCGAACGGCGTCTGGACGATGAAGCACAGGTGAGCGATGGCGATTGAAGTCAGGAATATCGTCAAGAAGTTCGGCAGCTTTGCCGCGCTCGACAATGTCGATCTCAAGGTCGCCGACGGCGAGCTTTTGGCGCTGCTCGGCCCCTCCGGCTCCGGCAAGACGACGCTGCTTCGGATCATCGCCGGCCTCGACTGGCCTGACACCGGCGACGTGTCGATCGACGGCGAAAATGCGCTGACGCGCGGCGCGAGCGAGCGCCAGGTCGGCTTCGTGTTCCAGCACTACGCGCTGTTCCGCCACATGACCGTGTTCGAGAACGTCGCCTTCGGCCTGCGCGTGCAGCCGCGCGCGATCCGCAAGGACGAGGCAACGATCCGCGCCCGCGTCAAGGAGCTGCTCGATCTCGTGCAACTCGACTGGCTCGCCAACCGCTATCCGAGCCAGTTGTCCGGTGGCCAGCGGCAGCGCATCGCGCTGGCGCGTGCGCTCGCGATCGAGCCGCGCATCCTGCTGCTCGACGAGCCCTTCGGTGCGCTCGATGCGAAGGTGCGGAAGGAATTGCGGCAATGGCTGCGTTCGCTGCACAACGAGATCCACGTCACCTCGATCTTCGTCACCCACGACCAGGAGGAGGCGCTCGAAGTCGCCAACCGCGTAGTGGTGATGGACAAGGGCAGGATCGAGCAGGTCGGCACGCCCGGTGAGGTCTACGACAATCCGGCGACCGCCTTCGTGCACGGCTTCATCGGCGAATCCATCGTGCTGCCGGTCGATGTCAGTGGCGACGCCGTGCAGCTCGACGGTCGTCCGCTGAACATTGCGGCGCTCGGCGCCGCGTCCGGCGCGTCCAAGCTGTTCGTGCGGCGCCATGACATGGCGATCGGGCCCGCCGGCACCGGCTCGCTGGAAGGCGCGGTCCGCCATGTCCGCTCGTTCGGCCCGATCCAGCGCGCCGAGGTTGCGCTGTCGGCCGGCGAGGGCAAGACCGTGATCGAGATCGACGCCCCCCGCGACCGCGAACTCCAGGCCGGCGAGATCGTCTCGCTGCAGCCCCGCCGCTACCGGATCTTCGCGGCCTAGGAGTAAGGGCCCGCGTAGCCCGGATGGAGCGAAGCGCAATCCGGGGAGACCGCACCAAGGGGCCAAGGCTGATCCCGGATTTCGCTTCGCTCCATCCGGGCTACCGTTTGATGGGCCGCCCCAAAATTTCCTCCCTGTTCACCATTCAGCCACGGTTGGTATGCAACAACGGCAGGCCAACCTTGGGGGTTTTTCAGTGAAACGGACGATGGTCGCCCTTTTCGGGCTTCTGGTGCTTGCCGGCTGCGCCGCGGACACCAAAATCCCGGATCAACCGGCCATGTATATGAACATGGCTCAGCCGGGCGCCGTTCTGGATACGCAGGCGGCCGCGATCATGTTTTCCCAGTATCGCCAGAACAATGGTCTCGGCACCCTGGTGGTGGACCCGGACCTGGTGAAGCTTGCCGAGCAACAGTCGCAGGCGATGGCCGTCCGCAACAAGATGGACCATGACGTCAAGGCTCCGCTTGGCAAGCGGCTGGAGGCCGGGGGTTATCCCGCAACGGCGGCGGTCGAGAACATCTCGGCCGGCTATCATACGCTGGCGGAAGCGTTTTCCGGCTGGCGCGATTCGCCGCCGCACCGGTCCAACATGCTCAAGGGCGGTGTCACAAAAATGGGCATCGCGGCCGTCTATGCTCCAAACACCAAATACAAGGTGTTCTGGACGCTCATTCTTGCGGCAACGTGAATTCGATAAACTCCGCGTGATCTGACCCATCATCTCGCTGATTGACGCCGCAGCGAACAGCCGCCACGGTGCCCCCAATTCATGTCCTGACCGAACGGATACGAATGGATACCTCGGATTCCGCGCCAGCCTGTGTACCTGCGAACTCGCAGCGCGTGCTGGTCCTGCAAGGCGGCGGTGCGTTGGGCTCCTATCAGGCCGGCGCCTTCCAGGCGCTCTGTCATGCAGGGTTCGAGCCGGAATGGATCGCCGGCATCTCGATCGGCGCCATCAATGCCGCGATCATCGCCGGCAACGAGCCGAGCAAGCGTGTGCCGCGCTTGAAGGAATTCTGGGAGATGGTGTCGTCGCCGGTGCCCTGGAATCCCGTGGTCTCCGGCGACCGCGCCCGCTCGGTCTTCAACGAGACCAGCGCCGCCCTGATCGCGACCTTCGGCGTGCCTGGCTTCTTCGTCCCGCGCATTCCGCCGGCGCCGGTGTGGCCGCCCGGCATGCCGCAGGCGCAAAGCTATTACGACACCGCGCCGCTGAAGAGGACGCTCGAGCGCCTCGTCGATTTCGACCGCATCAACGATCTGAAGACGCGGCTGTCGGTCGGCGCGGTCGGCGTCACCTCCGGCAATTTTCGCTACTTCGACAATTACGAGTTCAAGAAGCTCGGCAAGAAGATTGGTCCCGAGCACATCATGGCGTCGGGCGCGCTGCCGCCCGGCTTTCCCTCCGTCGTCATCGACGGCGAGCATTATTGGGACGGCGGCATCGCCTCCAACACGCCGCTCGATTTCGTGCTGGACGAGGAGACCAAGCGCGATCTGCTGATCTTCCAGGTCGACCTGTTCAGCGCCCGCGGCGCGCTGCCGGAGACGCTGCTGGAAGCCGCCGAGCGCGAGAAGGATATCCGCTACTCCAGCCGCACGCGGATGAACACCGACAAGAACAAGCAGATTCACAACGCGCGCATGGCCGTGCGCGACTTGATCGGCAAGCTGCCCGACTATCTCAAGAACGATCCCTCCGTCGAATTGCTGCGCGAGGCGTCGAAGGAGAACACCGTCACGGTGGTTCACCTGATCTACAAGAGCAAGAACTACGAGACCAATTCCAAGGACTACGACTTCTCCCATTTCGCGATGGTCGAGCACTGGGGCGCCGGCGTTCGCGATGTTCACTTGTCGATGCGTCACAAGGAATGGCTGGAACGGCCGCAGTCCGGGGAAACCATGGTGACTTACGACCTCACGGGGGACGACCCCAAGCCCCCCGAAAGCAAATAGGAGCGAAGTAGAATGGGTACGTTGACAGGCAAGACCGCCGTTGTGACCGGCTCGACCAGCGGCATCGGATTGGCCTATGCGCGCGCCTTCGCCGGCGCCGGCGCCAACATCGTCCTCAACGGCATGGGCGTGCCTGCCGACATCGAGAAGGAGCGCTCCGGCATCGAGACCGATTTCAAGGTCAAGGCGGTGTATTCGCCGGCCGACATGACCAAGCCGGCCGAGATCGCCGAGATGGTTGCGCTTGGCGAGAAGACCTTCGGCTCGGTCGACATCCTCGTCAACAACGCCGGCATCCAGTTCGTCTCGCCGATCGAGGAGTTTCCGCCGGAGAAGTGGGAAGCGATCATCGCGATCAACCTGTCGTCGGCGTTCTACGGCATCCGCGCCGCGGTGCCCGGCATGAAGAAGCGCGGCTGGGGCCGCATCATCAACACCGCGTCCGCGCATTCGCTGGTCGCTTCGCCGTTCAAGTCGGCCTATGTCTCGGCCAAGCATGGCATCGCCGGCCTCACCAAGACGGTTGCGCTCGAGCTTGCCCAGTTCAAGATCACCTGCAACTGCATCAGCCCCGGTTATGTCTGGACGCCGCTGGTCGAGCACCAGATTCCGGAGACGATGAAGGCGCGCAACCTGACCAAGGAGCAGGTGATCAAGGACGTGCTGCTCGCCGCGCAGCCGACCAAGGAGTTCGTGACCTCGGAGCAGGTCGCAGCCTTGGCGCTGTTCCTGTGCGGCGACGAGGCCGCCCAGATCACCGGCGCCAACCTCTCGATCGACGGCGGCTGGACCGCGGAGTAGCCATCGTCGAACGTCCCGCCGCCGGGTTGGGCGCGGAGTATCATGCGCACGCGCGGCGGGAGCCGGTTCTGATCAATATCAGGGCCGGCTCTCGTCTTGGGAACGATCAGGATCGCCTAGTTGATTTCGGGTGGCGAAAATGGCGCGCGCGACGTGTGCCTGATGTGCAGAATGTCGACTGTGTCGCCGCGAACCCGATAGAAAATTCGGAACGGATAACGCAGGACGGTAACCACACGGACCGTGTCGCGGCCCGATACGCGCGGAGCGGCCTCAGGGGCCTTGCAAATGCGGTCGATGACGCTTCGGAAACGATGTTCAATGGCCGCGGCAACTGCCGGGCTCGCGTTGACTGAATAGTAGGTCGCAATCTCGTCCAGATCAGCCAGCGCCTGCCGCGAAAAGACGAGCTTCATTTCCGGCGAAACTTCGCGAACGCAGCTTCGATCTCGCCATCGGTCGCGACATTTCCGGTATCGATGGAGGTCATCGCGGCATCGATGATGCGCAGCTCCTCATGTGTCGCGACATATTCGTCGCCACGCAGTTCGCTTTCGATCTGATTTGCGATGGATACAAGCTCATCCTGGGCCGCTTCGGGCCAGGATTGAACGCGGTCGAGCAGCTTCTTCAGTTCGGCGGTAGTCATGGCAAAGAATATATGTCGCGGTTGCCGGAAAATCTATGGCGCCGGGTGTGACTTCCCGAACGCCAGCACGTGCAGCCCGAGCCGCTCGCGCACGATCCAGAACAGCAGGACCGTCTCGAAGGCCAGCGACAGCGAGGTCGCGGCCGCAGCGCCCATGCCGCCGTAGCGCGGCACCAGTGCGATGCACAGCCCGACGTTCATGACAAAGGCCACCGCATAGGCGGTTGCGCAGATGTGTTGGTGGCCGAGCATGTTCAGGAGACGTTCGACCGGTCCGATCGCCGAGCGCACCAAAAGCCCGACCGCGGCGACGAACATGATGTCGTAACCGACCACGAAATGCGGGCCGAACAGCCACAACAGCGGCTTGCCGAACGCCAGCAGCGCGACGGTTGCAAACAGCGACGGCCAGAACGTCCAGCTGATCGCGTGCGCGACATAGGCCGACAGGCGGTCCTTGTCGCCGAGCGCATTGTATTCGGCGAAGCGGTGCGCCGTCGTTGCCGACATCGCGTAGTGGATGAAGGAGACCAGCGCCAGCGTCTTCACCACGGCAAAGTAGACGCCGACCTCCTCGGAGGAACGGAATTGCTGCAGCATCAGCACGTCGGTGTAGGACAGCAGCAGATAGAAGCTCTCGACCAAAAGGATCGGCAGCGAGACCGCGAGCCAGCCTCTGACATCGTAGGCCCTCTCGCCCGGTTCGATGTGGGCGGCGAGGCGGCGGTTCAGCACGACCATCTGGCCGATCGCGGCGATCCACACCGCAGCCGCGCTCGCAGCCATCGCAACGGTGGCGCCGAGATGCAGGCCGAGCGCCAGCGCGCCGGCGGTGAGGCCGATGATCAGCCCTTGCCGGACGATGAATTGCGGCATCAGGCCGAGCTGCATCCAGTCGTGCGAGCGCGCTATGCCGTCCTGGGTGTTGGCGACGACGAAGGGGGGCAGCGTCAGGCAGCCGATGTAGAGCGGCAGGACCGTGTTGGCGTCGATCCAGGGTGACAGCAACCGGACCAGGCCGGCCAGCAGCAGCGACACCACCGTGGAGCTGGCGAGCGTCAGCCAGCGGCTGCCGGAGAGGAAACCGCGCAGCAGCGCAAGGTCGCCGCTGGCGCGGTATTCCGGGATGATCTTCTGCGCCGACGCCGCGATGCCAAAATCCAGCATGCTGCCGAGCAGCAGGACCCAGGTCCAGACGTAGACGTAGATGCCGTAGTCGGAGCCGCCCATCCAGCGCGCGAGCAGGATCTGCGCGAGATAGGCAAGTGCCGCGCTGCCGACGCGGATGATGAAAATCGTGCCGGCGAGCCGCTTTGTCACCGACGCCTCGCTGGTGCCGCCAAGCCCGCGCGCAACGAGCGCGCGCAGGCGCGCGATCAGGCTCGACGGCAGAGCGGTTGCGGGTTGCGTGTCCATCACGGCCAAGGCGGGAACATCCCTCGAGCGCCGCGAAGCGGCGGCAACCGCCTGACCTATCAACGAAACGTTAAGATTAGGTTGGGTGGCTGCCGTGTCGTCCCGGCCCAGGGCGGGACGACGGCCGGTCAGTTCAGATTGACATTGAACTCGTAGCTCTTGTCGCCGCCGACCAGCGTCAGCTTCAGCGCGGCGCCATCAGGGCTGGCGCCGGGGGGCAGCCCCTCGAGCTCGAACGCGAAACGCTTCACGCCCGGCGATTGCCCGACCAGCTTCGGCACCGGCAGCGCCCAATCCGGCGTCGGTCCCTCGACGAACAGGCTGACCTCCTTCGCCTCCGGTGCCGTGACGTCGACCACCACGCCGGTCTTCCCCTCGCGCTTCACGTCGCGGACGGTGAGCGGGTTGGGGTCGCCGATATTGGCGGGCTTGGGCACTGCATTCAGCGCCTCCGACAACGCGCCGTCCTCGGTGCTTGCGACGCTCGCGAAGGCGAGCTCGGCCTTCGCCTCCACCGGAATGCAGAGCTTCTCGCACACTGCATAGCTGATGTCGGCGCGCAGCGTCAGCGGCTTGTCGGGATTCTTCGCGACGATACGCAGCGGCAGCACCACCTGGTGCTTGTAGCCGAGCGATGTGCCGCCGGCGCCGTCGTCAAATTGTCGCGGCGCCGGCCACATCACGGTCACCGCTTCGACATTTTCCGACTTGGAGAAATCGAACCGCGGAGGTACCCCGGAATCGCCGGGCGTCCGCCAATAGGTCTTCCATCCGTCCTGCAGCTGGATGGCGATGCCGCCGAGCAGCACGGTGCCGCTGCGCGAGCCTGCGAGCAGCCTGATCGCGGAATGCGCGTCCTTCTGCCAGGGCGAGGCGTCGTCGGCACGAACCTCTGCCGCCATACATGCGACGAAGACGATTGCGGCAGCGCCAAAAAACGCCCGCATTGGAACCATGACGATCATGACACGTCTTTACCTGCAACTTTCGTTGCAAACCATTGAATTGCTTGTGATGCAACGCGGCGATAGGCGCGAAGCTTGATTGACAGAACCGCAACCCAATATCAGGATGCCAAACCAGCAGGAAAGGTCTTTGCCGATGAGTGCGGAAGGCAAAGAAGGTAAGACACGCAGGACTATCGGCGGCCAGGGCGCCGGCCTCGGCCACAATGTGTCCGACGAAGGCTATCTCGACGGCCAGTTGCTGATCGCAATGCCGGTCATGAGCGATCCGCGTTTCGAGCGCTCCGTGATCTACATGTGCGCCCATTCGTCGGAAGGCGCGATGGGCATCATCGTCAACCGTCCGGCCGGCAGCATCGATTTCCCCGGGCTCCTCGTGCAGCTCGACATCATCGAGAAGGCAGACCAGATCAAGCTGCCTGAGAATGCCGAGATGATGAAAGTGATGAAGGGCGGCCCGGTCGATACCGGCCGCGGCTTCGTGCTGCATTCGAGCGATTTCTACATCCAGGATGCGACGCTCAACATCGACGAGGACATCTCGTTGACCGCAACCGTCGACATCCTCAAGGCGATCGCCAAGGGCGCCGGTCCCAAGCACGCGATCCTCGCGCTCGGCTATGCCGGCTGGGCGCCCGGCCAGCTCGAGAACGAGATCCAGCACAATGGCTGGCTGCATTGCGACGCCGATCCCGACCTGATCTTCGGCGATGACGTCGACGAGAAGTACGACCGCGCGCTGCGCAAGATCGGGATCGAGGCAGGCATGCTGTCGAACGACGCGGGGCACGCGTAGCCGTTGCCACATCCCCAGTGTCGTCCCGGCGAAGGCCGTGACCCATAGCCACAGGTCATTGTTGTTATACCGCGCTGGGGCCACCACCTCGTGCGGCCACGTGCAGTCGTGGTTATGGGTCCCGGCCTTCGCCGGGACGACGACGAGAATTACTCCGCCGCCTCCTGCGCGACCGTCGGTGCGGTGCCAGCCACGGTCGCGCGGCGCATGTCACGGGGTTGCGACTGGTCGTAGCGGCGCACGCGATGCATGGTCTGGCGGTTGTCCCACATCACGAGGTCATGCACGGTCCATTTGTGGACGTAGACGAATTCCGGTTGCGTTGCGTGCTCGGTGAGGTCGCGCAGCAACAGCCGTGCCTCCGGCACGCTCATGCCCCTGATCGCGCCGGCATGCGACGACAGATACAGCGACTTGCGGCCGTGCACCGGATGTGTCCGCACCAGGCGCTGCAGCACCGGCTTGAACATCTGCTTCTCCTCGTCGGTGTAGTCGAGGAAGCCGAGTGATCCACGCGAATACATCAGCGAGTGCTCGCAGATCATGTCCTCGATTTCGGCCCTGGTCTCGTCGTCGAGCGCGTCATAGGCCGCGCGCATGTCGGCGAATTCGGTGTTGCCGCCCTTCGGGTTCACCACGCGCGCCGACAGCAGCGAGAATTTTGCCGGGATCGGACGGAACGAGCTGTCGGAGTGCCACAGGCAGTTGCCGAGGTTGAACAGATGGGTGCGGTGGTCCTTCGGCAGCGGCTTGCCGTCCTTGCCGAGATTTGAGACATCGTTCAGCCCGGAGCCGAGGCGGTAGTCTTCCTTCTTGGTCACCGTGCCGCCGCGCGACTTTTCCCGCTCGCCGAAATTCAGCGCGAACGCCAACTGCTGCTCGTCGGTGATGTCCTGGCCGTGGAAGATCAGCACGGCGTATTTGTCCATGCCGGCCTCGATGTCGATCGCCTCCTGCTTCGTCAGCGGCCTGCGCAGATCGACGCCGGACACTTCGCCGGCGAAATGCTTGTGGAGCTGCCGGATCAGGACCGTCATGGCGTATCTCTCCCGTGGCGCGCGGGCGGTTTCTCCCGCTTCGTTTGACCAAAAGGCTACTCCGCGACGGAAGCCTGTCAACGCTTGCGGCGCCAACGCGGATCAGGCATTCCGCGCCATCAACCCGCCGTCCACCGGAATGACCGCGCCGGTCAGGAAGGATGCGGCGGGCAGGCACAGGCTCAGCGTCATATGCGCGACCTCTTCCGGATCGCCGTAGCGGCCGAGCGCCGTGCGGCGCTTGGCATAGATCGTCTTGTGCTCTTCGGAGATACGATCGGTGATCGCGGTGCGGATCGGGCCCGGGCAGATGCAGTTCACGGTGATGCCGTCGCGGCCCAGCTCCACCGCGAGCGAGCGCGTGAGCCCGGTGACGCCGGCTTTCGCCGCCGAATAGGGACTGTGCAGCGCGGTCGCGCCGAGCGCCTCGGTGGAGGCGATGTTGACGATGCGCGGTGACTTCGACCTGCGCAGATAAGGCAGGGCGGCGCGGATGATGCGCTGATGCGAGGTGAGCATCACGGCGATGCCCCTGGTCCAGGCGTCGTCATAGGTTTCGTCGTCGATCGGAACGCGCACCGAAATGCCGGCGTTGTTGACGATGATGTCGAGCCCGCCGAACTGCGCGGCAACGTCGTTGACGACTGTCGTGATCGCGTCGCGATCGGCGACATCGAGCACCCATGCCCTTGCAGAGCCGCCCGCGGCGGTGATCTCGTTCGCCACCGCTTGTGTGCCGTCGGCGGTCAGGTCGGTCACCGCGACATTGGCGCCTTCGTCGGCGAACACGCGCGCGGTGGCGCGGCCCATGCCGCTGGCGGCGCCGGTGACGAGAACGGTGAGACCCTTCACCGAGCGGCTGAGCTGCTTGAATTCGGACATGATGGTACTCGTGGAAGGATGCGTGGCGCGCTGCAAGGCCGGCAAAGCTGGCACCGATCGGAAGACAGGTCAAACCGATGAATTGATCCGGGCGGCATGGCAGCGCATTAACGCAAGTCCGGCATTGGTTTTTCGAAAAGGATCATGCGTAAAAGGAAGCGCAGACGAGAGAGGAACGCGCGATGAACGAGCTCGATTTCAGCGGCAAGCAGGTATTGGTGGTTGGCGGTTCCAGCGGGATCGGCAACGGCATTGCGCAGGCGTTCCGCGCCAGGGGAGCGCGCGTGAGCGTCTGCGGCACCCGCGCGAGCGCGAGCGATTATTCCACTGAGGACGGTTCGTATCTCGAAGGCCTCGCCTATGCGCAGCTCGATGTCGCCAATCCGCAGGCGATCGAGGCGTTCAAGCCGTCCTTCGACAGGCTTGACGTGCTGGTGCTTGCGCAAGGTGCGGTGATTTACCGCCGCGGGGAATTCGCGATGGAGGGCTTCCGCAAGGTGATGGAGGTCAACCTGATGAGCTTGATGGCCTGCGCCACCAAATTCCACGCGATGCTGAGCGCGGCCAAGGGCTCGCTGATCATCGTGAGCTCGACCGCGGCCTATCACTCCACGATGGGCAATCCCGCTTACAACGCCTCCAAGACCGGCGCGGTCGGTTTGACGCGCACGCTCGGCGAGGCCTGGGCCGAGGACGGTATCCGGGTCAACGGCATCGCGCCGGGCCTCGTCGACACCAAGATGACCAAGGTGACGACGGCAAATCCCAAACGTCTCGAAGGCGCGCTCGAGCGCATTCCGCTCAAGCGTCTCGGCACACCCGCCGACATGGCCGGCGCCGCGCTGTTCCTGGCCTCGCCGCTGTCGTCCTATATCGTCGGCCAGACCATCGTGGTCGACGGCGGGCTGATCCTGTAGCTGTGGGCGAGTTAGCCAGCGGGTCCGCGCGAACGCGCGGCCCGATGACAGGCTCCGCGTAACCCGCCTTGCTGTCACGCGGGGCGGTATCGGCGGATTACGCTGCGCTAATCCGCCCTACGCTTGCTACGATTACGCCACTTCGTGTGGCACTCACTGCACGGCGGCGGAGCGGCCGACATTGGCCGGCGGGCGCGGTGGGCCTCCCGGCGCCCGCGGCGGCGGGGTCACCAGCGGCCGCTGCGGCGGCGAGCCGAAGCCGAAGAAATCGCGCAGCGACGGCGTCGCGGGCTGGGTCTGGGCCGGCCGGAACAGCTTCTTCTGCGCCGGCTTCTGCGGCGTCGTGATGATGCTGCCGTCGGGCGCGATCGCCGTGGTCGTCGGTGGCGGATTCGCGCTGCCGGGCGAGGCCGGCGTCGTCGGGGTGGTCGCGGCAACCGGCGTATCGCCCCTGGCCTGCTCGCGGCCGATCTCGCGCCGCGGCCAGGCGAAGTCGTCGGCGCGGCCGGCGGGCGCCGCCAGGGCTTCACCCTTCACCAGCGTGCGCGCGGCGAGCGCATCGACGGCGGCCGGCCGGGAGCCGGGGCCGCCGAGCAGTTGATCGGTGCCGACCGAGGAGGCGACCAGCGGCAGGATCGGTCCGGCGAGCGGACGCGGCGCCGGCTTGCCGGGCTCGGCACTGACCTCGGGCGTCGCCGGCTCGCTCGGCAGCGCGATCGGACCGGAGCGTGCCGCGAGCAGGCGCGTCACCTCACGCTCGACATAATGCGCGAGCTTGCGCGCGCCTGGCTTGGTGAAGAACACGCCGTCATAGCTGCGCAGCTGGCGGATCTGGCCTTCGAAGTCAGGGCCCTTCTGCATGAAGCGGCCGGCCTCGTCGACGAAACCGTCCCAGACGTCGACATAGGTGATGCCGGCCTTGCCGGCGGCGTCACGATACAGCGCGTCGAGGAACAGCATGTCGGCCGTGCCCTTCTGGCCGCGGATCGCGGGCAGGCCGACCCACAGCACCGGCACGCCCTTGCTCTTCAGCACGTTGATCATCTCCTCGATCTTCTTGCTGTAGAGCTCGACCCAGCGGTCGTCGCGGAATTCATAGAGGCCGTTCGGCGTGCGCGCGGTCTTTTCCGGTGCTGTGTGCTGCGCCGTGTCGTTCTCAGCGTCGTCGGGCGACAGCTCGGTGTCGACTGGCTTGTCGTCAGCCTTGGCCGCAGCGTCCGGCTTGGCCTCGCCGGGCTTGGCGTCCGGCTTGGCGCGGGCGTCCTTCTTGTCCTTGTCGCCCTTCTTGTCGTTCGACTTGTCGACGACCGGCTCGCGGATCGCGGTGCGGTCGTTGAGGCCGAGCATGACGACGATCGCGTCGGCCTTCTCGGTCGCGAGAATGCCCCTTGCGGCGGCGGCCCAATCCGCCGGCTCGCCCTTGGGCTGATACTTGATCAGGCCGGACACCGTCTTGTGCTTGCGGATCACGCCCATGTCGGGCTGTTCGGAATAGGCGTCCTCGAGGCCGTAGGCGAGCCAGTCGGCCATCGCATCGCCTAGCACCAGCACGTTGCGCTCCGGCACCGTCTCGCGCTTGGCCGGCGGCGGCGCGCGGGAGAAATCCTGGCGCGGTGCCTGTTGTTGCTGTTGCGGCTGCTGGAACGGCGAGAAGAAGTCGGACCCGAACCAGCCGCCACCGCCACCGCGCTGCGGCGCCGGGCGCTGCGGTGGTCCGCCAAAGCTCGGGAAGTTGAAGAACTGCGCGGAGGCGGGCGCGGCGACACCAAGCAGCAGCGCGACCGCAACCAGAAGCGTGACCAGCGGGCCGGCTTCGGTGAACACGCGCAAGAAGGATTTCGGCTTCGGCATTGAGTTCGGTCGCAATGGTCTGGAAGTGCCAGACATAATAGCGGAATCGGGCCGCAAGCGGGCAGGTTTTCCATCATAAATGGTTCCGGCTGCCTGCCGTCAAGACGCCGGCCAAATATCGGATTTCACAGTTACTTTTGAGAGTTGATGAGGCCTGATGTCGCCGCGGCGGAACTGCGCCCCCTCTCCCGCTTGCGGGGGAGGGCTGGGGTGGGGGTGTCGCCGCGAGTCACCTAGTGGAGAGCCCCCACCCGGATTGCATCTTCGATGCAATCCGACCTCCCCCGCAAGCGGGAGAGGTGGAGCGAGATCGTGGACAGGGCGAGCCTTGAACAACCCGCGCCCTACCGGCCCCGCAGCCGCTCGAGGACCTCAGCCGAGGCAAATCCGTCGGCCGGGGCCCCGATCGAGGCCTGGAAGCCGCGCAGCGCCTCGCGGGTCTGGCCGCCGAGCTGGCCGTCGGGCGTGCCGCGGTAGTAACCGCGCTGGGCGAGCAGCTGTTGCAGTTCCAGCCGCTCGGCTCGCGACAGCACCCGCTCCTGGCGCGGCCAGGGCTGCACGAAGGGCGGCCCGCCGCGCAGCCGGTCGGCGAAATGGCCGATGGCGAGCGCATAGGCCTCGGCAGGGTTGTATTTCATGATCACCCGGAAATTTTGCAGCATCAGGAAACCAGGGCCGGACGCGCCGGCCGGCGCCAGCAGATAGGCCTTCTCGGCGGGGTGCGGGAACGGCTGGTTGTTGGCGCGCTTCAGGCCGAGATGCTCCCACTGCGACAGCGGCATCGCCTTGGCGCGGTCGGCCAGCATGTAGTTGAAGCCCTGCGGCACCACGACCTCATAGCCCCAGCTTGCCCCGCTCTGCCAGCCGTCCTTCTTCAGGTTGTTGGCGGTGGACGCGATCAGGTCGGTCGGATTGTCGACGACGTCGCGGCGGCCGTCGCCATCGCCATCGACCGCGAAGCGCTTGAACGCGGTCGGCATGAACTGGGTCGGGCCGAATGCGCCGGCCCAGGAGCCGCGCATCTGTTCGGGGCGCAGGTCGCCGCGATTGAGGATCTCCAGCGCGGAGAGGAATTCGTCCTTGAAATAGGCCTGGCGGCGGCCGATGCAGGCCAGCGTTGCGGTCGACTGCACCACGCTGCGGTCGCCCATCTGCGTCGAGTAATTCGACTCGATGCCCCAGATCGACGCGATGATGTAGCGATCGACGCCGTAGGCCTTCTCGGTCGCATCGAACTGCGCCTTGTACTTGGCGAGGATCTCCCGCCCCTTGGCGAGCCGGTTATCGTTCACGAGGATGTCGAGATAGTCCCAGATCGCCTTGGTGAATTCGGGCTGAGAATCCAAGAGGTCCATGATCCGCAGGTCTGGCTCGAGCCCCGCGGTGAAGCGTTCGAAATTCTGCTGGCTGATGTTGCGCCGTGCGGCATCTGGCCACATCGATGCGACACAATTTTGAAAATTGGCTGCCGACTGGCGGATCGCATCCGCCGTCATCAGGGGATGGCCCGATGCGCCGTCCTCGCCGCTCCAGGGCGGCGGCGCGCCGTCCGGTCCGGGCGCGGTTTGCGCGGGGCTTGCGGCTTTCGGTCCGGAAAAGATGTTGCCAAACAGGTTCGAAAGCCCGTTGCTGCCCGGCGATTGGGCAAGGGCCGCGCCGGGCACGGCAAGGATCGCGCCGGGCACCACGAGCGCCAGCGCGATCACAACCGCGCAG
This sequence comes from Bradyrhizobium erythrophlei, assembly GCF_042430365.1. Taxonomy (GTDB): domain Bacteria; phylum Pseudomonadota; class Alphaproteobacteria; order Rhizobiales; family Xanthobacteraceae; genus Bradyrhizobium; species Bradyrhizobium erythrophlei. Next base: position 692,399 of record NZ_JBHMET010000274.1, read on the forward strand.
TTCAGGTTGGTCCTCGATGTTCCCGTCGACCGCATGGGGTGCGCCTGCCTTTAAAACGTGACGTTTCAGAAGGCCCTGTCACGGTTTCCAATAACTTAACAAAGGCGAGATTTTGATGTCGCCTCTATTTGGCAGGCTCAAGGCGGTGGAGGTCATCCGCACCACACATCCGCCTTTGTTACCGGCTGCAAACCGGTTACCAAGGTGCGATTACTTTCGTGCCGTCCCACTCGTTTCAAGGCTTCCGATAATCCCATGAAAATCCGCAAAGCCGTTTTTCCCGTCGCCGGTCTCGGCACCCGCGTGCTGCCCGCCACCAAGGCGATGCCGAAGGAGATGCTGACCATCGTCGACAAGCCGTTGATCCAGTACGTGGTCGACGAGGCGAAGGAAGCCGGCATCGAACATTTCGTGTTCGTCACCGGGCGCAACAAGGGCGTGATCGAGGATCACTTCGACCGCATGTTCGAGCTCGACACCACACTCGCCGCGCGCGGCAAGAAGGCCGAGCAGGAAATCCTCGCCGCGAACCAGCCGGACGCCGGCGCGATGAGCTTCACCCGCCAGCAGGCCCCGCTCGGCCTCGGGCACGCGGTGTGGTGCGCGCGCGACATCGTCGGCAACGAACCGTTCGCGGTGGTGCTGCCTGACGAACTGGTGCTGAACACGCCGGGCTGCCTCAAGCAGATGATCGAGGCGGCGGCCAAGCTCGGGGACAAGTCCAATCTGATCGCGGTCGAGGCGGTGCCCGACCATCTCACCCACCAATACGGCATCGTCGGCGTGGGAAAACGCACCGGCAAGATCTTCGAGGCCGACGGCATGGTGGAGAAGCCGCCGAAGGGCACCGCGCCCTCCAACCTTTCCATCACCGGCCGCTACATCCTGCAGCCCGAGATCTTCAAGATCCTGGAGACCCAGGAGCGCGGCGCCGGCGGCGAGATCCAGCTCACCGACGCGATGATCGGGCTTGCGAAGACGCAGAAATTCTATGGCGTCGAGTTCGAGGGCGAGCGCCACGATTGCGGCTCGAAAGCCGGCTTCCTTCGCGCCAACATCGCCTACGGCCTCAAGCGCGACGATCTGCGCGATGGCCTGCGCGCCGAGATGAAGAAGTATCTGGAGACGTGAATCGGTGAGCGCGACTCTGTAGGGCGGATTAGCGTAAGCGTAATCCGCCACCGGCTGAACAGGAAATGGCGGATTACGCCTTCGGCGAATCCGCCCTACGCACCACGCGTCCGACCGGGCACAAGCCGGTCAGGCTGCACTTCTGTGGTGCTCCTCCGGTGATCGGTGCTGCTCGGCCTTCCAGGCCTCGAGGTCGCCGGGAAGCAGCTCGGGTTCGAGCTCAGCATCAGCGTCCTTCCTTGGGCCGAAGGCCAGCCCAACGAGCCCAACCACCACAAGAAGGGCTCCGGCAATGATCAGCCAGTGTGGCAATTCCAACAATGGCATGGCGACACCTCGCTGCCGTTGATGAATACGCGCCCACGAGTATCAGCCTACGCCGGCCGGCCGCCCACCGCTATAGCCCATGATGGTTAACGCCGATGCTGCTGGCTGCCTCGGGGCCTGTCATCGCGCGCAATCCGCGGTCTAGGCCACCAGCGAGAATTTCGGCATGCTGGCGACCACCGACTGGTTGCGGCCGTTGGCCTTGGCGGCGTAGAGCGCCCGGTCGGCGGCTTCGACGAGGTCGGACCATTGCTGGCCCGCGCTGGGCTTCATGCTGGCGACGCCGACGCTCACCGTCGTGATGGTCTCGCCCTCGGACCATTGCTGCACCTTGAGGCGGATCGACTCGGCGACATTGAGCGCGTCGACCGCGTTGGTCCCGGGGAGCAGCACGGCAAATTCCTCGCCGCCGAAACGGGCGGGGCAATCGCCGGCGCGGCGCACCGAATCCGAGATGCAGATCGCGATCCCGACCAGCACCTGGTCGCCGGCCTGATGCCCGTTTGTGTCGTTGTAGGCCTTGAAGTGATCGGCATCGATCATCAACAGCGCGATCGGGAGGCCCTGTCGCGTTGCACGGCGCCATTCCAGCTCGATCTCGGCGTCGAACTTGCGGCGGTTCTTCAGGCCGGTGAGGGCGTCGGTCGTCGCCAGCTCCTCGAGCCTGTCCTCGGCGTCGGCGCGACGGCCGATCTCGCGGGCGAGGAACAATGCGGTGCCGACCACGAACGCAACCAGGGCGGCCATGATGGCGCCGATCCGTATCGCCTCGGTGCGCCAGAGGTTGAAGATGCTCTCCAGCGGCTTTCCGACCACGACATAGAGCGGGCTGGTGCCGATCCGCCTGACATAGAGCCGGGGCGTCGCGTCGACCGGTCCCTTGCCGGCAAACGACGTGCCCTCCTTCAGATTCTCCGCCTTCCAGTTCGTCTGCTCCGCGAGGCGTCTGCCGATGACGTCGAGGTCGAACGGCGTCCGCATGATGATGGTGCGGTCGCGGCGCAGCACGGTGATGGTGTCGCCGGGGGCGAGGTTCAGCCGCTCGAACAGCTCGTGGAAATAGCTGAAGCGGATCGCGCCGACGACGACGCCGAGGAAGCGGCCGTTGTCGCCGGTGATGCGGCGGCTCAGCACGATGGAATAGGCCCCGCGATGCAACATCGGGCGGCTGATGAACAGCCCGGCATCGGGATGGTCGCGGTGAACCGTGAAATATTCCTCGTCACTACGGTTCTCCGGCCTCGGATCGAGGCTCGCAGCGTCGATGGTCAGATTGCCCTCGCCATCGAACACCTGGATCACGCCGAAATGCTTGGCGGTCGCGGCATGATCGAACAGGATCAGGTGGCGGAGCTCCTTGCTGACGCGGCTGATCTCCGGCATGACCAGGTTGCTGACGACGGCGCGCAGCGACAGGTCGTTGAGCTCGATGTTGCGACTGATGTCGGCATCGATGCCCGAGGCGAGATTCTCCAGCGTCTGGCGGGCCAGTTCTTCCTCGCCGCGGCGCATGTCGAGCATCACGCTGGCGCAGATCGCGGAGAAGCCGATGACGGTAGCAACCGACGAGGCAATCAGCAGTTTTGCCGACAGCCGCCAGTGCCGCCTTACGTCTCGTACCCGTCGAAATGCCATGGACCGCTCCGAAGCGCCCGTCATGCACGCCAAACATTGTTGACGCCTTAAGTGGCGACAGCGATCTCCGAATGAGTTAACGGGTGGTTGCCGGGATTGCCGGTTCTGCGCATTCGAGGGCTGACGTGAACGACTACGACGCGCTGCGGGACTATCTGAAGAAGCAGCACCTTCCCGAATTCGTGCTGACCTTCGACGAGATCGAGGCGATCATCGATGCGGCGCTGCCGCGCGCCGCGCACCGTGCGTCGTGGTGGGACACGCTGCGCAGCCCGCAGGAGAAGATGCCGCAGCGCGAAGCCTGCCTCGACGGCGGCTATATCGCGACGCGCCAGGCGGACGGCAAGAGCGTCAAGTTCAAGAAGATCCCCAACCGTCGTCCCGGCGAACGCCGGGACCAATAACCACAGGGCGTTGTTGTCGCGAAGGCCGCAGGCCCCAGCATGTCATGGATGGGCCGCGGCGTATGGGTCCCGGCTCCCGTGCGCAATTGCGCACGATGCCGGGACGACAAGACCTAGTTCGCGGCCTCGAGCCGCTCCTCGGTCAGGAGCCGCATCGCGGCGTCGGCGTCCATCGGTTCGCCGAAGGCAAAGCCCTGCGCGTATTCGCAACCGAGCTGGTAGAGCTCGACCGCATCCGAATCGGTCTCGGCGCCCTCGGCGACCACCTCCATGCCGAGGTCGTGCGCGAGCGCGATGATCGATTTCAGGATCACCGGGCGGGTGCCGCGGCTGGTGGTGCGGACGAAGGACTGGTCGATCTTGATGGTGTCGAACGGGAAGCGCTGCAGGTAGGACAGCGAAGAATGGCCGGTGCCGAAATCGTCGAGCGACAGCCCGGTGCCGAGCTCGCGGATCCGCGCCAGCATCTGGGCGGCGTGCTCCGGGTTCTCCATGACCAGCGATTCCGTCAATTCCAGCTTCAGCGTGCCGCGCGCCACCGACGAGCGCGACAGCACGGTTCTGATATCGTGGATCAGGTCGTGGCGCAGCAATTGCCGCGACGAGACGTTGACGGAGGCGAAGATCGGCTCGCGCGAGCGCATCGCGCGCTGCCACACCGCGAGCTGGCGCGCGGTCTGGTCCATCACGAACATACCGAGGTCGACGATCAGCCCGATCTCCTCGGCGATCGAGATGAACTCCGACGGCGACATCCGCCCGAGCTTGGGATGGTCCCAGCGTGCCAGCGCCTCGAACCCGGCGATCGAGCGATCCTCCAGCCGCACGATCGGCTGGTAAAGGATCGTGATCTCCTGCCGCTCGATGGCGCGGCGCAGTTCGCTTTCCAGCGTCAGGCGGTCGGTCTTCCGCGCGCGCATCGCCGGCTTGTAGACGTCGATGCGGTCGCCGCCGATCCGCTTGGAGTGATACATCGCAAGCTCGGCGTCCTTGATGATCTCGTCGGTCAGCGGCGCCTGCGGGTCGGACAGCGCTAGCCCGATCGAGGCGGTCAGGAAGATCTCGCGGTCGTTGAACGCGATCGGCGCGCGGATGGTCTTGCGGATGGTCTCCGCGAAATTGGTGATCCGCGCCGGGTCCTGCTCCGACAACAGGATCAGGCCGAACTGGTCGCCGGCGAGCCGCGCCAGCGTGTCCTGCGGTTTCAGGATGCGGGTCAGCCGCCGCGCCAGCGTCAGCAGGATGGAATCGCCGACCGCGATGCCGACGGAATCGTTGACCTGCTTGAAGCGGTCGAGGTCGATCACCATCAGCGTCGGCCGCAGCGTCGGCATGGTCTTGGCAAGGTTCGCCACCGCGCTGAGACGGTCCATGAACAGCTTGCGGTTCGGCAGGCCGGTGAGGTTGTCATGAACGGAGTCATGAAGCATGCGCTCTTCGGCATTCTTGATCTCGGTGACATCGGTCAGCGTGCCGACCACGCGTGAGACCTCGCCGTCGGAGCCGACCACGGGGCGCGCCTTGAGCGCAAACCACATGAAGTGGCCGTCCGGCGTGCGCAGGCGGAAATCCTGCACCAGGCGGCCGCGGCGCTGGTCGAGCACGCTGTCGAGCGCCGCGCGGAAACGGTCCTGATCGAGCGGGTGCAAGACCTCGAGCCATTTCGCGGCCGGGCCTTCCAGCGTGCCGCGCTTCAATCCGAGCAGAGCCTCGGTCTCCGGGCTGGTGAACACCTTGTCGGCGGAGACGTCCCAGTCCCAGATCAAATCGCCCGAGCCGGTCAGCGCCAAGGCGCGGCGCTCGACGTCGGAGACGACGCCGGTGGTGGCGCCGCCGCCAGCGAAGGCGTGCTGCATCACCGTAAACCCGATCAGCATCACGATCAGCACGAGGCCGCCGAGCAGCGCCGGGCCGACGATGTCGTTGGTGACCGAGCCCGCGACCGTCATGCCGGCCGCGACCACCCAGACCACCAGCAGGAACCAGGTCGGGATCAACAGCACCGCACGGTCGAAGCCGTGGGTCGAGAGATAGACGATCAGCGCAAAGCCGGCGAAGGCGATCATGACGAGCGACATGCGCGCGATGCCGGAGGCGACCGCCGGATCGAACAGCGCGAGCGCCACCAGCGAGCCGAGGAAGGCGAGCCAGCCGATGGTGATGTGCGAGTAGCGCACGTGCCAGCGGCTCAGGTTGAGATAGGCGAACAGGAACACAAGCAGCGTTGCCGCGAGGATCGCCTCGCCCGCCGCGCGCCAGACGCGCTCGGCGTTGTTCGACATGTCGAGCACCTTGCCCCAGAAGCCGAAATCGACGCCGATATAGACCAGCACCGCCCAGGCCAGCGCCGCGGCGGCCGGGAACATGATCGAGCCCTTCACCACGAACAGGATGGTGAGCACCAGCGCCAACAGGCCGGAGATGCCGATCACGATGCCCTGGTAGAGCGTGAACGAGTTGACCTTGTCCTTGTAGGCGTCGGGTTCCCAGAGATAGAGCTGCGGCAGCTTGTCGGTGCGCAGTTCCGCGACATAGGTGACGACAGCTCCGGGATCGAGCGTGATACGGAACACGTCGGCGGTCGGGCTCTCCTGCCGCTCGGGGCGGTCGCCGACCGATGGCGTGATGGTCGCGATGCGCGACAGCCCGAGGTCCGGCCACAACAGGCCCGACGACACGATGCGATAGTGCGGTGCAACGATCAGGCGGTCGAGCTGGTCGTCGGTGTTGTTGGCAAGCGCGAACACCACCCAGTTCTGGCCGCCTTCGCGGGCGCGAACCTCGATGCGGCGCACGATGCCGTCGGTGCCGGGTGCGGTGGACACCTGGATGCGGTCGGTTTCGCTGCGCTGATGGTCGAGGACGGCGGTGAGGTCGATCGCAGGCGCGTCGCTACGGACGCTGACGGCGTCAATCGCATACGCGTCAGGCGCAGCGGCAAAAATCATGAGACCCAGCGCCATGAGCGCAAGGCACCTGATCAGACGCAATGTCAGTACTCCGCGATCGACAAGAGGGCCGGGCTCGGCGACCGGCCCGGCATTGGCGCGATAAATGACACGAAAGCGAAGGAAATCAAAGGGTTTCCGCCCTTGCTTCGGTCGCGATCGTTAAACCACCAACACAATTTTGCCAATATGTGCTGACGTCTCCATGCGCCGGTGCGCGTCCGCCGCCTTTTCCAGCGGGAAAGTGCTGTCCATCAGCGGTTTGATGCGGCCGTCGCGCAGCAGCGGCATCACTCTGGCCTCGATCGCCGCGACCATCGCCGCCTTGTCCGCATGACTGCGGGGGCGCAGTGTCGAGCCGGTGTGATGCAGCCGCTTGGTCATCAGTTTGGCGAAATTCGCCGTCGCCTTGGGGGGGCCCGACAGGAACGCGATCTGGACGATGCGGCCCTCGATAGCGGCGGCGTCATAGTTCCGATCGATGTAGTCGCCGCCCACCATGTCGAGGATGACATTGACGCCGGCGCCGCCGGTGAGCTTCTTCACCGCGTCGACGAAATCCTCGGTCTTGTAGTTCACGGCGTGATCGGCGCCGAGCTTGAGACAGGCATCGGCCTTGTCCTGCGCGCCGACGGTGACGATCACCTTGGAGCCGAACGCTTTGGCAAGCTGGATCGCCAACGTGCCGATGCCCGACGAGCCGCCATGGATCAGCAGCGTCTCGCCCGGCTTCAGCGCGCCGCGCTCGAACACATTGTGCCAGACCGTCATCAACGTTTCCGGAAGCGCGCCGGCTTCCTGCATCGAGAGTGCCGGCGGCACCGTCATCGCCTGTGCGTCCTGCGCGATGCAATACTGCGCATAGCCGCCGCCGGCGACGAGCGACATCACCTTGTCGCCGATCTTGTGCCGCGTCGCGCCTTCGCCGAGCGCCACCACTTCGCCTGCGATTTCGAGGCCGGGCAGGTCGCTTGCACCGGGCGGCGGCGGATAGGCGCCGGAGCGCTGCGCAACGTCGGGCCGGTTGACGCCGGCGGCCTCGACCTTGACCAGGATCTCGCCGGGACCCGGAACCGGCACCGCGCGGGTCTCCGGTACCAGCACCTCGGGGCCACCGGGCTTGCTGATGCCGACAACGGTCATTTGCGCGGGCAGCTTGGGCATGGTTCGTCCTTGGTCTGTGATGAGGATTGGCGGATGGCATATCGCCTTTTCCGCCGGAGTGGAACGCCATTAAGCGCCGAACCGTGCCGCCAAATGGCTGGCTTTCTCAGACGTGATCTTCTCAACCAGTGGCCCGGGGCATTTGCTCCGACGTTGCGCGCGCGTGAAAGGCACTGCAAAATTCCTCTTGCCAATGATTTTTGATCTCTGGACGCAAGGCGCCAGATCACTGCCGGAGGACAGTATGCCGATTGAGGACGAGGACCGGCCGCGCAAGAAGATCAGCCACGAGATCGGGCAGGATCTCTCGCTGTTGTCGGTCGAGGAATTGACCGAGCGCATCGCGCTGTTGAACGCGGAGGTCGATCGCCTGAAGGAGGCGATGACTAAGAAGCGGGCGTCCAAGGATGCCGCGAACAGCTTCTTCAAGTCGTAGCGCGCGATCTCAAGTTACGTCGTCGCGGACAAGCGGGCCACCGGGTCGTAAGAGCTCCAACCTCCCCTTGAAAAGGGGAGGTCGCTTTGCTCGTCCGAGCAAAGCGGGTGGGGATCTGGTCTCTCCGCATGCACCGTTGCCTGCGGCTGACCCCCATCCCGACCTTCCCCCTTGCAGGGGGAAGGAGAAGAATCGCAGCCCGGATCTAGCTTCGCTGCATCCGGGGTACGCACTCATCCGCGCTACGCCGCGCCGTCCCAAACTAGGCCAATGGCCGACATGGCAAACAAAACATAAAGAAAGCCGTTCATTTACGATCGATTAAGCTTTCTCGATTATGACTACATTGTCCTCGTTTGGACACCGAGTGGCTCCTGTCCACTCTGTTTGACGCCTCCCTGTTATCAACTTCAAAAGCCGCCGGAAACGGCGGCTCTTTTTTGTGCGCCCCATCAGCTGGAAACCATAATTCGGGTTGCGGCTGGACTCTTCGCTGCGCCCGCGCAATGATTTGTTCATCATAAGCCGGCGCGCAAAGACGCCGGCCCGGGTAATAGTGGTGTGAGGGCGTTAACCATGGCGGATCGTTCGCTGGGCGAATCCGGGCTTGTGCTGTTCAGTGAACGGCTGACCAATTCTGCGGCATTCGGAGTGCTGTTCCGGGAAGGCATGGATCTGGTCGAACAGACCGCCGCCTATCTCGACGGCGACGGTCGCAACGAGGCCAAGGCGCTCGAACGTTCGGTCAGCCTGACTTACGCAACTGAAAGCATGCGCCTGACCACGCGGCTGATGCAGCTTGCGTCCTGGCTGCTGCTGCATCGCGCGGTCAAGGAAGGCGAGATGACGCTGACCCAGGCCAATCGCGAGAAGACCAAGGTCAAGCTTTCGGCCGCCGATCCCGGCCCAGCCGACATGATCGCGAAACTGCCGCAGCAATTGCAGGACCTGATCGCGCGCTCGATGGACCTGCAGTCGCGGGTTTGCCGGCTCGACATCACGATCCATGCGCCGGCGCCCGATCGTTCCACGATCGGCAATCCGCTGGTGCCGCAGCTCAACCGCCTGAAGGCGGCGTTCGAGCAGTAAGGCCAGCGTGAGGCGTCGTCGCGACGTGCCGCGCCGCGCGGCGTGGGCCGTGCCCTGATGAATCAGGTCGGGCGTGCACTTTGCCCCAGGCGTGGCTCTGTCCCGGCCTTTAGCCGCTGGATGTTGGCGCGATGGCGCGCAATCACGTAAAGGCCGCCTGCAATCACCAGCAAGCGGTACGGCAACGGTTGCTCCAGGCCGCAGATGAGGGCAATCGCAGTCAACGCCGCCAGCATCGAGCTCAGGGACACGATCCGAAAGATAGCCAGCACAACGCCAAAGACGGTCGCAGCCGCCAAGCCCACTGGCCAGGACAGCGCCAGCAACACGCCGAGCCCCGTCGCAGCGGATTTGCCGCCTGTAAAATTCAACCAAATCGAACGGCCGTGCCCCAGCAACACGGCAAGTCCGGCCAGGCCGACAGCCCAAGGCGCCCAGCTCTGCTGATCAAGAGCGGTCGGTGGCGTGACAGTAGCGAGCCAAGGATAGAACCAGCGCGCAAAGACGATCGCCCCCGCACCTTTCAGCACATCGACCAGCAGAACCACCAACGCAGGCCATGTCCCCAGGGTGCGCAAGACATTCGTCGCCCCGGTGGATTTGGAGCCATGCTGGCGGATATCAATGCCCTTGAGCAGTCTGCCCGCCAGATAGCCGGTGGGCGTAGACCCGAAGAGATAAGCGACCGCTAATCCGGCGATACTGGCAATCCAAAAAACCATGGGATTCACCTCGACGCTTTCATTTCAGGCGAATGTCATCTGGTTGTCTACGTCTTCCGCGATGGGGCATTCCGATCCCATCGCGCTTTAAGAGCGTTTTCGAGCGAAGTGGATACCGGTTCGCGTAAAGAAAACGCGTCAAAACAAGAATCTAGAGCCCCGTTCCGATTCCATCGGAACGGAAATGGCTCTAGCGAGCCCACGCCTTGGCACTCCGCTGCGATCCGTATCGATCCATGATCCTGCGCAGACGCATCGCCGCCGCCTCCAGTTCCTCCGGCGCGAATCCGCCGAAGCCGAGCATCAGGCCGGGCAGCGGTGCGGCCTTGTACATCGGCGAGATCGGCCGCGCGACGATGCCATCGGCAAGCGCGGCCTTCACCAGTCGCACATCGTCCGTGCCCTTTGGCAGCCACAGCAGCAGATGCATGCCCTGATCGCTCGGCTGCAAGGTGACATCACCAGGCATGTGGCGTTCGAGCGCCGCGATCAGCGTCGCGCGTCGCGCCGCGTAGACGGCGCGGATGCGCCGGATATGGGCTTCGAAGAATCCCTCCCGCATGTAGGCCGTGAGCACGTGCTGGTCGGAGGTCGGCGAATGCCGGTCGAGCAACGCCCGCGCGCCGGCAAAGGCATCGACCAGCGGCGCCGGTGCAACGACGTAGCCGAGCCGCAGCGAGGGGAACAGCACCTTGCTCAGTGTGCCCAGATAGATCACGCGCGGGGGATCGAGACCCTGCAGCGACGGGAAGGGATGCCCGGCATAGCGCAACTCGCTGTCGTAATCGTCCTCGACGATCCAGGCATCGCGGCGCTGTGCCCATGCGAGCAGCGCGTTGCGCCGCGCCATGCTCATCGGCATGCCCAGCGGATATTGATGCGACGGCGTCACGAACGCCGCACGCGCATGCGGGCACGCGGTGACGCCGGCATCGACGTCGATGCCCTGCGCGTCGACCGGCACGCGCGTCGTGATGAGGTCGAGGTCGTCGAGCACGGCCGTCATGCCCGGATAGGCGGGATCCTCCGCCCAGACATGATCGCCGCGCAACAGCAGCACGCGGCCCGTGAGGTAAAGGCCCTGCTGCGTGCCGGCCGTGATCACGACCTGGTCGGGCTCGCAATGCACCGCGCGCGACTTGCGCACATAATCGGCGATCGCTTGGCGCAATTCCTTCAGGCCGCGCGGATCGCCGTAGCTCGATGGCGCCGCCGCACGCGATGCCCGCACCCGGTTGCCGAGACGCCGCCAATTGTCATCGGGCGCGACGCTGCCGCCGGGGACCGCGATCGCAAAGGGGACTTCCGGCATCGGCGTGAAGGCACGGGCGACCTCCGCCAGCCGGCTTGCGCGCGGCGGCAGTTGCACCGGAGCGATCTGCGGTCCACGGCTGCGCGGCGGGCGCGCCACAGGCGGCTGGTCGGCAAGTGTCGGTGCGACGCGGGTGCCGGCGCCGATTTGCGATTCCAGATAGCCCTCGGCGCGGAGCTGATCGAAGGCCTCCGTCACCGTGCCGCGCGCGATGCCGAGCGCTGCCGCCAACGCCCGCGTCGACGGCAGCAATTCGCCGGCCTTCAATTCGCCCCTGGCGATGGCCGCGCGCAGGGCCCGCGCAATCTGGCGGCCGACCCCGCCGGCGGCGCGGTCGACCGCTCCGAGCGAGGGAATGTCCGATGTGGCGCGACTGCGTGGCATAGTGGACCAGTCAGATTTGTTGAAAGTGGACCTTATGATAGGCCACTTCGGCGCTAATGTGCGAGCCAATAACGCACGAGGTTTGCCATGTATCTGCCGCCGCACTTCAAGATGGACGAGTTGGCCGCGATCCACGCCGCGATGCGGGCGTCGCGGTTGACGACGCTGGTCACCGCGACCGCGGACGGGCTGATCGGGACGCCGCTGCCGCTGATCCTCGATGAGCGCGAGGGCCAGTACGGCACGCTCTATGGCCATGTCGCGCGGCCGAATCCGCAGTGGAAGACGCCGGCAGTTGGCGAGGCGATGGCGATTTTCAGCGGGCCCGACGCCTATGTGACGCCGTCCTGGTACGTGACCAAGGCCGAGCACGGCAAGGTCGTGCCGACCTGGAACTATGTCGCCGTACACGCCTATGGCGTGGCGGAATTCTTCGAGGATGCCGATCGCTTGCTTGATGTGGTGACACGGCTGACCAATCTGCACGAAAGTTCGCGCGCAGAAGCCTGGCAGGTCACCGATGCGCCCGACGACTTCATCCGCGCGCAACTGCGCGGCATTGTCGGCTTCCGGTTGCCGATCACGCGGATCGACGCCAAGAAGAAGATGAGCCAGAACCGCAAGCTTGAGGATCGCGCAGGTGTCGCCGCGGGCCTCAGAGCAAGCAACGATCCGCTCGACCGCGAGGTCGCGGCAATGATCCCGACCACCTGAGGCGAGTGACTGCGAATGGAATTGTATCTCGCTTTCGCCGTCACGACCGCGACCTTCGCGTTGATGCCGGGGCCGGCGATGCTCTACGCCGCGGCGCGCACGCTGGCGGGCGGCAGGCGGGCGGGCCTGATGGCCTCGCTCGGCCTTCATCTCGGCGGCTATGTCCATGTGATCGCGGCGGCCGCCGGGCTGGCGTTCCTGTTTCACGCGGTGCCGCCGCTGTTCATGGCGATGAAGTTCGCCGGCGCGGCCTATCTGGTCTGGCTTGGGCTGTCGCTGTTTCGCGATCGCGACGGCACAGCGCCCGTCGCGCTTGCGCCGGTGTCCGCGCGGCGCGCCTTCGTGCAGAGCATCGTCGTCGAGGTGCTCAATCCGAAGACCGCGATCTTTTTCCTCGCTTTCCTGCCGCAGTTCATCCATGCCTCGGCGAGCCTGCCGGTATGGGCGCAGCTCTTCCTGCTCGGCACGACCGTCAATCTGACCTTCTCGCTGGTCGACGTCGTCTGCGTGTGCTTCGCGAGCGCCGTGATGGCGAAGCTTGAGCGCTCGCGCTCCTCGCGGCGGATCATGCAGCGGATCGGCGGCGGCATCCTAGTCGGGCTCGGCGCGCGGCTCGCGCTGGATCGCTAGGTCGTGTACTCATGAACTCGTCGCGTCCACTTTACTCTCGGAAGGCGACGTTGAAGCCGACACAGCCTATGTCGGCCTTGGGCCTGGACTCATGCACTGCAACAAGCAGAACGGGTCTCCTTGAACGTCAGCCCTCAGGCGCCCCGGCCAAGCGCATACCCTTGATCGCGCGCTCGCGCCCTGCGAGGTAGGTCGGATCGGACAATGCCCATACACCAGTGCCGTCGATGTATCGGCGCACTGTGAAAGTTGGGTCGACCTCAAGGCCCGCTTGCACCGCCTCTCGCGCGAGGTCCAACTCTCCGAGCCGCGCCAGCGCAGAAGCTAGATGGAAGTGCGCGAGGGAATAATTTCGGTTCACGTCGATGCCTCGGCGCAGCCAGATAACGGCTTCCTCATCCAAATTGAGCTGTGCTTTGGCCAAGCCGATCCATACCAACCATCTGTGCGACAGTGTGTCGTGAGGAGAAAGACGGAATGCTTCGTTGATGTGGGCCTCGGTTTCTGCTCCCCGTCCAAGGAGAAATTTGGCGTACCCGATGAGACCGTGAGCACCCGCCAGATTGGGGTCCAATTCCAAGGCCAGCTCGCACTCAGCGATGCCCTGAGCTATGCGTCTCGTGTACATGTAGATCAGGCCCAAATATACGTGCACGACAGCGTAGTTCGGTGCGAGGGACAAGGCCTTGGTCAAGCTCGCCTCTGCTGTCTTGCACCGCCCCGACCAGTCGTCAGTCGTGAGCACCGCCGCAACTGACGCATCGACCATCCCTAAGCCCACCATTGCCTCGATGTTGCCAGGATCGATGGACATGGCCCGCTCGAAGAAGCTGCGCGCTTGCGGTAAGTTTTCCGCGGTCAATCCCTTGTTCAACCGAGCCCTGCCTTGGAAAACCAGATCCATGCAGTCCGGATGCAACGAACGCTCTGCTCTCCGCGCCTCTGCTGCAACGAGTTCAGCCTGTAGCTGGTTTGCCAGTCTGGATACAATTTCGTCCTGCATGTCGAAGAGGTCGGCGACCGGCTTATCAAAACGCTCAGCCCACAGGTGTTCTCCGTTTTCGGCGTCGATCAATTGCACGTTGACCCGGAGACGATCGCCGCCGCGTTGCACCGAACCTTCAAGCACATAGCGGATGGTCAGCTCACGTCCCAGCTTCTTCACGTCCACAGCTTTGCCCTTGAACGTGAACGCAGTGTTTCGCGCAATCACGAACGCGCCACGGATACGCGACAGGTCCGTAGTCAGGCTCTCGGTCACCCCATCGACGAAATATTCCTGCTCGGGACCGCCGCCAATGTTTGCGAACGGCAGCACCACTATGGACAAACGCGGAGCTAAAGACCGCAACGGTGCCGTTTGATGAACACTTGCGCTCGGGCCAACCGAATAGGCGCGGATCGGACAGGCAATGTTTTTGAGGGTTTGCTCGCCAAGGTCAGTGAACTCGACCGGGACCTTGCCGCGAACCTGTTCATAAGCTGACGACGAGATACAGATGCCCCCTGGCTCAGCGATCCCCTCAAGCCGAGCCGCGACATTGACGCCATCGCCAAGAATGTCATCGCCCTCGATCAGAATATCTCCGAGATTGACCCCGATCCGAAAGAGCATTCGCCGGTCCTGTGGGACACCTTCGTTCCTCTGGGCCATCACGGCTTGCACAGCTACTGCGCATTCAACAGCATCGACCACGGAGGGAAACTCTAGGAGCACGCCGTCTCCCGTGGTCTTGACGATGCGACCGCCATGCTTTGCAACTAGCGCATCGGTGACCTTGCGGTGTTCGCGGAGTGTGCGGGCGGTGCCGACCTCGTCGAGCCCCATGAGCCGCGAGTAGCCCGCCACGTCAGCGGCCACTATCGCCGCCAACCTGCGTCCGACCCGCGCTTCGGCCATCCGGTGTGCTCCGGTCCAAGGCAATAACGGCTCAAGTCTATGGGGCAATATCGGGGTGTGTCCATCCCCTCGCAGCAATGACCGCTGTGGGTCAATCCCGTCGTTTTGGGCATCAGTTGGCCTCTTCCGGTGTTCACCAAAAACCAGACCACCTCAGCCCGATGGTGGACTTCGCCATCGGGCCAAACCCGGAAGTCGTCGCCTCCCTTTGATGGCTTATGACGGCAACGTGGTAAGCAGCGCTTGAGCTTCCGCGATCTCCGGAAATTCCGGCGTCGGCGAAAAGCCTTCCAGCGCAGGCGCGAGCACGGCGTGCGCATCGGCGAGACGGCCGGTCGATTGGTAAAGCTTGGCCAGCGACAGCGCCGCACGCAGCTCGAAGCTCTTTGCCTTTTGCTGCTGCGCGATGGCAATGGCAGTAAGGAACGCGTTTTCGGCAGGCCCCGTGTTCGCCAGATCGCGCTTCAATAAAATCTCGCCGTGGACGCGATGGGTGTCGGCTTCATTCCAGCGCTGGCCGGTGCGTTCTGTCAGGGCAACGGCGTGATCGATACGAGCGAGCGCCGCTTCGATCTCGCCCGCTTCTGCTTCTGCCTCAGCAAGGGCCGTTTCTAAGAGTGTCGTAAAGAGGAGGTTGCCCATATCGTGGCACGCGGCGATGCCGCGGCGCATTGCGTCAAGACCGCCCTCCCGATCGCCAAGGTGCCACCGCGCCCATGGCTGCAGGAACTCGCCATAGGCGCTGTAGAGTGGCATGCCATGTTCGCGCGCCAACCTCACCACCGTCTCGGCTAGGGGCGCCGTTGTGGCCGCATCCCGCCGGGCGACATGGAGCAGCGCATATTGAAAATGCCCGTAGACCATTGTCAGCATATGGCCGCTTGCCACCGCCCGGGCGAGCGCTTTCTCGCCAATCCGCCGCGCATGGTCGGTCTCGCCCAGCGGCCACAGCGCCAAAGCCATAAACACCATCGCACGGACGCCCGTGTCCCGGCCGAAGCGGTAGGCCAGATCACGGTCGCGCTGCGCATCGAACACGGCGAGCGTCTGCTCCATGTGGGCGCGCGCCAGCTCGAAATTTCCAAGATACCACTCCGTCACGCCGGCAAGGCAGTGCGCCACGGCGGCTTCTGGCGACAGCGGCTTGCCCTCGATGTCGCGCAGGATGACTTCGGTGATTGCCCGCAATGGGCCGGCCTCTCCGCGGCTGAGATACCCGACCCAAAGGCCGTAATTGGCTGAGAGCTGTTCAATTAAGTCATCAACCGAAGCGGCCAACTCCCGGGCACGCGCAAAGGCGGCCGTCGTTTCAAGCGCGGCGTCGCCGCGTGCCGCGAGTAACGCATGGCCGAAACTAGTCTGGAGCCTTGCCCGTGCGACTTCGGGCGTTGTGGTACCCGCACTCTTGTCAGCCATCTCGATAGCTTTGCCGAGATGTGCAATCGCCTCCTGAAAGGCGGAGCGGCGCAGCGCCTGGTCGCCGGCCTTGCCCCACCACTCGATCGCCGCGTCGGTCATGCCCGCTTGCGTGAAGTGATGCGCCATCACTTCCGGCTCGGCGTCGGCCGCCGCGGCAAAGCGGTCGCGCAGAATTTCCGCCACGCGACGATGCAAAACGTGACGGCGGCTTTTCAGAAGATTTTCGTAGGCGGCGTCCTGAATGAGGGCGTGCTTGAAGCGATAGCCGGTGTCCGGCGGCAGGCCCTGTACCAGGAAGATGTCGGCTTCAGCGAGCTTTTCAAGTGCCACCTGAAGGGGTGCGTCATCCATGCCGGCAACAGCGCGCAGCAACGGATAGGAGAAGCCACGGCCGATGATTGAGCCAATCTGCACCACTTCACGCGCAGAGCCGAGGCGATCGAGCCGCGCCATCAACGACTGCTGGAGTGTCGGCGGAACTCCTTGGGCGGCGCCTTGATCGCCGCGCTCCAACAAAAGTCGCGTCACCTCTTCGACGAATAGCGGTACACCGCTGGTGCGCTCGGCCACGTCATCAACCACCTCCTTCGGCAGCGCATGGCGGGCCGCGAGCTCGCCAACCATGTGGCGCACCTGCGAGCGATCAAGCGGAGCCAAGGAGATCGTGGTGTGATGCGAGCGCATGTCCCATGGCGGCCGGAACTCAGGTCGGGCGGTGATCACAACGAAGAGAGGCGCTAGCGCACCGCGCTCGGCGATGCCGCGCAAGACATCGAGCGTGGTCGGATCAGCCCAATGCACATCTTCAAATGCCAGCACCGCCGGCTGAGTTCGCGCGCCAGCCATGACCCAATTAGTGAGTGCTGTCAGCTGGCGGCGGCGCAACACCTCGGGCTCTAAGTTCGCTGCACGGTCCTGCGGCAAGGGGATGTCCAATAATGGCGCCAGTAAGGGAGCATTCTCCGCCGGGTCGAGCCTGACCAGTGCCAGCGTATTCTCTAAGTCGGCGAGACGCTGCTCAGCGGGTACATCGGCGCCGCCGAAGCGCTGGCGGCCCCAATCACCGATCGGGTGCAGCGGCGTGTTTTGCAGAAGCTGCGAGCAACTCCATTCTACCCAAGTGTGGGGCACCTCGCGCAGCCGGGGATGGAATTCCTCGATCAGGCGGGATTTCCCCAATCCTGGCTCGCCCACGATCATCACCAACTGACCTTCGCCCCGCCGAGCCCTTTCCCAGCGCCGCACTAGCATCGCGATCTCCTCCTCGCGACCCACCAGCGGCGTGAGATGGCGCTGTCTCCCGCGGCGTCCGCCACCGCTCGCTCGTACCAACCGGTAGAGCGTCACTGGCTCCGGCACACCCTTAAGTTCATGGCTGCCGCGCTCCTCAACGACAAACAGACCGGCGACCTGATGCTGCACCCGTGCTGTCACCACCGCCGTGCCTGGCTCTGCTAGCGCCTGCACCCGCGCCGCAATGTTAGGCGCGTCACCGTATATCTCGCCCGCCGTATCGATCACGACCGGTCCGGTTTCAATCCCGATGCGCGCGTTAAGCACCGGCTTGCCTGCGTCAGCGCTCTTGCGGTTCAACCCAACGAGGGCCTGTTGGATCGAGAGCGCCGCCCGCGCCGCGCGTTCGGCGTCGTTCTCCTGCGCCACCGGGTAACCGAACAACACCATTAGCCCGTCGCCCAACTTCTTGGCGACATGGCCGCCCATCTCGGTCACGGCAGCGCAGGCAGCATCGAGATAAGCGCTGACGAGGTCGCGCCATTCCTCGGCATCGAGCTGCGCGGCAATGCTGGTCGAGCCGACGAGATCACAGAACATCACCGTGATGTAGCGGCGCTCGCCGCTGGCCTCAGCCGCGGCGGAGATCGGCGGTGGTGTCGCGGTCGGGATTGGCTCTGCCGCGACGGTTGTGCGACGCGGCGCGGCAGTTGCCTTGGCGGGCGCGGCCGGCGCGTTCTTTTCGATGCCGTCGATGTCGGCAATGGCGCGCAATATTTTTCGGCGATCACCGAGGACGACACCGAGTTCTTTCAGGTCCTGATCGGTCAGGTCGCGAAGGACCGAGAAATCAATGCGGTTTTCGGCAAAACGTTGGGCGTATTCGGCCATGCCGAGCTTTTCGAGCCATTCGGCAATCTGCTGCATCGCGGACCCCTACGGATTTTTGCGCTATCCGGTCCGTATCGACGAGAACAGAAAGTCTATCACGCGTGCCGACTTATTGCAGCGCCCGCAAGGCGGGTTGCATGTCCGGTCAGGGTCATCAGCGCCATTCAGACGGGCGGCTTGCCGTTTCCGGTCTAACTCGACAAGCAGACAGCTTATTGGCCCGTCCAGACTTCGCATTCGGGCCATGAACGGACCTTAGGCCGAGTGGAAAAATTCAGCGAGTGATGAGCTGATGCTCCTGCACGCAGCCTTGCGTCAGCGACCGATCACTCCGGCAACCCCGCCTTGCGCAGGCCATCAAGGAACGCCTGGAGGCATCCCGGCTTCTTTATGAAGACTCCGTAGAGGAGCCGCATGCTGGAAACCGTGGTATCGGGATTAACCGCGAGCAGCCGTTTCACCCATATGTGCCCTTCCTCCAGCCGTCCGAGCAGGCCGCAGGTCGCCGCCTTCATGCGCAGCGCGGTCGGATAATCCGGCTGCTGATGAAACGTCTTGTCGCACCAGTCCGAAGCTTCCTCATAGCGGCCCGCCATGAAATGCGCGTACACGAAACCTATCGAGCCGACATACGCGAACATATCCATCGGGCTCAACCGTGCGGATCGGTCCAAATGAGCGACCGCCAGCTCGGTATCGCCGCGGAACGCGTGCACCAAACCGCTGGCTCTCCATGCATTCGCCGAGTTCGGATTGAGCGCGAGCGCCCGGTCGATGAGCGCGATGCCGCCCTCAAGATCGCCATTCATCAGGGCGAGCGTATGCCCTGCCATCCACAATGTCTCGGAATCGTCCTGTCCCAGCGAGGCCGCGAGCTTCGCCAAGCGGATACCCTCCGCAAGCGCGGGGTCCGAGGGAAACACCCACCCCCTCGCCTTCTGCATCACATAGCACCACGCGGCGAGCCCGTACGGAGCAGCGTATTGCGGATCGATCTCGATGGCGTGACGGAGGAGCCGCAGCGCCTCGCGGTTACCTTCATGGCTAACAATGAATTGTGCCTGGGCGCGCAGGTAGAGGTCATAGGCGTCAAGGTTCTCGGTGGGTTTGCGCCGCGCGCGTTCCATCTCCGCGTGACGCACCTTGGGCTCGATGATGCCCACGACGCTCGCGGCGACTCGGTCCTGGAGGTCGAAAATGTCGTCCAGCGCGCCGTCGAAGTGGTCGGCCCAGACGTGAGCCCCGGTCATGGCATCGACCAGCTGTCCCGTGATGCGCACGCGGTCACTCGCCTTGCGCACGCTGCCTTCGAGCACGTAGCGCACGCCGAGCTCGCGCCCGACCCGCTTCACGTCGACCGCCTTGCCCTTGTAGGTGAAGCTCGAGTTGCGCGCGATCACGAAGAGCCAGTGCACCCGCGAGAGCGCCGTGATGATGTCCTCGACGATGCCGTCGGCGAAGTAGTCCTGCTCGGGGTCGCCGCTGAGATTGGTAAAGGGCAGAACGGCGATCGAAGGCTTGTCGGGCAGCGCGAGCGCGGACCTGGCCGATGGCGTCGGCTGCCGCCGGCTGGGATCGACGATTATGCGGTAAACATGGACAGGCCGGGCGATGTTCTTCAGAGTTTTCTCGCCCGCATCCTCTACTTCGAAAGACACCTTATCGCGCGCATGATTGAGGACCGTCTGAGAGATGCAAATGCCGCCGGGTTCGGCGAGCGCCTCAAGCCTGGCCGCGATGTTGACGCCATCGCCGTAGAGATCGCGGCCCTCGACTATCACGTCACCGAGGTTGATCCCGACACGAAATTCGATCCGCTTGTCCTTTGGCACCTGAGCATTACGCTCAAGCATGCCCTGCTGCACCTCGATTGCACAGCGCACCGCTTCTACCACGCTCGGAAATTCGATCAGTATTCCATCACCCGTCGTCTTCACGATGCGACCGCGGTGCTCTTTGTTCTTGGGGTCGATCAGCTCGCTGCGATAGGCCTTGAGGCGGGCGAGCGTGCCTTCTTCGTCCGCGCCCATCAGCCGGCTATAGCCGGCGATGTCGGCGGCAAGAATAGCGGCAAGCCTGCGTTTGACCGGTTCCGAAGCCATTGAGGTGCGTTTCCGCTCCAGACGCATCCTCCCTGGATCACCCCAGATGCACTAAAGACTGTAGCACATTCGGCCCCCGCAGCGGGAAGGTTCAGAGTCCGGCGGCTACAGGCGATGGTCCGGTAAGACTTTTCGTCGATCGCGACGGCCCGAGCGTCTGCTTCCCAGCCTTCTGCGAACTTGACACACGGAGATGACCGCTAGACTGTATGTCCCCTCCACAAAATGAGGCGACTCACCCTCGATGTTGCAACGAG